>CAVOVW010000008.1:0-233405 GCA_963699945.1 Terriglobia bacterium
GAAATCCAACGCGACGGCCCGGCGATCTGGGAGCTACTAACGGCCCAGGGCTACAAACTCTTTACGGATAAGAAACTGCAACTGGTGTCGCTGCCTGATGCCGAAGACGTAGGTCAGAATGTCTTTTGTATACACATGAAGGATGCCAAAGGACTTGGAGTTATGACCAGCTCCCTAACTGACAGAGGAGAGCGGGCTTCCTATTTCCCTGGTTATTCTTGCTGGTGCGTGGCGCCTACCTGGTGTTTGGGCGCTCACGAGCAAACAGTATGAGTTATCTCATGTATCATGGCGTACCCTCACGTTACCGGGCGCGAAATTCTCGAGTACAGCAAGTAGATGCGAAGTTGTTCCGAGAACACATTGGGTTTCTGCAACGTCACACAACTCTCGGTCGCCGCTAGAAGTGGATGTTCCCTCGCGCAGCGACGGCCGGCCGAAGGTGCTTCTAACGTTCGATGATGGAATGCTCAACCACTTCGACGTTGTAATGCCAATCCTGGAGACACCAAGGTGTGCCGGCTTTGTTCTTTATTTGTCGGCGGAACACGGAACCGGGCCGATACCTCTGGTTTACATACCTGTATGCGATTCACCGTTGGTTTCCATGGAACGAGTTCATTTTTCGAGGCGACAGAATGGACATGACTCCGGCGAAACGGGCGGGGACCATGGCCAGACTTCGCCGGACGCTACTGAGCCTAAGACCGCATCCTCGGGCAATGTATGCGGCGATCGAGCAAGAATTGCCTATCTTGGCGGACTTCGTAGAGTCGGATGTCATTGCAGACTGCTACGCCGGCATAAGCGTGGATCAAATAAAATCTGCTGCGTCAGATAGTTTGTTTTCGCTCGGTGCACATACCGTGGATCACCCATACCTTACGCTCTGTGATCCAGAAGAACGGCGGAGGCAAATTAGCGATTCCAAGACATGGCTGGAAACCTTGACGGGGACGCGTTGTGAGGCGTTTGCTTATCCCGCCGGCGACTACAATGACGCGGTCGTGAATGAATGTATGGCCCGCTATGATAGATCGCGCGTACGCGATCGATACGCGTTTGAAAACGCGACCGCGGTTGGAGATGCCTCGACTCGGCATCTATAATTCGGATCTGAAGCGTTTGTCGATAAAAGTTGGCTGGGGCCGGCTGTTGCGAGATCTTCGTATAAATATTGGCTAGGATGGCCCCGCCGAAAGCCCCGTTTTACCCGACTTCTGAGGAGAGGACCTGATGCTCGGGTTCTTGCAAGAAACCGACACGTCGCAATGGCGGCTTATAGCGTCGCGAGAATCGCTCCGTGACGGGAGCGCGGCTTTGGCGAAGCTTTCACGTCACTTGCTAAGGCACCTGCCGCGTCAAGCGTCAGTTTTTGCCGCTAGTCATCAGATAATCGATTTCGGTGCCAAGCTGCTCGCGAACGGATTCCAATGTAGCGGGGTCCTGAGTCCAGTTGGACCAGTTTTTGGCGGCCCGGCTGGCAGTTTGAAGAGCCCACGGGCCATGGCCAAGGCGTTTAAGAATTTCGACTATTCGTAGTCTCGATGCCGTCTCTCAGCCATTTTAGTCGGATGGAAGGAGCGCCCCAGAAACGCCGAACTGCAGCCCGGGATAAATCAGTTGGCCCTCGCCCGGATAATTTTCGCCATCCGATGCAAAGGAAACGTCATGCCAAGGATCGCTGTTCCAACGATCTGCGCTCCAATACAGGATCCCGGTTACACTGAGCGGTTCGGCGAGAAAGCCGGTGATTCGGAAGTTAAGCGGACCGAAATCGATCAGCCACTTGGGCGAATAGGGATCCTGAACAAGCGCCGTGTATGACCAGATTCATTACCCAGATTCAGTACTTCGGAAATTTGAGCCAGCGAGGCGTCATATTGACTTGGAAGCATTACCCAAAAGTCAACGGCGGATTACCGCTACCCCCGCCATCGCTGTAGAGACTAGGTTGGGGGACGATCGTGAGAAGGCTTTTGCTACCCGCTTTGTGGAGAGCGAGTGCCCATCGTTTAATCGTGCCGAATAAGTTCGTACACCGCCCTATTTCGTCCGCGACATATACGTACGTTGTGACGGAAGGGAAAGGCGGACAAACTCTTACTGAAAGGGTTCACGGCGGGAGGCTAAGACATCGTGCAGCTTTCGCGTATCAGTAGACCAAAACAGAAGACCTGTGGTAGAAAGGCCAAATTGGTTGGACAAGGTTCACGACTCGGCGGGATCCACTATCGCGGGCATAAGCTTGTGTTGCAGCAATAACTCCTGAACCTGGGCCTGCATGGTTTGGGCACCGTGCAATCCAATAGAAGACTTAAGCGAAGGTTGAGCCGGCAGAGTAAAGTGCCAGACTTTCAGCGAAATTGGGGCTGCCTACTTTCCTTGATCGCTTTCGATGCGAACTGAGCCCGTGTAGTTCCAGGGGCCGCGTCGGGGGACAAAAAGGCCGACCCAGATTGGTTGATTCTGATCGGCGGAGACTATAAGTGTTTCGCCGTGCGTAAACGGTATGAGCCCGTCAGGATACCAGCCGCTGCCTAATGGTCATTGGTGCCTCGCCAGTGGGGGCTTGAAGTTACGTAGATGTAGCTTTCGCGATAGCGGTCAAACTTGATTTCGGAATACAGCGCCCAGAGGGCCGGCCAGGTCGGAGAACGAAAAAGAGACATGAGTGAGCGTGGCGTTTGCACGCACGATCACTTGAAAGCTTTCCCACTCGGCCCGGGCAGCGAACAAATGCGGCGGGAGCGAGGCGATTCGCGCATCCTTCGGCCCAACTCGTTCGAGAGACGTTGTAGTCCACACGCAAAGAGGGGCTAACTGACTACATGCAGAAGACGCGCTCAGCACTGCCGCGAACAAACCGATAATCGAGACTCTCCTGCAAATGGAGAATGCACGATTGATTTCCATTTTCAAATACTCCATCCGGCCACTTCTGCTCTCGGCCATCCGGAACGCAGATGAAGCGAGCCCGACGCATTTTGCCGTTGCAGGCTCCTCGCTTGTAAGAGCACACCGCCAAGTAAGGATCTCCGAAGGGACCGTTCCAGTATACCGAAACCTCTCTATTGTTCGACGACGTATCCAACGCATCAGCAGTTCATTCCCTCTAACTGATTTTTCGGCACCAATCGACGAACAATTTAGGTATACCTCTAGCTTTTATTTACCTATTTCTTATGGGATTAGATTCACCCCAGATTCCGACTTAGCCTGCGGAACGTTCAGCGTTTTGTGGGAGTTCGCGTTAGTTACCTCACCTACCGAGCAGACAAATCATGATCGCCAACAAACGTATCCTAATGTCCGTGCCGCATATCGGAACCTCCGAGCGGCGGTACGTCGCAGATGCATTCGAGTCCAACTGGCTCTCTACCGTAGGCCCGAATCTGACGGCGTTCGAGCAGGCCGTCTCAGCCCGGGTTGGGGAGCCGGCGGTTGCGCTGACAAGTGGGACAGCAGCAATCCATCTCGGGCTAAAGCTGCTCGGCGTTAAACCGGGCGACCAAGTCCTAGGTCCGACGCTCACCTTTGCGGCGTCCGCGAACCCGATTCGGTATCTCCATGCGGAACCGATTTTCTTGGATAGCAACTATAGTACGTGGGGCCTCAATCCTGAACTCTTGGCTGACGTACTAAAAGAGAGGGCGGACCGGAATAAGCTGCCCCGCGCGGTCGTCGCCGTCGATCTCTTTGGTCAATGCGCTGATATGGACCCGATCCGCGATGCATGTCGCCGATACGATGTACCCGTCCTCGAAGACGCAGCGGAAGCTCTTGGCGCCACTTACAAGGGAAGACCAGCGGGCACGCTCGGGGACGTGGGCGTTTTCTCTTTTAATGGGAACAAAATTATCACGACCACAGGTGGCGGGATGCTGGTCTGCCGAAATCGCGAATGGATTGAAAAGGCTCGGTTCTGGTCGATGCAGGCGCGCGACCCGGGCCTTGCATACGAACATTCAGAACTTGGCTATAACTATCGGATGAGTAATGTTCTTGCCGGGATCGGGATGGGGCAACTTGAGGTACTGGATCTGCGCGTCCAGCAACGTCGGGCCATTGCGTTCCGCTATCGCGACGCCTTTGCCGACCTGCCTGGAATCTCGTTTATGCCCCAGGCATCCTACGGTTTACATACAAATTGGCTAAGTTGCTTCCTCATCGATGAGGAGAAGTTCGGCTGCTCGCGCGATGAATTGATTGGACTACTGGATCGCGCGAACATTGAGTCGCGTCCCGTGTGGAAGCCCATGCACCTACAGCCCTTCTATGCGCACTGTCAGCACTACGGAGGCGATGTCGCCGAGGACCTATTTCGCCGCGGCATCTGCCTTCCAAGTTCGAGTAGCCTTTCGCTCGAAGATCAACTCCACGTGGCCAACCAGGTCCGCGCAGCGCACGGTGCGAGTCGTCTCATCGCCTCGCCGGAGCAAGCCGCCATGGCCTGCGCATAACAACCCGTGAGCTAACGACGCCATGTCCAAACAAGAAATAACTTTCGAGACGCAACAGGTATTGAGCAAGATCGCCGAATACGGCGCTTGGATTGCTCCTCCCGTCAAACTTAGTGTGTTCGCCATAGCAGGGATGCTGGCCTTTTTGTTACGGTTCGATTTCAACATTCCGGCTCATTACCTCATTCATCTGAGCGCTGCAGTCTGTGTTTGGGTCGTGATAAAACATCTCGTGTTCAGGCTTCTGAATCTACACCGCGGTTTGCATTTCCTCTCCGTGCACGAGTTGATGAAGCTGGCCGTCGGCAATATTCTGGGATCTGTAGCCGGAACGGCGGTTATTCTATGTATTTCTCCGAAGGGCTTCCCCAGATCCATATACGTCATCGACTTGCTTGTTTGTTTCCTGTTGACGGGTGGGCTTCGTGTACTTGCCCGCATTATGGTCGACACGCTCAAGTATCGGGTGAAGTGTGCGGATCGAAAGATGACGCTGATCTACGGCGCCGGAAGGGCGGGCGAACTCCTGCTGTACGAGATTCGGCAAAACCCGGCACTTCCATACGATGTTACGGGTTTCATTGACGACGACCGAAAGAAAATAGGACTTTCAATTCAGGGAATGAAAGTCATCGCTTGTGGACCCGACCTTCCTCAGATTGTGACACGACGCAAAGTCGATATGGTCTTGATCGCCATCCCCTCGGCCTCAGGGGAGCAGATGATCAAAATCCTGAAATACTGTCACCAAGCGGGCGTATTGTGCAAAACAATTCCCGGCCTCGGAGAGATGATCGAAGGGAACGGTTTAGCCCGGCAGATCCGCGAGGTCGCCGTGGAAGACCTTCTGAACCGCACCGCCGCGTATCTCGATCACGACCAAATCTCCGCGAAACTCATCGGGAGCACTGTCCTTGTGACCGGAGCCGCGGGTTCCATTGGCTCGGAACTCTGCCGACAGATTGCCCGCTTCAATCCGCGCGCGATCATCGGCTTTGAGATCGCTGAAACGGCCCTATTCCACCTCGAACGCGAAATGCTTCGATCGTTCCCG
This sequence comes from Terriglobia bacterium, assembly GCA_963699945.1. Classification (GTDB taxonomy): domain Bacteria; phylum Acidobacteriota; class Terriglobia; order Bryobacterales; family Bryobacteraceae; genus Palsa-187. The sequence continues at coordinate 5,518 of CAVOVW010000008.1, forward strand.
AACGTCCGTTTTTATGCGGAGATCGGCAGCATTCAGAACAAGCACCGCCTCGCCGAAGTCTTAGAGCGGTATCGTCCATCCATCCTTTACCATGCGGCTGCGTACAAACACGTCCCAATGATGGAAGCGCATGTTTTCGAGGCCGTCGAAAACAATGTCTTTGGCACTTGGAACGTCGCACTCACCGCCGACCACTACGGTGTGGAAGATTTCGTTATGATTTCGTCGGACAAAGCTGTCCGTCCCACTAACATCATGGGCGCAACCAAGAGGGTGGCCGAACTCCTAATCCTCGCGCTCCAAAACGGCTGCACGAATTTCGTCTCCGTCCGTTTTGGCAACGTTCTAGGCTCCAACGGCAGCGTCATTCCCATCTTTAAACAGCAAATAGCAGCCGGCGGCCCCGTCACGGTAACCCATCCCGAAATGCGCCGGTATTTTATGACCATCCCAGAAGCCTCGCAACTTGTGCTTCAAGCTTCGACGATGGGCAAGGGGGGCGAGATCTTCGTCCTCGATATGGGAATGCCTGTAAAGATCGTCGACTTGGCGAGAAACTTAATTCTGCTTTCCGGTCTTCAGCCTGATAAAGACATAACGATTGAGTTCACAGGCCTACGCCCCGGCGAAAAACTTTACGAGGAATTGAATTCCCTGGAGGAAGGCACGCTGAGCACTCCTCATGAGAAAATCAAGATTTTTGCCGCAGGTGGCCTGCCTTCTTCCGGCATGGAATCCTACCTTGAAGTGCTCCGCGACATCTGCGCTCGTCGAGACTTGTCCGGCCTCGTTCTTACGCTCAAGGAATTGATCCCCGACTACAATCCCAGCGCCCACCTCCTCAAGCGCGCTTTGTCAAACAGTCCTCTGCAACGCCAAGAGGCCACTACAGCGGCTGTCTAAGTTTGTCCTCGTAATTTGAACTTCGCCCTGCAATCCGCACACTAGACGCACCACACGGAAGTGCAGATGATCGGGGCGATCAAGCAGGTGTGACCTGATGATATGGACCCGGTCCGGTGAAACGTAGTCTGCTTCGCTGGTTGAGGAGGATATCGGATGGCATTAAAGACGATCGGACGGGAAGGGCGAAGCATGTTTTCCAGGTGCATGGCTTGGATGAAGAAGGGCACACAGTGCTGCGCAAGCGCCTAAGACGAGCTCAGATTTCTGATTTCTTCGGGAGTCTGGCGAGGCGTGTGGTGGGACTGGAAGCGACACAGGGTTCGCACTACTGGGCTCGCGTGATTGGATCGTATGGACATGAGGTTCGATTGATCGCTCCGCGGTTTGTGGGCAGAAGAACGCATCCGGCTGCCTAGTAGCCGACTCCGAATCCGGTGAAGCGCCGGCAGGTCTTGTTGCTCGACCGACTTCTTCGGAACGAAGCGCATCGCTGGTCGACCCACTGCTTCACAGACCGCCGCCGCATCACGGAAATCGATTGCAGGACGAACGCAGTGATGGCGTAACTGGTAACACCGGCTTCTTCCAAACCTTATCGAGGTTGGGCCTTCGAGACCGATGACCTGTTGAGGAGAAGAAGCGCCGATTCGATCAGGGCCCGAGGGTGACGACCCTCAACTTCGAGGCCGGATTAATGCTCGAAGTCTTTTCCCAAAAATGCCGTTCCAGCGAGAGATCCGCCACCAGTCGTTTCAGCCTGCCATTTTCCTCCCGCAGCTGTCTCAGCTCCAGCAACTCTTGCACTCCCAGCCCCGTGTACTGCATTTCCACGTGTAGAATGACGATCGCCAGAAGTGGCCGCTGACCCGTCAATTCCTAAAATGCGTACTTCACCGCGAACTGAATCACTCGAGGATTCACAGCGGTTCTGATGATTTGTCCCCAGGTCCCACTGTTGGCGCCCGTATCGGGGATGTCAAACTGCGGGTGGTTAAAGGTGTTGAAGAACTCACCTCGAAACAGCAGTGTTTGGCCTTCGCGTATCCTCGTCGATTTGGAAATCGAGACGTCCCAATTGTCCTGAGGCGGACCGAGGACAATGCCAAATCCCGCATTCCCGAACCCGTTGGCTCCGCCGACGCCGTCGATGGCGCCGATGGTCGGCATCGCACAAAAGAGAGAGGCCGATGCGTTGAAATAGCCCGACCCACCGTTGAGTCCGTTGCCGACGCGGCTCGAGAGCGAGCCGGAAGATAAAATGTTCCCCGACGTCACGCCTGGGCAATAGTTGGCGGTTGATAGTGATCGCGGAGCCCCGAAGACGCGGCCGCCGTTGCTGTCGGTGATCGTCAGAGGCTCGCCATCTTGAATCTGCGTTACACCTGAAAGCGCCCACCCTTCCGTGATTTTACCCAGCACTCCTTTGTGTTGGCCGAGCGGCAATTCCCAGACGTAATTAATGACCAGACGCTGGGGGCGGTAGTACGTCGCCGGACCATACGTGTTGACCAGGTAGGGATACGTGTTGACCCCCTGCGGACTCTGGTTGAACGCGCGGCTCCACGTGTAGGCGGCCTGCATCTGAAATCCCTTCGTCAACTGTCGGCGGACCGTGGCTTGCAGACTGTTGAATTTGTAGTTGCTGTTGGTCTGCAGTTCCGTGACCTGCGAACTGACGCCCAACAGTGGGACGCGGCTGTTCACGTTTCCGGCGGCCGCCGTATTGGTTGTAACACCCGTAAGCGCGCAGCTTACGCATCCCGGCCCCACTAACTGAGCAAGATTGAACGGAACGGCGACGGCCGTGCCATCCGTTCCCGAGATAGAACTGGTGCTGGCTTGGTGGATGCCGTGCGTCCCGACATAGCCGAGCTCCAAGACCCATCGCGGGAGAAATTCCCACTGGGTGTTTAGATTCCATTCATACGTAAGAGGTACGGTCAGATTTTCATCCAAGCCCGGCGCGCTTAAGTTAGAACTGGCTCCCGTAGCGGGATTGAACCACCGCGGCGTGAACCCGGCCGTACCCGCGGGTCCGGCAATTACACCGGGCAATACCCACGGAGTGGCGAAAGTGGCACCCGGGTCGCCAGCCGACGGGAACACGACGGCCGGACCCGTTTTCGAAATTCCCTGAGAGCCTGTACCGACGTTGCCGCTGAGGCGGTCATAGAAATATCCGCCGCCGCCGCGGAGCACCCACCGGTTGCTACCGGTGGGCTGCCAGGCGAATCCAAAGCGTGGAGCGAAATCGGTTAGCGGAGGGCCCGTCCGGCTGGGATACGGGTTACCGCTCTGAATCAAACCCAGAGGAAGCGGACCATTGTAGTTGCTGGGCGCAACAAAACCAACCAACGAGCATCCGGTGCCCGCAGCACCCGCGCCTAACGGCTTTCCGTTGGACCCGACGCATCCCGTGCCCGGAAGTGCAGCGCTCGGCACCAGCGAGGGCCACAGGTTTGTCACGTCGCCAGTGGCTTCCGTGATAAATCCGTCGTATTCCCATCGCACGCCCAGATTCACAGTAAGACGCTGGCTGATTTTGATGTCGTCCTGCACGAAGGCATTGTAGGCGGACATCCGGCGGTCGAATGGGAATCCTCGGTCCACGGTGTTGGCGCCGACGGTGGAAACATTGCTCGCCGTTCCGCCGTTGCAGATCGCACTGAACGGAGCACAACCAGCTCGACCGATCAGGAAGTCTCCGAACGAAGCGAATGTCGGTTGGCCTTGGGTGACAGCGGTCTGCGTAATCGTCGAACGGACACGCTCAGCTTCGAATCCGGCGCGGAAGGAATGTTTTCCGTGCGCCCAGGAAATCTGATCGGCCAATTGGAATTGGTTGGTCGGAGAATTCGAAGCGAACGACATGTGATAGCCGAAGGCGAACAGCCCGGTCACCTGAATCAGCGACAAGTTGTCGTCGGCGGAGTTTAGATCGTTGATGCCGATCGACGAATTCGTAAAGGCGGCATTTTCTGTATTGGTGGCGACCGAACGTTGAAAGGACGCGCGCGCTTCGTTCACCAGATTGTTCGTCAGGATCGTCGTGAGCTTCAAAAGCGCCGCATGGTTTGATTTCTGGATCTTTACCGGTCCGCCCGGCAACGTATTCAAAGGCTCCAAAGCGTTGAGCGCGGGAAACGGCGCATTCACGATGTCAGTTTCGTACTCGTAGCGCGCCGCCAGCGTGTTCTTTGCGTTCATCACGTAGTCCGCGTTGCCCATGAATTGGTGGTCGCGGAAAATGCTCGGCTGCGTGAATGTGCTGGTCGCATACCCGGTGCTGGTAGCAGTGGCGGGCAAACCCGATCCGGGAATAAGATAATTACCGCCAGGCAATTGCAATTGCAGCGCCTTGACGGCCACGGGATTGATGTTCGAGCCATCGCAGGCCACATCAGCACCGCCAGCCTGCACTTTGTCAATCGCCGCATTGCCATGATTCGCCGGGCAGACAGCCGCCCCCAGGTTTTGGATGAACGCTTGTCCCGCGGGGTCACACTGTGTCGGCGATGAAAAGTTGACCGGACAGTTGCCGCGACTGCCCCCGGGGATGGGCGGCAGGTTGACAGTGGAATAGCTGTAGGCGGAAGCTCCGCTTTTCTGTCCCGTTTCCTGATACGAGCCGAAGAAGAACAGCTTGTCCTTCTTGATCGGGCCGCCGATGACTCCGCCGTACACGTTTGAGTTCAATACAAGCTTGTCGCCGCCCGTAGCGTTGCGAAACCAGTCGTTGGCGTTGAGCGCACGATTCCGTAGAAATTCGAAACCGGTGCCGTGAAAAGAATTCGTACCGCTCTTGGTGATCACATTCACGTTCGAACCCGGGTTCCGTCCATAGCCTGCATCGAAATTCGATGTGATGATCTTGAACTCGGCAATCGCGTCGGGATTCGGAATCGGCATCCCTCCCAACACAGCGCCTTCGGAGGTGGTTCCTAGACTCTGCCAGTTATTCACCGACACCCCGTCTTGCAGATATGTGTTCTGCGCAGTGCCGCCGCCGTTGACAGCGATGTTCGTGGAGCCCTTGCCGATGGTGGTGGCGTTGTTCACGCTCGTGTTGGCGCCTGCCGTCATCGCGAGGAGGTTCGTGTAATTCCGCGTGTTCAAGGGAAGCTCCGTCATGGTGCGGCTACCGACGACAGTGCCGAGCGCGGAGCTCGCAGTCTGCACGGCCTCGACGGACTCCTCCACCGTGACGGTTTGCGTTTGCGCGGAACCGACTTCCAGACTTCGATCCAAGACGGCCGTTTCCGTCACGTTCACATTAGCGTTTGGAATTTCGACCACCTTGAAGCCTGCGGCTTCTACTCGCACGCGATACAATCCGGGCGGCAGCAAACTGAATTTGTACGAGCCGTCTGTCCCGGTCTGAGCCGTGCGCTTCTGGCCGCTGTCGGCACTGGTGATTATTACCGTTGCATTGGGAATTACAGCGCCCGAAGTATCTTTTATGGTTCCGCTCAACGCTCCTGTCGACGCAGTCTGTGCGATGACCAGAGGAATGAAGAAAACGAACAGTCCAATCCGCAGCAAATGAAAAAGCGACATCTTTTTCGCCATAAGTCACCCCGCTCTTTAAAAGACGCCTGAAAGCTTCCGGCAAATCCCAGCCGGTAGGCCTCAGGTCGAATTCTTGTACACACGGACGTGCGCGCGTGCGTATTTAAAATGCCGTTTTACTGCCGCGTCGGGGATGTTACGTCGTTTTGCACGACTTACGAAAATCCCAGCACAAATTATAAAAATCCCGTACAATCCTGCTCAGTCAGATTGAAATCCCCTCATCGCCCTTTATGACATTGGCATAAGAACCCGTCACGGTCGTCTAAGCCAAGCTGGCGAAAAGTATGCGCCTGTTTTTATTTCGTGTCAACAACGCGTTTTGTGCGATTACTGTTCTTACTCTCACTCGCCTCTCAACGCCGCGCGCTGTGTCGTATGCACGACACCCGCGCCATTGTTGGCTTTGGTGATCATCGGAAACAACATCGAAAGCGCGGCTGCAGACAGCGATCACAGTTGCATGGCGCGGCAAACCTCGGTCGTCCTTAAGTATTTGCTCAGCGAGTCCTCAGAACTTCGTAAGTGATTCTTCAGGTAATGGCTCGTTGCGGCGAAAGAAATGCGTCGAGAAACTGAACAAGAAACCACACGCACGATAACAGATGACATTCGCGGACACTTTTGTTGACGGGGTTCAATTCAACGAGAGCATAGTTTGTTGCCCGAAGGGGTCTGGTTGATTTGCTCGCGTGCAGACGCATATGGGACTTGCGCTATCTGTGTGAACTCACTTTCGGGGCAGTAACCGAGGATTTTGACCGAGGCAATGACGGGATATCTGCTTTCTGTTCTGTCCTCCTCGCGCATCCGGTGCCCGGATTTGCAAAATCAACGCGAAGCCTTACTTGCGGATATTTCTGTGATCGGCCTACCCACGGCATCGGGCGACGCGCACAGGTCTGCTCTCAGATTGAGGAATTTCTGCAACTGCAGATACAAATTGTCGATTCTATGGAGGCGGCCTTCGAGCCTCCTGCTTCCAACCGCTTTCCTCGCGAACATGTAGCGCAGCCTTGACGAACACTCGGCACACCGTCGAATCGCGCTGCCAATCACCGGCGCGTTAAGACGTATTATCGGTAGCCATCCGCGGTTAGCCGATAAATTCCGAATTTCCGAAGGGGGTTGGCATAGCCGATGTGGCGAGTTGGAGACCAAAAGCAAGAATGAGCAACTACTCGCCCCTAGAATTAAGTTGCCTCATGCTTCGCAATTTGCGCCGCGGGCCGCGCTGGTTCGGGAGCCGATGGCTTCACGGAATCCGCTGAAATTGTTTCCACTCGGAACGCACCTGTTGTAAGAAAGCTTCAAATGCCGCATCTCCTCTGAGCTTTTGCAGGTATGGATCTGTTTCAAATAGCGGGTAGCACGGAAAGCCGTCGTCCGCAGTCTTTTTCAGCCATTCGAGCGCTTGCCGCTTGTTTCCGAGAATCGCGTAAGCTGACGCGATGTTATATTCCGCGTGATGAAAATGAGAGGTATCTTGGCCCCACTCGATGGCTTGGTGGATCTTCTGCTCAACGCCGCGGGCATCCCCGCCAAGAGCTAAGAGCACCGCGTGGGCGCTCGCCACGTCCTCGTTGCGAGGAATGGCCTCGTCTGCTCTATCAATCAGTGCGAGTGCCTCGCTTCTTCTGCCCACGTGCGCTAGTCCCAGGGCATTTTCCCAGAAGAAACTAGGCGGTGGCGGATATTTTTCGTACTCGGTAATCGCACGCTGGTACTCCGCCCGGTATTGATAGATGCGCGGGATACGAACTCGCGCTGCGATGGCGGTAGGTTCCAAACTCACGGACTTGTTGAACTCCAGGAGTGCCTTATCCAGCAGTCCTATATGCGCATAGATAGCGCCAAGATTGGTGTGGGCGGCGACGAAATTAGGATTCAGGGACAAGGCGCGGATTTCCTCGCGTGCGGCCTGCTCGTGTGGAAACCCATGGGCGCGCGTCCAGAGAAGGGCAGCTCGTGCGTGATAGGCCTCGGCCAAATTCGGGTCAAGAGTCAGGGCTGTTTGGATCTCAGCGTTGGCTTTGGTTTCCCATTGCGGATTCGAATCGCATTGAAAGAACACGGAGGCATATGCGGCGCCTAGGGTCGCGCGCCCCCGGGCGAAGGCGGGCTCCAGCGCTTTTGCTCGCTCCAGCAGGGGAACGGCAGCATTGATTTCGCTGCAGGGAGGATTTTGCAGGTGGGCAATCGCCTGCAAATAAAAATCGTACGCTCGCGGATCGACCGGCTTTGTCGCAGCGAGCAGGGTTTTCTCTTCGGGAGTCAGCACGGCGCGAACCTCGCCGGCGATCGCTGTAGCGACCTCTCCCTGTAGCGCCAGCACATCGTTGAGGTCGCGTTCATAGCTCTTCGCCCAGAGATGAGTATCAGTCGCACCATCGATCAACTGTGCGGTAATTCTAACGCGACCTTCAGAACGCAAAATCGAACCCTCTACCAATGCATCCACGTTCAACTCACGGGCGATATCGGACGAAGACCTTCCGCCCGTCTTGTATTTCAATGTGGAGGTGCGGGATATGACTCTCAAAGCGCTCACTTGCGCCAAACTGGTGGTGAGCTGGTCCGTCATTCCGTCCGCAAAGTACTGCTGCTCGGGATCGCCCGACAGGTTCTCCAGGGAAAGCACGGCCACGGAGTGAATTTTCGGTTTGTCTACGCCACCATGCCTGAACTTCCACGTGGCCATCACTACACCGACCGCAAGCATCGCAGCGATTGCGGCCCATTTCCAACTCATCGTACGTGACGATGCTGTTGGATTAGTTTCCCCGTTCTGGCGCACGAGTTTGCGCAGATCGATCACCATGTCCCGCATGGATTGGTAACGCTCCGACGGGTCCTTTTCGAGGGCCTTTTCGACTAAGGCCCGAAGCTTCGCCGGAATCTCCTCGCCCAGCGGCCGGGGCGTTCCGTGAACAATGGTTTGCATAACTTCGAGCCCGGTTGCGCCGCCGAACGGCCTCACCCCGGCCAGCATCTCGTAGAGCACCACCCCAAATGAGAAGATGTCGCTACGAGCGTCAAGGGGCTTGCCTAAAACCTGCTCCGGCGACATATACGCAATAGTGCCCTTGATAATTCCCGCCTGCGTTTGGGGTTCATTCCCACCTTTCGTCAGCTTCGCCAGTCCGAAATCAGCAAGCTTCGCATAGCCGCTCTTGGAGACCAGAATGTTGTCCGGCTTGACATCCCGGTGCAGGATATCGACGGCATGCGCGGCGGCTAAGCCATCCGCTACCCCCGTCAGCAGTTCAACTGTTTGCTGCCAGCTGTGCTTCTCGCGCCTTGCCCAATCCCTCAGTGTGCCGCCATCCACGAATTCAGTTACCAGGTATTGGCGCCCCTCGTACTCCCCGACGTCATGAACCGTAAGAATATGCGGATGGTTCAGCGAAGAAGCCATACGAGCCTCGGCTTGGAACCGACGGCGCACTGCAGCATCGGCCAGTTCGTCGAAGAGAACCTTAATCGCAACAGGCCGGTTGAGCTTGGTGTCCTGGGCACGGTAGACTTGCCCCATTGCACCTTCGCCGATCAGGGCCTGGATCTTATAAGGGCCGAACTCCATTCCTGAAGTGACGATGGTCACTGTAGAGTCAGCGTCAATGTTTGCGGCCGAGCCGTTCCGGACCGGGCTGTCGAGCGCATTGCTTCGGGAAGAACTCCGAGCCAGCAGTGATTCCACTTCGCGGCGAAGGTCGACATCCCCGTCGCAGGCTTGGTCCAGATATGCCCCGCGTTCTTGTGGCGGGCGCTCCTGCGCCGCGTGGCAAATGGACTCGATTTGTTGCCGGCGAGAGGGAGTCACAGCCCACTCATTTAAGTTTCCCGCAGGTATTACTGCGCGCACGCGTTACACAAGTTGAGCGGCGCGCGTCTTGTCGTCTCGAATGCCTGCATCGCGAACATTTTTCGGTGCGCACCATCCTAGTGCAAAACGAAAGCGCCATATGCGCTTGACTCAGCCTAGTTTACTTGATCCGAAAGTAGTAGGCCCTAGATAGAGCGTGCCCGGAAGTTCCAGCGTCGAGATCGCTCCGGGCGGCAACGGATGAGGCTACAAAACTGCCCGTTACCCGCCCTTATCGCAAATTGCAGTTACGAAGAGTCACTACAGCCGAACCCGGACTCCCGCGCACTCATTGACTACGCCGTGCAAGTATCTCCGTGGTCGCAAGCATCGGCCACAGTAAAGGTTAACCGCTCCGGAGGTCACGAGGCGTGTCAGTATTTATAATTCACGATGAGGTGAGCGATGTTTGACGTGCCTGTACCCCACATGCTTCTCACGAAAAACGGATCGATCGGCTCGGGATTTTTCACCACCAAATCGAACCTGCCCGCTTCGCGCAAGGTTTCTGCATCAAGCGTGACCTGAAGCTCATTTGAGCTCACTGCCCGGAAGGGGATGGGTTTGCCCTTGAAATAGACGACCGATTTGCGCACGAAGTTAAAACCAGTGATCTTGATGGCCACCGATTCACCCTGCGTCACGATAATAGGATCCATCGTTTCGATGGCGGGTTGCGGCGACATGGGCGGATCCGGGGCGCCGTTTTCATCGGCTTCTCTCAGCGGTCCGCCTTCCCCGCCCTTGCTGGCCTTCTTCAGGTTGACCGCCCAGGGAAGCCCCTCGACACTGACGGTTCGCGCAGCTACGTTCGCGAATGGGCTGCTGTAGTTGGCGTGGTAGCCAAGCTCTACAATTTTGCCATCCTGAATGACGGTGTTGATCTTGCGCAAATTCCTGATGTCCTTGAGCGGGTCCGCGTCTACGATGATCACGTCGGCCAATTTCCCGTCGTCCACCGTCCCCAAAACATCCTGTTTATAAAGCATCTCCGCCGCATACTTCGTAGATCCCTGGATGATCTGCATCGGTGTGAGTCCGGCGTCGGCCATGATTTCCATTTCCTGATGCATGTCGAGACCGGGTACCCAGGCGTCGTTCGTGTTGCCAGAAACCACCAGGCGCCCACCGGCGTCGACAAACATTTTGTGGAAGCGGAGGGCATTCTCGTAACCCTTCATGCGGCGGTCGCGCACCTCGCCTCTGTCAATCCGGGTGTAGCTTCGCAAAGCGGACCGCACAGAGTCCGGCGGATAGTAGGCAAGCAACTCTGGGTTGTTGAAGAACGCCTTCGCTTCGGCGGTGAACCGTTCCCATTCCTTGGGATAGCCGGGGAAATTGATCATGAACGTGGGCACCAGGGCGACGTGGTGTTCAACCAGTACCTTGATCAATTCGCGCGCTTTGGTGTCGTCCATCTCTGCGTACCGATCGAGTTCGTTTCGGTCGTCGCGCCCCTGCTTGAACTTGGAAGGGTCTTTGGTGACCGCGATTCCAACACCGGCGGAATGCGGCAACGCACCGGCTCCAAGCATTGCCGCATCTTTTGGAAAAAGTACGGGTCCGTAGGCACGCGCATAAATCGGCTTGCCGGCTTTCTTTGCCTCGTCGAACGCTGCGACGTAGTAGTCCATCGGCAGCGCCCCATCGTAAGTCAAGATGTAATCCGCTCCGGCATTGGCCCAGGCTCTCACCAGTTGCCGGGTTTCTTCCGCCGATTTAGGAACCCGCGTGTGCGTCAGCGGATTTTCGAAGCCTGTTGCTACAAGCGCGTTGGGATTGGCACTGAGACGGGATACACCGGTAAAAGCTCGCGGGCCTCTCGCCTTGCCATGCATTACAGCGTCACGATACGGAACGGCGGTTTCGCCGGTTGTGCCGACGTCCACGGTTGAAGTGATGCCATAGTTGAGCATGCCTTCGCCAAGATACCAACTGTAGGAGTTCTGGGAATCGAAGAGGCCGGGGAGAACGTATTTTCCATCGGCCTTGATGATCCACGCGTTCGCTGGATACGGTGCCTGCCCTCTGCGTGAAACACTGGTGATCCTATTCCCTTGAATTACGATTTCCGAATCCAGTATGGGCGTGCCGCCATTGCCGTCGATCAGGGTGCCGCCTTCGATCACCAATGCACGCACCGGAGCCTGTTGCGATTGCGCGGAAGGCGGCCCGCCGAGGATCCCCCAAATGAACGCTATTGCAAAATGGGGCCAGTATTTAGAAAACAATTTCCTCATCGAGATTACCGGTTGTTGATTGTACAACATTCAGTTGGCCACTCCGACAGCGATGCGGAACTAGACGTTAATTATGTTCGAACGGTCAACCAGTCGGCGGTTTCAGTTCTCCAGGAAATAGTCCGCCAACTCGAGAAAGGAGAACGTAAGCCCAGAAAGCAGGCACGTTTCTTTCCAGTGAATCGATATCGCCGGCAGGCGGAGCCACCATGAAAATCGAAGTGAAGGTGTCCGGTCCCAAACCAGCAACCGCATAACGGGTTAGGAGATAGCGCCGCTCGAAACTGCCCTTTCTCATGGTCCGCACGTTCGCCTGTTCGGATCACCAGCACTGATCAGACGCGCCACCATTGTCAAGTTGCGCGCGTACAACCAAGAGGCAACTTTTCGAATCAGAATTGTCAGGACCGCATTAAATTCTGAGCCCCGAGCCCGCCAGCAGAATCACACTCGCGGGCAACGACGTCAAAACAAATGCATTCGGTCATTGGAACCGCTGTGATTTTTTTCGCGTCTCTTTCTCCGTGCCGCGCCGGTGGGGCGACAAATGATTTTGATCCTGATGTCGACTTCACGCACTGTAGGATTTTTGCCATCATTGGAGGGCTGGACCCTGCGCGCTCGGGCTGGCTGGATGAACATGCGCACGAGCACTCTAAGAACTTCGTGAGCGGCGCGCTCGAAACCCGCGGTCTTGTTGAGGTTCCAGCGGGAGACAGGCCGCAACAGCTAGACATGTGCACGTTCCGCGATCGCGAATGCGCGATTTCATCGACTCACCTCCGTCTTTGCCGTTAAGCCGAGGCCCAAGTATAACTACTTTGCGCGTTGCGGACAGGCGCTGTGAATGCCAGAAGCGGCATTGTTGCTCAAACGGCATGATCGCGGGAAATGAGTCCTCAGCGATCAACCGGGCCGTTGCTCTCTACCGCCGCAGCGTTGGAATTTCTACCGACCAGGAGCCAGCGCCCGATGAAGGGTCGCGATCGTCAGGTAGAGCGTGGACGCTACCCGAAACCGTGATTACTTTGACGATCGCCGGCAAAGACTTCGTCGATGTCCCTCTTTCCAAAGACGGCATAGGCGAAGTTTGCAATTCAATGTGGCTGTCTGGTCGCCCTAGTCACAATGTTGTCAACCGACCCATACTACTGCTCCGTGGGATTCGCGAAGACGGCGATGCAGCCATTGGCGCATTCGGGGTCCTTTGGATTGGCAGCGATCGGGACGTAGATTTGATTGGTCACGGGGTCGGCCGCTACCGAATGTGCGCCGGGTCCAGTAGCAACCACACCCACCCACGTATTGGTATCGGCATCTATAATCTTCAATCCCTCGCGAGCAGACGCTAGAAAATATTTGTCGTCGCCCGGATTGAACCATACTTCGTCAGAACCGCCGCCTTCTGCAATCGTGATAAAAGATCCGGGCCGCTTTACATTCATGATCATGGCTTTGCTCCGGCATCCGATCAATAAATTCCGAGACGGCCCGAGGGCCAGTCCGTGAGGGCCGCAGCCCTCTAGAGGATACCTATCGACGATTTTGAGCACCTTGGGATCTACCGCAATGATCTCGCCCCCTGGATTCGATTTCGTCGCAGGCACCGCAACGTAGAAGCGCCCGGTAGCCCGGTCCCAAACGGGTTGCTCAAGTCCATCGGTCGCCTCCGGCAACGGAATCTTTCCCAGAATCTTGTGACCCGGCTGCGCGGAGATGAGCGTCAGGAATACTGGTTGATCGGCGTCATTGCCAATGATGATCACTTGATCCCAGTCGTCGTAGGCGATTTCATCGGCGCGGGCAGTCCCGCCGGTCGAGATGCTATCGACAATTTTCTTGGAATCGAGATCGACGACTTTTACGGTGCTATCGCCGTCGCCCGCCCACGCGACTCGCGAGCCGGGAATCACGACAACTCCGCTGGGCCCGAAAGACTTCGCCCCCTTGGGACTTTGCCCCACGAAGCCACCGATCTGGCCGACCAGCTTATTGGTCCGCGTATCGACGACGTCAACGCTCTTGGATGTCCGGTCGCCGAGGTAATATCTCCCAGCAACCGGATCCACCCAGCTGATGTCGAACGGATTCGTGCCGTTGGCCGGGATCTGGATGGTCGCGACGCGATGGAATCCCGCATCGGCTGCCGCGGCCTGTCCGCAACACAACGCTGAAACGCACACGGCGAGGCCGCACAATCCCACCAGGCTTTTCATATTCGTCCCGGTCAGAATATCAGCTTCAATGCGAACTGAATCTGGCGGCTCGGATTCGCGGTCGTAAGCAACTGTCCAGCGCCGCTATTTATGCTGGTGCCCGCGAACACGATACGGTCCGCGGTGGTAAGCGGGCTGAAGCCGAAATTCGCGCGGTTGAGAATGTTGAAAATCTCCGCGCGAAATTGCAGCACGCCCTGCTCACCCATGTGCGGCAGGTGTGTGTCTTTCACCATCGAGAAATCGAGATTCGCGAAGGCGGGGCCAGTCAGGATATTCCGTCCGGCAGTTCCCAGGAATCCCGAAGGCTGCAGCGAAAAAGCGCACGGATCGAAGTAGAGATTCGGCGTGCCCAATTGTTGGCCGGCCGCTACACCGGGACAACCTGCCGTCGTACCCGACGTGATATTGGAACTTGTGCGGCCCGGATTCAGATTCGGCCGGTCCAGGCACGAGGAACCGCCGCCGTTCCCGGAGAGCGAACGGTTACTTGAGAGGCACGGCGTGAAGGGGAAGCCGGTTTGCAGACGATTCGATCGCACTGAACCACCAGCCGTTGACCAGCGCACCTCTGAATCCTCCGGACCTTATGGTGGGAGCGTGATACACAGCGTTGAAGCGCCAGTTATGCGTTGCATTGAAGCCAGAAACTGCCTGATCTATGTTAGGATGCGTCACGTCGGTCTGCCCCGCCGCTTCGCCCGCCGTCTGGTCGCTACCCAACTGGTTCTCAATCTGATCGATCGACTTCGACCATGTGTAGGAACTCTGGAACTGCAGCGCATTGCCGAAGCGCCGGTTCAACGCGAACTGCATCGAGTTGTACCAGGAGTTCGAATTGGCAGTGCGGAAGCTGATGGTGGTCCAGTTGGGGTTGGTCCGCGGATCGCCGGGCAGCCAGCAATATGGAGCGTCGTAGTTCACAACCGGTGTCGACCTCGGCACACACACTCCGTTCGAGGGCACGCCCCCGGGCACTTCGGGGTTTCCTTCGGTGTTGCGAACGATGTGATATCCGCGCGAGCCGGCATAGGCGAGACTCATCCCGATGTGCCAAGGCAACTGCCGCTCAACCGTCAGGTTGTACTGCCGCATGGATGGCTGCTTCAGGTTGTAATCGATCAACTGGAGATTCTTGCCCACGGAGGAAGCCGGAAAAGTCAGCGGCAGTGTCATGACGGCTCCGGCGGTGTTCGTCACGGAGCTCTTACTGGAATAGGGCGGCTGACCGGTCGCGATCGTAATCAAACCAGATCCGATGTTGCTGATGTCGTACAACAGCGACCAGCCGCCCCGAATGGCAGTTTTGCCGTCGCCGAAAACATCCCAGGCGAAACCAAAGCGCGGGCCAAAGTTGTGAAGTGAATTGTTCACCATCAGGGGTCCCACCGTCTGCGTCGCGTCGTCCCGCACGTTTCGCAACGATGCCTGGATTCCGTTCACTTCGTTGGGCACCGTATTGAACTCGTAGCGCATTCCCAGGTTCAAAGTGAATCGGGACGTCAGGCGCATGTCGTCCTGGAAATAGAATCCGTACGTCTGGTTGTCGTATTTGCGCTGGTAGTTCGAGCCCGGGGTGATCGCGTTATAGCTTTGCGGGACACCCTGAAGAAAGGAGTCCAGGCTCCCGAAGGTCACTGCTCCCCGGAGCCCGGCGGGTCCCACGGGTTCCTGCGTGATCTGGTTGATCAGCGCGCCGAACTTCATGGAGTGCTTGCCGTGCGTGTAGAACACATCGTCGCTATAGCTCCAGATGTACTGGTTTTCATACAGCGGAATCGGCGTATCGGGCCCGAACGTATTGCCAAGCAGGTTGATTTGCCCAAGCGGCAAGCCGGGAACCAGCGAATATTGAGGCCCGGAGAAGGGGAACGGGCCGCCGGTGTTCAAACGTGTTCCGCTCCACGACGCCCGCGCGGTGTTCAGGAGAGTCGGAGAGAAGATGTGATTTTCCGAAAGCGTGATGAAATATAACTGACTTTTCTGATCGTCGAAGAACTGCGGAAATTGCTGGACGATCGATCGGCTGGCCCAGTCTCCGGTGAAGCGCCCGAACAACGTATCCTTCTCCGAGAAGTTGTAATCGAGCCGCTCCTGGCTGTAATTTTCGAGCGTGGGCTGGCTGAAGGGGAACGTGTAGTTCGTCGTCCCCGAATTCGGAATCGGGAACAGGGCCAGCAGCGGCGCGACGATCGGGTTCACCGTCTGCGTCGCTGAGAGCTGAGGACACGCCGCCACAGTGATGGTGGCGCCCGCGGGACCGTGGCAGCCCGCCGCCGGCAGGCCGACGATCAGATTGGTCGTGCCCAGGCGTTCGTGCAGAGATTCCGCAGTGGCGAAGAAAAACAGTTTGTTCTTCTTGATAGGACCGCCGATCGATCCGCCGAATTGATTACGAATAAATTCGGGCAGGCGGCGGGAAGGGTCAAGGTCGAAGAAGTTCCGCGCATCCAGTGCGCTGTTGCGCAAATATTCGAACAGCGTTCCGTGATAGGAATTCGTACCGCTCTTGCTCACGATCACCATCTGGCTTCCCATCGCCATTCCGTATTCCGCGCTGAAGGAGTTCGTGATGACTTTGAATTCCCGGACACCGTCGACACCCAATGCCGTCGCGGTCATCGAAGCGGGATTCGTCCCATAGAGATTGCGAGTCGGCGTTCCGTCCAGCGTGTAATAGTTGGAGCGCACTGAAGCGCCGTTGCTGCTATACCAAGTTGCCTCGCCCTGCGGACGGTTCGCATCCAGATTGACGCCGGGTTGCAGCAGAACCAAGTCGATATAGTTGCGTCCGTTGAGCGGCAGGTTGGCCACTTTCTGCTCGTCGACCGTCCCTCCCAGCGAGCCGCTGGTGGTGTCAACCAGCTGGGCTTCGGCGGTGACAGAAACGGTTTGAGTGGCCGCGCCGACCTCGAGAGTGATATTCACCACAGCTTCTTCTGACACGGTGAGTGTAAGGCCACTACGGACTGCGGCCTGGAAGCCTGCATGTTCGGCGCGCACTTCGTAGTCACCCACTGGAAGTGCGTTGAAGCGATAGGCACCGTTACCGCCCGTGACTGCAGTGCGAGTCTGCCCAGTCTCTAGACTCCGCGCGGTTACATTCGCCTGCGGCACCACCGCTCCGCTGGCGTCTTTGACCACACCCAAAATTGTTGCTGTCGGCAACTGCGCTTCTGCTGCGACAGTGAAGAGCGTAAAGACGGTTACAACGCTTACAAACATTCTCGTGGTGGTCATCGCTAAATCTCCTTCACTTTTGGTCAAACTGCAACAGCCCGAAACGGCAACACGAATTGCAGAGGTTCTCGAATCTGAGAGCAGAGCTGCGCGCCTCTACTGGTGCTGTGGGAAGGCCGATCACAGAAACACCGGCAAGTAAGACTTCGCGTTGATCTGTCCTGAGTTTGGAAATGCGGGCGCCGGCTGCGCGAGCAGGACAAAACAGAAAGTAGATATCCCAGTCATTGCCCCCGGTCAAAATCCTCGGTTACTGCTCCCGAAGGTCCACCTACATAGCGCAGCTCCCGTATGCGTCTGCACTAACGCGAGTAAACCAACAGACCCCTTCGGCAAGAAATTATGCTCTCGTTCAATTGCAGTGTCAACAGAATTGTCCGTAAATATCACCTGTCATCGAACCTCCCGTTTAATTATTGGGTTTGTCGAAGTTTCATTCGTTCAACCAGAGCGAGTACCTGAAGAATCACTTACGACTTTCTGAGGAATGTCTTAGCAATTGCTTAAGTGCTGACACTCCGCCGCCGCTACTCTGGCCACGAAACAGATCGGAGGAGCGATCTCGTCGTTCGCGCATCCAAACGCGCACGATGTGGCCCCGAATTTCATCTGTCTCGTGTTCAACCGCGGCGGCTGGACCTTTCGCAGCAACTACCTTGCCGGTCGCCGAGCGCCGCCAGAGTCCGCGCTCGCTCTACTTGAGAGTGAGCGCTGTGTTGCATCTTTAGTCTCATGGACGCCATCCACCGAACTCATTTGGAAGTCATCGCGCACAGTGCACTCGGTTTGACCATAGGCCGCCCAACTCGCGAATCTGAGTACAATTTTCGTGAGCGCCGATCCAATGAGCATTTCGGTTTGGAATTCTGTGCGAACCCACACAAACTCGATTCAATTACAATCGATTTACCGAAGTGCTTTTAATATTTAATCACCCGAACGGGAACAAATCCTGCAGTACCTATGCGGAAGGCCTGAGGCGGCCGATATTACCTTCAACTACGGGCAGACTAAAGTTCCGACAAGGAGAGCCTTTTTCTGGACTCCGTCCCCATGCCCCTGGGATTTACCGCATTAATGCTATCCCCGTTTCTGATTGTCGCTGGGGCTCGGTCTTTGAACCCCAGCCTGGTCTGACCCGGAGTCGACGCTCAGCTGGCTTCCCAGCAGAAGCTTATCCTCTGTCCGATCACGAGCAGCGTATCTATTGCGAACCGTGGTATGCAATGGCCGATCGGAAAAAGAACTTGATCTTGGCAGCACATTCAGACATGTAATTATCTGGCATCAAATGTCTCAACTAACCGGCTTCTTCGGGCCGACGCGCCAGGAACTGGACTTGCATTTAGTCTGGACTAGTAACCAATAAACTCGAAATTCATTTGATTCGTCTCGTTCGGCCGGTTTGCTCAGCCGCCCTGCGAGTTCGGTTTCAAACTCGTACAATTGAGCAGCATGACACCTTCTGAGCCAACGGCTCTAAAGGATCGACCCCTGCGCGTCGGCCTGATTGTGCCGTCGTCCAACACGGTGATGGAGCCGGATTTTCATCAGCAACTTGGACGGGCTGCGATCGTCAGCACAACGCGCATTTTCCTGGAAGAAGTAACTCGGGAGGAAGAATTGCGAATGTTGGAAAACGACATGCCAAAGGCAACCGAACTCATTCGCACGACGGCCCCGGATGTCGTGATTTTTGGCTGCACTCAGCCGGAGCGCTCGGTACATTGGCCCACGATCGCGAAATCGGCGAGAGAATCCGGAAGGGAGCCGGAGCCCCAGCCATTACCGTTCTCGAGGCCGTTTTGACGAGCGTGCGCGCCATTGACCCGCGGAAGATCGCGGTATTCACGCCTTATACAGAAGATTTGACGAGCAACATAGCATCCTCTCTCAGCGAAGCAGGGTATCCACCGCTGAAGGCCGTGGGGATGGGCATTCGGGGGAACCTTGATATCGGAAGAGTTCAACCTTCGGAAATCATCCGCTTTGTGGAATCCCAACTAAAAGAATGTTCCTCGGATTGCATTTTTCTCTCCTGCACCAATTGGCGGTCCGTAGAGGCCATCGAACCTTTGCAGAGGAAACTGGGGTTGCCGATCGTCACCAGCAACCAGGCGGCGGCGGACGCTGTGCGACGAGTTGGAGTCGGCGGCGCTCATGCCTCCTGAAACCGCTCTGGCGGCCGGTGATGTCGAAATAAGAACCATCGGTAAACTGCGACGACGGATTATTCCCCTGCTCGTGCTGCTGTATGTTGTCGCCTACGTCGATCGGATCAACATCGGTTTTGCGGCGCTGACAATGAATGCCGCGCTGCGTATTACTAGCGCCCAGTTCGGATTGCTCGCTGGAATCTTCTTCTGGGGCTATTTCATTTTTGAAGTGCCCAGCAATGTCCTGCTTCACCGCGTCGGCGCCCGCATGTGGATCGGCCGCATTCTGATCACTTGGGGCATCGTGGCGATGGCCGCTGGAGCCGTGCAGAATGTACAACAGTTTTATGTTGCGCGCTTTCTTCTTGGCGTAGCTGAAGCTGGCTTCTTCCCGGTATCGTCCTGTATCTGACTTATTGGTTCCCCCAGCGCGACCAGGCCCGCGTCATTTCTCTGTTCGTTACGGCGCTGCCGGTGGCAAGTATCCTGGGCGCCCCGGTTTCAGGCTTCATACTCGATCACGCGCATTGGGCGGGCCTGGGCAGTTGGCGATGGCTCTTGATGCTGGAAGCACTCCCAGCCATCGTCTGCGGCGTGCTCACCTGCTTTCTGCTTCCGGGTCGGCCGGCGGAAGCGCGATTTCTGGCGGAAGAGGAGAGGATCTGGCTCATCGCCGAACTGGCTCGCGAAGAGGATGCGAAAACCACGGCGCACTCCATCTCAGCGTTGCGAACGTTGGCGCATCCCCGTGTGTGGCACCTGGCAGCGGCGCTTTTTGGGTTCGATATCGGGCTATATGCCATGAGTTTTTACATGCCACAAGTTGTCAAAGCACTTTCGAGCGGCTTCTCTAACACGGTGGTGGGCGTTCTCGTTATGGTTCCCCACTTGGCCGGGTTG
Organism: Terriglobia bacterium; assembly: GCA_963699945.1. Taxonomy (GTDB): domain Bacteria; phylum Acidobacteriota; class Terriglobia; order Bryobacterales; family Bryobacteraceae; genus Palsa-187. The sequence continues at coordinate 25,610 of CAVOVW010000008.1, forward strand.
GCGGCGATGGTTCTCGTTTCCCGCAGTTCCGATCGAAGATTGGAGCGGAGATACCACAGCGCTATCCCGATCGCCGTGGCCGGAATTGCCATGGTCTTGCTGGGAGAGACGCATTCGCAGACATTGTCCATCGTGCTTTGGTCATTTGCCGCCATGGGAATCTACAGCTTCTTCGGACCGTTTTTCTCGATACCAGGCAAGTTCCTTTCAGGATTCTCAGCCGCGGCTGGCATCGCTTTGATCAACTCGGTCGGAAATCTCGGTGGTTTTGTGGGCCCATCAGTCATCGGAGCCATTGCCAAGGGGAGCACGGGACTCTACGGAGGTCTTGCTGTCGCCGGCGTGGCGCTTATCTTTTCAGCCAGTCTGGTTCTCCTCCTTCCCCGGGGAACGTTAAGCCTTGGCCACCCCGCTAAGAGCAATCTTTTCTCTACGTCGTAGCGCTTACGAACGTTCGCCGGATGGTCGGCCACTCGTACGAGGCGAGCCAACGCATCAGCCGGTCGCCGCAACCGGCGCTACCGATATCGGGACTGCTACTTCGCGAGTGCAGGCAAGGTGGTAAATGTTAGCGCCGGTGGACTGCGGATCCCCAACGCGCTGATCGTGCCTCCCGCGGGCGCGTCGAACTCCACGGCGCCGCGATTCGTAGCACTCTGCGGAAAAAGCCCCGAAAGAATGAACGAGCTGTGCCCGTTTCCATTCAACGCGATCGAGCTCGTACCCAGCAAATTGCCCGCCTCATCGCGCAGCGTCACAGGGATGTTTGCCGGCGCCCCCGACGCATTCGCAAGCGCGATGCCCGTCGCTGTGTTCGCCGTGTTGTCGTACGCGATCAGGTACGCGCCCGCGCCGCGATTCTCCAGCGGCACCACGGCTTCCTGCCCGTTGGGATTGTAGCGGAAGATTGCGAATCCACCCACATTGCTTGTCGCACTCAGTTGCGCCGATCCCGTTTCTAGTGTGTCGCCGTCCGCGACCTGCACCCATAGCGACGCACCTGGCGCGATCGACTGGTTCAAAGAGGGCGTCGTCACCGGCGCCCCTCCCTGCGGAAACGTCAGCGGAAGCGATAGAGGACTGCCGTTGTCGTCGTAGAAGTTGAGCGTGATGTTGGATGCGCCGGTGCCCTGATTCACCAGCACGAACGTTGTCTGCCATCCGTTGCCCGCGGCCAAATGCGCCATCGATCCTGCGGGCTTTCCTAGCTTCGGCAGCGCCGGGATCGTAGTCGTCGTACCGCCGGTGTATCGAATTCCAAGCGCGGCGATCTGAAAAACCGGGTCACCCGGCGGGTTGTCAAACTCAACAGTGCCGCGAATATTCGCTGTCTGCGGAAACATCGTCGATAGGACGAACGACGTATGCCCCAACGTGGGTAAGGAGATCGATGTCGTCTTCAGGACATTTCCTTTGTCGTCGCGGATGACCAGCGGAAAGCTTGCAGCAGCGTTTGTATTCTCAACCGCCACGCCGGTGAGCACGCCGTTCGTGTTATCGAACGCAACCACGTATGGCGGATTTCCCGTTCCCAAAGTGCTAAGCGATCCCATCGGCACCACGGCCTCCTGTTGAGTCGGGCCGTAGTGAAAAATTGCGAACCCATCCAAGTCGGTGCCTTTCCCCCCTAGCAGCGCGGAGCCCTCCGAATATGCACCAGTAGAAGCACCCGTTGCCTCCAGAACAAGCAACCCATTCGCGGGAATCGGCTGATCGATCGTCGAGGCTAGCACGGCTCCCGAGATCGAAGGCTGCTGCGGAACAAGCAGCGGCAATGCCAGCGACGCACCGCCCGGCGCAAAGAAACTCGTGTTAGCCACCCCCGCCGTGCTGCTCTTGTTCACCACCGTAAAGGTTGTGGTCCAGCCCGCACCGGCCGCCAGGTGCGGCATCCATCCGATAACGGAGGAGCAACAGCCGCCCTCCTGTTCCACGGTGAAACTTTGGTCGCCGATCGTGAAGCTTCCCGAGAGATCGGAGGCTGAAACGATCATGCTGCTGGGCGCCACCTGATACGTCACCGTGCCCGGACCAACACCGGAGGACGGACTGGTTAGCGTGATCCACGACGGCAGCGTGCCCACCGACCACGGGCAATTCGCGCCCGTTGTAATTGTGATCTTGCCGGTTCCGCCTGCATAGGCGAACGCCTGCCCGCCCAGGCTCAGCTGGTAATCGCAGGTCAGCTCCAGATGCGCCTGCTGCACCGACGCTGGAAAAGCTGTAGTGTTCCCGTGGAACACTTCGATGTACTGCGACCGCAGCGTGCTGTCATGGCCCAGCGGATAAATCCCGGTCTCCAGCATCGTGAGAAATGTTGCAGCCGTGCAGGGACGCGGGATTGGTGACAGGCTCTCCACACGCCGCGCCTGCGCCGTCGATCCGAGATACTCATTGGTCTGAAAGGCGGCCAACGTTCCGAGCGTCTGCGCGTAGCTGGTGACTGCCGGGGCTGCCTGTTCCCCCGGCATCAGAAAATCGAACTGCACGACGAACCGCCCCGGCCAGTTCTGCGCCCCCAGAATCATCAGCGGAAGATTCGCATCCGGACGTTCCTTTGATCAGCGTGCCATCTTCGGCAATGGCGGGAAACGGATCGTTCGGGAATGATCGAGACCGCGAATGTCTTATCCGGGAAACTTTTTTGTGAACGAGCCGATGATGGCGTCCCAGCATGCAATAGCAGCGAAGGTTTATAGCCCGCTGGCTGCCACGTTTGGAGAGAGTAGTGATGCACGCGAATCCCGCGGCCGCGCCGTCTTCGGCGGGTAGCCGCAACTCCTCCGACGTTCGATTGATCCCCGTGATCCGCACCAGCGTGATCGCTGCGTAAGTCCCCGCACTTTTCAGGTGCGCCGAAAGCGCCGCAAGCATTGCGTCCCATTGTGCGAGGAACGCCGGATCCCACGGGCGCCGCGATCGTGTCGGTTTGGCACACGCCGGTGGCGCCTGCGTGCGGCGAGACTGTGAAGTTCAGCGGCGTGGCGCCTGCGCCCGCGGGAGCCGCTTGGAACAGCCACGCCGGAGTGCTGTCCCCCGCCGGAACTACCAGATCGATCTTCTTACCCCTCGAAATTGCAATATTAATCCATTGATCCAGCAGCGCCCATTGAAACTGCCCCATCGACGGCTCGATGGCGTCCCATCCGATCACAATCGCGATTCCATCCACACCCGTGATGCCCAGCGATGTGGTGAGCGCGTTCGTGGTCCCTGCGGTGATTTGCGAAACGTCGTTGGTATAAAGATAAATGCCGCGAATATCGGTGCTCTGAGCCGCCGCGAATGAATACGCGGCCAACAGAACAAGAGTCAGTCTGGCAACGGCTCGCATCGTGCGCCTCCACCGGTTCACAGGAATTCCTTGATTCTAGCGCGTTCAATTTCGTGCACTCCCATCGAATAAAAGGAGCGTCAGGCCTCTTCCGAGTCCACGACTGTAAGCACCAACAACTTTTGGTGGTACACAACCGCCTTGCGACGGTTGAGCAACCAAGTTCACCTTTGTTCGCGGAACTTGTAAAGTATAATTAGGTTCAAGGCCGGGCCATCGCGACGGTGGAGAAAAGGGATTCGACAATGGCGAGCGACCCGAGCCATCACCACGAGCCGCACACCCCTCCTGCGAGTAACCGAGCCTTCCGCCGATCAGATGCCCCGCTCGAATTAATCCTGGAAACCATCCCGGACGGATTTTTAGCCCTTGACGAGGACGGGAGGATTTCCTACGCGAATACCGCGGCGGCTGAACTGTACCGCATGACGCCCGAGACAATGGTGGATCGCCATTACGACGAGGTACTTGCCGGGAGCGCCGAAACGACACTCCAAGATCAACTACGGCAAGCTGGCGAGGCGCGGCGACCCCTAGACATCGAGACGTACCTCGCGTCCTGGCAACGCTGGTTTCGTGTAAAGGCTTCTCCGCTACCAAAGGGTGGACTCGCCGTATTTTTCGAGGATATTACGGAGCGAAAGGAAGCGTTTGCGCGCGAGCGCGAAGCCCGGGAAGAGGCGGAGACGTTAAACGAAGTTGCCGCCGCGGTGGCGGGTGAGCTGGACTTGCATAAGTTGGTGCAGATCGTTACCGACGCAGCAACAAAACTTACAGCGGCCAAGTTCGGCTCGTTTTTCTACAACGTCCTGAATGACAAAGGCGAATCGTACCTCTTATATACGCTTTCCGGCGCCGCTCGCGAAGACTTCGAGAAGTTCGGCATGATGCCGCGGAACACGCCGATATTCGAGCCGACGTTCCGTGGCACTGCCGTCGTACGCAGCGATGACATCAGGAAGGATCCGCGATACGGGAAGATGTCGCCGCACTACGGCATGCCGAAAGGACATTTGCCTGTATGCAGCTACCTGGCCGCGCCGGTCATATCGCGCTCAGGCGAGGTGCTCGGCGGCTTATTCTTCGGTCATCCGGAGCCGGGAAGGTTTACCGAGCGTTCGGAACGCATCGTCCTAGGCATTGCAGCGCATGCTGCGATGGCCATTGACGCCGCGCGGCTGCTTTTGAAGTCGGAACAAGAGTTGGCGCGGCGAAAGGCCGCCGAGCGTGCAAGCCTTTTGCTCAGCGCGATCGTTGATTCATCCGAAGACGCCATCATAAGCAAGGATCTCACCGGAGTTATCACAAGTTGGAACCAAAGCGCCGAGCGCCTGTTTGGCTACACAGCGGACGAAGCGATCGGACGCTCCGTTGCGGACCTGCTGATACCTGCGGATCGGCAGGACGAGGAGCCCAAGATCCTGCGAAGACTCGCGGCCGGGGAGCGGGTGGATCACTTCGAAACAATCCGACGTCGCAAAGATGGAGCGCTTCTGGACCTTTCGCTGACAATTTCGCCGGTGAAGGATACCGAGGGAAAGATCGTGGGCGCATCGAAGATCGCCCGCGATATCACGCGCCGCAAACAATTCGAGCAGCGTCTGAATGAACAAGCTCAGTTGCTTGACTTGACGGGTGATGCCGTTCTGGTGCGTGACAAGCGGGATCACATCGTCTATTGGAATCGAGCGGCCGAGGAGATGTACGGCTTCACTCGCGAGGAAGCGTTGGGCAAAATATCACACGAGCTTCTGCGTACCGAATTCCCGGAGCCTTTGACCGCGATTCGGGACATACTGTTGCGGGAAAGCCGCTGGTCGGGAGAACTGAGCCATGCGCATCGCGACGGTTCACGCATCGTGACGTTGTCGCGTTGGGTCGCAGAGCGCGATGAGGAAGGCCAGTTGGTTCGTATATTGGAATCGAACAACGATATTACAGATCGCGTGCGCGCACAGAAAGAGTTGCGGCGCGCCAACTTCGACCTTGAGCAGTTCGCCTATTCGGCAAGTCACGATCTTCAGGAGCCGCTGCGGACGATCAAGATCTACTCCGAACTTCTGGCAACGCAATATGCTCAAGCAGCCGAAGGCGAGGCTGTCGAATGCCTCGGATTTCTCGGGACAGCCGCCTCACAGATAGAATCGCTGGTCAAGGACCTGCTGGCGTATATGACGGTCACCCAGGTCGAGAAGCCGATTGAAAAAGTCGATGCCAATGGTCCTTTATCCAGCGCACTTGCCAATCTTGGCGTGGCGATTGCAGAGAGTGCGGCGGAGGTCACCTACGACAGTCTGCCCGCGGTGCGAGTGCATGGCGTACACCTGCAACAATTGTTTCAGAATTTGATTGGAAATAGCATTAAGTACCGGGCTCCAGAGCGGCCGCCGACGGTGCATGTCACTGCAAAAGAACAACATGGCATGTGGCTTTTTTCCGTAAGTGACAATGGCATCGGCATTGCAGCGAAATATAAGGAGCAGATCTTTGGCTTGTTTACACGACTGCATAGGGGTGAAGCTTACACCGGGACCGGGATTGGTCTGGCTATTTGCCGACGCATCGTCGAACGCTATGACGGTCGAATCTGGGTCGAATCGGAACCCGGAGCCGGATCCACCTTTTTCTTCTCCCTCCCGATCTAAGGACACTGCCCAAGGTCCCACCCGAAACATTCTCATCGCCGAGGATAGCCGCGCCGACGTAGTGCTTATCCGAAAGGCGATGGATCTAGCGGGCGTGAGAGCGATTTTCCATGTGGTCGAGGATGGCGAACAAGCCATACGATTCTTTGAAAATGCCGCCCAAAATCCTGAAGCACCGTGCCCGGACCTTGTCATTCTTGATCTCAATCTGCCGCGCCACAAAGGCAGCGAAGTGTTGATGCGCATGCGCGCGAATGCGCGGTGTGCAGACACTGCAGTCCTGATCGTGACATCTTCGGATTCTTTCAAGGATCGCGAAGACATGGCTCGCCTCGGTGCCACTGATTACTTTCGGAAACCATCGGAGTTTGCAGAATTCATGAAACTCGGAGACCGCGTTCGACTTATTCTAGGCCTGGACGGCGGCAGTGAAGGCTAAGGCTATGAGTCGATGCGTACGGGAGCACGCGGGCGCCTAGCAGGCTGGCCGCGCCTCACCCCATACTCCGCTCGGCGCGCGCCGTAGAAAACTGCTTAACGGTCAGCGAACCACGCCCCGGGACGCCGTCGGGCAAAGTCGTTTTCAGCGTTTCGCTCCGAGTAAGGCAGGCAGATCCGCAACGCTCGCGACGATCTGCGTGTGCGGCTCCCGGCGAAGTTGCTCCTCAGTGCCGGCTCCCGATAGCACGCCGACCATTCCCCGTAATCCGGCGTTGCTAGCCGCCTGCAGGTCGAGTGCCGTGTCGCCCACGGCCATCACTTCGGCAACCCTGCTTACCTTGGCCGCTTCCATAGCGTGAAACAGCATGTAAGGCGCAGGCCTTCCTTGAGAAACGTCGTCACTCGCAACGATCGCCGCAAAATACTTTTCCCAACCGAGACGGCGAAAAATCGGCATTACGATCTCACGGTCGAAGCCAGTGGTCGCGGCTATGAGATAGCCGCTTTCGCGCAGCCTTCTGATTGCCCCCTCCGCCCCAAGAATGGGGGGCACGGATTTATATGCTTCGTTGACCTGCCCAACGAAATCTCGATAGATTTCGTTAGCTATCGTCTGCCGTTCCTGCGCGCTTCGCCTCAGCCTCTGGTCGACGAAATGTGCAACAACGGCGCGTTTGGATGCTCCCCTCCACGGTGCGATCTCAGCCGCGCTCACGACGATGTCTCGCCGCGCCATCGCGCTGCGTAGCGCCTCAACCACGTCGCCGCGGTCTTGGAGAATTGTTCCGCCGACGTCGAGAATCACGAAGCGAATGCCCTGGGTTTGCACACTGGCGATCGAAGGCATCGCGACCACCGCGGTTAAGGCCTGGAGAGAGCGCCTTCTGGATAGTTTCATTCCGCCTCCTCGCGCAAGTTAGACCATCAGTTGATAGTAACGCTTCCGTCGTGGTCCTCCGATATTTCGAAATATCGTGCGCTTCGGTTATTTAATGTGGACTTGGCGAATTTCCAGATAGCGTCACGAGCCTGAACCAGATCATGGGCTTCAGTGCAGTTTGGTGAACTCTGCTTTGGCTTCCTGGGGAATCGGACCGTGCGCGTCGGCGTCTTTCAGATTTCCGATAACCTGGCGTTGGTAGGTAAAGTCGCCAGCCGGGCTTCATGAACGTCGCTGGTGAGCGCCTGGCGCGTGTCGCTAGAAGAACGCAGGCTGGCTCCTCGTCGAATTTCCTACTTCATCACCCGGGGCACCCCCAATTTCCCCCAGTGACTTTGCAAGGTTCGTCTGCGTGCCGCATGGAGAACTGGCGCGCGATGAGGAAAGAAAGCCGCGGCCCCGAACACAGAGTTCGCAGCGCGAAGACTCGCAAGAAACGCTAACGCCCTCTGAGGCGAGCGACGCCGAATTCTGAGCTTACCGAACGGTCAGGTAGCCGAAGAAAGCCAGCGCGAGAAATGCAACGACGGTGACGATCAGACCGACACGAGACATGTTTTCTCCTTTATCTTGATCCACCCTCGGACCGGTCTAAAGCTACGTGGAAAACACCAGAGATGCAAGGGTGGCGCTGATGCGGCGTCCCATCCTGAATCAAACAAGGCGCGGCGAACTGGTCCATGAACCTTTCCTGGGTAGCGGAACCACGCGGGCGGCGGCTGAAGTCACCTCCCATGTCTGTTACGGCATCGAATTAGACCCTGAACCGCAAGCAGGCCACACTCCGACCCGCTTCCCTCGCTTCAGGGAAGCTTGGCGTATTATTCCTTAGCTTGCACGAGCATCGGGATGTCTGGGTCAGCATCTTTCCAGAGATTGAGAAAATCCTGGAGCCGGCTTTAGTCTTCCTCGCATCTCCCAACAGCAAAAACGCTCTGCCAAGCTGCAAATGCGCCAGTGCGTCGATAGGATCGTTGCGCACGATCCCGCGATGCTTCAAGATTTTCCGAAATTCCACGGCGGCTTCGACGCCCGGGTGAGCAGCAAGGTAGCTCAGGCCACGCACATAGACTGGATAGCTCCGTAGAAGCTGAACGGAGTCCCCAGATGTATCCAGGAAGAGAAATTTGAAAAGGCGCTTTGGGCACCGCGCCGTGGTCGGTCGCATGAGCGACGAAATGGCGATCGGCTACGGCGTGGAACGCCGGTGCCTCGGTAGTCGCCATCGCTGTGTCTCCGCGCAGCAGATAGTCATACTTAACGCCTCGGGTGTTCCACTGCCAATTTTCGGCCGTAGCCAGCTCCACTCGTAGTTCTCGGCACGGAGAACCCGAGCAAGACGCGAATCAATTATCCGTAACGCTTTGGGCGAAACCATTTCCTCCCATTGGATTTCTGTAAGCCGTGCCGTCCGCGTCATACAGGGCTATAATTAGCGCTCATGGCGACGGACTCAACGGAATATAATTCGAGACGGGATTTTTTGGCGCGCATGGCTGCGCTGAGCGCGGGTGTGGTAATCAGCGGACAACCGTCCGTCGCCCAGGCACCTTTTGCGCCGCCGAGCGGCAGGCGTGGCATCGACGTTCACTTTCATTTCACGCCCCCGCCATTCCTGGCGTTTCTCGCCGAGCAGAAGCAGAGGTCAGGCCTGCATTGGACCTTGCAGGAATCGCTCGAAGATATGGATCGCGGCGGAACGGAGACAGCCATTACGTCGATCACGAGTCCAGGAATCTGGTTCGGAGACGTTGCCGGAGTCCGCAAAGTGGCGCGTGAGTGTAATGAGTACGCGGCGAAGCTGGTTTCCGACTACCCGCGGCGGTTCGGAATCTTCGCCACTCTGCCGATGCCCGACGTCGAGGGAAGCCTTCGCGAAACCGAATATGCACTTGATACATTGAAGGCCGATGGCGTCTGCCTGTGGACCAACTACGAGGACAAGTGGCTAAGCGATGCCAGCTTCATTCCGCTGTATGAAGAGCTCAACCGGCGCAAGGCGGTGGTGTACACACATCCCAAGCAGTCCAACTGCTGCCGGAATCTGGTGCCCAACGTCAACGAAGTGATGATCGAGTACGGAACCAACACCACGCGCAGCATCGCGGGTCTGATTTTCAACGGCCTCACCACCAGGTTCCCCGATATTCAGTGGATCTTTTCTCACGCCGGTGGCACCATGCCGTTTCTGATCGAACGCTTTCTCAACGGGACGGCCGCCGAAATCGTTCCCGGACTCGTGACGAAGGGACAGGGTGGAACCGGCAAAATCGGAGACAATCCGGCCAGGGTTCCTAAAGGCGTACTGTACGAAATACAAAAGATGTACTACGATACGGCGCAGCAATCCAATCCTGTGGCGATGCGTGCGCTCAGAACGGTTGTCCCGGTTTCACAAATTCTCTTTGGGACTGATTACCCTTATCGCAACACTCCGGAACACGTAAAAGGTCTGGTTCAAGGTGGCGTGTTCAATGCCGATGAGCTGCGGGCGATCGATCGCGGCAACGCCGTGAGACTTCTGCCTCGCTACAAAGATTGATCCGAGCTTTTAATCTCGACTGCGGCCTGCTTTAGTCACTTCTGGAGTTCGTACTCAATCTGACGTTCGTAAATATCTGCGGGCCGCCCAGGGTCGACATAGTATTGTGCCGACTCCCACATCTTTGACAGCCTCGACCTGAGTGTGAGAACGTGATACGCTTGTCGGGTTTTAACGGGAGTCATTCGTCAATGGGGAAAGGGGAAACACGACATGTCTATGCGTTTGCACGGCCTTGTGACACAAAGGCTGCTATTGGCAGGCCTCGTTTTTGTGGGGTGGGGTACGGGGCAGTTGAAGGCGCAGGGGACTACGGCAACCATTCTGGGCACGGTGACCGATTCCACTGGCGCCGCGGTTCCCGCCGCCGGGGTACAAGTCAGAAACACCGGCACCGGGCAGACCCAAACTGCGCAAAGTGATGCTCAGGGACGTTACAACGTTCCGGATCTCGGGGTGGGCAACTACGAAGTACAGGCGAGCAAGATGGGGTTTTCAACGCTGGTACATAAGGGCATCACACTGACGGTCGGCGGTCAGCTGGTTGTAGATTTCGCACTTCAGGTGGGTCAGCAAACGCAAACGGTGACGGTGGAGGGAGAGATCACGCAAGTGGAAACCACCAGTTCGACGGTGAGTTCTCTGGTGAGCCAGTCGCAGATGCGCGAACTGCCCTTGAACGGACGCAACTTCGAGCAACTGATCCAGTTGGCTCCGGGTGTGCAGAACTATTACGGCGGCAGCAGCGGATTGAATATGCGGGAGGGAAAAGACGCCGCCATTTCCGTGGCGGGTGGACGTCCGGACGGCATGGCGCTGTTGATGGACGATCAGAATCTGGCGAGCTTCTACAATCGCGGCTTGGGTTCGGTCACAGGCACATCGCTGGGCGTGGAATCGATCGGCGAATTTCAAACGCTGACCAATACGTACGGCGCGCAATTCGGCGGCAACGGCGCCGTGATGAACGCGGTGACGAAATCCGGCACCAACACTTTTCACGGGTCGGTGTATGAATTCCTGCGCAACAGCGCGTTGGACGCGCGGAATTTCACCGATCCCTCTTCAGTGCCGGAATACCGCCGCAATCAGTTCGGCGGCACAATTGCGGGTCCGATCAAGAAAGATAAAGCCTTCTTCTTTTTCAACTATGAAGGCGTCCGCCTGGTGCAGGGATTTTCGCAAATCGCCACCGTGCCCGCGAATCTGGCGTGTCCCAGCACGTGCCGGCCGGTCACAACTGCCACCGACCCGGCGACAGCCGCGGAAGTGACGCAGGTGCTGGCCATCTATCCACTGCCGACGTCTAACTTCTCTACATCGCCCATCGCAGGTTCGATTTCGCCGCAGAACCCTTCAGGTTTGGGCACCGGACAGACGACGGTGGTAAAAAATCAGACCGCGGACGAAAACTACTATCTGGGCCGCGTGGATTACAATCTTTCCGATAAAGATGCCTTTCTGGCTCGCTATTTTATCGATATGCAAAACGCTTTCTATCCATTTCAGGGTGGCAACGTGGGGCAGTGGCCCGAATTGGACGCAGGCACAAGCCAGTTCTTCAATCTCGAAAACCGGCACATCTTCTCACCGACGGTGATCAATGTGGCGCGCGCGTCGTTCTCGAGGACGAATGTCTACGCGGCCCCTGCAGCCACACATACGGCCTTACAGATGTGGCCGGGCTTGGGGCGCGGTGACGCCCAGGTCTCCATCAGCGGCGGAATCACGACCATCGGCACGGGCGGCGGATCGCCAGAGCCGGCGGGCCAAGTGCAGAATCACTATACAGAGTCCGACGACGTGTCCTGGACCTATGGAGCGCACAGTTTTCGATTCGGCGGCCTGATCGACCGCGTGCAGTCCTCCGTTTTATGGGAATCGAACGGACAAACGGGCTGGTCCTTCGGTAGCCTTCCGTTATTCGTGTCGGGGATGGCGAGCACCCTGACGGGCGTCACGGACGCGCCCACAAACTACCCCATCCGCGATTTCCGTGAAATTGATTTCGCGGCCTACGCACAGGATGACTGGAAAGTGAACTCTCGGCTCACCGTAAACCTGGGCGTGCGTTATCAGCCCACTACGAATCCAGTCGAGATACGGAACAATCTGTTCGCGGTCGTAAACTACGCTACCGACACCGGGTTCACCCAGGTCCCGAACGTGATGATCAAGAATCCGTCCTACGCGAATTTCGATCCGCGCTTCGGTTTTGCGTACGATCCGTTCAAGGATCATAAAACGTCGATTCGCGGCGGATTCGGGATTTTCCATGAAGTGTTATTCGCCGGCGTGTGGAGCATCGGATTTATCAACAACCCGCCGTGGACGGCACTGACACAGACCTCGCCGACCGGTCAGAACGTGATCCCTTTTCAGAATCCGCAGGTGGCCAACGGCGCCAGACCGCTCAGCGGTGGGGGCGCGCCGCCGCTTCCGTCCGCCAGTCAGGGCTACGTGTGGCAGATCAGTCAGACGCCCTACAACATTCAATACAACCTCAACATACAGCGCGAACTGGCCGAAGGCACCGTGCTCACGGTCGGTTATGTAGGATCGCACGGAGTCAGCCTGATTTCGGGATTTGAGCAAAATCCTGTTCCCTACACAGTGGATGCCAACGGCGTTTATCACTTCACCCGGGGCACGGTCGGCAGCACCCGTATCAATCCGGCCATTTCCGGATTTTCGTTGGGCAACAGCGGGACCACTTCGCGTTACAACTCGCTGCAAGCGGCGCTGAACCGGAGGCTTACGCATCATATACAGGCACAGGCATCCTATACATATTCGAAATGCCTGGGCACGGGCGATGCGAGCTTAGGCTCCTTGTCCTCGAATTCTCCAACGCTCTATTCAAATCCGCACGACTGGCAGCAGGACTTTTCGCAATGCGGCTACAACGTGACGCAGACCTTCCGGGTGAATACGCTGGTGGATTTACCGTTCCGGGGGAATCGCCTGGTGGAAGGATGGCAGCTGACAGGCATCGTCTCGGCCAGCACCGGCCTGCCGTTCAACATCGCTGATGGCGTGGACCAGAGCAATCAGATCAACGGCGTCCCGCGCCCTGATTACGCACCGAACAACCCCGCGGCCACCATTGGCGGAATCAGCTATCCGGCCTGCAACAATACTCCGTATACGCGCACCGTGTCGTTGTGGTTCAATCCGAATTGCTTCAACCAGGAAGCGTTCGGCACGCTGGGCAATTTCTCGCGCGAGGGCTTGAACGGTCCGGGCCTAGTTAACGCGGATCTGGGGATCCTGAAGAGCACGAAGCTCCGCGAGAACGTGAATCTGCAGTTCCGCGCAGAATTGTTCAACGTGTTTAACCACACGAACCTTTCCTATCCAGCTTCCTCGCTGTTTTCCGGCACGCCGACAGCCACGACTACGCTTTCACGAGTCCCGACCGCCGGCCAGATCACGACGTATGCATTTTCTGCTCCTTCGCGGGAGATCCAGATTGGTTTGAAGCTGATCTTCTAGTCCGCGTCCAACGCATTCGGACCCATGTCTTGACATCGTGGCGCAGCAACGAAAACACTGCTGCGCCATGCGCGATCTAAAAGTAAGCCTCATTCTTCTGGATCGTTTATTCGGAATTAACGCGGCCGAATGCTGCGTCAATAGATTTCGATAATGTCCGTCAACAGGCGCGGGTTCGCTTATTCAGCCGGCAACAGGCAGATCAATCTGAAAGATGCAGCCGGTCCCCGGAGCGGTCGCGAGTCCAATCGTGCCGCCATGAACCTTCACAGCCCATTGCGCGATCGATAGGCCCAGGCCTGCACCGCCGCTTTCTCGAGATCGAGATTCGTCGGCGCGGTAAAAGCGATCGAAGATTTTCTGGCGATGCTCCGGGGCGATGCCGGGTCCTTCGTCAGCGATTGCAACACGCACGCCTCCCATCGGCTGAAGTCGCACGTCCACCGAGGTCAGGCCGCCTGCCGGTGAAAATTTCACGGCATTGTGGATGACATTCACCAGCGCCTGACGCAAAAAGACGCGATCGCCTTTTACGCGGATGCCCTCGTCTCCTGCGACGGTGATGTGCTGGTCTTTTTTCTCGACGAGTACTTCAAACAACGCTGCTGCTTCCCGCGCCAGTTCGATGGACGAAAATTCGGTCGCATGAAGTTGAACACGGCTCGCGTCCGCACGAGCGATCGTGAGGAGGTTCTCCGCCAGAGCGCTCAGGCGGTTCACTTCCTCCAACATACTGCCGATCGTGTCTCGGAAATCCTCACGACTACCGTTTTTCTGAAGAGCAACTTCGCCCACGCTGCGAATCGATGCGAGCGGCGTACGGAGCTCATGAGACGCATCCGATGTGAACCGGCGCAACTGTTCGAAAGATTGCTCGAGGCGTGCCAGAAGGTCATTGAATACCCGCGCGAGATCATCGAGTTCGTCGCCAGCTTTCCCCGTAGGCAGCCGCTCGTCAAGTCGCTCCGAGGTTATTTCTTCGGCGCGGCGAGCCATATATTGCAAGGGAGCGAGCGCACGTTTTGCGAGCACATAGCTTCCTAAACCCACGAGAGCCAGCACGAGCGGCAATGCCAACAGCGAGGCCCCAGCAAATTCTTTAAAGCGGGTGCGATCGGGTAATTCGCTGTAGGCGAGCCTCAACAATAGCGGATGTCCGCCCAGCATATGGCGACGGCTGACCATACGAACCGGAGTGCCGTCAGGCAGAGCGGCGGATCGAGTGGAGTATCCGCCCAGCCCCTCGCTTTCGGCCAGCGCTCCGCCGAGCGCTTGATCGCCCAGCCGCTCGTTGCGATAGAGGACGCCACCATCAGGCGAAAGAACTTCGAGATAGCGCTCCAGCACCTGTCTCGATTCCGGATGATTGTGGTAGTCGTCGCGCAATTCGACCGACCCATCTTTGCTGTAGTACAGCAACCCTTCTACAGTCTCAATGTCTTGGATCGCATAGTGATCAAGCTGATTTCGCAATTGGAGGAAGAGAAACGATGCCGTAAATGCCCAAGATAGGAGGAGTACACCGGCAAGAACGCCGACGTACCAAATGGTAAGGCGCGTACGAACCCGCCTAACGCCAAAAATGTGAGCGAGCGACTTTCGCATTCGGTCCCAAACCGCCTTCTCGTTTATAACTTTGTGCAGATCCGAAAGCAATGCACTCGCGTCGAAGTTTTCCTTACAAGCTGTTCAGAAAACGTCAGGAAAAGTTAAGGCGCAAATACATACCTTCGATGCTAAAACCGAATCGTGCCAAAGCTACCAAATAGACGATTTTCCCTAGTCGTGCTCCTCGCCACCACGGTTTTCGTGGTGTCGAGCGACGCAAAGGACAAAAAGGCAAAAGGACAAGATACAGGATCGAAAGATGCCATTGAGGTGTTGGGCTAGGTCGCGGTCACTACGGGACCGGTAACGCGGTTTCTGGTGACTCAGCATTACAGTAGTCTTTATCTTTATGCGCAGCACGATGGGGGCAAAGTAACGCTCATCGATGCGACCAACGCGAGTGCCCCGATCGTGCTGGCGGATGGCGCTTCCGTCCCGGGAACGGGGATGCTGACAACGGTTGCGGGGACCGCCGCGCTGGTCGGCACAGAGCTAACTACTGAAACCGCGACGCAAAACGCGCAAACGATGCGAATCATGGACTTCTCCGATCCGCGAAATCCGAAAGTTGTACGCGAATTCGCCAACGTCACTGCGATGAGCAAAGACGCAGCGCGCGGACTGATCTTTCTCGCCGACCGTCAGAATATATGGATTCTGCGGCAGCACTTTGCCCAAGATCCGCAGGAGCAGAAAGCCTATGAGGACTACGTCCTGTACGGTTCAAAGTAGCGGAGGGACTTACTCCCCTTCGTCGCGCAGCACGAACCCGACGCCGCGTACGGTTTGAACAAGCTTCTGATTGAAACGGTCGTCCACCTTACGGCGTAAGCGCGCCACTTGAACATCGATGACATTATCGAGTGGCGTATGGCGGTCGGGTTCTTTCCAGACATCGCGTGCCAACATCTCCCGCGAAACCACATGATCTCGGTGGCGCACGAGATATTCCGGAAGCTCGAATTCCCGCGCGGTGAGATCCAAATCTTGTCCAGATCTTGAAACGGACCGGGCCGCAATGTCCAATTCCAGGTCGGCAATGGTCAACCGATTCGCAGTCGCTTCCGTGCTTCCGCGGCGGCCCAGCGCTCGCACGCGCGCCAACAATTCAGGGAATGCGAATGGTTTGACGAGGTAGTCGTCGGCCCCTGTGTCGAGGCCGCGCACTCGATCGTCCACCGAATCCTGAGCCGTGAGCAAAAGCACCGGCGTGCGGAAGCCGTGCTTGCGGATGGTGGCAAGGATCTCCAGGCCGTTTCTTCCCGGAAGGAGAATGTCCAGAATGATGAGGTCGAAGGACTCAGTCTGGACGAGATAGTAGCCGTCCTCTCCGGTATGGGCCAGCGAAACCGTATATTGATCCGCCTGCAACCCTTCCTGGATGGCGCGGCCTAGTTTTTGCTCGTCCTCGATCACCAAGATCCGCACAGGATTTCCTTCTTCTCCTTACTTTTTATAGGCGAGCAGGCAGTCTGGGTCCACTGACGACTTCCTGACGAGTTTCTAACATTTGCGTAAGGAAAGTATCAGCAAGTCTTCAGTGGTATTCTCTCGCCTCGGCATCGTGTATATCTAATTGTGGAACACAAAAGCGCAGATATTCAGGAGCGGAAGTGTGCTCATAACGGGTCCCGCGAAGAAAATCACGATTCACTTAAACGACGACACGAGCTCCGAAAGCTATTACTTGAGTCAGCAGGTCCTGTCATTTTTGTTTGAAAAAGGGGTAGCGGGCGCGACTGTGATTCGCCCGGAGGCAGGCTTCGGCTCGCACCACCGGATTCATTCTCTGGAAGGCGGCCTCGACACGAATCAGCACATGCCTCTCCGGATCGAGTTCATCGAGAGTGAGCAGAACGTCGCGCTCTTGACTCCCCTCTTGAAAGACCTCGTCACCGACGGAGTGATCGAGGCGCAAGACACAACCATTGTGAAAGCGGCGGTCGGCACGTCGCGATGAGATTTGGCTGGAAAGTTGCGGGAATTGCCTCCGACTATGAGGGGAGCATTTGTCTGTGGGCGCAGAATCCTGAGACTATTTCGTTGGCCCAGGCTCAACAGGTCGCGCTGCGGACTCACCCGCACATCGCTTCTGCCGAATTGCAAGCGCAAGCAAGCGGTTTCGTTGTAAAGGAAGCTCATTCCGCATTCTGCCCGACGCTGTCCGGCAACGTGACGGGCGTTGGGGCCGATCATGGCGCTGTGGTGTCGGCAGGCGCGCTCACGACGTCCAGCCTGTTCAGCCGGGAGTCGAATGGCGTGGTTGCCAATCAGTTGATCGCGGACTTCGGACGCAGCGCGAGCCTGGAGCAAAGCGCGAAGCTGCGAAACGAAGCCGATGTGAGAAATACTGCAGATGCCCGGGCTCGCGCCGTGCTTGCCGTGAGCCGGGCCTATTACCAGACGTTGGCGGCGCAATCGATCCTGAAAGTTGCCCAAGCCACGCTCGATCTTCGCCGCGTCACACTACGGCAAGTAAACGCGTTGGCGCAAAGCTCGCTGCGCTCCACTGTGGATGTCAGTTTCGCGCAGGTGAATGAATCGCAGGCAGAACTGGATCTGTTTCGGGCGGAGAATGACGCTACCGCCAGCCACACTGAATTGTCCGCGGCGATGGGTTATCAACGCGATCAACCCTTTTTGCTAAGCGACGATCCGCTACCTGCGGCACTTGATCCAAACGTAGACGGGCTCATTGCCCAAGGGTTGCAGCAGCGGCCCGACCTGTCGGTTCTTCGTCTGCGGCAAGAGGCGTCGGAACGCTATGCCGATGCCGAAAAACGCCTGCGAAATCCGACGATCGTAGCCGCGGCTGTGGCGGGAGTCGCGCCGGTAAGGGATAACAAGTTGCCGGAAACCTATACGGCTGCCGGCGTGAACGTAAATATCCCGATTCTCAACGGCGGATTATTCAAGGCGCGCCGCGAAGAGGCGGAACTGCATGCTGCCGCTGCGGGGAAAGACGTTCAGGATCTCTCCGTCCAAATCGCCAGAGACGTGCGCGTGGCATGGCTTGCTGCAAACGATGCGTATCGGCGTCTTGACGTAACCGCGCGTATCGTCGCCCAAGCGAACGAATCCTTGCGCCTGGCGCAAGCACGCTATGACAACGCGCTTGGCAGCATCGTCGAGCTTAACCAGGCGCAATTAAATCAAACGTCGGCGGAGATCGAAGCCGCGTCGGCAAAGTACGAATATCTCAGCGCGCGCACGGCGCTGGACTATGCGGTGGGAGCCCAGCCATGACTTTCCGAAACTCTAAACGCTTTCAGCGAACATTCTTTAGCTGCTGCGTGTGCCGTGCTCGTTCTGGGCAGCGTCTCCTGCGATCGCACCACCGCAACGGAATCGCGGACCGCGAGGCGGCCGAACCTCCCACGGTCGCCGTCGCCGAGGCTAAGAGAGCCGATGTTTCCAGCACGCTCTTGCTCACGGCTGAATTTGAGCCATTCCAGGAAATCGATGTAATGGCCAAAGTCTCAGGCTACGTGAAGCAAATCAACGTCGATATCGGCGATCGGGTTCGCGAAGGTCAAGTTTTGGCGACACTTGAAATTCCCGAAATGCAGGACGACCTGCGGCGCGCTGCGGCGGCAATTGAAGAGGCGAACGCTCAACTTGCCACGGCCCGCGACGAACTTGTTCACGCGCAGTCGGCGCATGAAATCGCTCATCTGTCTTACTCACGGGTGTTGGACGTTTCGAAGCGCGAGCCGGGGTTGGTGCCTCAGCAGGAGGTGGACGAAGCGCATTCCCGCGATCTGGTAGCGGAGGCGCAGATATCCACCGAAAAAGCACGCATCGCGGAGTGTGATCAACGTATTCGCGTGTCGCAGGCGGAAGAAGGTCGCGTGAAAACTCTTTATCAATATGCTGTCATCACAGCGCCGTTCGACGGTGTGGTTACCAAACGATACGCGAATAGTGGGTCGTTGATCCAGGCAGGCACGGCGTCGCAAACGCAGGCGATGCCGATAATACGCCTCTCGCAGAACGGATTATTGAGACTGGCGTTGCCGGTACCGGAGTCCGCCGTTCCTCTCGTGCATTTGGGATCGGTCTTGCGCATGCCGTCCAGCCGAAGATCATTCGGGCTGTCGCGGACGCCACGCGCCTTCGATTTGTTCGGGGGGCCTACCGGTATCTGGAAATGGGCGAGCCGCCGCGCGTTGCGGCCGAAAGCGGAGGCAAGGAGGTCGCGCTGCCCGTGCTCGCCTCAACGCTCACCACGGCGATCGTATTTTTCCCGGTGACGCTTTTGTCAGGCGTCAGCAAGTTTTTGTTCTCCGCCATGGCGCTGTCCGTTGTCGTCTCGCTGTTTGCCTCTTACATCGTCGCGATGACCGTTGTGCCTCTGTTCTGCGCGCGATTCTTGCGGCTTGACAATCCGGAACACCTTCGGGAAACCGATTCCGCCGAGGCTCGTACGCTGACGCGCAAAGCCGGATGGGGCGAACGCTTCAACGCCGCGTTCAACAACGGATTCCAACGAATGCTCGAATTCTACGAGGGATTGGTCCAGCGATGCCTGAAGATTCCGGCGACCGTGCTCGTAGTGTTCTTCGTGGCATTCGGTTTGAGCCTCTCGCTTTATTTCCGGCTTGGGTTCGCGTATTTCCCCCAAACCGATGCGGGGCAATTTGTAATTACCTTCAAAGCTCCTTCCGGAACCAAGCTAACCGTCACCGAGAGCAAGGTTGCCAGCCTGGAGAACCTGGTCAAACAAGTGGTGCGTCCCGACGATCTCGCCATCATCGTAGACAATATCGGCGTCGATAACGGATTTTCAGCCGTCTATACATCGAACGCCGCCATGCAAACCGGTTTTATTCAAGTAGGACTAAAGCCTGATCATCGAGTGGGAAGCTACGAATACATCACGCAGCTCAAGAAGCGCATCGCCGAGGAAATGCCGGAGATCACGCCGTTCTTTTCAACAGGAAGTCTCGTCGACGCTGTGGTCAGCATGGGAGCACCTGCTCCCATAGACATACAGATTATCGGCGCAAATTTGGAAGCCGACAACACGGTCGCCCAGAATATCGTGAGTAAACTGCGTTTGTCGCCAGACATCGCCGACGTGTTCATGCCGCAGGATCTCGATTATCCATCTTTGCGCGTGGACGTGGATCGCCTGCACGCGGCGAAACTGGGTTTAACGGAACGTGAAGTGTTGACCAACGTCATTACGTCTCTTACGTCGAACCAGATGATTGCACCCAATTTATGGATTGACCCGCGTAACGGTAACAACTATTTTCTGACGGTCCAATATCCTGAAGCTCAAATTCAATCCATTCAGGACTTGCGTTCGATACCCTTGCACGCAGATGGCAGGTCCCAACCGACACGGTTAGATATGATCGCGAACATCGAGCGAATCAAAGCGCCTACAGAAGTGGATCATTATCAGATCCGGCGAAAGCTCGACATTTACGCGCGCCCGGCGAGCGAAAACCTCGGCGCGGCTGCCGATTACGTTCGCAAAGTTGTCGCGCAGGAACATCTTCCCGGCAATGTTAACGTGGCTGTACGTGGTAGCGCTGAAGCGATGGACGAATCGTTCCACAGCTTTGCGACCGGCCTGATTCTTTCCGTAGTGCTGCTATATCTGGTCCTGGTGGCGCAGTTCCGTTCCGCAGTCGATCCGCTGATCATTCTTTGGGCACTGCCCCCGGGCATCTCCGAGTTTTGCTGGTGCTCGTGCTCACGGGCACAACTCTGAATGTAATGTCGTTGATGGGTGTGGTCATGCTGGCGGGGATCGCGATGTCGAATAGCATTCTGATCGTGGAATTCGCACATCACCTCCTCGCCGAAGGACACAGCGTGGCGGCGGCGATTGTAGAATCATGCCGTGTGCGCCTGCGGCCGATCCTGATGACATCATTGGCAACCGTCATCGGTCTGCTGCCAATGGCGTTGAAGATTGGGGAGGGGAGCGAGGCTTACGCTCCGTTAGCTCGCGCGCTCATTGGAGGGTTGCAGGCATCTGTTATATTGACGATTTTTCTGGTGCCTTGTGGCTTCTTTCTCGCGTATCGTCATCGAGGTGCGCAAGCGGCTAATCCGCTTGGGTCTAGGCATACATAAGATCTCTCCAATCGGCTCGTAGCTGAGCCCTCCCACCCTAGGCGCGAAGCTCGCGAACGCTAATTACGCTTTCGGCTACCGCCTCGCCTGTAGAACGTCGAAACATCCGGCGCACTCGCTTTCGCGGCGTTCCCACGTTCGTAGGCAGCACCATTCTCTATCCGCGAAAGTTATGCCCGCCAACGCCACGCGGCCCAAGCTAGGCAGTATCCAATGAAAGCGCCGGGAATTTCGACAACGGAACGCCGGATTATTGAATTTCTGGAAACCTTGGGTAACGTCCGATATCATAGTTGTAATGTTGATACGAAGCTTAGTAGTTTTCCTTCTAGCTTGCGCCGCCTTCGCACAGGAAGGCCCGGGTGGCCGTGGTCCTGCGCCCGCGCCCAAGAACCTGAAACTGCTGAAATCATCCGATCCTATAATCGACGTCATGCGTCAATTCAACGAATCTCTTGGCGTGCAATGCGTTTTCTGTCATGTACAGGGAGACTTCGCCAGTGACGCGAAGCCACAGAAGGAAACCGCGCGCAAGATGATCACGCTGGTCCGCGCTACTAGGAAGTATTTCCCCATCACGACAGACGGTGATTTTCCCGGTGGTTTTAATCACGACGTCGATTGCTTCACATGCCATCGGGGAACGGTAAAGCCTGAAATTAAGTCGAGCAATCATTTCCTCAACAAGGAGGATGCCGAGGGATTCGTGCCTCCCAAGGAAGCTGCGACCAACCTGAAGGTTCTGCCGCCGGGAACTGAAGTTCATGGCCCCGGCACGATCATGGAAGACTTCCGCGACGCTCTGCAGGTAAACTGCTGGTTCTGCCACTCGGGTGGCCCATCAAACTTTGCGGGCGACGAAAACCCCCGCAAGCAGATCGGCCGACAAATGATCGCGATGACACGCGAAATCAACGCGAGTTTTCCCGGAACAGGTACGTATCCGGCTGGTCCCTCCGCTGTGACTTGCTTCACGTGCCACCGCGGCAACCCGTCCCCCGGATCGTTCAGCAATAAGAATTGGCCGCTACTAAAAAAGTAAGAGCAAGGAGGCATCGGATACGGCCGCGGCTCGGCGGCATGCTGGAGGCATCGCTGCGAGGCACAATGTGGCAGACGTGAAACACAAGCGAGCTCCTTGAACCAGTCGTCGCGGTGAAACAGCTCAGAGCCTTAGCGTTGGAACTTCCCAGCCCCACATACCCTCTACGCCTGCGGCGCGGCCATTCAATGAACTGTACTTTCAAAGGCCGCACACCCAAATCCACCTTCGCGCCGGTGATAGGCAGCTTGAAGCGTCCTTTTTTCATCTTTAGATCTCCTTTTCGTCGCTTCCTTCCTGCCCGCGCCGATTCTGAGATCCTCAGTTATGACTGTCTGAAATAATCGAGGCATATATGGACCCGCCCCGATTTGCAAGACGTAGCTGGCGGCATTTTTTGGAAAAGACTGCGAGCATATATCCGGCCTCGAAGTTGAGGGTCGTCACCCTCGGGCCCTGATGGGAATCTGCGCTTCTTCTCCTCAACAGGCGCATGCAGGTCGTGTTGCTCGACCGACTTCTTCGGAACGAAGCGCATCTCTGGTCGACCCACTGCTTCACAGATCGCCGCCCCATCACGGAAATCGTTCTTCTGCCCGTTCAAATACGGCTTCACAAACCGCGGAGCGATCAATCGAACCTCATGTCCATACGATCCAATCACGCGAGCCCAGTAGTGCGAACCCTGTGTCGCTTCCAGTGCCACTACACACGTCGGCAGACTCCCAAAGAAATCAGAAAATCTGAGTTCGTCTTAGGCGCTTGCGCAGCACCGTGCGCCCTTCTTCATCCAAACCATGCACCTGGAAAACATGCTTCGCCCTATCCGGTCCGATCGTCTTTAATGCCTCCTTACCCAGTGAAGCAGACTACGTTTCACCGGACTGGGTCCTTACCGTCAGGTTTCAGTGCTGGCGGAACTCGCGATTCAGAACCCCTCAGACCTTCAGGACATCATCGCGCCGCGCCACGACGGCGTAAAGAACCGGCGCCAGAAAGATCGACAGGAGCAGCCGGGAGAGCAGGCCGCCCACGATCACGATCGCGAACGGCTTCTGCGAATCGCTGCCGATTCCGGTGGACATGGCCGCCGGCAACAGGCCGAGGCACGCGACCAGCGCGGTCATCATGATGGGCCGCAGCCGCAACAGCGACGCCTCGTAAGTCGCCGTCACGATGTCCTTCCCTTCCAGGCGCAGCTTGTTGATGAAGGAGTAAAGAATCACGCTGGTCAGCACCGCGACGCCCATCAGCGCGACGAAACCCGAGGCCGGAAGACACGCTGAAATTGGTTCCGGTCCACCACAGCGCCAGCAATCCGCCCACCGGTTCCGTCACCAGCACGCTGAACAGAATGATGAGCGGGAATTTCAGATTTCCGTACAGCGCGAACAGGATCAGGAGGATCAGCACAACCGTGAGCGGCGCGATGACCTTCATCTGATCGCGCGCCGCCAGATAGTCTTTGTATTCGCCGCCCCAGTCGAACGTGTATCCGGTGGGAAGTTTCATTTGCCGGTCCACTTCGCGGCGCGCCTCCTCCACGGCGCCCGCCAGATCGCGATTCCGCACGCTGAACTGGACGCCGATGAAGCGCGAATTGGATTCGCGATAAATGAACGACGCGCCGTTGTTGACCTGGATATCGGCGAACTGGCTGAGCGGAAGATGCTGGCCATCGGGCGTGGCGATCAGCAGATTCTTGATGGCGTCGGCATGTCCTTGCGGTAGGGCTCCTGCATGCGCACCAGCAAGGTCGAACTGGCGCTCTCCTTGAATCACTTGCGAGGCGGCCTTGCCGCCCATGGCGGTCTCGACCATGGTGTTGACGTCATCCACGTTAAGCCCGTAGCGCGCGATCTTTTCGCGGTTCGGAGTCGACAGTCAGGCTGGGCTGGCCCAGCTCGCGCACCACCGTGATATCGGCAATGCCGGGAACCTTGCGAGATGATGCGCTTCACCTTCTTGGCGTTTTCTTCGAGTGTCGCCAGATCGCCGCCGAAAATCTTGACCGCCAGCGAACTCTTCAATCCGGTTTCCGCTTCGTCCACCGCATCCTCGGCCGGCTGCGTGTAGTTGAAGATCACGCCGGGAAACGCCGACATCTTCTCGTTGATCGCCTCCACCAGTTGCTTCTTGGTGTGGATTGTCCCTTGCCAGGCCGAGTCGTCATACGGCTTCAGCCCGATGATAAAACTCGTTGTTGAAAAAGCCGGTCGGATCGGTGCCGTCGTCGGGACGCCCCAGCTCGTTGGCGACCGTGGTGACTTGCGGAAAGCTCCGGAGGATATCGCGGATCTGCGGCGAAAGTTTGGAGGCTTCATCGAAGGAGATGGTGTAGGGAGCGGTGGCGCGCATCCACAGCGCGCCTTCGTCCAGATGCGGCATGAACTCAGCGCCGATCAGCGGGATCAGCAACAGAGACGCCGCGAAAATCGAAAGCAGGATCACCAGTCGATACCGTGCGATTCCGCAGGCACCAGCCGAGCAGGACGCCGTAACCGCGCCGGATGGGATCGAAAGATCGATACTTCGGCTCCCGGATCTTGCCGCGCAGCAAATAGGAGCACAGCACCGGCAGCAGCATCAGCGCGCAAATGACCGATCCGACCAGCGCGAACGACATGGTATCCGCCATCGGCTGGAACAGGCGTCCCGAAGGGCCCGTGCAGCACGTAGATGGGAAGATAGCCCGCGATGATCACGGCGACCGCATAAAAGATGGGCCGCTCGACGTCGTGCGCGGCGGCGCGGATCACGTCGATCAGGTCGTATTCCTCGTCCGTGGCGCACCGCCAGTTCGCGAAACACGTTCTCCACCATCACCACGGCGCCGTCCACCAGGATGCCGAAATCGATCGCGCCGATGGAAAGCAGATTGGCGGGGATGTGGCGCCAGTCCAGGCAGATGAACGAAAACATCAGGGCGAACGGAATGGTAATGGCCACGATGATGCGCCGCGCGCACGTTGAACAGAAATAGTCCCGAGAATCACCAGCACCAGCAGCATCCCGCGCAGCAGGTTCCGCTCCACGGTCTGCGTGGTCTCCTCGATCAGCGTGCTGCGGTCGTAATAGGGGACGATCTTCACGTCCGGCGGCAGCACGTGCTCGTTCAGTTCCTTGGTCAAGTCCTCGACGCGCTTCAGCACCACCTGCGCCTGCTCGCCGACGCGCATCAGGATCACGCCTTCCACCGCGTCGTCCTGCTTCATGTAGCCGAACTGGCCCAGCCGCACGGCGCTGCCCGATCTCGACCTTGGCCACGTCCTTGACGTAGGTCGGGATGCCGTTGTTGGTCGCCACGCACGATGTTGCCGATGTCCTCGGTCGTCTTCACCATGCCCGAGCCCGCGAATGTAATAAAACTGGCCGCCCTGCGAATAGAATCCGCCGCCGGCATTCGAGTTGTTCGCGCTCAATTGCTGGAACACCTGCGGAACCGTGACGCCGTGAGCAGAACAGCCGGTAGGGATCGAGCAGCACCTGATACTGCATGGTGGTGCCGCCCAGGCCGGAATCGTCGGCGACGCCCGGAGATGGCGCGATAGCGGCGTTCCAGCACCCAATCCTCGATGGTCTTCAGCTCTTGCGGCGTGCGGTCCGGGCTGACCAGCACATAGCGGTAAATCAATCCGCTGGGGCTGAACAGAGGGGAAACGCCGGGCGTGACTCCGGCTGGGCAGGGTCGCGTTCGCCATCCGTTCAAAGGCTTGCTCGCGCGCGAAATACGGATCGATGTCGTATTCGAAATTCATCTCGAGCGCCGAAAGCCCGTACAGCGAAATCGAGCGCAGCGCTTCGATCTTCGGAATGCCGTTCATCTCCACTTCGAGCGGAATGGAGATGAGGCGCTCGATTTCCTCGGCCGCGTGGCCGGGCCATTGCGTGATGATCTCGACGTGCGGCGGGGAAAGATCGGGATAGGCGTCGATGGGCAGCGTCTGAAACGAGATCGCGCCCCAGGCGATCAACGGCCAGGGCCGCCATCAGGATCACGAAACCGCTGCGAGAGCGCAAAAGAAACGATCCGGGAAATCATGCGATGTCTTTACTGGGTGCTGTTGGCAAACTGGAGAAAGACGCTGCCTTCGGCGACAATCTTTTCCCCTGCCTTGGCTCCGCTCACGATCTCCGTCTCGTCGCCTTGCTGAGCGCCGAGGTTCACCAGCCGCTGCGCGAATTTTCCCGGCTGCGGCCTCCACGTAAACGAACGGCAGGTTCTCATCGTTGCGGAGAATGGCCGAGGTCGGAACCGCGAGAAGGCTCCTGCCGGATCTGGTGTGGATCACCGCATCCACGAACATGTCCTTCTTGAGCAGGCCTTCCGGATTCTTGCGTCACGATGCGGACGGAAGTGGTGCGCGTGGCCGGATCGACCAGCGCTCCGATATAGGAAACCACGCCGTGAAATGTCTCTGTGAAACGAGGAATCGGTTTCCTCCACTGCGTCGCCGACGCGAATCGATTCCAGATCGCGGTCGTAGATGTGTCCCTGCACCCACACCGTGGAGATGTCGCTGATGGTGAAGCAGGCCGTCATGCCGGCCTGAATCACCAGACCGGGCGTAACCAGTTTCTGCACCACCACGCCGGCGATCGGCGAGCGCACCGCCAGTTGCGGATTGATCGCGACGCCCTGGCGCTGCGCGTCGTCGATCTCCTGCTGCGTGACGCCGAAAATCTTGAGCGCCTGCAGATCGTTCTCCACTTCCGACGCCGGCGTCGTTGTAATCCTGTTCGGCGGCTTCAAGATCCTTCGTGGCGATGACTTTGTGATCCAGAAGATCCTTGCTGCGGTCCAGCGTTCGCTTGGAATAGTCCAGATCGATTCCGCGCCTTCTTATAGGTCGAGATCGCGTTGGCGACGTCCGGACTGGAAACATACAGCAGCGGCTGATTCACCGTCACCGGAGTGCCGTATATCCACCAGCAGACTCGCGAAATCGGGCCCGCTGACCTGCGTGATCGCCTGCGTGGTGTGATCCGCATCCCAATCCACGGTTCCGGTGGTGTGAACGGTGGCAGACCAGACGGCTTTTCGAACTTCGACGATCTTCAGGTGCTCGCAACTGGTTCTGCGGAACCTGAAACAGCGCGGCCTCGTCCGCTTGAGCTGCTCGGCCGCCGGCCACCGGAGTCTTTTTCGATGAGCACTGCAGGAACACAGCGCAGCAGCGCCGCCAGCAGCCACGGCCAACGCATTGCTCACGAACTTTTCATTGGATCACCTGGGTTCCCACCACCTAGATTGACTTGCTCCGCCGCGATCATCTGCGCCGCCAGCGCCTGCCGGTACGCCAGTTGCGTGGCCCGATAGCTGCGCTCGGCATCCAGCACATCCAGAATGGTCGCCGCGCCCCGCTGATAGGCATAATTGCTGATGTCGCGCGATTGCGTGGCCTGGTCCAGATAGCCGCCTTCGAAAAGCATGCACGATCTCTTCGTTGCTCTGCAGGCCGTAATAAGCGTTGACGACATCGGTCAGCACGCCCACCTGCGTCGACGATTCGGTTTCGACTGGCCTGGCGGACCGCCGCCTGGCTGCGCGCGATCTCGCCTTGATTCCGGTCGTGAATCGGAAGATCGAACGAGAATGAAACGCCGACCGCGCTGCCAGTTGATGGTCCGAAGTTCTGATTGGTGTAATCGCGTGCCCCAGGTCCAGTCCTCGCCCGGTTGCCGAACGCGAGCGCCACCGTATCGTTGGCCAGCTTCACTCCGCTGTGCGCCGCCTGCAGATCCGGCCGGTTCGCCAGCGCCTGCTTTTCGAAGATCGTCCAGCGTGACGGACGTGCTTGTTGTGCGTCAGCGTTCCGCGTCACATCGAAGTTGTCGGCGACCGATTGATATCCGAGCAGTTGCCGGAGATTCGCCCTGGCCTGCACCAGCGCCAACTGCGGCCGAAGAAACGTCCTGCTCGAACTGGAGCTTCTGCAGCGACAGCTTGAGGAAATCTCCTTCCGCCAGATCGCCCGCCGATCAGGCGCGCATGGTTCAGATCGACTTCCTGGGAAAAATTCGCCAGATCGTCCTTGGCCAGTTGCAGAACGGATTTCGCCAGCAGAACGTTGATAAATGCCTGGACCACCTGAAACCGCAAGGTCGCTCATTGTCGGTTACCGTTTGGGCGGCGACATCGGTGTTGTCTTTCGCCACCACGACGCGTTTCTCCGCTTGCCGCCGCGCTCCACCGTGTAGCTGAGGGTTTCTTCGTAGATCTGCGTATTGAAGCGGATCGATCTGCGGCGAGAAAATCGGAATGGTATCGACCAGCGTGCGTGAAGCGTCGGGTTCGGCTTGAGCGGCGCGGTGATCTCCTCGGCTTTCGACTGATCGATATTCAGCCGCTGCGCCCGCAGAGACTGGTTGTAAGCAAGCGCGATCCGGACCGCGTCTTCCATCGAGATCAATTGGGGAAGGTTGGCCGGGGTCTGCGGTTTTGCCACCCGGAGCGCCGGGAAAAAGAAAAGAATCAGGACGGTGACTGTAGCTTGACACCTTAACGCGCGACGTCTCGGCAACGGAGCTGTGGCCATATGTTTCAGCATCCTCATAAACTTAGAGGGTACTTGATCTCGAGGGTACTTGATTATGACGTCAGTCAGCCCTCCAACGGCTACATCTTTATGAGTGGACTAGACGTGACGATAAACGATCGAAATGGGGCTTATGACAACGAACTCGACTTGTCATAGAACGGGCAGCACTATTCGGAGCCGGCCCCGGAGGGTGGCGCAAATCCCCGGTCAGGTCCCAATGACGGGCGAAAGCACAACTCAGTCAGAAGCCGCCTTGGTCGTCACTCCGACGCCTACTTTGGTGGTGCCGCGGGCGCCGTAACTGCGGGGGCATTTCCTCCGGCTCCCGTTGTCTGAGCCTGGCCGAACGTGCCGGTCGTATTACCCACCGCCAGCGGTCTTTCGTCATAGCTCTTGATCAGAGACTCCACAGGAACCGATCGGGTCGGCGGCGTAACCGGAACAGGGCCCGTGATAGTTTGCCCCGGAGTCGTCATGGGCTGCCTTGAATTCGGAGGTAAAAATGGAACCGGGAAGTTCGGTGTCTCGATCGCAATACTCGCGGGAGTGGGCCGCACAATCTCAGGGGTGACGATCACCATCAGCTCGGTATTCGTTCTGTTTTTAGTTTTGGACTGAAAGAACTTTCCTAAGATCGGAATGGAACTGATAAAGGGAATCTTGCTTAGGGTCTCCGTCTCGCGGTTATCGAGAAGGCCGCCGACTGCGAAGCTTTGGTTTCCCCCTGGCACCTCCGTGTTCACGTTTCGGACGTCGATTCCGGGGACCGTGAATCCGGAAAGAGTAAGACCGTTTGCATAGTCGAGCGAACTGACCTCGGGGCTTACCTGGAGCCGAATCGTTCCCCGCGGGGTTATGGTTGGGATGAAGTTCAGCCGCACACCGAATTGCCGGAATTGTACGGTGACCGCGGTGCTTCCGCCTGTCCCTGACCCAGATGCAACATGGCGACTACGATGTGGCGCTGGGCACATATCGTGACGCGATGCGGCTGGCGCCGGAGGCCTCCTACCTGCCATATAACATGGGACTGGTGTATCAACAAATCAATCGAACCAAGGACGCGTACGATAGTTATCGAAACGCACTTCGGACCGTGGAAGCGGCTTCTACGCCCACGGGGATGCACGAACCGCGCTCGGTGATCTACAACGCCCTGGGATCGCTGGAAGCGACGGACTCGCGTGGGAAACAGGCCGAACGGTATTTCCGGCTCGCAATAGCGGATAGTCCGGCATCGCTGAACGCGAAATATAACCTCGCATTCTCGCTCTCCCGCAAAGCAGCGTCGCCCGAGGCGGAGGCACTATGGAATGAATGCCTGAGGGCCGATCCCACATACTTGTCCGCGCGGCTGTCGCTCGCCGAATTTCACCCGCTCCAGTTCACTTTCGCTCTGAGCTCCTGTATCTCCTTGGTCAAACGCCGGTACTCGACCGCGTGTCCAATTAGATGATGGAAAACACACGCCCGACTATTGGAACAAAACTGACAAAGGATCCAAAAGCTCGAAAGGCGAGGTGCTTCCCACCATCAACATCAGCGGAATCAGACGGCGGCCGGCGGTGAGGGTCAACAGCCGAAACGTGACCGTGTCGGCAAGAATGAGTTGGGGCTCTATGAAGTCTATCGCGATTCTGTTGCGGTGCCTACGTCAGTTGATCGAGCGGCGGATCGGGGCACAATATCGATATTGCCTTTGAAATACGCTCCGTCGTCGATCGTAAGGCGCGCTGTCCGAATGTTTCCCACAAGCGTTGCGTCCCTGCCGATATCGACTTTATCCGCCTCCACATCGCCTGTAATCGTTCCCAGAACAGAAACTTCACGCGCTTTCACCGATGCGGTTACTGTGCCCATTGGGCCGATAGTGACCCGTCCCGCACCGGCTTCCACAGTGCCTTCGACCTCGCCCTCGATCGTCAGATCTTCAGCGCTGAAGACCTGGCCCTTCACTTTCATCAACTCACCCAAAACAGTATTGGTGCGCGACCCTTGAGAACTGCCTGGTGACTGAAAACCCTGCTGGCTCGATAGAGTAGACATCAGCGAGCTCCTGTGGACTTGGCGTAGGCGGGGAAAGCGTCGAGTTTCCGATCTCGGTCACTGTCGCCGCGGTTCGACAGATTGCAAATCCAGGTTACTACGAAGAGAACGATCGCGGTTAAGTTAACGGACAGCGCTCTGAAGTCTGATGATCGCGAGCGTGGGAGCCTACTTTCATATCTAATTGGAATATGGACCTCCAATTGGAAGGCAAGACCGCGCTCGTGAGCGGTTCGACGGCCGGGATCGGATTGGCTATCGCAACGGCACTCGCCAGGGAAGGCGCAGAGGTAATCGTGAATGGCCGCACCCAGACTCGTGTCGAAGGTGCGATACGAGCCAGCGGCGCCGCTCATGGGATCGCAGCGGACCTCGGGACCGAAGCGGGAGCGGATGCCCTTATCCGGCGCTTTCCGGCTGTAGACATCCTGGTAAACAATGTCGGCATCTTCGAACCAAAAGCGTTCGAACAAATCCCCGACGCCGATTGGCTTCGAATCTTCGAGGTAAATGTGATGAGCGGCGTTCGCTTAAGTCGCCACTACATCGGGCCAATGAAGCAAAAGAACTGGGGGCGAATCGTCTTCATTTCCAGCGAGTCGGCCCTGCAAATTCCCGTTGAAATGATTCATTACGGAATGACAAAAACCGCACAGCTGGCAGTATCTCGAGGCCTTGCGGAGACCACCATTGGAACCGCGGTTACGGTCAATGCCGTGCTTCCCGGTCCAACGGAGTCCGAAGGTGTCAGCGAATTTGTAGACCGCCTTGCTACCGAAAAAGGGATTAGCCGTCAATCGATGGAACACGAATTCTTCGTGAAGGCCCGTCCAACTTCTCTCTTACAGCGGTTTGCAACAACCGACGAAGTCGCGGCGGTTGTAACCTTCTTGTGCAGTCCGCTAGCTTCCGCCATAAATGGTGCAGCGGTACGTGCCGATGGCGGTGTGGTTCGATCAATCGCATAGCGTATCGCGCGAACCCGAATGGGAAACCGGCACTATACCGCGAATTAGTAGATTGTGTAACCCGTCAAATCGCCGGATTTATTCGAAACGTCTTACCTGAAAAACAAACCGCTCACGACCGCATTTGAACTCGGGTTGATATTTGTGACTCGGATGGTCACGTGGCCGCTCAGATTCCAAACCAGGTATTCGCCCCCCGTGAAATTGGTGACGCTGCGGGTGTCAAGGACTTTGTTGCTGGAATCAAGAATATCGATGCGTTCGTTGCGGCCGAGGTAATTGTCCCAATCGAGCAAGTATAGTGCGACCTGATGGGTATTGCCGTCGGTAAACGGCAGGTCGATAGTCATCGATGTCGACGTGTACCAACAGCCCGCGATCCGGTCTGCCGCCGCGGCTTTCTGTAGGGCCCGGATATCGGTAGTTGAAGGGTCCCAGACATAAGTGGTGTTCCCCGAAGGTGCGGGGGAAACATAGGATGAAGTGCTCGCGGAATCGCCCATAATGTTATCCCCGTCGGCGCCATAAACGCTTTTCCAAGACCCGGAGGTAGTAGTATCGGTCTTAAGGAACGCCGCAGTCGCGACGGCCCCGCCTGTTCCGAAAAACAAGCCGCTCACGACTGCATTTGAGTTTGTGTTCGTGACGCGAACGATGACATGGCCGCTCAGATTCCAGACCAGGTATTCGCCGCCCACAAAGTTGGAGACACTTCGTGTGTCGAGAACATTGTTGTTGGAATCGAGGATATCGATGCGTTCGGTACGGCCAGAGTAGTTGTCCCAATCGAGAAGATAAAACGCCACTTGATGGGTGTTGCTGTCGTCAAATCGGAGGTCGATCGTCATCGATGTTGACGTGTACCAGCAGCCCGCGAGCCGGTCTGTTGCCGAGGCCTTCTGCAGCGCCCGCACGTCGGCAGTCGAAGCGTTCCAGACATACGTGCTATTTCCCGAAGGCGTAACGGAAACGTAGGACGGGGTGCTGACGGAATCGCCTATGACGTTATATCCGTCGGATCCGTACGCGCCCTTCCATGAACCGGTGGTTGTCGTATCGGTCTTCACAAAGGAGGCAGTGGCGGTGGCCCCACCTACCCCGAAAAACAAGCCGCTCACGACTGCATTCGAGTTTGTGTTGGTGACGCGAACGGTGACGTGGCCGCTCAGATTCCAAACCAGATATTCGCCGCCTACAAAGTTGGAGACACTTCGCGTGTCGAGAACATTGTTGTTGGCGTCGAGGATATCGATGCGTTCGGTACGGCCGGAGTAATTGTCCCAATCGAGAAGATACATCGCGACTTGATGGGTGTTGCTGTCGTTAAATCGGAGGTCGGTCGTCATCGATGTCGACGTGTACCAACAGCCCGCGATCCGGTCTGATGCCGAGGCCTTCTGCAGCGCCCGCACGTCGGCAGTCGAAGCGTTCCAGACATAAGTGCTGTTTCCCGACGGCGTAATGGAAACGTAGGACGGGGTGCTGGCCGAGTCGCCTATGACGCTATACCCGTCGGATCCATACACGCCCTTCCATGAACCGGTGGTTGTTGTATCGGCCTTCACAAAAGAGGCAGTTCCCGAAGACGGGCCGGCGCAGCTGTGGATGGCTTTGCTGACGTTCAAACGTCCGCCCGAAACTGTGATTCCTGAGAGGCTGCTGATGGGATCTACATTGGCGATCAACGCCTGCTTCAGAGCCGCCGTGTTCAGCCTGCAGGCAGAAAGCAACAGCAGCGCCGCACCGGCTACATGCGGCGTAGCCATTGAAGTTCCGCTGAGAGTGGCGTAAGAGGAATTGGGATATGTGGAGATGATGTTGAGGCCAGGCGCTCCGAGATCGACGCTATTGAGGCCAAAGTTAGAAAACGAAGCCAATCCATCTGTGTTGGTGGTAGCGGCCACGGCCACGATATTAGCCGCGGTGTAAGAAGCAGGATAGGTCGGAGTCGTGTCGATGTTCTGAGTGCCGTTCCCAGCGGCAACAACGAATAAGACGTCCGCGGTGTTTGCGCGATTGATTTCATCTAATAAGGCTTGGGAAAAATCAGCTCCGCCCCAACTGTTGGAAAGCACTCGAAGGTTGGCCGCAGATCCAAAGATTGATTTCGACTGCAATCCAAATTCGATCGCATCAATGGCGTCGGATACATATCCGGTTCCGGTCGAATCCATAAACTTCAACGCCATCATACGCGCCGTCCAGTTGACGCCGACCACACCCAAATCGTTATTCCCGACGGCGCCAATTGTGCCGGACACATGCGTACCATGGCCGTTGTCGTCTTGTGGATCACACGATCGCTTGATGGCGTTGTATCCGTGCGAGCCAGCAGGACAAGCTAAAGTGCCCCAACTCAAGGTGACCGTGAAGGAAGAGGGAGCCGACCAGACGTTCGCGGCTAAATCCGGATGAGTGTAATCGATTCCCGTATCGACTACGCCAGCGACGCTTGTCGTGCCACCGGTAGAAATATTCCACGCTCCGGTGGCGCCGATATCCGCACCTGGATTCGCTGTATTCAGCAGCGCCCACTGTTGAGGAAACTCGACGTCGTTGGGCGTTGCCGCCACAGCCTTAACCAGATAATCGGGCTCAACGTAAGCGATCCCCTGCTCTTGCTGTAGAGCGCTCAGCAGAGTGGCAACGTTGGCACTTCGGGAGTGTAAGACATAAATGTTCATCCCCCTGTTTATGGGACGGAAATCGTCGGCGTCGCCGATTTGAAGTAGACGCTGGCGGACGGTAGCACCAGCCCCGGTCAATCGTAGAAGGACTTGCCGCGCTTTCACTTCACGTCCGTTATGAATTTCCGTCTGCGCCTGAAGTGCGCCCGCGAGCAAAAGAAAAACAGACAGCACGCCCCGTCGAGAAATGGTCTTCATATCACCCCTTACAGTCGGTCGGCATTCACTGACTATCGCATCTTCGGTGAAACATCGAATCGCTGACGTCAAACCCCTCGCCTACGACCCTGAAAACCGTACATTCATTCGTAACACCCCTACCAAGTCAAAAGAAATGGTGACGAGGCCTAGCTGGGGTTGGTTACAGGAATAGTCACCCTAAGGAACTGCGCGGTTGACCCTAGACCGTAGCGCTGAAAACGCTGGCGCTAAAGCACGCTGTTCTTTTGGCGTCAACGCTTGAAGAGAGGCTGAAGATGCTCCCATGGCAAACAGTTCAACACTCCCCGTTTATCCAGGCCAGCGCGTCTGGCCTGATCGATTCCATATGATAGATATCTGAAATCACGGATGCTGTGGCCGTCCGTGTTGACCGTTACCCTGACACCCAACTTTGAAGCCGCCCGCGCGTTTTCAGCAGAAAGGTCCAGTCGGTCCGGGCTCGAATTTATCTCGAAAAAACAACCGGCCTGACGGGCATGGCTGATCACCCGTCCAATGTCGATCTCATATCCGGGCCGTTTGAGAAGCAGACGTCCGGTTGCATGTCCCAGAATGTTGAAGTAGCGATTATCCATCGCGCGCAGGATGCGTTCAGTTTGCTTCACCTCTCCCAGGCTAAAGCGCGAGTGGATGGAACAGACCGTATAATCCAATTCCCGCAAAAGATCGTCAGGATAATCGAGCGAACCGTCCGCGAGGATATCCACCTCCGAGGATTTCAGGATTCTGAAGTTCTGCATCTTTGCATTGAGCTTGTCGATAAAGCGTATCTGCGCCCACAGATCTTCCGAAGACAGTCCTCGCGCGATCTTCAGGCTTTGCGAATGGTCAGTGATGCCGATATATTCATAGCCGCGATCTTTCGCAGCCGCCGCCATTTCCTCGATCGAATTGCTGCCATCGCTCGATGTCGAATGGGCGTGCAACTCGCCACGGATCTCGCCAACGGTGACCAGGACCGGGAGTGATCGTCTCGCGGCGCGCGCGATTTCGTCATGGCCTTCGCGCAGTTCGGGCTCGATATAATCAAGGCCGAAGTGCCGATAAAGACTTCGCTCGTCTGGGAATTGCGCCTCCTTCGCTTTCAGGTTGCGCAACGAGCCGGTTACCAGGACTAGCTTTT
The DNA here is from genome assembly GCA_963699945.1 of Terriglobia bacterium. Taxonomy (GTDB): domain Bacteria; phylum Acidobacteriota; class Terriglobia; order Bryobacterales; family Bryobacteraceae; genus Palsa-187. The sequence goes on from CAVOVW010000008.1 coordinate 61,338, forward strand.
TGAGATGGGTCTGCGAACCTGTGCAGGCAATCATCTTCGCGCCCCAGTTTTCCACGGTTCCGCAGTCGATGCGCAGGCGGATGCCGGAAGATAGCGAAAAAACTGCGGTATCCCGTGTCGCCGAGACAAGCGGCGTGCGCCCGCCGTATCTTTGCAGGCACACGACGATGGCTTCAAAATCATCCGTCTCGATTACGAAGGCCAACTCCTCGATGACTTCCACGCGCCGTCTGTAATCGCCCGCCACCTCCGCGCGGCGCACTTTGCATTTTTCCACAAGAAATTCCTCGACTGCGATGCGCAAGTCGTCAGCCCGATAGAGGAGCATCGCGTGCATATCGGTCAATCCCTGCGAGATATGCTGCGCCATGCGCAAGCCCAGGGCCTTCTCGATGTCGCCGCTCTCGAGACTCGCGCGTAATTCTTCAACCGATCCAATATTGAGTTTCTTGTAGATGCGCGCCACCCGCTTTGGATCAAGGCGCGGGTAGTTGGTGATGCTCGCAAGAACGGGCGTTGCCCGCGCGCGGAGTTTTTCGAGTTTCCCGAGCGTTCCCGTGAAAACAATCTCGCGTATGGCGCCAGCGATGGCTTCGCCAATGCATGCGTATCGTGTAAGGTCCGTATTTTCGCGCACCAGTTCGTCGACACTGTCCGCAAGGGTACGGACTTTGGCCGATGCCCGCTGATAAGCCTTTACCTTGTAGGGATTTTCCTTTTGGGAAGAAAGCAATTGCGCGAGACTGGCGAGACGGTCAGCGATCTCCGCATTGCTCAGCAGAGGCTCGGGAGCGTTCGTCGTCGCATCATCATCTCGCGTCATTGCTTTATCGTCTCCTTCAGGATACGACATTCGCATTGCCTTCGGCCACGGCCGAGCGTCACCGTTCGACGTCAGCGAAAAAGAGCCATGTAACCGAGTCGACGGTGTGAACCGATACACAGTGGAATCGAATACATTCAAAGAATCGACCAGTCATCCTCCGTCGCGAGAGATGGTCCGGCTGCCGATACACAAGCGAGCGCGCAAAGAAACAGAGATGAGCGAACGCACGGCCGCAATAAATGACGAAGCCGAGATCCACGCGCTGATCGAGCGTTGGGCGAAGGCCGTGCGCGATGAAGACCTGCCGGCAATCCGGGCCGACCATGATCCTCAAATGTTGATGTTTGACGTGCCGCCCCCTTTCATAATCGCGCTGCGGACTCGACGCCTATATGGCGACTTGGAAGACCTTTTCGACTTGCAGATCAGGCCAGTGCAATACGGTATTCACGACATGACCATCACGACAGGCAAGTACATTGCATTCGCAACTGCCATCGGCCGCTGCTGCAACCTTAGCAGCGGAGAGAAGAGCGATGTCGATTTCCGTCTACCATCGGTCTGCGTACGGTCAATGGACGCTTGCGCATCACGAGCATCATTAGATCTCCGCCATGTCATCGATTAGCCGCAAAAACTTGCGATGAGAAAGCTCAGACTTTTCGAACACTCCTCGCTGGACGGCGTGATCCAGCACTCCGCGGATAACGGCGATTTTCCAATGGTGACTGGACCACGCCCTATCGGACGCCCACTGGCCGGGACGAACCTTCGCGCGAATGGCGGGCACTTCGATCTACTGCTCGGCCGCCGCACCTACGATATGTGGTCGGGCTTCTGGCCAAAGGCGCAAGAAGTCCGATGGCGGACGACCTTAATGCGACGACCAAAGATGTCGCAAGAGGCCTTGCATGCGGTACTAAACCTCCGCATCCGTATCCAACGCCATGCGGCTTTCGGTTTCTTGGCGTTCGCTACGAGCGATTGCGCAGCGTGTGTTTGAACTCATCCACGAGCCAAGCAGACAGAGTGATATAAGAATCGGCTATTGACTTGGTACGTTCCGAATTGTGGCAACCCGCAAAACTATTAAGTCCTTTTGCAGACCGACAAACCAATGCTAGTAGGGCCTTTTTCCGGCCGACACAAAAGCCCCAGATTCGCAAAAACCGCCACACGCAGAGCTTTTAGCTCTGGTATCCTGAGGAACAAGCCTTAATGTCGAGGACTCTGACTCCAGTCGTTCGAACAACGCTTTCTGCGGCGGTTTTCGAACAGCTTATCTCATTTGTGGTGACCGGCGAATGGAAGGCCGGTGACCGGATCCCTCCCGAGCGCGACCTCTGCGTCGAGCTAGGTGTCGCGCGTACATCGTTGCGCGAGGCGCTGAAGGCCATGGAACTGGTCGGAATGCTGAATAGCCGCGTCGGCGAAGGAACATTCGTTTGTCCCCGCTCCGAGTTTCTTGCGCGCCCCATGTTGTGGGCTTTCACTGGTACCGACCACCGCGAGTTGAAAGACTTATTGGAAGCCAGATCCTTACTGGAAGAAGATCTTGAAGCGCTTGCCGCGGAACGAGGATCTGAGGAAGAGATTCAGGCGGTCGGCGACTCGATTAACGCCATGCGCGCTGACATGGACGGCGCATCCATTTTAGAAACGGATATGGCGTTCCACCTCAGGATCTCGGGCGCCGCGCACAACGAAATATTGGCAAATGCGGTCCAGTTGCTTCGGAATATGCTTCGGCAATGGATCCATCTGAAGCTGCTGCTACCCGCCGTACCGGGTCAGGTTCTTGAAGAGCATGAGGCTGTCTACAACGCGATCCGTAACCGCGATGCATTAGCCGCGCGGCTGGCCATGCGTAGCCACTTGCAGAAGACGGCGAAGCTGGTGGAGCAGGTGATCCGCGAGCGCAATATCTCCGGCAGGACGTTGGAGCCGATGAAACGATCGTAGGCCCATCCCGCGACCTACGGCCGATCCCGATCAGCAACACGCTCGCTCAATAAAAATCCCCGTTACTTCTTTGGCGCGTAAGGCCCGACTTCGGGTTTGCCCTGCGTATCTTTCAGCGGCCCGAGTTCTGCAGCAACACCGCGCGCAATCGCGGCGGTTTCGCTGCCGTTCTGGAAACAAGTGAAATCCGGACGATTGAGCCAGGCGAACGGCCCGCACAGACGCTTGCCCGCACTGATCGCGGCGTCGTGGACGATGTTGATGAGCCGCTCGTAATCTGGCGAGCCTTGTTTGTAGCCGGAAAAATTGCCCAAGTCGCCGCTGGCCGCAAAGAGCGCGGTGACTCCCGGGATCGCCGCGATTTCGTGCGCGTCCTTCGCTCCGTCAATCGTTTCGATCATCTCGATCAGTACGACGTTATCGTTTATTGTGTTTCGATACCCTCCCGGCACGTTTCCCCACATGGCGGGATCGTTAGCGTGACCGCGATCGCGATGCGCTGCGCTTTCCGAGCGGCGGGTACATGGTCCAATTCCGGGCAGCGATTCCTTCCTCGACGTTCCGAACAGTTGGCACGATAATGACGAGTGCCCCGAGATCCATAGCGTGTTGAATTTCACGTTCGTCGGTGTAGGCTACGCGCACGCCAGGCACCGCCTTCGCATGAGGACATGCTTTCCACATGCGGCCCGACGGCGTCCCAATCGCGTGAATTGTGTTGCATCTCTGTCCAGATGAAATCGTAGCCGGCATTCGCCATGGCGCAGTACGTTTCCGGGCGTATCCGCACTGAACAGAGTGCCACCGGTCACCTTCTCGCCCTTCATCATTTTGATCATTACCGGATTCCAGATTTTCGAATTTGGCGGGGCGTCGAAGGCTCGATCCGTATTTCCATTTGGCGGCGTCCAAGGGACCCTGATTCGCAGCACCTGCGGGAGCCTGGTTTATGGCTCCGCTGTCCTTGCCCGCGGGCGCCGCGAGCGGGAACTGTGTCGCCGGAGCCGGCTGCGCTTGAGCCTTAGATAACGCCATCCCTAAAACTGACACAACCAACGCTACTGAAAATCGACGACTCATTGTAATGTTTCTCCTATTTTTCTTTCGTCAACTATGCAACGCTGGACAGTTCAGCGAGTCGGCCATTCGCATCGCCCAGGTGCTCGAAGGGCACGCCCATTTTATCCAACAAAGTCGCACGAAGGCTCATCAGCGGCGTATCGGGAGCGTACTGCGAGTGGCGACCGCCTTTGAACTGCGCCGATTTGCCGCCCATTAAAAGGATCGGGAGGTTGTTTATGGTTGTGGAGGTCGCCATCGCTAATGCCGCCTCCATAAAGAATCATGGAATGATCCAACAGTGAGCCATCGCCGTTCGGCGTACTCCGCAGCTTTTCTCCGAACTTGGCCAGCATTTCGATTTGGTGTTGATTGCTCTTCGATACCTTCGCCATCTTCTTCGGATCGCCACCGTGATGCGAAAGCCCGTGGTGCCCGTCGGGAACTCCGATCTCCGGGTAGACTCGTCCCGTTTGTTCGCGACCAAACATAAACGTGAAGATTCGAGTGATGTAGGTCTGGAGCGCCATAAGCAGCAATTGCGACATGACCTCGACGTGTTCCGTAAAGGTGGCGGGAATACCTCCGGTGGGTTGCCGCACCACTGGAAGCTCTCGCGAACTCTGCGCTTCGCTAATCTGGATGCGACGTTCGATATCCCGAACCGAGTCGAGATATTGCGATAGCTTGACGCGATCGCCGGCGCCGAGTCCCGCGGCAAGCTGGTTCGCGGACGGCATCACGGAATCGAGAAGGCTGCGGTCGGTCTGAAGTCGCCGTAGGCGCTCGTGAGGATGATCCGTGCTGTCGCTTGCGCCAAATAGTCGCTCAAAAACACGACGCGGATCGTTTTCCATGGGCAGCGGGGTAGTAGTATCGCGCCATGCAACGGTTCCGGAGTAGGCACAACTGCAGCCGGTATCGCAGGCACCGGGGACTTCACTTGAATCGAGACCTATTTCGAGTGAGGTTACTTGTGTTTTCTTCCCCAATTCTTCAGCGGCGATCTGATCGAAGGCCGGCGCGGGACCTCCGCCGCCGCCGTCTTCTTCGTCGTCCCCGTCCGCAGCCTTTAGGCACGGCCAATAGGAGCTACCGGTCGTATCTGCGCCGAGCTTCTTCAAGAACGCTGCGGTAGCGGGTTGATAGGGATTGTCGCCGGCGACCCGAGGACCCTGCCCGTTGGCGATCAGATAGGGAGTCTTACCGCGCTCATTCTTCGGGCTTAAATCGGCGCCCTTATCGACTAGCAATTGGATGAATTTGTTAAAGCCGCCGTATGCAGCCGCGTGCATCGCCGTGTCTCCGGGGACATTCGCAGAGTTCACGTCCGAACCATTTTCCATGACCAGCTTGGTTGCTTCCAACGCCTGATTTTCCGTGACCCAACTGGCGCCGCTGGCTCTCGCGACTCCGACTACGAGCATAAGAGCCGTGGTGCCATTTTTAGAATGACGTGCGGATCGGCTCCATGGTCCAGCAGGAGATGCATGAGCCGCGTGACGGCGGCGTTCGCGGCGAGCAGATGAGGTGTGGCACCTTGCATCGAAAGATTGATCGTGCCTCCCGAACCGAGGCCTCCCCGACGGGGACCTTTCGTGAGTTTCGCGTTCACCTTGGCGCCGCGATCGAGAAGCAGCTTTGCAAAATCAAATTTCGCGTCGCCGCGAAGACCCGCAAGAGCGCTCCATTCGCTGTGCTCAGCCTTGATCCCAAAAGGTCCCGTAACTCCGATATCGCAAAATCCGACTGCCCAATGCAGAGCGGTGAATCCCCTGCCCGCTGCGTTCACATCCGCTCCGTTATCCAAAAGGAATTTCGCGACCTCGGTGTTTCCCATGAGGGACGCGGCCACAAGCGCGGAATTCCCATCGTGATCCGCATCGTTCACGTTGGCGCCAGCAGCGAGCAACGCCTTTGTCGAATCAACATCGTTCGCGCGAGCACTGAATAGCAGGGCCATATACTTACCGTCCGATCGTGCTTGGACATCGGCTCCGAATTCTATCAGCAACTGAACAACGTCGCTGTGGCTTTGGGCGCAGCCCACATTAACGCCGTTTGACCTTTCGCCATGGACTTGGTGTTGACCGCCGCGCCGTGCGCGAGCAAAGCCTTCACGGCCTCGGGACCGCCCGAGCGGGTGGCCAGCATAAGTGGCGTATCTCCCGGACGAAGAGCGACGTTCGGGTTGGCGCCGGCTGCAAGCAGCTTCTGCACCATGGCTCCGTCACCCGTCTCGCACGCAAACGCCAGCGGCATCACGCCGAGTTCATTCGTGAGAAGTACATCCGCATCCGCCACCAGTCGGGGATCCTCGGCGCACCGAACCGGCCACGCTATGAATAAAAGTGCGAGCAGGCAACCGGTTCCGTGCGTTTCCCAGCTCATTCTATTCCCAGGGCGCGTCCCGCCACAGCCTATCACGTCGCAAGTTGTATGAGAACGCCCCAATGGGTATATCTGACCCATTGGATTCTGGCAAAAAGGCGCTCCTGGTGCCGCCCCCGACGCTAGAAAGTCACCTTCAAGCTGAAGCGCGCTGCACGTTGATCGATGCCTCGCGGCCCGTGTTCGCGATATCCGTATCGTTCATGAATGTGCTGGCGTTGACGGAGGCGTTCGTAGCATTCACCGGCGCATGATGCGGCGTGTTTGCGACGTTGAACATTTCGGCACGGAACTTGATCTCGAAACGTTCTTTGATCGGAATGGTGCGCTCCAGGCCCGCGTCCATGTTGATGATGGCGGGTCCGTGGAAGCGGTTGATGCCGCAAGTGCCAAAAGCACCCGTAGCCGGAACAGCGAACGTGGAAGTTGAATAAAGGTGCTGAATACCGCCGGTGAAATCGGCAGGCGCGATGCAGCTGGCAAACTGAGTAGAGTTCACCGCGTTCAAAGAGGTGGCGCTCGCCGTTGCCGTGAAAGGCAACCCGCTGTACGCACTCAGAACGCTGCTGAGCTGCCATCCACCTAGAATTGCGGCGCCGATGCCCTTATCCAGCCAGGGCTTGCCTTTACCGAACGGCAGTTGATAGACCCAGGTGGTCTGAAAGTTTTGCGGAACATTCGTCTGCATGGGCCCGTAATTCAGCCCGTAATAAGCTGGAATCGCGACGGGAGGCGTACCATTCGAACCGTTGGTGGCGGCCACGTTGGCAAAGCCGAGCGTCTTACTAAACGTGTAGCTTACGGCGATTTGGAATCCGGACGAAAACGAATGTTGAAGATGAGCCTGGAGCGCGTCGTACTTGGTACTGCCTTCGGTGGCGAATAGAAGAACGGACGCCGTTCGTCCATAAGGAGCATATTGCTGGCCCGCCGCTCCGGTGCCAATGCTTCCCCAGTTTTGCTCCAGCTGCATACGCGGATCGATGGCCCTTGTGCCGGCGTATCCCAGCGACCCGACCCATCCTTTGAATCTTTTTTCCAGCGTCAGGTTCCAGGTTTCCATGTAGCCGCGCACCCAATTCCCGTTATTCAAAGTAAGGGCGTTGGCGTTGCCGGGCCAGGAGATCGGCCCTCCGGATAGATTCGGGGCCGTGACAGCCGGAATGCCCTGGCTCAACGTCGTCGCATATCCGAAACTGTTCGGCGCGGAGAGGATCTGGGTATAGACGTACGGCGCGTTAAGGCGAAGCTGAATCAGACTGCTGGTTGGATCGTTTGCAAGGCCGGCTCCTGCGCGAACCACAAACGAATCGGTCACGCGGTATGCGATTCCAACACGCGGGACAGGCCGTTCCCGGCTGGTGGTAATTCCACAGTTTTCAGGAACCGCGTTCCCCAAACCGCAAATATTCATCGTATTGGTTTGCGGGATCAGGTATTCAAGTCCGCGACCGCCGCCGCGATTCGGCAGGCCGAAGTATTCCCACCGGACGCCATACGTCAGCGTCAGTTTGGGCGATACCTGCCACCGATCTCGGATATACGCACCGAAAGCGGTGGTATGCATCATGTTCGAGCCGAGGGACGAAGAGCTCGCGTTTGGCGGGAAGACGTAAATGCGTCCCGCATTGGCCGGCGTACCCAGCAGGAAGGACGCCCACGCGTTAAAGTCGTTCCCTGCAGGGCCGCCGCTGAGTTGCGTGGTGCCCTGTGTGAAGTTAAATCCGCCCGCAGCAGTAGAGTACGTATTCCCCCCGCCGATGCCCATGGCCTGCCATTCGTTAACGCCTTGGCGGTCCAGATCGATACCGGCGCGCAGATCGTGCGTGCCACGAATCCAATTGATATTGGACACATAGTCGTGTTCGGCATCGCTATAGTCGTAGGGCTCAAACGCGGAAGGAATGCTGCCGATACTGGCGAACCCGGCAACCGTGAACTGCGGCATGCCGCTCAGAAAATACGCCAATTCTGGGTTTACGCCCGCATTGCTGAGTCCCGGGATGTGAAGGAGCGTATCGCCATAATTCTGGCCGATACCGGTTTGGCGAGTTGAGTTATCGTTCCGCGAATAACCGAACGAAGCGTCCATGAGGAGATGCGGCGTAAAAATGTAAGTACCCGAGACGGTGTCGTTGAACAGATGTCCGAATCCATTGCCGGTCGCGGTATTCGTCGAGCTGAGCGTGGGGCCGCCAGCAATACCAAACGGTTGGGGGGTAAACCAATTATTGTTGTTGAAGCCGAAGCGGACAAACATGCTCAGCTTGTCGGTCGCGTTCCAGTTTACTTTCGAGTCGATCTGGTCACGATTCTGGCCGCCGGATGCCGATGCCAAATAATCATTGCCTAGTCCAAAGGCTCCCGTTCCCTTTTGGTTCGGGTTGGGCAAATACTGGAGGATGGCCAAAGCGGCCGGCGAGATCATTCCCACTGGAATCTTGTTATTCATGAATGCCGTCCGGCCAGTGCCGTTGGCATTGCCCGTAGTTGGGTCATAAATCGGCGTGGGCGATGCCGAGAGGTCGCCAAGCTTCATCGCAGCGGTGGGCAACTGCATCTGAATAGGTGGCGCCGCAACAAAGCGCGTGCCTTCCCAACTGACGAAGTAGAACAATTTGTCTTTCAAAATCGGCCCGCCGATTGTGGCGCCATATTGATTAAAGATATATTTTGATTTCGGGAGGGTACGGTTCGCCGGCCACGCATACGCCGTAATCGCCTGATCCGAGTGATCCTCAAAAAGCGATCCGTGAATAGAGTTGGCGCCGCTTTTTACTGTGACGTTGACGGCTCCGCCATCGGCCGTTGCTTGTTCGGCGTCGAAAGAATTCGTTACGATGCTGACTCCCGATATCGCTTCCAGCGCAGGACCGTACAATGCTGCTTGCGGCGAAGTGACGTTACAGGCGCTTATTCCGTCGATACGAGTATTGTTGACCGTTGTGAGATTGCCATTGATGCTGAACTGCACGGCGCGGCTCGGGTTCGCACTGTAAGAATTCGCATTCTGCGGCGGCGCCACGTCCGGGAGTGTTGTCAAGAGCATCTGGTAGTTACGGCCCACCGGCACCGGAACATTCGCGATTACGTTTTGATTGATTTCACTACGGATTTCCGCTCGGTCCGTCTGGAGAGCAGTCGCCTCCGCGCCAACGGTAATTGTTTCGGAAACCGTTCCCAGCTTCAGCGTACGATAAAGCTCCTGCGCTTTTCGGACGCGACGCCAACCCAGCAAACAAGAAGGAACCATATGAAGTGGTCCACGGCTGGCCGCAGTTTCCGGAGGGCTTCACGCTCGGCCAGGTTTCGGGCATCGGCGTGGACTCGCACAATCACGTATTCGTGTTTCACAGAGGCGCGCAGTATCCCATCATGATGTTCGATGGAGCCACCGGGAAATTTTTGAAGTCGCTCGGCGAGGGAATGTTTGCTCATCCTCACGGGCTGAGCGTGGATGATCACGATAATCTTTGGATTACGGACGCGCTCAACAACGCGCCTACAGGCTTGCACCAGGTGTTCAAGTTAAGCCATGAGGGCAAGATCCTGATGACCCTGAGCACCAAAGGAGTGGCCGGATGGGATGCGAAACACTTTAATCATCCGACTGACGTGGCCGTCGCGCCGAACGGGGATATTTTCATCTCCGATGGCTACGGCAACGCCCGCATTGCCAAGTTCGATTCCACCGGCAAATTCCTGTTCGATTGGGGAACCAAAGGAAACGGTCCTGGCGAGTTCGGATCGCCGCACAGCATAACGCTGGACGATCAGGGCCGCGTGTATGTCGCGGACCGTCCCAACGCTCGCATTGAGATTTTTGACTCGAACGGAAAGCTCCTTAATATATGGAAGGGCGGAGAGCTGCAGTTCCCGTGGGCTCTGCGGTATCACGCAGGCTTTATTTACGTGAGCAATGTAGGTGACGCGGGACGCGGCGGTACGGCGTGGCCGTTCCAGACCGGCATTATCAAGATGGACCTCAACGGAAAGGTGGTTGAGAGATGGAGCCGCTGGGGCAAATATGATGGGCAATTGGCCTCGCCGCATACGATCGCCGTTGCTCCCAATGGCGATGTGTATACGGGCGAAGTAGGCGTCGGAATGCGCGCCCAGAAATTCGTACACGTCGCGAACTGATGCACGTTGCGCTGCGGGCAGAGACTAAGGTGTACTTTTCTGACTACTGTTCCTGGTAACTACGTAAGGATGCGGCTCTCACGGATTACCTCGACGCCGACCAGTAGATCGCCAGGAATGGTTTCTTCTGATTCGCCCGCTTCCGGACTCGTTCGCCCTTGTGTTATGCGATCCACCACGTCCTGGCCTTGAATCACGCGCCCGAACGCCGCGGAATTTCCATCGAACTGCGGCGAGGGAATCAGCGTGATGAAAAATTGGCTTCCCGCTCTGCCGGGCCCATTCTGGACCGTCGAGATCGTTCCCCTGAAGTGGCCGCGCGCATTTTTCTTCGCATACTCATCGGGAATGGTGTAACCGGGACCGCCGAGCCCATCGTCGGACGGATCGGCATTCTTCGTGTTGGGATCGCCGCCCACCACCATTTGTCCAGGGTTCGCCCAATAGAATGTTGTGCCGTTGTAAAAACCTGTCTCGGCGAGATGAATGAAGTTCGCGACAGTCAACGGCGCTTGGTCTTCGAATAGCTCAATTACAACCTCGCCGCGGCCCGTCGTAATCGTCTTCGCGGTAGCGTCGGCCTTTGCAAATTTGCGATGTTCAATCACAAAGCGGACCAGGGGCAACGTGCCGCGCGAATCCTCTTATTGGCGCAAGGCCAGTTCGTTGCGCCAACTGTCTCGCGACTTCACGGCCTCCTGCAAAAGAGGACGAACCCACGGCGGCTGGTTTGCTGGAAACGTTCGTGAGAGGCGCTGCATGAGGATATCGGCTCGCTCCAATGCGAAACTCCCGCGGCTGAATGCCTCCCAGGCCTGGGTGCTAGATGGGTCGAGATCCAAAGCCTTGGCGGCATCGTCATAAGCGGCCTGAAACCGATTCATGTCGAATTCGACCTTGGACAAGCTTTCGAATAATCGCGGACGCTTAAGACCTGCTTGAACGGCCCATTGGAAATACGGCAAAATCGTGGCCGGTTCGCCGCCTACGGCCGTCAATAACTCACCTGTGAGCCACTGCACTACGGGATCTTGAGGCCGACTAGCACGGGCCCCTTTAAAATCCGTTTGGAACGCAGACAGGCGCGTATTTAAAAGCGCCGTGAGAGGTTTGCCGTTTTCGACATCATTCTTAAAAGATGTTCCGTTCTTTGACGCGGCAGCGGCCATGGCGCGATTCTTCAATTTGATCCAACTGCCGTTGAAATTCGAGGATGACTGCGAACTGTCTTTCCAGTTGTTCATCGGTCGCGGGCACGCCCGATGCCGCGCCGTCGCGGCTGGAATCGTCCTTTCCCGTCTGCCCGCTGGGTGACTGATCGAGCAACGACGGCGGGGAGGCCTGCGATTCCGATTGCGCCGAAGGAGCCATTGCCGAACTGGACGGCCGCGCCGCGGGAGTGCGGCCCGTAAGAGACAGAATGACCCACACGCCGAGGCCAACCATCAGCGCGATCGCGGCTGCCCACATCTCGCGCGGACGAATCGACAATTTTCCCGCCTCAACTCCATTTTTTTTCGCGACGCCGCAGAAATCGCGGCGAGACGCACGTTGAATCGCGCGGTGTTCGAACATGCCCTGTTCAAACATGCTCTCTTCAAACATGAAACCGCGAGATTCCAGGCCCTCCCGTCGACCATTACTCGACGGGCGTTCGGAACCGGTCCAGGAAACGGCGGACTTTCTTGGGAGAAATCGCAAGTGCTTTCGCAACCCTAGATATTTTACGATCTTCGCGGTCCCACAACTTGCAGTATGACCATTTGATCGAATTCATCCTTAAGCTGCCGGAGGGTTCTTTCGCCGACAACGATGTCCGACCGGCCCTGTGCCGCAACATCAGCCCTCTTCTCGTGAAGGATGTATGCTTTGAGCCGGCGAAAATCTTCTCCGAACTGCTCGCGCCGGGAGTGGGCCAAATATTTCGCTGCCTCCTCACAATAGCCAGATGCACTATCCAGGTCATTGAAAAATTCGTTGCACATGGATAACCCTACGCGGATGTTCGCAGCCGCCAAAAGGCGGCGATCATTGGTACGCCTGGCAAAATTCAACGCATCCTGCGCGTAGTCGTGAGCTCTCTGCGCATGTAATGTCGGGTCGTAACCTTCGTCGATTCCGTCGTCGTATTTAGCGCTTTCGAGTTCGCTGTGAACGAGCCGCGCACGGCTCAGTAAGATGAAGTCCTTCTTAGCCTGACCTAGTCTGAAAGCTTCGTTCGCCTCCGTCATTGCTTTGTCTAATTCGCCCTTATCGAACAATAGATGAGCCCGGCGATATGAACGGAGCCCAAACCGTGATCGTCACTCGCGGCACGGCAGATCGTCTCCGCTTCGGACAAATTGGCAAGGGCTTCAGAACGAAGCTCTTCGCGACGCCGGACGGAATGCGAATGGCCGGAGCCCTTTGGATTCGAACGCGGCGCTGCGGAACGGCTTAGCTTCAATCGGGCATCGATGCTGCGCGCCGTGCGGAGCGTGAGTTGGCGCTTGGCCTCGGCGGCTTTCTCGAGCGCGCGCACCAAACCTCGCGGCGGCGCTCCGCGCTTGCGGTAGTAGAAAATTGCATTCGCGTAATGTGATCCGCCGCATAACGGAGATTGGAGACGTACGTTTTCTCGCAAATATTCCGTTCGAGCCTCCGGCGGCTTCGTTCCCGCCATTGCATGTAAAAGCGGAGATTTAAGCGATTTAGCATATCTCAATGCAGTAGCGACGCTTTCCCGAAACTCGCCTTCCCTGCCCGGGACGCAGGCGAGACCACGATCTCCCTTGGACCAGTCCCCCGCCGGCAGATTGAACAAAACGTTCTCGACGTGCGCCGCCTGGAGCGCTCGCTCCACCTCGGCCGGCTCATGTTCGTAGGGAAACATGAATTCGACGGCGCGAAATCCAGCCGCGCTCGCTGCGGCGAAACGATCGAGGAACGGCACCTCGTTAAACTGAAAGGTGAGATTGGCAGAAAAACGTGGCATAAATTTGAAAATAGAAGCTCGCTAGATGGTAGTGTGGTCAGACCGGTATGTCAAGATCAATTTTTAGTCGAGGATCAACCCAATAGCAGGTAGCTATACTCGACGGCAACGCAATCCGCGGGACAATGAAGGCGTGAAGCGGTCTGGATTCGCCGATACGCCCCTGCACGGCGGGTACGTGCCCCGCTGGCTCGCCGAACGGATGACGGGGCTCGGCACCGCGATTACGGAAAGCATCCTATTGCATTACGGCCACGGCGAGTTCCTCTCGCGCCTGAGCGATCCGTTCTGGTTCCAGGCTCTGGGAAGCGTCATGGGCATGGACTGGCACTCGTCCGGCGTCACGACTTCCGTGATGGGCGCGCTCAAGCGCGGTCTCAACCCGCGTGCGGCGGAGCTGGGCCTCTATGTATGCGGAGGCAGGGGCAAGCAATCGCGCAGAACTCCGGACGAACTTCGGGATGTCGCGGAGCGCCATGGGCTCGACGGCGAGGAGCTGGTTCGGACCAGCCGTCTGACCGCGCGTATCGACAATAACTGTATCGCCGACGGGTTCCAGATCTATCTCCATTCATTCGTCGTGGCGGCTAATGGCGAGTGGGCCGTTGTCCAGCAGGGTATGAATACCGAGAACGGCTTCGCACGCCGCTATCATTGGCATTCCGCCAGCATTCGGGATTTCGTAGAGGAACCTCATACCGGCATCCTGGGAACGCCCGGCGGCCCGATTGTGAACCTGGTCGACGCGCAAGCGAGGCCGGCGCAAGCTGCGTTGCTGGCGATGGCGCATGAACATCCGGAGCGCGTGCTAGGCGAAATACGCCACCTCGAGATGCCGCGCCATCACGATGTGCGGACGGAGGATGTCGATCTCAACCGGCTGGGAGCCGTGCTGGCGGTTGCGCACGAGCGGGATCTGAAGAGCTTTGCCGATTTCGTGCTGACGGAGAAGCTGGGACCGCGGACCTTGCAAACGCTGGCGATGCTCGCCGAAGTCATCCACGGCACGCCGGTGCGATTTTCAGATCCGGCGCGTTATTCATTCGCGCTGGGTGGCAAGGACGGGCATCCGTTTCCGGTGCCGCTCAAGACTTATGATGAATCGATCGATGTTCTGCGGCGATCGCTGGACGCAGCCAAGGTGGATGGCGGCGAAAAGCTCGACGGATTCCGCAGGCTGAATAAATTCGTGGAGGCGGTGGAGACGGCCATGGCTCCAGAGGCGAATCTACCGGCGTTAGTCGCTCACGAAATGGCGATCTCAGCATCGCTGGACGGGCGTAGCGTGGGGCAGGATCGCCGGCGGTCAAAGCACAATCCCGGTTCGAAGCAGATGACGCTATTCTAACGGAATCTCGGAAATGGTAGAGCGTTTTTTGGCACCCGTCTTGATCAACTTTCATATTAGATATAATCTAAAAACATACATTGTTTTATGGATCCCGAGACGATCAAACGCTCCCTGGCGGACGGCGGACTGCGAAGCACACCGCAGCGCTACGCTGTGATGGCGTTTCTGATGAAGCAAGCCGGGCATCCAACCGCGGCGGAGATCTTCGAGGCTGTAAACCGCCTTGACCCGCGATCTTCACGAGCTACGATTTATAACAATTTGCGCGACTTGGTGAAGGCCGGTTTGGTGCGTGAGGTGGCCGTGGAGGGACGCTCGGCGCGATTCGATGCAAAGGGCATGCGACATCATCACTTCATCTGCGACCGCTGCGGCAATGTCGAGGACTTGGACTGGTATAACGTACGCCGGCCCGCCGCGGCATCCCTCGGCAAGCGGGTGCTGCGCGAATGCGAACTCATTTTCCGCGGGCTGTGTACGAAGTGCGCATCAAGGCGTGCTTCCCAGTAAGGCAATTTTAATTCGAAGGAGAGGATCAACGATGGAAAAAGACGCGACAAAATCAGCAAACGCTGTTACCCAGAACGGCCAAACTACAGAAAGCGCCGCCAAGTGCCCGGTAGCGCATGGCGCGCGCGGGCGCAGGAATCGCGAATGGTGGCCGGAAGCGCTGGACATTTCGGTTCTTCACCGGAATTCCCGTTTGTCCGACCCGATGGGCGAGGGGTTCGACTACGCCAAAGAGTTTAAAAGCCTTGATCTCGATGCGGTGATTAAGGATTTGCATGCCGTCATGACGAATTCCCAGGATTGGTGGCCCGCCGATTTCGGGCATTATGGCGGATTGATGATCCGCATGGCCTGGCACAGCGCGGGAACCTATCGGATTACCGACGGACGCGGCGGCGCGGGCGCAGGGCAGCAACGCTTCGCGCCACTGAATAGTTGGCCGGACAACGCCAACCTGGATAAGGCGCGACGCCTGTTGTGGCCCGTCAAACAGAAATATGGCAACAAGATCTCGTGGGCGGACCTGATGATTCTCGCCGGCAACGTGGCGCTGGAATCGATGGGCTTCAAGACCTTCGGCTTCGCCGGCGGCCGCGCCGACGTGTGGGAGCCCGAGGAGCTTTACTGGGGTCCGGAAGGGACGTGGCTAGGCGACGAACGCTATAGCGGTGAGCGTCAACTAGAGGAGCCGCTCGGGGCGGTTCAGATGGGCCTGATCTACGTCAATCCGGAAGGCCCGAACGGCAACCCGGACCCGCTGGCGGCGGCGAAAGATATCCGCGAAACGTTCTTCCGCATGGCCATGAACGACGAAGAGACCGTCGCGTTGATCGCAGGCGGCCATACTTTCGGCAAGACCCACGGCGCGGGCGACCCGTCGCTGGTGGGGCCGGAGCCGGAGAGCGGTGCCCTGGAAGACCAGGGCCTCGGATGGAAAAACAAGTTCGGCACGGGGATCGGCGCCGATACGACCAGCGGGGGTCCGGAAGTCATCTGGTCGCAGACGCCCACCAAGTGGAGCAACCTGTTCTTCAAGAACCTGTTCGAAAACGAATGGGAGCTGACAGCCAGTCCGGCGGGAGCGAAACAGTGGAAGGCCAAGAACGGGCAAGCCACCATACCGGACCCGTTCGATGAGACGAAGAAGCGCGTGCCGACTATGCTAACGACCGATCTGTCGCTGCGCTTCGATCCGGCCTATGAGAAGATCTCGCGAAGGTTCTACGAACATCCGGATCAGTTCGCCGATGCGTTCGCCCGCGCCTGGTTCAAGCTCACGCATCGCGACATGGGCCCAATCGCACGTTATCTCGGCCCGCTGGTCCCGAAAGAGACTCTGATCTGGCAGGACCCGATCCCCGCGGTGGACCACAAACTGATCGATGAAAAGGACGCGGCTGCATTGAAGGCGAAGATTCTAGCCTCGGGCCTTTCGGTCTCCGATCTTGTTGCGACTGCCTGGGCATCGGCATCGACATTTCGAGGCTCCGACAAGCGCGGCGGCGCGAACGGCGCACGTATCCGCCTTTCTCCGCAGAAAGATTGGGAGGTCAATCAGCCCCAGCAGCTTAAAAAAGTGCTGGATAAATTAGAGGCGATCCGCAAGGAATCCGGCAAGAAGATCTCGCTTGCCGATCTGATCGTCCTGGGAGGAGATGCCGCCATCGAAAAGGCTGCGAAGGACGCGGGCGTCGAAGTGAAGGTACCCTTCACGGCGGGACGCATGGACGCGTCTCAGGATCAAACGGACGTCGCCTCTTTTGCTCCTCTGGAGCCGCGGGCTGACGGCTTCCGCAATTACGTTGGCAGCAAGCCGCAGTTCATGCAGCCGGAGGAGGCTCTGGTGGATCGCGCACAACTGCTAAGACTCACTGGGCCGGAAATGACGGTGCTGGTGGGTGGACTGCGCGTGCTCGGCGCGAATGCAGATGGTTCGAAGCACGGTGTCTTCACCGGCACACCCGGCGTTTTGACGAATGACTTTTTCATCAACTTGCTGGACATGAGCACGCAATGGCAGCCGGCCGAGGGTAAAGCTGGCGTCTACGAGGGCCGGGATCGCAAGACGAACGCTCACAAATGGACCGGAACTCGCGTCGATTTGATCTTCGGTTCGCACTCGCAGTTGCGTGCGTTCGCGGAGGTCTATGCCTGCGCCGGATCGAAGGAGCGGTTTGTGAAGGACTTCGTGGCCGCATGGAATAAGGTCATGAACCTGGACCGTTACGACGTCGCTCCGCGGAGCGAGACAAAAGAAGCTGCCATGGTTTAACCAGATCCTGTTGTCGGGGCGCGCGTGCGTGTTGGCTCACCGCGCCCTGACATGCCTGGCCGATATATCCATTTGACCAGGATGCTCGCCGCCTTCTCCCCTATGATCGACTTGCCGCTATTCTCTCGCATTTGCGGTCTCGCGTGAATCAAACAACTGCTTCGTTTAGATTAGGCAGTCGCGCCGGCGGCCCTTGTATGCGCGACTGCGATAACGGATAAACGGCGGCCTACGTGCAGGAGATTTTCGGAGGAGAATCACGATGGCAAAACTCACAACCGCCAAAAAGAACAAAGAGCCGAAACAAGAGTTCGGGCTCCCGAAAGAGCGGAAATATCCCATGCCTGACGCCAGCCATGCTCGGAACGCCAAAGCGCGCGCCTCTCAGATGGAGCATCAGGGCAAGCTGAGTGCTGCTGACAAGAAAAAGATCGACGCCAAGGCTAATAAGGTCCTGGGCAAGTAGCTTCTTTCCTGGGCGCAACGGCCCTCCAGGCAAGCCGCGCTGATAGATGCGCAATTTGCCGCGTGGTCGTTATTGCGATTCTTTGAGAGCGATCGTCGCGCGGGCGGCCGAGTAACTGCTTAGGTGAGAAACATGCCGATTGTAGCGGCCGACATGATGGCGAACGTAAGCCAACCGAACAGCCGCATAGCGGGAGGATTGACGCGGTCGCCCATGACCTCGCGATTGCCGGTGAGGAGAAGGATTAGGAGGATCAGCGGCGGCGCCAGAGCGCCGTTGATCACGGCGGACCAGAACAGCATTTTCACTGCATCGAGTCCGGCATAGTCGAGTGCGCATCCCAGGATCAGCGAGATCGCCAAAACCGTATAAAATTTCCCGGCGGTTCGCGGTTTATGCTCCAGCGATCCTCTCCATGCGGCGGCCTCGGCGAGAGCATACGCCGAAGATCCCGCCAGTACGGGCACGCCGAGCATCCCGGTGCCAATCAGCCCGAGGCTGAAGAGCCAATAGGCGGCTTGGCCCGCCAGCGGTTTGAGCGCTTCCGCCGCTTGGCGCGCCGTTTGGATGTCTGTTTTTCCATGAGCGTGAAGCGTTGCGGCCGTGGTCAATATGATGAAATACATGATCAGGTTCGAGGCGAACATTCCCGTCATGACGTCGACGCGCAAGCGCCTCAACTCCTCGTTCGTCGCGCCCTTGCGCTGTTGCAAATTCTTGCCCTGCGCCCGTTCTTCCTCCACTTCCTGCGCGGCCTGCCAGAAAAACAGGTAAGGGGAAATCGTCGTGCCCAATATGCCGAGTAACATCGCTAGATACTCGCGCGACCATTCGATGTGCGGCACGAAAGTGGCGTGGGCTGCGGCACGCCAGTCGACATGAGCGAAGAACGCGGTGGCAATATAAGCGAGCAGCACGAGCGTGAGCCACTTAAAAATGCGCGCGATCTGCCGGTAACTTGACCAGAACAGAAACGACGTAATGACAACCGCGAACAGCACGATCCATACCAGGGCGTTGATCCCGGTGGTCATTTCGGCGCCCTGGCCCATGCCGCCGAGGTCGGCCGCAATATTGATCACGTTGGCGATCACGAGGAGGGCGCACGCGCCCCAAAGAACCCACGGCGGATAGCGCCGCCGAATCACGCCCGCGAGACCCCGGCCCGTCACCATGCCAAGACGGCCGCACATCATCTGGACCGAGATCATCAGCGGGAAGGAGAGCAGCGCGGTCCACAGCAGGCCGTAGCCGAACGCCGCGCCGGCCATTGAATAGGTCGATATTCCAGAAGGGTCGTCGTCGGCGCAGCCCGTGATCAACCCGGGCCCAAGGTCTGCACAGAACCGATCGAAGCGGTCCAGGGCAGGCGTTCCCGCCGTTGGGCCGTCGGCGGGTGTCATGAAGGCCGGGCCTGTGCGGGAGAGTTCCGGGGTTTCGAACTCTTCGAAACATCCGTACTGTCTTTTGATTTTCGCTTCTTCGATACCCGGATGCCAGCCGCGATCTGGTCCATCGACCGCCCAGTGGTTATGCTCGATGCCCGGTCTTCAAGGAAATCCTCGTTTGCTGTCGGCGTCGCTGTCTCGTCCTTCGCCTTGATCAGGAGCCAGTTCTCCCGCTTGCCGTCGCCGCGCATCCGTATCAGGTCCCATCCTCCTGTGAGGCGCTCGCCGTGGAGGTCGAAAGAGAGATGGCCTTTTTCCAGGCCGGCATGGGGATCGCTTTTCGGCTCCCACGTCCCTTCGTCCCACAACATGACCGTCCCACCGCCATACTGACCCTTCGGTATCGTGCCTTCAAAGGTGCCATAGGATACCGGGTGATCCTCAGTCCGCACCGCTAGCCTTTTGTCGGCGGGGTTTAAGCTTGGACCTTTCGTGACCGCCCAACTCAGCAGTACGCCGTCGAGCTCAAGGCGAAAATCATAATGGAGACGCGTCGCGTCGTGCTTCTGGATGAGGTAGCAAAGTTTCTTCGAACGCCTTTGTGTGCGATCCGGCCCCGGCTCAGGCGTCTTTTTGAAATCGCGTTTGCGTTTGTACTCTTCGAGCGCCATTTATTTCCGCCGCTATAGCCGCCAACGATCGGAAGGATCTCGCTTGGTCCAGAAGAATAACATCCCTCGATATGGCGAATCGAACACCGTTCACGTAGCAACAAACAAGGCCATGCCGCCAGGAAGTTGAACACATGGTGCGAGTTCGGCAGGTCACCCAGGTCAGCGACTGAACCCATTAAAGGGGTCTTCCTCACTGACCTTTTCGTGGCCTCACCGCGCGTGTTGTTTAGCGGACTTCGATCTTGAGTTGCGCGTCCGAATGTTCGTGGCGCCAGCCCCAATATGCTTGTTGCTCATCAGGTTTAAGCTTGGAAAAATCGCGGTATTTGAGATGCTTTTCCTTGGCGTACATACGGTAGGCCCGATCCTCATGGCTATTCCACTGATGATCGTCGTTATGATCTTTGTCGTGATAGTTTCGTTCCGCGTTGTGATCTTGAGCGCGCAAGACGACGGGCGCCATTGCGACCGGGATCGCCAAAGCGGCACTCAGTACAGCAATACTCCAAGAACGGGGCATTTGTATTCTCCTGACGCAGTAACTGCACGCGTCGTTCCAAATTGTTCGATGGCGTTGTGCGACGGAAAGGAATATAGATTCGCGATTCCTGCAACGGTTTCTGAGCGCGGTGCAACAACACGTCATTCTTGCTGAGACCCGAATGGCAACTGCGTAGAAACTGCGCTTTACGGCACTGAGTCCAATCAGAACCGGAGCCCGCCCGACGCGCCGGCAACTTGTGTATCCAGCAACCTACGTGGAAGGGACTGAGCCAGAATCGAAACGAACAGCATGAAGAGTCGGGCGGGATCGTAGGCGAATTTCTGGGAAGCGATCTCAAATTAGAATGAGTTACAGCAACCAGCAGGATCAAGGGCCCGTAGCGGGCCCTTGCCGTACTTACTTCTCGAAAA
This sequence comes from Terriglobia bacterium, assembly GCA_963699945.1. GTDB lineage: Bacteria > Acidobacteriota > Terriglobia > Bryobacterales > Bryobacteraceae > Palsa-187. The sequence continues at coordinate 82,269 of CAVOVW010000008.1, forward strand.
CCTTCTCGATGTCTCCGACTTTTTTCTGAACCTTGCCCCCAACCTTTTCCGCATTACCCTCGTCCTCGAGATTGGGGTTCTTAACGACTCTTCCTACCTTCTCTTTCACGGCACCTTTGGCTTCGTGCGCCGCGCCTTGAACTTTGTCTTTCGTGCTATCTTTCATCTTTTTCTCCTTATCTCGTGCTGGATCCCCGTAAGCTTGCGACTAGCGATTCGCCGCCGCGGCGGGCCGGTCAGCGGATGCCTCGCCCGTCGACGAAATATCCTCGGCTCCCGTGTTTTTCAGCAGATCCTTTGCCAGCTTTATCTGGTCGGATGTATCGCAATGCGCCGAGAGCAGAACACCGCCTTGTGTAATGCGGCCTTCGTAGCGTTTGGCCTCATATTCCGGGATACCCATACCGATCAGTGCGCCGAGGATGCCTCCGACCGCTCCTCCGACGCCCACGCCAGCCAGAGCGGCCATAATCGGGCCCGCTGCGATGAAAGGACCAACACCCGGAATCGCCAGCGCGCCTACTCCCGCCAACGCACCGAGCGCTCCGCCAATGACTCCGCCGGCGGTAACACCCGTGGCCGTGCCCTCGGGCGCCTTGGTACCCTTTTCATGAGCAAAATCTCTCGAACTCTTCTCGTCCGGCAGCAGCACGGAGATTGAATCATTCGTAAAGCCGGCCTGGATCAACCGGCTAACGGCGACCTCGGCTTGAGCGACCGAGCGATAAATTCCAAAAACAGCTGTATTCTTGTTTGACATGTGGTTCTCCTTTTAAATTGAGTTGAGGCTATTGCGTAACTGCCAACTGATTGACAACCTTGTCCATCCCGCCCGCCGCTTCAGCCGCTTTGGCTGTGAGCGACTTCACTTCCTCGACGGATCGGACCGGTCCTTTGAGCGTTACCGTGCCATTCTGGCTGATGATCTTCACGTTGTGCGCATACGTCGAAAGCGATTTGTCGGCAATGACTGCCTTTCGAATCTTCGCGGTTAGCTCCCGATCGGCCGCATTGATTTTCTGATTGTCGGCAGTCGCTTGATCCGAATTTTTGTCGCGTTCATTTACCTTGCTGTTATCAGGCTTCTGGGCAGCGGACATACATTGCACCCCGATGACGGCAAAAAAAGCGGTGATGAGTAGGTTTGGTATCGTGCGAGTCATAGCCCGTCCCTTGCAGGTCGATGCCCGTTTCGCCGCTGAGGGAAACATGCTTTATTCATAATCTGGACGATGTTCGTTCCGGCGCGCATCCGGCCGCACTTTATACGTCCGCGCGCAAAAATGTTTGCAACACCGCGCAAAAAGAGAACTTCGTCGCGGCTGAAACAGGCGGCCAGGCGTTTATCGAAGTTCTATCTTTGGCTTTCGTCGCCCCGAACAGATCCTGGCCAATGTGTTCCAGGGCCAGGGCGCCGGCTTCGTGCGGTTCGCTACTCGCGGCAAGAATAGGGCCGACAGGCGCTTTGAATTCGTGTGCGGCCTTGGCTTCGCTGGCGGCGCCAAACGCGCGCATACTAGAAAAAAGCGCTTATCCAGTTGATGCTTGACGGGCTGACCGTTGCACAAGCCACGGAGTTTATTCGAGCACGTGCTGATGCATCGGCAGTCTTCACGAGCCACAGATTGATGTCACCTAAAAAACCGCGATTGGTCCATGCGCAGGATAGTGCGACTCGCTTCTATCCCCACGTCGACCCGTTTAGGGCGGAGGTTGTACCCAAACGTCTACGATCGTGATTGACGATGGGGTTATTTCTTTTGCGCATTCCTGTGCGCCTTCATACCGATCCGGATAAACGCGATGGCCTTTCGAGGCCCAAAGGTGGCTGTGACACGAAATTTCTTGCCGCGTTGCTTGTTGTAAGACACGAAAAACTGTTCGATTTGGTCGAGCAAAGTCGTACTGACATCCTTGATGGATTTCAGATCCGCATGATTGTACGAATGAACGGCGACAGCGAGTAAGCGGTCGTTCCTTTCCGTCTTTCCATGCTCAGTTTGTTCGGCCCTAATGATTCCGATAAGGCGCACTTCCATCAGGCAGCCGACATGGGCCGGCGCGTCCATCAACACCATGACGTCAACGGGGTCGCCATCGTCGCCCAAGGTTGAAGGGATGAAGCCGAAGTCGAAAGGAAACATCATGCCTTCCGGCAGGAGACCGCCCAGCTTGAAGAGATCCGAATCAGGATCATAATCAAATTTGTTGCGGTAGCCTTTGGGCGTTTCTATGATTGCCCGGCATACGCCTTTCTTGGCGTCGAGCTCAAGCGAAAGCGATGTTAGGTCGGCCATGTTACTTTCTCCGCTCGGCCGTTGTAACGTCGATATGCGTGGAATCGCGCGGGTCAGTACAGCGGCAAGGCGACAGCTGTCAGGATTTCTTTTTCTTCTTCGGTATCTTCGCACCGCTCTTGCGGGCTTCGTTAAGAGCGATCGCTACGGCCTGCTTGCGGCTCTTAACCTTCTTGCCGCTGCCGGATTTCAGCTTGCCCTCCTTATGTTCTTCCATCACTTTGTGGATTTTTCGTTTGCCCTTTGTTGATTTTGTAGCCATGTGTTCCTCCCTATGTGGGGATCCGCGCCTTTCGAAGGCGACGCTCAGGTCTGGCCGACGGCAACTTCTGCATCCCGAGGACTTTTTTTTCTGGCCCCCGGCCGTCTCTCCGACTGACTATATTCTTCTCCGGCGTTCCACGCGACTTTCGGAGCGCTGATTCTCATCGGTGATCTCCGATTCATCCGTGTGCTTTGAAAAGGCGCTGTCGTCGGTGACCCCATCCAACTGGGCATCATCGATATCCGTGCTGTCTTTCGTTTTCGGATGGTCATTTGGTTTCGATTTAATCGAATGCGATCGCGTGTCGCTGTCGGGACCTTTTGAAGGCATACTGTGGATTTCCTCTGCACGTATGTCGCCACGAGTAACGAGCCGAGGGGTCCTCGGTGGTCTCGGAGAAATGGGCCCGATGGATCTTAATGTGCTCGGAAGAGCAAGTCGCGTTCAACTGCGACGCGATCAGGAGTTTGAAATGAAGCCGAGAAGTACGCTCAATCGAGCCTGCGCAAAGAAGAATCCAGCACAGCACGTAAATCCTGGGCAGACTCGCCGCGAATGTGTTTCGGTTCTAGGATCTGCGGGTGCGGTCGCTCTGCTGGCTCCCACCAGTCAGGAGACTGCGATAGCGGGCGAGGCCGCGACCCCACCGATGGCCCGGCTCGAGCTTCGCGTGAACAACGTGATGCACCAACAGATGCTTGATCCGAGAGTTACGCTGCTGGATCTGCTTCGAGAGCATCTCGGCCTGACCGGCACAAAGAAGGGCTGTGATCACGGTCAATGTGGCGCATGCACGGTTCTGGTCAACGGACGCCGAATCAATAGTTGTCTCTCGCTGGCTGCATCCCATGATGGCGACCATATAGTTACCATCGAAGGCATCGCTCATAATGACGCGCTGGCACCCATTCAATCAGCCTTCATTGAGCATGATGGTTTTCAATGCGGATACTGCACACCCGGTCAAATTTGCTCCGCCATCGCACTGGTTTCTGAAATTCGTAAGGGCGACGCGTCCGTAGTCACTAAGAATGTAAGGAACGTAACGCCTATTCAACTTACCGACGACGAAATCCGGGAACGCATGAGCGGGAATATCTGCCGCTGCGGGGCCTACAACGGTATCGTTGCGGCCGTGAGGACGACCACGAAAACGATGGAGGACGCGAACCTGGCGAAAGGGAGCAGACTATGAACCCTTTTCACTATGAGCGCGTAACCGAAGCGGACCAAGCCGTCCATGCGATCTCGCCCGGGTCTAAATTTCTCGCGGGCGGCACGAATCTGATCGACCTGATGAAGAATGGCGTCGAAAAGCCGGAAGTGCTGATCGACATTAACCGCGTTGCACTCGCGGAGATCGAACCCCTTCCGAACGGAGGCTTACGACTGGGAGCGCTCGCTCGCAATAGCGATACGGCAAATCATCCTGCCGTTAGACGCAGTTATCCGCTGCTCTCGCAGGCAATTCTTTCCGGCGCGTCTCCGCAGCTGCGCAACCAGGCAACGAATGGCGGAAATCTTATGCAGAGGACTCGCTGCCCATACTTCATGGACACAGCGTTTCTTCAGTGCAACAAACGGGCTCCTGGCACCGGCTGTGGCGCCCTTGATGGCTGCAATCGCGTTCATGCAATCTTTGGATCGAGTGAACACTGTATTGCAGTTCATCCCTCGGACATGTGCGTGGCGCTCGCGGCACTCGACGCGACCGTTCGTATCCAAGGTCGCAGTTCTCAACACAGCATCGCTATGCCAGATTTTCACCGACTGCCGGGCGATCGGCCAGACCTCGATAATAATCTGGGGGCGCAGGAGCTCATACTCGCGATTGATTTGCCGCCGTCGCCTTATGCGGAGCACTCGCACTATCTCAAGGTGCGCGACCGGGCGAGTTATGAATTCGCTCTGGTCTCCGTAGCTGCCGCATTCGATCTCGACGCGGGGGTCATCAAAAGTGCCCGAATAGCGCTGGGCGGCGTCGCACATAAACCCTGGCGCGCTTTGGAGGCCGAAGCGTCACTGATCGGCAAGCAATCTGGTCCCGAAGCATTCACTGCAGCTGCGGAGATAGCAGTTGCAGGCGCTAAGCCACATCGCGACAACGCATTCAAAGTTGAATTAGCCAAACGCGCCGTGGCCCGCGCGCTCGAAAACGCGGGAGGTGCAGCATGAAAGCGTCCGGAACCGTCGCGATTGGAGATCCGCTCCCACGGGTGGACGGCCGGGCGAAGGTAACCGGCGCGGCTAAATATTCAGCCGACGTTAACGCGGCCACGATCACTTACGGGTCGCTTATCATGAGTACGATTCCGAGCGGCAGAATCGTCCGCATGAATACGGCGAAGGCAGCGCAAGCCCCGGGCGTGCTAGCCGTAATCACGCCGGCCAATGCAATTCGATTACATGCTCCTGAACGGCGCATTTCTCTCCTTCAACATGACGTGGTGTATTATCAGAACCAGCCAATTGGGATCGTGGTGGCAGAAACCTTTGAACAAGCGCAATATGCAGCTTCATTGGTTCATCCGGATTGCAGGCCGGAACCGGCAACGCTAGATTTTTTTGCAGGCTTTTCGACCTCTTATACCTCTTCTCATGCTGGCGAACCTGGCGATCAAAGCTGGGGCGATGTTGACGCCGGCCTTGCGGCCGCCGAGATAAAGATCGACGCGATTTTCACGACACCGATCCAACATCACAATCCGATGGAGCCTCACGCCACCTTGGCGGAGTGGAACGGCGATCACGTCACGCTTCATGACGCCACACAGGCCATCAGCGGACTCCAGGAGAAAACCTCAATATTATTTGGGATTCCAAAAGAAAACGTTCACGTCGTGTCTCCGTTCGTCGGCGGAGGTTTCGGCTGCAAGGGACAGGTCTGGTCTCATGTGATGCTTGCAGCTTTAGCCGCGAAGCAAGTGCAGCGCCCCGTGAAGTTGGTGCTCGATCGTCCGCAGATGTTCGGACCGATTGGAGCGAGGCCGCGAACGCATCAGCACATGACGCTCGGCGCCACCCGCGATGGAAAACTAAAGGCCATTCGTCACGAGTGCCACACCAACACGTCGCTGATTGAGGACTATTTGGAATCGGCCGTCTTCCCGACACGCGTGATGTACGCCTGCCGCAACGTATCGACAACCTCGCGGATCGTGCCACTTAGTTTCGGAACGCCCACATACATGCGGGCGCCAGGCGTGGCTACCGGCACCTACGCCGTCGAGGTCGCCATGGATGAATTGGCGTATGCCGTAAATGTCGATCCACTTGAATTGCGCTACCGGAACTATGCTGAAGCGGACCCTCAAACAGGCAAAGCTTTCACGAGCAAACATCTTCGGGAGTGCTATGAAAAGGCAGCGGATCGCTTCGGCTGGTCGAAGCGAAGCCCTGAACCGCGCTCCATGCGACAAGGGCACGAACTCATCGGCTGGGGAATGGCGACGGAAACCTATCCTGGCAGGAACATGCCCGCATCGGCATTAGTCCGGCTTCAGCCCAACGGACGCGTCCTGGTAGCGTCAGGAACGCAGGAAATTGGCACAGGAAATTACACGGTCTTAACGCAAGTAGCCGCTGATGTCCTCCATATTCCACCGGAATTCATCGACGCACAACTCGGCGACACAAATCTGCCCGCTGCACCAATGTCTGCCGGGTCCATGTCTACCGCCAGCATCGCACCTGCCGTAAAAGCAGCGGCTGAAGATGCGAAGCGCAAATTAATCGAAATGGCTGTGGCGGATAGGAATTCGCCGCTCTATGGTGCTCAGCCCGATGCTTTGCACTTTGAAGATGGCAAAGTGGTGTTCGACTCGTCCAAAAGTGAGGATTTCGTTTCGATTCTCCGGCGGAATGGAAACAGGGCGCTCGAAGGAATAGCCACAGTGAAGCCTCAATTGGACTTCAAGGAGACGCCGTGTCATTCTTTCGGTGCGATCTTCACGGAAGTGGCTGTCGATGTTGACTTAGGCATGACTCGGATGAAACGCGTGGTCGCGGTTTACGATGTTGGCCGGATCGTGAACCAACAGATGGCCAAGAGCCAATTCGTGGGCGGCGTCGTGTGGGGAATTTCTCTCGCCTTACAGGAAGACACAAATGTGGATTGGCGATACGGCCGCATTACGAACGCGAACCTGGCGGATTATCATGTTCCGGTCAGCGCGGATATTCCGGAGATTGATGTAGAAGCGCTCGATATTCCGGACTACCAGCTTGATTCGGTAGGAGCCCGAGGAATCGGCGAGATCGGAATTACCGGAACCGGAGCCGCTGTTTGTAACGCCATTTTTCACGCTACCGGCAAACGGATCAGAGACTTGCCGATTACTCTAGACAAACTTCTTTAGACATAGCGATTCGCATAAATGTGATCATGGGCCGGGAGTCCACCAGGAAATCGAAGGTAAGATCCCTGAATGCGGGCCACGGCTGCGGCCCAAAAAAATAACACAGGTGCTCTTGCTTTCCCAAAGGCCGCTCCGGCGACGCTTGCCCAAAGCCAGGCCGCGCAGTCCGCTCAGATTCCCGCCACCGGAATCGGCCTTGCAATTCGCAAACGCTCCGTAAAGCGTTATGGTGAGAGAATATAGTTAGTTTCAGAACAAGTTAACGGTACAACGTTTTACCCTACTGTTTCGGTTAAGAGGCCATGAGAGCTGAGAAAGCAGATGGATAGCTCATCGAGACCGCGAATTTTGATCGTGGAGGACAATCCGGGTGATATTCTCCTTTTCCGGATCGCTGTCTCCCACGCCGGCATCGACTGCGAGATCTCCGAGATATCCGACGGCCAAACGGCACTCGATTTCGTATGTGAAGAAACCGCATGCCTTCCGGATCTTGTCGTTCTGGACCTGAACCTGCCGAAGGCCAGCGGCAAAGAAATTCTCACGATGATTCGCGCAACGCCGGCTTTCAGTCCCGTCCCTGTCGTGATTTGGACATCATCCAATGCGCGTTTCGATCGAACCTCGCTTGAGAACCTAGGGGTCGCTCGTTACCTTGTAAAACCCCCGGCGTTTCGGGAGCTTGCGCCTCTTGGAGCGGCGATAAGGGAGGTTCTGGATGATACGGGCATCAAACGTGGGACATAGGTTCTGTTACCAACCTGCGTGCCGACACGATGCTACAGGATGTCCGCCCTGTCGAATAAAGGAGCGGGCCAAACGCGGCTGAAATCTGAGCTCATCTGGACCGCCTCCACGGCGTCAACGCTCTGTCGTCATAATTAAATGGGGTTCCGTCCGGAAACGGGTTATAAGTTAGGCATGGCTGAGACACGGCGCTGCAACTCGCGGGTAGTAGTCGCGTCGTCAGGACGAGATCGTTATCTGGCTTGTGTGATCACGGTAAAAAATACTTCGGGCATGAATGACTGCAACTGAATTCGAGCTCTATTACGGTGTCCTTCCGGAACCGATGCTGCTGACCTCTGCGACCGGCCGCATCCGTGCCTGCAACGAGGCCGCTGTTCGGTTGCTGGGACGCAACGCGGCAGAGCTAACAGGACTTTCGCTTGAAGATGTATCCGCGGATCCTCCCGAAAGTGTCGCGCGAATGCTGACACGGTTCTCTCGCAGTGAACAATTTCTCTTCGCCGCGCTGACGTTGAAAATCGGCGCGACGCTCACTACGGCGGTCCACATTGAGGGTGCGTGCCTTCGCGCGCAACCTGAAATCGAATTGCTTCTACGCCTGCAGCTTCAGGAGGATGCGGTGCGCGATCACGCTGGCGAAACCGCCGGCCTGCTTAGCTCGATTGTAAGCTCATCGGAAGATGCGATCGTCAGCAAGGACCTTAATGGTGTAATCACCAGCTGGAACACGGCGGCCGAACGGATGTTTGGGTATACGGCAGTCGAGGCCATCGGTCGATACATTGCCGATCTCATTATTCCCCCCGACCGCCTCAACGAAGAGCCGCAAATCCTGGAACGTCTTCGCCATGGAGAACGCGTCGAACACTTTGATACCGTGCGCATGCGGAAGGACGGATCGCGCCTGAACGTATCTCTTACGATCTCGCCGGTGAAGACGCCGGACGGGCGAATTATCGGGGCGTCTAAAGTTGCGCGCGATATAACGGCGCGCGTACGGGCTGAGAAGGAACTGCTGGAGGCCAACAGCGCGCTCGAACGCGCGAACGCCGATCTCCAGCAGTTCGCGTATTCCGCCTCTCATGACTTGCAGGAACCGTTGCGCATGGTGGCCATCTACAGCGAATTGCTGAAGAAACAGTTCGGCGGCCAACTGGGAAAGGAAGGCGACGAGTATATCGGCTTCACAGTCAAAGGTGCGTCGCGTATGCAGGATCTGCTGAGAGACTTGCGCCTGTATACCCAGATTTCAACCGAGAACCACCAGCCTCCGACCGAGGTGGATGCCGATGACGTTCTGCAAAAGACCTTGCGGAATTTCGAATTAGCGATCCGGGAAAGCGGCGCGGTGGTCACCTCCACTGCCCTTCCTCGCGTTTTCTTATTCGAATTCCAGCTGGAGCAGCTTTTTCAGAACCTGATCGGAAACGCCTTACGATATCACGGCGAAAAACCGCCCCAGATCCATGTGGCAGCCAAAATGCAAGATGCGGTGTGGCTGTTCTCCATCGAGGACAATGGCATCGGCATCGAGCCCAAGTTTCGGGAGCAAGTTTTTGGCATCTTCAAGCGACTTCACACCGCGGCCGAGTACCCCGGCACCGGAATGGGACTCGCGATCTGTCAACGTATCGTCGAGCGTGCCGGAGGACGAATCTGGATCGAATCTGAACGAGGAGGGGGTTCAACATTTTACTTTACGCTCCCGTGCTCAGCGCCCTCTGGCCGAGCGGAACCGCCGGACATATTCGATCGTTCTGACAGAGGACAACCCGGCGGACGTCGGCTTGGTTCGTGAATCGCTCTGCCAGAATGGAGTCACCGGCGAACTGATAGGCATCTCCGACGGTGACAGTGCGATCCGATTTATCGAGAGTTTGGATACGCATCCGGAGGGCTGCCCTGATTTGGTCATTCTCGATTTAAATTTGCCCAAATACAACGGCTTGGAAGTCCTCAAGGTGATGCGCAAAAGCGTCAGATGCCGGAATGTACCGGTCGTTATTTTGAGCTCGTCCGACCTCCCGGAAGACAAGGACAAATCCTTGCGCCTGGGCGCCAACCGTTATATCCATAAGCCGTATCGGCTAGACGAATTTCTGGCCCTGGGGGCTATTTTCCGGTCTCTGATGCCGGACGCGGCGTGAGAGTGAAGTTAATTTCGGCGCCGTGACCTAAGCCCGAAACCGCCCACATCCTTCCCCGGTGCTGTTCCACGATCAATCGAGCGAGCGCCAGACCTAGGCCGCTCCCGGGGTATTTCGCGCCGTGCAACCGTTCGAAAGGCCGGAAGATCCGTTCGGCATGGGCGGGATCGAACCCGATGCCGTTATCGCTCACCGCGATCACCCATTCGGGACCGACGCGCCTTGCGGTAATCCGGATGCGCAGGGGAGCCGCACTCCGGAATTTGCACGAATTTTTAAGTAAGCAGGTAAATAGTACGGTTAGTGGTCCCGGCATGCCGCACACTTCCGGGAGCGAATTACAGACCACTTCGGCCGCGCAATTTCGCAACTGTTCGTCCACTTCCCCGACGGCTCCCTTCACGACGGTATCCAGGGGCACCGGCTCGAACAAGACCTCTTCGAGAAGCTGATAGCAATAGGTTGCGATATCGTGCGTCAGCGTCTCCGCCCGCTCCAGCCCATTGGTGATAAACCGTTGGGCGCGTAAACCGGGGTCATCGAGCTCTTTCGTCTCGCTCAACGCCGAGAGGTCAACGCCCATGCGGATCGCTCGCAGCGATTCTCTCAGATCGTGCACCGCGACGTTCATAAATTCTTCGACCGCTTCGCGCTGAGATCGCGAAGGTTGGTAACCCGTTTGTGGCAGTAGGCTGGTCACTGGATTCATGCTCGTTTGGAGATGGACTCGTTTGGAGATGGATAAGATGCCCTGTACGTTACGCAGTGTCGGTTCCCCGCCCGTGGTAAAGGCCCGCACGATTTCAAACCGGATACGCCGCCGGTTGCAGCTCTAACAAGGCCAACGCAGCCACCGACCCTCCGCGACCGACCCCTCAATGAGCACCTTCATTCCACATCTGACACCGCAACCACCACATGGATTTCGGCGGATGCAGACTCCCGCCCCCTAAGTGCAAGCAATGGCGGCGAGAAATCCGTTATGCGGCACCATCGGCGTTGGCTTACAGCTTGCAGATACAGCGGCGCGGCGATCCGCGCTGGAATCGCTAACGCTAACTCTGGAGGGTGACCTTGAATACAAAATGGATCTTACGGGTGGCAACATCCGCGCTGTTTACATTGCCTTGTCTTGCGGCGAATTTGAATAATCCGGATACGGCATGTAATCCGGCGCTGGATCCCCCGGTCAGCAACGGCTGCACCTGGTATAACTTTTATGCGCAGCCGGATGGGACGATCCAATCGGGATCCTCGTTCAGCGGCTATTACAGCGTCGCGCCCGCGCCGCCATGGACCATCACGACGACCGCGGCCGAAGTGATTCGTGTCGTGGACGGTGGGCATCAGGGCGACGTCTTCGACGTATATGACAACGGAGTTCTGTTGGGCGAGACTTCCGCCACACCCATTGACGCCAACCACAGCTGCGCCAACGATCCCACCGGCGCGGGTACGGATCCGGCTGCGTGTTGGAATGACCCTCTCATGAGCCATGGCACGTTTCCGCTGCCGGCCGGAAACCACTCCATCACGGTCGTCTGGAAACAGATGGTAGCCGGAGGCATGAGCTCCTTACAGTGGTTTGAGATCGGCAACGCGACAGCCAGCACCGGAGGTGGTTTGACGTTCACCGGTTCGATGCCCCACATAGCGGTCGGCGGCGATTGGACCACTACATTCACTCTGGTCAATAAGGGGGGCACGCCGAGCGAAACGGCGATGTCGACCTTTGCGGACAGCGGACTCGCCCTGGCGCTGCCGCTGAACCTGGTTCAAACCTCTACCAATCTTTTAACCCAGACACTGGACCAAACCGTGCCGGCGAACGCTTCTCTGATCGCGTCGAGTTCCGGTGATCCGCAAAGCACTGTTCAGGTAGGCTCCGCCCAGGTGAAGGCGGCGGGCACAATGGATGGTTTTGCGATTTTTCACATAAATTCGAGCTCACAGGAAGCCGTGGTTCCACTGGAAACCCGCAACGCTGCAGCGTATATACTGGCGTTCGACAACACCAGCAACGTCGCAACCGGCGTTGCTCTGGAAAATATTTCGACGCAGGCGGCCAACATCAACGTGGTCATCCGAAATGACAGTGGGGCGCAAATCGGCACCGGCAACATTCCCCTGCCGGCCAGCGGCCATACCTCATTCGTATTAGCCGACCAATATGGATTCACTGCTGGCATCCGGGGCACCATGGAATTCGACACGCCTGCCGGAGGGCAGATCAGCGCTCTCGGTTTCCGGTATACGCCGGTGGGAACGATCACCACTTTACCGATGCTTACAAGCACCGGCGCAACGGGCGGCTCCTTCGCGCATTTCCCGGTGCAGGGCGGATATACCACGACGATTGTTCTGGTGAACACCGGAACCAGCGCGGCGAACGCGACACTCAACTTCTACGGCGATAGCGGCAGCCCGTTGTCGGTGGCGCTTACATTCCCGCAAAGCGGAACAACGACGGCCGCATCATCCACGACGACCCAGACCCTGGCCGCAGGAGCAACCCTGATGGTTCAGAACAGCAACTCCTCCGGCGCACTACAAAACGGCTCCGCCCAGCTCACGACGAACGGAAGCGTCACCGGCTTCGTTATCTTCCATTACGGACCGAATTCGCAAGAGGCAGTGGTACCGATGGAAAGCAGGAATGCGAATTCCTACCTGGTGGCGTTCGATAACACGTCCAGCACCGCGACCGGCATAGCCGTAAACAACGCTTCTAATTCAACCATCAGCGTTCCGGTGGTGGTCCGGAATGATACCGGAGCGCAGATCGCGACCGGTTCGATTCCTTTGGCCGCCAATGGACATAGTTCTTTCGTGCTCTCAGACCAATTCCCGGCCACTGCCAACATCCGGGGTACGATCGAACTCGACCAGCCCAGCGGCGCGATCATCGGCGTGGTCGGAATCCGCGTACCGCAAGCAATCACGCTGACTACACTACCCGCGCTGGCGCGCTAACTCAGCAACCATGAAGAAAGACGCACCTCCACCTCTCACTTCCGAAGAGATTCAGGACGCCATTCGGGAACTCGCAAAGGGACTGATGCACTACAGCTCCCGAGTGCGGGTTCTCGAATTGCTGGTACTTGAGAAAGGCCTGGCAACGGAAGGCGAAATCCAAGAGGTGGAGGACCGCGTCTCGGCGGAAATGAATCACGAGATAGGGAAGGTTCCGCGCGTTCGCAGAAAAGGTTCAGCCAGGATTCAATAGGATTCAGCGTGAGGCGGGAGACGCGCTAACGCGTCACGAGCGTGGTTTTCTTCTGTGAAGCAACCAGGGCGCGGACATTCGGTCCGAGGAGGTGCGGGCAGGCCGCGCCGTCAGCGCCTTCTTCAGTTTGCTTCCGATCAGGAAGATCGCCGGATGCGGATCGTCGCCGCAGTACACGATGTCTTCGGTCTTCCGCAGCGAACGAACCCAGCGCGCAAATCCCGCTAGTCCGGGATCGGTAGCACGATGTGAATTGAAGTCGTAAAGCATATATACGCAGCGGCGTCCGACGGGATATTCGCTTGTGTTCGCTACGGGAAGCCCCAGCGCATCTAGATAAGCCATCCGGCACAGCTCCACGCCGCAGCGGCTGGCGAACTCGACAAACCACCAGGGGCGGGGATTGATTTCCACCAGTTTGTAGCCGCCGTCACGCGGATCCGACTTAAACTCGGCATCGAAGATTCCCCGGTAGCCCGTCGCCTTCCATATGCGGGAGAGCTGATGAATCGGCTCCTCTACCTGCGCGCATGCGATGGTTTCGGAGAGCGTGCTATTTCCAAAAGGAATCGGATATTGGCGGTGCCGCCGCCGGGCGATGACCGCGCGAGTGCATCCGCCGCTGTCCACAAATCCGTCGACCAGATAGTAACTGCTCGCAGGGCCAGGAATAAACTCCTGGAGCAAAATCGGAAACGCGCCGGCGCCGTCCGCTTGCATGGCGCGCATAATCTGAAGCGCGTGGTCGCGGCCGGTCAACTCATAAGCTTTCGTCCCGCTCCGCGCAGAGAATGTCTGCGAGTCCAGAGGCTTTAGGAACATATTCTCGAAGGATGCTTCCGGCAATGCGGCGAGCTCCTCCAAAGATCCTACACGCAGGGTTGTGGGATGGGGGATATTTTCGCGCTCCAGGAGCTGCGCGAACAACCACTTGTCGGTCATCAGATCAATCACGCGGCCATCGGCGACAGCGGCGGGAAACTGACTCTTAAGGTCCTCAGACAGATAGCCAACAGCCCGGGCCCAATCGTCTGAACAGGGAATCAGGACCATCCGCTCGGCAGGCAGACCTCGGAGATATTCCGGTAACTCTTCGGGATCGGGAATCTGTTTGCCCTGGCGAGGCGCGGGCCGATACCAACGGGATTTTGCAGGCAATTCTTGCGGGCCGCAGAGGGAGTAAGTCGGAATTCCGGCGCGCCCGAGACTTCGGAGAACGCCGAGCGCCGTCAGGCTGGATCCAAGGATCAGGGCCGGCGGCCGATAGTCCGCAGAGGTGGTATCCACGTTTAAGCGCGGTGCAATTAGCGGTCCAACCTAACTATATGATCCACAAGCCACAAGCAGTCGCCTGGAGACATCTTTGTACCCATTGCTATACCCATTAAAGGAACCCGCGTTCAAGCTACCGTTCTCAGCAGACGGGCCTAAACAGGAAATGAAACAGGCTTGCCGCAAACCTCCCCGATGGACCGACGCTTGCATGTGTAGGCAATAGGCACCTCTTTACGAGTTCCAGCCATGGCCTCGTCAGAGTGCCCCGGCGTCGGAGAAAGAATCGGAGAGAAAGGAATTCATTATGAAATTGACGATCTTCCACACCGCTACTCTGGCCGCGATCTTGGCGGTGGGTGGCTTAGCTGGCTGTTCGAGTTCGAGGAAAGCGCCGGATGTCGCTGGAGCGATTCGCACTTCGCTCAACCAGGCCGGGCTTAAGGACGTTTCCGTAGATCAGGATCGCGATAAAGGTGTGGTGACTCTAAACGGGCATGTTGTCGCAGATGCCGACAGAGCCCAGGCGGAAAGCATCGCAAGGTCAATGGCTCCCGGAGAGGTAGTGGCTAATCAAGTGGCCGTGGTTCCACCGGATGATGCGAAGGTCACCCAAAAAGTGAATACCGATCTGGACAAAGCCATCGAGCACGAACTGGACGCATCCATTCTAAAGAGCGACGTCCGGGATGAAGTGAAATACAAGGTAAAAAACGGCGTGGTTACGCTGACAGGCGACGTCGACAATGGAGCGCAGCGGCAAGAGGCCGAGCGAATGGCGTCCGCGATTAATTACGTAGCCCAAGTGGTCAACGAGATCGAAGTGAAGCACACGAAAGCAACCTCAAGCCAGTAGTTAGTAAAAGCCGGGGTGCCGGAAACCATGGCATCGGCTCCTAGGGTCCGTTTGCGGCAAGAGTCGGGTAGTTTCCCAAGTGAAACTTCGGTGCGCGCGGCGGATGATAAGCTTGTAGCACGCTATATGCGGAGCTTGGCTTTTCATCCGTGCGCCCTATCGCTTTTCTTTTCTTGTTGCTTCCGGCCGCCAGTGCCAGTGCGGGCACATTGTCCAATTGGACTGCGGATTTTCCCCAGTGCGGCAAACATTCCGAGCTCCTAAAGGACGGACCGATGGACATCGGAGTCCGCTTCGCTACCGAGAATGCGGCTCTGGCGCAGGCGTTCAGGTCGGCGATGGACTTTTGGTCGACAATCGTCGACATGAAGTGGCATGAGGACGATACCGCGAACTGCGCTATGGAGCTCGGCGACGGTCTCAGCAATTTGTTCAAGGCCGCCCCAGATACTATGGCTGCGCGGTCGCAATTTCCGGATCGTGCCGGGTTCTATGGATGGATCGCGTTCAATCCCCGCGTTCGTCTTGATAGCGAGGGATTTTATCGAATTTCTGTACACGAAATCGGGCACGTCTTTGGTTTACAGCACAGCACTCATATCCGTTCATTGATGTACGCCTTCGACCTTGATTGCTCAAACCTCCTGGACGCAGCGGATCTCTCGGCTCTGGCGACGCGCCATCGGCTTCGCCTCAAATCGCTGAGCACGCCGGTCTTGCTCGCCGCTGAATCACAAGGGCGATCCGGGTTGGCACATCAACGCCCATCCAACTAATTCGTTCTGTTCACTCCAGCGTCGGTCCAGACTAAGATGATGTGGGCCGTGGAGGGTTTGTTCTTACTTGAGGCGTTGTCTCATGGACGCCCACTACGTCCTCCAATAAGTCGCAGAGCGCCTCGACCTTGTCTGGCAGATCGAACCTGCGCCGCACGTGTTCTTCGGCATTTTCTGCCATTTGAGCGCGTAAGGCATTGTCGTCCATCAGCTTTAAAATGGCTTCGGCAAAAACCGGCGGATTTCGCGGAGGCACCAAAAGGCCGGTCTCACCATCGGCGACCACGTCCGGAATTCCTCCCACTCGGCAAGCTACGACCGGAACACCCAGGCACATGGCTTCTGCGAAGATCAACCCGAAGGACTCTGATTCCGAAGCGCTAACGCAGAGGTCGCTGCTGTGCAGGTGCTCGAAGGGGTATTCCAATATTTTGCCCTTGAATTCCACCGCGGAATCCTGGCCGAGTTCCGTACACAAGCGTTTGAGTTCGGGTTCCAAATAGCCCCCGCCAATAATCG
This sequence comes from Terriglobia bacterium, assembly GCA_963699945.1. Taxonomy (GTDB): domain Bacteria; phylum Acidobacteriota; class Terriglobia; order Bryobacterales; family Bryobacteraceae; genus Palsa-187. The sequence goes on from CAVOVW010000008.1 coordinate 98,735, forward strand.
TCAGGCGCGCATCAGGGCGCTTCTCGCGCACGATGGCGAATGCGCGCAGCAGGTCGTCTACCCGTTTGCGAGGAATCAGCGATCCCATACAGCAGAGCGTGAACTGGTGCGGATCTTGGGCCTTTATGGTGGTGCGTGCGTGGTCAGCTTGATCCAGGAACTTCGAAACGTCGATTCCGTTGTAGATAAGGTAAACAGGGCATTTGATATTGGTTGCGTGAAGGTAGGTTTTATTCGCGCCCGACACTGTCACCATTCGAGTGCAAAACCACGAACAAATCCGAACACCCGACAGGTGCCGTTTTCTCCATCCCACAGTGTTCAGAGGCTGGATCTCTCCGTGATAATGAAAAACCACTTTGCGTCCGGTGAGTGCGCAGAAGAGAAAAACCGGGAGGTGAACTATGCCGCAGAAATGAAAGTGAATCACGTCCGGGTCAAAGCGGTGTATGACTTTTGCTAATTCCAGCCACCCGCCGACGGACTTCCAGCGTTTGGCAATCACATTCACTTCGGCGCCTTCGGCCCTCAGCGTCGCGCCCACAGATGGAGTTCCGAGTGCCGGAAACGCAAACGCAAGGTCCCAGCCCTTCCTCTTCGCTTCCTCCGCGAGGTAGATGTAAAAGTCTTCTGAGCTTCCGTGCTTTTCGATGATAGAGTCAACGATCTCCAGCAGTCGCATCTTGCGTTAAGCGTCCCTCCAAAGTCTCTGAATAGCTATCGCTATCATTTGGCGAAACATAGTAGGTAACAGCTGTGCAGGCAATACGCGCTCTCCACACTAGGTACGCGCTTCCCATCCACTGAACCACTGCCGATAGTTGAAGTGCATGCGCCGCACCCATCAGGCCCATCGACGGCACCATCCAGGCACAGGCCGCGATCGCAACAACCACCGTCAAACCCAGGACAACGATCTGCGCCTTTAGCCATCGGATGGCCGTCAGGATGTATCCCTGCGCAGTGGAGACCCAATACACACCGCCCACGATCATCAACTGCACCAGCAGGGGGCCATTGGCATATTCGGGCCGATAAAGCACTGCCAGCAGCCGCTGTCCGAACAGGGCCGCCACCGCGACAGCCGCAAACCCCAGTCCGCCAGCCAGCAGCGTGAATTGCCGAACGATGCCGCGGAAGCTCTCGACATCGCGGGCCGCGAAGGCCGTGGCGGCCGGCACGAAGACCGATTGTCCGAATGCGTTAATGAAAAGCGTTCCAATGGCCACCAGGCTGTAGAGAGCGGCGAAGATTCCCAAACTCCGCGTTCCGGAGTGAGCATCAATGAAGTAGCGGGGAATATTTCCGTTCAGCGATGCCAGCAACGCGATCACACCCAAGGGCCAAGCGGTGAGCAGGAGGTGATACATCGGCCTCCAATCCCAGTCATCGCCGACTTTCGCGGCAGCAGGCTGTGCCGGTCCGGAATGAAACCTCGCGTCATAGAACACGACGATCGTGAGCCTGCCAAGTAATAATCCCAGGCAAGCCCAAAAGACATCTCGCGTGAAATAGAAAATCAGCGCCAGAGCCAGCAGACTGAGGGGACCCTTCATCATCGAAGAGCGGGAAACGCGATCCAGGCGGTTGAATTTTTGCATGCGGCCGTAGTAAGTGTCCGCCAGGTATTCGAGCGTCTGGCAAACTCCCAACACCAGAATGACGCCGCGAAGGTGCCAGGAATGTCTGTCGGTCAGGACGAAAATCACCACAATGGCCATCGCGGCAACCAACGTCACGGCGCGGAACTTCAGATAGTGGCGAAAGGAGTACTGGTCCTGAATATCGGAGGCGACCAATGCGCGAATCTGCAGGTTCGCAGCCACTAAAATCGGAGTTACAACGGCGATACCGAGCGCGTACTCGCCAAGTTTTTCCGGACTACCGAGTTTTGACAGGACCAGGACGATCAACCATTGAGAGGCGGCGTAAACGACGTTTCCTGAAAATACCCAACCAAAATCCTTGAGGAGTCCGGTGCCACGAAGCTCGATATCGCGGATCGATCTCATCCGTCGCTACCTGATCCGCTCTTGCGTGCCGCCGACGCCTGCGGCTGGCAGCACTGGATTCCAGCCGCTTCCCACGGCCGGGCTATCGGGACTCAGCCGGAAATCCTCGGCGCCCGCGGCACTTTTCTGGAAGTGAAGGTCTTTCCCAACGGCGTTGCCGCTGATGTTGCATTCATCAGGGCGGTCAACGATCGCCTTGGCGGTAGTGACATTTTCTTGGATGGTGCAATCCGAAATGCTTCCGTTGGTTACGATCGCAAATTGCCTGGGCTCATAAAACACATTCGATCGGATAACGATGCCGGAAACCGAGTTCGGATGCCCGCCATCCCAGAGCATGATCTGGCCCGCGGCGGCAGAGTTCGGGAGGGCGAAGGTGTTGTGTTCGATGATCCAATTTCGCGCTCCACTGGACGTTTGAATGCCCCATCCCGCGTCCATTTCGTAGAAGAGGTTATTCCGGATCACAACGTCGGAGCCGCGCGCGTAAATTCCGTGGTCAAGACTCGGATAGTGTCCTCCCGTTCGTCCGATGTGATGAAAAATACTATCCTCAATCTGCCAGTCCGTGGCTTCGGGCGGCCCGAAGCCCACGCCTACGATTCCGATCTCCAGCGACTCACGGCGGTTTCCAATGTCTTCAAATTTGCAGCCTTTGATCCGCACGTGAGATGCTCCTTCATTCGTGTTGATTCCCGCATAAGCCGCGTGCGTCACAAACAGGTCTTCAAACGACCAGTAGTCTGCGCCGCGCTTTAGCGTGACGAAAACATCGCAGCCGGGGCTGACCTGCGTAGCGTCGCAATCCAGAATCGCCTTCCATTTGTTTTCAGCGCGGAGGGTGATCCACGCGTCGGCCCTTCCGGCTTTACCGATTGCTACAGGCGTCGCGTATCCGTGCATTCCGCCCGTGCCGTCGCTGACGTGTCCTTCGCTGTGATAGGTGCCATCTTCGAGCAGGATAACGTCTCCGGGCGACACCGATTTGACTGCCTTACCGATCGTTCTAAAGGGCTTCATCTCAGTACCCGGATTCGAATCGCTGCCCCCCGGTGAAACATGATAAGCGGCGGCGATCAACGGCACGGCGAAAGCGATACCAGCGGACAGAGAACGAACACACCAAGCCACGCCCGATCACACGCACGCCACCTGCCGATGAGCGCAAGTCGCAAGTCCTTTTACCACAGCGAGATGCGCAGTCAGGCGAATTCCCGGCGCTACTAGGGTGGAATCCGAATATCACTTTTGGGAAGCGAACGATAGTATCGAACTTGTCCAGGGTGTGCCGCCGACGGCTACAAAGTCTTCGCCGGCTGTAGATGCTTTAACGCCTTCAAGTCCGCAGCGCTACAACCTTCTGAAGTCTGGAGTACCCCCGTGCGTTCTTTTTTGTTTTTCCCGCCGCCCGCCAGCCATCGCTTATCTTTAGTTGCCGCTTTCTTACTAGCCACTTCTTTTGTCAGCGCCGCGACTTATTACGTGTCGCCATCTGGCGACGACGGAAATCCAGGAACCACCGACCAGCCGTTTCGCACCGTGCAGCGCGGCGTCACGCAGGCCGTCGCCGGTGACACGATTGTGTTGGGCGACGGCGTCTATGGCAATGAAGGCAAGATCAGCGACGGCACTGGTGGCTATAACGGTTACGCCACACCCGTCACCATCGGCTCAGCAGGTATATCGAGTGCTTGGATCACGCTGAAGGCGCAAAACAGAGGGCAGGCGATTCTGGATTGCGGCACCACTGCCACACAACTGGGATGCGACAAAAATATCTATCTGACGGGCGGTGCGGCGTACTGGTCTTTCCAGGATCTGGTGCTCACCGGCGGTGCCTTCGGCGGCCTGGGAACGGATGAAGGAGCATCAAACATAAACGTGACGGGCTGTTTTTTCCAGAATATTGGGAATTGGAACGACCCCACGCAGATCGGCGAAGAGGGGCTCGGCTTTGACGAATCCGCATCCAACTGGACGGTGCAGGGGAACGTCTTCACTCACATCGGACGTGTGGGCGGGATGCAGCTCGACCACGGAATCTACGCCAAGGGTTCGAACATAACCGTCATTAACAACGTGTTTTATAACCTGACCGCCGGATGGTCGATTCAGTTAGCCGATGGAGCCTCAAACTGGCTGATCGCAAACAATACGTTCGCATTTCCCAACCCGGCCAAAAATGGCCAGATCATGATGTGGAATTCGAATACGAATATTACAATCCGCAACAATATTTTCTATAGTCCGAATAACTGGGCCGTGGACCGCTACACGTCGACTGTATCGGGATGCTGGGTGGATCATAACGTTGTTTACGGTGCGGGCACGATGATGGCGGACAACACGGGTTGCCAGGTATCCAACAACATGCTCAATACCAACCCACAAGTGGTGAGCGCGGCCACGCTGGACATGGAGCTTCAACCCGGCTCCTCGGTGATTGGCACAGGCATGGCACTGGCGCAGGTGGCGAACGATTTTCTGGGACTGCCGCGCGCGAACAGCAACGATCCCGGCGCTTATCGGTTCACTCCGCCCGCGACGTTCCAGATCGTTAACACGACGACGGGCCAGTCCACATGGAATATAGGCGAGCAATGGAGCGTGACGATCACGGGCGGTCTGCCAAACGCGGCAGTCGCGGTTACGGTTGGCAATTGGTCTGGCGTCGTTGGATCTACGGACGGGTCGGGCTCGTTTAGCACCAGCGGCATCGCCGCGGCCGGCAACGTCGGCACCACAACAGAATTGTGGACAGTTGCCGGAGCAATGGTAAACCCCGGATTGGTGACGATCACCGTCGCCCCGTAGCCGGCCTTCCCTACCCTGCCTTTTTCCGATTTGGCACAGCCAGGTGGCGCCCACAAATCCGCGCACTGCACCCGGCTATGCCTAGGAATTTCCGAGCCAATCTCTAAGTAGTTGCCCCACTTCATCTTTTCCTAAAACAAAGCGCTGATAAACGATAGGGTGGATGGGCCACGGCGATAGGGTCGCTTCCCAATTGTTGACAATCCTATCCCGACCCTATACTGACATTGAGCTAGAAGAGAACCTCTATCCATTGAGGTTGCTTCGCTCAACTTCGGCTTGGCGAATTCTGCACTTAGCCTGGGTGTCCGCAGAGTTTCGCAAAGCTAAAGCACCACATATTAGGAGTCCAACTGATGTTTTTGTCCATCCGTCCTGCCACCCGTGTGCCTTTTTCTGGATCTCTTCCAATAGCAGTTCTTTTGATGTTTGCCGGTCTTCAGATGGCAGCGGGTGCCACCTATTACATCTCTCCCAACGGGAATGATTCAGCTCCCGGAACCGCAGCCCAACCCTTTCGCACCATCTCCCGAGGCGTAGGCCAAGCGGTGGCAGGAGATACGGTGATCGTCGGAGACGGCACCTATGGGAATGAAGGCCATATCAGCGACGGAACGGGCGGCTGGAACGGTTATGCCTCGCCCGTAACCATCTCGTCGGCGGGGACCCCGACGGCCTGGATCACACTCAAGGCACAAAACAAGGGCAACGCCATTCTTGATTGCGGCACGACGACCGCCGCACTCGGCTGCGACAAGTACATCTACTTCAACCCGACAGCAGCATACTGGGCGATCGACGGTCTCGTCATTACGCGCGGCGCGTTCGGCGCAATTGGATCCGATGGCGGGGCCTCAAACATTCGCATCACGAACTGCGAGCTTTCGAACATCGGATATTGGAACAATCCTACGCAGATCGGCGAATCGGCCATCGGATTCAACACCAGTTCCAGTGGATGGTGGATTGAAGGCAACGTGATTCACGACATCGGCCGCGTGGCAGCCGCGAACCTCGATCACGGAATTTACGCCGAAGGCTCGAATATCACCGTCATCAATAACATCTTTTACAACATGCCGCGCGGCTGGGCCATCCAAATCGCCAATGGCGCCAATGGCTGGCTCATCGCGAACAATACTTTCGCCTTCCCGAACCAAGCCGGTGGCGGTCACATCATGTTGTGGAACACCAACACTAATATTTCGATCCAGAATAATATTTTTTCGAATCCTGCCGGTGGGCAATCCTACGCAGTTGCGCAATACACGTCAACGGTCAGCGGCTGCACTGTGAATAATAACGTGGTGTTCGGCGCCGCGAGCGTAATAGCGGACGGTTCCGGTTGCGCAGTTGGCACCAACATTGTCGGGCAAGATCCAATGTTCACAAACGTGGCGACGCTACCCTACAATTTTTATCCTTCGGCAAATGCCCCGGAATTGAACGCGGGCGCAGACATCGCACAGGTGACCGCGGATATTGCCGGAACACCGCGTCCCCAAGCCCCGACGCCAACCGACATCGGAGCCTACCAAACAACAACAGCGGCTTCGATCAACCCGACAGCGACCGGGACAGGAACAGGCCCGGCGGCCTTGTGGGATTTTTCGGAAGGGCAAGGGACGACCGTGGCGGATTCATCGGGCAACGGCAATACGGGGACGCTGTACAACGTAAGCTGGGTGCGCAATACCGCAGTTTGCAGCGGCTGCGCCAGGTTCAACGGAAGCTCCAGTTTTATTTCGGTGGCGGAGAGCCCCAGCCTGGAATCGACCCAACAGATAACCGTCAGCATGTGGGTAAACACCGGTGCATCCCATACGACGGACCCGCGTCTTATCGCGAAGAACTATAGCTGGGATGTGAAATTGAACGGTGCCGCTGGTTATCCTCAGTTTTCCGCCGGTGGGCAGTATTTCATGATGAACACACGTATCCCAGAGCGCAGCTGGCATCACATCGCATTCACATTTTTAAACGGCGCCGTGAAGGGGTACATCGACGGACAACCGATCGCGGCCAGCGTCAATACTTTCGTCGCGGGTACCACGCTGCCGCTTCAGATGTACGGCATGCACATTGGAACGGATGCTGACAACGTCAGTTTTTATAATGGCATCCTCGATGATGTTCGCATTTACGGTGGGGCGTTAACGGACGCTCAGATCTCCGCCCTTTACACGACTACCAAACATTAAAGCGCCCTGCCCTCCCGGCGCGCCAATCGCAGAATCGAGGCCTCCCCACAGGGCCAGCCTCGGGTGTGCTTTGTAGAACACCGTGACCCAAGTCTTGAAACCTGGCAAGCCGGGAGGCGCGACGGAAGCGACTTCCCGCTTTGCCAGAGTTATTAAACCGCCTACGAAAAAAAGAACAGCAGCGAGCATTAAACCGACTGAGCCGATATCATGCTGGGAAGAAGTAACAGCCGCGCTATGACCGATCCCAGCCATACCGACCATCATTGCGGCGCATCCGATTATTGCTTTCACGTATACCTCCGGCGCCGTTATTATTGCAAGTGAAGTGCCGCTGAGGAACCTGCTGTAATCCACTCAGCGACGGAGGTTTAAAGACTTTCTCCCCTTACGCTCGTATTTGCATTTCCTGCCGACACTGCAACTTCCGGGCGTAAAGTTTCCGCAGTTGATGATGAGCTGATTGGTCATTCGAATGCAGATTCATATGGCGGAAAGGAAAGCCATGTTGAACTGGACCGTTATGTTTTTGGTCGTGGCGCTGGCGGCCGCGCTATTTGGATTCACAGGCATTGCCGTCGCAGCGGCAGGCGTTGCGAAAATCATATTCTTCCTTTTTGTTGTGCTTTTTCTTCTGTCGCTGCTAACGGGATTGGGCCGGCGGGCCTGACGCGGGGGCGCGATCTACAGGCTGGCATCTCCGTCGTATTGGGTGGGGTACCAGGCGGATCGGCTTACTTTCAGTTGCGGGTTCGTGATGCGGTAAAGATGACTCCACCAATCCAGCTTCCGATGATGAGGAGGCCGACCGATCGGTTGGAGTTCGCGAAGCCAGCAGCCGAGATTTTCAATAACGTCAATTCCTTCGTCCAGGCACCGGTCGCGGACAGCGTCCAACATATTCGAACACATCTCAGGTTGTTTCGAACACACTTGCAAATCGATCAGGACGACCCGTGTAAGGCCAAAAGCCGGAACGTCGCGACGCTCGAGAATCGCGTAACCCGCCAATCGGCCATCCATGCTGGCTGTCAGTATCCATAGTTGATTTCGCAATAACGCGTATTTGAAATGCCAAGCTAGAGTGCGCGCGTCGCGGACCGCCAGCAATCGGTCGGGACGTTGGCGTTGCAGCTCATCCCACAGAACATTGAAGCGCTGGTCAAATTCGGTGCACCATTCGAGAGAACATCCGGGGACTGCTGACCGCGAATGTCGCCACGGCCGAATTGGTGTTCTCCGCAGTGGTGCGGTAACTAAGTTCGCCAACGCGCCCAAAGGTCTGGGCGCCTTAACGGCCAGGTATTTCCGCACAGCGCTTGCGTAGTTCAGAACCCAGAATTCGGAGCGGTCCCATTCACCCACCGGCATCCGCGACCATCCCAGTCGGGTACAAAGCGCCGCGGTAACCGGGCCAGGAGTCGTTACCAAATTCATGTCCGCGTCCAAAAATTTGATTTGCTGCGCCAATAGCATGATCGACAACTGTCGATACTCCGCATCGACAGCCCAGCCCCGGCCGGCACTTGCAACGAACCTGGAGTTTTCAAAGTAGAACAGTGAAGGTATGTTGCCCAATGAACCTACGATGGCCCCGTCCTGATCCTGAATCACCCACCCGATCGGCCATCGGCGAAGCTGGTGATACGCCGGATTGGCAAGCCAGAGATCCAGCCACTGCTCGCGTGGTTTCGCCGTCAAACCGTTCCTCGTCTCGACGGCCGCAATTCCGTCATAATCGTCGAACGTGGCGGTCCGAATCGATGATCTCTTCATTGCACTCGCCGATGCAATTTCTCCCGTCGAAACTTGCGTTGCAGCATCCATGGTTCTATCGCGTAAGTGAGCTGAATACACGCTCGGCACCCGGCACCGCTGCCGCGAATCGGGGCGGCTTCATTAGACCCGCAACGAAGCCCAGCCCATAGGCAATCTGATGAATCGCCACAATCACCGGGACAGCAAGCAGAGCCGGGAGTTCTAGCGAACCGACAAGCGGAAGCGCGGACGCAAGACAGGCGGCTATATACAAAGCAAGCTCCCCCGAGACAACCATAGTCGCAACAGAGGAAGCCGCAGTCCAATGGAACAGATGTGAAAGCGTAGCCACTGTGATTCCAATGATGACGGAGGTGACGAAGAGAGCCGGAACCGCTTGTCTCCAGGACGCCAGACGTCCGTGTTTCCGCATCACCGCTACTCTCCAGAAGCCATATTGCAAATATTGCCGGAAGAGAGTGCGCAAAGATGACCGAGGCGTATAGGTCGACTGAATGCGGCTCGATTGCACGATACGCCCGCCGTTCCGACGAATGCGGAAATTCAATTCGTCATCTTGATTCCGAACTAACTCAGGATCGAAGAGCCCGAAGCGCGCGAATGCTGAACGGCGCCAGCAGCCCAGGTACACAGTATCCACTTCGCCGTTGTACCCAATGCGGCGGGCTCTGCCTCCGCCTCCGCAGAACGGCGACTGGAAAGCCGCAGCAATGGCCCGTCCGAGAGAACCGCGGCCTTGGGCGACCCACGCTCCTCCTACATTGTCCGCGCCCGATTCTTCCAGGACGTGGACACATTGCAGCATGTAGTCGTCCGCATAAACTGTGTGCGCGTCCATCCGAATAATGACGTCTCCGGTAGAGGCCTGGATTGCCGCGTTTAGTCCGGTCGAAACAATCCGCCCCGGGTTATCGATAATTCGAACATTCGGGTTGTGAGCCGCGTAATTCCGGAGATACTCCCCGGTGCCGTCATCGCTTCTGCCGTCCGCGACAAGTATTTCGAGCTCCCATTCCGGCTCCGTAAGTTGATTCTCCAGCGTGTTCAGGAATTCACGAATATGATCCTTTTCGTTTCGGCAGGGAATGATCACGGAAATTATCATGCGCCCTCCGTGGAATTGCCGTAACTTATGCACGCGCCGTTGGTGTTAGCGCGCCCATGCGAACTCGCCTCCGGCTCGACGCCGAGATGAAGATTCTCCGCACAAGGCTCGCCATGGCTGTCGATCGTCACCAATCCAGCCGGAAGGTCGCCGGCTTGTTTATGACGGGAAGCATATGTCGAGAGCAATTTTAATCGGGCGAACCAGCTGTGGTTTCCCGTGTACAGCGGAATCCGCGGCAGCAGCCACGGATGAGCGGAATCGACGTGACCCAGACTCATCGTGACGGCGGAATCGTAGAATCGCCGGGCGGCCTCTACCGCACGAGGTCCAATGCTCCGATCGCTTCCGAAAGGATAGGCGAAATGCCGGCAGGAGCGGCCCGTATAGCTGGCGATTAAATCCCGGCTATTTTTCATCTCGGCCTCGAGTTCGGAATCCGTCAGCGCCGACATGGCTGTGTGCGACACACCGTGACTTTCAAAAGAAAGCAACGGGTCGCGACTCAACTGCACCACCTCCGGCCAACTGATGGATTCCGGCGGCCGGATCGCCGCGATATCGAGTTCATGCTCGCGCAGCACCAGCTCCACCAAATCCATCGTTAAGTTCATGTAGGCTTCCTGCCGGCGCGAATGCCACATCCGCTCCATTTCCCTGGAGAGTCTGTTTACAGCGCCGGGCAGAGAGAGGTCAATCTCCCGGCTTTCCAGGCGTACCTTGCGACGGGGCAGGAAGGGGACCAGATTGCGCCACCATTGAAAACTCAATCCGCCGTCACCGTCGATATAGTCTGTCGAAATATAAAAAGTGCCGGGCCAACCCCGCTGCTGAAACAAGTCGGCTAGGTCCCGAACCGTATTGCCTATGCCATCGTCCAGAGTGATCGCAAACAGTCCCGCAGTGGACTTTCCTTTTTTGCTGCGCTCAACCAGATCCGATAGAGGAACAATTTCAGCCGGCGCCAACGCGTCCACCAGCTCCGCAAGACGTTGGGCACGGATATCGTGGAAAGCGAGCACAAAACCAGCCGAAAAACGTCCTCTGCAACGCTCGAATAGTGAAGTCATATTTAACTCACTTCCGCGGCAGCCGCTAGTTGGGCGGCTTGCTCTTCGGCCATTTCCGGAACCTCTCCGCGATATTCCGGCACCAGCCGTTTCAGGTGCGCTTTCAGCAACGGGACATTTTTCGTGGACAACAATACGTGCAGGGTTTCCAGCCACTCCGATAACGATCTGCTACTCGGTACAGGACCACGGAAGCGCCGAATCTTTTCGTGGTAGGTCGGCAAAACGTTCTCGTCATCCAGTCGAAGTTCTTCAAACAGTTTTTCGCCCGGCCGCAGACCGGTCACCGCAATTTCGATGTCCTGGCCCTCGACAAGCCCGGCGAGACGTATCATGTTGCGGGCCAGTGTCATGATCGGGACCGGTTCACCCATGTCCAAAACGAAAATCTCCGATCCTCCAGCCATGGTGGATGCCTGCAACACCAGTTGGACCGCTTCGGAAATGCTCATGAAGTAACGGCGCATTTCCGGATCGGTCACGGTGAGAGGACCACCGGCGGCGATCTGCCTTCGGAAAATGGGAATGACGCTTCCGGAGCTTCCAAGAACATTTCCGAACCGGACGGAGACGAACGTCCCCGCCTCGGCGATTCCCTCGAGCGGCATCGCCGATACGATGAGCTCCGCCACTCGCTTGGTCAGGCCCATCACGCTGGTGGGGTTCACAGCCTTATCGGAGGAAATCAACACGAATTTGCTCACGCGATTCTCGCAAGCGGCGCGTGCCACGTTATAGGTACCGATGATGTTGTTTTCGATCGCTTCGACAACGTTCTCTTCCATCAGAGGAACGTGTTTATAGGCAGCCGCGTGGAAAACCACGGCGACCTCATGTTCAGCCATCGCTCGAGTCACTCTCGATGCACGGAAAACGTCGCCGACTTCGGTTACTAAATTCAGTTGTGGATGTCGCTTGCGCAAATCGAGCGCCAGCATATACATTTCGCTCTCTGCCTGATCAAAAATCACGAGCTTGCGAGGACCATACTGGGCGAGCTGCCGGCAGAGCTCGGAGCCAATAGAGCCCGCTCCGCCGGTGACCATCACCGATTCGCCGGCGATGGCAGCTGAGATGCGTCCCCCGTCGATCGTCACCGGCTCGCGGCCCAGCAAATCGTTCGGAGACACCTCGCGAATCTGGCGCGTCATCTTGCCATCCAGGAGCTCCGCTATGCTCGGCAAGGTACGAAAAGGCACGCCAGCGGCCCTGCAATAAGCTGTGACAGATTGCATTTCACGTCCTGTCGCGGACGGGATGGCAATAATGATTTCCGAGACGGGCCGGCGGATCTCAGCGAAACGGCGGACGAGTTCCTCCGCTGCCGAACCGCCGCCGAGAATTTCGAGTCCAAGAAGCAGCGTGTTGTGCCGGCTCTGATCGTCGTCGAGAAAACCCAGTATTGCGGTCTTCCCGTCGGGCTGGGAAAGAATTTCCCGACCCAGTGAATAACCAGCGACGCCCGCGCCATAAATCAGTACGCGCCGCGTCTCCACAGAAGGTGGCACCGAAAAAATATCCTGATACAGACGCAGGCTGAAGACCAGAGTCGCGGTGAAGAGGAAGCACAGTACCGCATCGAGAATATAGAGGGACCGGGGAAACGCGGGCCCGATCGTGACCGCAATAATCAGCGCGCCCAGACCGGAAGCCGCAATATTAGCGAGAGCCACTCGATGCAGGTCAAACAGGCTCGCGGTTCTCCAATCTCCCGCATGCAGGCGGCTCGCCCAAAAGATGGGGCCCTTCACGACGACGGCAATGCCCATGGCAATCCAAACCCAAGGCAGCGAGCGGGGATGGAAGTCAAAACGCAATAGCCCAGCACACACGCCGGAGAGCACGATCACGCCCAGCAGGGCCGTCATTCTTAGGACTCTTCGAATGGTCTTCGGCATACGTTCACCCTTCTAAGCCACGGCCTGTTCTGGTTGTGCAGCCGTCGCGGGCGTTTCCGCGAAGCGCGTTTCCGCAAAACACTGCACAAGATTCGATACGACAGACGGGAGATTGTGCGTCTGAAGTACGTGACGGCGCGCGGATTGGCCCACTTCATCGATTAAGCCGCTATCTCCAATCAACATTCCAATACTGTCGGCCAGCGCAACGGCGTTCGCCGGCGGAACCAGGAAGCCGGTTCCGGGCCTGACCAATTCCGGCGTCCCGCCCGAGGTTGTCGCCACTACTGGGATGCCGTGGCCCATGGCCTCAATCAAAGCCACCGGAATCCCCTCGTGCTGACCATTACCCAAATCCATGCTGGCCAGCACGACAGCGGAGATGGAGTGCTCCTTATATATCTGCAAGAGCTCTTCATGAGGCAACGCGCCGAGTAGGCGAACGACGTTCTGCAGGCCAAAACTCCGAATCATCGCTTCGATTTGGGGCCGCAATTCGCCATCGCCCGCAAGCCACAGCTCGGCGTGAACACCCCGCTCTCGCAAAATCCGCCAGGCTTTCAGAAGGAACCGATGTCCTTTAATTTCCACCAGCCGCGCTGGGCACAGGACAATCGGCCATGCGCCGGAGCGACGTTCCACGGCTGCTGGAAGTTCCACACCCATTTTTAAGACGCGGGCGCTGGGTTGGTTTCCGATGCCGATTTTCCGCGCCATCTCCAGACCGTCTTCTGAGATAAATCGAGCCAAATGCGCCGTGCGCACTTTTTCGCGCAAGAGGTTGTCTTCCACGATGTCCCAGCGATGCGCGGTAAAGCTCCACGGGACGCCGGCGATTTCGGCCGCAACCATCGCAAGCGTGGCCGTGGTCCCCGCCCAGTGTGAATGTATGTGATCTGCTTTCCACTCGCGAGCAACCGCCGCCAACCAGAATGCCTTCGGCAGCACCGCCAGATTTTTGGCGCACAGATGGGCCGTTCTGCTCCGCAGGGCCACACCTACCGCTTTCATCATCCCGCGGGGAGATTCCAGAGCGACCACACCAGCCGCTGCCAGAACGCCGAGGGACATTAGACCTTCGCGGCAGGCGTGCTTCGTCAGAGCGCGTCCGTGAAGCAGCGGTCCCTTGGGAGAGCGAGGTACCAGAAGGATGTCATGGCCGGCGCGAATCAATTCTTCAATTTCAGGCACGATGAAGGCTTCGTTCGTTCCGTGCGGCAGGTTCGCTGTTACCACTATGATTCGCATTTAATCCGATCCTAAATAGCCGTGAGACCTGTGATCCGCTCACCTATTAATTCCGTTCTGCGCTTGAGCATTTCCTGATACAAATCCGCGTATTGACTGACCATTCTTTCCACTCGAAATTCGCTCGACGCCCGGTTTTGCGCGGCTGCGGCCATATCTCCGCGGCGCTCGGGATTCTCGATGAGGCACTTCATGGCCTGCGAAAATGCGGCCGCGGCGCCCATGGGGACAAGCAGGCCGTCGATTCCATGGCGGACCAGTTCCGGAACGCCACCCACCTCAGTGGCCACAACCGGTAATCCTGCAGCCATCGCTTCCATCACCGCCAGGGGATTGCCTTCCCAATTAGAACCGAGTACGAACACATCGGAAGCCGCGAGGACCTCGGAGACGTAGCCGATTTTCCCCAAGAGGTGAACGCGCGTAGCGAGACCGCTTGCACGTACCACTTCGTTCAGTTTTTTCCGCAGAGAGCCATCGCCCACGAAAACCAGGTGCGTGCGCTCGTCGCGAAGATTGGCAAACGCCTGCAACACCATCAGTGGATTCTTTTGCGGTTCCAGGCGGCTTACGCAGACGAAGACAATCGCATCGTTGTCGATACCCTGCCGGTCGCGCCATTGCTGGCGGATGCCCGCATCCTGCCCGTACTGCTCCACGGGAACGCAGTTGGGAATGACCGCCGCGCAGGGCACACCATACACGCGTTTCACGCTTGCCGATACCTCGCGTGAGATCCCCACCGGCAGAACGTTCTTACGGAACGCGAACCAGTGGACGCAGCGGCCCGCCGCGTCGGTTTCATGCTCGGCCAGGTTGTGGACTGTGTGAATGGCCGCCGCAAGGCGATAGCGCAGTAAAACGGGGAAGACGTACCGCTGCACGGCCATATGAGTGTGGACGACGTGAGGCCGGAAATTACGGAACACGCGATAGAGCGATGCGTACATCCGCGGATCGAAGCCGGGACGTTTGTTCAGATGCCAGATGGGTATATTCGCGTCCACAAGGCGGTCTTCAATCGCGCTGTGCGCCTGAGGAAACAGGCCCACTGCGCCGATGCTGTGAGACGCACAAAGGCCGGTCATCAGATAGCTGGCCATTTGTTCGGCGCCGCCGACGGAAAGTGTCGGGGTCACGTGCAGAATCCGCAGCCGATCGCATAGAGGAGGTGCTTGCGCCGTTATAGATTGAGACACGCCGGTTTCCTTCATCGCCTTCTGCCACCAACTCCACTCGCCACTTCGTCGCGGGTCCACGGGCTGTTGTGCGTCCGCGAACTGGCAAAATTACGCGTAAGGTGCTCGACGCCAGACATGCCTCGACGTGAGTAGGCATGCGTGAGCATAAGCGCAAGAACAATCCAGGTGGTCTTGTTATATTCCCAGGTGAGAGCCATCACCCCGACGCTCCAACTGAGCAGCACCAGGAACCACAGGCATCTCTCCAGGTAACACATGCGCAGAATGCAATAAGCAACACCGGCCAACATTGTTATCCACACAAATTCCCCTACGATCCCCAGTTCAACCAGAATCGAAAGAAACGTATTGTGAGCCACGTACGGGATGTCTATCAATCGAAGCACGGCTGTTGGAAATGCACCGGATCCAATGCCGAGCCACGGATGATCCCGGAAACTCGCTAGCCCGGCCGCCCAAATTACGGTTCGATGAGTGAGAGTTCCTTCCGTCACCTCCGCGGTGAATTGCTGGAGTCGTAGCCAGACTTCCGCATGCACAAGAAAAAGGCTGCACAGAACAACGCCAAAACATGCGACGCCGGCGACGATCCGCTGTGAGCGGGAGAAATATCGAAAAGACAACGGCAGCATCATAAGCGCGATAGCCGCGCTTACAACGGAACCCCGCGACCCGCTTAACAAAATGGCCGTCACAAAAAGCGGGAATGGAATCCACGCGATCAGTTTGGCCGCTGGGCCTTTCGATCGAAGCGCAAGATAGAAGACTAGCGGCAGGCATACCGCCAGCATCAATCCCAGATCGTTTTCATTAATCCCGGTGACCGAATAGCGTTCTTCATCCCACGTCGCTGTTCCCAGAGCCGTTTCCAGCTGAGGCGCAGTCCTGCCGAACGCATAATTGCGAATCGTCAAGGCTGACAGAATCACGTTTCCCCAAACATAGGCCTGCATCAGTGTAAGAAGTCGCGCTTCTGAGGGAGCCAATTCCCAGATGAGCCACACCGCGATCAACAGTTGCGAATAAGTACCAATGCGCTCATTCGTCTGTGCGGAATCAATCGTCCACAAGGCGCTGATAGCCGACAACGCGACAAAGCCGAACATCCAGAGATGCACTCCGCTTAGTTTTCGTACCCGCGATATAAGGAGGGTTCGTGACGCGGCGATCCCGAACGTGACTGACCCGATCCACAGGCCGAGTGGAAATCCGCTCAAATGCGCCACGGCCTCCCAAGGCATCACAAATAGAAACAAACATAGGCCGGCATAAGCGCATTCGTCCAAGCCAGCCGCCAGTGGGGCCACTGCGGGAGCGCGGTTCGATATTGTCAATGCAGGATTCATCTCAAACTCGATAACGACCGTACGCGCGCGTCTGATGAGGGTCCATTCTCCAATCGTTGAGGATGGTCCCTAAAACAGGAATGTCGTCCTGCCGTAGCCGGTCACACGCGTTCGTTATTTCGCTATGGCTGCTTCTGTTTGCTCGCACCACCATAACGACGCCATCGGAAAACCGTCCCAGGATTCGTCCATCGGCGTACATAGAGAGTGGCGGCGTATCGATAAGAATGAGATCGAAATCGTGCCGACAGCGGCGCAACAGACCAGAGATTTCAGCCGTGTGCAGGAGTGCGACCGATTCTGTATCAACCGGTCCGCTTGGCAATATGGACAAGCCGGGAACGGAAGCGGACCTGACAATCGGAAGGCTGTCTGTCGGCTTTTGCGAAGGGTCCTGCTTCAATACATCCGTGAGCCCACGCTCGTTCGGTATGCCAAAGATTTTGTGCAGCCTGGGCCGGCGAAGATCGGCGTCAATCAAAAGCACCCGCTGCCGCCGTTCCGCCGCCACGACACCAAGGTTGGTGAGAATTGTCGTCTTTCCTTCCATGCTGTCGACACTGGCGACCACCAGGATTCTGCCGCCGACGCCGCCGGCGGGTGGTTTGCGTACCGCACCGAAGACAATCGAGGTCAAGGCGTCGCGAAAGGATTCGCTCAGTATCGAGGTCCGCTGGTCGCGCGCGACCAGTCCCACTTCGCTGGGAGCGCCCATCCTGAAAGCACCCCACGGTGACACTCGCGCATCTTTCGCGGAAGGGATGGCGCCCAGCTCAGGGATGTCGAGCACCGTGATCTCTCCGGGGCGCTTCACTTTATCCGATCGCTCCGAAAGCAGCACCAGTCCGATACCTCCGAACATGCCGATCACGGACCCAACGGCAAGATTGAGCGGCATTTTCGGGCTATAAGGGATCGAAGGCGGCACAGCTTGATCGATGGTTTGAATATTCGTCGCGCGTAGAGCAGAAGCCGCCCCCGCTTCTTTCGCCCGTTCCAGCACGCTCTCGTAGAGTTTTTCAGTGGCGTCGGCCTCGCTTTTGAGGACGTTATATTGGCGATCGTTCGCCATCTCTTCCGCAGCTTTCTCGAGCTGCCGATTGTTAGCGTCGGAGAGAAGCGTTTCCAAACGACTCGCGGCGGCATAGTCACTTCCCATGCGCGCGACCATGGCCGCGCGCTCTGTGGCCATCGCTTTTTCGGTCTCAGCAATCTGCGCCTGCAGGCGTTGAACCTTGTAATTGGTAGGCGTGTATATCGTCTGCAGTTGCGCCAACTCGCGCCGCATGTTCTGAAGGTCAATCTGGTACTGATGAAGTGGACTGAGAGTCTGCGCATCCGGCGGCAGCTCATTTCCTTTCGCGCTCGCCGTTTCGAATCGCGACTGCTTCATGGCGCGGTCTGTTTCGGCGCGGACAAGGGCGTCTTCGCTCTGCCGAGTCCGCGCTTGCGCGACGGTCCCCTCGTTGCCGGCAAGGATCAAGCCCGTTTGTCCCGCGAAATTTTGCAAACGCTGATTTTGAGCCTGCACAGTCGCCTTGAGCTCCGCCGCCTGCCGATTCAGCCAATCGGTGGTGTCATCGATCAGATGCTCACGAGCTTCGCGATTCATTTCGACCAATGCCGACCTCGCGGCATTCGCTCCGCGCGCCGCCTCCTGAGGATCGTAGGAATCGAAGGAGATTTCGATAACCTGAGATTGCAGCGTCGTTCTGACGCCCAGCGCTTCTTTGACCTGACGGATGCGCCGCTCGGTGTCAGTCTCGTGATATGGCGTGACGATCTGCCGCAAATTCTGGTACCCGCGGCGCAACATGTCCAGCGGAGAACGCCGGGAAACGGGTCGCGCGGGCTCGCCGAGCATGTCGGCTACCTGCAGAGCCAGCGTGTCGCTCTCCAACATTTTTACCTGATTTTGTAGATAATTCTCTGCGGAGGCATTCGGCAGGGCCGCCGCGATCGGTGTCACCTGGTCATTCTGGAAACTTTCGACTTGCACGGAGGTATGCGCCCGATAAACGGGACGCGACCAAAAAGTGGCGAGCACTCCGCCGGTCACGCCAAGCAGAATCGCGAGAAGAAGTGTTTTTCGCCGGCGCCATAGCGGGCCCGTAAACGTGCTCAGAGCTACCGGGTCGCCCGGAGCTGCGGCAAATCGCGCCGGATGGTATAGCGGTTGAGAAAGCCGGACCTCCGGCATGGGGCGATCGAGCACGCCATCAGATCGACCGATAACTTCATGCGCCATTCATATGCTCCTTACTGCGTAGCATCATTGGACTGCCGCCACTATCAGAATGCGCGGAAGACAGCAACACCGGTAGCAGCCTGGATGGCCGCTTCCAGGGCACGCGTGGTCGCCCTCTTGGGTGTGCTGGACGGCACCAGTAAAATATCGTTCGCGCGGAGAGCAAAATCTTCCGTTTGTCCCGCAAGAATCTTTTTGAGATCCACGGGGATCTCGGTTCGCGTGTTGGAACCCGCGCTCACGCGAACAATCATGGATTTCCCGGGGGAGGACATCGGACCGAGACCTTCGGCCGTAGATAATGCCCGCAGAACCGTCATACCCTCCGCACTCACCACCACGGGGCCGGGCTTTTTCACTTCGCCAATAACGAAGACCGATTCCGCCGGCAGAACGGTGACTACATCGTTGGGCAGGATCAGGATGTTTTCACTGGGATGTGCGCCTGAAAGCAGATCCTTCACGCCCACATCAGCTACGCTGTACTGCCCGGTTGGATCGGTTCGCGCAGTAAGTAAGGGAATCGGCCCGTTCTTAATCTGCCGGCTGATCGTGACTCGCGTCCCCGAGTCCTGGCGCAATCCCTCACCCATGGAAATCACCTCCATCAGCGTCTTGCGACCCTCCAACTGGTGAACGCCGGGACGGTTGACCGCTCCTAGGATCGAGACCGGCTGGCTGCCATAATCCACCATTTCCACGGAAATCTGGGGTTTCAGTAACTCTTTCGAATAGCGCTCCACCAGCAAATCTTTCAATTGGGCGGTGGTCAGGCCCGCAGCGTGTATTTTCCCGACCAGCGGCAGATCGATATCCCCGTCCGGCTCGACGCGAATTGGTTTGTCGGTGATCTCTTCAACTCCCAGTACCCAGATTTTGAGTTGATCGTTCACGCCCAGAAGGTAGTCGTGCCGAACCTCTTCCGTGGAGGGCTTCTCCTGCGCCCTTGCGGACACGCCAGTCATGGAGATAAACGCGATTGAGATGAACGCGGCAGCGGTTTTTCGAATGATGTTGTAGAGCTTAATCATTGAGGCACCCTTGGTCGACAAGTTCTGGCCGACGATGCGTATCTTCTGATCCATCACGCTTGCAACCGAGCGACCAACTTAATAAAGAAGCGGACGAAAAGTGGCACCAGCATAAGATCATCCCCGGGGCGCCATGTTTTTGTCGGCAAAAGGGAAATTCCGAAGGAAGTGGGGTTCTCTTTTTCGCACAGACGGGAAACTCGGCTGTTATGAATAAACATGTGGGAAGACGCGTAGAACATTCCAGATACGCCAGCGCCGGCCTGGGTCTCTTCGAATTCAGACGGGTGTTTAAACAACCGGGCTCTGGTAACGTTCGCCGGAACCATTCCCTGCGGCTGAAGCCGCGTCGAATTTCGCCACATGCCCGCGCAATTCCCAGCGATGCAATTTGCTGAGGAGAGATTTGTAGCAAATATGCAAACGGCGCGCCGCGACCTTGCGATTCCAGTTCACTTCGTTGAGCGTTTGCAGAATAAGTTCACGTTCGGCGCTTTCCGCAGCATTCGCCGACTGTTCCTTCAGGGAGACACCCGCAAAGCTCCCGGTACGAGGAGCCGGCTCCGACCAAAGCGTATCCCGGCGCAGTTCCAGTAATGCCATGCGAATGTCAGGAAGAATTAAAAATCGCTTCACGTGGTTTTCAAGCTGCCGGACGTTTCCCGGCCAGGAATATTTGGCGAAGGCCGATAACAACTCCGAGGGCAACTGATGCACGTCGCTTTTATAACGCACACGATACTTTTGCACGAAATAATCGCAGAGCACTGCAATTTCTTCCGGACGATCTCGCAGCGGCGGAACTTCGACCGTGATCACGTTCAGACGAAAGAATAGATCCTCTCGAAACTCACCGGAAGCAAGCAGTTTCTCCGGCCGCTTGTTGGTGGCGGCGATGATGCGCGCGTTGGAAGTGAGCGTACGTGTACCACCCACCCGGCAGAACTCACCGTCCTGCAAAACATGCAGAAGCTTGGCTTGCAGCAGAGGGCTCATCTCGCCGATTTCGTCGAGCATGAGTGTGCCGCCCATTGCCAATTCAAATTTCCCTGGTTTATCCCGCTGCGCGCCCGTGAATGCACCGCGCTCGTGGCCGAACAATTCGGACTCCAGCAGCTCCGCCGGCAGGGCCGCACAATTTACTTTGACAAAAGGACCGCTTCTTCTTGATCGCTCGTGAACGTAGCGCGCTAAAACTTCCTTGCCGACGCCGGATTCTCCCAGCATCAGGATCGGAACATCCGCATAAGCCACCTGATCGCAGATGGCGCGGATTTGGAGCATACGCTTGTTCTCTGTCGCGAAGAAAGGCGACTCCAGCTCGTCGGTGGCGGCGGCGGGAAGCGAAGGAGCCTCCGGCGACACATTCAATGTATTGCGAATCGCTTCCTCCAGCCGAGTCCCGTTAATGGGCTTGACTACAAAGTCCACTGCTCCCAAACGCATCGCTTTCACGATGGTGGCGGGCTGGCTCATACCTGAGAGAACAATGACCGGGATTTGTAAAGCCTGAGCGCTCAACTCAGCCATCACTTCCAATCCGCCGAGCCGCGGCATACGGATGTCCAGGATCAGGAGTGCGGGAGAACTCGCGAGTCGAAGTTGAGGGATAACCTGCTCTCCGGATTCGAAGGTTGTTACCTCGTAACCGCGAGAAGTCAAAAAGGCCGACAGATATGCCCGAACCTCAGCGTCATCGTCCGCCACCCACACTGTAGGCTTGTCGTTCCGCATGGACTAGGGCGTTGCATTTCGTGGACCCAAAGAAACATCCAATCGCAAACCTTTGATAAAAGAGCTCTATTCGAAAAGGTAGCCGTCGCACGAAGGATCTTCCTACAGACAGCCTGGTATGCTCCGCGCAGATTCTTCTACGCGACGTGTGAAAAATGAGACAGACCGTTCGCCTGACTGGATTACGTTGTTTACCAGCCTGTCGATTGTTCGCAGGTAATATTTACCATTCATTGCGCATGTTCTTTCACAGAACCGCAGCGCTTCACACGCACGATTTAGAAATGGCGATCTATGTGCAAGGGTTCCGAGATGCGCCATGAAAGTGCCACTTTTGAAGCAGGGTGACTGTATCCTCGCATCGATTCAAACGGCACTGACGGACGACGACTTAATTGAGTTTCGGAATGCCTTGGGGGCCCATCTTGCCCAGAACCATTCCAAGGCGCTGGTTCTCGATGTTGCCGCGCTGGACGTGATAGATGCTTTCGGGAGCAGGATGATACGCGAATTCGTACAAACCGCGCGCCTCCGCGGAGCCCGAACTGTGGTGGTGGGCATTCAGGCGGAGGTTGCTTTCGCGATGGCGCAACTCGGACTTGACCTGGGAGGGGCCGACACGGCCTTGGACCTTGAAGAAGCACTCGAAATTCTGCGTGAAAAACCGCCGACCCTGACCAAGCACGCCATGACCAGGCAGCCCATAACCAAGGACGCCATGACCAGGCAGGCGACACCCAAATAGGAGCCCGTCGATGAGAGCCAAGCTGCAACGCTCGCCGCACGCCATCCAACGGAGGCCCGAGAACAGCATCGACCGCACACGGGCGGTGCTGACAGAACTTGTAGCGCACTTGCGACAGAACCGTACGCAGTTGCGCGAAGAGTGGGCCCGCCGAATCACAGAATCGCGACTCCTCACCGCGATGACCCAAGAGGAAATCTTCGCGGAAGCGACGGCTGTCTACGATAACTATGTTGCGGTTCTCGAAACTGGCGCTGTCGAGGCCATGGAGGAATATGCGCGCGATTTGTCCGAACGCATTATCCCCCGGGGCGTAGAAACGCGTGAGGTATTGGGGATTGTGCTTCTACTCCGCGACGTTCTGGCGCGTTCACTATTCGAAAAATATCAGCACAACTTCAGCATGTTGAACGAAGTGCTGAATTCATACGAACCGGCCGCGAACCGAATAGCAGAAACCGTGGGTGTAAGCTTTGTCCAGGAGCGCGAACGGATCATTCGTGAGCAGCAGGAAGCCATTCGGGAGCTATCGACGCCAGTCCTGCAGGTGCGGGAGCGGCTGCTCATTCTTCCGATCATCGGCGTGCTCGATCCCCAGCGCGCGCGCCAACTGACCGAACAATTATTGATCGGGATTCGATCGCATCGCGCGAAAGTCGTCGTGATCGACATTACGGGCGTGCCGGCGGTGGATTCCACGGTGGCCAATCATTTGGTTCAAACAATAGACGCGTCGCGGCTGATGGGGGCGACGGTCATCGTCTCGGGGCTCTCCTCCGAGATCGCGCGAACACTCGCCACCATCGGCGTGGATCTAATGAGAATGCGAACCGTCGGTGACCTGCAGGGCGGAATCGAAGAAGCTGAACGCTTGCTCGGGTACGAGCTCATTCGATCGCTTCCCGAAACCCGGCCTGAACCAGCGCGCTAGGCGGCTCCTAAAAACACCTGTCGCTCGATCTTGTTCGCAGCGACTACGTCCTTCACGCAGTCGGCAACATAATGGATCTGCTCCTCGGTCATGGCAGGGTAGAGCGGAAGCGAGATGATACGTGGATACATTTCCAGCGCGCGCGCACAGTCTGATTGATCCAGCCCCATCGCCGCAAAGTACGGATGTATGGGAATCGGAATGAAGTGCACGCTTGTACCGATGCCCTTGCGTTTCAATTCCGCGATAAAGGAGTCGCGGCCGATCGAAAGCGATTTCAGATTGAGCCGCAGAATGTATAAATGCCAGGCATGGCGTACACCGGCTCTGCTTTCGGGAACTTCCACTTCGTCGACGTCCGCGAATTCCCGGCTATAAATCTCGGCATAACGCGTTCGAACCGCGATGAAGGACTCGAGTTTCCGTAGCTGATGGATTCCGAGAGCAGCTTGCATATCGGTGAAGTTATACTTGAAGCCCGCATTTTCCACCTCGTAATACCAGCCGCCTTGGGCGCTATAACGCTTCCAGGCATCCCGATTCATTCCGTGAAGAGCCATGCTCCGCATTCGTTGGTCCAGCGTCCCGCTGGGGGTCGTGACCATGCCGCCTTCACCCGTCGTCATGTTCTTCGTCGCGTAAAAGCTGAAGGCAGTCGCGTCGCTGAAACCTTCCGCGGCCGCGCTGCTGCCGATGTAATGATTCCCGATCTTCGCGCCGGCGGCGTGGGCGGCATCCTCCACCACGTAAATACCACGTGGCGCGGCGATGGCCCAAATTTGTTCCATGTCGCAGGGCAATCCGGCGAGATGCACGGGAATAATGGCCCGAGTGCGCGGCGTAATCGCACGCTCAATCTGTTCGGGATCGATGTTGCCGTCCGGTTTGATATCCGCTAACACGGGCGTTGCGCCCGTTTGCAGAATCGCATGGACCGTTGAGCAGAACGTCATCGGCGTGGTGATGACCTCGTCCCCCGGGCCGATACCCAATCCAGCCACGGCAAGATGCAGGCCCGCGGTGCAGGAACTAAGCGCCAAGGAATAGCGCGCGCCGACATAGGCGCCGAAGTCCCGCTCGAACTGCAAAGTGCGCGGGCCGGTGGTAAGCCAACCCGAGCGCAGGGTGGCCTCCATCTCCTGCCGCTCCTCGTCGCCGATCGAAGGCAGATGAAATGGAATAAAGGATTGAAGGTCCATGCGTGTTACCTACTGAAAAGATTTAGTGACTCTCTGACGATCAAAACCGTAACGGAAAAAGCTATAACGCGCGGTCAACCACAGCAGCTTGCAATCGCGGCCCATGGTTCGCATCTGGTGATATTCGATGTTCAAACGCAGTTTCTCGGGAAGGATGCAGGACCGATAGTAAGCGTCCGGATCCCGAACCATCGCGAGTTGCTCCTCTTCATCGCGGTACGCGAGGCTCGCCAGGTCGGTAATCCCGGGACGCACTTGCAGCACTGCCCTCCACAATTGATCGTGGAGATCCACATACTCGGGGACTTCGGGACGCGGGCCAATCAGGCTCATGTCGCCGCAAAGGACGCAGATTAACTGCGGAAGCTCGTCGAGCTTGAACTTGCGCAACACTCCCCCGACTTTGGTTGTACGCGCATCTCCAGCGGCGGTGATCGAACGGCCTGCGGATCCGGCTCGCATGGTGCGAAATTTGAGGATTTCAAATAAGCTGCCGCCGCGGCCGACACGCTTTTGGCGGTAAAAGATCGGGCCACCGTCCTCGAGGAAGATCGCGAGGCCGATCGGAAGGCATACCGGCAGGAAGACGATTGCGGCAAGCAGCGCCACCCCGACATCGAAGATCCGTACAAACATGCCGCGTGCAGACGAGTTGCGCGCAAACCGGCCTCCGGCAATGACCGGGCCAGTTCCAGTGCTCGTGATCGTTTTAGGACTCGTAATATGGATATACATTCGCTTAAACGACCTGCCACAAACCGACAAGCGCCAACACACCTTTCGCTGATGCATGATCCAGGCCAACTCCGAAGGCCACGGCTGGAGAGACGCGCCGATGCGCTTCTGCTATGCTTTAGGCGGACAGCGCCTCTGCTGACCGCATTCACTCAGGGCGACCAAGCCCCCTAAAATGTGTAGTCGGCTTCCGTTGTCCTGAAACGTGTCCTGAAACGATTCCCCGCTTAGTCCGTCTGCTGTATGGCTGTTATCGCTAAACCAATGGAGCCCAAAAGGGATTTACAGGGCTGGGCAATCTCACCGCGCTTCACGCAAGGCACCCGGCCGCAAACAGTGTTCGCGGAAGTTCGAGCCGATTCGGCGCGTGCGCTGGAGAGCATCGTCCCGAACGAAGCGGCGATCCTTGCGAAATGGATCCGTGCGATGAACGGCTCCGGCATTGAACGGTTCCTCGAATTGCTTCCCGTTGATTTCGGAGCGCTCTCCAAAGGTGTCCGACGCCGATCGTTTCCAATCTTTCGGCGGCGGATTCAGGAATTTGCGACTTATGCCTGGCAGTGCGGCATAGCCACGGACACTTCGATTGCCGCCATTCATCGATTGTTCGAAGTCTGCCTGCCGTACCTGTTGGAAAAGGAACCGTGCGACTGGCCCGGCATTCTGGCGCTGTGTCGCCTGCATGCGCTGGTCATTCTTCTGGTCGTGTCAGACGCTGCGGAGACGCCTCCCTCCCAACCCTTTGTGGCAGCGAGAACGCCGAAAGCGGAGGACGACCGCCGCCATGAAGCCTCGGCCTACGTCACAAAAGTGTATGAGGAAGAACGCCGGCGCTTATCGCGCGACCTGCATGACGAGGTAGGCCACGATCTTGTCCTGTTGAAGCTGTATTTGGAAATGATCGCGCTCGACGCGAAGAAGAGAGAAATGCAAAGCATTCGCCCACGTCTCACCGAGGCCATTGGCCTCACCTCTCACGCCATCGATTCCGTACGCAGGCTGGTACTGGACCTGGGACCTGCGGTCTTCGATGATTTAGGCTTTCTGCCCGCCGTCCGGACCTACACCAGCCAATTTTCGTCCCGCACCAAGATCGCGGTCACTCTTAATGAGGGGGACATACCGGCCAATGTTCCAATGAGCCATCAAATTGCTCTTTATCGCTTGTTGCAAGGAGCGCTCTCAAACGTGTTGAAGCACTCGCACGCGAAAAACGTGAAAATATCGCTCGGATGTATGCGCCGGGCGGTCCTTATTATGATTATCCAGGACGATGGGGTCGGGTTCGACCTCTCGACGACGCCGGGAAACCGCTCGTTTGGCCTGACGGCTATGCGGGAACGTGTGGAGGTGCTCGGCGGGCGAATACATATTCACTCCGTGCCGTCGTCCTCCCGGATCGCTTTCCGGGGAACACGCATCGAGGTTGACCTACCGTTGCCGGGCGGCGCTAAATGATGGAAGAAAAGACTGCAAGGCCGATCCGAGTCGTCGTTTGCGATGACCATGCGCTGTTTCGCGAGGGTGTGAAAACCATCCTCAGCTCGCAACCCGATATCGAAGTGGTGGGTGAGGCCTCCGACGGCCAGGAAGGCGTGGAAAAGGCGATTCGCTTGTACCCTGACGTCGTCCTGATGGACATCGCGATGCCTGTACTAAAGGGCTTCGACGCCACACGGCGGATCAAGAAGTCGCGCCCCGATATCAAGGTACTGATTCTGACGGTATACGACGACGAGGATATGGTGGCCCGGTGTCTCGATGCCGGCGCCGCCGGGTATGTATTGAAGGACTCGCCGCCCACCCAACTGATCTACGCAGTGCAGGCCGTCTATCGCGGCCAACAGTATATGAGTCCCCAGGTGCTCACTGGCCTGGTCCGGCAATACATGCTGGGCCAGACCCTGGAGATCAAGGTCGGTTACGACTTGCTAAGCGATCGCGAACGGGAGATCCTCGTCTTCCTTGCCGAGGGCCAGTCTCTCAAGGACATCGCCAGCCTGTTAAACCTCAGCGTTAAGACCGTAGACGCGCACAAAGTAAATTTGATGCGTAAGCTCGATCTGCACGATCGAAGCGAGCTGATACGTTACGCCATTCGCAAAGGTCTCGTCGAAGCTTGAGCGTGACGGCGGGCCGCCTGGCCCGCGCGGAGACGCTGCCTCCGTTTCTGGGTCGCCCGTTTCCACTCTGTTGCTATCCACTTGAGGGCTTCCCGTTTCGCTTAAATGGAACTCCCGTGCACAGGCTCACCCCTCCGTTTCGCGTGGCAGGTCCTTTATTTGCATCTCCATCCGTTCTGAAAAGTTTGGCATAAGCCGTGCAAATCGCTGATGCGGCAAGGTGAGTGTCGGGGTACAAATTCTATGACCATCGATTCAGCCGTCAGTCCAGGGACGCTCGCGCAGGAAACAGCAGTAGCGGATCTGCCCGTTCAGCTTTTTTCAACCTGCCCGCCTTCTTCCGGGCCGCCCGAGCAGTATCTCGATCGGGTGGTGCAGACGGCGCGGTGGAGCGAGGACGCAGGTTGCGTCGGGATGCTGATTTACACCGACAACACGCTTCTGGATCCCTGGCTGATTGCTCATCTCATACTTCAGAACACAAAGTCGCTGTGTCCCCTGGTCGCCGTTCAGCCGGTTTATATGCACCCCTATTCGGTGGCCAAGATCGTCTCCACTTTTGGCCATCTGTATGGACGCCGCGTTTTTTTGAACATGGTCGCCGGCGGATTCAAGAATGACCTGACGGCGCTCGGCGACCCGACGCCCCACGATAGCCGGTATCTCCGCCTGGTGGAATACACGACGATTATTCAAGGTCTGATCGAAGGCCGCAAGCCGCTGACATATGAGGGGCAATTCTACACCGTTCGTGGATTGACACTGAATCCACCGCTTGCGCCCGAGCTGCGGCCGGGCTATCTGATATCCGGTTCGTCGGAGGCCGGACAGCAGGCAGCCCGGCAAATCGGAGCCATCCCGGTAAAGTATCCCGAACCCCTCGGGCCCGATGCCCATGCGTCCGATCAATCCGCCTGCGGCGCGCGCATCGGCATTATCGCCCGTCCTGACGAAGACGAAGCCTGGGCCATAGCCACAGAACGCTTTCCCGTAGATCGCAAGGGACAGTTGACCCGGCAGCTGGCAACCAAGATATCCGACTCGGTGTGGCACAAGCAGCTGGCTGACGTCGAGAAGGACGGCGAACCACACGGCTCAACATACTGGCTGCATCCTTTCGAGAATTATCAGACCAACTGTCCGTACTTCGTGGGCAGCTACGAACGCGTGGCCGACGAATTGTCGCGCTATTTTGCCCACGGCTTCCGTACGTTCATTCTCGATATTCCGCACGATGCCCAAGAGTTCGATCATCTCAGACGGGTTTTTGAACTCGCCTGGCACAGGGTTGCCGCATGAAACAGTGTCTACATCAGCTGCTGGCAGACCAGGCGGCGCGCCGGCCGGAAGCACCGGCACTTTTTTTTCAAGGCGCTTCGACAACCTACGGTGAACTGGAACAAACCAGTAACCGCATCGCGCGAGCGCTGCAGGCCGCCGGGGTCGCGCGCGGAGATCGCGTGGCGCTCCTTTTGCCGAAATCACACCGCGCGATCGCCGCCATGTTTGGATGTCTGAAGGCCGATTGCGTTTACGTACCGTTGGATGTTTCGAGCCCAGCCGCACGCATCGGGAAAATTCTGGAGAAGTGCGGTTGCAGTTGCGTGGTGGCGGAACACTCGACCACAGCTTTGTTAAGCGAGCTTGTGGCGAATGGATTCGTAGACGAATCGGTAAGGATCGCCTGGATGGATTCCACACCAGGTCTAAGCGGCGTCGCACAAGTCCAACTCTCGTGGCCCGAAATTGAATCCACTTCCGATCAGCCCGTGGATTCGTTCGCGGCTCCCGATGCCGCCGCGCACATCCTATTCACCTCGGGATCGAGCGGCACGCCGAAAGGTGTCGTCATCACGCACGCCAACGTGATGCACTTCGTCAAATGGGCGCTGGCATACTTTGGGATGAATTCCGAAGATCGCAACTCAGGCCATCCGCCCTTGCACTTCGATCTTTCGACGTTTGACATTTATGGAACCATCGCGTCCGGCGCGCAGTTGTTTCTGCTTCCGGCGGAAGTCAGCTTGCTGCCGCACAAACTCGCGGACTTCATTCGAACTCACCAGCTCACGCAGTGGTTTTCCGTGCCGTGGATCCTGCAGCAGATGGCGAAATTCGATGTCGTGCAGCCGAACGATTTTCCGGCACTGAAGCGAATCCTTTGGTGTGGCGAAACCTTCCCCACCCCGGCATTAGCGTACTGGATGAAGCGTCTTCCGCGCGTAACGTTCGATAACCTATACGGCCCTACTGAAACAACCATCGCCAGCAGCCACTACCGTGTGCCCCAGTGCCCTGAAGATGCCACCGCCGAAATACCGATCGGCGCGCCTTGCGGGGGTGAAATGCTATTCGTCCTTGACGACAATCTGCAGCCCGTGAAATCGCCCGAGGTCGGCGACCTATATATAGGAGGCGTCGGATTGAGCCCGGGTTACTGGACCGATCCCGAAAAGACTAAAGAAGCCTTTCGTCCGAATCCTTACAGCTCCAACCCTTCCGATCGGCTCTACCGCACGGGGGATTTGGCTTGGCTAGGCGCCGACGGGATGGTCTACCTGGTGGGACGTTCCGATACGCAGATTAAAACGAGAGGCTATCGCGTCGAGCTCGGCGAAGTTGAAGCCGCAGTGCACGCGGTTCCCGAAATTCAGGACGCAGCTGTGGTCGCGTTTGACGATGTCGACGGAGCGTCCATCTGCTGCGCCTATGTCCCTCGTAGCGGAGCGGACCTTCCGCCCATCGCCCTCAAGAAACAGCTGAGCAGATCTCTTCCCCAGTACATGATTCCACGCCGCTGGATCACACTTTCCGATATGCCTCGCAACGCCAATGGAAAAATCGACCGGCCGCTTCTCAGGGAGCAGTTTCGGAAACCCGATGGCGCCGACTGGACCCAGAGCTTGAACCCGGCGCGCCGCGGCGCGCCGCTCCTGCAGTGACCTGGAACCCTATGGAACTAACTCCAGGCCAATTAGCGAAAGAAATTGCAGATGTTCTCCGGGAGAATCTGCTTGTCGATGTAGACTCCGCGGAAGAAGATTTGCTGGCATCGGGGACTTTGGATTCGCTTACGCTGGTCCAGTTATTAGTAGGCCTGGAGCAACGTTTTGCGATCACCATCCCCCTGGAGCGCCTTGAAATTGACGACTTTCGCTCCATCATATCCATCGCCCATCTCGTCCAGCAACAGATGAGGGCTTCCCAGGCGGAAGTCATGCACCTCGAGGTATCCGCGGCAGAGGCAAGGGGCAATCGTAATTATTCCGCACTGGCCGCACCGCTTGCGGATGGAGGCGAGACGCAATCATGAACATTCTGGGCATAAGCGGTTTTGAGCGCGCGGTCCAATTCAAAAAGGACCACTTCCCCGGCTGCGAAGAACGCGAGTATCGGATCGTGCAGGGGCAGGACGCCGCCGCAGCCCTGATTATCGACGGCGAAGTTGTGGCCGCCGCCGCGGAAGAGCGTTTCGACCGGCGCAAACACAGCGCGCATTTCCCTGCCCTGGCCATTCGGTACTGTCTGCAGCGCGCCGGCCTTTCGATCGGAGATATAGATGAAATCGCGCACGCCTTCAACTACGCGCCCTACGAAAAGCTCTATAATTCCGATCCCCTAACTGCCCAGCTTTATCAGCAGGTATATTCCAAACACGCTTTGATGGAGCTGATCCACCGGGACCTGGGCGACGTCGCCGAGGACCGCGTGCATCAGGTAGACCATCACCTTGCGCATGCCGCCAGCGCCTATTACACATCGGGATGGGCCGAGTGCCTGGTGGTGGTGGCCGATGGCATGGGAGAAGCCCACGGCGTTTCAGTATACAAGGGCTGTGGCGGGCAACTCGAGCCGTTAGCAAAAATCGCGGCCGCCGACTCCATCGGGATTCTCTACTCGCTCGTGACACTGCATCTGGGTTTTGACTTCAACTCGGACGAGTACAAAATCATGGGGCTCGCTCCCTACGGAGACCCCGAGAGGTTCCGTTGCTTTTTCGCCGACGCGGTTGTGTGCCGTCCGAACGGGTCGATTCAAATCCCGCTGCTGAAATGCGGCCGTGGGCGCGAAGAGCGGGAAAATTATTCCGCAGCAAGGAGTTATCTGGATGAACATCTGATCCCGCGCCGCCAGCCCGACGGCCTGCTGACAGATGCGCATCAGGATGTCGCCGCGGCATTGCAGGAATGTCTCGACCAGGTGATGCTCCATATTTGCGGCCACTTTGCCGAGGTTACCCAGATGCGCCGCGTGGCCCTTGCCGGTGGCGTCGCGTTGAACTGTACCGCCAATGGCCTGCTGCGCAAATGCGGCCTTTTTGACGAAATCTACATCCCGCCCGGCGCCGCCGACGATGGCGCCGCGATGGGAGCGGGGCTTCATCGTGCGGCGCATTTCGGCGAGATCCAAAACCGCCGCTTGCCGAGCCCCTTCCTGGGCCCCGCCTATACAACCAAAGAATGCAGCGAGGCCCTCGCGAAATTCGACGATCGAATCGATGTCCAACACTACGCAAATTTTGAGGAGACGTGCCGTGCAGCCGCGAAACTGCTTCGCGAAGGGCGCGTGATCGCGTGGTACCGAGGAGCCATGGAATTTGGGCCCCGGGCGTTAGGCCATCGCAGCATCCTTGCCGATCCCAGCCATCCGATGATGCGCGACCGCATCAACGCCATGGTGAAGATGCGCGAAGCGTTTCGCCCCTTTGCCCCGGCCGTGTCGCTGGAACAGGTGCATCTCTGGTTCGACGTTCCGCCGTCCACGGACCTGCCCTATATGACCACCATCGTGGACGTCCGGCCGGAATTCGCGGAGCAGTTACCTGCCGTCACGCACGTGAATCGCACAGCCCGCGTACAAACCGTCTCGCGCAATAATGATCCGGAATTTCATGCACTACTGCGCGCGGTCGGTCAGGAGACCGGATGCGAAATGGTCTTGAATACAAGCTTCAACGTGAAAGGCCAGCCCATCGTCAACACACCGCGCGAGGCCTTGTATACCTATCTCGCTACCGGCATTGACTATCTCTTTCTTGAAGATACGCTCATCTGTCGACGATCGGCCGCCACCGACGCCGACCGCAACGTGCTGGAACAGGCACTTGCGCCCGTTTAAAGTGATCGCGTCAAAGTACCGTTTTTCTTGTTTTACGGTAAGCACCAGTGGTGTCCCAATTGCTCTAGTACGTTCTGGAGGTTTCCATGCGGCAGATGAAGTTCTTAGTCGTGGAGGACAACGAGGCTGATATCTATCACTTAAACCGTGTCCTTGAAACGATGGGTGTTAATTTTAAGCTGTCCGTGCTGAGCGATGGCGAAAGTGCGGTCAAGTTCCTTGGCAGTCTAGACCCGTATGTCAAGGCCCGGAGTCCAGACCTCGTTTTTCTCGATCTGAATCTTCCGCGGCTTTCCGGCGTCGAAGTGCTGGAGTCTCTCACGGCAGCGCAGTGCCCGCCGGTCTGTATTTTGACTGGCTCCGAGGCTGAGCGGGACAGGCTGAAAAAACGTTTCGGGATCCGTCGGATTGCTTATATCGTGAAGCCGGCTACCCGTGAAATGATTCTGAACTGTTTTCGCTGCTATAGTAATTTGGCGCCGCTCGCCGAGGAGATCTCCGGCAGAAATTTAGTGGGGGCGGCGCGCTGAGGGCAGATACTGCTCCCGCTCCGAAGGATGCCATCCATCGAGGCGCGGTGGCACAATCGGTGTTTGCCGGATTGGCAAAGTCGGCACGAGTCTTGAGTGCCATGCCTACAGGAGTGTGTAAGACCCGACGCCGCAATATAAATCAGCGAAAGAAGCTCGAAAATGCAAGCGCCAGCGATCACATTAGAAGCCCAGCTTCACGCTCGAATTTCGCAGCTTGAGGACTCCAACCGGGATTTGCAAAAGTTCGCTTGCATGGCTGCCCATGATCTTCAACAGGCTCATCGCGTGATCGCCACGTATATCGGTCTCCTGGAAGAGGCGTGCCAGGATAAGTCCGATCCCAGGCTCGATGAGTATCGTGCGGCATCTAAACAGGCCGCGAAACGGATGCAGGCGCTCGTAACCAACATGTCGGCTTACGCGAGAGCAGGCTCACAGGAACTGGATCTCGTCCGTGCTCCCTTGGGCACCGCCGTGAGCTGGGCTCGATATGAACTCGCCAAGAGTATTCACGATAGCTCCGCGCAGATAGACGTCGGCCCGTTGTCCGAAGCGGATATTGACGTTCCTCAGATCAGCGTTGTTTTTCAGAACTTACTCTCCAACTCGATCAAGTTTCGAAAGGCCGGCCAGTGTCCATCGATTCGCATCGAAGAAGGAAAAATCGGGAGCGCCTCAGGCGATGAATGGCTGCTCTCTGTCCGCGATCAGGGGATCGGCTTCGAACCTCGTTTCGCGAAGAAAATTTTCGAGCCTTTCGAGCGCCTGTACCCGCAAGATAAATATCCGGGAACGGGCATCGGCCTGGCAATGTGTAAGCGGATCGTCGAGGCGCATGGAGGTCGGATTTGGGCGGAAGGATGTCCCGGTAAGGGCGCCGCATTTTACTTCACGGTCCCTGCGGAGGCCGCTGATTCTTCCCTGGCGCAGCGGGAGGCGGTAACTTAGCGATCCGGGTGAACAGGGTTCCCTGGTATCCGCGCCCGAAAAACCGCAGTGACCGGCTTCTCATGCCAACCGCCCAACCGCACCGCATTCTTGTTGTAGACGATGACCAGCAGCACCGCGATTTAATCGCGTCGCTAGTCGCGGCGCGGGGCTATTCGGCCGAAACTGCCGCTGATGGCGAAGAAGCCCTGGAAAAGATTGGGGCGCAGACACACTTTAACG
Organism: Terriglobia bacterium; assembly: GCA_963699945.1. GTDB lineage: Bacteria > Acidobacteriota > Terriglobia > Bryobacterales > Bryobacteraceae > Palsa-187. Next base: position 132,977 of record CAVOVW010000008.1, read on the forward strand.
CCATCGTTACCGATCTGGCGATGCCGCGCGTCGACGGCCTCCGCTTGCTGATGACGCTAATCGAGCGCGGCGAGACCACTCCCGCCATCGTCCTAACGGCCTTGACAGATATCGGTCACGCCGTTAGCGTCGTGCGGGATCTTCGCGCCTTCTGGTATCTGCAAAAACCGGTGGACCCCAGAATTCTCGGGATTCTGCTGGAGCGCGCCGTAAATTATGACAAGCTGCTAAGCGAGTCGGATCTGCTGCGCCGCCAGGTGAGCTACGCCGGTTCGCTGGAGCAGATGGTAGGGCAGTCCAGCGCGATCCAGCGGGTTTTCGCTCTCATCCAGCAAGTGGCGCCCACCGCTGCCCAGGTGCTGATCACCGGTGAGAGCGGGACCGGAAAGGAACTGGCCGCCCGGGCCATTCATCGCCTGAGCCCCCGCGCCGAGAATCCTTTCGTGGTGATCAACTGCGCGGCGTTGCCCGATACGCTGATCGAAAGCGAAATGTTCGGCCATGAACGCGGAGCCTTTACCGGAGCTATGGGACGGCGGCAAGGCTGTTTCGAACAGGCTCACGGAGGAACGCTATTTCTCGATGAAATTACCGAGATGAATGCCCCCGCCCAAGCCAAGCTGCTGCGGGTTCTTCAGGACGGCGGAGTGCGGCGCCTGGGTGGAACCACCGAGATTCCGGTGGACGTCCGCTTGATTGCGGCCACCAACCGGTCGCCCGAAGATGCCGTGCGTGAAAACCGGCTCCGCGAAGACGTCTACTATCGGCTCAACGTATTCGGCATCCAGATGCCGGCGCTCCGCCGGCGTAAGGAAGATATTCCCGCCCTGACCGAATCCCTGATCCGTACCTTCAATGAGACGCACGCATGCTCGGTGACGGGAATTGAGCCCCGCGCGCTGCAAAAACTGTTGAAGCATTCCTGGCCTGGAAATGTCCGCGAGCTGCGCAACATCCTTGAGCGCGGAGTGATCATGGCTCGTGAGGGAACCTTGGGGACCGAACACCTGCCGCCGGAACTGGGAGTGGAATTGCCCAAGATTTCCACACCCGGTGTGTTCACCTTCAAACCGGGGGCGACCTTGCGACAGGTGGAGCAGGCCTACGTCGAATACACGCTGGAGCAGACCGGATTCAATCGGCGCAAGGCTGCGAAAAGCCTTGATATCAGTGAGCGCACCCTCTATAACCGCCTGGAAAAAACAGCCGACAATCCCCCGGCATCAGGACAGCCCGAATAAAGGTCTGCACAATTTGTGCAGACCACGCATTTTTGGCGCGCCATTATTTCGCACTCCGCCATTCAAAATCAATCGCTTACGATTGGCTCCTTAGTTGCAGACCAGCGACCTTAGAACACGTAACCCACTGTTGAGCCTGGTAGTCCAGTGACGCAATGTGCAGTTGCGGGCGAATCGAGGCTCCGTAGATAAGTCGGGAGATTCTGTCGGAGGACCGGTGCCGGAGGTCGACGCTTTGTGAAAGCCGGTGGCGACCCAAGGGACCGGAGAGTCTTCCGGACGTGTTCCACTATTCTCAACTCATCTCTCTAGCAGGACGGAGGATAAATGAACGATTCTGACCGGAAGCGACGCTGGGGCTTGATTCTTGCCGGAGGAGACGGCGTAAGGCTACGGCCTTTGACGCGATTCATCTCCAGGGACGAGCGCCCGAAGCAGTTCTGTCCGCTCTATGACGGGGCGACGCTGCTGGAGCAAGCGCGAGGGCGGGCGCAACGGGCCATATCGCCGAATCAAATTCTCTACTCGCTGAATCGGCAGCACGAAAACTTCTACCTGCACTCCCTTGCCGACTGTCCTGCCCAACGGATCGTGCAGCCTCGAAACCGCGGGACCGCGCCGGCGATCTTAAGCGGCTTGCGGCTGATCGCTGACCGGGATAAGGACGCCACGATCGCAGTATTGCCGTCCGATCATTACTTTTCCAACGACGCGCGGTTCGTGGAATCGCTCGAAAATGCATTCGAGCTGGCGAATCGCTACCCCGAATTCGTAGTCGTACTCGGCGCCACGCCCGACCGCCCGGAGACCGGATATGGATGGATCCAGCCGGGCACCGCGCTCGCCGCCGCCACCGGAACGTCCCTGGTTCATGGGTTCGAAGAAAAGCCCTGCCAGCTACTGGCACAATCTTTTTGGGAGCAAGGGTATCTGTGGAACACCTTCATCATGGTGGGCAAAATCCGGCCCTTTCTGGAAATGATCGGGCTGGCCGTTCCCGGCTTGCTGGAGATGTTCCGGAAATGGCGATGGCGGCAGGCACCGGGCGAAGAAATTCGCATCGCTGATGGCATTTACGACTCCATGCCGTCTCTCGATTTCTCCCGCCGGATCCTGACCGAGAACCCGGGCCGTCTGATGGTCCATCGTCTGGAAAACGTCTACTGGAACGATTTGGGCGACTGCGACCGTGCCGTGGCAGCACTTTCCGACCTACACAATCCCCCCGAGTGGATCGGCCCCTGGCGCGCCGAAGCCCAACGCGCGGCCTGCGCCTAGGAATACCGCCGCGCATCGAAACATCCCTCCGCCAGCCCCACCTGTGAAGGTGGGGATTACAATTCCTCATGGAATTTGAATACCCGGGCTTCAGCCGGGGATACAGCCGCAGTCACCACAACAGCCCCTATTCAACGTCATCCCGAATCCGGGTTTCAACCGGGTGAGGGATCTGCTTTTCGCCGATAACTATCTCAGCGCCGCCTCGATTTCGTCTCTGCTCAATTACTTCCCGCTTTCACCGACCGTCCTTCCCCGCGTACGTCCCTTATGTTTTAGCCAAGGAGTCCGTGCGTTCTCCACCAGAGGGCCGGATCAACCAAGAGCGACTTTCTAGATAACTCGCAGCGGGTTTGCGTATGGTGGACATCCGACCGTATGTAACGGTCCACGGCCGGACTGCGTCAATTCCGGACAGCGCCATCGTTCGCGGCAAGAAACGGTCCCGAGCCCAACGGGTAAAAAAAGGCCTCGCGCCAGGCGAGCATACTGGCGGCGCGCGGTTCGCCTTAAACGATCGTCTCTCTGCCGGAGAGTCAAAACGGTTCTGCGCTCCGGAGCGCACAGTACATGCCGTCGTGCCCGATCAAAAAATCGTCGCCCTAAATCAAGAACAGCGAACGTCAATGAAGCGCGCACCCGAGCCGCGACCATAGGGAGCGGTTACCGCAACGCCAAACTTCCACAGCATCACCATGGCAACCACGAAAAAAAAGACCACCGCCACCGCAAAATGGTCGCAGCGGGTGACGAAGAAAAGCAACGCGCTCGATCTCGATCCGGGAGTCTTCACCTGGAAAGATCCCAAGCGAATCGCCCGGTCGTTGAAACATTCCGCGGAGGCCAGCCACCGGAAGAAATCGTCACCGTTTCGCTCGGCGCTTTCCATGCTGACGTTCTATATAAATCGGGCCGGCCACACATTACCCGACGAACGGAAGCAGGTATTAATGCAAGCGAAAGAAGAATTGAGAAAGCTATTCGATCGCTGATCGCCGGCCTTCAGTTTTTCTTCAGTTTGAAATAAGATCCTACTTCAGCATTTGCAAGACGCGCAATTTGCCGTGATTACCGGTCCACCGGCCGCAGGTATCTTGCTTGGATGTGACGGCATGTTACCAGCGACCACTGGCGGACGTCATATTGGCAAGCCGTTAAGAGTATCGCCCGCTCGATTTACCACCTTTTTCCACAAAGCAGGTAAGACGCAGAGTAAAGCGATTCGACTAGCGAATCTTTGCGAAATTCAAGCTGCCTCCCGCTGGGGAAGTAGCAAATTTCGCCGATGCCAAACGTAACTTCCGACGTCGTAAATCTAGCAGCCATAATTCGATTGGCCGCGAAAGTTGACAGACTTGGTGGCATACGATTTTTTTTAATCACGGCCATAGGGAGTGTAGTACTATCGGAAGAAACTCTGACTCGCGAAAAATACTTTTTGCACTGCGGGTCCGTCCACGGTGACAAGCAATCGTGAGTACCTCTCCAGCTCCGCCCCCCGAGCCGACCGTGGTAGGAATCGGCGCTTCCGCCGGAGGATTAGCGGCGCTGAAGATTTTCCTGGACCACGTCCCGGCCGATAGCGGCCTCGCCTTTGTGGTGGTCGTTCATCTCGCGCCCGACCATGAGAGCCATCTGGCCGAGCTCCTGCAGCCGCATGGCCGGTTTCCAGTCACGCAAGTGATGGAGACGGTGGCACTGGAGCCCAACCACGTCTACGTCATCCCGCCCAACGCAAATCTCAGCACCATCGATACGCACTTGCGGCTGTCCAAACTGGAGGAACGCCGCCAGGAGCGCGCGCCCATCGATCACTTCTTCCGCACGCTCGCCGCGTCGCACGATGGCCGCGGCATTGCCGTGGTTCTTACCGGAACCGGCTCGGATGGAACGCTCGGTGTGAAGGAGATCAAGGCGCGCGGCGGCCTGGTGATCGTTCAGGACCCGAACGAAGCCGAGTTCGACGGCATGCCTCGAAGCGCCATCGCCACGGGATTGGTGGATCTCATTTTGCCGCTGGCGGAGATCCCTGAAAATATCCTGCGCTACGATCGGACCCGGCCGCGGGTTCCGCTCCCCGACGATGGGGAGGACGCTCCCCAGGATGAGCGGCTCATGCTGCAAAAAATCTTCGGTCAACTGCGGGCGCGAACGGATCGGGATTTCAGCCGCTACAAACAGTCCACGGTTCTTCGGCGCGTGGCCCGGCGTATGCAGCTCAACTACGTGGAGGATCTGGGCCGTTATCTCGAAACCCTGCGTGAACGCCCCGAAGAAGTGCGCGCGCTGGCGGACGACCTGCTGATTACGGTCACCGGTTTTTTCCGCGATCCGGAAGTTTTCGAGCGGTTGGAAAAAGAAGATATCCCGCAGTTGTTCGACCGCAAGTCGGGGCAGAATTCCATCCGCGTCTGGTCGGTGGGCTGTGCCACCGGCGAGGAAGCTTATTCACTGGCGATGCTGCTGCACGAAGCCGCGGAACGGCAGGACCGGCAATTTCAGATTCAGCTGTTCGGTTCGGATCTCCACACCCGGTCGCTCGAAAGAGCCCGCGACGGATTTTATCCTGGCGATATCGAGGTCGACATCAGCCCGGAGCGTTTAAGGCGTTACTTTGTGAAAGAGAATGGCGGATATCGCATTCGAAAAGAGATCCGCGAAATGGTCGTGTTTGCGCCGCATAATCTGATCGCCGATCCGCCCTTCTCCCGGCTGGACCTGATTTCATGCCGCAATTTATTGATCTATCTGGAACGGGAGATGCAGCACGATATCGCGGAGCTGTTCCATTACGCTTTGAACCCCGACGGTCTTCTGGTTTTAGGACCCGCCGAGACGGTCGACTCCGCGGATCTCTTTCGAGTCGAAGACAAGAAGCTGTGCTTTTACCGTAAACGCAATGTTCCCACCAGGGAGCCTCGTTTGCCCGTGTTTCCTCTGATGCGGAGCCGGTTGTCAGCCGTTCACTCGAACGGAGTCATAGAAAACCCGGACCCCATCGCCTATGGCAATCTGCATCAAAGAATGGTGGAGCAGTATGCGCCGCCCAGCATCCTGATCAGCCCCGATGACAAGATTGTCCATTTTTCAGAACACGCGGGGCGTTATTTGATACATCCCGGCGGAGAGCCGACGTCCAGCGCGGTGAAGCTGGTCCGGCCGGAGCTTCGTATCGAACTGCAGGCGTCGCTGCAGTCCGCACGCGATAAAAAAGAAGCTTTCGATTCCCCGCCCCATTCCAGTCCATTTCGACGGCGTCCCGCGCCCGGTTGTTTTGCACGTGCGGCCTGCCCTTGAAGCTGAGCGGGACGGCTTCGTTCTCATTATTTTCGAAGAACGCGAACCGCGTGCGGCGAACCAGCCATCCCCATCGTCGGAGGAAGGAAGTGCCGCGCGGATTACGGAGCTGGAATCAGAGCTTCGGACAACCCGCCAGCGTCTTCAGGCCATCATCGAGCAATATGAGAACGGCCGCGAGGAAATGAGGGCCTCCAGCGAGGAGATGCAATCCGCGAATGAGGAATTGCGATCCACAATGGAGGAGCTGGAAACCTCGAAGGAAGAAATCCAGAGTATCAATGAAGAACTGCAGACCGTCAATCAGCAGAACAGCCATAAGTTGGAAGAACTGGCGCAGCTCACCGGCGATCTGCAAAATCTCATGGCGGCCACCGAGATTGCGACGCTGTTTCTGGACCGCGATTTCCGGATCCTTCGTTTCACGCCGAGACTCGGCGATCTGTTTAATATCCTGGTCACCGATCGCGGACGGCCTATTTCGGACTTGACCAGCCGTCTGGGTTATCCGGAATTGGGCGCCGACGCGAAAATCGTATTGAACACGCTGGGGCGCGTGGAGCGCGAGGTGCAGGACGATGCGGGCCGCTGGTATGTGGGGCGCCTCATGCCGTACCGCAGCGCGGAAGACCGCATAGAAGGCGTGGTCATCACGTTTATCGATATCGATACCCGGAAAAAAGCCGAGGAGGCGCTTCGAAAAAGCGAAGACCGTCTTCAGCGTATGGTAAACGTCCCCGGCGTCAGCGTGCTGATTTTCGACAAGTCCGGGACCATCGTCGATTGCAACGATGCGTTTCTTGCGTTCAGCGGTTATAGCCGCGCCGAGGTTTCGGCGAAGCTACTGACTTGGCGCAACGTGACGGCGGCGGAATATCTACCTGAAACCGAAAGGCAGTTTCAGCTGCTTGCCCAAACGGGCGGCATCAACCCTTACGAAAAGGAAATCATTCTCAAAGACGGCTCGCACCGGTGGATGATTGTTGCCAGTGTGAGTCTGGGAGACGGCACCAGCGCGGAATATTGTTTCGATGTGGCGGATCGCAAAAAAGCCGAAGAGCTGGTCCGCAAAGGCGACGAAAATCTGCGCAAGGCGAACCGGGCGCTGATGCGTTTGAACTCCGACTTGAAGCATTTCTCATACGCCGTGTCGCACGACATGCTGGAGCCGCTCCGCATGGTGATCAGTTATACGCAGCTTCTGGAGCGAGATTTCGTCAGCCAGGATTCAAAGGCCAAGACCTATATCCACTATGCCGTGGACGGCGCGCTGCAAATGCAATCGCTTCTCAATGGCTTGCGCGAATACTGGTCCGTGGAACAAGAGGAGCCGGAAGAGCTGGGGCAATGCGCCATGGAAGGGATCTTCCAGCATACGCTCGAACATCTTCGCGAGATGATCCAAAGCGCGCGCGCCCTTGTTACTCACGACCCGCTTCCCACGGTGATGGGACACGAATACCCTTTGCAATTGCTGTTTCAAAACCTGATTCAAAATGCGCTTAAATACCGGCGCCCCGACACGCCGCCGCGCATTCACGCGTCGGCGGAACGCGATGGCAGCATGTATAAATTCTCAATAGCCGACAACGGCATCGGTATTGATCCTGCCGAGGCAGAGATGATTTTCGCGCCCTTCAAGAGATTGCATCCGAAAGAATATCCCGGTACCGGCTTGGGGCTGGCCATGTGCCAGAAAGTGGTCGAGCGACATCTGGGGCGAATTTGGGTAGAGTCGGTTCCGGGAAAAGGATCCACATTCTATTTCACGTTACCCGCGGCGGTGCGGAGTGAGATCAGCCCCCGGGGTTCCGATTGAGACAATAGGCGGCATCCTGAACGGATTCAGGAGTTCGTCGTGAACGGGATTCAGGAAGTCCACGCAGTCTAGTGCGCCGCCGAGCTCTCTTGCTTGAGCCGGTTCCAGGTCTCCGTCACTTCCGCATTGTGACCACCGTTGCGCTCCACTGCGGCGGAGGCCTGAGCCAGCGCTTCCTCATCTCTGTGCGAAAGCGCCAGCAGCCGCGCCAATGTCCAGTGCGGCTTAAACCAGTTCGGCGCCGCGGAAATCGCGTTTCGAAGGCATCGCTCCGCGTTGGGCGCATCGTTCTGTGCCGCGAGCAACGCGGCCATGTTATACCAGGCGTTTTGGCGATCCTCCGCCACGCGCACGGCGCGCGCTCCGCCTTCTACGGCCTGTTGCCAGGAGCTCAAACGTACATCAGGATCGATCGAACCCCCCGCCAGCTGCGCCATGCCGCGAGAGTAATATAGGTCGGCTTCCGCACCTTCGGGCTGCCATGCCACGGCGCGCTGGTACGCTTCCGCCGCCTGCTGAACTTGTCCGGATTCCATCGCGGCGCGCATGTCGGCGAGGGCGCTATCAGCGGCGATCAATCGAACCATGTAGACCATCAGCACTACACCGGTGGCAGCCGCCACTAGACCGAATGCCCACGTAGTGCGAGATGGTTCGGGCGCCTTGGCGGGCGTGGACGCATGGGCGCCGCCCACCAGCATCGCGAGCCACAAATAAAAATAAGCCCCCGTGGGCGCGATCAACACCACAAACTGGTTGCAGATCAGGAATGCAGTCCAGCCCGCGATCAACGGCGCGGCATATTTTCTGTCTTCCTTCTCGAATCGTCGGTATGCGTAGAATCCCAGAAGCGTAAGAGCGAGCGTTGTGAGCAATCCGCCCACGCCCTCTGATGTCAGGGCATCAAGAAACATATTGTGCGGCGATTCGTGATAGGCATCCGGGTACGCGCGAGCCAGCGCCAGCGATTGAAACTGCGGGAACTCGATCGAAAATGTTTCGGGACCGAATCCGGTCCACGGACGATGAGCGGCCATCGCGAGTGAATCGCGCCACAACGGAAGTCGCGCACCGCCCCGGACATCCTCCATCGACCAGTGCGCTCGCGCTCTTAGGCGGGCTCCTGCCGGCGAGAATAGAAGCACGACAAAACAGATCGCACCTGCCGCCGCCAGTACCACTGCTCTGCGAGTAATCCGCAATGGGCGCGTCAACGCAAGAACCAGGATTCCTGCGGCGAGCCCCAGCAAGGCGGCGCGGGTTCCGCTGAGAAGAATCGCCAACGCGGCTAATGCGGCCGTGACGTTTGCGCTGATGCGTGCGCCGGACGTATTTTCCATTGACGTCAATGCCAGAGCTGCGAAGAATATCGCCACCAGCCATGCGGCAAAGTAGTCGGCCTGGCCCAAGGTCCCCGGCGGCCGCACGATCATGAACGGTCCCTCGCCCGCGCGGTACGCGGCGACGGGGATGAAAGGATCCCATCCACAATACTGGAGGATTCCGTACACGGCACCGAGTGCTCCGGCTGCCGTGCACATCCTCAACACGGTTCGAAGGCGCGACCGGTCTTCGGAGATCCATGCGGCAATCAATAGTCCCGCGAGTATGAGGCAGGTTTGCGTGAGAAGTCCGAACCTTCGCCAACTGCTTCCGTTCAAAGAGAGAGCTCGCGAAGACGAGGCCGCGACGGACGCCGCGAGCACGATCCATTGCGCTGCCAGCAGCGCCGTAAACCATCGTCCCAAATGCGTTCGCAACAGCATGCGAATCCGCGATACATTGTCTTTCCCAAAACACAGCATGAGACATGTTGCCACCAGCAGCACCGCAATTTTCGGTGTGATGTCGTAAAAAAACAGAAGACCCGGAGTGATAAGCAGAGGCGACAGGGCGGCGATGAACGCGACTCCGACTTTCATACAGACCCAGGATAAAGGCAAGGCGCGGAGAGCCCTGCGTTTTTACAATTCTTTTACGTCTTCGCTATTGTCGGCTCAAGGACGTTCGCCTATAGTTTGCTCAGGACTACAACTTCGGCGTGCTACGTATAAAACTCTTGAGCCTCGCAGTGGCATTCACCGGAGTTGTCTTCGCGCAGACTCCAGGAGTCGCGTCTGTGTTCGGTCCCGGTTTGGCCTCTGAACTTGCGGCGGCCGACACTGTGCCCGCGTCCAACTATTACTTTTCTCATCTGGCAGTGGCAGGCGGATTCCAAACGACGCTGACCTATATCAACTACAGCCAGCAACCGGTCACGTGCACGACGAATTTCTTCGCCGACTCCGGAGATCCGTTATCAATACCGTTCTCGCAAGGAATCATTTCATCGCGCGCCGACGTGCTGCCGCCGGGCGGGTCCATTCACGACCAGACTACGGCTGATCTTGGGGCCCCTGTCACTCAGGGATGGGCGGAGGGTTCGTGCTCAGGGCCGGTGGAAGCCGGTCTGCTATATCGGCTGTATCAGTCGGGAGCGGCGGTGGGAGAAGCCAGCGTGAACGCCGAGACTGCGCCCTCCTCGCAGTTCGTCACATTTGCGCAAACGGCGACGGGCGTGGCGTATGCGAATCCTTCGCCGACGCAGCCTGCTACAGTCACATTCACCGCGCTCAACGCCGCGGGGACGCAACTCGGAACAACCAGCGTTGTGCTGGGGCCCATGGCGCATTCATCCGCCAACATCGGACCTCTGCTAGGGCTCTCCAGTTTCACGGGCTCGCTGAAAGTCACGTCCACGGCTCCCATCGTCAGCTTGTCGTTGAATGCCGAGGCGTTTCCGGTTTTCTCTTCTCTGCCTCCAGGGGATTTACCGGCGGTGCCGCCCACCGGCCCACAGTCGTATTATTTTTCGCACCTGGCTTTCGCGGGTGGTTTCCAGACGACGCTCAGCTATATCAATTACGGCTCGCAGGCGGTCACCTGCACGACGAATTTCTTAGCCGACTCCGGAGCACCGTTATCAATACCATTCGCGCAAGGAACCATTTCGAGCCGCGTGGACGTGCTTCCGCCGGGAGGATCGCTCCACGACCAGACCACGGCGAACCTCGCGGCAGGCGTGGCACAAGGATGGGCGATAGCTTCGTGCACGGGGCCCGTGCAGGCGAGTCTGCTGTATCGCCTGTACCAGTCGGGAAGCGCGGTGGGCGAGGCCAGTGTAAATGCGGAGACTGCTGCCACCAATGCGTTCGCTACGTTCGCCCAAACCGCGACGGGTGTCGCCTACGCCAATCCGTCCACAACGCAATCGGCTTCCATTACGTTCGCGGTTTTCGACGCCGATGGGACGCCGCTCGGGAGCAAAGTGGTTACGCTCGGCCCGCTCGCGCACTCGTCCGCCAATCTGGGACCTTTGCTGGGCCTGACAGACTTCACGGGATTTGTCGAGATCACTTCGAATATCCCCATCGTCAGCTTGTCGCTGAATGCGGAGGCCTTCCCGGTGTTCTCCTCATTGCCCCCGGGAGACTTGGGTAGCTTTGCGGACTTTGTCCAATAGAGCTGCGATCATCATGCGACCAGGGTTGGGGCCCTCATCACCGGATTCGCGCAGCGATTTATTGGATTGTTGAAATTCATTTTTTAAGTCTTGGACGGTTCAGGAACCATCCAAGGTTGGGCACGTTTCGAGACTTGACTCGTTGAATCCGCAGTGGAGGCTGAATCATGAATATGAGTCGCACGTGGTGGTGTCTGGTAGCTACCAGCGCATCGTTTTTGTCCCTGGCGTCTAGTGCCAGAGGCGATAGCTTTTTTACTCAAATCAACCTGGTCTCGAATGTTCCGGGACTTGCGGCAACAACTGACCCGAATTTAGTGAATCCCTGGGGGATCTCGAATTCCGCAACGTCTCCTTATTGGATTGCCGATCAAGGAACGGGCGTGTCAACGGTCTACAATGGCCTCGGAGCGATCACACCGTTGGTGGTTCCGATTCCAGGCGGCGGTGGTGCAACGTCCGGGCCGACGGGTACCGTCGACAATACAACCGGCGGTGGATTCCTGGTGGCCGGAACGTCCGCGAACTTCATCTTCGCAACACTACAAGGCACCATCGCCGCGCGGACCACGGGCAGCACATCGACTACCGTCGCGACGGTTTCAGGCGCCTCATTCACAGGCCTGGCACTGGCGAACAACGGCTCCGCGAACTACCTCTATGCTGCGAATTTCATCAGCGGAGGCGGCATCCAGGTTTTCGATAGCACGTTTGCGCCGACAACTTTATCGGGTGGATTCGTCGATCCCAATCTACCGGCGGGTTATGCGCCGTTCAATATCCAGACCATAGGCGGCAAGTTATACGTCGAGTATGCCAAGGTCAGCGGCACCGTAGGGGCGCCAGCGGGCGGCCTGGGACTGGGCGTTGTGGACATCTTCGATACGAACGGAAACTTACTGCAGCGATTAGTTTCCGGCGGGCAACTCAACGCCCCGTGGGGCATCGCGCTGGCTCCCGCGGGATTCGGTTCGTTTGGCAACGATATTATGATTGGCAATTTCGGAAATGGTCAGATTAATGCCTTCGATCCCACAACGGGTAATTACATCGGAACCCTGAGCAGCTCTGCCGGTACGCCCATCGTGAACTTCGGGCTATGGGCTTTGGAGTTTGGCAATGGCAACGTGGGAAGCCGTCCGGACTCTTTGTATTTCACCGCGGGAATCGGCGGCGAAAAGAACGGACTCTTTGCAGCGATTCAAGCAACACCCAACTATTATTTTTCGCAACTGGCAGTGGGCGGCGGTTTCCAGACAACGCTGACCTATGTGAACTACGGCACGCAAGCGGTCACCTGCACTACCAATTTTTTTGCAGATTCCGGAGCTCCGCTGTCGGTCCCGTTCGCCCAGGGAACGGTTTTGACGCGCGTAGATATTTTGCAGCCGGGAGGATCGGTCCACGACCAGAGCACGGCGACTGCTACGGCGGCGCTTAGCCAGGGATGGGCGGAGGCTTCGTGCACGGGCCCTGTCGAAGCCAGCCTGCTGTATCGCCTCTATCAGTCGGGAACGGCGGCCGGCGAAGCCAGCGTGAGCGCGGAGGCCGGTGGGTCTTCCAAGTTCGTCACGTTTGCACAAACGGCAACGGGAGTCGCTTATGCGAATCCTTCGACGACTCAGTCTGCCGTCATCACATTCACTGCGCTTAGCGCGGCCGGAGCGCAGTTGGGGAGCACCACCTTGACGCTCGCTCCACTGGCGCATTCGGCGTTCAACGTCGGGCCCATGCTGGGGCTCACAAACTTCACGGGCTCCCTGCAGGTCACGTCTACGGTTCCCATCGTCAGCTTGTCGTTAAATGCGGAGGCGTTCCCGGTTTTCTCTTCCCTGCCTCCGGGCGATCTGCCGGCGGTGCCGCCGACCGGGCCACAGTCGTATTATTTTTCGCAGTTGGCCTTCGGGGGTGGTTTCCAAACGACGCTCAGCTACATCAACTACGGCTCACAAGCAGTCACCTGCACGACGAATTTCCTGTCCGACTCGGGCGGCACGTTGCTGATGCCGTTCGCGCAAGGAACGATTTCGAGCCGCGTCGACACGATTCCTGCGGGAGGATCCGTCCACGATCAGACCACGGCCAGTCTCGCGGCCAGTGTGAGTCAAGGATGGGCGACGGCTTCGTGCACAGGGCCTGTGCAAGCCAGTCTGTTATATCGTCTGTATCAATCGGGAAGCCCGATTGGCGAGGCCAGTGTAAACGCGGAGACTGCGCCCACTACCGAATTCGCTACCTTCGCGCAGACGGCGACGGGAGTGGCCTACGCCAATCCTTCGACGACGCAATCGGCCTCGGTTACCTTCGCGTTGTTCAGCGCCGCTGGAACGCCGCTGGGGACCAAGATCGTTACGCTTGGGCCGCTGGCGCATACGGCAGCCAATCTGGGACCCCTGCTGGGGTTGCCGAACTTCACGGGATTCGTCGAGATCATCTCGAATATCCCGATCGTCAGCTTGTCGCTTAATGCGGAGGCCTTCCCGGTATTCTCCTCTTTACCTGCGGGAGATCTGCCTGGCTCGACGGTCCTGGTGCCTTAGACGTTCGTCGGAAGCTCACGCCGTTTCCCTCTACTCTCCCGGCGCATTCGAATAACGATGCGCCGGGAGATTTTTATTTCTGCAGCGCGTGACGGAGGTAAAAAGTCCGGGACGGCGAGCCGCTCTGGCCCGCGCGGAGGCGCCGCCTCCGCTTGTTCGTCACAAACCTGGCGGGCGTCCCGAAGCGAAGCAGGCGCTCCGTCCCCGCGATTTATCCCTCAACCAACCGGATCTTTCGAATTGCCATCAATGCGATGCTTTCCGGATCGCTCGCGCTGCGCCGGAGCTTACTGATGGGCGTGTCGCGAGTTTGTCGTCAAACGCCCCAAACCATTCACGAAGTTTCTAACAAGCATTCGCGGGGTTGTGAGCCTGATTCCGCGATGGACGCCGTCGGAACGCAGAACAGCCGCAGGATTTCGTCCACAACTTCGCGCGCGCGCGAAAGCTTAATGAACTTGCCGTGTCAAATCAAAGCCGATGAACATTTCGCGCGGTTTGTCCGCATTCTGATTTCCGATGAAGGTTGCTGCCGTGCCCGCACGTTGCGACACTGTCGTGCCGGGGCTGTTCGTGAAGCCAACCGTGAAGGCGTGCCGGTAGATTTTCTTCTGGATACCAAAGGAAAACGCGGGCCGATGAATGCCGAGCTGATCGAAGCCAATCAAAGTGGGAATGATTTCCGCGACGATGGCTACCGTTGGCCGTATGTCGACCGCTCCTCCCACGCCGATGGAAAACGCATTGATTCCCGGCTCATCCGGGATCTGGTTTGAGTTCAGGCTGCCCTGCACAAGACGGCGGTCATTGAAGGAGATTGTGGGCACAACGTAAACCTGTGCCCGGTGCGTCAGGCTTCGGGAAAAGATTGCCTCCACATTTTCCGTATAGTTCTTGCGGAAGTTGTTCTGCCCTTCGATAGACACGCGTGCCGTCACGTTAAAAGGCGCTCCATGATTTTCCTCGAGCAAGCTATACGCCGCCATAAACTGAATGGGACGTCCGATGAACGATGGCGACCGGAATAGGCTGACGGAGAGCTTGTCGGTCACCCCATAACGCACGCCCAACGAAGAGAGCGAAAAGTCGTCCAGGCCAAAAAGCACACCGCCACGACCCTGGCCTTGAAACGCCGGCTCGTAGGCAAACCGGTGCGAAAAGTTCACGTAGACGCCGCCGGCATCCAGCGGACGGCCCGTAGGGAGGGTGAACAAAACATCATCGCCAGGTTTGTACACACCGGATTTGGCGTTCTGCGTGGGCGTGGCCGCCGTGCCGAGTCCGCTCACATATTGGGAGATCGCTGTGATCTCGGGATCGGACAGCCGTCCTGAGAACGACGGCATCTTGCCGTCCCTTCCATTTCGAATCGTCTGTGCGACGTGCGCCGGGTCCCCGCCAATGCTGGTGAAATCAGGCGTGCCGACGGACCGGATGCCTTTTCCGTCAGGACCGTGGCAGGGCGCACAGTTGGCGCGAAACAATGTCTCTCCCGCGGGTTGCGTCGTGGATTGCGACGTCGATTGCGATGCCAGCAGCGCGGCTGGCCGCGTCGGGGCGTTTTGCGGCGAATCCACCGGCGCACCGCTCACCTCGCTAATGTTGCGAGTCGCCACATCGATCCGATATCTTTTGCCGCCTTGCTCCAGAAATAAGACGGAGGAGCCGTTCTCCGGGAAAGATATCTTCAGAGCCCGAATCAGCTCCTGCACGTTCTGCGATTGTTGGGCATTTTCCGCCTGCGGTGAAGCCGCGGCGGCCGATGGCGCCGCTGCTCCAACGAAGACGACGAAGAGTACAAGGGCGAAAAGCGTTCGACAAATGCGCATAGGTATCCTTTGGTGCTGCTTCGGTGGGGCAGCGGCATACGATTCGATGATTCGGCTCAGAGAGCCTTTTGGTGGACTCCACAATGCAAATTCGTGCCACCATTTGCGTACGACTTGCGGGGAGCGCCTTTTGCCGCTTTCAGCTTACGCCGCGCGCTGACAATATATGCTTTCGCTCCACATTTGTTGGCCAGGCCCAGTCTTTGGCTTACGACGTTCAGTGAAAGCTCCTCGCCGTAATGCAGCAGCATCACCTGTGTTTCCGTCCGATCGAGCGTGTGCCGTATGAAGTCCCAACTCTTTGAGCGGCTCTCCTTCAATTCGACGGCGGCATGGACATCGCTCGCACGCAGGTCCGGAAGATCGCTGGTGATGGCATTCGCGGTTAGGAGAGGCTCGGAGACGCGTTTCCGAAAGGCATTGATACACACGTTGCGTGCGATCACGTACAACCAGGTCGAAAAACGGCTCTCGCCGCGGAAGTGGTCGAGCTTGCGGTACGCGCGAAGAAGAATTTCCTGCGCGAGATCACGCGCGGATTCGCGATCATGCGTGAAACGGAAACACCAGCGCACCAACTGAGCCTGCTGGCGGCCGAACAACTCCTCCAGAGCGTCCGTCCTGCTGCACCCCTGACTGTCGCGATACGCTGCGACCAGTTCTTCATCGGTAAATCCTTGCCAGTTATTGAATTCTGGTTGCCAACACGTTTCGTAACCGGACATCGTTATTGCAGTCACGGATCCAGATTATGGCGAACCACCCCTTGTGGTCGTATCGTGCCGGTAAAATTTTTGTAAAAGCCGCAAGAGGATCGAGCTGATTCAGGCGATTCGCCGTTGCGAAATCACGGTGGTATATGTCGGAGCGCGAACGGAGAGCCGTTCGATATTGTCTCGTTCGGCAGCGGCATTTGACCCAGGGAAGCGTTCCCTAAGGATCATCTTCTTTGTCTAATTATGAAGAGCAGCAGAACTTCTGGGCGCATCGCTTTTCTTTAGGTTGCGTTCGACTCCAACGTGCTGTGGGGCCCTGCGGTTTCAGTGCTGAGATCTTGAATGGTGCATCTTGACACAAGGGAAGCACTTGCCGCGCGGTGGCGCCGCACGATTTGGATGTTGACGTTTTGCTCGGCGGTCGCGATTTTGTTTTCAATTGCCGTCTCGCAAATCCTGCTGGGGCTCGGGCTTGCCGCGCTGCTACTTTCACGTAGAAAACTCCGGTTCCCTCCGATCAAGCTGCCGCTCTTGAGTTTTCTTGGTTTGACGATCGTGGCCATGCTACTTTCGCCCGACGCTCGCGCGGGGCTGCCGCAGCTACGTAAATTTTTTGTTTTCGGTATTGTTCTGCTGATCTCCAACAGCGTCGAGTCTCTGGACCAGGTGCAAGCGCTGGTCTTTGCGTGGACGGGCGGAGCGACACTCTCGGCGTTCTATAGCTTTCTGCAATTTTTGAGGCGTTACCGAGCGGCGATCCAGGTGCGCGCTCCTCTTTACGACTATGTGCTGGACGATCGGACCAG
The DNA here is from genome assembly GCA_963699945.1 of Terriglobia bacterium. GTDB lineage: Bacteria > Acidobacteriota > Terriglobia > Bryobacterales > Bryobacteraceae > Palsa-187. Next base: position 150,005 of record CAVOVW010000008.1, read on the forward strand.
GGGCTTCGAAGGACATTGGATGACGTTCGGCGGCGTGGAGATGATAGTGCTCCTGTTGTTACTATCAGTTCTTCTGTTCTCTCGCGCTCAGCCCTGGAAACCCTATGGCTGGTTGTGCCTGCTCGCGATCTGGACCGCGCTGGTTCTGGGACTGACCCGCAGCATTTTCCTGCTGGGCGTTCCCTTGGGCGTCGTTTATCTGCTGTGGAACTGGATGCGGTGGACCGTTTTCGTGGTACCGATCGCTGCGGTTATTGCATTTGTTGTTTCTCCCGCCGTGGTCCGCGAACGCGTTATCACGGTTGTGAAACCAAATGGCGACCTGGAGTCGAACGCGCAGCGGGCCGTGGCAAGGCGCGTGGGGTGGGAAATGGTCAAAGCGCATCCGTGGTTCGGTTTGGGGCCGGAGCAGATCAAACCGCAGTTTCAGGCCTGGGTGCCAGCGGATATTCCCCGCCCGTTGCCGCCCGGATGGTACGGCCACTTGCACAATATTTATTTGCAATATGCGGCGGAGCGCGGAATTCCGGCGCTTGCGGCTATCATTTGGATGATCGGCAAGACGCTTGCCGATTTCGGCGCGGAGCTGCGGCGCAGGCCGGCAACGTGGCACGCGAGGTATGTTCTGCATGGCGCCATCGCCGCCATACTCGCGGTGCTGGGAGCGGGATTTTTCGAATACAACCTTGGGGACAGCGAGGTGTTGACCATGTTCCTATCGGTCATCGCCTGCGGGTATGCGGTTATAGAATGCGGCGGCAGACTGAAGGGCAGAGTGGCCAGTGCTCAAATGATGAACGCGGAGAACTCTTTCGGGACGTCTGAGTCAATGGCTCGCGAATTCCCGCGGATCGAGCGCGAATGGACAAGCAAATGACGCGAGTGGCGTTGATACATTATTGGCTGCTGGGCGCGCGGGGAGGCGAGAAAGTCCTGGAGGCGATTTGTCGGATACTGCCGGACGCCGATATCTTCACCTTGTTTTACGATCCTGAGAAAGTCTCGCCGCTGATCCGGTCGAAAAATGTACACGCCTCGTTTCTAAATCCACTCCAGCGCTTTCATCGCGGACTGCTGCCGCTGATGCCGCTGGCGCTGGAAGCATTCGATCTGCGTTCGTACGATCTGGTGATCAGCAGCGAGTCGGGGCCGGCGAAGGGTGTTATCGCTCCTGCCAGAACTCCGCACCTTTGTTACTGTCACACGCCGATGCGTTACTTGTGGGAGCTGTATCCGGCGTATTGCAATGATTTCGGGACAAACTCGATCACGCGAGCGGCGATGGCACCGTTTGCGAATTATTTGCGCATGTGGGATTTCAGCACTGCCGCTCGAGTGGACCACTTCCTGGCGAACAGCCGGAACGTCAGGCAGAGGATCTGGAAAACGTATCGCCGCAAATCCAAAGTGGTCCATCCACCTGTGCAGACCGAAGCCTTTTACAACAAGCCGCCCGAGGGATACTTTCTGATTGTTTCGGAAATGGTGGCGTACAAACGCCTGGACTACGCTATTCGAACTTTCACACGCAGCGGACGGAGACTGAAAGTGGTGGGTGAAGGGCCCGAATATCGGGCACTACGAAAACTGGCGGGGCCTAACATCGAGTTTTGCGGCCGCGTTTCCCCAGCCGAATTGCAGGAGTTATACGCCCGCTCGATCGCTCTCGTGATGCCGGGCGAAGAAGACTTCGGCATGACGATGGTGGAATCGCTGGCAAGCGGCAAACCTGTCGTGGCGCTCGGCCGAGGTGGCTCGGTTGAGATTGTAGGCGAGCAGTACGGAGTGCTGTATGAAGATCCATCCGAAATCTGCCTGGAAAATGCGCTGCGAGAATTGGATCGTCAAGCCGCATCTATCAATCCTCTGAACCTGAATACGAGAGCCGAAGACTTTTCGGAGGCGGCCTTCGATCGTGGTTTCCGCGCCGCCTTATCGCAGACGTTGCGCGGCCATCGCAACCGGTGGGCGGACCCGGAGTCTGCGAAGCAAGCAAAGGAACACGAAAGCGCGGGCATCGTCTAAGTTTGTCTAAGAAAATCGCAGCCGGAATGAGACCCGAATCTGTGGATCGGATCGATTGCAACAGTCTGCAAGATGGCTTCGAGGTCGCGAGCAGCCGCGAGAGATCGTCCGTACTGGCGAACACGTTCGTGGTTGGCGGGTTGACTGTCGTCGCTAAGTTGGCCGGAGCCGCGAAGACCATTGTCAGCGCGCGTTACTTTGGTCCGGGCAACGATCTCGACGCCTATCTACTCGCGTTTCTCGTGCCCTCTTTCTTCGCCGATGTTCTTTCCGGCGCTCTGAATCCAGCGCTGGTGCCGGTTCTCATTGAAGCTTTTGAGACTGGTGGGCGTGAAGGGGTCCGGCCCGTATACGCCGATGCGCTGTACCGGAGTTCCGCCGCGCTTGGCGGTCTTGCGATTTTGTTGGTCGCCTGCGCCTTCTCCATCGATCCGGCAATCGTGGGCATTCATTTGGCGAAACTGAATCTGGCGCGGCGCATGTTGCTGATCATGGCGCCGATTCTTCCTCTGAGCGCTATAGCGAATGTATGGCGCAGCATCCTCAACGCGGAAATGCGCTTCAGCGCCGCGGCCTTCTCACCTGCACTCACGCCTCTTATTGCCGTTGTGTTTTTGTATCTCGCAAACCGTTGGGGTATTCTTGTGCTCGCTTGGGGCAGCACTGTTGGCACGCTGGCGGAGGTAATCGTCCTTGCTCTCGCGCTGCGGCGCGTCCAGATGCCGATCCTTCCGAGATGGACACGGGGCCTCGGCACAACGCGCGCGGCAGGAAGGCAGTACGGGGCTCTGGTAGCCAGCAGTCTGGCGACGCGAGGTTCGACCGTGGTCGACCAAACCGTAGCAGCAATGATTGGAAATGGCAGTGTCTCGATACTGAACTTTGGAACGCGACTTACCGCGGTGCTGCTGACGATCGGTCCCGCCGCTTTAAGCACGGCGATCTTGCCGCACTTCTCACGGATAAACACACGGATGAACACCGGCAAGTTGCCGGCGAGACTCAAGCGCGAATTAGTGACGTTCGCCGCAGCCGGCGCAGTGGTAATGGCCGCATTGATCGCTGTGTTGATCTGGTATTCGGAGCCGATTGTGCGAATCACATTCCAGCGGGGCGCATTCACGGCGGCCGACGCTCACCGTGTGGCGCTGGTTCAATCCTGTTCTCTGTTACAGGCGCCGTTCGCGGTCGGATTGATGGTCTTCAGCCGCTTCGTTGCATCGATTAAGGCCAATGCGATCCTCTTGTGGATTTCTCTTGCGGGGCTCGGACTCAACTCCGTTCTCGACTACCTGTTGATGATGCGATACGGCGTGGCTGGCATTGCGTTTTCCGCGAGTGTCGCGCAGGCCTTTATGCTGGCGACGATTGTTTTGGTTGTGTTCCGCAGGATGCGAACCAAGGCGGTCTCCGATTGATCTCATTTATGGAAGGCGACTTCGGCCATGGCCCGCGGCCGTGCAGCGCCGCACTTTTCAAGAACCTCGCAAATGTTCTGCCGAAACATCTGCAGTGTAAAACGACGCTGCCATTCCTGACGGCCGCCGACGGAGAGTCGCTCCATGCCGTCGGGATCCGAGAGCAACGAGCGGATGGATGCGGCTAGAGACTCAAAGCGAGGAGCGGCTGTTATGACGCCCGTGCGGCCGTCGTCAATAATTTCCGGAATGCCGCCGGAGCGGTATGCCACCACGGGCGTCCCGGCAGAAAATGCCTCAAGGATCACTCTCGGCGAGGCTTCGGCCGAGCCCGAAGGGACAGCCAGAATATCCAATTCCCTTAGAACTTCCGGAACGTTGTCGGTCCAACCACATAGTTGTACCGAGGCATGCTCCGCCAGAGCGCGGACCGTCCGGTCGTAGCCTGCGTCTGAGAACAGGCGGTCGCCGTAGACGAAGAATTGTGCTGCGGGGACTCTATCCTTCGCAAGTACCGCGGCGGCGCGCAGAAAATCCAGGTGGCCTTTCTCAGGAGCAATTCTGCCGATGAGTCCGACGCGCGCGGGCCTGCGTGAGAAGTCGCGCGCTCCCTGCCAGTGGTCCGCGGCGCCGTTGTAAATTACATGTGCTCGATCGTTGTTGGCCAGGTTTCGATAGGTTTGCGCGACGAAGCTCGACGCCGATATTAGCGTGGCTTCGGTGTGGCGCACGGCCCATCGGAGAAGTCGCTGGGAGTGAGCACCCGTGACGCGGTTATGCGAGTGGAAAACAACCGGGCGATGCACACCGACAACGGCAGGAAGAACTCTGGGGCCGTTGACATAGATCAGCTCGATGTCGTGGCGACGGACGACTTCCTGAATTGCCGCCTTCACTCGCGGCACATCCAGGCCGAAGCGCAGCAGGTCGCGCACCGTTTTTCCGCCATTGGAATACTCACTCATCGGCAGCGAATAAGTGGGAATTCCGGCCTCTCGGCTCCATTCGAGAAGAGGGCCGTTTCCGGGCGCCATCAGATGTGGTTCCCAGCCTCGTGCTTGAATTTCCGGCATGAGATCCATCAGACACCGCTGGGCACCGCCAGCTTCGCTGAACTGGTCCAGAAAGAGAATTCTCATTCCGCGTATTCCCGTGCGGCGGTCGCTAAAACCCAAAAGTACAAAGGGAGCACACGCCAGTAGGTAATCAAATCGCCGGAGAACATTTGAACGATCTCGCCGCTCCAGAAACAAAAGATCCAGGTGCCGAAGAATGAAGCGCGGCTTCGTGAGGAGCGGGCGGCGCGAAACGCAGTTCGCAGGATGGCGATGTTCAATAGGACGAACGCGAGCAGACCTACGACGCCGGTTTCGATCAACAGACTCAAGTATGTGTTGTCCGCAACCAGGCCCCGCCCGACGTAATCGCTATAAGGGATGGTCTTGTAACCGATGCCAATGATCGCGTGCCAGGGGTGCTGCAGCAGGAAATCTGTGAGCGTTCCCCAACTGGATAGGCGTCCGGATAGGACTCCGTTCGGGGACGACGAGAAGTATTGGAACGAGCCCTGGATGCGCGTCCAGTAACTGGAGGAAAATGCGGGGAACGCAAAACGCACGGTGAGAGCGGCGGCGGCGAGCGAGGCGCTGAAGACGATCAGCACTCGCCGGATTCTCAAACGGCGGACATATACAAACGCGCAGGCGGCCACCGCCACGGCCACCATAGAGGCTCGCGAATAAGAAAAGATCAGCGCGATCGCGAAGATGACGCCTCCCACCGCGAGCACGGTACGCGAACAAATGCGCTCCTCATTTTTGGGACGGACGAATGCGACCAGAATCATGACCAGGAAGAACGCGCAGAAATTTCCCAAGGTACTGGCTTCGTAGAACAATCCCTGGGCGCGTCGGAATACGCCCTCTGCAAGCCACACGAACTGAGCTCCATAACCGGCTGGTGCAGGCAGCTGCCAGTAGAAATCCACGCAGGCAAATAGAGCGCCCAGGATTCCGATGCGGAATAGAAGACGTGCGAAGGCCATGGGGTCGCTTTCGGAGATGCCGGGCCCGTTGAGTGTGTAGAGAAACACGTAAACGCTGGTGGCGAAGAGCAGAATCCGCAGCAAGCTTGCCAGTGCGACAAGCCACCCGGAATACAGCGCCGCAGATGCGAGACTCTCGATCAGGACCATCAGAAATATACCGAGAAGCAATGGAAGAGTGCTCTGAGATTTCCGCCATTCGTTCGCCCTAAGAAGGCCGACCAGCAAACCAATCAGTGCGAAGAGCGGCGCCACGTGAGCGCCAGCGTTTCCGATGGGGAACGGAACCGGCGGCAACAGAATCAGGCAGGCGAAAAAAAGTCCGAGCCATCGCTGCGCGCCGAGCACTGTCCACCACAGCAACGCGCCTAACAGGATGGGCGCGGCGATCAACAATTTCGAGCGGACATCGGGCGTCACGCCGATCAAGGCTGCCCAAGCTCCCAGGAAAATGATCGCCGCTATGTTCGTTTCGGGGCGCGCACGGGGAATTGCCGCCATCTCGCTACCTCAAACTGTACTCGCGCTCCGCTCTTTCACGAAGGAGGCGCGTGTAGCTAAAACGGAAAGCGAGGTACACGAACGACCCCACCAGAGAAAACAAAAGAGCGCTGACCACATTGAGAAGCGTATTGGGCGAGCTGGGGCGTTGAGGAACGATGCCCGGATCAATAATCTGAAGGCGCTCGCCACGAAATTGGGACGCCGAGAGCGCGTCGTTCAGCCGGGTGGTTGAATTCTCGAAGGCTGACTGCGCGGCACCCTGCTCGGTTTCGACGGTATCGCGAAGGGCCTTGCGCTCCTGAAGTTCTTTTCCTTCTTTGGCAAGCCGTTCGATCAAATCCCGACGCTGGCCCTCGATGGTGGCGATTTTCGCACGGGTAGACGCAATTTGCTGTGCGAGCCATTGAGCGTCTGTACTCGAGGCCGCGTTTCGGGTTGATTGTTGTTGCGCGCTATATTCCGCGACGTCCGATTGTGCAACTGCAAGATCTCTCTCCAGGCGGAATTTCAGGTCCGCCCCTTCCATCACATCGTTCTCCAGCGTCTCGACCGATCCGGACATGGCGAAGGCGTCCCGAGCCTGCCGAGCTTTTGCGAGGCGCGCGCGTGCGGCATCGGCCTGCACGTGAAATTCTTTGGTCAAATCGTCGGCGGACTTCGCGTCAATTGATCGGCTGACATCCACGGTTTGCTGCGCGATATACTCCGCGAGCGCCTGGGCGGTGCGCGGATCGCTCCACGTGACGCTGATGTCGAGGACAGCCGTGCCGGTTTGCTTCGACACCTTCAGAACACGGCGCTTGAGAGACTCAATCGGTGTGTCCGCATTCGCTTCCTTCAAGTGCAACTGATCGAGGGCCCTGACGAATAGAGTGTCGCTGGATGCAATTCGTTCATAGTCTTTCAGGGATTCCAGATAGCCGGGCGTGACCGCGACGGCGACCCGAGGATCGTTGCCCGCGGGCGGTTGAATCAGAATACTGGCCACCGCCGTGTATCGCCGCGGAAGCAGGAGACTGATCGATAATGCCAGGATCATCGCCAACGCGCCGGAAGCTGCGAACACAAGCCATTTGTGCCGCAGGTGCTCTGCGAAATCGATCGGATTAAAGCGTCCGTTTGTCATGCTGTGTTCGGAGTAGCGCTAACGGCCCTAAGTGTTTGACAGTCCGGCGAACTCCTCTGGAACACGTTTGGAGAGAAATTGTTTTGTCACTAACGAGCAGCGAGTTACGCCCGAACATGGTTTTCGGCCAGAATCGATTCCCGCCCATCGGCATAGGGTCCCGCTGGAAGACGCCAGAACAGCAACGCGGCGGCGGCTGCCAAGACAGTCGCGCCCGCCAACATCGGCGGATAGCCATAGCGGGCGACGATAGCGCCGGCTGCGGAAGCAGCGATGGCTTGGGCAACGAGGGTCGCGAGGAAAAGGAGAGCGGCGGCCCCACTGCGGCGGGCAGGCTCCACATGATTCATGAGAAGAGAGTGGACTCCCGGGTCCGTCATGTACTGGAAGCTCATATATGCAACATAGACGGCGGCCGCCGCAAACGCGGAACGACTGGCAGCCAGAGACCCAAGCATCAGGCCTGTCATCAATTGAATGCATGCTACGCCACGCACCAGGCCGAGCTTCCGTAAAAATAATGGCGACAGCAGAACCATCGTGGCCTGGCCCAGATGCGAAAAGGTAAAAGTGAGTCCTATGCTTTCGAGCGGCATGCGAAACCGGTGCTGGAAGTAGGCGTTGAATAGCGGGTTAAACGCGCCGGTCGCCAAGCTCCAGACACCGATCGCGGTAAGAAAGCGATAGAAGAACGGGCCGTGGGGATAGCCGGATACTTCTTCTGGACCGCCTGCTTCCAACCGCAATTTGCTCAACGGCCAGAACGCCAGCGCGGCAAAAGCGACCGACCCGAGAAGCGCGAGTTGTTTGGCATGAAGCGCGTCCGGAACGAAGTGGGCCGCCAGAATCCAGTTCGGCACCCGCGCTCCGATGAGCCCTGCCAGGACTCCTACGCCGATACCGGAACCTGACATGATACTGAAACCGAGCGGCCTGGATTTTTCGCTGGTGAGCGCGGCGACTGCGGGAGAAAAAGCGACGGCCCAGAGCGCACTGAGTGCTCCGGCGATAAAGGCAGATGCTAGCAGTGCCGGTTCTCCGGAGAACACGCAGCGCATGGCGGCGGCAACGGGGATCGCGAGTGTGGCGACTTTGAGCGCCGGGGCCAGTCCGATGCGGCGTATGAAGCTCGCCGCCGGCAGAATGCCCGCTACACTCCCGAGAGTCGCGGCGCTTGCGATCAGGCCGAGCGCATCTTCGCGATAGCCGCGATCCAAGAGAAAAAGATTGTAAAGCAGGTAGAACACGAAGAAACCGAAAGCGTACAGAGCGCCGCCCATCGTGAACCACCAAAAAGGCGCCTTAAGGTGAGAAGCGCGGCACTTCCAGCGAATGCCGTGCCACAGCATAACCGGAAGCGCACGAGCGTGGTGAGCGGCGCGGAAGGCAAGATAGGTGGCGTAGCGAATCCGGTGGGCCCATCGGATGCGGAAAGTGACGTCGCCGGCGGACACGTACACACCGCCGAAGTTTGGCAGAGTGGCTGGAAATATCTTTCGGATGAGAACTTCTCGACGAACGCGCGCGGGATCAAGCAGTGCGAGATGCAGCCACAATTCGTGCTTATTCGGCCGGAATAAAGCTTCGACCGGCGACGCGGCGTATTTTTCGAACCAAGTTGGAATGTCGCCCGTGAGACATCCCACTTCTTCGGCGGCTTGTGGCGCCATTCGGCAACCGAACCACGCAACCGCGAAGCGGAACGCGAGGGCCTGGAGCCTGCGAAGAGGCTCAGGATGAAGGTTTCGCCAAGTGGTCCAAAAAGTATCGTTCCCTGCTTGAGTGTCCAGGAAATGCGCGATTTCATAGACGTGATTTACGCGCGCACTGCCCCGGAACAAATGGCGAAGCAGATGGAGTGTCGCATAGGCCAATCGATCGGCCGAATGCAAAATGGTCAGGCCGTTCTGCTGCACCCGCCGCTGCCAGAACTCCTCGACGCCCGGCGCTGGGAGATGTTCAGTGTCAGGATCCCAAAGACGAAAGTGCAACTCGACGGAGGGCGGTATTTCGGGATCGAAGCGGTCGCCGCGCCAGCGCCACCCGGTCATGCGCGTAAGTCTCGGCAGATGATCCGCGGGTAATCGTCCGCTGTTGGGAAATGGCTCGTACGCAAGCGACATCACAGCGTCATTTGCTCGCTGGACTGAATCTGCGGGAACGAATAGATCCAGGTCGTAGTGCATGCGCAGCCACGGATCCGGCGTGTACTCCGGTCCGAGCGAAAAACCTTTGAGCAGAAGAAACTCGATGTCATCGGCTTCGAGTTGCCGGGAAACCACGTCCAATTCAGATCGAAGCCGGCGCAATCGCTCGGTGTTTCGGGAGATGTCGCGATCGATTCGCTCGGCCAGTTTGGGAGAAAGATCGCGGCGGCAAAGCGTGGCGGCCAGCAGAGTGACACCGCCGGTGTTGGTGAAGTCGAATACTTGCTCCCATTCCGGATCGGTCAGGTTCCGAACAATGGCGTGACCCGCTTGCCGGGACATCTTCCGAAAAACTCAGCGCGGCCATCAGGCCGGCTGCAGGCCGCGGAATGCTGGGATTCGCGAGCCAGGATACCGGCGTGCACGCAACCACTTCCCGGCTGGGTATGAGAACAGTCACCTTCCGTTAGAACTCAAATCTCAACGCGAGTTGAATGCGTCGCGGCGGACCGGCGCTCACGACGTTACCGAAGAAGCCCGGAAAATCGGCGTAAGTTCCCGGAACGCCGAAGTTGGGATGATTGAACGCATTGAAAAATTCCGAGCGAAATTCGATATGGCTGCGCTCGGTAATTGTGAAGCGGCGAGAGAGCGCCAAATCGAAGACGATGTTGCCCGGGCCGACGATGATGTTGCGACCCGCGTCGCCGAATGTGAACGGTGCCGGCGTGCTGAAGGCGGCAGTGTTGAACCAATGGCCTGGAGTCCGTTGGCTTGCGGGAAGCTGGATGCTTTGGCCGGGAACAACGTTCGGTCGATTGGTGGTTCCGGAATTGGCGATATCGGAGGCGGCATAGATGGGGGTCACCGGAGTTCCGTCTTGGATGGTGATGATGCCGCTGGTCTGCCAGTGGCCTAGAAGCGGATTCAGGAAACCGTGATTCGGTAGATTGTAGACGAAACCACCGCTGAGACGCCGGCCGACGTTAAAAGAAGAAAGCGCGCGTTCGAGGTGCAGATTACGTTCGTCCTGCGGACCGACCGAGTCGTAGAAGCCCGGGATGATGGTATCGGCATCGTCGATAGATTTCGACCACACGAAACTTGTCAGCAATGAAAGACCGGTGCCCAGGCGTTTCACGAGTTTTAGCTGGAGCGAATTGTAATCGGAATTTCCGATGTGCTGAATCTGGATGATGGGACCGAGTTGAGGCCAAGTCCGCAGCGATTGCAGATTGCCCGGCCGCGGCGGCAGGTTCGCGCCGGTTTCCACTTGAGCAGGCGTATTGAAGTTGCGGAACAGCCCGAGATCCGTGCCCTTGGAGCCGATGTACGAAGTCTCGAGCAGCATACCGGCCGGCAGCTCCTGCTGAATGCTGAAGTTCCACTGCTGCATATAAGGAGTGGGGGCGTGCTGATCAAGACCATACTCGGTGGGAAGACCGGTAGTGGTGGTGGTGGGAAATCCGTTGGCGAGAGTGAGCACTGGCGTAGTGCTATCCGTGGAATTGTTAATATTCCTTACGTTGTTGAGCACCAGATCGTAGGCTTCCAATGTGATCTCAGAACTGTAGTAGATGCCGTAGCCGGCGCGGACCACCATCTTTTTTCCGCGCCACGCCGACATGGGCGGCGACCATGCCAGTCCGACGCGCGGAGCAAAGTTTTTCCGATTCGGAGATCCCGCGGTTGGTACGCCGACCAGCGGCGGAGCTTGCGGAAGATTTGAATAATCGAGGTTCAGCAAGTGATTGCCGGCATCGGTGAACGGCGCAAAGTATTCGTAGCGGACGCCGAGGTTCAGCGTGAGGTTGCTTGAAACGCGCCAGTCGTCCTGGAAGTAAGCGCCGTAGGTATTCTGGCGCAGATAGCCTTGCGAAAATCCCTCAGTAATCGCCGTGTCCTGCGGTAATCCCAAGAGGAAATCGGCGAACGCGTCTCCGGTGGTATTTGGATTGGCGGGGTCGGCGGTGAATGCCCCAGTGAAGGTGTACTGCCCACGCGCCAAATTACTTTGTTCGTAATTCACTTGATCGTGAATCCACTGAATTCCGGTCTTCAGAGTGTGGCGCCCGCGAGTGATGGAGAATCCGTCGGATGTCTGCCAGTGATTGTCACGCTGCAATTGCGGCAGCGTCGGCGAATCCGTCGCGGTGGAATAATCGGCGACGACAAAATAAGGAAGTCCGAAAGTGGCAGGATCGCTGGGCAAATTGTTGATGCCCAGTTCCTGGGCAATGTTGTTGTGGAATGCGCTCTGCGTGACGCCCAGGACCTTCAGGCGCGTAAACGAAATGCGCGCCTCGTTGAGCCAATTTGTGCCCGCGAACGTGTGACCTAAGGCAGCCTGCTGGGCACGGAGATTCTCATCGGCGGGGAGCTGAGGAAAGCCTCCGGCAACGGAGTCGGGTTCATTGTTGATGGTGTAGCGGCCGAAGATCCGATTGTGATCGTTAAATTGGTGATCGATACGCGCGGAGACGGTGTCGGTGGTGCTGCGGCTGGGGGTTGAGTCGAGGTAGTTGTTCGGACCGGATTGGTTGGGGAGCGGCTCGAACATCTGCAAATATTTGCTGGCGATGGGAGAGATGCGGTTCGTCGGGATGACATTGTCCAAGAACGGCAGATGCGTGACGGGATCGAAAATCGTATTCGGCCCGGCGAAATTTCCGGAGCGGACGGCGGCGTCCGGCACGATGCTCTGAACAGGCGTCGCCGTATCGCCTCGCAACCCTTCATATGCGAGGAAGAAGAATGTGTTGTGCTTCGGGAGCGGTCCGCCGACAGAGCCGCCGAACTGGTTCTGGCGGAAGATGGGCCGCGGCAAAGCGCCGTTGCCGAAGAAATTGTTCGCATCCAGAGCGTCATTTTGAAAATATTCGAAGGCGCTGCCGTGCCAGGCGAGCGAGCCAGATTTCGTGACGACGTCGATGACTCCACCGCCGGCTTGAGAGAATTCCGCCGCAGCGAGCGAGGATTGAATGCGAAACTCCTGAACCGAATCCATGGGCGGCGTGATCGCGAAGGAAAACGTATTGCGGTCAGTGTTGGACGCGCCGTCGAGCGTCATGGTGTTCATGTAGGAGCGCGCTCCGTTGATGGGAGCATTCCAGGCGACGGCACCGCGATTTGCCTGAATGTCGTTGATGATATCGTGCGTGAAACCTCCGAGCTGCCGCGGTATGGCTCCTGGCCCAAGAGTGATGAGCTCGGCGATATTGCGCTGGTCCAGAGGCAGAGAATTGATTTCCGTGGTGTCGAGGCGATAACCGGCGGAAGCGTCGTCTGTCTGTACCGGGGAGGCAACGTCTCTGACGGTAAGCTGTTCCTGCTCGGCGCCAATTTTGATCACGAGATCCATCCTGAGCTTCTCGTTGACCTCGAGCACAACGTCTTCCAGCGCAACCGGGCGGAAGCCTTGCTTGGCGGTGCTCACGCTATAGGTGCCAGGCAAAAGCTCGTCGATACGGTAGGCTCCTTGCGCGTTGGTGATGGCGGTGCGCGTGAATCCGGTAGACGTGTTGCGCGCTGTGACGGTAACGCCAGGCGCGAGTGCGGGAGACTCATCCCGAATCTCGCCTAACAGTGTGGCAGAGGCAACCTGTGCATGCGCTGTTTCGAGAAGGCCGGTAAAGGCCAACAGCAATAGGCAGACGAACTTTTTCATGAGACCAGTGATTCCAAGGTGTTGATGGCGTCGTGTAAATCTGTGTAACGGAGTTCGTAGGAGCGAGCCTCGACTAGTCTCAGGAGCGAGGCACGTTGATCCTCAATCTGCTCCATCATCGGTAGCTCGCGGTCGAGCCGCGCGAAAGCTTCTTCGGAGGACATTGGCACCAGGGTCGCGGGCCCGCCCGCCGGGCGGTTCAGAAAAACCACGGCGTCCACATATGTATAGATCTCCCGGTGAAACTCCGGAAATGCATCCTTGGGAGGGTGGAACGAGAATTTATTCCAAGGTTTGATGAGCGTCAGATGTCCTTCGAGTTCCGGCAAGACATCTACGGCGGTGGGGCGGAAGCGCATCTCGCGGGGAGTGCCGACTACCATGCGTTTTTCAGATCGACGAGCCAGCGAAACGCCATCGTCGGTGATGAAGGTCCACCCTCGCCGTGCGCAGGCAAACGAGAGGCAGCTTTTTCCGGCACCAGAGACTCCGCAGAGAAGTATGCCCCGGCCATTCCTGGCGACGCAGGCCGCGTGAACCATCGTCATGTGACCATGCCACAGCATGATGTACATCATGTTGTGCAGGTGGTAGCTACGAAGGAATTCCCGATCGCGCGCGCTGGCCGGTGATATCCAGAAGGACGCGATGCCCCGGTCGAGATCGCCGACCGTGAAGTCCTTCTCATCCGTAGTGGTTGTGATCAGGTGCTTGTGCACCCTGCTGACCATTGTCGAAGGACGATTCGCATTCTGGTCATCGGAAACCACGACACGGAATTCGAGCGAGTGATCGTAAAAGAGCTGCGGAAATCCGGACCACGATTCTTCCACTGTGCGGATGACATCGAGCGAGTTCGTGACGACGCGCATCGGAAATCCTTGCGCGTAGACTTTGATTTCATACGGCAATTCGACTTCGTAGTGGAACGGATCGAAGACGGCTGGGGCAGATGAAATGGTACTTGTCATTATTTGATCGATGAATGCGAACGTAACAACACATGCACAACCGCAGGCCGGCTGCGCTGTCCGACACATGATGAGACAGTCCGAACCCATGATGCAGAACAGGTTTTTTGGGCGAATCTGCCCAGGACTGCCAGCGAAGACCATATTTCATGACCTTTCCTTCGAATTGGGCCGTGGCCTGTGATTTAAGGCCGCGAGTGGAACTTTCGGCTCGGAAACTTCCGGTGGCGTGTTCCGGTGCGCCGTGGGTCGGTGTCTAAACTCACGATGACTTCGAGAAATGAATTCCAGGTTGGCTATGCACGTCCGCGACTTGGAGAGTGATCCCGCAGTAGCCACCGCAACCGGACAGCGAACCGGCCTCACGAACGCCGAAAACAAATTGGGACGGCAGCAAGCACAGACAATTCATACATCTCGCGAGTTTTCGCGTGCGCTTGCCCTGGCGCCCGATCTGAGCTTGACCGAACGATGCGTCGCGGCGGTGGCCATCGCCGTACTCAGCCTGCCGGTCGCTTGTGTACTCCTCGCTGTGCGGGTTCTCTCCGGCGAGTCTCCACTGGTTGCGCATCGGCGCGTGGGCCTGCACGGCAAGCCGCTGTGGGTCTTGAAAATTCGCACGATGTGGAATCGGGATTCGAAGACCAGCCCTTCGAAGGGCTGGATTGAATACTTGCGCGAAACAGAGATTCCCGTGGTGAAACGAGGCCGGGATCCCCGAGTGACCAGTGCGTTTGCCTCGATGTGCCGTCAATTATCGATTGACGAATTGCCACAACTGGTTCATATCGTACGGGGTGAGATGCGGATGGCCGGACCGCGTCCGCTGACGCAACACGAGCTGGATCTGTACTACGGAGAGACTGCCGCGGAGATGCTCTCGGTGCCGCCGGGCATCACGGGACTGTGGCAGATCATGGGCCGCAACGATCTCACTTATTCGCAGCGTCGGCGTTTGGATCTGTTCTTCGTGCGCCGACGAACTTCCCGCTTATATTGGCTGATCCTGTTGCGGACGCCGGCGTGCGTACTGCGCGGCCGTGGCGTCGCGTAACTTTCTCCGACCGATCACGTTTTCGGGGCGCGCGGTTCTTCAGCATCGATATTCTTTACCCCACCGGCACTCACACAAGGCGTCTCCCTGCACGAAGTATCTCTCTTCGGAATAAATGGAGATGATAGTCTTTGAATACAGACCGTCGCTCAAAGTGCCAGTTGCGAAACTTAGGCGTGGCTTGAACCGCCGATGAATGACGCGAATTGGGGAGGTACCGATGAATACCCGCCGCGAGATGTTGAAACGGTTGGGCACTATTCCGGGGACAATCATGCTCGCAAACCAGTCTGACGCCGCGGGGCGCAGGCCTACCGCACTTTTGCTCGATCCGGTTTACAAGCAACACGATCCCGGCGCCGGCCATCCCGAGCAGCCCGCGCGGTACGACGCCGTCACACGGGCCATCGAAGGCCCCGATCTACTTTCTCAACTTCATCGTGTGGAAGTTCGCGCGGCGGATGAAGACGAGATCGCGTTAGTTCACGGACACGAGTACATCGCCAAAGTGAAGCGTGAAATTGCGGCCGGCAGACACGAACTGAGCACGGGGGATACGAACGTCGGTCCGCGATCGTTTGACGTTGCCGTGCGGGCTGTCGGAGGTGTGTTGAATGCGGTGGACACAGTCGTCTCGGGTCAGGCCGCAAACGCCTTTTGCGCCGTGCGGCCTCCGGGACATCACGCCGGACCGGATCGCGGCATGGGTTTTTGCATCTTCAACAACGTCGCGATCGCCGCTCGTTACGCGCAGCGCAGGCACGGCCTGGCGAAGGTGATGATCGCTGACTGGGACGTTCATCATGGAAACGGCACGCAGAATACGTTCTACAGCGATGGGTCGGTGTTTTTCATGAGCACGCATCAGTCGCCATGGTATCCGGGCACGGGCGCCGCGGATGAGACCGGCGAAGGCAAGGGCAAAGACTGCATCATGAATTTTCCCTTCCCCGCGGGTTCCGGCCGCGAAGAAATTGTCGGCGTTTTTCGCGAACATTTGCGGCGCGCCGCCGATGCATTCAAGCCGGACCTGGTGATGATCTCCGCGGGTTTCGATTCACGCGACGGGGACCCGCTTGGCCAATTCACACTTTCCGACTTGGATTTCACGGATCTCACCAAGATCATGCTCGAAATCGCGGGAACGCATGCGAATGGCCGCCTGGTCTCCGTGCTTGAGGGCGGATACAACCTGAGTGGCTTGGAGGCCGCTGTCCGCGCGCATGTCAAAGCGCTGTCCTCATGATTGAGGCGCGGGTTAGAGATACTCCACCCTTGATTTAGTCAGCGGACAGAGCTCTCTGTTTGAGGCGCAAGCCTTGGTGCCGGAAGCACGTCCTTTTGCCACCATCGATTCAGCTTGTCGAAATAGAGGTAAACCACGGGAGTGGTGTACAGCGTAAGCATTTGGCTCACGATCAGGCCGCCGATGATCGTAATCCCTAAGGGCCGCCGCAATTCGGAGCCGGTCCCTGTGCCAAGCGCAAGCGGCAAAGCTCCCAGCATCGCGGCCATCGTCGTCATCAGGATCGGCCGGAGGCGCAACATGCATGCCTGATAGATGGAATCGCGCGAGCTTTTGTTCTCGCTCCTTTCGACGCTTAGAGCAAAATCGATCATCATGATCGCATTCTTTTTCACGATGCCGATCAATAAAATGATGCCGATCATCGCGATGATGGTGAGGTCCGTGTGTGTAATGTAAAGCGCTAGCAAAGCGCCGACGCCGGCGGAGGGAATCGTCGACAGAATCGTGACCGGATGGACCAGACTCTCATACAAGATCCCAAGCACCAGATATACGGTGATAAGCGCAGCAGTGATGAGAATTGGTTCATTAGCCAACGAATCCTGGTAGGCCTGCGCCGTTCCCGCGAACGATGTATGAATCGTATTCGGAAGACGGATCGCCCTGGCGGCCGATTCGATCGCAGTCACGGCTTCGCCTAGCGAAGCATTCGGCGCAAGATTAAAAGAAATCGTCACAGCGGGGAAAAGGCCTTGATGAGTCACGGACAGCGGAGCAGTTTCCGCAGCCGACGTAGTCACGGCGCTGAGCGGAACCATTTGGCCGCTGGGTGAACTTATGTAAACCTGGCGCAGGAATTCCGGATTCTGCCAGAACTCCGGAGCTGCCTCCATGACGACGTGATACTGATTCAATGACGTGTACATGGTGGAGACCTGGCGTTGGCCGAAGGCATCGTACAGTGTATCGTCGATCAACTGCGGCGCTATATTGAATCGCGCGGCTGTCGAGCGATCGTAAGTAACCATTGCCTGCAAGCCTTGATTCTGCAAATCACTGTTGGCGTCCGTGATAATGCGGACGGTTTTCAGCTTCTCGAGCATCCGCGGAGCGTAGGTCACCAGGTCCGCCAGATTGTCACCCTGCATGACGAATTGGTATTCGGCGCTGCTCTGGCGTCCGCCAATACGGACATCCTGGGTGGCCTGCAGGAACAGCGTGGCGCCGGGCACCTTCGCGAGCTGCGGGCGCAAGCGGCCGATGATTTGCGTTGCGTTCAGCTTGCGTTCTTTCAGAGGCTTCAAGGAAATGAACATGCGGGCGGTGTTCGCTCCACCCGTGAAACCCAGCGCGTTCTCGACTCCCGGATCCGACTTGACGATGTTGATCATCCTGAGCAGCGTCGAATCCAGAGCCTGAAACGAAGTATCCTGATCGGCCAGCAAGGAACCGTTGATGCGGCCGTTGTCCTGCTCCGGAAAAAATCCCTTGGGCACGCGAATATACAGAAAGATAGTCACTGCGATGGTGACCAGCAGAACGCATAGAGTGATGGCGGCATGGTTTAAGACCGTGTTTAGCGTACGGCCATATGTTTCTACAATCCAATTGAAGAAGCGTTCGCTTGCCCGATAGAACCGCCCATGGCTGTGTTCCCGCTTCAGCAGATGAGCGCACATCATCGGGGTAGTGCTTAGTGAAATCACCATTGAAATCAGGATCGCTATTGAAAGCGTCACTGCGAATTCACGAAACAGCCGACCGACAATACCGCCCATCATCAGCAGCGGAATGAACACGGCAATCAGCGAGAGGCTGATCGTCAGGACGGTGAATCCAATTTCCTGGGCTCCTTTTAACGCAGCTTCGAACGGGGCCATGCCCTCTTCCAGATAGCGCGTGATGTTCTCGATGACCACGATGGCATCGTCCACGACGAAGCCGGTCGAAATCGTCAAAGCCATCAAGGACAGGTTGTCGATACTGAAGCCCAGCAGGTACATCGCACCGAACGTGCCAATCAGCGACACGGGCACGGCCACGCTCGGAATCAATGTTGTCCGCAGATCACGAAGAAAGAGAAACACCACCAGAATGACAAGGAGCACCGAGATCACGAGCGTGATCTCAACCTCCTGCACCGACGCGCGAATCGTGACGGTCTGATCCATCGCCACTGTCAGGTCGATTCCCCGTGGAATAGCGGATTTCAATTGAGGCAGCGCAGCGCGAATGCGATCGACCGTCTGAATAATGTTCGCGCCCGGTTGCCGGAAGATGACGAGCATCACAGCAGGCTTGCCATCCATATAGCCCGCTTGCCGAAGATCTTCGACCGAGTCCGTGGCGTTGCCGACGTCGCCGACGTGCACGGCCACGCCGTTGCGATAAGCGATTACCAGCGGTGCGTAGTCTGCGGCCTTCAATATTTGATCGTTGGCGCCGATTTCCCATAAGCGCGGTCCGTCGGTGAAATGCCCTTTTGGCACGTTGGCATTGGCGCCGCCGAGGACCGACCGTACTTGTTCGAATCCGATCCCATATTTATTCAGGATGTTGGGATTTAATTCGATCCTTACGCTCGGTAGCGCGCTACCGCCCACGGCAACCTGACCCACGCCGCTAATCTGTGAAAGCTTCTGCGCCATGATCGTGGACGCCGAGTCGTACATTTGGCCTTTGGTGAGGACTGCCGAAGTTAGTCCGATCAGGAAAATGGGCGAGTCGGCCGGATTTACTTTTCGATAACTTGGATTGCTGGGCAAATTCGCCGGCAAATAACCGCGTGCCGCGTTGATGGCGGCTTCCACATCTCGCGCAGCCGCGTCGATGTCGCGATCCAGATTGAACTGGAGCGTGATGCTGGTTGCGCCTAGTGTGCTGGACGATGTCATTTCACTAACGGCAGCTATGTGGCCGAACTGCCTCTCCAGCGGAGTGGCGACGGATGACGCCATGGTTTCAGGGCTTGCGCCCGGCAACGCGGCCGATACGGAAATCGTGGGGAAGTCCACCTGAGGTAATGGCGAGACAGGAAGGAGGCCAAAAGCAGCGACGCCAGAAAGCGTGATGGCGACCGTCAACAACGTGGTTGCGATCGGCCTTCGTATGAAAATCTCTGAGACGTTCATGGCTTAATGAGCCGGCGAGGGCTCGGGGTCCTGGGAGGCGTTCGATTTTGCATCGACTTCGGTCGCTTTGTGCGCGAAGCGCTGCGCCAAGCGGTCGAAGAACAGATAGATGACGGGCGTCGTATAGAGCGTCAGCAACTGGCTCACAATCAATCCACCGACGACCGTGATGCCGAGGGGGCGCCGCAATTCCGACCCGGTGCCAGAACCTAATGCCAGGGGAAGACCGCCCAACAGGGCGGCCATCGTCGTCATCATGATGGGGCGAAAGCGGAGCAACGACGCCTGATAGATGGAATCGACCGGCGACAACTTCTGCACACGCTCTGCTTCCAATGCGAAATCGATCATCATGATGGCATTCTTCTTCACGATACCGATCAGGAGCACGACGCCAATTAATGCAATCACGCTGAAGTCGTTGCCCGTAATATAGAGGGCCAGCAGCGCGCCGACGCCCGCCGAGGGCAAGCTGGACAGAATTGTGATGGGGTGGATGTAACTCTCGTAAAGCACACCCAGCACAAGATAGACGGTCACCAGGGCCGCTAAGATTAGCATCGGCTCGTTGGTCAGCGAATTTTCGAAAGCAGCAGCGGTGCCCTGAAATGAAGCCACAATGCTTGCGGGCATTCCTAAGTTGTTCTTCACTTTGTTCACGGCATCGATCGCGTCGCCTAACGAGGCATTCGGCGCCAAATTGAACGAAAGAGTGACAACCGGAAACTGCCCCTGATGGTTGATGGTAATCGGCACGGAGTTGGTTTGGAGCTGCGTAAATGCGCTGAGCGGAACCTGGCCGCCGTTTGGAAACGACATCGTCGACGATGTCTGACCTGATTGAAGCGGCGAAGAGACCGCCGATGCGATCCGCCGGACGTCGATCCTGTCTGCGATGCGACCGTCGTGGCACTCGTCGCACTGCTCGACGGACCGAAAGAGGAACTGGCCGACGATCCGCCCGACACGCTGCCCGCAGACACGCCCGCCATCGCGGATCGGATATAAAGATCTCGAAGGCTCCCCGGATTTTGATCGAATCCCGGCTTTACTTCCAGAACGACGTGGTATTGATTCAGCTGGGTAAACATGGTGGACACTTCACGCTGTCCATAGGCGTCGTAAAGGGTTTGGTCGATGGTAGACGCCGTGATGCCGAAACGAGACGCGGTTGGGCGATCCAACACCAGCCTCGCCTGAATGCCTTGCGTCTGTTGATCGCTTGCCACATCGGTAAGTTCGGGCAACTGTTTTAGCTGCGCCAGCATTTTCGGCGCAAACGAATTGAGCTCGTCCGACATTGGGATCCTCCAGCGTGAACTGGAACTGAGTCCGGCTGACGCGATCGTCGACGCTGAGATCCTGCACCGGCTGCATATAGAGCGTAATCCCCGTGATGCCCGCGAGATTTGGCTGCAAACGCCGGATTACGTCACTTGCGCTGATCTTGCGCTGGGACAGTGGCTTTAAATTAATTTGTACACGTCCGCTGTTCAGCGTCGTGTTTGTTCCATCGACGCCGATGAACGAAGACAGGCTTTCAATCGCTGGGTCCTTCAGGAGCTTCGCGACGACGGCCTGCTGAAGCCGGGACATCTCGCTGAACGAAATGGATTGCGAGGCCTCTGTTACTCCCTGAATCACGCCCGTGTCTTGAATGGGGAAGAAGCCTTTTGGTATTTCGTAGAACAAAAACACGGTCAGCAACAGGGTGGCAAGGGCTACCAGAAGCGTTACGGTCTGGAAGCGCAGCACGAATTTGAGCGTCCGCCCATAGAACTCGATCACTTTATTGAACGCGTTCTCTGAAGCCTTGAAGATGGCCGGCTGCGACGCTTCATCAACGTGTTTGAGCAGGCGCGCCGACATCATCGGAGTGAGCGTAAGCGAGACGATCGCGGACACAAGAATCGTGACACTGAGCGTGACGGCAAACTCGCGAAAGAGCCGGCCCACGATGTCTCCCATAAAAAGGAGCGGGATGAGCACGGCGATCAGCGAAACAGTCAGCGAAATGATCGTGAATCCGATTTGTTCGGCGCCCTTCAATGCTGCGTCCAGCGGCTTGTCGCCCTTCTCGATGTAACGCGCGATATTTTCGATCATCACGATGGCATCGTCCACGACGAACCCCGTGGAGATGGTGAGTGCCATCAGGGTCAAATTATTCAGGCTGTAGCCCAGCATATACATCGCGCCGAACGTTCCCACCAACGAGAGGGGTACGGCGATGCTCGGAATGATTGTCGCGTAGACACTTCGCAGAAACAGAAAAATCACGAGCACAACCAGTCCGATCGTCAGCAGCAGCGAAAATTCGACGTCCGCGACGGAGGCGCGGATGGTCGTCGTCATATCGGTGAGCGTTGCGATGTGTACAGACGCCGGCAAGGTGGTGGTGAGTTGGGGGAGGAGCTTATGAATCTGATCTACAACTGCGATAGTGTTCGCCCCAGGCTGCCGCTGGATATTTACAATGACTGCGGGAACCTGGTTCATCCATGCGGCCTGGCGAATATTTTCGACATCGTCCTTGACCGTGGCGACGTCCGTCAACTTCACGGGAGCGCCATTTTTATACGCGATGACCAGCCCTGAATAGTCCTTGCTGGATAGCAATTGATCGGTCGCACCAATTTGAAACGACTGATGCGGTCCATCAAAATTTCCCTTCGCCTGGTTCACGTTCGCAGCCGTTAATGCCGTCCGAAGATCTTCCAGATTCAGGCCGTACGACGCCAGTTGGGTGGGGTTCGCCTGAATGCGGACCGCCGGCTTCTGTCCTCCTGTGATGGTGACGAGTCCAACGCCAGGCAATTGCGCGATTTTCGGCGCGAGGTGGGTATCGGCAAGATCCTCCACTTGCGAAAGAGGAATTTCGTTGGAAGTCAACGCCAGAATCAAAATCGGCGCGTCAGCCGGATTCGTCTTGCTGTAAATGGGCGGAACGGGAAGATCGGGAGGGAGATAGGTGTTCGATGCATTGATCGATTGCTGCACCTCCTGCTCGGCGACGTCGATGTCCAGAGACAGCGTGAATTGAAGCGTGATGACCGAGCTCCCGTCGGAACTCACCGAGGTCATTTGCTGCAAACCGGGAACCTGCCCAAGTTGGCGTTCCAGCGGCGCTGTCACGGCCGAAGCGACAACATCCGGACTGGCGCCGGGATAGAACGTGGCGATTTGGATAATGGGGTAATCCACCTCCGGAAGAGCGGAGATAGGCAGCTGACGATATGCGACGGCGCCGGCCAGCAAAATCCCGGTCATCAACAGAGACGTTGCTACGGGCCGAAGTATGAAAAGGCGCGACGGGCTCACCGATCCGCTCCTCGGTACCAGTTACTCTTGGCCATTCAAGGTGGCCGCCACTTTGCTGCCTTCTTGCAATTTGTCGACACCTGTCATCACGACTGTGTCGCCGGGGGCGAGCCCGGAGGTAATTTCCGATTGGTCTCCTTCTGTCACGCCCACGTTTATGTTGCGCACGGTCACGGTGCTGTCGGGTTTGATCAGGTAAACGTACGTATTGTTCGTATTCCGTTGGATGGCAGCAGAAGGCAGCAGCGTAACGCCGGTCTTCTCCTGCTGCAATAACCGTGCATTCACAAACTGATTGGGGAAGAGCGAACGATCGGCGTTATCGAACATCGCCCGGAGCTTGAGCGTCCCGGTGGTTTGATCGATCTGGTTGTCTATGGTCGCGAGTTCGCCGGAAGCGATTTTATTTTTCAATTCGCGGTCCCAGGCATCCACGGGCAGCTTTTGACCGGCACGATATTTCTGGAGTATGGGCGAGAGCTGATCCTCCGATACAGTGAAAATGGCGCTGATCGGCTGGATCTGGGTGATCACCAACATCCCGTTCGTGTCGCTCGCGTGAACGATGTTTCCGGGATCTACCAGCCGCAAGCCGACGATCCCTGTGATGGGCGACGTGATGTGGCAGTAAGTAACGTTGAGTCTCGCCGCGTCCAGCAATCCCTGGTCATTTTGGACGGTGCCCTCGTCCTGGCTGACCAGAGCTTTTTGCGTTACCGTTTGTTGTTCGGGAATCGCGTTGGTCTTGAGCAGCTCCTGATAACGTGTCAGATCCGTCCGCGCGTTGGCGAGCAACGCCTGGTCGCGAGTCAACTCTCCTTCCGTCTGCACGACGACTGCCTGATAGGGACGTGGATCGATATCGATCAATGGATCGCCCTGTTTGACGAGATCTCCTTCCTTAAAATGGACGTCCATGAGTTGCCCATCGACGCGGCTCTTAACGGTAACCGTATAGATGGGAGTAATGGCGCCCAACCCTGTTACGTAAACGCCGATATTTCCGGTTACGGCCTTCGCGGCTACCACGGGCGTTGCCGGCGGCCCCGCTTTTCCATTTTTCGATGCACTCGACTCTTTCGCTGCGGCTCGACTAGCGTGCCATCGGTACCATGCAAAAACCGCGAGCGCTAAGATGAGCAGGATTGCGATAACACGCCATGCGTTGTGACGCGGACGCTTCTCGGGAGGCGCAGTCTTTCCCGGAAGCGCGGGATTTGTCGCGAGATATGTTGCGGTGCCAGAGAAATGCGTACTGGCGTCGGACTCGGGAACCCCCGATATCGGATCGCTCATCGATTCACAAACACCTCATCTGCAAGACGATTTTGTCGACCAACGGTTACATCCCGCCCAAAGCCGGGGCGATCGCATCAGGAATAAAGTTTGCCTCGTTTGGACCGAAGCACGCGGTTATCGCGTCGATTCGGCGAGCGAGCAGCCCGCGTGGCCGCAATCACAGGAGATTTCGACATTGTCCTCCCCGGCATCTTTGCAATACTGACTGCAGTGCTCCGTACCCGAACCGAGAATTGGTTGCAATATATTAGATGCTGCCGCAAAAGCATTTGTTTCGCACGGAGTTTTAGGATCGAGAAACTAATCCGAGGCTTGTTCGGAAGTCCGGATGCATCGGCTGTAACGACCGCCCGCAGACATACGGCCTTTCTCGCGGACGCAGGTACACGAGTTTGACGGCCATCATATGAGCGCGCCTTTCCCCATTGTCGATACCCACCTGCGCGCAACCAGTAAGCGGCTGTTGCCGTGGCTGGTCGCAGTGGCTTTTTTCATGGAGTCGCTCGACACCACGATTCTGAACACGGCCGTGCCAACCATCGCGGCAGCCCTCAAAGTGGCTCCGCTCAGCATGAAATCGGTGTTGGCCAGCTATACGCTGAGCCTTGCCGTCTTCATTCCCATCAGCGGCTGGATGGCGGACCGGTTCGGTACGCGCCGCGTCTTCGCATCCGCCATCGGTATTTTCACGCTGGGCTCACTGCTGTGCGGCCTGTCCACCAACATTCACGTCCTGGTGGCATGCCGCGTTCTGCAAGGCTGCGGCGGAGCCATGATGGTCCCGGTGGGACGGCTCACTCTCGTCCGCACCTTCGCCCGATCCGAACTGGTTCGCGCCATGAGTTTCGTATCGATTCCGGCTCTCGTCGGCCCGATGCTGGGTCCTGTCGCCGGGGGCCTGATCATTTCCTATTTTCACTGGCGTGTCATCTTTTTCGTGAACCTTCCGATTGGTCTCGCGGGTCTATATTTGGTCTACCTTCATCTGCCCGACTATCGCGAGGAACACACCAATCCGCTGGATGTGATTGGACTCATCCTCTTTGGTTCCGGCGTGGCCCTTTTGTCTTATGTTCTGGAAGTGTTCGGCGAGCACACGTTGAGCGATCGGGAGATGCTCGGGTTACTGGCGATTTCCTTCGCGCTGCTGGCGGCCTACGGATTGCACGGATCAAAGACGCCGTTCCCGCTGCTGTCCCTTGTCTTATTCCGCATTCGGACTTTCCGCGCATCGGTCAGCGGCAGCTTCTTCACACGCATCGGCATTGGCGGAATTCCGTTTTTACTGCCACTTCTTTATCAGATAGGACTCGGGTTTACTCCGGTTCAATCCGGTCTGATGATGATGCCGCAGGCGATTGCCGCCATGAGTTTGAAGATGACTATGCCGCGCATTCTGGCACGCTTCGGCTACCGCGCCGTGCTGATTTCGAATACGATCATCCTCGGTCTACTGCTGCTGCTATTTGCGACCATTGGAGCAGGCACGCCGATTTGGTTGATCCTGGCCGAAGCGTTTTGTTTTGGCTTCTTTAGCTCGCTGCAGTACACCAGCATGAACACGCTGGTCTACGCCGACGTTCAGGAGAATCAGACCAGCAGCGCAAGTTCCATCGCCAGCACCATGCAACAGATGTCCATCAGCTTCGGCGTCGCTTCGGCCTCGCTCGCCGCCGCGGTTTTCATCCCCGATCGCTTTCATTCAACTTCGGCCCAATTGACCCACGGCATCCACAACGCTTTTATTGTCCTGGGCGGATGGACGATCCTGTCCACTCTGACCTTTTGGGGATTGAAGCGCGGGGATGGCGACAATGTAAGTCAGCACGCTGCCAGTGGCGAATGAAAACAGCGCATACACCGGCTTCCCACCGCGTCGAACGATTTCACCCGTGATACTCTTGTGAGATGCGGGCGAGGTTGCTTCCAGACTGATCGCCGAACGCGAAAGAGAGGTGGATGTGAAACCACGAAAAGCCCACAAGCGGTTATCAAAACTTGATGAGCTGTTGTCGGATTTAGCGAAAGGCTACTCAAGAGGAGCACTCCACGTACACGCCGCGATAGAGGGTGCGAAGGTGGCAGTCGCGCACTTGAAGAACGCGGTCAATGAACCGGCGTCGCCGGCAGCTAAGAAAACCGCGGCGCCGTCAACGGATGCACCGAAGCCAGCCAAGCGGAAACTGAGTGCGGCTCATAAGCGCGCGATTCAGGAAGGCGCACGGCGAAGGGCGGCGGCGAAAAAGGCAGCAGCAGCGGACGCGGCGATCAAGACGACCGCGCCCGCGCCAAAGAAGAAGGCCGCCAGAAAATCGAAGTAGACACCCGCCCGAATCGCGGGAAGCGCCGAGGCGACTAGCTTGTCTCGCCCCACCGCCGACAATAATGCTGATCCGGTGATGGGAGCGCGAGTGCGCTTCCCTCATCGGGGGACTATCGGCAGATGCGCTCGTTCAGTTCCGGCGTGGTCACAGCCCGGTCCAGAAAACTAAATTGGCCACTGTCTCTTACTTCACACGCTGCGTCGATCAGACCGGTCATCGCCGCGCGGTAAAGACCGGTGGCGAGACTGATCCGTTTCACGCCAGCCTCGGCGAGTTCGGCCACCGGGAAAGACTTCCCTTTGATGCCCGCCATAAAATTGAAGGGCTTCGACACAGCAGCACACACCGCACGCACCGCCGCAAGATCGGCGAGACCTGGGGCGAAGAGCACGTCAGCTCCGGCTCGCTCGTACGCCTGCAGGCGCCCGATCGTTTCGTTCAGACTCGCGGGAGCATAGAGCAGATTATGCGCGCGTGCCGTTAACAAAAAGGGAAATGGCAGCGACCGTGCCGCCTCCGCAGCCGCAGCGATTCTTTCAACGGCCAGGACCTCATCATAAATCGGAGAAGCCGGGTTTCCGGTTGCATCCTCGATCGTGCATCCTACCAGTCCGGCTTCGGCGGCCAGGCGGATCGTTTCCGCGACGATTTCGGGCTCATCGCCAAATCCTTTTTCCAGGTCTGCGGACACGGGCAACTCTGTCGCGCCGACTATTGAGCGAGCATGGGCCAGAGCCTCGTCCCGGGTTAGCTTACCGTCTTTCGTGCCCTGAGCCAATGCAGATGCCGCGCTAGAAGTTGCCAATGCCTGGAAGCCAAGGCTCGCGAGAATGCACGCCGAGCCGATGTCCCACGGATTGGGAATGATAAAAGCACCCGGGCCGTCATGCAGAGCGCGGAAGCGAATCGCTTTTTCATTCTGAGTAGTGGCCATAAATGTTCCTTGCGACCAGTTTATCTATGATCTCGCCAACGTTGATAGATGTCGCGACGCTGTGTCACGCGTTCTTCCGCACCACCCACGTCGTCATGCTGCGTTGATTCTGAACAACGGTGGTCTTCAAAGGATCTGCCAACTGCCCGCCCATCTGCCGAGTCAGCCTGACCAGAAGAGCCTCATCCACCAGATAGCGCTCCGAACCATCCGGCAATAGGGAGCGGCGACCGGCAATACCCTGGATTTGTTGTTCTATCCCAATGGAGGAAGCGAGACGGCAAAACAAAAGGCCGCCGGATTTCAAAACCCGCCAGGATCCGTTTAGCATCGCTTCGAAATGATTGTCGTCACGAGCGAAATGGAGAACCGCGCTGCTGATCACCACGTCGGCAAAGTCGTCTGGAAACGACATCGATTCTATGGACTCCACCCTGAAGTTACCGTGGGGAAGCGCCGGCGAGAGCGAAACGGCCAGCCGACGCACGTCGTCAACGGCTTTCTCATCCTTATCAACTCCCCACACATCGTACCCGCCGAGCATCAAGTAGACGAGATTGCGGCCCGATCCGCACCCCGCATCCAGCACTCGCATCCCAGGCGCGATTCGACCGCGTAGAAGCTGATCGAACAGGTAGATGTCAATTTGGCCGAACTGTTCCTGAAGGGACGACAAAGATCGTTCCGGCGCTCAGTGGCCCGCGTTTGAGCTTTGCTGCTTTTCGTCGGGCACGTATTGCATGCGCGGCGCGGCCTGAATCGTGGTGTGGTAGCTCTCTTCCATCTTCCAAAAACCGTTATGGTTCGCAAAGACCCGGCTGGACCAATAGGGCTTGCCGCCCCAGGTTGGCTGGAGCATGACCGCGACCACGGCATCGCCAAAGTCCCAAGTACGCACAAACACCGCCGGAGTTGTGCTGATGAACGGATGCTCAGGAGTCGGCGGTTGGACTTTCGTCGGGCCATCCGATGGTTTTGTCTGCTGCGGATTCATTGTGGTCGAACTAATGGTGAACACGTGATCGCCCATGTGCATCAACCGGCGTCCGGTTCCGGACTCCTGATCCTGCCAGCCCTCGATGGCCGCTTTTTCGTCGGCAGAGAGCGGCTTCCATGGCAGCTCCTTGCACGGATTGATGCAGGGAACCGTAAATGTGGCTCTCGAGTTCTCACCGGGGACGGCGGGATGCGCTTCGATCTCGTTCACGTGCAGCAGCCGCCAGCCCGCAGGACGCTGCACCCAGAAGTACGCGGCAAATTTGTGTTCCAGGTTGTGTTGAATCCATACCACCTTGCCATATTGATGCTCGGTGATCTTCGTATCGGCGGTCATGGGAACCAGCGGCTTGAGGTTCGCGCGGAGCACATCCGCCCGCGCATACATGATTCCGTCTGTGTCGATCCAGCTAAACTCTTCGTCCAGCAACTTCTTCACCGTGGCCGTATCGCCCTTGGCGTAGGCGGTCTGAAGAGCGCGATCAGCTCTCAAGGCCGGGTCGCCGGCGGCGGCCTGAGTGGTTTGCGCGGCCACCAAGCCCGCAGCTACCGTATAAAGCACCACGCTGATTGTTATGAATCGTTTCATTTGTAGTCCTCTCGGTTGGAGCACGAAGCGCCAACGACATCTTACACCAGCCGCACCGGCTAGGTATATGCCGCACAGCAGGTAGTACCCTAAAGCGCGCGCGCCTCCGCGGCTGTGAAGAAGCGCGACGGGACGTGGACATCCCCGTCTGAGTCTGCGCATGGAGAGGTTCACCTGTGCGGGTATATAGAAGAATGCCGCCGAGGCTTTTTGCGGGCAACGTAATAAATTCGCGGCGTTTCAGGCAAGGGCTCCGGGATGCTTGAGATACCGGTCTATCAGTGCGTCCGCAGCACGCAGCGTAATGGCGAGGATGGTGAGCGTGGGGTTTCCGGAGCCATTCTGCGGGAACGCCGACGCGCCGACAACCCACAGGTTCGGCATCTTCCAATGTTGCAGCCACGGATTCACCACGCTATTTTCCGGCGAGGTGCCCATGATCGCGCCGCCATTCACATGGGTGCTTTGATACTGCACCACCGAATAGCGTTCCAGTAGCTTGGAGTTGTTTGTGCCCACCCGTGCGTTCATCGCCTTTGCGATTTGAGCGTGAACCTTGTCGAGCATCGCTCCTTGCGCGCGTTCATGCTCCGTCCAATCGAGCGTCATTCGCGCCAGAGGATCGCCGTATTTGTCGGTGTAGGTAGGATCCAGATCGAGGTAATTCTGCCGATACGCCAAGTGCTCCGCTTCGCTGCTGATGGTGCCGGCGCGATCGTGCCAATTGAGCGCTGCCTTTTTCCACTCCGATCCCCAGTCGGACTTCACCTCGCCCGGAGGCACCGAACCGAAGCCGGCGATCGCGGTTTCTCCGGTGTTCATCAATCGTATGTTGCCGCCCCGCAGAACGCCGGAGAAGCCATCGACGCCTTCTTTGCCGTCGAAGTCGCTGATGCCGATTCCGAGTCCGCCCGCACCCATAAACGCATTCAGCGGCTTGTCGAAAAATACGCGGGTCGCCTGGTTCACCTGGTGCGTCAGGTTCCTCCCCAGGGTTCCCTTCCCGGTGGCTGCATCGTAGGGTTCCCCAATCTTCGACAACCGCAGCAAGCGCGAATTGTTTAGGGTCCATGACGCCACAATGACGACGCTTGCAGGTTGCAAAAACTCTTCGCCCGAAGCGTCGAGATACGTCAGTCCGACCGCCTTGCCGTCCTTGTGGATCACCCTGCGCACGTTGCAACCGGTGCGTAGGGAGAACGTCGGCCGCTTCTGCAATACCGGCATCAATATATTCGTGGGTTGCGCCTTGGCGCCGATCATGCAGCCATAGCGCGAACAGAATCCGCAATAGGCGCAGGCGGGACGCGAGATGCCGTCCGGATTCGTATAATTGCGGCTCAACGTGGCCGTCGGGACGGGGTACGGATGATAGCCCAGCTCGCGCACGGCTTTTTGGAAGACCGTGGGCGCGTACGGAAGCTTGTGTGGCGGGTTGGGATATTCCTGCGATCGCGGCCCTTCGAACACGTTCCCACCGTCGATCCGCTTGCCCTGCAGGTTCCCGGACTTGCCGGCGACGCCCAACAGGAGCTCTGAGCGGACGTAGTAGGGTTCGATTTCGTCGTAGCGAAATCCCCAGTCCTGCACAGCAACGTTTTCAGGAAGACGCGCACCCTTTTTCTCGCGCAGGAATGTCCCCAGCGTGAAGTGCTCGGGGTAAAAGCGATAGCAGATGGCGCCCCAGTGTTCGGCCGCGCCGCCTACACCTGTGCCCGGGTTGAAAGAACCATACTGGCGGATGGGAACCGCGCTCGCCTTTAGAGAATGACGGTGTGTCGCTGTTTCTTCCGCAAGATTCTGCATCATGCGGAAGCGAAGCGCGTAATCCAGCTCATCCATGTCGGCGCTATAGTCAGCCGTTTTGCGCGGGTGGCCGCGTTCCAAGGCCACCACGGAGAGCGAAGTGCGAGCGGTGATTTCCTTCGCCAGAGTCAGGCTAACAAGACCGCCGCCCGCGATCACGATATCAACCGGCTTCAACTGCTGCATGGAAGCTCGCTCCTTTGGGGCTCAAACAGAATCAGTCTACACCCTTCGATGATTCGTTGGAATGAACGGCGCGGCGACGGACAGGCATGCGGGTGAAACAGTTCCCAGTTCCCCGAAATCGCTTCAGGATTCGAATGTTAAACGAGGTTGCAGGAAACGAGCTCTGTTAGTCGCGAAGTGTCCCCGCGTAACGCGCCTGCAACAACCGCCTGCTAAGGCTTGCCCGCGGCTCGCGTAACTTCACCGGTATATTTGAGGACGCGTAGCCCGGAAGTGCCGTCCGATACATAGAGCAGTCCGTTCTGTCCCAACTCAATGTCGTAGGTATCACAACCCGCGTACTGCGGCCTGCTGGAATCGATTTGATAGACGAAGTGTCCCGCCTCCACCGGATGCAGTGGATCGTGGATGTCGATAGCTCGTGCGCACATGCCATACCAGGCCAGGAACAGCACGCCATCGCGGACGTTGCCGATGTGGGTGGAGGGGCCTCGCCGCGGGAACCGCGCCGGAGTCGCACTTCTCCCCGGATTGGCCGGATCGCAGGCTGTATTTTCGGGATAGAGGAAATGTGAGATGATCTTCGGCTTCCTCGGATCTGAAACATCCACCATGCGCAGGTGCCCATAGGGACAACTGAAGTACTCATCGGTGAGCCACAGCAGATCCTTCCGTCCGGGGACGAGTTTGGCGGAGTGAGCGTTGCCATACGCGGTCGTATCGAGCGGAAATTTTTTCATCGATTCCGGCATGGTGGGATCATCAAACCCGGGCACAAGATAATCGAGCCGCGAAAGGAGCTTGGGGTTCTTGATATCGGAGACATCCAGCGTGACCAATCCGCCCTGCCGGTAGGAGAGGTACGCGATATTTCCGTAAACCGTCGGATAATGCATCGCCACGTGCTTGGTCAGCTTTCCCGTCGCGGGATCTTTTCGGATCGGGCTGCTGAAATTCCGCTGCTGCACCCAGTCCCGCTGGGCATCCTCTTCCGGCGTCTTCTGTCCGGGAATATGCCAGGTAGCCGCTTCCACCGGGTGACGCGGGTCGCGCGCGTCGAGGATCACCAGGATCATCCCGACGTAGCCTTTGTAATTTGCGCCGAGGAAGAGATAGCGATTGTTGTTGTCGTTCAGAAACCCCGGCTCGCCCTGATTGCGGAAGTTGAAATGGTGGATTCCGTCCGCGTCCTCCGGGTAATCCCCATCCACGGGATCGGAAATGGGCGCCTGCCAGCGGGAGAGGAACACGGGCTTCGCGGGATTGGAAATGTCGTAAAAACTGACGCCGTGATAATTCGCCTGTGAATCGGTGCCGATGCCGCGCCGCCGCTCCTCGTTCACCGCGAGGATCTTGCCCGGCCCCTCCGCGACGTAATGCGTGTGCGTGTTCCAGCCGGGGTCCCAACAGGCGGGACGCTTTTTTCCAGCGAGCACTTCCGGGTCCTTGAACGTATCGCAAGGGACCTTTACGGGAAGGTTGGCGAGTTCCTTCGATTTCCAAACCGGATGTGAGGCGGGCGGTTCAGGCGACGCCACGGGGTCGAAGACATAGACCGTGGCGAGACGCTCGGGCTTATTTGGATCCTTCAGGCTGATCGTCATGAAGCACTGCGCCGCCTCCGGTCTGGGGTCAAGCGGTGCGGGATCGTAACAACCCGAATAGAAATACTGCCCGTCGGGATTTGGCCAGGGGCTCATCTTCGAATAGGGCCCGATGTCCGTCTGTCCCTTGTACTGCGAGGCCCCCATGAGTTCCATATTCCGCGCGTCCGGCTGGTTGGGGTTCTGCGCGGCAACCGGCACTATGAATGCCAGTTCACTAATTATGAGAGCGGAGAGAAACCAACCCGTCGCTTTGCAACCGCCATTTTTCTTACCACCGGTGCTCATACCGTAGCCTCCGTGTCGCCCTCGAGCGTCATGACAGCAAACCTTAAATACGATCAGATCAGGATTCGTTTTTGGTCTGCGGGCAGTCGGAAGTATATCATCGTTGACCTTCCGCCGACTTGCAGGACCAGTCTCGCGGTTCCCTCGGACGGCTAGGGCATTATGCGAGCTTATGTTGGTTGGGCAAAAGAACCGTGACGCTGGTACAGGGGCCGCCGTCACTTCGCGTGAAGATAGCCCCGTTTGCTTCTTGAACCAGCTGACGAACAACGGGAAGCACTTGGATCGCACCGCCCATCATCGCGAATTCGATTTGTGAGAACAACCCGGGAGATACATTCAGCTCGCGCGCGGCCTCTGCATCGAGTTCCTTGCGCGCGGTAGATATCACGAGCTGGCCGCCCTCGGCCATAGCGCGCAGAGCGCCGGTGGCCAAACTCACGAGAACCCAATTGATGATCTCCGCATCGGCCCGAATCTGGCCCAGCTGCGGATCCAACGTCGTTGTGGGAGCCCGGCTGGCACCTCCGATAAGACGCATTAGCTTCGCGACCTCCGTGACCGCGGAGTTCAAATCTACAAGTCTGAGTCGAGTTTCGTCCCGTTTTGTCATGAGCGGCCGCAACCCATGGCCAATATTCGGAGGGATAACGCGCGCGTAATACGCACCGCTCTTTCGACCAAGGGGCTTACCGTACCAAGAATGCGGCTTCTGCCGGAAAGATAAAAGAGAGCTAACCGTTAGCTAACTTCCCGTTGCGTTCGGGAATCCCCGCAACGCTTCCGCACGTTACCAAACGGATTCACAAAAGGTTGTATACAGCGCGACGCGAAGCACCACCGAGCCGTGACAGTTATGGAGCGGGACCGTTCGCCGCCGTTAGCTCCCTTGCGGTGTGTGTCGCTCGATCGTGAAATAGCATTCGCCCGAATAGATTCAGGCACTCGAAGGCTACGCGAGATTCATGCGCACCAGCAGGTTTTCGAATGCGAATCCGAACGAACGGTTCGTTAGCGGGGCGGTTTCGGAGCCGCGAGAGTCATCGAGCGGGGGGATAACATGGCCGCGCTGCGGCAAATTGGTCTGCCTCTCAGAGTTCCGACGTGTCTTCCTCAGCCTCGCCCAGATCAGGCTTGCGATCCTCGATCACACGATCCTCTTCCGACCATTCCTCCGGTTGATTCTCCAGCGGCTCTTCGGGTTCTTCTTTTTTGTCGACTTTTGCGTCGTCCTTCTTCATGCCTTAATCCTCTCACGACGGAGCGCCGGTGTCAGCGCCGCCGGCGCGTTTTCTACCGGCCGCCCAGGAACTGACGGATGCTACCCGGCGGCTGCGGAGGCCTTCCATCGCGCGAGTCAAGCCAGCCTTCGCCTTCCGCATGTGCGTGGGCGCGGGTCCACAGTGCCGACATCATTCTGAAACCCTGCTCATTTGAGGAGCCGCTTTGCAGGCCACGCGCTGAAGCCACCAGCGCAGCCAGCCGCCCCGGGTCGAGAATTACGTCGGGCTCCGGGTCATCGGCCCACTTGAGCGAACTAGTTTCGCCAGGATAGTCTCGACAAATGTGGCGACGAAAATAACCCGCCAAATAGAATCGGGAGAAGATCTGTACAGGCTCAAGTTGCCGCGTCATGATGCCCGCCGGACGCGCATCGTAGTGAACCCGCAAATCCGTCGCGCGTGATAATCGCAGCGCCACTTCCACATCCTCGAGGCTGCGATATTTTTCATTGAACCGCGCGTTCGCGAACAGCGATTTCTTGACAGTGCTGCTTCCGCTCCAGAACAGCCGCCAATTTCCGACGCCTTCCCGAGCCGGAAATGGATACAGTCGCGGGAACGCCCAGCGGTTCAGCGGCTCCTCCGCGAATTCATCCTGCGGACAGAAGCGAAGCAGCGCGCAATCGCCTTCGCCCGGAAAATCGCGGTGGAAAGCTATGCACCGTTCGATGACATCGGGAAACGGTTGAAGGTCGTCATCGTACAGCAGGAGATAAGGCGCACGCGCGCGAGCAATCGCCGTGTTTCTGGCTGCCGACGGCCCGCGATTCTCCTGCCGGATGAAAACGATATCAGGGCGATCCTGAAACGCGCCGCATACGTGCACCATATTCTCAGCGGAGCCGTCATCGACAACAATCACCTCGAACCGCTCCCGAGGCGCGGTCTGGTTCGCGAAGCCTTCCAGGCAAAGCCGCAGTTCACGCGAACGGTTGTAGGTGGGAATGATCACCGAGATCAGTGGCCCGCCGGGCACGATCGGATCGGAGGAATTCACTTCGCTTCCATCTGCGCGCAGAGCGCCTGTTTCACCCGATATTCGATGCGATCCGGCTCAAAGGCAGCGGCGGCGGCGTAAGCCCGGCGGCTTTCCGCAAAATTTCCCATACGGAAGTGACAGGTCGCGATCGCCTCGTAAGGCAGCGCGTTGAGAAGCCGTTCCTCGTACGCGATGGACCGTTCGAAGTCCTGCGCTCTGCCACGCTCGATCAGCCATTCAAACAGCACAATGGCCTCGTCGAACTTTCCGGCGAACATCCGATAACGGGCATCCAACCAGGCAAGCTGCAGATTCAGCGGAAAACGCTGGCGCGCGTCCTGAATCAACCCGCCCGCATCCCGATCCTTTGACATCTCAAAATGAATCAGATTCTGATACGGCAGGCTGTCGTCAGGCAACACATCTCGCTGGTCGCGCACGATCCCGATCGCCGTCTGCCACGCCTCCACCGCTTCCTGCTCCCGGCCAAGCGCCACGTAGACGTCCGCCAGATGGCACCAGCAATAGATGCGGCGCGGTGTCGCTTCGATGGCCCGCAGTAGAAGTGGCAAATTGCGTTCGTGTTTGGCTGTCTGGTCTCCGGAGTAGCCTTCGTGATCCAGAACCAGCGGGACGGAACGAACCTCTCCGCCATACGACGCCTGGTATGCCAGCACTCCCGGCCAGATATTTTCGTGAATGCAGCCGCGGAAGCGGATTAGGGGATGATTGCGGAAGAGGCGTAGAATCCAAAAGGGAGTAAAGCGCGGCATGGGATGCAGCAGCACTTTGCCCGCGATACATGCCGGATCGTCCAGCGCATCCCGTAATGCGTCGTCGCTTCCGGGGCGAACACGTTCGTCGGCGTCGATGTAGAGAACCCAATCGGCGCGAACCTGTTCCAGGCCGAAATTACGTGCGGCGGAGAAGTCCTGTTGCCAGGGAAAATGGAAAATTTTACAACCAAATTGGCGGGCGATCTCAACCGTGGAGTCGTCCGATCCGGTGTCGACCAATACTACATCGTCAACCAGATTTCTTATCGACTCCAGACAGGCGGCAAGGTAGCGCTCTTCGTTCTTGACGATCAGAGCTGCCGAAAGCGTCACCCGGCGAAAACTATTTGAGGCGATCCTTCACGATCATCGCCGCACCGGCCACGAGAGCGATAGCCGCGCCCGCCGTGCCGCCATCCACTTCGGGTACGGAGTTTCCACCCTGCGCGTACGCCGATTCGGTGGTGAGTGCGTCGATGGCGAAGGCTGCCACTACCGGCGTCGCGAACCCTGCGGTAAGCACGCGCTTCAAAAGATCGCGTCTATTTGAATCGGCCTTGGCCAGAATGCTTTCGCTGACGTGCTGATCTTTCATGGTCTCTCCTCCCGAGCAGTATAAACGATTTACGGCAAATTGCAAGGTGGTACTAGTAGTCCTTCCGCCCCCAGCTTTTCGACCGTTTCCGCGACCGCGGCGGCGGGACTTTCCGCCAGCCCATAGCCTTCCTTTAATAGCGCCTCGATCTCCTGAATCGATCTTTCTCCGTTGCACAGTTCCAAAATCAACACCGCGGTTGGATTCAGGTAGAAAACGCGGTCCTGCTCAGCCTGGTAAATGATGTAGCCTTCGTCCGCCGGATTGATTTCAAGGTTGGGGATGCTTTTCGGCCGAACCGGATTCGTCTCGCTCATCTTGTAATAAACGTTTTAACATAATAAAAACCGGTTGCGACGCGGCCAACCTATGAAGACGATCACGCTGGTCGGCGACAAACGCCGCGGCTCAGTCAGGACGCGCTGGAACTGGCAATGGCCATAACACGCCCTAAACCAACCCTCTTGTACGTCACGCCCGTGATTCCGGCTCTCACCGGAAACGGTCTCGCGATGCGCGCCGGCGCGGTGCTGGAGGCTCTTTGCGCGGTTTACCGCGTCTCTGTACTCGTGACGCCCATCTACAAGTCCTTCGATTCCGGAATCCCGGCGCCCCTTCGCGCGCTCATCGAAGACTGCATGGTGGCCTCCGCGCCGGATGCGTGGCATGACCGGAGCTTCGATCTGGTCCACGTCTTTCGACTGTCCTCTCTGGCCACCGCGCGTCACTGGCTCACCGGAGCAGGACGCGCCCAGGTACATCATCTGGATCTGGACGACATAGAATCAAAAACGCACCGGCGGATTGCCGGGCTTTGCCGTGCCAACGGCGACCATGAGCTCGGCTTGCGGGAAGACGAAGTAGCCCGGCGGAGCGAAATGCTCGAAATGGCAGCCTACCGCCGCTTCGAACGCATCTACGTATGTTCGGAACCCGACCGGCAGCACTTAACCGGGCGCTGTCCCGCACAAATTGTGGTGCTTCCGAACGCGGTTCGATCTCCCGATGACTTCCCTTCCCCGCCATCACTGGAGAAACCTTTTCAATTTCTATTCCTGGGCACCTTAGGCTACTACCCGAACGCGGATGCCGTGAAGTATTTCTGCGAACACATTCTGCCGCATATTCGCGCCGGCATCGTCTCGCCGTTCGAAGTGACCATCGCGGGCACGGGAGTCTCAGAGAGTCTACGCGAACTTGCCGAAAGGGCCGGGGTGCGAATGCTGGGTACCGTGCCCGACGTATCACCGCTGTACAGCGCGGCCCACGCGGTCATCGCGCCCATCCGCGCCGGGGGCGGCACGCGCATCAAGATTCTGGAAGCGTTCAGCCGGCGGCGTGCGGTAGTCGCCACCTCGGTCGCGCTCGAAGGGATCGACGCGCGTCACGAACAACAAGCGCTGGTAGCGGACACGCCGGAGGAGTTCGCCGCTGCCTGTATACGCCTTATGAACTCTCCGGCGTTGGCCGGCCGGTTGGCGGAGGCGGCGTGCCGCTTGTGGCAGCACGCGTACTCGATGGAGGCGATGAAAAGATCGGTATCTTTGCACGCAGTTCCCGCGGACTGACAGGCTCACCATAAATCAGAGATGACGGAACTGTCCTTCGCTCTCTTCCTTTTTTGCGGTTGTCTGCTGCTCCAGCGAACGGCTCACCAGGTCCTTGGAACCGAGCCCGACGGCGAGCGCCAGCGCCAGCACGATCCCGCCGAACAGGATCGCGAATGCCAGATCGACGATCTTGCCGCCGATGCCTAAATGATCCAGCGCCATGGCGGTCGTCAGCACCAGCACCAGCCATTTCACGCCCATACTCAGCAGCCGGCCATAGGGAACGTTCATATTCACGGCGCCGATCAGGACTCCGCGCGCCAGAAATCTGGCGATCACATTCCCCAGCAGAAGGAGAAGTACCGCGGCCAGGAAGTTGGGTAGATACCCGAACAGCCGCAGCACCAATTGCTCCGTCACGGTCGCGTCAAATGCCGCGATGCCGATTAGGGTCCCTATCAGGATCACGCACCAGTACACAAATCCGGAGGCCAGCAGCGCGGGACTTCGGGCGGGAGAAATTTCACGCAACCCCGATAGCTCCCAGTGGGCCACCTTGCTGTCGAAGTTGATACCGCGCAAGGAGCGGCGCAACAGGAAGCGAAGGAACGTGGCGATCACCAACGAGATGAGCACCGCCACGATCAGGGCCAGGAACCCCGGCAAGAGTTTCGCGATCCCGGTGACCACCCTCATCGTGGAATCGTTTAACGCGTGTTCAACTTCTCCCCACATGGCAACTCCCCTTCCGTCCCGCTACGGATTAAACCGATCCGGCCATCTCCACCGGGACAACAGATAAGGTTTCAGCGTTTCAAAAGCCACGGCCAACTTCTCTAATCGTTCTTCCACGGCCGCGGGCGAAAAATTCTGAACTTCCAACGCATACGATGCCACCCAACCCAGATAGATGGGCGTCATGGCGCGAAGCAGATGCTCGCGATTGATCACGCGCTGCCGGTGTGCAAGGGCAAAGTCATACAGCACATGAGCCCAAACACCATCCGACAAACGGAATTGATCCGCGGGCGCACGGCCAAGCTTTCTGAGGTCCACCAGTGCTGCCGGCGAAATCGCCAGGGCCCAAATATCCATCAGGTCTTTACAGCCCCGCTGAAATACTTCGATCATATGGCCCACTTCGGCAGCGGCGCTCTCCTGCTCCACCAGCCGCGGCTGGCCAAATGTGCGAACCGGCTGAGAGTTGCGGACCCTCTGCCAGAACGCAGCGTTGACTTCCATATCCAGGTACAAAGCTCCTAAGACCTGGGCCAGCGACGTGCTCACGTCAGCGGGCGCCTCGGCCGCGGGAACCGCCACAGATTCCCGATGGACCTGGCAGACCTGAAATCCCGCACACGCGGCTGTGATGGCGGGCCAGCCGCATTGTGCATTGCGGCCTCCCGCATTCAGTAAATACAGGTCCGCCATGCGGGCGGAAAGTGCGAGATCGATCGCCATCGGAAACCGCACTCGTATACCATACAGCGCCCGCACCAAGGGATGTACCACGCCGCTGTTAATCAGGCTCTCGAACTTGTGCACCGGGTACAGCGGAACCGCCAGATCACAGCCAACCTGTTTCAGGATCGGCTCGGCCAGCGCCCGAACATCGTCCGGCGTCGAGATGGATGCTTGCGCGCCTATGATCACGCAAGCCTGCGCGCCCAGAAGCCTGCCGGCCTCGCACAACGGAAGAAGGCTCTGATCCAGTGACGCCTGCTGAACGCGTTCAATGGACGGCAGCGCACAGGGAACCAGGTGGAGTGCTGTTTCCTTCGCCGGCGCCGCGGCGTTCTCCACGACGCCATTCGCCGGGCCGCCACTTTCCAACGCCCCAATTTCCACGGCGCCACCTTCAAGGGATTCCTGCTCCACGACTGCTGTGCCGGCCATTGCGGGATATAGCAACACAGCCTTCCCGCCGCCCGGCAGCGTGGGCAAAACCGATTCCAGGCCGGCTGCCGCAGCGCGTAACGATTCGCCGGTACGAAAGGAGGGAAGCGCCACGACAAGCTCCGCCTGCCCGATCTTCTCCAACCGGTCCTTCGACTCCGCTGTAATGGCGTCCAATACGGCCATAGTTTTCAGCGCACCTGCCGCAACAACCGTAGAGTGGCCTGGGTGGGAATCGCGGCCCAAGCCGGACGACGATCCAACTCGTCTCGCAGCTCGCGGCGAGCTTTATCGAGCGCACGCACTTCGAGCAATGTTCGAAACGCCGCCTGCTCTCCACGCACGAACGCCGCGAGTCCACAGGCCAAAGTGCTCGCGCCGGCGCCTCCGACACCTCCTCGCCATCCGAAGTTCATGCTCCTTGTGACCGCGGATTCGTGGAATCCTGAGGTGGCGGCTCCATCTGCTCCGGCGTCGTCTGTAGTTCAAACCACAGAAATCCGTAGGGGCTCAACGTCAAAGGATACGGTTGCGCGCCGATCACCGGAAACTCGACGTACCCCAGCATCTCTACCGGCCGCATTCCTCGAAACGCTTGCAGGTCCAACTCCACCGGCTGCGCGAAGCGCGACAGGTTGGCCACGCACAGAACCAGTTCGCCTTCGCCGCGCCTCAGATAGGCCAGAATCTTTCTGTTCGAGGGAGCCAGAAATTCAATGGTGCCGCGGCTGAACACGCGAAACACGCGCCGCAGCGAGATCATGTTCCGCATCCAGTTGAGAAGTGACGATGCCTCGTCCGCCTGGGCTTCGACGTTCACCGCTTCATAGCCGTATACCGGATCCATAATCACCGGGCTAAACAGCCTCGCCGGCGACGCGCGCGAAAAACCGGCGTTGCGGTCTCCGTTCCATTGCATGGGCGTGCGCACGCCGTTCCGATCGCCGAGATAGATGTTATCTCCCATCCCGATCTCGTCGCCGTAGTAGAGAATCGGCGTGCCCGGAAAAGAAAGCAGCAGACTGTTCAACAGCTCGATGCGTCGCGAATTATTGTCCATCAGCGGGGCAAGCCGCCGGCGGATGCCCACATTAATCCGCATGCGCGGATCAGTGCTGTAGGCCAGATACATGTAATCGCGTTCCTCGTCGTTCACCATTTCAAGCGTAAGCTCGTCGTGATTGCGCAGGAACAATCCCCATTGGCAGCTGGCCGGAATGTCCGGGGTCTGGCCCATGATTTCCACAATCGGCAGGCGATCCTCCAGTCGCAGCGCCATGAAGATGCGAGGCATCAAGGGGAAATGGAATGCCATGTTGCACTCGTCGCCATCTCCGAAATACGCCCGAACGTCGCTCGGCCACTGATTGGCCTCGGCCAGAATCATCCGGTTTTCGAAAGCCTCATCCATAGACGCACGGATAGCCTTGAGAAGCACATGCGTTTCCGGAAGGTTCTCGCAATTGGTATCCTCGCGCTCCACCAGGTAAGGAATCGCATCCAGGCGCAGCCCGTCGACGCCCATATCCAGCCAGAAGTGCATCACCTTCAGGACTTCCTGCAACACCACCGGATTGTCGTAATTCAGATCCGGCTGATGCGAAAAAAAACGATGCCAGTAATACGCCTTCGCCACTGCATCCCACGTCCAGTTGGATTTCTCCGTGTCGGTAAAAATAATCCGGGCGTCTTTGTACTTCTGATCGGTATCGCTCCACACGTAAAAATCGCGCTCCGGCGAGCCCGTAGGGGCCGCGCGCGCCGCCTGAAACCAGGGATGCTGATCGGAGGTGTGATTCACGACCAGCTCCACCATCACCTGCATTTCCCGGTCGTGCGCCGCTTGCAGGAACTTGCGGAAATCGTCCAGCGTGCCGTAGCTCGGATGAATGCTGGTGTAGTCGCTGATGTCGTAGCCGTCATCCCGCAGCGGCGAGGGGAAAAAGGGAAGCAGCCACAAACAGGTGACTCCCAGCTCCTGCAGGTAATCCAGCTTTTGCACCAGACCTGAGAAGTCTCCGATGCCGTCATTATTGCCGTCGAAAAAAGCCTTTACGTGAAGCTCGTAGATGACCGCGTCTTTGTACCACAAGGGATCGCGCGCGCTACCTGGCTTTCTCAAAGCGAACCTTCCATCTTATTCTCCAGCATAGAGACCCGCTTGCGAAAGGTACAACCTCAGTCTCAGGGACGAATGCAAAATTTTCTACTGGAGTTTCTTTTGGCTAGCCGAATCGAGCTGATCGTACAGCATCCCGTACACAGCATTGGTCCAGCCAAAGCCCGCTTCGTTGGTGCTATAGCCATAGTGAATTTCCCCGTCGAGCTTCGATGCGCGGCGCACGACGTCGTACTTTTCATCGATGTTCCCGGACTTGCGATACTCCTGCTGAACCAGCGACAAAAACGCGAGCGAGATCCGGTCGGCTTCATGCTTGAAGCCATAGCGCCGAAGCCCCTCCACGGCGATCCATTGCAGCGGCGCCCAGCCGAAAGGGGCATCCCATTGGTCGCCGCTGTCCACGGTGCTGGTTTGCAATCCCCCCGGCTTTTCGAATTTCCGGAGATTTGCGGCCACGCGAGCGGCCTGCTCCGGAGTGGCGATTCCAACCCACAAAGGATAGAACGTGGTCAGAAACGGATATCGACGCACGCGGCTCGTCGTGAAATTGACGTCATAGTACAGCCCGTCTTTCACATCCCACATGTAGTGATTGATTTTTGCGGCGCGCTCCCGGCTCCTCACGCGCCAGCTCTCGGCCTCGGCCGAATGCCCCAGAATGTCCGAGATCTCCCCGAGTTGAACCTCCATCAGATACAACAGCGAATTTAAGCAAACCGGATCGTAGTGAATAATGTCGACATTGAAAGGTCCAAAGCGATTCGATGGATCGAAGCCGGACTCGCGCATGGAGCGATCGCCTTGATAAAAGAGCGGCGTCAATTGATTTTTCGCGCGATCGTAAAATTGACTCGCATCGTAATCGCGAATCGTATGGGTACGAAAATAGTCACGCGCCGTGTCATAGTACGTCGGCTCGCCCGCAAGCACTTCGGGAGCCGGGCCGTCGCCCAAATCGTAGTAGCGGCTTAGGCCCGTAGCTGGCGTCAAGTGCGGCTCGCGCACCCAAAACTGATAGTAGGATTCAAGCGCCGGCAGAGCATCCGCCAGCCATGCGCGATCTTTCGTTCGCCGGTAAACGCCCAGCACCATCTCCGTCAAAAACGGCGGCTGCGATCGCGTAAGGTAGTAAGTCCGATTCGCGTTCAAAACCTGGCCATACTCCCGGACCTCATATAAAAGGTTCCCGGCCATATCCTTTGCC
Source organism: Terriglobia bacterium (assembly GCA_963699945.1). Taxonomy (GTDB): domain Bacteria; phylum Acidobacteriota; class Terriglobia; order Bryobacterales; family Bryobacteraceae; genus Palsa-187. The sequence goes on from CAVOVW010000008.1 coordinate 193,093, forward strand.
ATCTCGATCTCGCCGTCGCGCAGCAGTCCGAGTTGGATGAAGTAGCTATCCCAGCCATACATTTCATTAAAGCGGCCGCCGGGAACAACATACGGAAACGGAAGATACAGCAGGCCATGTTCGTGGATGTCAGACACATGCTTTGGCAGCGGTAGAATTGCGATTTTACGAAACGCCTCCGGGTCCATTTGCTTGTGGAGCTCAGCGATGACGGCGCCGCGATTCACGTTGTCCTGCACGTAGACGGGCCACGGACCCCTGGCAATCACTTTGGGATCCGCCGCCGCTCGCAGCAAATCGCGATTGGATCGCGTCAGCGTTTTCCACGTCTGGCGAATGTACGCAAGAATCGGGCGCGGCTGCGCCGCTGCCGGTATGCTTTGCAAAATGCCCATTACGCAAAGCATAGCCAAACTCTTACGTATATGCGCCAAGGCGGACGCTGCCTTTCCCTAAACAAATTCGCGCGGGGGGTCATCTGTTAACGCGAAGCCGGGCTCTCACTCGCGGAGGCCGGGCGTTTACGACAGTGTGTTTATCAAAAGCGCTCCGTCAGGCACGCACCTGCAGCAAGTTGCGGACTTCTTTCACGCCTGCTGTTTCGCGGGCGATCCGCTCCGCTTCTTCTTTCATCTCTGGGGTTTTCACTTCTCCGCGCAAGGTCACGACATCGTTTTCCACATCCACATTGATTTTAAATGCGGGAGCAGCCGTGTGGCCCACCAGCTTCGCTTCAATTCTCGTGTACACCCACGCATCGTCAATGGAAGCACCAATCTTGTTGCCCACCTCTCGGGCCTTTTCGCGAGTTTGCTCGACGGCACGATCTCCGGAAGAGGCCGCAGCCGCGGGTTCCACATTTATGTTGTCCAGGACGCTTGGAGTTGCGTTCACAGATTTTGCGAGATCCACCGCGTTCCGGCGTGCATCTTCGCTCGCGACCGTGCCTGTAAGGATTACCTGGTTCTGGCTGGCGTCCGCACTCACCTGAACGTGGGACAACTCCGCGTCACTGGCGAGCTTCGCCTGCACAGCTTGTTTCAGATCGTCACTGGTTGTCGCCGCATTGGTTCCAGGCCGGGAACAGCCGACGCCAAAAGTCAGGGCTGCCAATATCATTGCGATTGCAAGTTTCATTTTGGACTCTCCTCGTATGATCCTTTCGCGCGGACTATGCGTCCGGGTTTTTTTGCTGTCCGTCAAACGGCGAAGGCCGTTCGATCCGTCTCGACGCCGCGGCCCGGCGATGGGGAGGAGCCTGCTTTACCGGGAGCTGTGCTTCCGCGCGGCTCCCGGGCACGGGGGCTAAGAGAACTGCCATGGTCTTCTCTGTCTCGCAGAAAGAAGCCCAGCGCCGTGCCAATTCCAATACCGACAAGAAAACCGGCTATTTTTTCCCGATTGATTCCACGTTCCACGTTTTCCAGATTCATTGCACTCTCCCTACCAGTGATTCCGACGATCCGCCCCCGCAGGCTAGAGTGTTCCCACAGTGGCTGATGCCCGATGGATTCGCTTGTCACTATAATTTCCACGCGCGTGTTCAACCGGCGTTCCTGTGCCGTTGTGTTCGGTCCCAGGGGACGGCTGTCGCCGAGTCCCACCGCCGTCACCACGTTTGGAGCCAGGCCGGCCGCGACCAGCGCACGGCGAACGGTAGTCGCTCGCTCAACCGAAAGGGCCTCGCCGTCCGCGTTCGCCGAATAACCTTCCACCCGAACCGTAAGAGCCGGATAACGTGCCAGCACGCGTCCCAGAGCCATCACGCGATCTGCCGCGGCGTCTGCGAACGCGCCGCCGCGAAAGCTATCGTCCGAGACCGTGGCGGTCAAACCGCGGCCTGAATCCAGCGACGGCAACGCGACTTTCATGTCGTTCAGAATGCGGGCGCGTAGTGTACGTTGCCGCGTTATCGCTTCTGTCTGGCGATTTTCGGCGGCTTGCTCCTGTGCCGACCGAGATAGCGCAGTTTCATGTGCCCGTGCCTGTGCGTCTCTTGCCTGCGTCTCTAAGGTCGCGGCCCGCAACGCGGCAGCATCGGTTTCCGCGCGAGTACGGGCTGTGCTGGCGGCCTCGGCCTGTGCCCGCGCCGAAGCCGCTCTGCTCTCCGCTTCCCGTGCCTGCGCCAGAGCGTCTTCACGTGCCTGCTGCGCGCTGGCCAACTCGGCGCGCGTTCTGGAAATTTCCGCGTTGGCCAGATTCAAACGATCCTGATCCTGACGCTGTGCGGCCACTAGCCGTGCATCCTCCGCCGTCTGCGCCGCTTCACGTGCAATCTGGACCACTTGCCGATAGTCTCCCTTACGAGCCTGAATCTGCTGCGCTGTGGTCAGCAACTGCTGCGCATGCGCATAAATATCCGGCGCATAGCGCTCGCCACCAATGCTCGCGGCGATGGAGAGCGCGTTCTGCGCCTGATAAAGCTCAGTCACTGCTTCGTATTGATGCATGGAGAGCTTCGGACCGTTCACCACCGTAGGGCTATTCGACGCCTGCATCGTATATTGCCCACGTGGCAACAGTTCGAACTTCGCATTCAACTGCTCAATCGTCCCGACCGTGTCCGGGCGGACTTCGTTTTCCGCCACTACAACATCGCTCGGCATGCGAACCGCCGAATACGGTTCCGCCGTAACCACCAGCGCGAACGCCTGCAGATCCGTGGTGACGTGAAGCTTGGCGTGGTTCGACGTATCGGACACCAGTTCCCCGATGTTATGAGGACGGCCCTCCGGCGTGATGGCCCATAAGACGTACGTTAGATATTCGGGGCCGAACCGCTGCGTCGGCTGTAGTCCTTCTATTTTCGCGTCGATATCCACGTGCCCTTGCCGAGCCTCCACAATCGCCTCGCCCTTCGCATACGGCAGCAGGACCGTTCCTCGAAAATCGATCATCGTAGGGCCTGAACGGTATTGATAATTAATTGCCTTTACCGTTCGGTCCACCACCGTAACCCGATAGAGTGGGACGTTCCCTCCATTAGGCGTTGGTGCGGCCGGCGGCGCCGGCGGTTGCGCAAACAACGCCGGAGCCAGAAATAGAGGCGCCGAAAGCGCGCCAAATTTCGTCAATGATTTCATTAGGCGATCCATAGAGCGCTCCATGGCGTCGCAAGCTGCAAGCGGCTTGCCACAGCGAAGGCGGGACCTCGGAGCCCGCCGTAACCGATTGAATGTAATGGTTAATGAAGATTCAGGAGGAGGCAGTACGCAGCTTGTTCTCGGCGATTACCACGGGATCAAGAGAAGGTCTCCCGCCTGTCATGAAACGCAGCGGGTGAAAAAAGAAACGATTGGTAAAAACTTCCGCGCAGTCACGGTAACAACTACCGGAGTTTTCTTGGACACCGCTATGCCGCCGAGCCAACAAGCGACCGGCTCTTTACTCCCGCAGCCTGTCTGCTAAGCGGGCTTACGATTCCTGCTGGTCGCTGGTTTGGTACCGGGAGTGATTTTCTGCCGCCCGAGATCAATTTAAGGCGTCTAATGGAATAGGTAGGGACGGGAAGGAGGCAAGTGTGACTCATACTTTGGAGGCATTAAGCGGGGGGTCCGTGCTCGCGACTGATGGCGAAATCGGACATGTCCGTAATTTTCTTTTCGACGATCAGACCTGGACGGTCCGTTACATCGTGGTCGACGTGAGAAGCTGGATGAGCCGGCATGACGTGTTGATCGCGGTATCCGCGCTCGACGAACCAGCGTGGGCGTCCCCGTTCTTTCGCGCGAATCTGACGAGGGACCAGGTTCGGCACAGCCCGGACGTGGACAGTGAGAAACCCGTAGCACGGCAGCAGGAAATCGCGATGCGGGAATATTATGGATGGCCCTCCTCCTGGACAAAGCTCAGCATCGAACTTCCCCCGGTTTCGATTCCTGCGGGGCGGGAGTTCCCGGCGAAGGCGTCCGAGAACAGCCACCTGCGAAGCGTGAACGACCTGACGGGTTACAGCGTGTGGTCCGACGACCGGGAAGTGGGACGCCTGGAGAACTTCATCGTCGATAAGAGCTCCTGGCACCTGGGGTATCTCGACGTAAAGACCGGAAATTGGCTCTACAGCCACTCGGTGCTGATTCCGACGCGGTGGGTGAAGGACATATCGTGGGCCGATCACCGCGTGAATCTGCGGCACGTACCAGAGGCCCGAAAGTATTCCACCGGGTCTGGAAGTGTGGGATCGGGGAGCGTCGGTTTGAAGCGGGTCTAGTCGATGCGCCTCCCCGCGGCCGAGTGCGAGGTACCCGTCATGCGGCGAACGTCCAGCAGTTCCACCAGACGTTCATGCGGGATTTGCGTCTGCTCCTGCGAAACTTCCCTGATGGAGCGCCCGGTCTGATGAGCGATCTTCGCGAGCTCTGCGGCGGCTTCATAACCAATTTCAGGCGTCAGCGACGTTGCCAAGGCAAGCGAGCGCTCCACCATCGACGCGAGCCGTTCGCGATCCGCCTCAATGTCGGCGATGCATTTACGCGCAAAGCTGTCGGACGCGGCCCCCAGCAGATCAATTGATTCCAGCAAATCGTAGGCGATCAGCGGAATCGTAACGTTGAGCTCCAGATTGCCGGCAGCGGCACACCATGAAATCGTGGCGTCGTGTCCGATCACTTGTGCGCACGCCATCAACACACTTTCCGGAATCACGGGATTCACTTTGCCCGGCATGATGCTGGAGCCCGGCTGCAGTTCGGGCAACCGCAGTTCGCCCAGACCGCACCGGGGGCCCGAGCTCAGCCACCGGACGTCATTCGCAATCTTCGTCAGGCTGATCGCGAACGTCTTCAACGCGCCACTCAAAAACGCGGCGGCGTCGCGGGCCGCCTGGGCCTCGAAATGATCGCCCGCTTCGCGGAAAGGCAGCCCGGTCCTGGTCGTAATGAAAGAAAGAACCGCGCGTGCAAATCCCGGCGATGCGTTTATGCCGGTTCCGATCGCCGTGCCGCCGATCGGCAGCTCGTAGATTCCTTCCAGCGCCTGGTTGATCCGGCGCATCCCTAGTTCAACCTGGCGCGCATATCCGCCGAATTCCTGGCCCAGTCGCATCGGCACGGCGTCCTGAAGATGGGTGCGGCCAATTTTAAGCACGTCGTCGAATTCGGCCGCCTTCTGGCTCAATTGCGCATGCAACCGCTCCATGCTTGGCAACAGTTGATCGATGATCATCTGCGCGGCAGCCATGTGCATGGCCGACGGAATTACGTCGTTGCTGGATTGGCTCCGGTTGACGTGATCGTTCGGGTGAATCTCCACGCCCGGGGCGAATTGCCGCATCGCGAGGTTCGCAATGACCTCGTTGGCGTTCATATTGGTGGACGTTCCACTGCCGGTTTGAAAAACATCCACCACGAACTCGGCATCATAGCGCCCTTCCGCCACGAGTTCTGCAGCGCTCATGATCGCCGAGCCGATCTCCGCGGGCAACACCCCGCTGCGCATGTTCGCGGATGCTGCCGCGCATTTCAGCAGGCCGAGTGCCCGCAGAAACGAGCGTTGCAAGCGCAATTTACTAATGGTGAAATTCTCCGCCGCGCGTTGGGTTTGCGCTCCGTAGAGGGCGTCCGCGGGCACTCGCAGCGTGCCCATGGTGTCCCGCTCTTGCCGATAGCCAGTCATCGTGCACTCCTTCCCGGCCGGTATTCGGACCGTTCAAAGTCTACGAGCCGACTTGCACGATTGCGAATGCGCTGGCCGCCGCCCTTATTTTCCTGCTTCTATTAGTTAGACGCTTGGATCGGCGGCGGGGAAGCACTCTTCTTCCATCCGGACGGGATCGCCCCTCGCACGCAGGAGGTAGCGCGTGTCTCAGTGGAGTGGAGTTTCGCGCGTTACCTTATCGGAGGCTCATAGGCCAGTGTTCGGGCAAACCACCAACACATCGCCAGCACGATCGGCACGTTCACCACGAACTGCAGCATCGTGTAGCCGATCAGGTCGCGCGCCCGCAGCTTCAGGATTCCCAACAACGGCAGCATCCAGAACGGGTTGATCAGGTTCGGCAGAGCCTCCGCCAGATTGTAAATCTGCACCACCCATCCCAAATGCACCTGATGCGCCATGGCCGCCTTCAACACATACGGAGCCTCGATCACCCACTTCGTTCCGCCCGACGGCACGAAAAACCCCAGCACTGCCGAATAAATTCCGGCGAACAAACCGAACGATTCATGCGTGCTCGCCGAAACAAACAATGCCGCGAGCTTCTCGGAGAGGCCGGTGCCGACGATCATCCCGAAGATCATCGCGTAAAACGGAAACTGAATCAGCACGCCGCCCACGGCCGGGATCGATTCGCCCACCGCTTTCAAGAATCGCCGCGGCCGCCAATGCAATAGCAGACCCGCCGTCAGGAAGATCAGGTTGTAGGTGTTCAGGTCCAGCGCCGCCAGCGCCCCTTCCGGCGACGTGACGAATACGTCGCGCAGGTACCAGATCGATATGGCCGCGACGCATATCGTGAGGATGGGGCTGTATTCCAGCCACTCGCCCGGTTTGGTTCGCTCGGGAATCGGCGTCTCTGCCGGAAATTCTATGCCGAAGCTTTCAACCGTGCGCGCGTGCTCCGCGCTGGGCGCCGATAGATACGCCGTCAGCGTTGAGATCGTGACGATCACGGCCGTCGCGATCAGGCTTTGCGGCAACAGCAGCGTGTGCGTCAGCGGAAGCAGACCGCTGATGGCGAAAAGCGCCGCGGGCATTGACGATTTCGTCGCCATCAGCATCGCGGCTGACGACGAAAGCCCCATCGCCCACACCGATCCCGCGCCCAGATAAGCGGCCGCTCCCGCCGCGCGATAATCCAGTCCTTTCACGCGGCTCGTCATTTGACGAACCAGGAAACAACAAAAGATGGGGCTCAGACCCCAGGAGATCAGCGAGGTTGTGGTTGCGCAGAACGCCACCATCGCGATCGCGCCGCGCGGGGTCTGCGGGATTCCCGCCAGCTTATGAATCGCACGCCGAACCAACGGAGCCGTGGCGACAATATAGCCGCCGATGATCACCATGGTCATCTGCATGGTGAACGGCACGAATCCCCAAAAGTTCTTTCCCGCCTGAAACGCCAACTCGGTGGGCTTTTCGCCCCACAGCAGGCCGATCACGAACACAGCCACCACACCCACCAGCGCGAAAACGAAAGGATCCGGGAACCAGCGCTCACTCCACGCGGCCAACGCCAATCCCGCGCGCGCGATTCTGCCGTCCTGCGTTGACTCCCCTTGCGCCAGTGTGGCCTCCGGCTTCATGTGAATCGCCATGATAACAACTCTCCACTATAAAAGGATTGCCGAGCCGCGACAATTCAGGCCGCGACGACAATGCGCGGGGCATGTTCGCCATAAAGATCCGGCGAACCTGTTGCCCGGGCGCAGCCTTCGCGGCTAAAACGTTGGATGATGGAAGCAGCCGTATGTTCCACCGTTCAACCGCGATCCTTCTTCTCGCCATCCTGGTGTTGATCGCGACTCCCGCTCGGGCGCATCATTCCTTCGCGGCGGAGTTCGACGCATCGGCGCCCGTGGTACTGGAAGGAAAGGTAACGAAAGTCGAATGGATGAACCCTCACGTCTACATCTGCGTAGATGTGGCGGATGACCAGGGACATGTAACGAATTGGACCGTGGAAAGCGTCGCGCCGAACTACCTTATGCGGCTGGGGTGGACTAGGAACACTCTCAGGGTCGGTGACATGGTGGTGATTCGGGCGTTCGCAGCTAAGGGCCAGATCACAGGCCAGACCACAGGAAAGACCGGCGTTCAGGCCCGGGTTCAAAAAAGCTACGCGAAGAGCGACACCATCACGCTCCCCGACGGCCGCTCCGTCACCACCGGACACGCGCTCGACACAGCCACCGCGACGCCCCGCTAGCTGACCAGCGTTCGCAGCAGCGCGCTCAAACCATTCCACAGAATCTGCACGCCAATGCAAATAAGAATGAACGACGACAGCCGGATCATCACGTTCATGGCGGAGTCGCCCAGCGTTCTGCCGATGCGGTCCGCGAACCGGTAACTGAGATAGATCGATAGGGCAATGATCGCGGAGCCCAGCAACGTTCCCACGATCAGCGGCCACCGCCACTCGGCGCCTTCCGGCCGGTTCGCGCCCACGGTAATCGCGACGGAGATCGAGCCCGGCCCCACGGTCAGCGGCAGCGTCAGCGGATAGAACGCCTGCGCGGAGTAATCGTCGTCCTTACATTCGTGCGGACTGTTTTTTCCATCTGCATTATCGTTCGGCCGCCGCAAAAGCGTCCAGCCGGTAGAGACCACCACTAATCCGCCACCCACCTGAACCACTGGCAGCGAGATGCCAAAAAACGCCAGGATGTGGGTTCCGATAAAGATCGAAGCCAAAATCAGGATAAGGCCGTTCAGCGCGATCATTCTCGACAGAACATTCCTGCCCTCGCGCGACAGCCCGCGCGTCAATGACAGAAAGATCGGCGTATTGCCGATGGGATTCACAATCGGGAACAGCGACCCGACGATCAGCAGCGTGTACTTTGTAAGATCGCCTAATGAGCCATCCATGATGACTCCCCTAGAATAGCGAACGCCTTCGTCTTCTTCGCTTGTATTGAATCTCCGTTTGTTGCAGAATGGGCTGGCCCATTCGATAAAACAATATTCAGGAGGCGATATGCGCGGAGCGATGTTATTCGTGGCGGGTCTAACGGCAGGGTGGCTGATTCAGAGCGGCCTGGCGCAGAGCAAAGGTAACGGCATTGAGATGATGAATCACGTCGGCATCAGCGTGCCGAATATCCCAGAGGCGGTGACGTATTACACCGAGAAAATGGGATATCGCGAGGCATTCCGTGTAAATGACGACAAGGGACAGCCGCAGCTGGTCTATATGCAGATCAGCAAGAATACTTTTCTGGAGCTGAACACCGTAACGCCGCAGCGGCCCGCCGGTGTCAGCCATTACGGGCTGGTGGTGCCGAACGCGGCGGATGCGGTGGCGATGTTTCGCAGCAGGGGGCTGAAGGTGACCGATGCTACTCCCAGTAGTACGAAGTCGATCATCGCGCAGATCACAGACCCGTATATGGGCCGCATTGAGCTAAGCGAATTGACGCCGGAGTCCCTGCACATGAAAGCCATTCAGAGCTGGAAGTAACGCGGCGCAGGAGCATATATATGTCGATACGAAGAGGCGCACCGATTTAGCTATGCCGCGCTTGCGATAGCCGCTGCGCTTGCGTCGCCTGTTCACGCGCAGCAGCGGGGCGGTACGCCGCAGACTGATAAAGTCGCGCCCGTGAACAGCGGCGCCGATCCTTATCAGGTGATCCGCGATTGGGCGCAGCTAAATCTCGACGCAAGGCCGTGGGGCGGCTCCAACGGCGTAGCGATCGATCGCGACGGCAAAACCGTTTGGGCCACCGATCGATGCTCGCCCGGCACAACGCCCGGCTGTCTCGGCACCAATACGAATCCGGTGCATCATTTTGACGAGTCCGGCAAGGAGATCAAAAGCTTTGGCGGTGGCATTTTCGTCTGGCCGCACGGCATTCACGTGGATCGCGACGGCAACGTGTGGGTGACCGACGCGCGCGCTCCCAGTGCCGACGACTTGAAAAAGTATCCAGGCGAAGAGCACAAAGGCAGCGTCGTCGTGAAGTTCAGCCCCGACGGCAAAGTCCTGCTGACCATCGGCAAGCCAGGCATCCGCGGCAATCCTCCCGACGCGCTCACCGATCCGAGCGACGTGGTCACGGACCCGCGCAACGGCGACGTCTATATTGCGGAGAGCCACACAGACGTGACGGATCCGAATCTGATCGGGCGCATCTCCGTGTTCGACAAGAACGGCAAGTTTCTGCGCGTCATCGGAAAAACCGGCATGGGACCCGGCGAGTTCCGCACGCCTCACGCACTGGTGTTCGATTCCAAGGGACGCTTGATCGTGGCCGACCGCCACAATCATCGAATTCAAGTGCTCACGAAGTCCGGTAAATTCATCCGTGAGTATGACGACTTCGGCCGCACCAGCGGTCTCGCAATCGATAAGAACGACGTGATCTACACCGCCGATTCAGAATCCACCGCAAAGGTCCACCCCGGCTGGCAGCGCGGGATTCGCATCGGAAGTCTCAAGGACGGGAAGGTGACCATCTTTATTCCACCTCACATGGTTCCCGGTTCGGCCGACGGCGCGATGGGCGAAGGCATCGCCGTCGACGCGGCCGGCAACATCTATACAGCGGAAGCGCAGCTCCGCGGCATTACGAAATACGTAAAGAAATAACGCGCGGGCCGTCGAGGGCGTTGCGTGTACAGAATCTTGACCTCCTGCCGGTAGCGATTAAAAGGTGGAGAATGTTGGTATGCCGCGACCGCTTCTCCGCTTCGCAATCCTCGCGGCGGCGATTGCCATCGTCTTACCGCTCTCCGCGCAATCCGCGCGCCCGCAGAGTCTGGCGGTCGGCAAACTCCTGGTGGCGCGCAAGAATGCGCCCGATCCGGCCTTCGCGGAAACCGTCATTCTCCTCGTGCGTTACGAAAACGATGGGACGCTTGGCCTCATCCTGAATCGCCGCACGAAAGTCCCGATCGCCCGCGCACTCGACGGCCTCAGCGGAGCCGGTCAGCGCACCGAGCCCATCTACGTGGGGGGCCCCGTGGAAGCGGACACGGTCTTCGCGCTGCTACGCACCAACAAAATGCCCGAAGGGCCTTCCCACGTCACCGGCAAAATTTATCTGGTGACCCAGAAAGCCCATCTGGAAAAAGCCCTCGGACCCGCGACCGCCGCGTCCGATCTCCGCGTCTATCTTGGCTATTGCGGTTGGGACAAAGAGCAGCTCGAAACCGAAATGAAAGCGGGCGCCTGGAGCATAGTCGCCGATAATGCCGACGCCGCGTTCGATCCCGACCCCGACTCGCTCTGGTCCCGCCTGATTGCGCGCGAAGACCGGCAGATAGCCCGCCTCCCGCTCCCGCGATTCGCCTTCGCGCTCGCGGCCCGGTAATTCCGGCATTCGCTCAAAAAGATTTCTGACGGCATCGTTCGCATCGCTCGGCACCGCCCGCGAACGGTTGGCGATTACTTCGTGATCATGCGCGAGAGCCGCTCCAGCCGGCTCAACGGAGCGGCTTCTTCGACAATGCCCGCGATCTTTTGCGCCAAAGCCCGGCAGTCCTTGCCGAAAGCGCTATCGCTCGCCACCAACCGCGCTTCCAGAATCGAGCTGCGCACCGAGCGGTAGTCGTTGCCGACCGATGCATACACGGGCCAACCCAGATTCTTTTCGATATCCGCCAGCGGAAGTTCGTCCCGCTTGTGGCGCGTGACGATCAGCTGAATGCGCTCGCGCGCCACGCCGCGATTCATCAGATCCTGGCAGCGAATCTCCGTCAGCTTGAGTGATGGAATTTCCGGTGTGCACACAACAAACACCCCTTCGGCGTGCCGAACCACCTCCGCGGACGCCTCATCCAGTGTGTCCGGTAAATCCGCAAAGATGTGTTTATAGCGATTCTCCAGGAAGCGCAGCAGCTGCTGGTAGTCAACCCAAGACGGCGCGCGACCCGGCTTTGCGGGATCGGCAGGCAGGATGTGGACGCCGCTCAGGTCCAGATGGAATTCCCGCCAGTTCAAAGCCGTCAGTTCCCCCACGGATTCCAGGGCATCGGCGATCGACCGTTTCGGCTGCACATCCATCAGCAAGGAGAAGCATCCCGAATGGAGGTCCGCCTCCATGACTAGAATGTCCGTGTTGATCAGTTGCCGCAAAACTCTCGCCGTGTTGAAAACCAGAGTGGAGCATCCGGCACCCGCTTTAGCCGGCAGAAATGCCCACAAGCCCCGCCGTGTCTCGGGCTCGCCCTGGTGAAACGCTTCGAAGGCCGCTCTTTCAAGATCCTTGGGGCCAAAAGGTTCACGCAATATGCGGGAGATACCGGCATCCGCGTAAGTAAGCTCGTCGTTCGCGTCCCATTCGGCCGCGAAGCCAACCCATCGCGCATGCCGGCCGGAGCCGCCCTTGAGCAACGGCTTCACGAGTTCCCAATCCGTCAGATCAACCAGAACCAGCCCCGGCTTGTGGACGGACAGGGCGCGGAGGTTTTCCTGCGCGGGCGCGCCGGGATCAAGCGTGACCTCGAGGCGCACCCAATCGGTCTCGTGGGCAATCTGCCCGATCGCGTCCGCCGCCAAGGTGTTCCGTGTAATGAGAGCGAGCTTCAGCATAAGACGTCGGCAGACCGTCGCGAGACGTGGATCAGCCGTTCCAACTGACTTATCGGCAGTACGCGTCTTTTCCCTTTGCCGATTCCGCTTCCGCAAGCCCATCCGTCAGGATGAGGACTACAACCCCGGGGCGTCGGCCGGGGGATTCCACCGCGCGTCCCACCTGATCCGTTGCGCAAAGGTAGTCGCCGTCTCAACAACATCGCGCTCCGCCAACCACGCATCACGCACGACCTCGCTTATGTTCTAGGCAAGGAGTTCATGCGCTCACCCATCGGAGGGCGGAACCGACCAGGGCCCTGCAATACTAGTCACGCGGGGGCGGGTTTGCGAGTGATGGGAGCCCACTGGAGCTCATCCAGTCCTGTGCCACGGTAAGGGTTAATGTGTGCGGCGCGCTGTTCGCCTTAAACGACGGATTCTCAGCCGAGAGAACATAAAACGGCTAAGGGGCCCCCGACACTTTTTACAGCCCCGCCCGCAAGGGCGGGGTTTTATCAGAACCGCGAATGTAAATGAGCGGGAGACAGGAACAGGAACCGCGAATGTAAATGAGCGGGAGACAGGAACAACGGAACCGCGAATGTAAATGAGCGGATAAACAAGCTATCGAGCCGCGATTTGAATTGTGGAGCGACACGGCACGTCAGTCCATCCTCGAACTCAATCAGTGAGTGACGTCCTGGCGGGAGTCGCGCGCGCAGCCTGGCTCATCTTATTTGCTGGGCTTATCCCGTTACCGGTGCCTCTTGCGAGGCCACTGGACGCCCCGGCAGCGGATCGCCCGAAGGATCCAGGCGCAGTTCGTCGCCGATCTCCCGGACCAGCACTCTGTCTTGCGTGGAGCCCGACGCCAACAGCAATCGCTCGACCGGCTCCTCATACGGCTCTGCGCTCAATTTGAAAGTGCGATGATGCACGGGCAGAATGAATTCGGCTCCCGCGTCATTCGCCATTTTCAGCGCCTGCTCCGGATTGCAGTGCGCATGGATCCACGGGTCATAGGCGCCAATCGGCATGATCGCCAGATCCGCGCGCTTCGACGAACGAACCTTTCGGAATAAATCGGTGTAGGCCGTATCGCCTCCGAAGATCAGGCGATAGCGGCCAGCCTCAATCACGTACCCGTTGTAGCCGCGATGCGTGTCGGTCTGCGTCCGCGCGCCCCAGTGCTTCACCTCGAAAGCGCGCACACGAACCGGCCCCACATGGCGCGACTCATCCCATCGCAGCTCATGCACCGCCTTATAGCGATTCGCACGCAGCAGGTCACTGGTGCTCGCAGCCGTGACGACGGTTGTTCCCCGGCTTTCCAGTTTGCGCAGGCTCGGCCTGTCGAAGTGGTCCATATGCGCGTGCGAAAGCAGAATCAGGTCGGGCGTCGGCAGCTTCGAAACTTCGAGCGCGGGCTGAACCAGCCGCTTCATGCCGATGGTTACGGGACCGACTGCAACGCCGATCCGCTCGCTGAAGACGGGGTCTGTAAGAATCGTAAAGCCGTCCACCCGAATCAGCACCGTGCTGTGGCCGAGCCACGCCGCATGCAAACCATCATCGGACCATGTGCTCACATCAGGAACACGCGGCGCGGGCAACACCAGCCGCTGCCGATCCTCCTGCATTCGCTGCCACAACATGGGCCCCGCGCGAAAAGCAAATGAAGCAAGCTTAGTCACCCTGCTAATCGGACTCAATGTATTCCCCATGCGCTATTTCGTTAGACGCAAAATGTGCGCCGGAGGTTCAGTAAATATGTCCAGCAAATAAGCCCACGCCTGATTACGAAACCACCACGCTCTCTTCGTCCACCTCATCCGCCGCAATGGGCCGCCGCACCATCGCGCCGTAAAGCATCGCCGCGACTAACGCCGCAGCGCCACCAAGAATCAAGCCGGGAGCAAATCCATGCGCCTGCGCGATGTATCCGGTGACGGCCGCCGATAACGATCCTCCAAGGGCTCCGCCGAAATTCGTGAACCCGCTGAACGTGGATATTTGTTTGGGAGGCGCCACCAGGCTGACCAATGCCCATTGCGCGGGCTGTGACATGCTGCCGAAGAAAACCGCGATCGAGATGAACGTAATAGCGACATTGTTGTCCTTCACCAGCGCGGCGGGAACCGTGGCGGCGGCCATCGCGAGCAAGCCTCCGATGATGGGAATCTTCCGGCTGTTCATCGGCGAAACTCCGGACCGGAGCAATTGATCTCCCACCCATCCACCCGACCAGAATCCGAACAAGCCGCACAACTGCGGTATCCCCGCGAAAATTCCCGCGCGCGCCACCGACATGTGGCGTTCGATTTCCAGGTAGCCCGGCAGCCACGTAATATACAACCACGCCAAATAGACCAGACCAAAATTCCCCAGCACCATGCCCCAAAATGTCCGATATCGGAACAGTTGCAAAGTCTGCGAAAAACTGATGCGCGAGGAAAGCGGCGTCGCCTCGTCCGGAAGCTCGCGCGTTTCCGCCTTGGTAAAACCGATCGCGGAAGGGTCGCGATATAGAATCCACCACACCGAAGCCAGCAGCATTCCCGCCACGCCCACCACTACGAACATCGCCCGCCAGCCCCATGCCAGCATCAGCATCGTCAAGATGGGCGGGGCGATCGCGGGACCCAACGCGGCGCCCGAAAAACAAATACTGATCGCCAGGCCGCGGTCCTCCGAGGGAAACCACGTTTTGAGCGCGCGCATCGTGGCGGGCGATAACGGCGATTCGGCAATGCCCAGTGCGACTCGCGCCGTCAACAGTTGCCCAATACTACTCACCAAGCCGGCCGCTGCCTGTACCAGCGACCATGCCGCCACGCCAAGGGCTGTCAACAACCGCGGGCCGGCGCGATCCACTAAAGGTCCGCTGAGCAGCTGCGCCAATCCATAGGCCCACGGGAACACCGAAAGAAGAATGCCCATCTGCGCCACGTTGAGCGAGAATTCGCGGCGGACTTCGGGCGTGGCAATCGAAAGCGCGGAGCGGTCCACGTACGCAACGATGTAGGCGAGGAAAAGAAGCAGCGTGGTTAACGCCTGCCGCCGCCACACGCGCGAACCTGGACGAATGTAGGCCATCGGGTTTCTCTAGTATCGTTCCCCGCTCATGGATTCTCGATGACGAGCAGTCCATCCACGGCAACCGCGCGATCCGCGTGCCACTTGATCGGATTCACTTCGAGAACGAAACTTCGCCACGGCGCGGAGACGGCCAGTTGCGAGAAACGAGCCACGAAATCGGCGGCTGCCTCAATCTCCGCGGTGGGGTCCATATGCGATGCGCCTAGCACAATTCGCAACCGGCGCAAAACCTCGGTCGCCCGCGCCACATCGAAAGGAGCGCGTTCCAGCGTGACGTCTTCCAGGATCTCGGCAAGATTTCCTCCCGCGCCGCACACGACCATGACTCCGAAGACCGGATCGCGAAACGCCGAGACGAGAAGTTCCAGGCGGCCCGGCTCCATGTGCTGCACGTAAATTCCGTCGAGCGTTACGCCGGCCGAAGCCGCCCGCGCCGTCAAGTGATCGTAAGCCTCGCGCACCTGCTTTTCGTTAGTGAGATTCAGAGCGAGCAACCCCGCCGCTGCACGATGCGCCACTGCCGCGGAGATCCCTTTCATCGCGACCGGGAAGCCCACGGCCCCCGCGGCATCCACCGCTTGGTCGACGGAGGTTGCCAGGCGAGCCGCCGCTACCGGCAATCCGGCAGCGGCCAGAATCCGATGGCACACATCTTCAGAAATAACAGCGCCTGGCGCAGCGTGCAAAACAAACTGCTCCCATGCAAACGGCATCTCGGTCGTCTCGCCGCGGCGATCGCGCTTCGGCATTCGTGCATAGCGGCTAATCTTCCCCAAAGCTGCGATCGCCCGCGCAGGCTCATCGAAAACGTACATGCCACCATCGTTCAGCAGCCGGAGTCCTTCCTCCGGCGCCAACACCCAGGACACGCAGACTGTCTTTCGGGTGTCGCGTCGAAAGTTCAGGATGGCTCGCGCCACGTCCGCTGCGCCGCGCGCCATCGCGCTCAACGGAAGAAAGACTGCATCGATGTTCGGATCGTCGGCGATGGCCTGTAGCGCCTTCGGAAAAGACGCCAGCCACTCCGGTTGAAACATGTCCGGAGTAAGGTCGATGGGATTCGCGACAGAAGCGATCGGAGGAACCAGATCGCGAAGCCGCTCCTTGGTGGCCGGCGAAATCGTCGGTGTTTCCAGACCGTTCCGCGCGCACAAATCAGCGGAAAGCACGCCGCCCCCGCCGCCGAATCCGACAATCGCCACTCGATTGCCCGCCGGTAATTTCGCCGGGTCCAGTGCGCCAAGAAAGAGCGAGACATCCAGCAGCTCACGGTTCGATTCCACCGTGATGGCGCCCTGCTCACGGAGAATCGCCTGCCACACCCGATCCTCTCCAGCCAGCGCGCCCGTGTGGGCCGTCGCGGCGCGAGCACTGGCGGCTGAAAATCCAGCTTTCAAAACGACAACCGGCTTCCCTACGCCGCGAGCCTTCTGCATCGCGGCGAGAAACGCGGCGCCATCGCTGAGGCCTTCCAGATAGGCCGCGATCACTTTTGTATCCGGATCTTCGGCGAATGCCGCCAGAAAATCTGACGCCGTCAGCACGGCTTCATTCCCTGTGCTGACCAGAGTGCGGAATCCAAAGCCTTCGCGCTGCGCCAGCGAAAACGCGGCCGTGCCGATGCCGCCGCTCTGGCTCACCATGGAGATGTTTCCGGGAATCAGCCGCTCGGCCGTAACTAGACTGGACGCGAAGCTTCCGATAAATGGCTGCGACGAATTCAAAATGCCGATGGAATTGGGCCCGCAGAGCTTGAATCCCGTGCGGGCGCATACCTCTGTCAGTTCCCGCTGCAATCGGAGGCCGTCGCCGCCGATCTCAGCGAAGCCCGCGGCCCACACGATCCCACTATCGATGCCCGCCAGCGCGCACTCTTCGACCACCTGCGCTACCAACGCGGCGCTCACGGCGATGACCACGACATCCGGCGTCCCCGGCAATTCGCCGACGCTCGGATAACAGGGTAGCTCCGCCACAGTGGCGCGGCGAGGATTCACCGGCCAGATGGACCCGGAAATTTGAACTTGCGAAGCAGTTGAACGGCGCGGCCGCCCAGGCTTCCCGGTTGATCCGACGCGCCGATGACGGCGACGGATTTCGGTGCAAGCAAGCGTGTGAGATCCGGAGAGGTTCGCGCTGCGGAAGCGCCCGCGTCTTTACCGGTCGACATAGACCGGATTGCGTTTTTCGAGAAAGGCTTTCACACCCTCTTTGGCGTCGGCACCTGCGGTGAGAGTGGCGCTGGTCTGTTGCGTCATCTTGTACGTCTCAAGCCAGTATGTCTGCGTCTCTCCGACGTTGACGGCAGCCTTGTTCGCCTTGAGCGCAGGCAGGCTCTTTTTGGCCATGAGATGCGCGATCTCCAGCGCTTTGGGAAGAACTTCATCCTTCGGAAGGATGTAGTTGAATACGTTCGCGTAGCGCAGTTCCTCCGCCATGAAGCGGCGGCCGGTCAATATCATTTCGCGAATGAAACCTTGCGGCATCCGCAGGCGGAAAAAGAATCCGCCGCCATTGGCAAGCACGCCGCGATCGATCTCCGGCAGCGCGAAGAACGCCCCTTGCGATGCAACCCGCAGGTCGCACAGCGTGCTCAGCACGAAGCCTGCGCCAATCGCGTGATTGTTCACCGCCGCGATGATCGGCCGATCCAGGCGAAAGAAAGTTTCGAAGGTCCGGTTCACCAGTTCGTAGCGTTTCAATCGCGACTCATAATCCAAGCCGACAAAATCGTTCAGGTCGGCGCCTCCGCCCCACGCTTTTGATTCGTGCGGCGACGTGAGCACGGCCACGCGCGTGTTGTCGTCGGACTGGAGGATTTCGACGAGGTCGCAGATCTCCTGGTAGGTCTCGCTCGAAAACGCATTTACCGGAGGCCGGCTGAAGGTGACCAACGTGACGCCGTCCGCATCTGTTTCCAGCGTGAAGAACCGCAGTTTTTTCGTGCTCTCTGCCATCTTTCTCCTCTATGCCACAGGCAAAGACCAGCTTAACGCAGGCTCTCTGTGCGGGCCAGAATCGTCGCCTACAAGTGCGAATACATCGGCCTTCCAGGCGCATCCATGTCCGCTTGCAGAATCACACCATGCTCGGCTTCGGTAATAAAAAGGCTCTTTCGATCGGGACCACCGAACGCGACGTTGCTTGTGCGAATTCCCGCGCAGGAGCGCACGCGGCCGATGGGCTCGCCCAGCGGACTGAAGATCCACACCGTGGCGAACCCGGAGTGCGCCACAATCAGGTTGCCTGCTTCGTCCACCGCCATGCCGTCGGGACCGGCAAGGCCTCCGGAAAGTTGCACGAAAACGCCGCACTTGAAAACGCCTCGATAGTCGGAAAGCAGCGGCGCGCGCAACACCTGCAGTGAACGAGTGATCGCCAGAAAGAGCACGTTCTGTTTGGCATTGAGCACCAGGCCGTTCGGGTACGGCAGCCCGTCCATCAACAAATCCAGTTCGCCACTGGCGCGGAGCCGGAACACGCGGCCATTCGGATTCTCCAGCGCACTTTCTCCCGGATCCGTAAAATAGAGGTCGCCGTTATCGGCAAATACAAGGTCATTCAAACCGCCGAACGAACCCCGCGCAGTTCCCTCCAGCAGCGCGGTTCGCGCGCCTGTGATTGGATCGAAACTCAGCAGCCCGTATTTGTGATCGGCGACGAAGATCCGGCCGTCGCTATGGATTTTCAGGCCGTTAGGATGCCCGTCGTAGTCCGCGAAAACTTCCCAATCGCCCGAGGGCGAGATGCGGAAAATGCGCCCGTGACAGACGTCGACACAATAGAGATTCCCCGCGCGATCGAACGACGGCCCTTCGAGAAACGAATGCAGCGCACCGCCGCCGCGCGCCCGGCTCCAACTGTTTTCGCGGTCGCGAATGCGCAACGCGTCGGGAAGGCGGGCAAATACGCGAGTAGGAATATCAGGAGGTGCGCCAAACACGTCAGAACCTTTTCATACGGCCGATTGAGAAACAAAAGCCTGAGAAACAAAAGCCAATGGCCGCGTTTGAACGATTTTAACGCAATGAGCCGAGATCGAGGGAATAGTAAACTTGATTTTTCAGCGTACATCGCCAAGTTCTCTCGCTTCCTTATGACGGCTCACAGCTGGCTTGCCTCCGCGAACGCCTCCGATACGGATTTCCCGCTGCAGAACCTGCCTTATGGCGTGTTCCATGGCGTGTCCGATAACGTCTACACAGATCGCATCGGCGTGGCGATCGGCGATCGCATTTTGGATCTCGACGCCTGCGCGCGCGGAGGGCTTTTCGACGGACTCGGCGCGGAAATCACAGCAGCCTGCCGTCAGTCGTTATTGAATTCGTTGATGGCGCTGGGTGGCGCGCCGTGGCGAGCACTTCGGCAACGCCTCACCGAATTGCTGCAGGCCGAAACGAAAAACGCGGACGAAAACCGGAAGCGTGTGGAGCCCTTGTTGATCCCGATGAGCGCCGCGACCATGAAACTGCCCGCCACGATCGGCGACTACACCGACTTTTTCGCGTCGATCTTCCACGCCACGAACGCGAATCGCCTGTTTCGCCCCGACGATCCGCTGCCGCGAAACTACAAGTATGTGCCGCTGGCTTATCATGGCCGCGCGTCTTCTATCGCGTGAGCGGCACTTCCGTCATGCGTCCGCGGGGACAGATCAAACGTTCGCGGGAGCAGCCTCCCGAATTCGCCGTGAGCCGTATGCTGGATTACGAAATGGAAGCCGGTATGTTTATCGGCACCGGTAACACGCTGGGCCAGCCGATTGCGATCGAGCAGGCCGAAGCGCACATTTTCGGCTTCTGCTTGTTGAACGACTGGTCGGCCCGCGATCTACAAGCCTGGGAATCGCAACCGCTGGGACCATTTCTCGCGAAGAATTTCGCGACCATTATTTCTCCGTGGATCGTGACGATGGAAGCGCTGGAGCCCTTTCGCGTCCCTGCGTTCGCGCGTGCGGCGGGCGATCCGCAGCCCTTGGAATATCTGCAATCCTCGCGCGACCAGCAGCGGGGCGCGGTAGACATCACACTTGAAGCTTATCTGGCGTCGCGCGAGATGCGGCAACGAGGCATCGCGCCCCTGCGATTGAGCCGCAGCCAATTTCGCGATTTGTATTGGACGCCCGCGCAGTTGGTCGCGCATCATGCAAGCAACGGCTGCAACCTTCGCCCCGGCGATCTGTTAGGCAGCGGCACGGCTTCCGGTCCGACGGACGATTCCATGGCGTGTTTATTGGAGATCACACAACGAGGCGCGCGGCCCATCGCACTACCGACCGGAGAGCACCGTACTTTTTTAGAAGACGGCGACGAAATAATATTCCGCGGCAAATGCCAGCGTGAAGGCGCCGTATCCATTGGCTTTGGCGAGTGCCGCGCGTCGATTGCGCCTGCGACGGGCGGCCGCGCATGAACATTCGCCGATGGATCGTCCGGCTGCTGAAGATCGCGATCGCGCTCGTGATTTTCCTGTACGCTTTCTGGACGCTTTCGCTCTTCGCTTTGCGCTTCGTCAACCCGATCACGACCGGAGTGCAGATGCAAAGACGCGTGGAAGCTCTACTCTCCGGACAGCCCTACCGTAAACGTTACCGGTTCGTGCCGCTGCGGCAAATATCGCCGAACCTGCAACACGCCGTGATCGCCGCAGAGGACGGCCGCTTCTACGTGCATCGCGGAATCGACTGGGACGAAGTGCAAAAGGTTGCGGAAGAAAGCAGCGAAAAAGGAAAGCTGGGCCGCGGCGCGTCCACCATCACGCAACAACTGGTCAAAAATTTGTTCTTCACCACGTATCGCGATCCGGTCCGAAAAGCGTTTGAATACACGCTGGCCCCGCTGGCGGATCGCATTCTCGGCAAGCAGCGCGTGCTGGAGCTGTACCTCAACGTGATCGAATGGGGACCGGGCGTGTATGGCGCAGCGGCAGCCACTGAGTATCATTACCACACGACGCCCGCGCAACTCGATCGCGATGAGTCAGCACGCCTTGCTGCGTGCATCCCCGCTCCGCGGCGGCGCAGACCTGCGCGCATGAATCAATACAGCGCGATCATTATGGACCGAATGCAGCTGCTCGGCTGGTAGCGCCTTATGAAGCGGACAGCAGACGCGGCCTAACGCGCGAAATCGAGGTACCCGCGCTCGGGATCGGTATGCACCAATTTCACGTTGAAACGGTCGCCCACGTCCACGCCCTGCTCACCGTGAATCAAAAGTCCTTCGGCCGGTGGATCCAGCACACGCACGAAAACGCCCTTCGTCGTAACGCCCGTCACCACGCCCGCGAACGTCTCTCCGATCCGATGCGCCAATGCCACGGCCGCAATCCGCTTGTTCATTTTGCGCTCCACTTTTCGCGCGGCATCTTCTTTCAGCGTGCAGTTGCGTGCGATGGCATCCAGTTGCCCGTCCGAGTACGGCGCAGGGGCTTTCGCCAGAACTGATTTGATCAGCCTCTGCGTCACTGTATCGGAGAAGCGACGATTCGGCGCCGTGGAATGCGTGTAATCCTGCGCCGCCAACGCGAAGTGTCCCGGTTGTTCCCCGCCCGGCTTCGACAGAACATACTCACCCGGCCCCATGAGCTTGATCACTGCGAGAGAAACGTCGGCGTAGTGATCGGGATCGGCCGCTCTTCTTTCTTGGAGAAACGCGTTCAACGCTCCGGAGTCGGGTTCGGCCGGCAAGTTGCCTCCATGTTGGCGGGCGAGTTCGACGATGCGGGGCCACCGCTCCGGTGTTTTCACAATGCGGCGAATGGATGACACGCCCGCTTTCAGCAGCGTTTGTGCCATTACCGTGTTGGCGGCCACGGCCGCAGGCGGCCGACGGTGACGGTCATGCCGCCGTCGCGGTTGACGTCGAGCGCCGGCTGCGGGCGGTTCGCCTCCGTCAGGTACACGATCGGCTGCGGCGGCGCCGACGGCAGGTCGAGCTCCTGCGGCCGCCCGCGGAACGATCGCCACGCCTCGATGATCGCGTCGAGCGATGGACGCTGCGCCAGTCCGACCGCAATCGATCCGGTGTGCCCGTTCTGCACCGGCACGCGCGTCGTCGTCGCGCTGATCGTCGCCGGATGCGGATCGATCGCGCGCCGATCCGATCGCGCCGAGGATCTTCGTGCGTCTCGGTCTCGACCTTTTCTTCCTCGCCGCCGCCGATGTACGGGATGACGTTGCCGAGGATGTCCCACGACGGCACGCCCGGATAGCCGGCGCCGGAAATCGCCTGCAGCGTCGTGATGGTCACCGTCTTCGAGGCCGAACTGCCGCAGCGGCGCGAGCGCCATCGCGAGCACCACGACGGCGCAGTTCGGGATTCGTGACGATCGCGCCGCTTCCAGCCGCACGCCGCGCCGCTGCGCGTCGAGCAGCGCCAGATGATCGGCGTTGACCTCCGGGATGAGCAGCGGCACCGTCGGCTCCATCCGGTAGTTCCGCGAGTTGCTGACGATGATGTGGCCGGCCTGGGCGAACGCGCCCTCGATCTCGCCGGCGACCGACGAATCGAGGCCGGAGAACACGAGCTGCGGGCGCGCGGCCCGGCGCCGCGGCGTCGACGGTCATCCGCGCGACGTCGTCCGGCAGCGGCGCGGGCAGGCGCCACGGCGCCGCGTCGCGGTACGCCTTGCCTTCGGAGCGCTGGCTCGCGCCGAGCCAGTCGACCGAAACCACGGATGGTTCGCGAGCAGCGCGATGAACTGCTGGCCGACCATGCCGGTCGCGCCGAGAATTCCGACTTCGATCGCAGGCATTGATTCCTGTCAGGCATAAATCAAAAAAAAAGCCGACGCGGTAATGAACCGTGTCGGCAGCATGATGGCTCGATTGACCTGGTGAATTAGTGTTCGAGCGCACACACTCCGACACGGCCGGCCCGCTTTCGCCAGCTGCGCTTTCGCGTGTCGGACATGGAGCTGCATGAGACAGTGAGTATAGCATGGAGACGCGATGCTTCAAGCGTTTCTTCCACGCCTGGGAGCGCCGGCTCGCGTCGGTCACGACGGATCGCGTCGTCCGTCCATTCGAGTGGGGCCTCGACTGGATTCCGCCAAACGGCCACCGCCCGGACGCCGAGCCGCGGCACGTGATCGGCGACTGGGTGTCGGAGCGTGATGCGCGACACCGACGCGTTCTTCACGCCGCCGCCGACCGACCGACTACACGCTGCGGACCGACGGCCGACGGCGAGCGCGTGCTGACGTTTCCGAGCGCGTTCGATCACGCCGCATCCCGACGAACAACACCGTGCACTGCCGCTACTTTCCCGACGCGCGCGGCGCACGCCTCGGGCCGGCGCGGCGGCGGTGCTCGTGCTGCCGCAGTGGAACGCCGATCCCGGCGGCCACGTCGGCCTGTGCCGGCTGCTCGCGTGGAGCGGCATGAGCGCGCTGCGCCTCAGCCTGCCGTATCACGATCGGCGCATGCCGCCCGAGCTGCACCGCGCCGACTACATCGTCAGCGCGAACGTCGCGCGGACGGTGCAGGTGTGCCGGCAGGCGGTGCTCGACGCGCGGCGCGCGATCGCGTGGCTGCACCGGCAGGGCTACGACCGCATCGGCATTCTCGGCACGAGCCTCGGCTCGTGCCTCGCGCTGCTGACGACGGCGCACGAGCCGCTGATTCGGGCGGAGGCGCTCAACCACATCTCGCCGTACTTCGCCGACGTCGTCTGGCGCGGCATGTCGACGCGGCACGTGCGCGAGGGGCTCGACGGCCACATCGAGCTCGACCTGCTGCGCGCGCTGTGGAAGCCGATCAGCCCGCGCTGGTATCTCGAGCGGCTGCGCGATCGGCAGACGCTGCTCGTCTACGCGCGCTACGATCTGACGTTCCCGGTGGATCTGTCGCGAGGATCTGGTGCGCGAGTTCCGCGAGCTGCGGCATCCCGCACGAGGTCGCGTGCTGCCGCTGCGGCCACTACAGCACCGGCAAGCGCCGTTCAAGTTCGTGGACGGCTGGATCCTGACGCGGTTCCTCAGACGCGCGCTGGTCGGCTGAAGTCCAGGTCGTAGGTTCGCTGGAATCCAGGTTGGACCTGGAACCTTGGAACCTAGCGAACCTCAGACGAACCTACAAGTATTTGAGCAGCCCGCTGAAGCGCGTTGTAGAGCACCTGCGCGAGGTCGCGGACGAGCGGCGACACCTCGCCTTCGTTGACCGCGTTGGCGACGGTGACCGGATTGGTGAGGAACAGCCAGACGGTCGCCGCGGCCAGCACGATGCTGACGAAGGCGATCACGCCGAACAGGCTGAGGCTGACGGCGTTGCAGACCGCATCACACATCGAGGACGATCTTGCCGAACTGCCCCGACTCTTCCAGCCGCCGCTGCGCCGCCGCCGCCTCCGCCAGCGGATACGTCGCGATCGACCACCGGCTTGAGCTGCCCCGCGAAGAAGAACCGCGCCGCTCGCAGCAGCTCGCGCCTTCGTGCCCATGTAGGAGCCGAGAATCGACAGCTGCTTGCGCGAACAGCGCGCGCAGGTCGAGGGCGCCGTGTGGCCCGGTCGTCGCGCCGCAGGTCACCAGGCGCCCGCCGCGCGCCAGCGAGCGGACGCTCTGCCCCAGGTCGCCTCGCCGACATGTTCTATGACGACGTCGACGCCCCGCCGGTTCGTCAGGCGCATGATCTCCGCGGCGATGTCCTGCCGGTGATGATGGATCACTTCGAACGCGCCGAGCGCGCGCGCGCGTCTCGAGCTTGTCGTCGGAGCCGGCCGTCGCGAACACGCGCGCGCCGTGCAGACGCGCGATCTGGATCGCCGCCTGCCCGACGCCGCTGCCCGCGGCGAGCACCAGCACGTCTTCGCCGCGCCTGAGCCGCGCGCGTCGTCACCAGCATGTGCCAGGCGGTCAGGAAGGTGAGCGGAAACGCCGCCGCCTGCACGAAGTCGATCTCGTCGGGAATCGGAATCAGGTTCTCGGCACGGGCACCGCGACGAGCTCCGCGTAGCCGCCGGCGTGGCGTCCATAGCCGAGCACGTCGTACTCCGGGCACTCGTTGTCGCGCCCGGAGAGGCACGCCGCGCAGCGGCCGCAGCTGATGCCCGGCTGCAGCATGACGCGCGCGTCCGCGCACGACGTCCGCGCGCCGTGCGACGCGACGACTTCGCCGGCCACGTCGCTGCCCGAGATGTGCGGCAGCGGCATCGTGACGCGCTCGCAGTCCCCGCCGCTCCCAGAGATCGAGATGGTTGAGCGCGCACGCGCGCACGCGGACGAGCACCTCGCCCGGGCCGAGCTCCGGATCCGGCGCGTCCTCGTAGCGAAGGACCTCTGGGCCGCCGTGTCTGATGGAACCGAACAGCCTTCAATGCGCCGATAATTGGTACTCAGAACTGCTGATCAGCGGAGAGGACGGCCGGCGTCGCCCAGACTCGAGACGCCGCGCAGATCCGCCCCGATGGCGTCGCAGATCGCCGACGATCAGCGTCGTGAGCCAGGCGCGCGGATCGAGTGTGGCGCGCCATGGCGCGCGTCACGTCCTCGGCGGTCACGCGCTCGACCGTCGGCACGAACTCGGCGAAATAGTCGTCGGGCAGATCGTACAGCGCCAGCTGCATCGCGCCGCGCGCGATCTGCTCGCGCGGTCTCGAAGTTGCGCGCGTAGCCGCGCGTCAGCGCGCGCGACGCCGAGCGCGAGCTCGTCGCGCGTGATCGGCCGCGCGCCGCGGATCGCCGCGATTTCGCCGATCGACTCCTCGATCGCGCGCGCCGTCGTCTCTCGTCTGCACGCTCGACCTGGAGCACGAACGGCCCGGGCATGCGGCGGAACTCGAACGCGGTCCGCGCGCCGTACGTGAAGCCCTTGTCCTCGCGCAGGTTCAGGTTGATCCGGCTGACGAACTGCCCGCCGAGCACCATGTTGCGCCGCCACCAGCGCGTGATAGTCGGGCGTGTCGCGCGCGACGCCGACGTGTCCGATCCGCAGCTCGGACTGCGGCGCGCCCGGGCGCGCCACGATGTTGAGGCGCGCCGGCGTGCGGGATGCGCGCCGCGCGCTCCGCGGCTCGCGTCGTCGCCGCCGCCGGTCCACGCCGCCGAACGCGTCGGCCGCCAGCCGCTCGATCTCGGCGTGCTCGCAGTCGCCGACGGCGATCAGCGTCGCGATCGCCGGCCGGATCGCTCGCGCGTGAAACGCCGCGGACGTCGTCGATCGTCATCGACGGCGAGCGCCGGCTCGGTGCCCGATCGGCGTGTGCCCGTAGGGATGCGATCCGTACAGCAGCCGCGCGAACGCGCGGTCGGCGACGGCGCCGGGCATGTCGCGCAGCTGCGCGAGCCGGTGCAGGCGCAGCTGGCGCACGCGCTCGAAGTCGCGCTTCGCGCAGCGCGGGCGCACGACGATGTCGGCGAGCGAGCTCGAGGCCGCGGTCGGCGAGCGCGGCTGAGCGTCGGTGAGGCTCGACGAGCGTCGCGTCGGAGCCGATGTCGGTGTCGAACTGCGCGCCGATGCGCGCGAGCGCCTCGTGCATGTCGATCGCCGAGCGGTCGCCGCTGCCCTCGTCGAGCATGTCGGCCGTCATCGCCGCGAGCCCGTCCTTGCCGGGCGGATCGCCCGCGGCGCCGCGGCGCACGAGCAGCATGAACGCGACCACCGGCACTTGCGCGTGCCGCACCGTCCAGACCCGCAGGCCGTTGGGCAGCGTCGACTTCTCGATCGTCGGAAACGCGAACGGGCGGGCGGGCCCGGACGTCGGGCAGCCGCGACCGATCGACGCGTCACGAGACCGCCGCCGGCGTCGAGTCGGGAGCGGCCAGCGTCGGCGCGGCCGCGCGGCACGACGCTGAGCGTGACGCGCCGCGCGGGATCGAGATAGCGCGCGACGCCGTGCCGCAGCGACGCGGGCGTTGACGCCGTAGTAGCGCGCCAGATCGCGGTCGAAATAGCCGGGATCGCCCGAGGAACACGTTGTAGGCGTTGAGCTGATCGGACTTGCCGCCGAAGCCGCCGACCGTCTGCAGGCGATAGACGAACTGCGATTCGGCCTGCATGCGTCCGCGTTCGATTTCGAGCGTCGGTCGGTCCGTCGGCGGCGAGGCGCGCGATCTCGTCGAGGATCACGCGCTCCAGCTCCGCGCAGCGTGTGGCCGGGCGCCGCGGTCGCCGTGACCTGCACGAAGCCGCCGATCTCGCGCGAGTTCTGCGCCGCCGACACGTCGGTCGCGATCCGCTCGTCGAACACCAGCCGCTTGTACAGGCGCGACGTCTTGCCGTTGGCCAGCAAATCGGTGGCGAGATCGAGATCCGCGTCGCCGTCGGCGAACATCGCGGGCGACAGCCACGCGATGTAGAGCCGCGGCAGCTCGACGCGGTCCTCGAGGCTGATGCGCACCTCGCCAGGAATCGACGCCTCGGCGCGCACCGCGTCGACCTTCGGACCCGGCGTCGATGCCGCCGAAGTACGCGTCGACCAGCGCCAGCGCGCGCGTCGGCGTCGATGTCGCCGGCGAGCGCGAGCGAGGCGTTCGCCGGATGGTAGTAGCGGCGGAAGAACGCGTGCACTTCGTCGAGCCGCACGGCTTCCAGGTCGGCGATCTCGCCGATCGTCGTCCAGTGATACGGATGGTCCGGCGGATAGAGCGGCCGCGAGCATCGCCATCGCGGCGAGGCCGTACGGGCCGGTTCTCGTAGTTCTGCCGCCGCTCGTTCAGGACGACGTCGCGCTGGTTCGAGAACTTCGCCTCGGTCAGGGCGGGCAGCAGGAAGCCCATGCGATCGGATTCCATCCACAGCGCGAGCTCGAGCGCGTTGGACGGCACGACCTCCCAGTAGTTGGTGCGATCGGCGTTGGTCGAGCCGTTCAGCGCCGCGCCCGCGCCCTGCAGCGGCTGGAAGTAGCCGCCGTCGTAGTGCTGCGAGCCCTCGAACATCAGGTGCTCGAACAGGTGCGCGAAGCCGGTGTGGCCCGGCCGCTCGTTCTTCGATCCGACGTGATACCAGAGGTTCACCGCCACGATCGGGCACGCGCGATCTTCGTGGAGGAGCACGTCGAGGCCGTTGCCGAGCGTGTGCTTGGTGAAGGTGATGTTCACCGGAACTCGCCGCACGTGGGCATCGCTTTGCCGAAATACGGATTGGCGAGCGTGCTCCCCTGCTGCAGCCACGGCTTCTGGGCCATCGGACAAAACGCGGTGCGCACGCCTTCGGGCGCCGTCAGGCTGAAGCCGGTCATGTACGTGTCGATCGCCTCGCTCAGCGTGCCGAATTTCTCGCGCGCATCCTCCAGCTCGCCGGCGGCGGCCAGCTGCACGGCGGCCGTGTCGATCTTCATCGCCGGCGCGCCGAGCGCGGTCGCCGCCGTCGCGATCTCGCCGGCGTGCTGCCGGATGCCGTCCGTGCTGTCCTGCGACAGCGCGTCCTGGATCTTCAGGTACGGATCGAGCACCGCGCGCGACATCTCGCCGCCGTGCTTCGTCTCCGGGAACGCCTGCTTGTTGCAGCCGCCGACCGCCACCGCGAGCGCCAGCACCGTCAGAAGTGTTCTCATCGCTCTGTCACCTTACGACCGTCAGTGGAATGGTTGCCGGACGATTGAAGCTCGCGATCGAGACCTGCGCGGCGACGCGCTCGGCGGCGCCGATGAACGCCAGCGACGCCGGCGAGTCGGGCTCGCTGATCATCAGCGGCACGCCGCTGTCGCTGCCTTCGCGGATCGGCTGGTAGATCGGAATGCGCCCCATGAACGGCACGCCGAGATCGGCGGCCATCGTCTCGCCGCCGCCGTGGCCGAAGATGTCCGACTCGTGGCGGCAGTTGCCGCAGACGAAGAAGCTCATGTTCTCGATGATCCCGAGCGGCGGGATGTTCAGCTTGCGGTACATCGCCACGGCGCGCCGGCTGTCGGCGAGCGACACCTGCTGCGGCGTGGTGACGATGATCGCGCCGGCGCACGGAACGGTCTGGCTCAGGCTCAGCGCGATGTCGCCGGTGCCAGGCGGCAGGTCGACGATCAGATAGTCGAGATCGTTCCAGCGCACCTCGCGAAAGAACTGCTGCAGCGCCCCGTGCAGCATCGGCCCGCGCCAGATGATCGGCGCATCGTCGGCCGTGAGGAACGCCATCGAGATGACCTGCAGGCCGTACTTCTCGGCCGGCACGATCTTCTGGCCGTCGGTGGCGAGCTGCCCTTTCAGGCCGAGCATGATCGGCACGTTGGGCCCGTAGATATCGGCGTCGATGATGCCGACCCGGCTCCCGCAGCGCGCGAGCGCGAGCGCGAGGTTGACGGCGAGCGTCGTCTTCCCGACGCCGCCCTTGCCCGCGCCGACGGCGATGACGTTCTTCACGCCCGGGAGCGCGGCGCGCGTGCTGTCCGGCCCGACCGCTTCGCGGACGCGCGCGGTCATCTTCACGTCGACCTCCGCCACGCCGGCGATCTGCATCACCGCCGCGCGCGCCTGATCGCGCAGCAGATCCTTCACCGGACACGCCGGCGTCGTCAGCTCGATCGTGAAGGCGACGCGGCCGCCGTCGATCTCGAGCTGCTTGACGAAACCGAGGCTCACGATGTCCCGGTGAAGATCGGGATCCTTCACGACCTTCAACGCGTCAAGGACGGCGGCCTGTTCAACGTGCATATCCCCACAAGAATATCGTACACTCCGCGCGAATGCCGGATCCGTCGCCAAATCGCAGCGTGATGATCGTGCTGGCGTATCTGTGGGCGCTGGCGCTCGTACCGCTGCTCCTGGACAAGGATCCCGACGTGCAGTGGCACGCCCGGCACGGCCTCGTGCTCGCGGTCGCGGAGCTCATCCTGCTGTTCCTGTACTTCACCGTGACGAGCCTGGTCAGCATGGCCACCCTCGGCCTCGGCTGCGTGCTCGGCCTCGCACTTCCTTTCGCCTGGATCGCGATCCTCGTCCTGCACGTCGTCGCCATCATCAAGGGCATCAACGGCACGCGCCTGATGGTGCCGGGCATCAGTGGGTATGCCAGCCGCTTTTGAGGAGTCGTGAAACGAGCAGGGGGACGGCCCTGTGGTTGGTCGCCGCGACGGCGCTGGTCGCGGGCGCGCTCTGGGCAGCCTCGCTGCACGGACAGACGATCGCGATCGCCGCCATTCACGGATACCAGCGGCGGCTTGCGCCGTTCGCCGCGCGCGCAGGCGCGCGGTGCCGCTTCACGCCGACCTGCAGCCGCTATGCCGAGATCGTGATCAGACGCGACGGCACCTCCGCGGAGGATGGCGCGCGGTGAAGCGCATCGCGCGCTGCGGTCCGTGGACGCCGGCCGGCACACGGGATGAGCCGTGAAATTTCAGATCTTCAGATTTCAGATGTTCGGGCGGTCAAATGACGAAATCAATCTGAATTCTGAAATCTGAAATCTGAAATCTCAAAGGCTTTCTTCCCCTCTTCGTTGAGCAGCACATACAGGGCGTAGCACCCGAGCGCGGTGCCGTAGGGCAGCAGCAGCAGGTCGACCGATCCGAGGACGAGCGCCAGAATGCGCGCCGACGGCTGGTGCCGCCGCAGCGGAATGCCGGTGGCCACGTGCGCTGCCCCCAGACGATCGCAATCGCGGCGAGCACGAAGAACAACGCGGCGGTCACGCCTGCCGCGACATTGCTGCCGCTCCCGGGGCTGGCCGACACGATCAGCGCGACCGCACCGGCGCCGAGCGCGAGCGTCGACACGCCGACCAGCGCCGTGAGCGATCCCCAGATGATGAAGAGGACGCCGAGCAGATCGACTTGGGAGGTCACGGCGGAAACAGGGATCAGGGATCAGGGATCAGGGATCAGGGATCAGGGATCAGGGATCAGGGTCACGTCGCCGACGAGCGGACGGCGATGCGGACCTCGACGCGTACCGCCGCCGCGTGCGGCGAGCAGACGCGGAAGCGGAAGCGCGCGCCGTCGGCGACGCCGGCCGGCACCGTCAGGCGCACCGGATGCTGAAACAGCGCATCGCCGGCGCCGCGGCACGCGTCACAGCGGTCGGCCCAAATTTCACCGCGCCCGCCGCATGCCGGGCAGGTGCGGCGCACCGGAACGTGCAGCGGCACGACCAGGCCCCCCGACGCTTCGCGGCTCGACACGCACACTTCCGCCGCCAGCATCGCATCGTCGTCGGTCTCGCCCAGAAACGCGTGGCGCATCCGCTCGACGACGTGGCCCACGGAAGGGAAGTCGATGGCGATCTCGTCGGCAAAACACTCGTGCGGCATCAATTCTCGCTAACGATAGGAGTCGGTCCACACCTTGTCAAGGCAGCTCTCTGATGTTAACGTTCAACAAAAATCGTGCCCGAGTCCGCTCAGGATGATCGGCGAGAGTGTCCACTGTGCGGCGAGTCCATGCACCTCAAGGACGCGCAGACGGTCGTTCACGTTCCTGGCAATCCAGATGCCACGGTGAAGAGCGTCAGGGAGTGGGTGTGCCCCGAGTGCGACTATTTTGAGGAGGCCGAAGGGTGAAACGCCGGCGCCCGCACTAGCGCGCGCCGATCGTGAGCAGGACTTCTTTGCGGAGCGTATCCTCGAACTCTTCGAACTTCAGGGCAGACTCGCATTCGTCGCAGAGGACTTCGAGCACGGCCGGCCGGCTCTCCTCCGACACCTCGACCCGCCCATCTTCCAGGTGCACCACGTGCATCTGCAGCGTCTTGACCAGAAAGTTCCGGTCGTTGCCGCAGTTCGGACAGGTTAACGTCACTTATGACTCCTTACCCCGTGGGGTCTGCAGAAAGCCGCCAAAAAACTGATTCTATGAAATGGTCAGGGCTGAAGCAACGGAATTCGCCCATTCCGGCCCAAAATTGGCCGAAAACCGGGTCAGAAGAGGCCGGGATAGACGACTCGGCCGCGCTCGATCCGGCCGAATTCGGTCAACGTGTGGCGTTTCGGCTCGGCCGCGGAAAGGATGTGCCGTACGATGACGCCTTTTGCCGTCAGCGCGTCGGCCACGAGCCGCCGATGGCAGCGCCACCAGACCGCCTCGGCGCACATCATCGCGGTGGGCGCCGCGTCACTCCATCGCACCAGCGCGTCGAGCGCGTCGGCGAATGCCCTCGTCTCCATGTAGTCGGCGTAGCCTCGAAATCCGGCGTGCTGCCATGCCGTGTTGGTGCTGTCCGCGCGGGGCTGGCGCAGTCCGCCGAGCGCCGGAAAATGCCGGTAGATGATCCCGGCGGCCGGCAGTGTCCGCGAGAGGGCGTCGATGGCGAACTGTGGATGGCGGCGCGATTTCGGAACGGTGCGGATGTCCGCCAACTGGCCGACGCCGTGGAGCTTGAGTAAATCGACGAGCTCGTCGAGCGAGCGCGTGCTGTGGCCGATGGTGAAGATCACAACGCGGAAAAATCGTCTGCCCACTCGGCGTCTGGACGCCTCGGGGCCAGCCGCCGCGGTTCGGCCGCGACGCCGGGCACGTCGAACACGTGCGGCGATCCGCTCGGACCGATCCAGCTGAGGGTCTGATCCGCGGCGCCGCCCGCCGCCTGCGCGGTCATCGCGTGCACGAACAGCGCCTTGACTGTGTCCGGCAGCACTTCTCCGAGGCTGCCGCGGCCCATCCGGCACTTGCCGTCCTGCACCGTCGCCGACAAATACAGGCGATCGCGGCCGCGCGTCAGCGCAACGTACAGGAGGCGCTTCGACTCCTCGCGCTCCCGCGCCTGCGCATCCTCGTCGGCGTCGGACTGATAGTCGGCAATGGCGACCGACGGCTCCGCGTCGCGCGCCTGTCGACACCCGGATCGGCGCGCGCACGCCGCCGGCGCCGCGCCCCATGTTCACGAGGAACACGATGGGAAACTCGAGGCCTTTGGCGGCGTGAACAGTCATCAGGCTGACCGCGTCCACCGCGTCGATCGCGGCGTTCGACTCGTCGCCGACAGCGAGCCGCTCCAGGTGATCGGCGATGCGCGCCAGCGTCGCGTAGCCGCGATTCTGGATTCGCCGAATCATGCCGCGCAGCTTCTTCAGGTTTTCGCGGGCCTGCAGCATCCGCGCTCCGCGCAGCTCGTACGCGTACGCCGTTTCGGCGAGGACGCGGCCGAGGATCTCGGAAGGCGTCATGCGATCCACCCACGACAGCCAGCGCGGCACGGCGGAGCGCAGCCGATCGAAGACCACGCCGTCCTCGCCGGTGAGCGCGGCATCGGGCGTTTCGCCGTCTCGCTCGTCCAGGATTGCGGCCGCAAGCTCCGGGCTCAACCGCCGCACCGCCTCGTCGGAGAGGCGCACGATGCGCGATCGCAGCAGCGCGGCGGCCCGCAGGTTCGACGACGGATCCGCCAGATACCGCAACAGCGCGACGGCGTCCTGCACTTCGTCGGCGTCGAAGAAGCCCAGGCCCTTGTAGACATAGGTCGCGACGCCGCGCGCTCCAGCGCCGACTCGAAATCGCGGTGGCTGTCGCGCGAGCGAAAGAGGATGGCGATGTCGGCCGGCTTCGCATCGCGATGGAGCCCCGTGCCGCGGTCGCGGACCACGGCGCCCGACAGCAGCCGCACGATCTCGTCGGCCACGCGTGCCGCGGCTGCCTGGCACGGTCCCGCCGGCAATCAGATTCAACGCGTCCGGCTCGAGCCGAAGGCTGCCAGGCCGCCTCCCGGCGGCCGCGGCGGCCGCCTCCGGGAGCGGAGCGCGGTCATCGATCGGAAATCGATCGTGATCCTCGTAGCGGAACGCGTCGCGCCGCCGACTCGGCGACGGCGCGATCGCGCCGAAGACCTCGTTCACGAACGCCAGCAGCGGCGGGACGGCGCGGAAGCTGACCGAGATCGCCTGCCGCGGCGATGCCCGTCCGGGCGCAGCGCCTCGAATGAACTCCGCTGCATCGTCGAGCACGCCGACATCGGCGTCGCGGAATCCGTAGATCGACTGCTTGCGATCGCCGACGATGAAGATCGACGGCGGAAGCGCGTCGGCCGAGGCGCCGAGCCCTTCGCCCCAGCTCCGGACCAGCAGCGACACGAGCTCCCACTGCGCGCGGCTCGTGTCCTGAAACTCGTCGACCAGCACGTGGC
The DNA here is from genome assembly GCA_963699945.1 of Terriglobia bacterium. Classification (GTDB taxonomy): domain Bacteria; phylum Acidobacteriota; class Terriglobia; order Bryobacterales; family Bryobacteraceae; genus Palsa-187. The sequence continues at coordinate 227,354 of CAVOVW010000008.1, forward strand.
GGTATCGCGCCTCGAGGCGATAGCGGCTCTGCGCGAACTCGTCCATCTCCTTCAGCAGCGCGACGGCGCGCTCGAGCACGCCGGAGAAATCGAGCAGCGCGTGCGCATCGAGCGTGCGCTGATACTGGCTCAGCGCCACGGCGAAGATCCGCCACACGCCGCGCGACATCACGACGTTCAGGTCGCGCCGGAACGCGCGGATCGCCTCCGCCACTCGCCGGCGCGATCGCCGCCGCCGACTGCCGGTGCCGCTTCCACGCGTCGTCGGACGTCGCAGTCGTCCGCGTTGAAGCCGGTGCCGGTGAAGTGTCTTGCCGCGCGGCTCGCCGTCCTGCTTGAGGAAGTATGCGCGCAGCCGATCGATGAGCACGCGGAACGCCGCCTGCGCGGCGCGTGAGTCGAGCGCGCCAGGCGCCGGCGGCGCGGACAAGCGCCGGATGTCTGCCGCGAGCATCGCGAACTGCGGATGGTGAATCGGACCGTCGCGCAGGAACGCGTCGAGGCCGTCGGCGACGCCGGCGAGGCGATCTCGCAGCGCCGCGGACGCCGTCGCGCACGCCACGGCCGCCGTCAGCTCGCGCGGGCCCTTCGCGAGGTACCGCCGCAGCGCCTGCGGCGCGACGAGCCGGCGATCGAGCAGCGCGGCGATTCCGGCGCGCAGCCGCCGCTCGCCGAGCTGCGCGAACACCAGCGCGACGTCGTCGTCGTCGCGCGCGACGGCGCGGCAGATGCGCAGCGCCTGGTCGAGCGACTCGCCGATCGAGCCGCGGCACCTCGGTGTCGTCGGCGAGGTCGAACGCCGGATCGACGTCGGCTTCGAGCGGAAACTCGCGCAGCAGCGAAAGGCAGAAGGCGTCGATGGTCGAGATGGCGATGTCGCCGAGGCGATCGCTGCAGATCGCGCCAGCGCGCCGCGTCGGCCTGCGACAGATCGGCTGGCCTCCTTCAGCCGGTCGATGATGCGCTGGCGCATCTCCGCCGCGGCCTTGCGCGTGAAGGTGATCGCGAGGATGTGTTCCGGATCGACGCCGGCGCGCAGCAGGTTGACGTAGCGCTCGACGAGCACGCGCGTCTTGCCCGTGCCGGCCGACGCCTCGAGCACGACGTTCTCGCGCGGGATCGACGGCGAAGCGGCGCGCGGCGGCGTCGACGAGAGGTGCCGGCCGCCGAGTCGTCAGTCACCAATCGTCCGTCGTCAGTCTGGAGTTCGTCGTCAGACGCTCCGCGCCCGCCGCCGGCTGACGACTCAGGACTGGCGACCGATGACTGGCGACTGATGACTACGTCGTCCTCGTCAAACGGCAGACGCAGCTCAGACATCGCCGACGTAGTCCTTCCGGCAGACCGACGCGAAGCTGCACGTCTCGCAGCGAAACACATCGTCGGGCGTCGGCGGAAATTCACCGCGCTCGATCGCGTCGAGCGTGTCGGCCAGCCGCTGCTGCGCCTTGGCGAGCACCTCGGCGCGCTCCGGCGGCAGTCGAAAACAGCGGCACGACGCGCTGGGGCCCTTGAACGCGAGATAGGCCGCCTCGCCCAGCGGTCCACGCGCGGCCGCGCGTGCGCCGCCAGCCGCTGCTCCGCGCAGACGCTGTAGATCGGCAGCTGCAGCGCGCGGCCGCGCTGCGGCGGCCATCCGAGCTTGTAGTCGATCAGCCGGAACGTGCCGTCTGCAGCAGATCGAGGCGGTCGGCCTTGCCGCTCAGCGCGACGACTCGCGGACCGTCGGCCGTCTGCGATCGTGAAGTCGCCGTTCAGCCGGTGCTCGAGCAGACGTTCGACGACGGCAACCGGGCGCTCGGCTTCCATGCGAAGCACGGCTTCGCCGAGACCGGCGGCGGCCGGACGATCCGAGCAGCCGCGTGCGCTCGAGGCCGGCTTCGGCCTCCGGCAGATCGCTCGAGCGCGCCGATCGACCACGGCCGCGAACAGCGCGCGCGCCGCGTCGAGATTCTCCGGCGTGATCGCCGGCGCCCCGCCCGCGCCTGCCACGTCCTGAAGAACTTCTCGAACACCTCGTGGACGAACTGCCCCTGCCTGCGCGGATCCATCACCTCTTCGTCGTCGGGCTCCTCCTCGAGACGAAGGACGTGCTGCGCGAAAAATTTGAACGGACAGCCGAGATACGTTTCGAGCGCGCTGACCGACCAGGCGCGCGCGGGCGGCGGCGACAGCTCGCCGTGGAACATCGGCGCGTCGTGCGGCGACCGCGCCGGCCGCATCTCGCGCCCATGGTCGCGCAGTGTCCGCCAGGACGCCGGGCTCGACGGGATCCAGCGTCAGCGCTTCGTCGAGAAAGATCCGCGTCGCGGCGTGCGGCGCGCGCGCGGCCGCCGACAGCCGGGCGCGCGGAATCTCGTCGAGCAGCGACGACGGCTCGACGAGCGCCTCGTCGTCGAGCGTGAACGACGAGACCGCGGCTTCGCGCGCGAAGCGGACGCCAGCAGATCGAGGAACCGCGCGTCGGCGGCGGCGCGGCGGTCCTTTTCCGACGGCCAGCCGAGCGCCTTCAGCAGCGTCGGCGGGTAAAAGATGTTGCGGCGCGGCCGCTCGGGCCATTCGCCTTCGATGACGCCGACGATGGTCATCCGTCGAAATCGCCGTAGCGCGCCGCCTGATCGTCGAGCAGCTGGACGCCGTGCGGCGCTCGATTCGGGCACGAAGGTCTCCTTCTCGATCCAGCGGCGCACGCCGGCCGCGAGATCGTCGATCGTCCAGGGCGGGTCGTCGAGGGCGGCGTGCGCATCGGCGAGCCTCGTGCAGCGCGTCGACGATCGCCGCGCGGGCGCGGCGCTCGCGCGGGGCGAACGGATCGTCGTCGGCGAGCGGCCGAGCGTGCGTCGCGAAGAACGCCAGCGAGGCAGGCCGAGCTGCTCGCGACGCCGGACGCGATTCGAGGAGCGGCGCCAGCTCGCGGGCGATCGCGACAGCGCCGCCTCGAGCGCGCCGGACGCGCTCGGCCTGCGCGACGCGTCGAGCGCTTCGAGCCGCGCCGAGCTCGCCGAGATATCGCGCGTCGCTCAGCGCGCGGTCGAGCGCGCTGATCGCCGCGTGACGCGTCACCGGCGAAAGCGAAAGTGCGGCGACCGCAGCAGCGCGACGAGCGCCGACCGCGAAAACGCGCTGGCGACGAGCGTCGAGGCGAGATCGAGCGCCGCCGCCGTCGGCTCCGCGGCCAGCGGCAGCGCGTCCGAGATCTGATACGGAATGCCCGCAGCGCCGAACGTGTCGTCGGCGCAGGTACAGATACGGCAGCGGCCGCTTGAACACGACGGCGGTGCGATCGAGCGGCGCGGCGTCCCGGTCGCTGCTTGATCTGCCGCGCGACGGCGATCAGCTCTTCTTCGCGATCGCGATAGGTGAACCACGAGCGCGCTCGGCCGGATCGTCGACGGCGTCGCACGAGCAGCGGGCCGGATGCGCGTCTCGGCCCGCGTCCGATCGACACCTCTTCGAGCCCCGGCAGCCAGGTGTGGAGGCGCTCGTGGAATCCGGACCGAGCATCGCGTCGGTCGCGACGATGTCGAGCGCGTCGAGGCCGGGAATGCGCGTCAGCAGATCGAAATCGGCGACGATAGAGGCCGTCGGGATCCGCAATCCAGTCCGGCACGGTGACGACGACGTGGCGGACGGGCGGCGCGACGCGGCTCGGCGATCAGGCGTTCGCGCAGCGCGTGCTCGTCGCACGCGCCGGTCTCGCGACGCGCGCCGCTCGTATTCGCGAAACGCGTCGGCCAGAAACCGCGTCTGCTGCAGCATCCGCTCGGCGCCGCGGATCGCTCGTCCATCTGCCCCGACAGCTGCTGTCGATCAGCTCCTCGAACCGCTGCACCTGCTGCGACTGTCGCCGCAGGTGATCGTAGAAGCGCAGAATCTCCGCGACGAGCCCCGGACGCAGCCGGAACGGCAGCGGTCGCCGCCGCCGGCCATCGCTGCGCGCGCGGCGGCCTGCGCGATGACGTCGCGCTCGAACGCCGTCAGCCGCGCGGGGCGGCTGCGGGAGGCGCGCGTGCAGGCGGTCGTACAACTGATCGCGCGTCGCGGCGTCGGCCAGCGCGCCGGCGTGCGCTCGCTGGAGCGTGCGCGCCAGCTGATGCGCGGCGCCGCGCGTCGGCACGACGACGAGCGGGCTCGCGCGCAGGTCGGCCTCCGCGCCGGTCACCGTGGGAGACGCGAGGTTGCCTGTGGCGCTGGAGGGGGGTGTGTCCGCACCGGCGACGCACAGCTCGACCAGCGTCTCGCGGAAGGCGTGCAAATCGGCGACGCGCAGCAGGCGCGTCTGACGCGGCGTGATCACCGGCGTTGCGGCGCCCGCATCAACGCCTGCATGTCCGTGCGCGCCCGCCCCTCCAGCATCAGCGCGCCGGCGGCCGCCGACGAGGCATCCCAGGCGCGCGCCATGTCGCCCGCCAGCGTCGCTTCGCGCCGGATGCGCGCCGCGTTGTCGGCCAGCTGCGCCGCGCTGATCAGCAGCGCGTGCGCCGTCTTCAGCTCTTCGGGGGGCACGATGGCCGTCGCCGTCTTCACGATCTGCGTGACGAGGCGGTGGACGGTGAAGAGCGCCTCGGGCGTCGATCCGGACAGCGCCTTGATGTCCTCGAGCGGCGGCGTGAGGCGGGCGAAGAGGTCGATCGGCGCGGTCATCTCGACCCGATACCGGTAAAAATCGGCCTTGCGCAGCTCGAACCGGTCGGCGGCGAGCCGCAGCTGCCTGGCGGCGTCCAGCTCCGTTTCGACGGCGGTCACCAGCGCGGCGACCGCGTCCGGCCGCTTGGCGCCAAGCGCGGCATCCCGCTCGTGAATGCGCTCCAGCAGCTGCTCCAGGCCGCGGACGTCGGCGGCCTTCGTTTGCTTCTGCGCGACCGCCAGCATGCGGCTGGTCAGGTTCTGGTAGACGTGATCGGTCGCGACCTCCATCTCGAGCTGCGACCTGGCCGCGGTGCGCGTGGCATCGAGCCACGCGGACGGGAGCACGGGCGCATCGTGGTCGAGGCTGCCGAGCGCAGCCGTCAGCAGCGACGTCCGCTCCGCCGGCGAGACGCTGAGCCGAGCCGCCAGCAGCGTCTGCTCGATCGCTTCCTGGGGCGTCGGCGCCGGCAGCAGCGGCTCGACGATCGGCGGGAGCTCGACGAATGCAGAGAAGTTCAACGCGAACCGGTCGCCTCCGCTCGACGCGCGCAGATCTGAAATCGCATCGTCGAGCATCGACAGCATCTGGCGCACTTCGGCCGCGCGGTAGTTGAAATGGTTGGCCGGCCATTCGGCCAGCGCCTTGCGCGCGCGCTCGACGATGGCCAGCCGCCTGGACGGATCGGTGGTCAGGGCGACGTCGTTCAGCGTCTGCGCGATTTCGTTGGACAACTCGGCGTAGTCGTTGTCCGCCTGCGTGTTGAGGTAGTGCGTGGCGCGCGCCGAAGCGCGTGTAGCGGTTCGTCTTGTCCCAATCGATCTGGTCGGCGCCGATATTGACCAGATGCAGCGGCGGATTGGCGCCGGCCGACGTCGGCATCGAGAAGACGACGCGGTCGCCCACCCGGGCGAACTCGCCATAACTCGACAGCGAGCCGCCGTCCTTCAGGAACACGCGGAACAGCGTCGCATCGTCGGCGGCCGCCGCTGCGGAGGCCGCCGTCAGCAGGCAAAGGACGACGAGCGCGCCTGCTAACCTTCGCCTGTGCATGAAGTTCCAAGGGTAGTGCGCGGATCTGCAGGCGTCAAGCGATCGCCCTGTGCAAAACCTGTGGACGGATGGTGCATTTCCTGTGGAGCGATCGACAGCGCGAATTTTTTTGGCGGCGATGCCCGAACGATTTCGCGCGTGAGGCGTTGTGCGCGCGCCTTCGTACCCCGCTTCGCTTGTTTCGCTTCCCGCACGCGTCCACAATCGGGGCTCCCAACCAGTCCCGACTATTTTTATTGTGGCCGCCGCCGTTCATCGCTTCGAAGAATCCATTGGCGGGCGCCCGTACCTCATTGAGGTCGCGAGCGTTTCGGAGGATCGCTGGCGCGCGTACATCGTCCGGCTGCCGGGCGTGCCGACCGCGCTGTCGAA
>CAVOVW010000009.1:0-282066 GCA_963699945.1 Terriglobia bacterium
GGCGGCCGGCGTTCCGTGTCCGCCTAGATTTAGCAGTGCGGCGGATGGCGCTGGAACATACGCGTCGATCTGGCCGAGCGAGGCTCCGAACATGCCGGGCAGGAGACTGCAGGCGCCGGCAAGAAAAACACTGGCGACGATCAGGCGGCCGATGTGCAACGGCTCAGTCGCGTCGATGCCTTCGAGTCGCAGCAGGCCGAGCAGATAGAGCCCGGCGAGCGAGAACATGACGAACCAAATGGCTAGGAATCGTTCGCGCGTGAGCCAGCCGAGTTGCAGCACCTGATCGACATTGCTGAGGTATTTGATCATCGCGGCGATGAGCACGAACCCCATCACGACTTTCACGCGCATCAGCCAGCCGCCGCTCTTCGGAAGCTTTTTCAGATATGAGGGGAAGGCCGCGAGCAGGAAAAAGGGCGCGGCTAATCCTACGGCGAAACTGACCATCCCTAGGACGGGCGTGATTCCCTCGGATTGGACGCTGGCTACCAGAAGGCTCCCCATGAAGGGGCCGATGCAGGCGAACGATGTGAGCGCGAAGGTCAGGCCCATGACCAGCGTGCCGAAGTAGCCTCCGGTGCGCGATGCGGAATCGAGCTTCGTCAACATGCTGGACGGCAAGGTGATTTCAAAGGCTCCCAATAGGCTGAGGGCGAAGGCTCCGAAGACGAGCGCGATGAATCCGTTGACCCAGGGGTTCGCGCCAAGCTGGTTCACGCCGAAGGGACCAACGGCGGCGGTGACGCCGAGGCCGAGCGCGCAGAACAGTACGACGATGCCGAGCGAGAAGACGAAGGCTTGCGTGATTCCGTGACGATGTCCTTGATGTTGCGTTCCTCCGTTTTGATTGATGAAGAAGGAGACCGTGATGGGAATCATCGGGAAGACGCAGGGCGTGAAGATGGAGGCGAGGCCGAGGCCGAAGGCGGAAAGTAAGAACACGCCGAGACCGGCGCTGGCCGCATCGATCGGGGCTGAAGAGGCGGGCGCGGCTAGGGGCGGCTGTATGCCCTGGCTGACGCCCGGGGTTGCATCTGAGGCGGCTGCGGGTGCTGGAGCTGGAACCGTGCTGTCGGCGGCGATCAATGTCTCGGCCGCTTTTACTTCCACATATCCGGCGGGCGGCTGAAACGCGGGGGGCGGGCTCCGCGTCTATCGTAAAACTTGATGGCTAACCGTCGCAGATTTTCGGCGAGGCGGAAGGCATTGGCGATCGTTGCAAGCCTGATATCGAACTTGAGCCGTCAGCTCCGCAGAATGCCCGTCAAGATCGGAGGGTCGTGCCAAGCCGACCAGCTATCGGGAACATGGCATCTTTTTCGAACGTTTCAGTATCGATGTTGAAATTAGGATCGAATTTGCGTTTTGGAGGCGGTTGATAGAACTTCACGGCCGTGATCGCGGAATTTTCGGTGAGGCCGGCGGTTGTCTGAATCGGGCCACCGTTAGGCGTGGTTAGTGAATAGAGATGCCAGCCTTCTTGCATCGTGGCTTTGAGATGTAAGGAACTGCAGGGAATCCGGCGAGCGCAGGCGAATCCGCATGTCAGGGCCCATTGGACGGGATCGAGCCGCTGGGCGGATGCGGTTAGAGTGAGCGATACGAACGCCAGCGGCAATACGTAACGTCTCATAAGATGCCTTGCAGGGCGATCCTCTGTCAGGAGGCTGCCTTGATACCGCCACCCCGGGCCGCTGTTTCGGCGGCTTCTGTCCCGCTCCCGGCAACGCGCGATATCTCTTCTTCTATTTTCTCATTGGTTTTGCCGCGCGCAAACTCGGCTGCGACACGAATCGCGTTCTTAATGGCGTTGGCGTTGGAGCGGCCGTGGCAAATGATGGTCACGCCCTTCACGCCGAGCAGCGGCGCGCCGCCGTATTCCGAATAGTCCACGCGCTTGCGGAATTCGCGATAGGCTTCGCGCGACAGCGCGTAGCCGAGCTTACGGGTGACGGTGGCCCCGAGCGATTCCTGCAGCATTTTCTTGATCATGTCGGCGAGGCCTTCGCTCACCTTCAGGGCAACATTGCCGATGAAGCCGTCGCAGACGATCACATCGACGGTGCCCTCAAACAAATCGCGCCCTTCCACATTGCCGACGAAGTTCAGGGGCAGTGTTTTAAACAGGGGCATGGCCGCACGGGTCAGCTCGTTGCCCTTGTGTTCTTCCTCGCCGATGGAGAGCAGGCCGACCCTGGGTTTGCGATTGCGGAAAATCACACGCGAATAGATTTCGCCCATCACGGCAAACTGTGCCAACATTTCAGCCGTACAATCGACGTTTGCGCCGACGTCCAACATCACAACAGGCTTGCCGGTAAATGTGGGGAAGGCCGAGGCCAGCGCCGGGCGTTTGACGCCGCGCACCATGCCCTGGATCATCTTGGCGGTGGCCATGACGGCTCCGGTGTTGCCGGCGGATACGACGCCCTGCGCGCGGCCATCGCGCACCAGGCGCACAGCCACGTGAATGGACGAATCCTTTTTGCCGCGGACGGCCTTGGCGGCTCCGTCCTCCATGGTGATGACTTCAGCGGCGTGCTGAACGGTGATGGGCAGGTCCTTGGCTTCGGGATACTTCGCCAATTCGGAGCGGACGATGTCTTCCTTGCCGACAAGGACGACGTTGACCTGCAGTTCCGCGGCAGCCTGGATTGCCCCTTCGACTTCGGACTGGGGAGCGTGATCGCTGCCCATGGCGTCCACCGCGATTGTCACCATAGGAAAAGTGGGGTGCTACTCTTCGGCCACCTCAACCACTTCTCTGCCCTTGTACTTGCCACACTTGGGGCAAACGCGGTGAGGAAGCTTGGGTTCGTGGCAGCTGGGGCACTCGGACATGATGGCCGGGCGCAAAGAATCGTGCGTGCGTCGCGCGGAGGTGCGCCGTTTGGAGTGTCGTCGTTTAGGATTTGGCATTGCTTTTCTTTTCTCTTCGCAAACGCAGAGTCGTTTGCTTACTGGCGAACGCCGAGGCGATCGCTTCTTTCTCTCTCAAAGGCGAGGGGCGCCCGCCCATTGTAACTCTATTAAGACGCTGCTGATACTGGAATTCTTCAGCCTTTTAGTTCCTTCAGTGCCGCCCAGCGATTATCCGAGGACGACGGCGGACATTGGCACTGATTCAGATTGCGGTTCTTCCCGCATTGCGGGCAGATTCCCAGGCAATCTTCCTTACAAACACGCTGCATCGGCAGCGCGAGCAAAATCTGTTCACGAAAAACATCGTTGAGCTCCAGGCTGTCGCCTTCGTAGAAGCCCATCTCCGCCTCACCCGTGTCGATTTCCTTCTCATCGCCGTAGCCATCGGAAATCGGGCGATAGTACAAGTCGAAATCCGTATCCACAGCGAACCGCGCTGTTTCGAGGCACCGGTCGCACGGGTTTTCCATCGCTACCGACAGATGGCCCGTCACCCGGATCTCGCCGAGCGAACCGAGGACCAGCTCCGCCTTGCCGTGGGCCTTGAGGGGCCCGGCCTGATGAAGCTCGGCGTCGCCATCCCTGGTTCCACCGAGGAAATCGATGGTTCCCGAAGCGAGCTCGACCTCAAATTTCGCCGCGCGTACTTCTAATTCCCTGACATGAATCAACATACTTCGACCGATCACACGCACTTCTACCGCGTCGGCGGGTAAACCAAAACTATGATTATATCAAGGGAGCGGTTGGTTTGTCGCGCATAGCCTAGTTGTGGCCGGTTTGAGCTCGTGCACCCCGCTCCATTACTGTCGCGGCTCTGTAAATCGCTACATTGTCTCAGCGTTTCGGAGCCGCGAGAGTCATCGAGCGGGGGATGAAGGACACCCTCTGGCGAACTAATCCACCCGGGTACGTGTCGTTACGACGTTGATAACACGATGATAGGAGCGCCAGAAGGGCGAGGTCCGGCCCGGATTGTATCGCTAACTTGCGGCCTTGACGCATTTGCGCACCAGCATGGAATTGATCACGCTGGTGGCCAAGGCTGATGTCCCTACGGCGACGTGGGTCGCGACAACGATGGACGCGAATACCAGATGCTCGGGCGGCTGCGAGAGCGAAATCAGGATCATCCCCAGCGTCACTTGCACGCCGAGTAGAGACGCCAACCAAATCGCCGGCAGTTTAAGCGGCTCATTGGCGGGGACCTGCGTGACAAGAACAACCATGCCGAGTCCGAAGATCACGGCCAGGAAGGCGCCCAGAATGTGCCAGACGACGCTCAAGAGATTATGCCGGTAGGCCGCACCCAAAGCGACTTGCAGGAGCAATGCAGCGACCGTGAGATTCGCCAGCATGGTAAACGACGGCCGTCCAGCGGGCACCGGAACCGCCGCTTTTTTCCATCCCGGCCATGTGTAAACGATGACGTGCGCCAGCACCACCATGATGAGTTGGGCACAAAAGGCGTGTAGAAATCCAAGGCCGTGAGATAAGGGCGCCCCTACGTGGCCGATAAAAGCTTCGACCCCCACCAGCGCAACCGCCACCCAGCTCATAATTTTCACTTTTGCTGGTACGCCGCCGAACGTGGTCCATAGCGCGAGCACGATTACAAGAGTTCCCGCGCCTTCCGAGATAAATCGATGGCCGAGGACCGAAAAAATGCCGTCAGGAGACGGGACAAAGCCATTGGCGAACGCGTAGGTTACGACCGAGCCTGAAATCATGGTGCACAGGATGCCGACAGCCGCCAGCACCGTGAGTATGAACATCAAAATCCCCCTTCAAAGACTGCGCTACGCTCGGCTAGGCGTGCAACCGGAACAGGTTCGGCTCCACGTAGCCGATGCCTCGCCCGCAAATCGCCATGGAGATCCATAAAACCAGAGAGAGGCTGGCCGCGAGCTTCGCCTGGCCCGTGATTCCCGACACGTCCAGAGCCGGCCCGTTGCGATACACGCCTGCACGGAAAACCGCGCCGTGGATCAGAATCAGGGCCAGGATCAGCATCTTTGTGCGAAAGAAAATGTTGTAGTAATATTCCTCGGCCTTCGACCCGAACAACAGCACACCGCAGGTAACCATGATCACGAAGCCCACGTATTTCGGCACCCTCAGCTTGGCGATCAATTTCGCCACCGGATATTTTTTCAGGCCGAAGCCGAGCAGGCGCAGATCGGTAACCAGAATCATGCATCCGAAAAAAGCGAGCGTCACCATGTGCAGCGAAAGAATGGTGGGATAGGCAATTCCCGATGACCGCAGACTGGGTAAACAATCCCGTGCTTTGCAACCAGAGACAGAAAGAAAGCATTTCGATTCCCGTTGCCTACAATCCTTCATTCACGAATGCGATGCAAATTCCGCCGAAAACTACCGTGGCCCACAGCGCCAACGACACCACCGCCACGGCGCGGCCCGAACGCTGGGGCGACCATGCCTTCACTGTTTTGTTATGGACGGTGTAGTGGAAACCCAGAGCCGCCACCAGGGCGATCATTTTGATGACGAACGACCAGTTCAGATAGTACATTTCGGGGTCGCTCGCATACATGAGAGGACCACTGAACAAGACAAACACCAGCCCCAGGTGCAGCCACGGGAACATGGCCTTGCTCAACTCCGCCGGATTCTGGTCCGTGAGGCCGATCCCCAGCATCCGGAAATCGACAAGCGCGACAGAACCGATGAGGAGGGCAAAGCCGAGGATGTGAAAAATCTCCAGCGCCGGGAAAACGAGTTCCGAGCCGTTGAGGATTTCCGCGGCTCCCGCCTGGATCAGCATGACAATGTGCCTCGCCTAAAATTCAATGCGCGCCTGAGCCACGTGCGCGCCAACTGTGGAGCATACCACGTTCGCCGGGCCTGTGATCATGCAGCGGAAGATAAAAAAGGCACACACAGGCCAGTGACCGACCGTGACGAATGAATTGGTGATTTCCTGTCTCGTGACGTGCTAAAATCGCGAGGTCCCGAAGGCGCGATGATGTCGTCCTTTTTTGCGATTCTGTGTTTTTCCTGAGGAAGATACGGTCCCAACCGCCAACTGTAGTGCGAGATTATGGTGTATAGCGTGCCACGGAAGGTGTATGACGCCAAACGGCGCGGCTAATGAACATGGGAGACAATCCGTTCGACGCTTCTCTTCTTCTGTTCCCGATCTTTGAAGTGACGCACATCGTCAGCTTTGCGATCACCATCGGCACGGTGGCACTGGTGGATTTTCGGATGCTGGGGCTGGCGATGCCGCGCCAGACGCCGGGGAAACTGATGCGCGACACCCGGCTGTGGACGCTGATTGCCCTATGCACGACTGTGTTCTCCGGCCTGCTCATGTATTCCACCGATCCGGAAAAGTATTACCTGAATGTATCGTTTCTTTTTAAACTTGCCTGCCTGTTTTTAGCCATCACATTTCACTACACGGTGCATCGGCGCGTGGTGTTGTCGCAGCCCTCGGGCTCCCGGATACACGCGGGGGCGAAGCTGGTGGCATGCGTGTCGCTGATGTTGTGGGTGTCCGTGGTATTTGGCGGAATCTTTATCGAATTCGTCAGGCAAGGATTGAGTTTCAATTAGACAGGGTTTCGGTTAAACGGGGTTTTGATTAAATAGAGATGCTCCTTGACCTTGCCATCTGGCTGCAGAACACGGGACTGATGCGCGCGCTGCGGGAATCTGATCATGGCTACGAAATCCTGCTCTCGCTGCATCTTTCTTTCATCTCGCTATTCGGGGCGATGATCGCGGTGACAAACACGCGACTGCTGGGATGGACATTCACGCAGGAATCGGTCTCAGACGTGGTGAATCAACTGCGCTGGCCGAAGCGCGTCGGATTCGTGTGCGTGGCGACCTTCGGCTTTCTGCTGTTCGGAATGAAAGCCGAGGAATACTATCTCAACATCTTCTTCCGCATTAAGGTGATGTTGTTTTTGACCATCGCTACGCATGCGGTGGTGTTCCGCCCCAGCGTTTATAACAAGCCCTCGAAATTGGAAGGGGCCTCAGGCATTCCTTTACGCGCGAAAATAGCCGGAGGCATCGCGCTGGTGTTATGGTTCGGAGTGGTTTGCGCGGGGCGCGGCATCGGATATATTTATCCGCCGCCCTTCTCGCATCATTTCACGGCGATGCGGGCGCTGCCGGGAGAGCAATCCGCGTACAATAGTGCGAACCCGGCGGCGCCTGACGCCAGATCTGGTGCTTCGAACCGGCGCAGGTAGAAAGGGCAGCCTTTATTTATGTTTGTTGGAGCTTCATTGGCCGACTCGGAACTTGGGTTCCCGATTCTGGAGATCCTCCACATCGCCGGTTTTGGGGTCGCGATCGGCACCACGGCAGCGGTGGACTTCCGTATTCTTGGCTTCGGACTGATGAAGCAAACTCCGTCGCAGATTTCCAAGAGCATAGCCAACTGGATGCTCGGTGCGTTGCTGATTTCAATATTCTCGGGTTTCGCGCTCTATTCGACCGATCCGGACACCTACCTCACGAATTTGTCGTTTATATATAAGCTGGTGGCGTTGACCCTGGCGATTGTTCTGAACTTCACAGTTCATCGGAAGGTCGCGAACTCCAATTCCACGGGCGTCGGTGCGAAATTGGTGGCCCTGGTATCGCTGGTGCTGTGGGCCTCTGTGATTTTTGGCGGGATTTTCATCGCTTTCATTCGCGGGGGGGTATAAGTCATGATGATCATGCAGTTCGCGATCTGGATCGAAAACCTCGCTCTATTTAGCGACATTCGCGGATCCGGCTACGAATATCCCATCATTCTTTCTCTGCATCTGACAGGATTGGCGTTTTTCGGCGGCTTGATCGTCATAACCGATCTGCGGATGCTGGGCTGGATTTTGCGCGACCAACCAATCGCGAGCGTTGTGAATGCGCTGCGCTGGCCAAAGCGCATCGGCTTCCTGTGGGTTGCGACGTGCGGTTTCCTATTGGCGATGTCCAAGGCCGAAGGATATTTTTTGAACGCGTTCTTTCAGATGAAAATGACGCTGCTGTTCCTGGTGTTCGTGCACGCCATGATCTTCCGTCCGCTGGTCTACAATCATCCGGAGAAGCTGGACGGGTCGGCGCGGATTCCGGCGCGCGCAAAGCTGGCGGGCGCGTTATCGCTGGTGCTGTGGTTCAGCATTCTGTCCTGCGGTCGCGGCATCGGCTATTTGAACTCGCCAAGCGGCCTGCACTATACAAAACTGCTGAAACATGTTTTCCGCTTGAGCTAGCGATCCGCTCGTAACCCGATCCCTACCTTCACAGGGGAGGCTCGCATCGCATTTCGTTTTGCGGGTGCTGCCCGGACGCCGCGTCTGCGATCGATGCGATGGGCAACGCGCAGCGCCAGGAGCGCGGCTGATGCGGACGAACTCGATGACACGGCTCGCCGCGCAGGCTTCAACACGCCTCCCGGCAATTATCTTTTCGGTGATAAGGGCGAAGCTATTAGTGTTTTATCGGAGAATCCCTGTGCGTTGATGGATCAGTGCCTGGCGATAAACTTCAGCACTGTTGTATTGAAGGTGCCGGAGGCTTCCCACCATACGGAATGGCCTGCTTCCGGGATGACGACGAACTGGACGCCTTTGATGTGATCTGCCATGCGGCGCATAAGGGCGGGAGGCGCGAAGAGATCGGCATCGCCCGCGATCATCAGCACGGGAAGCTTGAGCGTTTCGAGCATCGCGAGGGTGGCTTTGTTTTTCGTGGGCTGCGCGGGGCCGCGCACGGCTTCGGGCGCGCGGTTGTGCTCCTGAAAGTCGACCCACCGGGCAACGCCTTCGGGATTCGACGCCCGATAGGACGGAGAGAGCTCGCGAAAACTCTCGGGCAGGTTAGCGAAGCCATCGGGCGTGAGGCGCTTGATGGTCGCGAGGTAGTCCGGGTCCTGAATGCCGCCCTGGCTGCACAGCAAAGTGAGGCTGCGCAGGCGCTGCGGATAGGAAAGCGCGAAATCGACGGCGATGAATCCGCCGCCGGCCGTGCCGACGATGTGAAACTTGTCGAGCTTCAAGTGATCGGCGAGCGCGAGCAGATCGTCGGGGCCGTTCGAGGCCGGGCCGTTCGCGTCGGCGACGGTGCGTCCGAAGCCGCGGCGCTCGTAGGCGATGAAGCGGTAACCGGCGCGCGCGAAGGCGGGGATCTGGTGCTCCCACACTTCGGTGCTGCCGGTAAAGGCGTGGAGAAAGATGACCGGCACGCCGCGGCCACCGGAATCCTTGTAATGAATTTTCGCACCGGGGACGTCGAGGAAGCCATCCTGAAGGGCGGGCTGCGCCACGGCGAGCGAGGCGGCGACAAGAATTGGCGCAGCAAGCAGCGCAGGTTTCATACGGTCCAGCATAGCGAATGGCGATTCGCACAGAACGGAGCCCCGTCCGTCAGGATGGGGTAGTTCAGCGCCGAGCCCCAGCCTTGCGGCTGGGGCTCGCGGCCCGCTCATTTACATTCGCGGTTCTGCTGGACCGCTAGAAGCCGATCCTCAGTCCGAGCTGAATCTGCCGCGTGGTGCCGAGAATGTTATTGATCTTCCCGGCGGCCATGTTCGCCGTGCCGGTGGGTCCGGCTCCGTTCAAGAAGATATTGGCGACGGGCTGTCCCCAGTTGGGATGGTTCAACAGATCGAAGAACTCGGCGCGGAACTGGACGTTGAAACCTTCCGAGATCTTGCGCACGGGTATGTTCTTCAATACGGCCATATCGAGGTTGGCCAGGCCGGGGCCGACCATCGTATCGCGTCCGATATCGCCGAGCGTGCCGGCGGGCCCAAGGACCAGTCCCGTTGGGCTGAAGTATTGATTCGGGCCGCCGTTGACTGTCACGCTGCTGACTCCCGGGGCGAAGTTCGGGCGGATGGTGTTGCCACCCAAGCCGGCGCGGTCGAAACCATCGAGCAGCGTGAACGGGGCGCCGGTCGCGCGGTTGAACAGGCCCGTGAGGCGCCATCCGCCGAACAGGATGCCTTTTCCGGGAACTTCGTAAACAGCACTGATGCGTAAGGATTGAGTGCGATCGAAGCTGGAGCGCGCGTAATCCTGCTGCGCGTTGTACGGATTCATGATGAGCTGCGGCGCGGTGGGTCCGCCTTCGGCTCCCTGCCCCGCCGAGCCGTTGTCCAACGCCTTGGAATAGGTGTAGGACACCTGCGTCTGCCAGCGTCGCGCGAAGCGGCGGTTCAGGCTGACGATCAGCGCGTTGTAATTCGAGTTGCCCACCGTGTCACGGATGCTGAGCGCGCCCAGGGCCGGATTCAGGCGTGTGTTCGGAGCCGTATTGCCATTCGCTAACGCCGTGCCGAATACGCCGCCGATCAACTGCGGAGCGTTGTATTCGCGCGTCAGCAGCAGGTGCTCGCCGCGCGAGCCGGTGTAGCCGACGGTGAGGATCATGCCTTGAGTCAGCTCGCGCTGAATGTTCAGGTTGTATTGCATCTGGAGTGGCGTGGCACCGGCCCAGTAGTAAAGGCCTTGCGCCAGCGAGGTCAGCGGTGGATTCACGCTTCCGGCGAAGGGATTCGGGAAAGCCACTGTTCCGGTAGCCGTGCCGAGATTGTAGGGCGGCGCCAACCAATAAGCAGGAAGAATGTCGCGGCCCGTCAATTGATCGTAAAAGATGCCGAAGCCGCCGCGAATGGAGGTCTTGTGATTGGCGAACGGGTCGTAGGCGAAACCGACACGGGGCGCGAAGTTTCGGGTAGTAATGTTGCGCCCGAATGCGTTCGGCACGGAATCGAGCGTCGCAGTCTGCACAACGCCATTCGCGAACTGATCCAGGTTGTGCAGTAGATTGTGCTTCTCGGTCGGGTCGGAAGCGAACTCATAGCGCAGGCCGAGATTCAACGTCAGCTTGCGGCTGACCTTCCATTCGTCCTGGACATAAGGAGTGAGATAGGTCGTGCGGAGTTGGCGGAACGAATTCGTCTGCCCGGGCAAGGGGACGGAGACGGACGCGGGCGCGGCCTGCAGGAACGTCAGCAGACTGCTGAATGTGTATGTCGCGCCCAGGCCTTGCGGGCTGCTGGTGTTATCGTCCACGCGCTCCACCGAAATGCCGGCGCGGATGCTGTGCGACCCGTGCGTCCAGATGATGTCGTCGCCTTCAATGAAGTGGTTCGGCACCAGGAAGTATGGCAACAACATGAAAGGACCGACGGTTGTTCCCGCGACAGCCGCGCGGCCGTTAGGTTGACCCGCTACGAAATCGAGTGCGGGATTGTCGGGACTGTTCTGAACCGCCGTCTCTACGGGACGCGAAAAACTGACGCGCGCCAGATTGACTAAAGTCGGCGAGAAGATGTGGCGTTCTTCCAAGGTCGCGAAGTGGTTCGCGGTGTTATCGGCCTCGGAGAATAGGGGCAGCGTGGAACCATTGAAAGGAGTCACGTACAAAGCGTAATCGCGAATGTAGCGCGCGAAGATGGAGTCCTTTTCCGAAAGATTGTAGTCGGCGCGGAGCAGCAGATAATTTTCGCTGGTCGAGTTGTTTGCCACCGTGGTCAGCGGTCCCAGGCCCGTCGCGGTCGCGGGTACTGAGGGGAATAAAGCCATGATCGGAGCAACGGAGGCGGGAAGGCCGACAAACGCGAGGCCCGTCGCCACGTTGCACGTGCCCGCCGCGCCCGCGACGCTGCAAGGCAGGTATCCCTGATGCGCGTTCACATCGGGCACGTTGTTCGTGACCGACGAAACGCCTTGGTCTGCCCGCAAGCCCTCGTAGTTCGCGAAGAAGAACGCTTTGTCCTTAATCACCGGCCCGCCGATGCTGCCTCCGAACTGGTTGCGGTGGAAGGAGGGCGGATCGGCCGACGTGTTGCCGGGCTTGATGTATGTGTCGAAGGGGCTGCGGGCGTCCAGCACGCTATTGCGCAGATAATCGAATGCCGACCCGTGGAAGCTGTTCGTGCCGGATTTGCTGGCCGCATTCACGGCGGCGCCATTGCCGCCGAATTGCGAGCTGTAAGTATTGGTCAAGGTCTGGAACTCGGCGATCGCCTCCAGTCCCAGCGATGTGCCCGCGGAGCCCGATCCCGTGGCGTGGCCGAAGAACGAGAGCAGATTCTGGTTATCGACGAGAAACGCCTGGCCGAGGGGTCGCGAACCGGCGACCGAATAGTTATCAGAGCGGCCATAGAAGCCACCGCCTGAGGCCGGGATGGACTGCACGCCGGGCGCGAGCGTCAGGAGCTGCTCGAAGTTGCGGCCGTTCAGCGGAAGATCGTTCATCTGCGTGGGCTCGATCAGAGTCGCCACGGCGGCGGACGAGGTATCAACGGCCGAGGCCTGCGCCTCGACGGTGATGGTCTGCTGGGCTTGTCCCACAGGCAGAGCGAAATCGATCACCGCTTCGCTGCCGACGGTGAGCGTGATGCCCTTGCGCACCACGGTCTGGAAGCCCGGCTGCGCGGCCTGCACTTCGTAATCGCCGATCAACAGCTCCGGCACGCGATAGCGGCCCAGGTTGTTCGACGTGGTGCTGTGCGTGATGCCGGTGCCGATATTCTTGACGTCCACCTTGGCACCCGACACGGAAGCGCCGGAAGCATCGGTCACTGTTCCCGAGATGATCGCCGTTGTGGATTGGGCGAACGCGACTGGCGATGTCAATAAAGTCGTCAATAAAATCGCGACAGCCAAGGTCGCTAGACGCGGTGATGCAGATCGAATAATGTTCTGATGCATGAATTTCCCCTGACCCTGCCCACGAGTGGGCTACTAAGAAACAGTATCGCGGCACTGTAAAGAATCGATACGCTGGGTCGTCGAGAATTGTTAAGGAAGTGTAAAACGCGCTGAGGCGAAAAAAACCGCTCTGCGCCGAAGGAGCACAGAGCGGCCTTTACGCGTGTCTTTAGATTTACTTAGAAGCTGACCCGCAACGCGAGTTGGATCTGCCGCGAGCTGCCGATAATACCGGTCACTCTGCCGGCGTTCGGGTTTATCGTTCCATTGGGGCCGATGCCGTTCAGGAAGACGCTGTTGTTCGGCTGCGCCCAATTCGGATGATTCGGCAAATTGAAAAGCTCGGCGCGGAACTGGACGTTGAATGCCTCCGACACTTTCTTCACCGGGAAATTTTTCAACAAGCCGGTATCGAGGCTGGAAAATCCCGGACCGCTTAACGTGCTGCGACCCAAATCTCCGATGGTTCCCGCGGGCTGCAGAAGGAACGCCGCCGGATTGAAGTATTGGACCGGACCGCCGAGAATCGGGTCGCCGCTGGCGCCCGGGGCAAGATTCGGCCGCACGCTGTTGCCGCCGAGACCGGAGCGATCAAAGCCCGTGAACAGAGTGATGGGCTGACCGGTGGTGCGTGTATACACGCCCGTGAGTCTCCACCCGCCGAGGATCACGCCGCGCCCCGGCAGCTCGTAGAGGCCGCTGACGCGCAGGGCTTGCGTGCGGTCGAAGCTGGAACGGCCGTAATCGGCGGCCGCATCGAAGGGATTCTGAGGAGCGTTGGGCTGGTTGGGACCCGCCTCCGCTCCCTGCCCGGCCGATCCGTTATCCAAGGACTTCGAATACGTGTACGAAACCTGCGTCTGCCAGTGATTGCCGAAACGGCGGCTGAGGCTCGCGATCAGACCGTTGTAGTTCGAATTGCCGACCGAGTTGCGCATGGAATAGCTGGCGAAGGCCGGATTGAGCCGAACGTTGGGCGTCGTGGTTCCGGCTGGTCCGGCGACCACCAGGCCCGTGGCGGGATTAATGGATCCGGCGGCCAGTCCCCACACGCCATTGATCAACTGCGGCGTGTTGTAGTCGCGCGTCAGCAGCAGGTGCGAGCCGCGCGAGCCCGTGTAGCCCACCGTCAGGACCATGCCTCGGCTAAGATCCCGCTGAATATTTAGGTTGTACTGAATATTCAAAGGCGTGCTTCCGAGCCCGCTGTAGATGCCGATACCAGTTCCCGGCAGCGGCGCCGCCGGACCCGTACCCGCGAAGGGATTCGGGAAGCTGGGATTGTTCGCGGTGCCGACGACGTAGGGAGGTGTTCCCCAGATAGCCTGCACCACATCCTTGGCCTGCAATAACTGATAGAAGATGCCGAAGCCGCCACGGATGGAAGTCTTGTGATCGCCAAATACATCGTATGCAAAACCGGCGCGGGGCGCGAAGTTCCGGTTCGTAATATTGTTGGTGTACAGGTTCGGCGTGCTCACATAGCCCGTACCCGTCACTGCGGCATTCGCCACCTGCACGTTGTGCAGAAGATTGTTGACCTCGGTCGGGTCCGATCCCCACTCGTAACGCAACCCGAGATTCAATGTAAGACGCCGATTGAATTTCCATTCGTCCTGAATATAAGGAGCGAAGAACCAGGTACGCAATCCGCGCGTGGCATTCGTGTTTCCCGGCAGCGGTATTGAAACCAGACTGGGCGTCGCGGTCAGGAAGCCGACAAGACTCGGGAACGTGTAGGTGCCGCCCAGAGTCCCTAAACCGGTTGTATTATCCTGGACGCGTTCCAAAGAAACGCCCGCCCGAATGCTGTGCGCTCCGTGCGTCCAAATGATGTCGTCGCCTTCCACATAGTGCGTCGGAACCAACCAGTTTGGAGCGAGCCCTTGCGGTCCTCCGAGCCCGAGATTGGGGCCGCCGGTTAATGCCACGTGGCCATTGGGCGCTCCGGGGCTGAACACGAGCGATGGGACTTGCGGCGAATCCTGCGTTTGCGTTTCGATGGGCCGCACCAGGCTGACGTGTGCCAGGTTCACCAGCGTGGGCGAATAAATGTGCCGCTCTTCGATGGTCGCGAAGTTATTGTTGGTCTGATCCAGCTCGATGAAAGGCGCCAGAGGTTGCGGCGCGTAATAGCTGGCGGTGTCGCGAACGTAGCGGACAAAAATATTATCCTTTTCCGAGAAATTATAGTCGGCACGAGCCAAAAGGTAATCTTCATGCGTGATATTCGTAATGACCTCGGTGAGATTGCCCGCCCCGGTCGCTGTAGCGGGAACGCTAGGGAACAGCGCGAGGATCGGCGCGATGCTCGGCGCGATCCCCACGAACGCGAGATTCGTCGCGGCGTTGCAAGTGGACGCATACGCCGCGCCCGCCACGTTGCACGGCAGGTAGCCCTGATGCGCATTCACGTCCGGCGTACCGGTGACCACCGTTGACGTTCCCTGCGCCGCGCGCAGACCCTCATAATTCGCAAAGAAGAACGCCTTATCCTTCTTTATAGGGCCGCCGAGGCTTCCGCCGAATTGATTCCGGCGAAAGCCGGGAACGTTGGCCGTTGTGTTTCCCGGCAGCACTACGGAATCGAACGGGCTGCGCGAATCCATCGCGCTGTTGCGGAAGAATTCGTACGCGGAACCGTGATAGCTATTCGTGCCGGATTTGCTGGTGGCG
Organism: Terriglobia bacterium; assembly: GCA_963699945.1. Lineage (GTDB taxonomy): Bacteria > Acidobacteriota > Terriglobia > Bryobacterales > Bryobacteraceae > Palsa-187. The sequence goes on from CAVOVW010000009.1 coordinate 15,291, forward strand.
TTCACCACGCCGCCATTACCTCCGAACTGCGCCGTATAGGTATTGGTCAGTGTTTGAAATTCGGCGATCGCTTCCAGGCCCAGTGACGATCCCGCCGCGCCCGATCCGGTGGCGTGTCCCCAGAAGCCCATGAAGTTCGTATCATCGATCAGGATCTGCTGCCCCAGCGGACGTCCGCCCGCGATCGAATAGTTATCGCTCTTGCCATAAAAAGGACCGCCCGTATTAGGGATCGTGATCACGCCCGGAGCCAGCGCCATCAACGATTCAAAGTTGCGGCCATTCAGCGGGAGATCTTCCATCTGCGTCCGCGACACCAGCGTCGCCACCGCCGCCGTGCTCGTGTCTACCTGCGAAGCCTGCGCCTCTACTGTCACCGTCTGCTGGGCTTGTCCCACGGGAAGCGCGATATCGACAACGGCTTCCGCACCCACGGTGAGCGTGATTCCCTTGCGCACCACCGTCTGAAAGCCGGCTTCGGCCGCCTGAATTTCGTAGTCGCCTACCAGCAACTCACCCACGCGATAGCGGCCCTGGCTGTCGGAGACGATGGACCGGACGAGACCCGTGCCGGTGTTCTTCACATCCAGTCTCGCTCCGGCCACCGCAGCGCCCGAGGCGTCCGTTATGGTGCCCGATATTGTCGCCGTGGAGGTTTGCGCCGGCAGGAGCGCTGCTCCAAAAAAGCTGATCGCCACGCCCATAAAGGCGAGCGTCCCAAATCTCGACCGAACCAATCCTGTTCGCTGCATGAGATCCCCTTTTTACGCGGCTTTTCAAACGGCTTGCCCTGAACTGCCGGCCCGAAGCCTGGACAACAGTAACGTCTTAGTGTAAAGAGTCCATACGCGAATCCCGGAAAATTGTTAAGGACGTGTAAAACAGCCACGAAGTGAGTTATTAGTGAGAGTGGGCAAATGACGGAAACACACACGGAGAGCGCCCAGCTGTTGCTGATAGAGGACGATCGCAAGCTGTGCCGCCTGGTGAAAGCTTATCTGGAACCGCTGGGATACCACGTCGCCACCGCGCACACGGGTCCCGAGGGACTGACGCGCGCGCTCGAGGAGCCATTCGACGCCGTCATTCTGGACGTCATGCTTCCCGGCCTGAACGGCTTCGACCTGCTGAAGCGCTTGCGCGAAACATCCACCGTTCCGGTGCTGATGCTGACAGGCCTGGGCGACGCCGCGGATCGCATCGCAGGGCTTGAAATCGGGGCCGACGATTACCTGCCCAAAACATTTTCGACGCGCGAATTGCTGGCGCGGCTGCGCGCGGTGATCCGTCGTTCGCGCATCACGATTGTGGAGAAGCGCGGAACGCGTTCCGCTCCCGTGGCAGTGGGTCCGCTGTGGGTGGACCCGGAAACCAGAACGGCGTCTCTCGACGGACAGGCGCTGACGCTTACACCGGTGGAGTTCGATATCCTTATGTGCCTGGCGCGCGGATGCGGACGCGTGCAAACGCGCGAGCATCTGCTGCTGGAAGTGGCGGAGCGCGATTTCGAAGCCTTCGACCGCTCCGTGGATGTGCACATCTCTTCGTTGCGGAAGAAGTTGGGCGACGATCCGAAATCGCCGCGCTATATTCAGACCGTTCGCTCCGCCGGATACATGCTGCTGAAACAAGAGGAGACCGCGCCATGAAGCTGCGGCGCTCGCTCTCGACGGAAATCCTTGCGCTGGCGCTGCTGAACCTGCTGCTGCTGGGCGCGACGCTGGTGGGCCTGGCGGGCGTGCAGTTGCAGGATATGAGCTCGGTGCTGCTGGCGCCTACGCGTGATCGCGTGCTGGCCGATGCGCGTCTTCTCGCGCTAGAGCTGATGAACACGCCGCAGGACGATCGCGATACGCTCCTGGAAAAACATTCGCGGACCGCCGGGGTTTCGTTTTCGCTTTACGACACGCACGGCATCGAAGTATCGGGGCCGCCCATGCTGCTGCCGCCCATCGTTCACGTCCGCGCGACCCAGACCGGCATGAGCGAATCGTTTTTCGTAACCACGCGCAAACCTACGCAATATTGGATGGGCGTGCGCATTCCTATTAGCAGTCCCGACGGCGGCGATCCTCTTCCGGGAGTGCTGATTCTCTCATCCAATTCGCTTTTGGGTAACGCCTACTTCCTGGACCTTTCGCTGGTAGGGCTGGTGTTGTTGGTCGTCGTGTCGATCTCGGTGGCCTGCTGGGTGCCGTTGATCCGTCGACTGATGCGCGGCCTTTCCCAGATGACGCAAGCCGCCGGACAAATCGCCGAGGGGCGCTTCGATGTGCACGTGGCAGCCGACCGCGGCGACGAACTGGGACAATTAGGCGCGGCCGTGAACCAGATGGCGACCAGGCTCTCGGGATTCGTGCAAGGCCAGAAGCGTTTTCTGGGAGATATCGCGCATGAACTGTGCTCGCCCATCGCGCGCATTAACTTCGCCCTCGGCGTGGTGGAGCGCGATACGGCGCCCGAAAACCTGGAACACGTGAAAGACGTCCGCGAGGAAGTGGAACACATGTCCGCATTGGTGGCGGAACTGCTGACGTTTTCGAAAGCGGGCATGCAGCCCACCGAAGTGCAGCGTATTCCCGTGGGCGTGGCCGAAACCGCGCGCCGCGCCGTGGCCCGCGAATCCCTGCCGGGTGCGACGATCGATGTGCAGGTGGGCGAGGATGTGCGCGTGATGGCGGACCCGGACTACCTGCTGCGCTCCTTCTCCAACCTGATTCGCAATAGCGTGCGCTACGCGGGCGAATATGGCCCCATTCAAATCACTGCTAACAACGATCGCGACGGCGTCACCATCACAGTGGCTGACAATGGCCCCGGGTTGCCGGAGGATGCCCTCGAAGAAGTCTTCACGCCGTTCCACCGGCCGGAGGCGGCTCGCTCGCGCGAAACCGGCGGCGCGGGCTTGGGCCTTGCGATCGTGAAATCGTGCATTGAAGCCTGCCGCGGGACGGTGCGCTGCCGCAATCGGCAGCCCAACGGCCTGGCGGTAGATATTCATCTCGCAGCCGCGCAATAGTTCGACCGATTTTCGCGCGATGCCCGGCGCCGTGAAAGCGCTTGACATGACGCGCCGCACTTTAGATACTGACGTGACATGGATCACGCTTCAGGAAATCCCACCACTCGACGAAATTTTATTGCCGGAGCCGCGGCCGGCGCTGCCGGATTATTTTCCGCGCAAAGCCTGCTTTCGCAGCAGCAGGCGCCATTGGCGAATCCGCGACGGCTCGACCTGCATCATCATCACGCCTCGCCGATGTACAAAAAGCGCATCGCAGAGGTGAAGCGCCAGGGCTGGGATACATTTGAAAATTATTCGCCCGAAAAAGACCTCGAGTCGATGGACGCGGGCGGCGTACAGACCGCGTTTCTTTCGTGCTCGACGCCGGGCGTGTGGCTGGGCGACGACTTCCGCATTGAGCGCGACCTGGCCATCGCCCTTTCGCGCGACCTGAACGAATACGCGGCGCGCATGATGAGCGATCACAAGGGCCGCTTCGGATTGTTCGCCACGCTGCCGCTGCCGGACGTGGATGCCAGCTTGAAGGAAATTGCGTACGCTTTCGACACGCTGCATGCCGATGGTGTCGGACTGCTGACAAGCTATGGCGATATCTGGTTGGGCGACCGGCGGCTGGCTCCGGTGTTTGAGGAGTTGAACCGCCGCAACGCCATCGTATACACGCATCCCACCGACGCCACGTGCTGCCATAATCTGGCGAATCAGAATCCGGTGACGCTCGAATGGCTGGTGGATACCGCGCGCAGCCTAATGAGCGTCATCTCCGAAGGTGGACCCGGCATGGGCGGCGCGGGAGCAGCCGGCGGGCGCGGAGGCAGAGGCGGACGTGGCGGCGACGGGCCTCCTCCGCAAAGTGCGGCCACGCGTTTCTCGAATTGCAAATTTATCTGGTCGCACGCGGGCGGCGCGCTGATCGGCGTGGCGAGCCGCGTAGTCGGCGGCATCAGCACGGCACAACTGGCCGCGCCCGCGCCCGTGAACTCGCATCTCTATCACGTGCGCCGATTTTTCTACGATACGGCGGGCTCCACGAATCCCGTGCTGATGCAGGGCATCGCGCGGCTCGCCGGAGCGTCGCAAATCGTCTTCGGCACGGACTATCCGTTCGGCGGGGAGCGCGGGCCGAAGGGTATCGCCGAGGGCCTGCTGACGTGCGGCTTCACGCAAGAAGAACTGCGCGGCATCGATCGCGAAAACGCGCTGCGGATTTTGCCTAAATATTGATTCGAGAGTTCGCGCCAAAGTGCGCGCGCCAACCACCCCGATCGTCAGGCAGACGATGCGCTCAGAACGTAAACCGCATCTGCAGCTCGCTGCGCCGGTTGTTCGCGTTCTCCGAAAATCCTTCGCCGTTCAAAGTCCCGAACATCTGATTGGCCTGCCCAAACAGCGGCGACGTAATGTTGCCGATGATCGGGCCAGGATTCGTGTGGTTCAATACGTTACGGATCGAGGCCGAGATGCTCAGGCTGTAGCGCCTGGTGCTAACCGGGGTGCTGAAAAACCCACGGCCGCCGCCCGAGCCCCCACCTTCACGCTTGGGACCCAGATCGAAGGTTTTCCCTATGCGCAGATTGACGCTCATCATTCCTGGGCCGCGCCCGAAATTGCGTCTCAGGATCTGCTCGCCCGGGATCGGATTCGGATCCAGCAGCCCGTAGGAAGTCTGGATCAGCCCGGGCCGCGTGGGATCGGTCGCAATTCCTGGCCGCGAATTCAGCAGCGTGGTACCGAACAGATCGTTGCCCGTCGTGATATTAAACGGTGTGCCCGATTGCAAAACCATAAACGGACTGACGCGCACGTTCCACTTCGTATTGACCGAGGCGGTCAAATTCACTCTATTGCGAATATCAATGGCCGATGGTCCGTATTCGCCTAACGAAGTGTAGGGGCTGCCCGGAAAAGTAGTGACGTTGTCCGTGTCGCATAAAGACTGGTTGAGGATGTACGACCCATTGAGCGAAACGGCGCTATTCACCTTCGATGACACGTTGATCGTCATCTGATTCTGGTTACATTGACCATTGGTTTCCATTTGCAGAACGGCGCCCGGATGCCCCAGAGGATACAGGGCCGCGGAGGGATTCAGCGGCGAATATGTTCCCTCAATCGGCGCGTTGACATCTTGCGATCTCGTCATATGGATCAGATGCGTATTCGAATAGGTAACGGCAAGCGTGGTATTGAGCGGCAATTGGCGCTCCACGGATAGAGCCGTTTGCATCAGCTCGGGAGAGCGTATGTTCGGAGCAATCGTCTGAATCACCGAGGAGGAAGTGCCGCCCAGATCCGCGAGAGTGGCGATCGGCGGCACATTCGGGAAGAAATTCGGCGAATTGATTACATACCGTTGCTGCACGATGCCGTTATAGCGCGCGGCCGTCAACGTATTGTTCATATCGAATCGGTAGTAGAAGACCCCGAAGCCGGCACGAAGTACTGTTTTAGGCTTCGCCGCCTTCCCGCTTCCGCCCGGAGCCCAAGCGACGCCTACACGCGGCGCGAAATCCAAGGGATCGTGAATATTCGTTTGCACTTCATAGCGCAAACCGTAGCTCAGCGTGAGATTCGGACGCGCTCGCCAATCGTCGCCCACGTAGAGGCCAACGTCGAACTGGCTCACATTCGTCGTAGGATTGCCTGCATTGATGCTGAATTGCGTCGGCCCGCCGCCCAGCGCGAAAATTTGCGCTGCCGGTAATCCCTCGGCCTGGAACAGCAGCGTCCGGCGATATTGTTCCAGAGAACTGATGGAGACCAAGACGGGCTGTCCACCCGACAACACCTGTTGATTGTTCGCGTCGAGCTGCGGGGCTACACCGCCGCCGAAAGTAAACGTCCCGTTGAAGTTGGTCGGCGACGTGTCGTAATCGAATTCGTCCCGGAGGCGCACGCCGAACTTCCAAAGGTGGGTTCCATGCACCACGGAGGCGTCATTGTGCGATTCGTAGCCGTTGAAGGTGGCGGAATTATTGCCCTGCGAAGATCCACCCGAGGTGAAGGACCCAAGCACCTGATCCGCCGGACTAGTGCTCACGGGAATGTTTTGTCCCGCGTTGCGATAGTAGCGAAAGCGCAGGTCGAAGATCGCCGGCCCCGCGACCACGGTGTCCATCGCCTGCACCGTTTGCATGGAATACGTATTGTGGGCGCCACGCGTCGTCAGGTTGAATCCGCCGATGCCCGCGCCATCGATATCGCCGTGCGTATACGCATAGCGAATCGAGAGCGTATTCTTTTCGCCGATCTGGCGATCGATCCGCGGATTGATTCGCGTGCGCCTCTGGACCACCTTATAGTTTTGGAACAGCGGCGATTCCGCGAGCGATGCGGGATCCAGTGTCACCGCGTTGATGATCGCGCCGTTGTTCACGTTGTTCTGATTGGCGTCCAGCACGAACGACGTGTTTTTGCCCAGCGGGCCGCTGATCGTGTTCTCCCACTCGTTCAGCAGCAGCGGAGCCTTCGTGGCCGAATACGGATTGCGCGAGTTCCATACGTCGCTGCCCAGGTTGTAATTCAGGCTTCCGCGAAACCGATCCGCGCCGGGCTTCGTCGCGACGTCGATGCGCCCGAATCCCAAGCGATCGTACTCTGGCGAAAATGGATTCTGATTGATGCGCACCTCGCGAATGGTTTCCTTCGGTGGAAGTTCGCCACCCGCGAATCCATCCACATACACTGAGCCGCCATCGGGCCCCGCCGAAGGGCCTGCGAGCGCTTGCAGGTCCGCCAACATATCCTCGGGATTATCGGACACCGCATCGAGATCGTTCCCCGTGAGCACCGTCGCTGATGCGTTGTTGCCCGCGTCCGTGCTGACGGTGGGAGCAGCGTCGTCGACGACATCCACGGTCTGCACCACGGACTCCACGCGCAGTTGGAGATTCAGCACCTGAACTCCGCCCCGATAGTTCACTTTCGTCGACGGCAGAATCAGCTGGGGTGCGAACGCCTGCACCGAATACTCGCCGGCAGCCAGGCCCGCGAATCGGTAGGCGCCCAGGTTGTCCGCGCTCGTGGTCTTGGACGCGCCGGCGCTATCCGTCAAAGTGATTTTTGCGTTAGGAACATAGGCCCCGCTGGAATCGGTGACGATGCCGCGCAGCAGCGCGGCCGCGCCCGATTGTGCGGCGAGCGATGCCGTCCACACAAGCGAAGCGCAAAGTACGCAAAATCCGGCGCACCAGGCGCGCTCCGCCGCCGCGATTCTCCATTTCGAGGGCATTCGCTGACACAAATCCGCTCCCCGAGCGCAAGAGCGGCTTTCCTCCGGTCGTAAGAACTTAGTCTACGCGGTTAAGCTGAAGGTTTGCACAGAGTGCGCCGCTCCGGCCACGCGAGACTGCCTCTGCGGTAAAATCGGTCGAATTGCCGCGGTGCGATAGAGTTCGAGTGGCATCGCACCTTAGAGGCCACCGTAGGAGAAACCATTCCCCAATGCGAAAACGGCTGGGAAATCAGATGAAGTGGATCGCGTGCGTAGCGCTGGCCTCGTGGCCGCTGGCCGCTCAGACCCCTGCGCCCGCTCCCAAAGCTGCTCCAGCGGCGCCGAGGGCCGCGGCCCCCGCGCGCGCCAACATCCCCCGGATGCCCGACGGCAAGCCCAACCTCAACGGCATCTGGCAGGCGATGAACACCGCCAACTGGGACCTGGTCACGCATGGTCCCAGTCAGGGACCCACCGCCTATGGAACCTTCCTGACCACGCCTCCCGGCATCGGCGTCGTCCAGGGCGACGCGATCCCTTACCTGCCCGATGCCGCGCTTAAGAAGAAGGATAACTACGCAAACCGCTGGATCGCCGATCCCGAACTGAAGTGTTATCTGCCGGGCGTTCCCCGCGCCACCTACATGCCATATCCGTTCGAGTTCATTCAGAGCGCCAACGGTACCATCCTGATCGCCTACGAATATGCCGAGGCCGAGCGAACCATTAATATGGGCAAGCCTACCGAATCCCAGGTGGATAGCTGGATGGGCTGGTCCAACGGCCACTGGGAGGGCGACACGCTGGTGATCGACGTGACCGGCATGAACGATATGTCCTGGCTGGACCGTGCGGGCGACTTCCATAGCGATGCGCTCCACGTGGTTGAGCGGTATACTCCAATGAGTGCGGGGTGGCTGAATTACGAGGCTACGCTGGAAGACGTAAATGTTTTTTCCAGGCCCTGGAAGATCAGCATGCCGCTGTACCGCCACATGGAAAAGAATGCTCGCCGTATGGAATTCAAATGCGAGGAATTCGCGGAAGAATTACTCTATGGCCCGCTCCGGCGAAAGCCGGTCAGTAAATAAATTGAGGGAGGATCTAACATGAAGAAACACCTCGCACTCCCGTTCTTGTCGCTCGCCGTCGCCCTTCCGGCCCTCGCTCCATTAGCCTTAGCTCAATCGGCCACTCCGCTGGTGCGCTCCCAAACTGCCGCCGCCGTAAAGGAAAGCACGAAGTGGACGCTCGGCCGCACTCCGGATGGCCAGCCCGATCTGCAGGGCATTTGGGATTCGGCCAGCATCACGCCGCTCGAACGCCCCAAGGATCTTGGCACAAAGGCCTTCTATACAAAGGAAGAAGCGGCCGCCTACGAAGCGACGCGCAACAAGGACCTGAATCGCGACCGGCGCGATGGCGGCAGCGCCGCGGACGCAGCGCGTGCCTATAACGACGGCTGGTTCGACCGCGGCTCGCACCTGGGCCGCAATCTGCGCACGTCGCGCGTGATCGATCCCGCGGACGGGCGCTTCCCGCCTTTCACTCCCGAAGCGCAAAAGCATTTCGATGAGGTGAAAGCGTACCTGGCAAAATATCCCGCTGATGGACCCGAGGGCCGCAACCTGTTCGACCGCTGCATCATGTTTTCGCAGAATGGCCCGCCGCTGATTCCGGGTAATTACAACAACCTGTATCAGATCGTCGAAACCCCCGGCAGCGTCACCATCTTTTCGGAAATGGCGCACCAGACGCGAACCGTCCCGCTCGATACGCACGAAGAGCTTCCGAACACCGTGCAGCAGTGGATGGGCGATTCGCACGGCCACTGGGAAGGCAACACGCTGGTGATCGAGACGACGAACGTCCGCTACAACGACTTCAGCCACTTCGGCACGCAATACGACTACGGCGTAACCGATCGGAATCTGAAAATCGTGGAGCGCTTCTCGCGCCCCGCGGCCGACCTGCTGATCTATCAGGCCACCGTTACCGATCCCACCGTTTACACCAAGCCCTGGACCATCGAAATCCCGATGAGCAAAACGGACGGTCCCATTTTCGAATACGCCTGCCACGAAGGAAACTACGGCCTGGCCGGAATCCTGGCGGGAGAGAGAGCGAAAGAGAAGAAGCTAGCGGAACAAAGCGGAGGCAAATAGGAAAATCCATGAAGAAACAATTCGCCATCATCTTAACGGGAATCACCCTGCTCGCCGCCGTGCCGGCTTGGGCGCACCATTCGTTCGCCGCCGAATTCGATTCCGAAAAGCATGTGAAGCTTCAGGGCACTGTCACCAAAATGGAGTGGATCAATCCTCACGCCTGGATTCACATCGATGTCAAAGGCCCGGACGGCAAGGCCACAAGTTGGATGGTGGAATGCGGCAGTCCCAATACGCTCCTGCGCCGCGGCTTCACGCGCACTTCCGTCGCCGTGGGCCAGGAAATCCTCGTCGATGGCTATCAGGCTAAGGACGGCACCAATCGCGCCAACGGCCGCGATGTGACGCTGCCGGATGGTAAGAAACTGTTCCTAGGCACGTCGAATCCGGACGCCGAAGGCAGCAAGTAACCCGCCGCCGATTTCTGCAGCCTGCTCTGCCTCGGCAGGCTTTCGTTTGTGTGCGACCAACTCCCTTACGCCGCGCCCCATCTATTCAATCCGCCCCTGTTCCACCCCACCTGTTAAGGTGGGGATTACAATCTTAATGCGTTAAAACCAATTTCATGATCATCGACTATCAGCACCACTTCCTCCCACTCTCCCTCGCCGAGCGAAAAGGTTTCAAAGCCGGGCAAAAAGGCAACCTGACTGGAGGGCGGCATCCCAAAGCTCACCGTGCATCCGCGCCTCTATGACATGGAGCAACAACTCCAGGAGATGGATTCCGTGGGCGTCGATGTCTCCGTGCTCTCCTGCAACCTCGGCTGGGACGGAACGCTCGAAGATTGCCGCGAGATCAACGACGCGGGCGCAAAGTTGCAGCAAAAGTATCCCACGCGTTTCGCGGCTCTTGCGCACGCGCCGATTCTCGAACCAAGCGGCCTCGCGGAGATCGAACGATCCGTCAAAGAGCTCGGCCTTCGCGGCACCACGATCGCCTCGCAACTCAATGGTCTCTGCCTCGATGCGAAAGAGTTGTGGCCGTTTTACAAAATGATGTGCGACCTCGATCTCGCCGTCTTCGTGCATCCCGTGATGCTGCCGCAAGGCTACTCGGTCTTTCGTGAGTACGATCTCTCGCGTATCATCGGCCGTGAGATGGATCTGCAGCTACAAGTCTCGCGCGTCATCGCCGGACGCGTGATGGAGGAGTTCCCCAGCCTCAAACTGGTCTTCTCGCACTTCGGCGGAGGCATCGCCGCGACCAAGGAGCGTCTACGAGCAAAGGCAGGCCGCTTCGGAACCCTGCAGCGTCCGTTCGACGAATCTTTCGATCGCCTCTACTTCGATATGGCCGGTTTCGAAGGCGGACCCATCGCGCTGCGCTGCGCCGTCCAAGGCATCAGCACCGACCGTCTGGTCTTCGCGACCGATTATCCGCAGGACTTCACCGGCGCCACAACGCAGAGCGGTAAATCCGTCGCCGATATCGGCAAGTACATAGCCGACATCCGCAGCCTCGATCTTCCGGCTGGCGCTGCCGACGCGATGCTTGGTGGAACCGCGGCCAAATTATTGCATCTCGCATAGTCGGTCGAGCCTGGTTGGATCAGGTGGAGCGAGCATTTTGGTGGAGCAGGCTTTAGCCTGCAACGGGCGCTTCAGCGCCCGCCTCGCCGAAAGCCAACGTCAGTTCTCCTGCCTCGCCAACGTGTAAAGCTTGCGGCCATCAGGGAGATCCACCGCCAGCGCCTTCATCTCGAAGCTGCCGTTCTTCGCGCGAGCTCCCGTAATCGTAATTCTATCGCCCGTTTTCAGCGCGTCCTTCGTCCAACCGAGCCGCCTCAGCACGCCCGGGCTATCGATCTCGATCGTCCAATGCTCCACCGCATTCGCCTCGCCACTCACGTCCACATAAATGTGACCGTGCGGATTCTCCCACGCGAACCGTGTCACGCTGCCCTCGATAATGGTGCCGTGGATCAGGTCGTAGGGCGCGGTGGAATGATGCGGCGCCGCGGCCACCGCGAAACAAGTCCACGCACCAACCGCTACGATGCCAGCGGCGACAGAGAATCGCGAGCGTATGGCTCCAAACATAGCGCCAACCGTCATGTTACCGTTATCGATGGACCATGCGTATGAGGCTTCCGATGTTCCTTCTCCCCGCCGCGATTTCGCTGGCGCTTCTGCCGCAGCCTGCGCCCGCGCACCACTCCTTCGCCGCCGAATATGACGGTTCGAAGCCGGTCAAGCTGATCGGCGCGGTCACGAAGTTCGACATGGTCAACCCACATTCCTGGCTCTACGTCGACGCAATGGACGCGTCCGGCAAAACGGTGAACTGGTCGTTTGAGACCGCCGCGCCCAACATCCTTTTTCGCCGTGGCTTCAAGCGCGATTATTTCAAGGTCGGCACGATGGTCACCGTCGAAGGTTTTCTCGCCAAGGACGGCACCAACACAGGCAACGCACAGCGCGTGACGCTGCCCGACGGCAAGCAGCTTATTCTCGGCAACGAGACGAATCCCGACAATTAGTATCCGCGCATGAAGGCATCGCTTGTTCTCACCTCCGCACTGATTTGCGTCGCCGTGGCGATGCCCCTCGCCGCCCAATCCCCGGCAGTTTCATACAAAGTCCCGCGCACCATCGACGGCAAGCCGGATTTTCAGGGCATCTGGATCGCCCGCAACGCCGCGTCATTCGACGTGACGGAGATCGCCGAAGGACATCAGATCCCGTATCTCCCCGATGCTCTAGAACGCGAGCAGAAGGGCCCGCGCGTCGATCCTATTTATAACTGCTCCATGCCCGGCCTGCCGCGCATCACATATATGCCCTTCCCCATTCAGATCACCGAGCGGCCCGGCTATGTCGTATTCCTCTACGAATACCTGCACAACTTTCGGCTGCTCTCCACCACTCCGCGCGAGCATCTCGAGGAAATCGATTTTTACCTTGGCGATTCCGTCGCGCATTGGGACGGCGATTCGCTCGTGGTCGATGTGACAAACCTGAAACCAGAAACTTGGCTCGACTCAGCCCGCCACACGCACAGCGACGCGCTGCATGTGATCGAGCGTTACACGCGCACCGCGGCCGATACGCTCTCCTACGAAGCAACCATCGAAGATCCGAAAACCTACAGCAAGCCCTGGAAAATCGCGATGCCGCTGCATCGCATCACCGAGCCCGGCTTCGAGCTCCGCGAGCAGGAATGCAACGAGGGCGATAACGGCCGCGCGATTCATCCCTACTATCGCCCCGCAGGAAAACAATAGGAGGCACCGATGCGACCCACTTCGACCGCACTATTGCTTGCGTGCACGCTCGCCACGGCCTTCGCGCAAACGCCCGCTCCCGAATCGTCTGTCATCGTTCCGCCGAAAGGCGAGATGTCTCTCACTGCCGGCCCCATCGATCTGGCGAAGGCCGCGAACTATAAACCGCCCCTCATGCCCGACGGACACCCCAGCTTCGAAGGACTCTGGCAGCCGCGCACCGCCAGCGCTCCGTTTTCGGTGGAGAAGCATCCCACGGGCTTTTTTCTGGGCAACGCGTCGGAGGGCATCGTCGAAGGCGGCGTACTCCCCTATCAACCGTGGGCCCAGGAGCGCGTGAAGTACGTTCTGCAGCACATGGATCTCGATCCCACAGGCCACTGCCATTTCGAAGGCATCCCGCACGCGATGTACTTCGCGTTCCAGCTTTTCCAGACACCGGATCAGATCGTCCTGATTTTCGAAAACATGCACGCCTTCCGCATCATCTATATGGACGGCAAACCGCACCCTTCAGACTATTCGGCGTGGATGGGCGATTCGCGCGGCCACTGGGAAGGCAACACGCTGGTGGTGGACGTCACGAACAATAACGATAAGAGCGTGTTCGATATGGCCGGCCACTTCCATAGTGACGCGCTGCACGTGGTGGAGCGCTTCACGCGCGTCGACGACGACACGATTTTTTACGAAGCGACGCTCGACGATCCCAAAGTCTTCACGCGTCCCGCGAAGATGAAGTTCGGCATCAAGAAAGCCGCGCCCGATTACACGATTCTCGAATCCGGCTGCTACGAAGGCGAGCGCGACCTGGACCACATGCACGACGCCAATATTCCGGTGGAGCATTACGAGCAGAAAAAGTGAGTGGGTTACAAGCGATCCTGACCGATGTCGCGTAGGGCCGCCATCACAGCATCGGGCCGCTCTCGCGGTACGAAATGCCCTGCCCCGGCAACCACCCTCCGAAACACTAGATGAGAGAAATGCGGCTGCTCCGCCGATTCAGCCGGCGGTTTTCGGATTCCATCGTCCGCGCCGTGCACCAACACGGTGGGCGCATTGATCCTGGGGAACTGCGCCAGCTTACGCTCATCAGCTTCGAATCGCGGCTCTCCCGGAGCGTTGCCATGTCGGTGACGATAAGAATGAATCACGCAGTCTACGAAATCAGGATTGTCGAACGATTTCGCGGTACGTTCAAACTGCTCATCGGTGAACTGCATATGGGGCGACCACAACTTCCATAGCAGCTTGCACAAGGCGCGTCGATTCGCGGTGAGACCGGCGCGTCCGCGTTCGGTGTTGAAATACCACTGATACCAATATGCGTGCTCGGTCTCCGGAGCCTCTGGCATCGGCGGCGAAAGCACATTTTGAATCGTATAGCCGCCGATGAGCACCGCTCCAGTGACGCGTTCCGGATGCAACGCAGCCGCGACGCACGCAGCGCGGCCACCCCAGTCATAGCCGATCACGTCGAACGTTTTGATGTTCAAGGCGTCCGCAAAATCGATGAGATCCTGGCCGAGGGCAGCCTGCTCCGCCATCCGCGGCGTTGCGGAATCCAGAAAGCGCGTCGGCCCAAAACCGCGAAGGTACGGAACCAGAACGCGCCGAACGCCCCCAGCGGCAAGCGCTGGCACAACGCCGTCCCACGCGCGTACGTCATCTGGAAATCCATGCAACAAAATAGCCGGTGGCGTCGCCGGGTCGCCGCTACTCCGGCCGCCCCACGTTTCCTCGTAGCCTATTTCAAGCACCGGAGTACGCACCGACTTCAATACCGGCGAACCAACGGGAGGAGCCGAGAACGGAACATCTCGGCTCGGTATTCTCTCTTGCGCCGATGCCATTCGATCAGCGGCGACGGCGACGCTCGCGGCCGCCTTAACGAATGTTCGGCGAGACGAACTCATGCTCTTCCTACCCCGGGCGCGTGCGCCGCTACTTCTTCCCCGTCTCGTCGAGCCAAGCGTACAACCGACGCATGCCGCGCGCCTCCGCGCCCGGTCCGGTGATCTGCGCGAAATCCTTGGCATGCGATGTCATGTCAATCTTCTTGGCTGCATCATCCGCCGAAACGCCCTGCTTCTTCAGCGCCGCACCCTTCGCCACGAGATCCTTGAGATAGCTTTGGAACGCCGTGATGATCGCCTTATCGCGAAACGCCACGCCATGCCCGGGCAGCACCAAATTGAAATCCAGCTGCTTCACCTTATCGAGCGTTGCCACCCACTCGTCGAAATACGCATCGCCCATGTACGCCACGCGCGCGCCTTCCTCTTCGTCCCCCGTACAAATGATTTTTTCCTTCGGCAGATAGACGAACGTATCGCCCGCGGTGTGCCCGCGCCCCAGAAACAGCAGTTGGATCTCGCGCGAGCCTTTCTGAATCGCGAGCTTGCTCTGATACGTTACGTTCGGCGGCGTCGGCTTGATCTCTTTCAAGTCGCGCAGTTCGACCTGAGCCGATACAAGCTGCTTCTGCAGATCGGCCTTCTTCGCGGTGTCTTTCTCCGCTGCGATCTGCTTCGTCAACGAATCGATCAGCGCCGGCACCCGATTCCCCTGCGACGTCATATAAGGTTCGCGATGCAGAATATCGAACGTCGTGATCGCGGTGCGCACAAACTGATGCCCGATGATCTGCACATCCGGCCCGAACACCTGATTGCCCGCAGTGTGGTCGTAATGAAAATGCGTATTCACCACCTGCTTCACGGGCTTCGGCGTCAGCAGCTTGATATCGGCCAGCAGCGCGCGCGCCGCGGCGGGCGTGGTTCCGTCGTCCACCAGAAACACGTCCTGATCGTTCACGATCACCACGTTGTTGCTCCCGGGACCACCGGTGGCGTAGTAGACCCCGTCCGCGACCTTTTCGAATTTATAGGTCTTGCCTTGGGTGACAGGAAAGGGGGAGCTCACCGTTTGTCCCCACGCTGCTGCCGCCCAGAGCCCGAGGCCGACTACTAGTCTTGTTCGCATCCTGTCCATCATAATCCCGGCAGCAGCCGCGCGCGACGTTCCCGGGGCGAAATTCAATGGAACGACGTTCTACTGAACCGCCAGCCCCGCCTGATTCCCGATGCAATCGCGCTTGCACGGCTCAGGCTGCGTGAACTGGTCTTTCATCTTCTTGCGGAACTCGGGATACATGGTTTCCGCGCCGCCCAGCACGGCCTCGCGCGGAATATGGAACCGCTGCGTCATTTCGTCGATCCACGGATTCTTTCCCGGCAGATAGTGCGGCACCGCGCCTTCCTTGGTCCCTTCCTCGCCCTGAATACACGGCGGACCCATGGCAGCGAATCGGCGTCGGCTCCAGTTGGAACGTGCGAGTCATATAGAGCGGCTCGGAAAAATAGATGGGATCTTCAATCAGCGCCGTGATGGTCAGAATGTCGCCGTGCCGCAAATAGTGCGACGTAATCGTCGTCTCATCGCTCGCGGGAGAACCATTGCGCCGGATGTAGCCGGCCTTCATGTGCGTGGTGTACGTCACCAGAACGTTGCCTTCCCAATGGCCCGTCGTGAAGCCGCCCTTATCGTGCGGCGCGTTCGCGGGCGGATGCGGACGTCCGTCCATCCAAATCGTGGTCGGCGCGCGATCTTCCCAGCCGCCGATCCTCCACGCCGTCACCACGCCCGTCAGCGGATCAGACTCGCTCATCATGCGGATGCCGAAGGGCCCGATCCACAAATAGTACGGTGCGTAAAACAGACACTCGCGCTCAGGCTCGGAAAGTTGCGATTCCGAATAGCTCAAGGCTCGCGCGCGGCCTCCTTCGTTGAGCGGCAGGGCCGTATAGTCCACGGCCGCGGGTCCTTGAAAATGCAGTTGCGAATCTTCATGATTTCGCGCCGCCCACGATCCCGAAAGATCCACCTGCGCCGACGCGGGAATCGCTGCACCCGCCAGCGCAAGCATCGCAGTAAAAACCGCCGCAGCCCCATCGAACTGGCAACAGCATTTCATCATTCTCATATGCATCACCACCGCGCCGAGCACGGCGTCGGATCCCATTTACTGCCGTCGGCTTCTTTCCGATAATGCGTGCTCAGCATGAACGGCTCGCGCAGATACTGCGGATCGTTTACCACCGACGTCAGAACCAGCCACTGATCGCCCGTGTGTTCGTGCACTATGTCGAAGTATTCGGTCATCGTCGCATTCGCGCTGTAAGGCACGCCGTTCTTGCGCAGGTATCCCGCCTTCATGTGCGTAGTCTGCACCCGCAAATCGCCCGACCCCTGCGCGCCGCGCACAATGCCTTCCCATCGCGCCACCGAATCGCCCTGCCATGTTGCCTCGCCGCTCACCGGCTTCGCATTGCCGAAGTGGAACAACCGCGTCTGCGTGCCCGCGTCGATTTCCATCTTCAACGTGTCGTCATCCTGCCACGTGATGTGGAGCCGCTCCGGTATGCGCATCACCCCGGCCGCGCCGTAGGATTTGCACTGCTCGCCCGCCGCTTCATCCTTCGCCGGATCCCACGCGTCAGCCACCTTGCGCGATTCCGCAGTCATCGGCATGCTCTGATAATCGCCCTTGGGAGGCACCACCATCCGGTAACGCCAATCCTCCGTCACCACCGAAACCCAATAGCCCGTCACATCAATCGGCGCCGCAACCTTCGCTGGCGGTGGCGGACCCGCCGGGCCTCGTCCCTGCGCCTGCGCGACGCTCACCGTCATCGTTATCGCAATGATGACAAGAACGGCCGCGTCCTGCACTCTTGTCACTAGCAGAGTTCCTCGCATTACTTTTTCGCTTCGCCCTTCAGGGGCACAGTTTTATACACCGCTTCCACGAATTGATCCGATGTCCACGTACCCGTTTTTGCGCCGTACTGTTTTTCATACGGCAGCGTGGGGTTCGCGGCCTTTACCTGCTCCAGCGTCATGCCGCGCGTTTTCATATCCTGAATCACATCGCGCAGGATCACGATCATGTCGCGATATTCGACAACATCAGCCTGATCGTAGATCCGGCCGTGGCCCGGGATCACCAGCGTCCCGCCTTCGGAAAATATGAACGGGATCGAAGGAATCGCCAGCTCCACCAGCCGGTTCAACGCATCGATCTCACCTTGCATCGTCCCGCCTTGTTCCACGTTGATCACCGGAAACCGCGTCGTATCCAAAATGTTTCCGGCCATCACCACGTCCGACGCGCGAAAGTGCACGAAACTATCGCCGTCGGTGTGTGCCGCCGGCTGATGCAGCACCTCGATCCCTTCGTGATTCATATAAAGATACTTGCGAGCGCCCGGAAACGCTTCCGTGGGCCACCCGTCGCTCGTTTTGCCACTCGTCGCACTCAGCCGCGCCAAAACATTTTCGTGCGCCAGAATCGACGCCGCGCCGCCCGTCATTGCTTTCACAAAATCGGAACGCGGCCCAGCCACTCCCGCGAAGATCGATTGCCCGGCTTTTGAAACCACGCCGTTGCCGCCCGCCGTATCCGGATCGGCGCTTGTGTTCAGGATGTAGTAGATCGGCTTGCTGCTCAGCTTGCGGATCTCCGCGATGACTGCTTCGGACCTGCCTGCGGCTCCCGAGTCCACCAGAACCACGCCGTCCTCTCCAGTCTGCACGCCGATGTTCGCGCCCGCGCCGGAGATCATGTAAAAATTCGGCCGAACCTGGTAAACCGCCACGCCCATCCGTTCCTGCGCATGGGCGACCACGCCCCCCGTCGCCAGAATAAATCCCGCCGCTGGAATAAGCGCCGCGGCCAGGAAAACACCCGCGGCCGCAACGCGCGCCCTTCCCGTCAGCCCGCGGCTCGCGCTGTTACATCTAAAAAATTCCACAGAAGCTATTCTCCCCTAAATCCGCTGCTGCCTGCTTACCAACTCTGAATCCGTGGAAGGATGCCGCTTCGAACATCCAAATTTTGCCCATTCCCGTATATCGCGGTGAAGGAGACATTTCATGCACCTGCCCAGAATCCTGGCGACAACCGCACTTGCCCTCGCCGTGACGCCTTTGTTTGCATCCAGTCACCGCGAAGCCCCCATCACCGCGCTGGACCAGAAAGCCGACATCACCGATTGGTACGCCTTCGTCGATCCGGGAAATCCCGATCACGTGGTTCTGATTCTCAACGTCGATCCATTCCTGGAGCCCGCCAACGGCCCCAACTATTTCCCGTTCGACCCCGGCATCCTTTATGAAATGAAAATCGACAACAACCACGATGGAATCCCCGACGTGACATTTCAATTTCGTTTCCAGACGCAGGTCCGCGCTCCCGGCGTTTTCACCGGCCTCGTGGGAGGCATCGCCGGTATCCCGCCGATCACGGCGCTCGACGGTCCCGGCTCGGAAGGCTTTAACCTGCGCCAGACCTATAGCGTGACCATGGTCACCGCCAACGGATCGCAGGATCTGACGGGCGGCCAGACGCTGTTCGCCGTGCCGACGAACGTGGGCCCCCGCACCATGCCAAACTACGCCGCGCTCCGCGCGCAAGGCGTTTACAATCTGCCCAAAGGCGTCAGCGTTTTCGCGGGCACCGTCGCCGATCCCTTCTTTATCGATCTCGGCGCCGCGTTCGATTCTCTGAACTTCCGCATGGCCACAGGCGGCGGCGTGCTGCCCGCCGCGATCGATGCCGACGACACGAACAACTACGCGCCCAACACGCTCGCTGGCTTTAACGTCAATTCCATCGTCATCGAAGTGCCCATTTCAATGTTGACGGCCGACGGCCAGATGCACGCCGCAGGCGAGAAGAACGCCGTCATCGGCACCTGGGGAACCACTTCGCGCCAGAACATCACCGTCCTGCGTTCGAGCCCGGCCGATGCGGAGGTGCAACAGGTGCTCTATCTGCAAAACGCGTACGGCAGCACGTGGGCCCAGGTGCAGCGCCTCGGCAACCCGCTCATCAATGAGCTGATCATCGGCACCGGCTCCAAAGACACCTTTAGCATGAGCCAGCCCAAGGACGATGCTCAATTCGCCGCGTTCGTTTTGGATCCGCTGCTGGCCACCATCTTCGGCACCATCGGCCTGCCCGTCGCCCCCGCGCCGCGTACGGATCTGCTGATCCTCGCCCAGTATCAAGCTCCCATTTGCCCCGGCTGCGGCCCCGGCGATAGCGGTCCCGTCGCGGATCTCCTGCGCCTGAACACCGGCATCGCGCCCACGCCGTTCGCGAATATGAAACGTCTCGGTTTCCTCGCGGGCGATACATCGGGCTTCCCCAACGGACGCCGCCTCACCGACGACGTCGTGGATATCGCCGCACGCGCCGTCGCCGGCATCCTGGTGGATGGCAAAGCATATGGAGCCGCGATCGGCGACGGCGTCAACACTCCTGCGGTCGCCCATCAGCCCGTCGTTCCCGTTCGAAGCGCCTGCCTACAGCGGACGCGATCACGTTCACGTGGGGCCCGGACAGCCCGGCTGCGCCCCCGCGGGAACCGGCATCTGCCCGAGCAACTAATATAAGGAGAAATTTTGTGAATCACGCAAAACTCATCGGTCTGATCGCAATCGCGGTGTTCACGGTCGCGGCCAACTCCCTGGCACTTGCCCAGGGAGTGGACGCGGCCCCCACGCCTGCCGAAATCAGCATCCAAAAGGCGCTGGCGCAAATCGCACAAAAGCCTGATCACGTCCCGTATTACAACGGCTTGGCGATGGCATACGCCCGCCGCGCCCGCGAAACGTCCGACGTCGCGTTCTATCAAAAGGGCGAGGAAACCGTCGCCAAGGCGCTGGAGATTTCGCCGAACGATTTCGAAGCGCAAAAGGTACGCGTCTGGCTGCTGCTGGGCCGCCACGAATTCCAGAAGGCCCTGGACGCCGCCACGCCATTGAACAAGAAAGTGCCCGACGACGTCACGGTTTACGGCTACATCGCCGACGCCAACACCGAACTCGGCAATTATCCCGCCGCCGTCGATGCCATCCAATGGATGTTGCGGATCAAGCCTGGCAACATCGCGGGCCTGACGCGTGCCGCTTACCAGCGCGAACTGCACGGCGACCTCATCGGCGCGATGGAGCTGATGCAAATGGCTTACGATGCCACCGCTTACCAGGAATTCGAGGACCGGGCGTGGCTCCTGACGCAAATGTCGCACCTGGCATTCGTCGCGGGCGACACGAAGAAAGCAGAAATGTACGCGAATGGCGCGCTGGGCCTGTTCCCTTCTTATCACTATGCATTGGCGGCTCTCGCCCAAGTTCGTGAATCCGAAGGCCGCTATGACGACGCCGTCGCGTTATACCAGCAGCGTTACAGCAAGGCTCCGCATGCCGAAAATCTGTTCTCGCTCGCCGAAGCCCTGAAGCGCGCCGGCCGGGAAGCCGAAGCAGAAAAGGACTTTGCCGAATTTGAGCGCCAATCGCTGAAGGAATCCACCATTGGCGATAACTCCAATCACGAGCTGATAGCCTACTATACGGATGACGCAAAGCAGCCCGATAAAGCCTTAGCAATCGCACGGATGGAGCTAAACCGCCGCCGCGACATCGTCACTGTGGACGGCTACGCCTGGGCGCTCGCCGCTTCCGGCGACTACGCCCATGCCGACATAGAGATGCAAAAAGTGCTGGCAGTCGGAACAAAAGATGCCAAAATCCGCGAACACGCTCGCGCCATCCAGCAATATCTTCATGCCGAACAAGCTGGCCTGCTCCTGCAGTCGCGCTAGATCAGCCTCTAAAACATTGGTTCTGATAGGGGCGGTGGATCGACCTTGCACAAGTCGCGACCGCCCCAAACAGCCTTCAGAAGATTTGCGACCAAATTGCTTACACCAGCGTCTATATAGGTGACGGTTGAGCTTGCGCTCAGCCGCAACGGGATGCAGCGGCAGGAGTCTCACACCCTGGACGCACCGCCGCTCGCCCGTCCTCCAATTTTTTCTTCTTGTGGGCCCTCGCGCCTCCGCGGGGGCCTCTTTTTATTTGCGTTTCTTCTTCGTGCCTTCAGGTTTCGCGCTCACCGGCGGCGACGTGTCGAACTTGTCGTCCGTCACACCCTGGTTGAACACCACGGAATCCGCGAACAGCTGGAAGATCTTTTCGCCGTTGCGTTCGCGCGTCACTTCCTGCGGCCATTGAATGCCGTTCGATTCGCGATACCGCGCATACCGCGTGATCTCGTCCGTGGGATCGTGCGTCTTCGGATCCCGCCACGTGAGCTTCTGCTGCATCGGCAGCTTGGTCGATTGGTGAAAATAAACCGTCGTCACCCGATTTTCCGAATCGGTAATGTCCACCACGTCCACCGGCAGGTGATCCACCACATCCGCGCCACGCGATTCGAAAGTCATGCCCGGTTCGTTCAATCGCATCCGCAATATATAAAAGATGCCGCGCAGCGTCGAATCCTTATAGCGATCGAACTGATCCTTCGGCAGCGCCTTCGCCCCGCGCCACGTCACGTCCGTCGCGCCGTCCTCGAGAAAAATCGTCGCGTAGTCTTCCGCTTTCCCGAACGCCTGCCGCTCCCTCACGCCCAGCTCTTCGCCCGTCTGATTGGGAGCCACCGCCATATAGCGCGTGTAAATCTTCGCGATCGTCAGTCCTGACAGCGTCTCGTTGTAAAACGAATACGCGCGGCCCGTCTCGATGCGGTCTTCCATATTCAAAAACTTATCGCCGCCCAGCGCCGCAACGGCGTCATCAATCACCTGGCGCGCCTTCTTATCGCCCTCGGTCACGGTGGGCGGCAGGATGATTTTGCCTGATTGCGCAAACACCGGCGCCGCACACAACATGAGTGCCAGCAAAATCACGCAGTCATCCTGAGCCGCGAAGCGAGCGAAGGATCTGCTTTTCGCCGCCCCCTGGCCTTTGACCCCTTCCCCCATTACCGCTGCGCCTCCTTCAATCCCGGGATCGTCAAATCGATCTGTTGCACCTTCCCCGCATCCGTCAGCGGCTTGCCGAAATCCTTCGGATTCCCCACAGCTACAATCGTCAGATTCTCCGGCTGAATATGCTGCTTCATGACGCGCAGCACATCCGCGCGCGTCACAGCGGCGATCTTCTTCTGATACTGCAACAGGAAATCCTTGGGATAGCCGAAGTATTCGTACATCAGCACCCGGTTCAAGGTCTTCGCGGGGCTATCGAAGAAAAACACGAAGCTATTGAGCACCGTGTCTTTGGCGATCTGCAACTCCTGCTCCGTCACTTCCGTCGTGCGCATCTTCTCCAACTCCGTGCGAGCCGCCTCAATCGTCTCCGTCGTTGTCATGGACTTCGTACTTCCCGCGATGCGGAACGTCCCCGGATGATCGTAGTTCGCGCCCCATCCCGCGCCGATCGAATACGCATAACCCAGCTTCGTCCGGATCACCGAAATCAGGCGGCTGGTGAATCCGCTGCCCAAAATATCGCAAGCCACTTCCAGCGCCGGATAATCCGGATCGCGCAGCGTTCCGCCCAGTTCTCCAATGGAAAAAAACGTCTGCGTCACGTCGGATTTCTCGGCCAGAAAAATCCCCGGAGCGGCCTTCGCCGTGACCTTGGGAAATTCCGGCACCGGCGGCTGCTCCACCTTCCAATCCCCGAACGTCTTCTCCAGCTTCTCGCGCATCTCATTCACCGAGAAGTCGCCGTACACCGCCAGCATGATGTTCTTCGGAAAATAATAGCGTTTGTAAAACGCCTGCAGATCGTCGCGATGGATGCGGTCCAGATCCGCGAACTCCACCTGCCAGCCGTACGGCGTGTTGCGCCCGTAAAGAATCGAGCTCAGTTCGCGCTCGGCAATACCTTGCGGTTCGTCATTGCGCCGCGCGATGCTGCTGCGCACCTGCTGCATCAGCAGGTCGATCTTGTCCTGTCGGAACTCGGGCTCGGTCAGCACGCCTTTGAAGATCGCGAGCACCGGATCGAACGTTTCCTTCAGCGCCGAAAAGCTAACTGACGCGTTCGTCTCGCCCAGGTTACTTTCCACCGACGCCGCGATGTCTTCCAGATCCTCGTCCAACTGATCGCCCGTCTTCGCGTGCGTCCCGCCGGAGCGCATCACGCTCGCCGTCAGCTCGCCCAAGCCGTGCTTGTCCGCGGGATCGAACAGGTTGCCCGTGCGCACCAGCGCGAAGCCGTTGATCATCGGCAGCTCGTGATCCTCCAGCAGGAACACGCGCATTCCATTCGATAGCGTCACCTGCACCGGCTCTGGAATCTTCACCGGCGGCAGCGGCGGATACTTCAAATTCTTGTACGAGGGAATCGCCTGCTTATTCGAGGCCGGCGGCGCCCCTATCTCGCCCGTACTTTGAGCCCAAACAGCAGAGGCGGCGAGAACGAAAAAACGAGAACGAAAAAAACGACGCGGCGGATCATTTCGTGTCCCCTTCCGCCGCACCACCGCGCGGGGCTCCTTCAGTGGGCGCGAACGTCCACGCCACCGTGCGATGATCCTTCACCAGATACGTCTTCGCCACGCGCTGCACATCTTCCGCCGTGACCTTGTCGTACTCTTCCAGTTCCGTGAACAGCTTGCGCCAATCGCCGTAGTTCGCGTAATAGGTCGTTACTTCGTTCGCGAGTCCCGAATTACTGGCCAGCTTGCGAATCAGCTCCGCGCGCAATTTAATTTTCACGCGTTTCAAAGCCGCGTCGTCCGCTTTTTCCTTTTTCGCCTGCTCAATCACGCTATACATTTCCTTCTCGTTATCCTCAACCGTGTGGCCGTTCGCCGGAGCCGCGAAAAACAGGAACAGCCCCGGATACTTGCCTCCCGGAAACGTCGGATCGGAGCCTGCCGCCAGCGCGATCTGCTTGTCGCGAACCATGTCCTTATACATCATGGACGTCCGCCCCTCAGATAGGATTTCGCTCAAAACGTCCAGCGCGGCATCGTCCTTCGAATATTGATCCGGCCGCTTGTACGCGACAATCATGAAAGGCTGCGCCGGAGACGCGACGGCCACGCGCCTTTCGCCTTCCTGCACCGGTTCCTCCGTCAGCTTGATCACCGGCAGCGGACGCGCGGGCAGCCGGCCGAAATATTTCTCCGCCATACGCTTCACTTCCGCCGGGTGAACGTCGCCCACAATCCCGATATTGATATTGGCGGGAACGTAATACTCTTTGTAGAACCGCTCGGCATCCGGCCGCCGGAAATTTCCGATATCGCTCGCCCAGCCCCCCGGCATGTTGCGATACGGAGCCGCCGAAAACGCCACCGCCGCCAGCGACTCAATCAGCTTTCCCTGCGGACTCGACTCCACGCGCATCCGCCGCTCCTCGCGCACCACGTCGCGCTCTTTGTAGAACTCGCGGAACACCGGCTGCAGAAATCGCGACGACTCCAGCAGGAACCACAGTTCCAGGCGATTTTCCGGAAAATTGTAATAGTATTCGGTCGAATCCTCGGACGTGCCCGCGTTCATATCCAGGCCGCCGTTCGATTCCACCACGCGATCGTATTCGTTCTCGTTGACGAATTCTTCCGCGTGTTCAATCGCCGCGTCCACCGCCTCCATCAACTTCTTCAGCTTTTCAGGATCCGCCAGCCGGCCCTTGGTGTTTTCCTGATCGAAGCGCGCGTAGGCCGCATCCACCGCGTCCAGCGCCTTCTTCTCCTCGGGCCAGTTCTTGGTGCCGATGGTCTGCGTGCCTTTGAACGCCATGTGCTCGAACATATGCGCCAGGCCCGTCTGCCCTCCGGGATCGTCCACGCTTCCCACGTTTACGTACGTGTGAAAGGAAACCACGGGCGCGTTATGCCGCTCCACCACAATAAAGTGAAGTCCGTTCGGGAGCGTGAACTCCGTCACTTTCTTTTCAAACTCCGTAAGCGATTGCGCCGCCAGCAGCGCAGGCAGAAACAGGGTGAGAATCCAGAGCCTCATGCTTTAAGATTACTAGCCCCCGATGATAACCGGGGATTCTGGCCCATTCCTTCAGAAAATTGACCAGGCGAACTCGTAGCTTCGTCGCCGCGTTACCCACGCAGTATCCCCTTCCGACCCGATGCCCTGCCTGAAGGACAGACTGTATACTGAAGATCTCTGACGTACATCTGAGATTGAGCCGCCACCATGCCAAGCGGAGCCCCAAAACGAATAGAGGAAATATGCGGATACTGACAGCCTTGTTACTGCTTTCGACGGCGTGCTTCGCCGCCGACACCATGGGACGCCTGAAAACCGAGGTGGACCCGGGACGGGCGGGCGTCTTCATCGACGGCAAGTACGTGGGACCCGCGGCCAATTTTAAGGTTGCGCAAACCTATGCGCTGGCTCCCGGCGAGCATGAAGTGAAGCTGGTCGATCCGCGCTATCAGGATATTGTCAAAAAGGTCACGATCAGGCCGGCAAAAAGACCATCATGCAGGAAAAGATGGTTGCCCTTGCCGATCGCGAAGCCGCCTTACGGCTATCTGCGCACGGAAAACACCGACCATTTCGCCGCCGTCTATGTGAACGACCACTACATGGGTCACGTCGACGAATTCAGCAATGGCAGCCAGAAGCTGGCGTTACCTCCCGGAAAGTACGACGTGAAGATCGTCCCCCGCGACGGCCAGAACCCCGTCACCAAAAGCGTCACGCTCGAAGCCGAAAAGACAGAGATCGTCAAATAGAAAGCAAACCACTCGAGGGCTGTCTGCTTGCAGTAAAGTGGCCGCTTTGCGACCCTAGCTTTGAAACAAGCGATCGAAATCGGCGTGATTGCCGATCCAAAACCAGATCACAACACTACTGGTCATAGTTCCCACTGCACGATATCCGAGACCTATCCTTGCGGAGTAGATTGCATCTTCACCCCAAAGCTTCTTAAATTGCAGCCCCGGATGATGCGGATTACTTTGAAATGTTTGAAACGCGCGCCTTGCTTGTTCTTGGACTTCATGCGGCATCTTCGCGAACTGGGCCCAGAACTGACGCGTGGTTCTCGATTGAATCATGAATGGCTCCAACCGATATTTGCCGCCCAGGTCGAAATGTTTCTGAGATTCGCCTTTAGAGCAGATCGCTTAGGGGCCGTGTTTCTCCGCGCGCATCTTCAAGCAGCGCCTCAGCGGCGAGTTTCCGCAGTTGTTCCTTTTTCGCATCAAAACGTTGTTTCCAACCGGCCTCCGCCGCGAGCGTTTCGAGGATCTGCGACGCGATCGCGTCCTGTTCGTCCTGTGGCAGGGCACCGACCTTTTCGAGCGCCTTCTCCATAAGCGTCGTCATAGCTTAAGCCTACCCTACTTCACGTTCAGGATTTCTTTTTCCTTGGCCTTCGCCGTCTCGTCCAGTTTCGCGATGTGGCCGTCGGTCATCTTCTGGATGTCGTCCAGCGCCCGGCGCTCTTCGTCCTCGCTGATGGTCTTGTCCTTCAGCAGCTTCTTCAGATGCTCGTTGGCGTCGCGGCGGACGTTGCGCAGCGCCACGCGATGATCTTCGGCCACGTGATGCAGGCGCTTGACGATCTCCTTGCGGCGCTCCTCGGTCAGCGGCGGAATCGGCACGCGGATCAGCTTGCCGTCGTTGGCCGGATTCAGGCCCAGGTCGGAAGTGCGGATGGCCTTCTCGATCGCGCGCGATCTGCGAAACGTCCCACGGCTGGATGGTGATCAGCGTCGGCTCCGGCACGTGCAGATTGGCCACCTGGTTGAGCGGCGTCGGCGTGCCGTAATAATCCACCTGGATGTTGTCGAAAACGCTCACCGACGCGCGGCCGGTGCGGATGCTGGCGATGGCGTGCTGCAGATCCGATAGCACTTTGTCCATGCGCGTCTTGGGCGTGCTCTCCACGTCCTTTACGCTCTTGAAAGTTGTTGCGTCGCTGGTGCCGGATTGTTCTGGTTTCATGATGTTGTCTCTCAGTGAATGAGCGTGCCGATGGGCTCGCCCATCGCCATACGCATTATATTGCCCTGGACGTTCAAATTGAAAACCACGATCGGCAGATGGTTGTCGCGGCACATGGCCACGGCCGAGGCGTCCATCACGCGCAGGTTCTTGCGACAGCACCTCGGAATAGCCGATTTCCGTGAAGCGCACGGCGTCGGCATGCTTGCAGCGGATCTTTGTCGTAGACGCCGTCGACGCGCGTGGCCTTCGCCACCATCTCGGCGTGGATTTCCAGGCCGCGCAGCGTGGCCGCCGTATCGGTGGAAAAATACGGATTCGAAGTGCCCGCCGCGAAGATCACGATGCGGCCCTTTTCCAGATGCCGGATCGCCCGCCGCCGGATGTAGGGCTCGGCCACCTGCGTGCATCTGCGATGGCGGTCATCACGCGCGTGGGAGCGCCTGCTTTTCCAGCGCGTCCTGCAGCGCCAGCGCGTTGATCACCGTGGCCAGCATCCCCATGTGATCGGCGGTCACGCGATCCATGTTCTGCGCCGCCGCCGCCACGCCGCGAAAGAAATTCCCGCCGCCCACGACCAGTCCGATCTGCACGCCGGTTCGCGCCACTTCGGCGACTTCCTCGGCCAGCGCTTTCACGCGCTCCGGATCGATCAGCCGAACGAGCCTTCGCCGGCCAGCACCTCGCCGCTCAGCTTCAGCAGAATGCGCCGGTATCGGGGCACGGGCTCACTCGGCCGCCGGGTGCGCTCTTCGGTGACGCTCCGCGAGTTTCTTCGGCCGCACGCCGTATCGCCCACTTTGAAGCGCACGAAGCGCGACACGGAAATGTTCTCGCCGAGCTTGGCGATCTTGGCCTTGATCAGTCGGCGATCGTGGTGGTGTTTTCCTTGATGAAGGGCTGCTCGTACAGGCAGACCTCTTCGTAGTACTTGTTCATGCGGCCTCGACGATCTTGTCGAGCCATCTTCTCGGGCTTGCCTTCGGCGAGCGCCCGCGGCCGCGCTGGATGTCGCTCTCTTTGTCGAGCGCCGCCTGCGTGACGTCTTCCTTGCGGATGAACTGCGGATCGGCCGCGGCCACCTGCATGGCCAGATCGTTCACCAGTTCCTGAAAATCGTCGGTGCGCGCCACGAAGTCGGACTCGCAGTTGACTTCGATCAGCACGCCCAATCTGCGCGCCGGGGTGAATGTAGCTGCCGATCACGCCCTGCTTGGTGGAGCGCGAGGACTTCTTGGCCGCCGACGCGATGCCCTGTCTTGCGCAGCACCACTTCGGCTTCGGCCAGGTCGCCCTTGGCTTCCACCAGCGCGCTTCTTGCACTCCATCATCCCGGCTCCGGTGCGCTCGCGGAGCTGTTTTACTAACTGTGCACTGATCTCCATAGTTTCCTCTAGCATAGCATCGCTCAGGCGCGCGTAGCGCGTCGGCTCTGCACGCCTGCAGGCGGGTCGCTCGATCTGCCAGACGCTTACTGATTCCGCGCTGGACGCTTCTTCGGCAGCCGGCTTCCGACGCCGGACCCTTGCGCGGCAGCGACATGCGACGGCAGATCCTCGTCCGGCATGCTTTCCGACATGAGCTGCTCGGCGTACTTCGGATCGACGTACTGCGCGTACTCCGGCATCTCTTCCACCGGCGTTTCGTCTCCGCCGCCGACGATCTTCTCGGCGAGCGAAATCCTGCTCGGTCGCCAGCTGCCGGCCTTCGACCACCGCGTCGGCGATCTTGGTGGTGAACAGGCGGATGGCGCGCAGCGCGTCGTCGTTGCCCGGAATCACGTAATCCACTTTGTCCGGATCGCAGTTGGTGTCGACCACGGCCACCACCGGAATGCCCAGCTTGCGGGCTTCTTCCACCGCGATCGCTTCTTTGTTCGAATCGATCACGAACAGCAGATCCGGCAGGCCGTTCATGTCCTTGATGCCGGCCAGGTTCTGGTTCAGGTGCTTGCGCTCGCGCTCCAGGCGCACGACTTCTTTCTTGGCGCGGCCGTCCCAGTTGCCTTCGGTCGGCCATCGCGTCCAGTTCCTTCAGACGCTTGATGGATTTCTGCACCGTGGTCATGTTGGTCAGCAGTCCGCCCAGCCAGCGCTGGTTCACGTAGAACTGCTGAGCAGCGCGTGGCTTCTTCGGCGATCGCTTCCTGCGCCTGGCGCTTGGTGCCGACGAACAGCACCGTCTTGCCTTGCGCGGCCATTTCGCCCACGTACCGCATCGCGTCCTTGAACAGCTTCAGCGTCTTCTGCAGATCGATGATGTAGATCCCATTGCGTTCGCCAAAGATGTATTCTTTCATCTTTGGATTCCAGCGCTTGGTCTGGTGCCCGAAGTGAACGCCTGCTTCGAGCAATTCTTTCATGCTAATCGACGGCAAAATGCCTCCTTCTTCTCGTTTTATGAGAACCCGGTTCCACGGTCCAAAGCGGGATTTGCGGCCCGGGGTTGCTGAACCAACTACCGGCCGCGAATGAACGCGAATAAACGCAAATAGATCTGCGTTCACGGGCGAGGATCATGCGGCAATACTAGCGCTTCGAGAACTGGAAGCGCTTGCGGGCGCCCTTCTGCCCGTACTTCTTGCGCTCATGCTGGCGCGCATCGCGCGTGAGCAAGCCCAGTTCTTTCAGCTTCGCCGCGCAGCTCGAGTTGAACTCGATCAGCGCGCGCGCAATGCCCAGCTTCGCCGCGCCGGCCTGGCCCGTAGGGCCGCCGCCGGCGGTGGTGATCAGAATGTCGAACTTGTCGGCGGTCTCGGTGGCCAGCAGCGGCTGCCGCACGATCGCGCGCGCCGCCTCGCTCGGGAAATAGTTTTCGAAGGTGCGGCCGTTGACCGTGATCTGCCCTTGCCCGGCCCGCAGAAACACTCTGCGCCACCGCGCGTCTTGCGGCGGCCCGTTCCTAGATGTTGTACTAATGCCACGAATATTCGTCAATCTCCTTAACGACGCAACCGCCAGTGCGACCGGCTTCTGCGCCTGGTGCGGATGCTTGGGACCCGCGTAGACTTGCAGCTTCCGGTACATCTGTTTGCCCAGCTTGTTCTTCGGAAGCATGCCCTGCAATCGCTTCTTCCACCATCCGCGTGCGGACGCGTCGCGCGCACCTTGCGCGCCTGAGTTTCCGTCAAGCCGCCCGGATAACCCGAGTGGCGGCGATAAAGTTTCTGTTCTTCTTTGTGCCCGGTGAGCCGGACCTTCGCCGCATTGACCACGATCACGTGATCGCCCGTATCGAGAAACGGCGTGTAACTGGGCTTATGCTTGCCCATCAGAATCTTGGCGGCCTTGCTGGCCACCCGGCCCAGCACCGCGTCTTCGGCGTCGATCACGTGCCAGTGGCGCACGATATCCTCGGGCGAGGGAATTGCGGTTTTCATGTAGACAGACCTTCTCCGTGCTAGTTCTTCAGCTAACCAGGATAGCCAACAGGAGCGAGACTGTCAAATGAGGGTAGTGTCCTAAGGGTGCGTTGAAGCAAAAAGCTTAGATCTTGCTCCTGCAAGCGGTTGCTGTTATCGTGAAGGCATGGCATCGCCATATATGCAGCGCGATCTAAAAGCGCTGAAACGTCTCATCAATCAAGCTGACCTCGTTCTTGATACTATCCACAATCGCGCATCCCTCCGTAGCCTCTGCCCGTGAATCGCTCAATGCTGCGCTTCGTCTTGCCGATAGTCTAGCACAGGTCAATCCGGCTGCCACGCTCGGCGCAAAAGGCGGCAACGTCACTGCGCAGCGGGGGGCGGAAGATGTGGGGAAGATTGGGGCATTGCGTAAAACTAGAGTTGGCGGACGCCCCAAGCAACAATAACCCGTATCCTGATAGAATTAGGTCTTCCACGATATGGGGGACCTTGATCCTACAACGATTGAGGAAAAGGTCCTCGGCAGACGAAGGCCATCCAGTTGTATGAGTTTGAATTCGTACTCGGCCCGAGAAGCCGTTAGAATTCCACGTACTTTGCGAACGTCTGAGCGCGTAAGCGAAATCGCATCTGGATTGCGCCCTTGACAGCACCAACGAGTCCATTCCGTGAAACCGCTGTCATTAGAAGATAGAAGCACAAGATTAAACCCAACCCCAAGGCCGAACCCATGACGGGTACTGCGCTCTTTCGCAGCCTAAAAAAGCGCTACTGCCAAACAAGATTTAGACCCCGACGAACAGTCATGAAAGACGCCTACTAGATAGCAATTCTTTTGAGGCTCCGCTTACCGGTACGAAGTCCTAAGCGCAATGAACGTCCAGGAGAGAATCGTAAAACAGGATTGATAGCACATAGAAGGCAGTAACCACCCAAGCCCATTCCTTGGCGTCCGAATCCCTGGAGTGCGGATGAAAAGACGTATCAAGCGACGCGATTCTGCCAAAGCGACTAGATAGCACTCATGAGGGTAAGCTAGCGCCCCTTCGCAGCTTGGTTGCAATTCGCCGAAAAGATTGGCACATTCGTCAACAGCTGCATTAGTGTCGAAGATATTGCGGCTCGATCTATCTTCGACAAGGACGTCAACGATCTGGAATGAGGCGAATAATAGAGGTTCTGTGGTAAGAAAGAAAAGCGCGCTTAAATAGGACGATGAGAACTGGGCGACTGCATACACGTTCGTGGCCATGGGAGGCAATACAAAGCTTGTCCTCAATGTGGCGACGAGCAAACGTAACCAGCGAAACGCCGTACCTGTATATAGAAGACCTACGTCCATGCTACGGCACATTGCCCACTTTAAGATCACTACCGATGGTTTCGTACCCGTACAAGACGCCATTCTGGACACGCTGCACGACGGTTGCGATTCGCGCAATTCATCAAAGGTTATTGGGCTGCACCTGAATGCCATCGCACGTAACAGTCCCGCCGAAGTGCAGACAGCGGACGGTCGTCCTATTTCTGGGTAACCCGATTCGAAACGGATCTGCACTTTGATCGTGGAGCGCTCGAATCCAGTAGCAGAATGAACTGCCGACGCTCGTGCTAACTCTAGTTTCGTTGGTGGAGTCCATGGCCTAATCATATCCTGCCTAGCAGTCTTGAAAAACCGCGGGAAACCCGGACGGAAAACCGGGACAGACGGGCATTTCTCAGGACCAGTAGCAACTTCGCAGTTTTCGCTGACCGTGGTCGCATACGTGGCAGTGCATGGCCGCATCGACACTCGTAGCTCAGGACCCGTAACTGATACCGGGGATAAAACCGCCAATCGCATACGCATTGAAACACCTTTTTCGCCGACGTGGCGCATTTTGATTTTTTGGCTGAGTACGAAAGATAGAAACTCGTGAATGTCAACGATGCCTGGGTTACCTTGACATGGCGCACGCACTCGCGCCGCGAGCCCTTTAAATGAAGCCTGCCGTATCGGCACTCGTGTCGATACCATCAAAACCTTCGACACCGCCAACGAGCGTCGAGAGGACCGAAAAGGATGTCTTGTCATCCCGAGCGAAGTCGAGGATCTGCTGTTCCCCCGCAGCTTCCCTTTCGTCACTCGCAGTCAACCCATTCCGCAGACAGATCCTCCCAGGTCGGATTCACCGCCTCAATCAGCGCAATCTTCTTGTCGCGGCGCCACAACTTAATCTGCGTCTCGCGAGCGATCGCGGCCTTCACATCGTGGAAGGTCTCGTAAAACACCAGGCGACGATGCACGCGGTACTTCTTCGTGAAGCCATCGCATTCACCGGACCTGTGCTCGCGCACACGACGCCCCAGGTCGCCCGTCACTCCGGCATACAGGACGCGCGAGCGGCTCGAGAGCAAATAAAAATAGTAGGTCCGGTCGCGCACGGCAATCCTCGAAGGAGTTTATCGAAAAACCGCGGCAAAAAACAGATCCCTCGACTTCGCTCGGGATGACATCGGCGAAAGCCGGAAAAACTGCTAGGGACAAGATATTCGCAGTTTTGCGCTGAAAGTCAGCAAGGTTCGCGCCGAGCCGCTTGCGTGAAAACAACGTCCCGAGCTACGGGCAACGCTGCTCCAGCTCACTTCGCAGGGCTTCCCACGTAATTCCGTGTTCGCGGTCGCGCTCCAAGGTTGACAATCGCCGTTCCAACTCATTTTTCTGAGCATCAGTGATAAGGAAGCGTTTCAGCATCGAGGCTATCCCAAAGCTGCGCGATCAGAGCCAGTCGCTCAGCCGGAGATAACCGGCCAATCTCATCAGTCGTGAGCGGAATCATAGCTTTCAAGGTTACGCCTCGTTCCGCCCAACGGCAAACATCCCGCTCAAACCGTTGACGCCGCCTTTTGTCATCCCGAGCGAAGTCGAGGGATCTCGCGCCGCAGTTTCATCCAAAGCCCCACCCACACGCAGTCATCCTGAGCACAGCGAAGGATCTGCTTTTTCTGCCTGTCACCTGGAACGCCTGTCGTCTAACTCCTAAACTCTTCACCGCCTTGCCATCTCATCCACACCGCATCCCCCAAGGTCCCCGCCATACTGCCATCAGAAAAACTTCTCGGCCGAGAAGCGTTGCGCATTTGTGATTCTGAACTCTCGTAGGCTGGTTAACGGCTTTACGTCACTGCAACTATAGGTATGCTGGCGACGAGAGACTTCGGAAATCGATTTTCGAAACACCGGGAGCCGGAGCAAGTGGGAAGGCCACCAGGTCATCAGCGGGTGCATGGAGAAAGCGCACAGCATTTTTGAGCGCACAGCGTATCACAACGTTGTGCGCGTTTCAAAAAATCGCGGTGCGCAATCGAACAAGAAGAGTAAAAACGGGCCGCCCTCCAGCGGACTGCCAAGATTCCTCGCTCAAGCCAGCACTCGATTTCATGGGCGGCCAGCACGCCGGCGATAAGTCCGAAGCCCTGGCCGCTCGCAACGTTTTTATTGACTGAATCCCCTGGCTAACGCCCGGGGTTCTATCAGTAGCCCGTCGCTTCAACCCCGTCCCGTAAGGGCGGGGATACACTTCCCAACCCTCGTACGGCCGTAGTGTCTCTGCGCGTAGAACATACTTGCCTCTGTTCCTGCTGCCGATCATTGGACGGCGGATGCATCCACATAAAAAACGTCCGATGGAGAAGGCTCCCGCCAAACGGTCGATATTTCGTCGCGCGAACGGACTGCGGCCTTTGGTGTTAATCGTTCTCGGCGTTGCTCGCAGCTTGCGCGAGTGGCAAATGGCCAATTTCTTTATCTGAATTATTGGAATGAGACCGTCTATAGCCCTCTAGCCATTGCCATCGGACTCGGAGTAGTGGTCATAGCTGGCTGGCTGTTTGTGAGGCGCCGTCGACGCCAGCGCTATCTCGCCAATCCCTTCGCCCTCTCCCGAGTTCGGCCCTCGATTTGCTTTAAAAGTCATGAAGGAGCGCCCATGGTACACGAGACAATCGACGGCACATTCCGCCAAACCAACCTGACCAACGAATCGGCCGACTATCTCGCCAAACGCGAACAGCTCCGTCTGGCTGAAATCGAACTGATGCGCCAGCGCGAGCGCGTCGCCGAACTCCGCCGCCATCTTCCCTCCGGCCCGGTCATGCAGGACTACAAATTTATCGAAGGCCCCGCCGATCTGGACGCCGGCGACACGCCCACCAAAACCGTGCGCCTCAGCGAACTGTTCACCTCTTCTGACAGGCCGCTCGTGATCTATCACCTGATGTACGGCAAACGTCAAACCAAGCCGTGCCCCATGTGCACCGCCTGGATCGACGGCTACAACGGAGTCGCGGATCACATCGCGCAAAAGGTCGACTCCGCGATCGTCGCCGCGGCCCGATCCCGAGGCCTTGCGAACACATGCCCGCGCGCGCGGCTGGAACCGGCTACGCCTGTTGAGTGCCGGCGATAGCACCTTTAAATACGATCTTGGAAGCGAAAACCGCGAGGGCGCTCAGGATTCCGCGATTTCCGTTTTCACGAAAGATAGCAGCGGCGCCGTTCATCATTTCTACACAGCGCATCCGTGGATGTCTCCGGAAATCAAAGAGCGCGGCATCGATCTAATGTCGCCGATCTGGCATGTTCTGGATCTCACGCCGCAAGGCCGAGGCGACTTCTATACGAAGCTCGACTATCCAACAAAATCGAGCGCGAAGTCGCACATGAAATCGCACGCGTAGTGCGTCGTTATGCCGCGCGCCGGTGCTGCGCCAAGGTCTCCTGGAGCTAAAACACTCGGCGAGATAGTCTGCCCACGGTGAACTTCGCCGTATCGGCCACGGCCATCACCGTCATCACGCCCGCCTGCACCGGATCGGTCACCACCAGGTCGGCCGCGTCGGGGACGCTGCCCGCCATATTGAGGCTGACCACCAGCAGCCCTTGCTCGCGCACTTCGCGCACGGCCTGTTCGATCTCGCCGCCCATCAGCGACCCCGCCATGACGATCGCCTTCACGCGCGGCAGTCGCGCCGCGGCCCGAACCGCGCCGGCAAGCGGCTTTTCGCCGACCAGCGGAATCGTATCGATCGAGATGTGCTCGCCGCGGATGTTGTGCCGGTCCGCTTCGAGAATTGCCCCCAGCGCCACCTGCCCCACCTGCGCTCCGCCGCCCATGATGATGATGCGCTTGCCGTAAATCTGCTCCATGGTATCGACCAGCGCTGCATGGCGAACCACCGGCAACGCGAGCAGATCCTTCACCAGCGCAGCAGGGTCGCCCGGCATGTCGATTTCGAAATAGAGGGTGTCAGTGGACTCTCCATTGATGAGTTCGACGCTATCGATATCGCCCTCATACTTCGCGATCACGCCTGTCAACTGATGCAGGATTCCCGGGCCCGTCACCGCGCGGACTTCAATACCGACTCTTCGATTGGGCTCGGGATTCGCCATCACTCCACCTCGTAGTGTTTCAGTATGGCAGGCCACTGACCTGTGGCTTGCAATAGAATTTCCACCATTTCGCGCACCGCTCCCGCGCCGCCCGATGCGGACGTCACAAAGTGCGCGGCGCGCTTCACTTCGGCGCGTGCATTCGCCGGAGCGAAGGCCAGGCCGACGCGGCGCATCACGGGAATGTCGACCAGATCGTCACCCGCGTAGGCGATGTTCGCCAGCGCAACGCCGCTCTTCGCGCAGATGTCATCCAGCACCGGCAGCTTTTCCAGGTGCCCCAGATATATATAGGTCATGCCGATCTGCTTCGCGCGAAACTCCGTGGCCTGCGATTCACGGCCGCTCACCACGCCCGTCTGAATGCCGTTTTTGACCAGCCATTGCAGCGAAATTCCGTCCTGCGAATTAAAGCCCTTCGTCTCGTACGTCGTGCCATTGGGACCGGGAAGATTCAATATGATGCCGTCGGTCAACACGCCGTCTACGTCCATCAGAAGGAGACGGATAGCGGCAGCGCGGCGCTGTAGTTCGGAGTCCATGATTTGAACCTATGTGTTGAACCTACACTGTAATAAGGATTGCTTGTGCTGGAACAGGTCCGAAAGACTATTTCCCGTTATAACATGCTGCCCCCCGGAAGCCGCGCGATTGTCGCGATTTCGGGCGGCCCGGATTCCGTGTGCCTGCTGCATGCGCTGGTCGAGCTCGCGCCCGAATTGGGCATCGAAGTAGAGGCGGCGCATTTGAATCATCAACTGCGCGGCGAAGAATCGGATGCGGACGAGCAGTTCGTGAAAGACCTGGCGACACGACTGCGTGTGAAGCTTCACGTGGCCCACGTAGATGTTGCGGCACGCGCTAAATCCCTCAGCGGCAATCTGGAACAAGAGGCACGCCGCGCACGTTTGCAGTTCTTCCGCGAACTCCTTGCCCGCAACGACGATCGGAGAATTGCCCACATCGCCACTGGCCACACGCGCGACGATCAGGCCGAAACCGTACTGCTGCGGATACTGCGCGGGTCGGGACTCGCGGGCTTAGCGGGCATTCACCCCGTAACCGGCTCTGGCCTAGTCCGTCCTTTATTAGACGTCACGCGCGCCGATGTTTTGCAATTCCTCGAAGCGCACCGCGCGACATGGCGCGAGGATTCCTCGAACCGTGATCTGCGCTTTTCCCGCAACGCGATCCGCCATGAATCGCTGCCGCAGCTTTCGGAGCGATGGAATCATAATTTGTCAGAGGCGCTGGCGCATCTGGCCGACATCACGTTCGAAGAAGAGTCGTGGTGGCGGAGCGACGCTTCGCCCCTCGCCGCGATTGCGCAGATGTGCGTGGCAGGCGGCGTCGAACTGGATGTTCGCGCGCTGCAGCATCTGCCCCGGGCCGTGCAGCGGCGCGTGATCCGTCGGGCGATCGCGAAGGCGAAGGGCGATCTGCGGCAGGTGGAGTTCCAGCACGTGGAGCGCGTCATCGATCTCGCCACCGGGTCTAAGGGTACGGGCCGTTTGGAACTACCGGGTTGTTTAGACGTGCGCCGGTCGTTTGATTGGCTGCGCCTCGCGGCGCCCGATGGGCTGCGCATCTCTGCTTACGGAAAAGACGCTTACGGGAAAGACGCTGGCGAAAAAGACACACCTCAGAAAGCGCCGCCCGTGGAGGCTGTGGCGATGAAGATTCCCGGGACTTGTCTCTCGCCCGACGGGAAATCGCTAATTAAATTGGGGATAGTGGACCCGAAGTCGCCCGCGGAGGCGTGTGCTAACCTGAAGTCGGAAGTAGTACGGCTGGGTCCGGTTCCGCGAGAATTGCACTTGCGGGGTTGGAGGCCCGGCGACCGTTACCGCCCGCGGGGGCAGACGAAGGTCCGGAAGTTGAAAGAGATGTTCTCGGAAGCGCGGATCCCCTCATGGCAAAGGCGAACTTGGCCGATCCTTATTAGTGGTAGCGAAATCCTGTGGTCCCGCCAGTTTGGAGCGGCTGCCGATGGCGACGCCGGGGGGAACAATCCGGTCCTTTGCATTTCCGAGTTGGGACAAGTTCCTGAAATCGTAAGCTGAATGAATCTTTCGATACAGATATTTCGTCTTAGTACAGTAGACGGGGCTAAAGCGCGGCGCCGGAACGAAGCAATCTTGCGTAGTAAGGCCGTTAGCGTGTCGAAACCAAGCCTGGAGAAATAAATGAATTCAAGTGTTCGAAACATCGTATTGTGGGCCATCATCCTGTGCCTGGTGGTGCTGGTCTGGGCCGTCTTCAAGAGCAGCAAGCCGCCGGCGCCACGCCGACCTTCTCCGAACTGGTGAAGGAGGTGAAGGACGGCAAGGTCGACAAGATCACCCTCAACAGCATCACCGGCGACATCCATGGCAAGTACAAGAACGGCGACGAGTTCCGCTCCACCGTTCCGCCCACCTACAACGATTTCACCACGCTGCTGCTGGACAAGGGCGTGCAGATCAAGGTGGAGAAGGACGCCAACGGCGGCAACTGGGTTTCGATCCTGGTGAACGCCATTCCCTTCGTGCTGCTGCTGGGCTTCTGGATCTTCATGATGCGCCAGATGCAGAGCGGCGGCAACAAGGCGCTGAGCTTCGGCAAGATCCGCGCGCGCCTGCATTCCTCGCAGCAGAAGAAGGTGACGTTCAAGGACGTCGCCGGCGTGGAAGAAGCCAAGGAAGAGCTGCAGGAGATCATCGAATTCCTGCGCGAGCCGCAGAAGTTCCAGAAACTGGGCGGACGCATTCCCAAGGGCGTGCTGCTGATCGGCTCTCCGGGCACCGGCAAGACGCTGCTGGCGCGCGCCATCGCGGGCGAAGCCAACGTGCCGTTCTTCTCGATCTCCGGTTCGGACTTCGTGGAAATGTTCGTCGGCGTGGGCGCAAGCCGCGTGCGCGATCTGTTCGAGCAGGGCAAGAAGAACGCGCCCTGCATCATCTTCATCGATGAAATCGACGCCGTCGGCCGCCATCGCGGCGCGGGCCTGGGCGGCGGTCATGACGAGCGCGAACAGACCCTCAACCAATTGCTGGTCGAGATGGACGGCTTCGAATCGAACGAAGGCGTGATCCTGGTGGCCGCGACCAACCGCCCC
The DNA here is from genome assembly GCA_963699945.1 of Terriglobia bacterium. GTDB lineage: Bacteria > Acidobacteriota > Terriglobia > Bryobacterales > Bryobacteraceae > Palsa-187. Next base: position 54,610 of record CAVOVW010000009.1, read on the forward strand.
GACGTGCTGGATCCGGCGCTGCTGCGGCCGGGCCGTTTCGATCGCCGCGTGGTGGTGGGCCGGCCGGATGTGAAGGGCCGCGAACAGATCCTGAAGGTCCACACCAAGAAGACTCCGCTGGCCGACGATGTGGATCTGACGGTGATCGCGCGCGGCACGCCGGGATTCGCCGGCGCGGATCTGGCGAACCTGGTGAACGAAGCCGCGCTGGTCGCCGCGCGCCAGAATCGCAAGGTGGTCACGCAGTTCGATTTCGAGCTCGCCAAAGACAAAGTGATGATGGGCGTCGAACGCAAGAGCCTGATCATCAGCGACGAGGAAAAGAAGAACACGGCGTATCACGAAGCCGGCCACGCGCTGGTGGCCGCGCTGACGCCCGAACGCCGATCCGCTGCACAAGGTGACCATCATCCCGCGCGGCATGGCGCTGGGCTTGACGCATGCAGTTGCCGCTCGACGACAAGCACAGCTACAACAAGGAGTATCTCGAAGCGCAGCTCGCCATCCTGATGGGCGGCCGCATCGCCGAAGAGATCTTCATGCACCACATCACCACCGGCGCCGGCAACGACATCGAGCGCGCCACCGACATGGCCCGCAAGATGGTGTGCGAGTGGGGCATGAGCGAACTCGGCCCGCTGAGCTTCGGCAAGCGCGAAGAGCAGATCTTCCTGGGCCGCGAAATCGCGCAGCATCGCGACTACAGCGAAGCGACGGCCATCCGCATCGACGAGCAGGTGAAGAAACTGGTGCAGGACGGCTACGACCGCGCTCGCAAGATCATCGAAGAGCGCTCGGACGCGCTGGAACGCATCGCGTGCGCTGCTCGAGCGCGAAGTACTGGACGGCAGCGAAGTGCGGCAGTTGATCGACGGCAAGACGCTGGCCGCGTATGCACCTCCTCCGCCGACCTCCGAAGGCGACGGAGACGCAGCAGGTGATCAAGCCGAGGCCGCCGCCGACGCGCGTTCCCGGCATGCTCGAAGGCGGCCCGCAGCCCGCGTAGTTGGATTTTTTCGAAGTTCAACAAAGGGCGATGGTGCTTCAGGGCGCTGTCGCCCTTTTCGTTTCTAAAGCGATTCAAGAAATCGTGCACGGTGTTAGCGTTGTGTGCGAGTCAAGAAGAGCGCACAGCTTTAGCGTGGTGCGCGATTCAAGAAGTAGAGCGCACAGCTTTAGCGTTGTGCGCGATTCAAGCGGCAGCTATAGCGTTGTGCGCATAAATGATTCCGGCATTTCCCTGTTTACATATTTGACGTCGATGGCACTTTGCTCGATTCGCAGCTCGATATTTGCGGCGCGATTCAGGATGTGCTGGCTGCGCGCGGGCGCACGGATATCACGCACGAAACGCTGCGAACCTACATCGGGCAGCACCTCCTGGGTGAGTTTCTGGAGCTGGGGTTTACGCCGCAAGATGTGGAGGCAATGATCCCCGAGTATCGCGTGACATACGCGGCTCGCAAGCACGCCAGCACATTGATCTATGCGGGTATCGCGGAGACACTCGCGCGAATGGGCGGCCGAAAAACTACGGCGACGACCAAAGGTACGGCGAGCACCAAATTGATGCTCGAACAATTCGGGCTGCTTTCGCATTTCGACCACGTGCAGGGCACCGATGGGTTTCCCGCCAAGCCCGAGCCCGACGTGCTGCTGAAGTGCATCGAGGCGATGGGCGTGCGCAAAGAGGACTGCCTGTTCATCGGCGACGCGCCGACTGATATCGAGGCGGGCCATCGCGCCGGCATCCGCACATGCGCGGTGACATGGGGCTATGGAGATCTACAGCAACTCGCGGACGCAAAGCCGGATTTTTGGGCTCACACGCCGCACGAATTACTGGCGGATTATTGATTCGCCGTCTACGATCAGACGCATTTCGGTTGTCGGTTTAAAGCCGAAGGACGCGTACAGCGGACGGCCTTTTTCGGTCGCGTGCAGAATCACCATGTTGACATGGTTCTCACGGCACCAATCGAGAGCGGTTTTCATCAACTGCCGGGAGATTCCGATCCTGCGATGCGCTGGCTCGGTGTACACATTCAGGATCACGCTCGCGCTGAACCGCTTAATCAGACACTTGTCGGCTGCCATTCGAATTAGCCAGAGGCCGAGTCCTGCGACGATCGAACCGCCAGGCGCAATCTGCGAGCCATCCTTGATAAACGCCGGTGGCAATCTCTGCGCTCCACCCATGGAGCAGTCACGACCGTCATTCGATCGAGGCCGGACTCGGCACTCTCGCCCATGTCGACGAAAATCGCACGACGATGCTGCGCGATCGTTGTCGGCATCTGCCGGTATCGCCGACCGAATCTCGTAGCCATCCTTTATAGCTTCGCCAACTCCGCGAGATCCAGCCGACCTGTGTAGATCGCCATGCCCAGCGCGGCGTGGATGTTCATGGCCTTTAGCGCAAGAACGTCGTCGATCGTCGTAATGCCGCCCGCGGCGGTAATCTCATGTTTCGTTGCCGCGCGCAGGCGGCGGAACCAATCTAGGTCGGTGCCCTGCATCATGCCTTCTTTATCGACATAGGTGCAGAGGAATCCGCCGCACAGCGGCTCTAGCTGGTGAATGACTTCTTCCGCAGTGAGATTCGTGGCTTCCTGCCAGCCTTTGACGACGATCTTGCCGTGCTTGGAATCGAGCGCAATCAGGATTCGTTCGGGACCAACTTCGGCGGCGATGTCCTTCATCACAGGCGTAAACGCGGCCGTGCCGACGATCACACGATGCGTGCCTTGTTCGATCAGGCGGCGGGCGCGCTGGGGCGTGCGGACGCCACCGCCGACGCGGCAGCGGGCACGGCTCGTGAGCATTTCAACGAGCGCGGAATTTTCGCCCTTGCCCATGGCGGCATCGAGATCGATCACCTGTATTTCGGGAAACGCCGCGAACTTGCGCAACATCTCCAGCGGCGCATCGCCTTCCAGCGCCTTATCGCGGCCCTGTACCAGTTGCACCACTTTGCCGTCCATCAGGTCGATGCAGGGAAAGATCATCGCTGCACTTCTTTCCCAAAGCCGCTCGCGGCAGAAGGGCGCACCGCGACGCCTTTGTCACCGAGAAACTGCTTGAGATCCGCGACAGTGTACGTGCCGTAGTGAAAGATCGAAGCGGCGAGCGCCGCATCAGCACAGGCGTGATGCAGCACGTCGACGAAATCCTCCGGCTTTCCTGCTCCGCCGGATGCGATTACGGGTATGTGTGTCGCATTGTGCACGGCCTGAGTAAGAGTGCAATCGAAACCGGTCCGCACACCGTCGGTGTCCATCGACGTCAGCAAGATCTCGCCGGCGCCCAGCTCTTCTCCGCGCGCCGCCCATTCCACCGCGTCGATGCCTTCGTCGTGGCGGCCGCCTTTCGTAAAGACGTTCCACGCGGGACCTTCGTCGTCACTGGTCCGGCGGCGGCGCGCGTCAATCGCAAGGACGACGGCTTGCGCGCCGAATTCTTCGCTGAGTTCTGTGATGAGCTCGGGACGCCGCACGGCAGCCGTGTTGACGCTGACTTTATCGGCACCCGCGTGCAGGATCTTTGCGCGCGTCTTCCACCCAGCGAATGCCACCGCCGACCGTGAGCGGAATAAATACTTCGCGCGCGGTGCGGGCCACGACGTCGACCATGGTGTCACGCCCGTCACTCGAAGCCGTGATGTCGAGGAAGACCAGTTCGTCGGCGCCTTGCTCGTTATAGCGAGCGGCAAGCTCCACCGGATCGCCCGCGTCGCGCAGGTTGACGAAGTTCACGCCTTTGACGACGCGGCCGCCGGTGACGTCGAGGCAGGGGATAATTCTTTTTGCAAGCACCTTGAATTCTCGTCTCTTAACCGCGCACAACGCTGGGCTGTGCGCTTTAACTCTCTACGAAGTTCCGGACAATCTGCAAGCCGAGGTCTCCCGATTTTTCCGGATGACACTGCACGCCGTAAATATTGTCGTATTCCAGCACAGCCGTATACGGCACCATGTATTCGCAAATCGCGGCGGTCGCCGTGACCACCGGCGCGTAGTAGCTGTGCGCGAAATAGACGTACGGCTTATCGCCGATACCGTTCATCAGGCGCGACGGACGCAAGGCCTCCACTTGATTCCAGCCCATATGCGGAATTCGCATGTCGCCCTGGAAGCGTTTGACTCGCCCTTCGAAAACGCCGAGGCCTTGCACCTCGGGAGCTTCGTCACTCCCCGCAAACAAGGCCTGCAGTCCGAGGCAGATGCCGAGAAACGGGACGCCCGCGTGAATGGTTTCGACCAACGCGGAGCGCGCGTTCATTTCGTCGAGCGAGCGCATCATCTGGCCGAAGTGTCCCACGCCGGGCAGAATTACGCGTGTAGCTCGGCGCAAACCTTCGGCGTCGCGAATCAGCTCGTACTCCGCGCCAATGGCGCCGAGCGTGTTCTGGACGGAGCGCAGATTTCCGGCGCCGTAATCGAAAATGGAAATCACAGCAGCCCCTTTGTCGAAGGCAATTGATCCTTCAGCCGTTCGTCCCTGGAGCAAGCGTAGCGCAATGCGCGCGCAAAACACTTGAAAATCGCTTCGATCTTGTGATGATTCGACCGGCCATACAGAACCTTGACGTGCACATTCGCCCCGGCGTGATTCACGAACCCATCGAAGAAGTCTTCAACCAATTCTGTTTGCAGATCGCCAACCAGGCGCGTGCGAACCAGATCTTTATACACGAGCGCCGGGCGACCTCCGAGGTCGAGTGCGACGACGGCCAGTGTTTCGTCCATGGTCTGGACGAAGTAACCCGCGCGATTGATACCCTTGCGATCGCCGAGAGCTTTGGAGAAAAGCTGGCCGAGCGCGATGCCCACGTCCTCCACGGTGTGGTGCTGATCGACGTCCAAATCGCCTTTCGCGTCGATCACGAGATCGAAGCCGCCGTGTTTCGTGAATAACTCCAGCATGTGATCGAAGAAGCGAATGCCGGTGGAGATTTTGTACGTGCCCTGCCCCTCGATACGGAGGCTGCCGCGGATTTGCGTCTCTTTCGTGATGCGTTCGAGGGAGGCAGTTCGAGTCTTCCCGGCGCGACTCGCGGCTATTGCTTTTGGCATAGAGCTCCCTCGATCTGGTTGATGTTCTCGAAAATAGCCACGGCGTTTTCCTGGTGGAACAAATCGATCAGCGCATCGCGCTTCGCATGCGTTTGCGCCGCGATGCCGATGAAGGGAACGCCGGCCCCACGCGCGCAGCGTGCGTCATCCACCGTATCGCCCACATACCAGAGCTGGCGACCGGGTTTACGGCGTTGGATTTCGATCAGGCCATCGGGCGCGGGCTTGCCTGCGGCGATTTCGTCGGCGCACAGGATTGGATCGAAGAGGGAGCAGTTGGCGAAACGCTTCAGCGTAATCGCAGCTTCGTAACGAACGCGTCCCGTGAAGATGCCGAGCTCGTAAGAGTTGCTCAGACGTTCCAGGAACCCGGGCTGTGGGAACCAACCTTCACGCTGAATCAATCCGTCGCCATCGTTCTTGGGTCCGAGAAAAAAGATATTGAACTGATCGACAACCGTATCGTAATCGATCTGCACACCGAGATCGGCGGCGATTTTTTGCGAAAGCGCCCAATCGTTGTTCCAACCGCCGCGATTTTTATAGTCCTGGATGAGCTCGCGCTGAATGCGCTTGCCCGTGAAATATTCGACGGTTTGCACGATGCCTTCGCGGTAGGACTCGGTCACTTCGGCGAGGACGCCATCCATGTCGAAGACGATCAGGCTTTGTTTAGTACCGTTCACGCTCTCCACGGCGTTTCCTTCCACAACTTCTCCAATTCGGTGAGGAAACGTTCGATCTGCGCGCGTGTGCCGATAGTGACGCGAATGCATCCGGCGATTTCGTAGCTGCGGTCGCGGATGAGGACGCCTTTTTCGCGGAGCGCGTCGCGAATCGGGATCGCGCGGTCGCCGGCGTGAAAGAGTACGAAATTCGCCTGGCTCGGATAATAGCGGATGCCGAGGCGCTTCAGTCCTTCGCAGGCGAGTTCGCGTGCGGCGAGCACTTCCTTGACGTAGTTCGCGACGTATTCGCCATCGCGCACAGCGGCGCGCGCGGCCAACGCCGCGAGCATGTTGACGCTATAAGGCGATTGCGCTTTGTGCATCCAGCGAACGTTTTCTTCGCAGCGAAAAAATGCATCCACAGCGCATCGCGGCCATGCCGTAGACCTTCGAGAAGGTGCGGCTGACGAAGAGATTCGGATACTCGCGAATGAGGCCGAGCGCAGTAACGCCGCAGAATTCGAAGTAGGCTTCGTCGATCAGCACGGCGGCATGCGGCGCGGCTTCAAGAATACGACGGATGCTGGCGAGATCGATACCGGTGCCTGTGGGGTTATTGGGATTCGCGATGAGAATCGCGCGCGTATCGGGGCGGATCGCAGCGAGAAATTCATCGAGCGGAAAGGAGAGATCGTCCGGGCGATACGAATGCTCGCGCACCTTCCCGCCCGCGAGCTCTGAATAAAAGCGATACATCGCGTAAGAGGGATGCAGCAGCAGAACATCGTCGCCGTCGTCGACATAGGTGTTGATCATCACCTGAATGGCTTCGTCGGTGCCGTTTGTCAGCAGCAATTCGTCGGACGCAACGCCAAAAAACGCCGACGAGTTCGTTCATCGCGTCGAGATACTCGGGATAAACAGTGAGCGACTCCGCCGTAAGTTTTTCGCGCAGAAATTCGATCACGCGCGGCGAGCAGCCCACGGTGTTCTCGTTGAAATCGAGACGCAGTTTTCCCGCACGGCTGCCAGTGGGCGGCGAATAGGGCGCCATTTTTTGCACGGCAGGACGCGGCGTGAGTGCGGTTCGTACTTTACTCATGTTGGCGCGATCCTTCCTGGTAACGAACTTCGGCGGATCTTGCGTGCGCTTCCAGGCCTTCGGCGCGAGCAAGTTTCGTAATGGATGGCGTCAGGCGGCGGATGCCTTCGTCCGAAAGTTCCTGCACCGCGATGACCTTGACGAAATCGGCGCTGGAGAGTCCGCCGCGAATGCGCGCCGCGCCCGACGTCGGCAGGACGTGATTCGGGCCGGAGCAGTAGTCGCCCGCGGCTTCCGGACTCGAAGCACCGATGAACACGGCGCCTGCGTGCTTGATCTTCGCCAGCAGCGAGCCATCGTGCGACCCATATGCAAAGACAGGTGCTCAGGCGCAAGCGAGTTTGAAATCTCAATCGCCTGATCGATGGAATCGACCACGACGACCGCGCCGTTGTTGTCGATGGAGGGTCGCGCGACGTGCGCGGTCGGCAGATCAGTCAATTGCCGTTCGACGGCGGCGGAAACAGCTTCCGCCAGTTTGCGTGACGTGGTTAACAAGATCGCCGAGGCGTCGACGTCGTGCTCGGCTTGCGCCAATAAATCGGCGGCGATCCAGCGCGGGTTGCCATCGGCGGCGATCACAACGATCTCGGTGGGGCCGGCGACGAAATCGATGCCGACCTCTCCGGCAAGCAGCTTTTTCGCGGCGGCAACATATATATTGCCGGGGCCGACGATGCGATCCACCTTTGGCACGGTCTCCGTCCCATAGGCGAACGCGGCGATGGCCTGCGCGCCTCCCATGCGGAACATGTGGGTGACGCCCAACAGGTGCGCGATGCCCAGGATTTCGACGCTAGGATTCGGACAGGCAACGCAGATGGTCGCGACGCCGGCGACTTGCGCGGGAATCACGGTCATCATCACGGTAGACGGCAGAGGATAGCGGCCGGCGGGCACGTACGCGCCCATCGCATCGAGAGGCCGCACGATCTGGCCGAGGCGGCGGCCGTCGGCGTGATCGATTGTCCATTCTTTGGTAGCTGCGCCTGCGCGTATTCGCGAATGTTGTTCGCGGCGATCTCGACGGCGCGTTGGAAATCGGGCTCCAGCGATCCGACGACGTGCTGGCGGACACTTGCGCCATCGAAGCGATCGAACTTGCGCGCGTAATCCAGCAGGGCCGCATCACCGCGATCGCGAATGTCGGCAAGGATGGGCGCGACGATGCGCTCGGCTTCCTCCAGGCGCGCGGCTTTGCGCTGGATGAGAGAGGGGGCGTCTTTGGCGGTAAGGATCCTAAGCACGTTGATATGGCTGCCGTCGTTTTACTCCGGCCGCGGTTGCATCTTACATAATGATCTTGTTCAGCGGATACTCGACGATGCCTTGCGCGCCCGCCTCTTTCAGGCGAGGAATGATAGTGCGCACCGTGGTCTCGTCCAGAATTGTGTTCACGGCGAGCCAGCCGTCATCGCTGAGCGACGAAATTGTCGGGCGCTTCAGCGCGGGCAGCACGCCGAGCACGCTCTGCAGATTCGCCTTTTCGACGTTCAGCATCAGACCGACTTTGCCGAGCGCGTTGATGGCACCTTCCAGCAGCATCTTCATGTCTTCCAGCTTCTTGCGTTTTGCGGGATCCTGCCAGGACTTCGTGTTCGCGATGAGCTGCGTGTTGGACTCCATCAGCGTTTCGACGATGCGGAGTTTGTTGGCGCGCAGCGAGGAGCCGGTTTCGGTCACCTCAACAATGGCGTCGGCCAGTTGCGGAGGCTTCACTTCGGTGGCTCCCCAGCTGAATTCGACTTTGGCAGTGACGCCGTGCTTCGCCAGATAGCGCTTCGTGGCTCCCACGAGTTCGGTGGCAACGACCTTGCCCTCGAGATCCTTCACCGAATTGATGGACGAGTTCTCGGGGACGGCGAGCACCCAGCGCACTTTGCCGAAGCTGACCTTCGAATAAATAAGGTCGGCCACGGTCTCGACCTTCGCGTCGTTCTCTTCCACCCAATCGCGGCCGGTGAGACCCGCGTCGAGGATGCCGTCCTGAACGTAGCGGGCCATTTCCTGAGCGCGGATCAGCATGCATTCGATTTCGGGATCGTCGATAGTGGGGAAATAGGAGCGGCTGCTGACGCCGATTTGATAACCGGCGCGGCGGAACAGATCGACCGTCGCGGTTTCGAGACTGCCTTTGGGAATGCCTAGCTTGAGCTTCATCATTTGTCCTTAGCCGCCGTACACCGCGTTCGGATCGTAGGTCTTCGCTTCGCTTTCCTTCCATTCGCCGTTTTCGTAGCGGCGGAAGAAGCAGCTTTGATAGCCTTCGTGGCACACGCCGGGGCCGAGTGCTTCGACCTTCACCAGCACCGTGTCGTAGTCGCAATCGGTGGAGAGTTCCTTCACGACGAGCTTATGGCCGGAGCTTTCGCCCTTCATCCACAGCTTATTGCGGGAGCGGCTGTAGAACGTGACGAAGCCTGTGTCGAGCGTCTTCTGATAGGCCACGTCGTTCATGAAGCCGACCATCAGCACGCGGCCGGTCTTGTGATCCTGCACCACGGCGGGGATCAGTCCATCGAGTTTTTTGAAGTCCAGTTGCATATTTTTCACACTAATAGAAAAGCCCGCTCGGGGTTAACCGGCGGGCTCTCGAAAATTCTGCTTTCTTTCGGGATTAACGGTGAGTCCGCCGCGGCATGGAATGTCCATGGTGATGATGGGTGCCGTGATGATGGATGGCGAACATGAAATTGCAGTATAGCAGACTCCCGTGCGTCATGCTAAGTTCGGTTGAATGCCATGCCGACCTGCGAGTCTCCTTCTGTGCTATCGCTATTCTCCTATCGCTAGCGGCCTTTGGCCAAGACAAGCCCGTCGGCCACAGCGAGTTTGACGAAGTCGCACAAGCTTACAAATCCGCTGACGCGGAGTTGAACAAAGAATATCAGCGAGCCCTCCATGGGCTGAGCCGACCATCCGACGTTCGCAATCTGCGCGATGCACAACGTAAGTGGATTGCCTACCGCGACGCTGTCTGCAAGGCAGAATACGACTTGGTTGGAGGAGGCACAAACGGATCAACAATTCACGTGAGCTGTTTGACCCGGCTCACGAGACAAAGGACCGCTGACCTGCAGGCGGAGTATTAGTCGAAGGGAAATCTCATGTGCGCAACGCTTGATCCAGGTCCGCGATGATGTCCTCTGCTGCTTCGATCCCCACGGACATCCGCACGAGATTGTCGCCGATGCCCAGACGCTGCCGATGCTTGGGCGATAGATCGCGATGCGAGGCCATGGCGGGGTAGAGCACCATGGTGTGAACGTCGCCGAGCGAGGTGGCGCGCACGACCATCTGGAGTTTCTCCATGAACGCGAAGACTTCGTTTCGGCCGGCGTCTTTTAACTCCATCGCCACCATCGCTCCTGCCTGATCTTTCGGCAGCAGGCGCGCGATCGTCGCGGCGTCGGGATGCTGGGGGTCGCCCGGGAAATGGACCTTCGCCACACGCGGGTGCGACTTCAGCCAGGCGGCGACTTTGCAGGCGTTCTGGCACTGGCGCTCCATGCGAATCGCGAGCGTCTTGATGCCGCGCATCGTTAGATACGCTTCGAACGGACCGAGGTTGGGGCCCATGGTGCGCACCAGACTCTTGAGCGTTTCGAAATGCTGTTGATCAGTGACGATGACGCCGCCGAGTGCGTCGCCGTGGCCCGCGAGATACTTCGTCGCGCTGTGGATCACGATGTTCGCGCCGAGTTCCAGAGGCCGCATCAGCATGGGCGTGGCGAAGGTATTATCGACGATCACGGAAGCGTCCGCCTTGCGCGCAATCGCGGCGAGCTTATCCAATTGCGGAACGCGCAGCAGCGGATTGGTGATGCTCTCGAGCATCACGGCCGCGGTCTTCTCCGTGGTCACCGCTTTTTCAAATGCGGCGAGATCGGATACGTCGACGAATTCGGTCTCGACGCCGAGTGCTCCGAAGATCGTCATCAACATGTGCGTCGTGGCGCCGTAGAGCACGCTGCCGGCGACGACGCGTTTGGGCCGATCGAGCAGCGCGGCGAGCAGTGCGAGATGAATCGCCATCATGCCGGAGGAACAGGAGAAGGTGGCGTGGCCGCCTTCGAGATCGTTCACCAGCGTTTCGAGTGCGGTGGTCGTGGGGTTGTCGTAGCGCGCGTAGGAGGGGCCTTCTTCCTCGCGCCCGAACACGCGGTCGAGCTGCTGCATGGAGTCGTAAAAATAGCTCGATGCTGTGTAGATGGGCGTGGTGACGGGTATGAACTCGCCGGCTTTGCGGCGGTCACCCGAGTGGACGGTTTTGCTTTCGAATTTCATGTGATCTGCCACTAACGAATGTTCTGCTCCGGCTAACAGCGTTTCGCCCTTATCGGCGCTAGATCCCTCGACTGCGCTCGGGATGACAAGAGGAGGACGTTAACTGGACTACTGGCGTTTCCAACGGACCCCATCCTTTGTATCTTCCAGGATAACGCCCTGCGCGGCGAGGTCCTTACGGATTTGGTCGGCACGCGCGAAGTCGCGCGATTTTTTGGAAGCGGTGCGCTCGGCTACCAGGGCATCGATCGCGGAATCGGTTAAGCCGCCCTTGTGTTCGGTGGGACGCAACACGTCAAACACGGAGTCGAAACGATCCAGAAACGCTAACGCGGCTTCGACGTTGCCAGCCTTGAACTCACCGTTGTCCATGGCGGTGTTGGTGTCGCGGACATATTCAAACGCAGCGGCGAGGGCCTCGGCGGTGTTGAGATCGTCATCGAGCGCCTCGTCGAACGCGTTCGTGGCGGCGGCGGTGCGATCGGACAGCGCCTGATTCATGCCTTCGTCGAACTTTGCCGTCTTCAGGCGGAGCTGATAGTTGCGCAAGCGGTCGATGGAAGTTGCCGCGGCGTGCAATCCTTCGAACGTGAAGTTCAGCTTTTTGCGATAGGGCACCGACTCCAGCAGGTAGCGGATGGTCTCGGGCGCGTAGCCCTGTTCCACAAGGTCGCGCAGCGTGAAGAAGTTGCCCGTCGATTTCGACATCTTCTGTGCGTCGATGCTCAAGTGTTCGGCGTGCAGCCAGTAGCGCGCGAAAGGCTTGCCGGTGAGCGCCTCCGATTGCGCGATTTCGTTTTCGTGATGCGGGAACGCGAGGTCGATGCCGCCGGTGTGGATGTCGAGCGTCTCGCCCAGATACTTCATCGCCATGACGGAGCATTCGATGTGCCAGCCGGGGCGGCCGTCGCCGATGGGCGTGTCCCACGAGGGCTCGCCGTCTTTCTTGGCTTTCCAGAGGACGAAATCGCGGGCGTCGGCCTTTTCGTATTCGTCCACATCGACGCGCGCGCCGGCCATGCTGCCGCTGAAGTCGTGATGCGAGAGCTTGCCGTATTCGGGAAACTTGGCGATGCGGTAATACACAGAGCCGTCGCTGTTATAGGTGTAGCCTTTGTCCTCTAACTTTTGAATCGCGGCCGCCATATCTTCGACGAACTCGGTGGCCTTCGGGAGATGTTCGGGCTTTTGAAGGCGCAGCATGGCGATGTCTTCGAGGAACGCGTCTGTGTATTTCTGCGTGTACTCGTAGATGGTCTGATTCGCGGCAGCGGCGTGGCGGATAATTTTGTCCTCGATATCCGTGATGTTCATCACGTGATCGAGCACATAGCCGCGGGCCTGCAGCCAGCGGCGGAGGATGTCCTGAAAGGTGAACGTCCGCAGGTTGCCGATGTGGACGTAGTTGTAGACCGTGGGCCCGCAGGTGTACATCTTCACGACGTTGCCGTGCTGGGGCGCAAAGGGCTCCACCTGTTGCGTCAGAGTGTTGTAGAAACGGAGGGCCATAGAGGGGGTTTCTGTAAGATGAAGGCTATCTTTTTATGGTACCTGAGGGTTGGCAAGAGGCGCTAGAATAGTGGCGTGACGACGAAGGAAGAGCTTCACCGCTGGGTGGACAATATGTCCGAGGACCTAGCACGCGAAGTGTTGCAGGATGTCCGCGCGTCACAAGAATCGGATCGTTTTCCCTTACCCGAGTGGCAGAAAGAGGAGATCCTTCGTCGCAAGGCTGCTTCTCTCGCAAATCCCGGCACCAGTGTTGACTGGGAGACGGTGAAACGCGAAATTCGCAGCCGCCGTGCGAGCTAGAGTTGTTCTTCGTCCCGAGGCCGCGCGGGACATCGCTCAGATTTGCGACTGGTACGACGAACAGCGCGAGTCCCTAGGTGAAGGATTTATGGGCGGGCTTGAGGACTCCATCGAAAATCTAGCGCAGCAGCCAGAGATGTGCCAAATTGTATTCGGCAATGTGCGTCGACTCGTCATGACTGAGTTTCCTTACAACGTTTATTACGAGCACGAGCGAGGCGTCGTGACGATTTACGGAGTTTTTCACGGCGCGAGGGATTCCGCCGTGTGGCGAGCTCGCCTGTCTGACCTTCGCTAGTCTCTACGTCGACGATCCTTTTTCAATCGGCCTCAGTTCTTCGATCGCGGGCAGGTTCTTCGGCGCGTCGCCTGTCAAGCCGTATACTTCGACTCCTGAAAGCGTACCGCCCTGCTCGAAGACGAACGCTCCGTTCAGATCGTCGTGCGATCCAAAAGTAAAATCGGCTAGAACGTGCATACCTCCGCTCGGTTTCGGGAGGCCTTCGATCGAAAAATTTACACTTGCGCAACCACATGGGCATCGTTCAGGAGTGACTTCGGCTCGTTCAAGCTGGGGAAGAAAAGCTTGCGCCTCGGGGTCGCCGTGGTTGAGCATCCAGTGGACCAGTTCTTTTTCGTGGCGGGTCAATTGGCGATTCATGATGCTCAAACGATCAGTGCCCGATCGGCGCGACTATTTCCCCTTCGCCGGTTCCAATCCGGTCTTCCGAATCACTTCTGATGTTGCAGGAGAAGCCAGCCACTTCACCAAGACCTTCGCCGCTTCGGGCTGCTTGGCAGTCGTCGGGATGCCTGCCGAAAAATACGTGACGCGCTGGGCTCCGGGCGGGAGTTCGCCGACGATGTCGATGCCTTTTACGGGACGCAGCTCGCTGACTTGCTGGAAGCCGATTTCGAATTCGCCGGTCGCGACGAAGCCGCCGACGGGATCGGCCTCGATCTTCTTCGACTTGCCTTTGATCTGGTCCCAGATGCCCATCTTCGGGAACAGTTCGTTCGAGAGGTAGACGCCGCTGGCGCTATCGGAATAGGCGATGGACTTCGCGTTGAGCAGCGTCTTCTTGAGCGCCTCGAGCGTGCTGATGTCGGGATGCGGCGCGCCGGCTTTCACGGCCATCGCCATTTTGGATTGGACGAGATCGACACGATAATCGGCGCGCAGCTTGCCTTGTTTCATGAGCGCTTCCAGGCCGGGCGCGGCCATGATCACGAGGTCGATGGATTCGCCGCGCTCAAGGCGCACAGGGATGGCGTTTTTCGTGGTGCCGAGCGAAGGGCCGAAGCCGACGTCGAGCTTCACGTGCGCGGTGCGTTCATACTCCGGCGCCAGTTGGACGAAGGCGGCGGTGAAGGCTCCGGAGGTAATGACCCGGAGCGGCGCGGCGGACGAGTTGACCTCGGCGGCGCGGAGGCCGAACGGCGCGAGGAGTACGACGGCAAACACGCCAGCAAAAAGCAGCGAGGCGAAGCGGCGGGTTTTGAAAGCTTTCGTCATTGGTATATGTAGCGCCTCCTTTGGGGTCGTATCTATTATGCCGCGGCCTGCTGAAAAGCGAGTGGTGAGTAAGTTTGAGCCAATACACCCCGCTCCATTACTGTCGCGGCTCGGTAATATCGCCATATTTCAGCAGCGCTCGGAGCCTCGAGAGTCATCGAGCGGGGCTAAATGACCAACTTTGGCGAACGAACCGCCTGCCGAAAAGCAGGCAACGCCGGTGGGCGGCTCAGCGTCCAAATACCAGTGGGTTGGCCCGCAAATTGCCCCGTTCGGACCAGTACGCGAAGGGGGTTCTACGGTCGACACTATGTTGATATACTCGGATCGGAGGGCTGCATGCCGTCTCGCCGTTCTTATTTAATTGTGCCGTTGATTATCGCAGTGTGCTCGATCGCTGCAGGAACTTTTGCGTCGCGCGGCGTATCGGCCGCCTCCTCGTCCGACGACGCGGCAAACCAAAGCATGAAGTCTTTCACGTCCGTGTACGACGTGGTGGAGCAGAACTTCGCCGATAAGGTAGATCCCGACAAGGCGATTTACAAAGGCGCGATCCCCGGCATGCTGCGAACGCTTGACCCGCACTCGAACTTTTTCGATCCCAAGGAATATGCGGCGCTGCGTGAAGACCAGCGCGGCCAGTATTACGGCGTCGGCATGCAGGTGGGTCCGCGCAACGGCAAGACCATGGTGATGTGGCCGTTTGAAAATTCGCCCGCGTATCGCGCCGGCTTGCGGCCGGCCGACACCATCGCTGCGGTCAACGATAAGAAGACCGACGGGTTGACTACAACCGAGATTGCCGACCTGCTGAAGGGTCCGCGCGGCACGAAGGTGCAGGTGACCGTGAATCGCGAGGGGCAACCCAAGGCGCTTACCTATGACATTATTCGCGACGCCATCCCGCGCTTCAGCGTGCCGGAGGCGTTCTGGCTGAAGCCGGGCATCGCTTACATCACGATCACGCAGTTCAGCGAGACCACCAGCAAAGAACTGGAAGACAAGATGAAAATGCTGGGCGAGAACAACATCAAGGGCCTGGTGCTGGATCTGCGCGGGAATCCCGGCGGATTGCTGAACGAGGGCGTTGAAGTGGCCGGCCACTTCCTGAAGCGCAACGATCTGGTGGTGAGCCATCGCGGTCGCGCCCAGCCGAACAAAAATTACTACGCGCACACGGACAATGCCGGTCGGCAGTATCCGGTGGTTGTGGTGGTGAATCGCTCGTCGGCTTCGGCTGCGGAGATCGTTACCGGCGCTCTGCAGGATCATGATCGGGCCTGGGTGTTGGGCGAAACCACGTTTGGCAAGGGTCTGGTGCAGACCGTGTTCCCACTGAGCGAGAATACCGGCCTCGCGCTGACCACGGCGCACTACTACACGCCGAGCGGACGCCTGATTCAGCGCGACTATTCGAGCATCTCGTTCCTGGATTACTACTATCACAACACTGGCGATTCGAAGAATCTCTCCGACGTGAAGATGACCGATAGCGGCCGCACCGTCTACGGCGGCGGCGGCATTACGCCCGACGAGAAGTACGAGGCGGCCAAGCTGAACAAGTTCCAGATTCAGGTGCTGCGCAACTTCGGATTCTTCAATTTCTCCGCGCATTATTTCGGACCGAAGGCCGATGCCCGCCTGCCTAAGGGATGGGAGCCGGACGAGGCGCTAGTGAACCAATTCCACCAATACCTGATGGACCAAAAAGTGGAGTTCTCCGAAGCCGACTTCACCGCGAATCATCAGTGGATCAAAGAGCAGCTGAAGCACGAGATGTACATCACGGCGTTCAGCTTCGAGCAATCGCAGAAGGTCGCGATTGAGCAGGATCCCGAGGTCGCGATGGCGGTGGACGCGATGCCGAAGGCGATGTCGCTGATTGAGAACGCGAAGAAGCTGCTGGTGCAGAGAATCCAACAGCAGGAACGCGCCGCTCGATAAAGTCCTTACTCAATTTGACATGCAGCCCTTGGCTTCGGCCAAGGGCTGTTGCTTTTAGCAATCAGCTTTCGAGGTGTCTCGACATGCGATAGAATCGTTCCGCTATGTGGAAACCGCTCTTCGCCGTTTGGACACTTGCCGCCTTCTCATCCGCCCTGCTGGCGCAAACGCCGGCGCGGTCGGTGCTCTACGCCGCCGCTGGACCCGAACTCACGGTCTATCGCGTGGATGCCGAGGGCGCGGCGCTGACCAAGGTCGCGTCGATGCGCTTGCCTGCGAACGTGCAATACGCTTGGCAGCATCCGTCGAAGAAATATTTCTACATCGTGTGGAGCGATGGCGGCGCAAGCGTCGCCTCGCCCGGCGCCACGGTGGTGCCGAAGGGCAAGACGCATGGTCTGGGCGCATATCGCATCGATCCGATGACCGGCGCTCTGCAGGCGATCGGCCCCGCGGTCGCGCTGCCGTCGCGTCCGATTCACGTGAGCGTGGATCGCAGCGGCAGCTATGCGCTGGTCGCTTATAACGACCCCAGCAGCCTCACTGTGCACCGGATCAATGCCGACGGTACGCTGGGCGCGCAAGTGAAGGAGCCGGCCGCGCTCGACACGGGCATCTATGCGCATCAGATCCGCACGGACCCTTCCAACCGCAGCGTCTTTATGGTGACGCGCGGGAATGGTCCGACAAAAGACAAGGCCGAGGATCGTGGCGCCATCAAGGTATTCACGTTTCACGATGGCGTGCTGCAGAATCGGGCGTCGATCGCGCCGAACGGCGGCGTGAACTTTCAGCCGCGCCATCTGGATTTCCATCCCACGCAGCCGTGGGTTTACGTTTCGCTGGAGCGGCAGGCGAAGCTCCAGATGTACCGTATGACGAAGGACGCTTCGCTCGAGCCGCTGCCCGCGTTCACGAAGGACAGCCTGGCGAATCCTGGACGCAAGACGCTGCGGCAAAACGCGGGGACCGTGCACTTTCATCCCAACGGCCAATATCTTTATCAGGCGAATCGCTCGGCGACCGTCGATGCCGCCGGGAAAGCGATCGACGGAAACGGCGAAAACACAATCGCTGTTTATTCGATCAACCAGCAAACGGGCGAGCCCACGTTGATCCAAAGCGCGGAGACGCATGGGTTCGAGCCGCGCACGTTCGCTCTTGACCCTGGCGCGCGCGTTCTGGTGGCGGGGAATCAGACGGCGATTGCCTCGGGCACTAAAACGATTCCTTCGAGCCTCGCGCTGTTCCGCATACGGGCGGACGGGAAACTGGACTATGTGCGCAAGTACGACGTCGATACGCGGCCGGGCAGCCTGTTCTGGATGGGGATTGTTCCCTTACCTTAGTCGCTCTGTCACAATGGAAGCTTGATTCCCCAGATCACGGTCCTCGACGCCGGAGGACAATATTGTCACCTGATTGCCCGGAAAGTCCGCGAACTCGGCGTCTATGCGGACGTGGCGCCGAGCGAAACGCGCGCGTCAGAACTGTCCGGGCGCAAAGGCATCATCATCTCCGGCGGGCCGTCGAGCGTGTACGACTCGGGCAGCCCGACCATCGATCCGGCGCTGCTGGAAGCTGGAATTCCGGTGCTCGGGATTTGCTATGGCGTGCAACTGATGGCGCACCTGCTGGGCGGGACGGTTGAAAAGGGCGAGCGAGGCGAATATGGATTCGCGGAGCTGGACATTGCAAATCCGGACACGCTGTTGCGCGGCATCAGTGGGCCGCAACCAGTATGGATGAGTCATCGCGATCTAGTGGCGCGCGCGCCGGACGGCTTTACGGTGATGGCGCGTACCGAGACGTGTCCTGTGGCGGCGATGGGATCGGATGCGCGGCGGCTTTATGGGGTACAGTTTCATCCCGAGGTGGCACACACGCCGTGCGGCAAAACAATTCTCGCGAATTTCGTGGAGAATATTTGCGGCGCGACGAAGGATTGGGACCCCGCGCGGCAGATCGAATCCATCGAAGCGCACATCCGCGAAATGGCGGGCGCGCGCAACGTTTTCTTTTTTGTAAGCGGCGGCGTGGATTCCACCGTTGCCTATACGCTGTGCCTGAAAGCGCTGGGGCCGGAGCGCGTGCACGGAACCTACGTCGATAGCGGCCTGATGCGCGATGGCGAAACGCAATTCGTGCGCGAGAGCTTCGCGAAGCTGGGCGCCACAGGCTTTTTCGTCGCCGATGCACGTTTGCGTTTCCTGGATGCTCTGGCTGAGGTCGTGGAGCCCGAGAAGAAGCGCCACGTGATCGGCGAAAAGTTCGTGGAAGTGCAGCAGCGCATTCTGGAGAGCGAAACCTACACGGGCGGCGGGTGGATTCTGGGGCAAGGCACGATTTATCCCGACACCATCGAATCGGGCGGCTCGGCCAAGGCCGACCTCATCAAGACTCATCACAATCGCGTCGCAGGGATTCAGAAGCTGATCGACGAGGGCCGCATCATAGAGCCGCTGTCGCAGTTTTATAAGGACGAAGTCCGCGCCATTGGCCGCCAGTTGGGAATCCCTGCCGAACTGCTGGACAGGCATCCTTTTCCAGGGCCCGGGCTCGCCATTCGCTGCCTGTGTTCGGAATCCGAGGGATCGCCGCAAAAGGTGGAAGAGGGCTGGATTTTGCCTATCCGCTCGGTGGGCGTGCAGGGCGATTCGCGCACATATCGGCCGGTGCTGGCGGTGGAGCAGTTCCCTGCCTCCGAGGCCGAGGCCGCCGCGCTGATTAATCGCCGCAGCGATGTGAATCGAGTGCTGGCCGTGGTGACGCTGACGGCTCCGATCAACGAAATGCGCGCGCGCCCGGCGCACTTATCGGCACGGCGGCTGGACCGTCTGCGAGAGGCAGATGCCATTGTCCGCAAGCTCTCAGAGGGATCGGGCTTCGACAAAGAGATCTGGCAGTTCCCGGTGGTGCTGGTGCCGCTGGGGACGACGCACCGGCCAGACTCGTTGGTGCTGAGGCCGATTGATTCGGTGGACGGAATGACGGCGCGTGCAGTGAGAATGCCGGCGGAACTCCTGCGCCAGATGGCAAAGGAATTGTCCGCGGTGGAAGGTGTGGCCGGCGTGTTCTACGATTTGACGAACAAACCGCCGGCCACGATTGAGTGGGAATAGATGCTTCGAGTTATTCCTTCTTCTTGCCCATCGCCGGGCGATCCGCCGTGCTGGGGGGCACCAAGCCCTTGGCGCGATAGTACACTACGACCTCGCCATACATTTCGTTGTCGTGGATGATGTTGAAGTAGAGGGCGCTCAAACGGCTGCGTTTGCCGCCGAACATGGTGATCTGCTCGGCCGCGCTCGCGTCCGTCAGGCCTTCGTAGGCGCTGTCGCAATAGTCGATCGACGCCTTTAGTGCGGCCACGGCTTCGGCCTTCGTGCTCTTGGTCTTTTCGGCGTCGCCGCGTTTCTGTTCGCCTTTGACGGCGCCGCAGATCGCCAGTTGCACGTCGGAGATGTGCCCGATGATCTCGGCGAAAGTCCGGGTGTTGCCGGCCGCAGGCTTGAAACTATAATCGGCGTCCGGATAACGATCGGCGGATTCGGTGAGCGTGCGTTTGGTGGCGGTCCACTGATCCTTGAGCTCTGTGCTCAAATTCTGGGCGTACATCGCGGTTCCGCCCAGTAATGTAGCGATGAAAATCGTCGCGGTTTTCATTTTGAGTTCCCTCTTCTCCTCGCCTGATATGGCTTTATTATTTTATCGAACTGCGGTGGCGCGGGCGCTCTGAAAAAGCATCCCCTCGTGCTGGTATGACGCGCTGGCTTTACATGTTCTTAACAATTTCGCGCCATTCCCGAATGCAATCCTTACCGGCCGCGCATAAACTTGGGAGAGATTGCACGGGAAGAGGCCATGATCGCCATGAAAACAAAATCCACACGACGCGTATTTACACAAACCGGTTTGGGCGCTTTGGGTGCCGCGGCTTTCCTGTCGGGCCATCGCGCGGAGGCCCAGTCCGCGAATCAGCCGGTGGATCAGAATCCGATTCGCCGCCGGGGGACGGGGCTGCGTGCGATCAACCGCGCCAAAGCGTCGCCCGGGTTCACGCTGTTTTCGCCGCTGGAGGGCGATGGCACTGTGTATCTGATCGATCTCGATGGCAAGGTGGCGCACACGTGGAAGATGCCGTATCCTCCCGGCTTGTACGGCTATCTCACCGATAAGGGCACTCTGTTTTACAACGGCAAGATCGATGGCGACACGATCCAGGGCAAGATGCCGTTCCACGGCGGCGTGGCGATGGAAGCGAACTGGAGCGGCAAAGTGCTGTGGGAGCTGCGATGGCCCGATCAGCATCATGACGGCCTGCTGCTGAAGAACGGCAACATTTTGCTGATGTGCTCGGCACCGTTGGACGACGAGGTCGCGCGCAAGGTGAAAGGCGGTGGCGGCGGCGAAGGAGGCGGCAGGGGTGGACGCGGCGGTCCGCAAAAGATGGCGGGCGATTATCTGGTGGAGCTGACCACCAAGGGCCAGAAAGTTTGGGAGTGGCGCACGTGGGAGCACTTCGACCCCGCGCAGGAAGTGATCATCGACGGAGGCCGCGCCGAATGGAGCCACGGCAACGGCATGGCCGAGCTTCCCGATGGCAACATCGTGGTGAGCTTTCGAAATATCTGCAAGGTGATGCAAGTCGATCGCAAATCGGGCGAGATTATGTGGAAGCTGGGTCCACCGATGCTTTCGGTGCAGCACGCGCCCACGCCTCTGGCGAATGGCAACGTGCTGATCTTCGATAACGGGCTTCACGGCAATTCGCGCGTGATTGAAGTGCAGCCTTCGACTCAGGAGATCGTCTGGAAGTTTCAGGAGCCGGTGCCCACCGGCTTCTTCAGCCCGCGCATCGGCAATGCGCAGCGGCTGCCGAACGGCAATACGCTGATCAACGAAGGCGTCTTCGGACGCTTCTTCGAAGTGACGTCTGCAGGCGAGACGGTGTGGGAGTACGTGAATCCGCATTTCGGCTTCGCCAACGATCCCGCCGCGAAGCAGCAGAATGATGTTTTTCGGGTGTATCGCTACACGGCGGAAGAGATCGATCGCGCGCGCCGGACTGCGTGAGTCACCGTTGGTTCAGGCGGGGCTAGGGTTTGCGATAGCCGTATTCGGCGAGAATCTTTTGCCCGCTGCCGCGCACCACGTACTCCGCGAAGCGTTTCGCATCGGCCTGCTTGTGCGAGGCGGCCAACACGCCTAGCCCCTGATCGATGGGCGGATAGAGGGATGCATCCACCTGCGTGACCATACCCTTTTCGTGCAGCACCAGCGCGTAGGCGGTCAGCACCGCATCGGCATTGCCGGATAGTCCGTACTGCCGCGCCATGTTGATATTTTCCGCGTACACAATTTTCGGCTGCACGCGATCCCACACGCCGGCTTTCTTCAGCGCCGCGACCGCCGCTGCTCCATAGGGAGCCAGTTCCGGCTTCGCGACGGCGATCACTTTCACTTGCGCAGACGTGAGGTCCTGAAGCCGCTTCACGTGGGCCTTTGACGTCGGCGGGATCCAGAGGGCGAGCACACCGCGGGTATACACGGCACGCGTGCCGCCGGCGAGCAGATTCTTCTTTTCGAGTTCGTCGATGTGTTCGGTATCGGCGGCGGCAATCACGTCGAAGGGAGCGCCGTTCTCCGCCTGCTGCGTCAGCTGCGCCGTGGAAGCGAAGCTGAGCGTGACGTGAATGCCGGTCTCGGTTTCAAAGCGCGCCGCTACTTTTTGGAAGGAGTCCGTCAGATTCGCCGCGGCGGCAACCACGATTTCCTGCCGTGGCTGGGCGTGCGCTGCGAGACTCGAGAATAACGCCGCGAAAATTGCGGCTGTACAAACCCTGCGACGATTGATGTGTATCGTATTCACGACTTTGTCTCTTTCATCATACCCGCTGGACGCGGGATAAGGATGCGGGAGTAGGCGATCCGCTTATCGCCACGCGCGGCCGCGAGGAATTGGCGGGCGGGCGAATCTTCCTTACAATGGGGCGAAATTACGAGATCAATCTCATGGCAACTTCCTCATGGCAACCTCACTTTCGATAAAGCCGGACATTTTAAGGTCAAACCTTTGCGTGCCCGCCAACGATTTCGGACGCCAGTGGCAGGACCTGGGCGGCGCATTGACGGCGGCGTTTGAGGATTTCGGAGCAAGCGGCTGGTACGTGCTGGGCCGCGAAGTGGCGGCGTTCGAGGAATCGCTCGCACGGATGTGGGGCGTGGGTCACGCGGTGGGCGTCGCAAGCGGTCTGGATGCGATTGAGATTTCGCTGCGTCTGCTGGGCTGCGGGCCGGGCGATAAAGTTTTGACGACACCGGTGAGCGCCTTCGCCACGACGCTGGCGATTTTGAAGCTGGGCGCGGTGCCGGTGTTCGCCGATTGCGAGGCGAACGGCTTGATCTCGCTGGACGTGTGTGAGGATTTGTTGCGGCGGTCGCCGGAGATCCGCTACTTCGTGCCGGTTCACTTGTATGGTCACAGCCTGGATCTGGATCGCATGGAAGAACTGCGCGACCGCTTCGGGCTGAAAATCGTAGAGGATTGCGCGCAGTCGATTGGCGCGCGCTGGCACGGGCGGGGCGCGACACGCGCCACAGGCACCGTGGGACAGATGGCCGCGACCAGTTTTTACCCCACCAAGAACCTGGGTGCTTTCGGCGACGGCGGCGCGATTTTGACGTCGGATCCGGAACTGGCGAGAGGCGCTCGCCAACTGCGTGATTACGGGCAGAGCGCGAAGTACCGACACGAATTCATCGGCTACAACAGCCGCCTGGACGAATTGCAGGCGGCACTGCTGGGGCGCGTGCTATTGCCGAGGCTTGCGGGGTGGATCGAGCGGCGCCGGGAGATCGCGCGGCAATATCTTGCGGGCCTGTCTCACAAAGGTGTCGTGCCGCT
This sequence comes from Terriglobia bacterium, assembly GCA_963699945.1. Classification (GTDB taxonomy): domain Bacteria; phylum Acidobacteriota; class Terriglobia; order Bryobacterales; family Bryobacteraceae; genus Palsa-187. The sequence continues at coordinate 77,921 of CAVOVW010000009.1, forward strand.
GAACAAGCCGAAGAACTCGGAATCCTCGTGGCATCTGTTCGCGGCGCGAGTTGCGCCGCAGTGCAAAGCCGCGTTTATCGAACACCTGAAAGCCCACGGCATCAGCGCGGGCGAGCATTATCCAATTGCGATCCCCGATCAGCCTGCCATGTGCTTCGGGAAATTCGAGGATCATGGCTGTCCGGCGGCAGGAACGCTGTGCGCGTCGGAAGTGAGCTTACCCATTCATCCGTACTTGACGAATGAAGAAGTGCAGCACGTAATCGACACGTGCAACGATTGGGGCCAGTAAAGCATCCTAAGAAGCCAGCAACAGCAGGTCCCTCACCCCCTGCGCGGGATTCGGGATGACGGTTAGTGTAGTGCAGCAAATGGGGAGAACGACAGTAGCGTCACTTCCCGACCAGATGCTCCACGTCGCGATTGTTTTCCGTGCACAGGAATTCGCGGATGGTGTGACCAGCGGCGAGTTCAGACACACGCTTGAATGTCCACGGTTTCACCAGCACCGTGGGATCTTCCACCGTGATCTCCGTTTCCAGGTGGCCCAGGTCCGGCCGGCGGATGCGCTCGACAATGTGCAGATTCTCTCCATGCGGATGGGAATCCTGATCCAGCCACGCGCGTTCCTCGAAATTGACGCGGTCCACCACAAGTATGTCGCCGTCCCAGCGGGCGATGGAATCGCCGTACCACAAAGGATCCGGCTCCTTCGGATGCTTCGCGCCGACGTAAATCTGATGGAAGCCGGGGCTGTCATCATCCGAGATCTCGACGATGATGTCCTTGGACTGCACGAATTCGTATAGAGGGCCGCGCCTTACGATGGCCGAAGGCAGGCAATGCGCCTGTGGGGCATCCTTGCGATTATTCGCGGTGCGCTCCTGCGCCACGGCGGTGGCGTGGGCGGTCCACTCGGGCTTGCCGGGATCGGTCACCATGGGCGACCACCATACGCCCGAAAGATCCGGCTTGCCATCGGCGGTGCGCGGCGTGGGACCGGAGGGCGGATGATGCTTCTTCGCGTCGGCCAGAATCGCTTCGGTATCCTCGCCCAGCGTGCTGAGCTGCGTGCCTTCCTGCAGACGGATGTTGAGCGCCGTTGCTTTTCCGGCCTGGACCGCGACGCCCTTCTGTTCGAAGCCGCGGACGCCGGGAACGTTGGCGTTGACGTCGTAGGTGCCTGCCGCGAGATCGGCGATCGTGTAGCTCCCGTTGGCGCCCGTGGTGGCCTTCGCGGTGGCTCCCGTAGCGGTGTTCTTCGCCTGAAGCGTGGCGTGCGTCTCCTTCTTGCCGAACGGATCGAGCACCGTGCCGGTGATGGAGCCTTTCTCCTGCCCGAAGGCAGCGATGGCCAAAGACATAAGGCTGAAGGAAATCGTCAAAATGCGCATACGGGGACAGTATACCTACACCGGGGCGTTTCCGCACTATGGCGGAATAGTACACGGAAGACGTGCGGTCTCCGCGGCACATCAATGGGCCGCGCCAGGGCGCCTACGTCGCGGACCGGCTAGCGGCTGGCGGCCTGCGGCGCGTCGGTTCGCTTGTAGTGCAAGGTTTCGCTCTTGGCGCTGCCCGTGATGGCCGTCATCTCCACCTGCATCTGGTTGCCATCGCCCAGCGCGCCGAAGCGCCACTTCACCACGTCGTTGCCGCGCGTTTGCATCATCACCAGCAGCGGACCGTTGAAGTACACGGAAACCGTGGCTTTCTTGCCATCCATTTTGATGGGACAATCTTTGCCGCTGGTGTTGCATTCAAAATCGGCTACCGTCTGGCCGCCGCGCGTGAACGTAAAATGGACGCCGTCATTTGTCGGCGCCAATTTCCAGGCGGTCTTTCCGTCTTGATCCCAGCTACCAGCCAGCTTAGATGTGTCGGCGTAATCTTCGGCCAAGCCAACGGCGCTCACCGACAGGAGCGCCGCTAAAAGTATGCGTAGACGCATGGAACATCCTCTCCGTTCTCTATCAAACGTCACACGACGCCGGAGCGCTATCCCCTCCGCGCTGTATAAGGAGGATTGTACGCCTATTACTTAAGCGGTGCGCGTGCTCTCGGATTTATCGCCCGAGGCCGCCGCCTGCGCTGCCGCCAGCCGCGCGATGGGCACGCGATAGGGCGAGCACGACACGTAGTCCATGCCGACGTGATAGCAGAACTCCACGGAACTGGGATCGCCGCCATGTTCGCCGCAGATGCCGATTTCGAGATCCGGGCGCGCGCGGCGTCCCAGTTCGATCGCCATCCTGATCATGCGGCCCACGCCGTCCTGATCGATGGAAGCGAACGGATCGGCCTTGAAGATTTTGAGGGTCTCGTACTGCTTGGAGAACTTCGTGTAGTCGTCGCGCGAGAGTCCCATGGTGGTTTGCGTCAGGTCGTTGGTGCCGAAGCTGAAGAACTCGGCTTGCTTGGCGATCTCATCGGCTGTGACAGCCGCGCGCGGAATCTCGATCATCGTGCCGACCATGTAATGCTGATTCGGCAATCCGGCTTTCGTCAACACTTCCTTCGCGATCCGATCGACAATCGCTTTCTGGTTTTCCAGCTCCTTCACGTTGCCCACCAGCGGGATCATGACTTCGGGAATCACCTTGATTCCCTTCTTCGCCACTTGCACCACCGCTTCAAAAATCGCGCGCACCTGCATTTCCGTGATCTCGGGATAGGTGATGCCCAGGCGGCAGCCGCGATGGCCCAGCATCGGGTTGAACTCGTGCAATTCTTCCACGCGTTTCAACAGCTCCGGCACTTGCTTTTTTAATTGCCCCACCGGGATGTTGTACTTCGCCGACATTTCCTTCTTGACGGCCGCGTTCGCGTAAGGCAGCCGCGCAAGGTCTACCATCAGGTCTTCGCGCTTCGGCAGGAATTCGTGTAGCGGCGGATCGAGCGTGCGAATCACCACGGGAAATCCGTCCATCGCCGTGAACAGGCCCGCGAAATCCTTGCGCTGCATGGGCAGGAGCTTCTCCAGCGCTTTGCGCCGCGTCTTTTCATCGCGCGCCAGAATCATCGCCTGCATGTGCGGAATGCGATCCTCGGCGAAGAACATGTGCTCCGTGCGGCACAGGCCTATGCCTTCGGCGCCGAAATTGCGAGCGGCCTTCGCGTCGCGAGGGATGTCGGCATTCGCGCGCACGCCGAACGGGCCACGAAATTCGTCGGCCCACTTCATGAGCTCGCCGAAATAGGAGGAGTTCGGATCGGGCTCCATCGTGGCCGCCTGGCCGATATAAACGTTCGCGCTGGTGCCGTCGATCGAGATCCAATCACCCTGCTTCACCACCAGCGTCTTGCCGCCCACCGGCACGGTGAACTGGCGTTTGCGCTCATCGATCGCGAGCGCTCCGGCCCCCACCACGCAAGGGCGTCCCATGCCGCGCGCCACAACGGCGGCGTGGCTTGATTTGCCGCCGACGGCCGTAAGAATGCCCTTGGCAACGTCCATGCCGTGAATATCGTCCGGCGTGGTTTCCTTGCGCACCAGAATCACGGGACCCTGCGTGCTCAGCTCGACGGCCTCTTCGGCCGAAAATACCGCGCGGCCCACGGCGGCTCCCGGCGAGGCCGCGATCGCGTTGGCCACTAGCGTAAGTTTCTTGAGCGAGGCCGCGTCGAACAGCGGATGCAGAAGCTGATCCAACTGCTGCGGCTGCACGCGCAGCACGGCTTCTTTTTTATCGATCAGGCCTTCGTGCACCATCTCCACCGCCGCGCGCACGGCGGCCGCGCCGGTGCGCTTCCCGTTGCGCGTCTGCAACATGTAGAGCTTGTTGTCTTCGATGGTGAACTCGAAGTCCTGCATGTCGCGATAGTGATTTTCAAGGCTCGTCGTGATCTCGCGCAGCTGCTTGTAGGCCGCGGGCATCGCGCGCTCCAGGTCGTGAATCGGTTGCGGCGTGCGGATGCCAGCGACAACGTCTTCGCCCTGAGCGTTGATCAGGAACTCGCCGTAAAAAACGCGTTCGCCGGTGCCAGGGTCGCGCGTGAAACCCACGCCCGTGGCCGACGTGTCGCCCAGGTTGCCGAACACCATCGCCTGCACGTTGGCCGCCGTGCCAATGTCGTCAGGAATCTTTTCCATCTTGCGGTAGTACGACGGCCTTGGGGTTCCACCAGGAGCGGAACACCGCATCGCGCGCCATCGCCAACTGCTCATGCGTATCCTGCGGAAACGGCTTCTTCGTTTCCTTCTGCACCAGCTTCAGGTAATCCGCGATGATCGCCTTGAGATCGGCAGGCGTAAGCTCGGTATCGAGCTTCACCTTCGCCTTGTGCTTGCGGCTATCGAAAATGTGGTCGAACTTTTCCATGTTGATGTCCAGCGCTACTTCGCCGAACATCTGAATGAAGCGCCGGTAGGAATCGTAGGCGAAGCGCGGATTGCCGGTCAGCTTCGCGAGCCCTTCGACCGTTTCGTCATTCAGGCCAAGGTTGAGAATCGTATTCATCATGCCCGGCATGGAAAACTTCGCGCCGCTGCGGACGCTGACCAGCAGCGGGTTCGAGGCATCGCCCAACTTCTTGCCGATCTGCGCCTCAAGCTTCGCGAGCGCGGCCATTACCTGATCGTTGATCTCGTCGGGAACTTTGTTGCCGCTTTGGAAATAGATGTTGCAAACTTCGGTAGAGATGGTGAAGCCCGGAGGCACGGGCACGCCCGCCTTGCTCATCTCGGCGAGGCCCGCGCCTTTGCCGCCGAGAATGTCCTTCATCTTTCCATCGCCGTCCGCTTTACCACCGCCAAAACTGTAAACGTAGTTCTTCATACGAGTCCCCTATTTATTGTTATCGCCCGAAACGACTATTTCCGAGAAATCGGCAATCGTGGAGAATTCCGTTAGGATGCTGTTCAGGAACGCCAGCCGATTGGATCGAACCTTGTCGTCCTGGGCGTTGACCAGCACTTTATCGAAAAACGTATCGACCTGGGGCCGGATGGATGCGATCCGCTCCAGGGCCTGCTCATGGCTCTTACCGGCAGTGTCTTTCCTGGCGGCGATGAACGCGTCGTAAAGCTGCTGCTCCGGACCAGCTTCCAGCAACTGGACATCGAACAGCCAGCTCTCGGGATCGAATTGCGCCTGCTTCAGGATGTTGCGAATGCGTTTGAAACTGGCTGCCAGCGGCTCGAAGTTTTCCGTGGGGCGCACTGCGGCGAGCGCCGCTAATCGCGCCTCCACGTCCATCAGAGCGCCGACGCGCGACGCCAGCACGGCGTTGACTTCGTCATATTTATAGCCGCGCACGTCGCGGAAGTAATACTGGATGCGATCGAGCATGAACGCGCGCAGGTCGCCTTCAAATAGATCGTTGAATTGATAGGGAAGCTTCCCTTCGACCAGAATCTTGACCGCACCCTGCGCGGCACGGCGGAGGGCGAATGGATCTTTGGACCCCGTGGGCTGCAATCCGACCTTGAAGCATTCGCGCAGCGTATCGAGCTTATCGGCCAAAGCCACAATCTGCCCATCAGGCGTCGCCGGAATCGCGCCTTCCATGCTGAGCGGCTTGTAGTGATCGTAAATCGCCTGCGCAACCGCCTCGGGCTCGCCCTGGGCGCGAGCGTAAAGTCCGCCGACGATGCCTTGCAGGTCGGTGAACTCCTTGACCATCTCCGTTGGCAGATCGGCTTTCGACAACAGAGCCGCGCGCTGGGCGTGCTCACCGCCTCCGAGCAACTTCACCAAGGCCACCACTCGATTCGTCTTCTCAAGATAGGAACCGAGTTTGGCCTGGAACGTGACGTGCGCCAGATCGGCGACGCGATCCGCAAGTTTCTTTTGCTGATCCACATCCCAGAAGAAGCGTGCGTCATTGAAGCGCGCCTTTAGCACGCGCTCGTTTCCCTTCTTGACGAGCCCTTCCGGATCGCCGCTGGTGTTCATCACGGCGACAAAGTGAGGTGCGAGTTTGTTCGGCGCGGATTCCACCGAAAAATACTTCTGATGATGCCGCATCACCATCACAAGAACTTCCGCAGGAAGTTCCAAATATGCGGGGTCGAAATCGCCGCGAATAGCAGTGGGATATTCGGTGATGTACGTCAACGTTTCGAGCAGTCCGGCATCGGGCTTCGCGCCCAGCGCATCGATCTCCTTCTGGATCTTGCTGCGCCGTTCGTCCGAGGAAAGTATCACGAAGTTGCGCCGCAATTCGTTTTCGTAGTTCGCGAATGTAACAGGGATCGACGACGAGCCCAGCTTGCGGTGGCCCTTTGTGACGTTGCCGCTCTTCACGCCCGCGATCTCGAACGGAATTACCTGGTCGCCTAGGAGCGCCACGAGCCAGCGAATCGGCCGGATGAAACGCGCGCCGCTCGGCTCCCAGAACATCGTCTTGGGCCATTGCAATCCGAGGACCGCGGCGGGGAGCGACTGGGCTAAGAGTTCGCGGACGGGTTGTCCCTTGATTTCTTTCGAGAAAACGTATTTCCCGTTTTGCTGTTGGAGGTCCGAAACGTTCACGCCTTGTTTCTTGGCGAAACCCGCCGCCGCTTTTTCTCCCGCGCTTGCCGCTGGACCTTGCACAAGCTGCGTGACGCTCGATGTCATGTCCGGCAATCCCGTCGCGCGGACCACCAACCGGCGCGGCGTCGCGTCTACTTTCGGCGCGGCGCCGAACAAATCGAGCTTCTCAAGCTGCGCGACCGCGCTCGGAATCATCCAATGCGGGATCTCTTCGGTTCCGATCTCTAAAAGGAAGTCCAGGCTCACGCGGCCTCCTGCGGAACGGGGGCCTGCTGCGACGCCCAAGCTTTCGCCGTTCCTACCGCCAGATCGCGCACGCGCTTGATGACGCCCACGCGTTCCGTCACCGAGATCGCTCCGCGCGCGTCCAGCAGATTAAACAGGTGCGAGCATTTCAGCACCTGGTCGTAGGCCGCCAGCACCGGAAAGCGCGCTTTTTCCCCGTAATCGGGAAACTTCGCCAGCAGTTCTTTGCACTCGGCCTCGTACTCACTGAGCAATCGCCACAAGCGATCCACATTCGCCATTTCGAAGTTGTAAACCGAGAACTGCAGCTCGTCTTTAAAACGGACGTCGCGATACTTCACGCCCTCGGTCCACTCGATGTCATACACGCTTTCGACGCCCTGTAAAAAAGCGATCAGCCGCTCCAGCCCATACGTGATTTCGGCGGGCACAAGCTCCAGATCGATGCCGCCGCACTGCTGGAAATACGTGAACTGCGTAATCTCCAGTCCATCGAGCATCACCTGCCACCCGATGCCCCACGCTCCCAGCGTCGGCGATTCCCAGTTGTCTTCCTCGAACTTGATATCGTGCTTGGAAAGATCGATGCCAATCGCTTCCAGGCTCCCCAGGTATTGATCCAGGATGTCGTCAGGCGAAGGCTTCAGGATCACCTGCAACTGCTGATGCTTGTACAAGCGATTCGGATTTTCGCCGTAGCGCCCGTCCGCCGGACGGCGGCTGGGCTGCACATACGCCACCTTATACGGATTCGGCCCCAGCACGCGCAGGAACGTTTCGGGACACATAGTGCCGGCGCCTACCTCGACGTCGTATGGCTCCTGAATGATGGCGCCGCGCTCATCCCAGTAGCGCTTCAGTTTGAAAATGGTTTGTTGAAAGGTATCCATGTGAAAACGCTCGGGGCAAGGACCGATATCGCTACAAGGCCTCCAGCAGAGGAACGGTATGAAATCTGCGCTCGGTGTGCTGCTCCATGGTGCGGATCAGCAGGCGGCGCAGGTCGGAGGCGGTAGCTTTGGTCCACTCCCGCGGCGCAAGCTCGCCGATCGGCGTGGTGAACATCTCCCCGGCGATGGCGGCCGATCCGTCGCTTACGCGAAAATCCGGCCAGATGCCCGAGAGCCGCACAGCCCACAGGCTCATATATAAGACGGCGGTCCACATGCGCGACGCGCGTTCGGCTTCCCCATTGGCTTCGCGGACATACGCAAGCACGGCGGCGAGCAGGCGAAAGAACCGCTCGTTGGGCTCGTGCGGCGGCAGCATCTGCTCGGTGACCTCCGTGAAATAGTCCAGCGCCATGCTCACTGCGTAATCGGACTGCAAAGCGAACTGCGATTCCACCAACTCGCACCCTGAGAGGCTAACCAACTCGGCCGTCTCCTTCTGGAAATAGGCCATACGCACCCGCGACAACCGCTCCAGACCGGACCCGAAGGCACTCTTCGGCCGGCGCGCCCGCCGGGCTATGCCGCGCAATTTTCCCATATCGCGGGAGAAAAAACTGACGACGAGATCCGCTTCCCGGTAAGGATACGTGCGCAGGACGAAGGACTCGCTTACCCGCGCTGGCATAGGGTCAGGCTGAAGACTAGATTAACATGAAGCGTGTGGAAACCGCCCCGCGCGGCGTGCGTCGGCTCGTGCGCCTGCATTCATTCGGCCGCGGAAACGTGTACAATGTTGCGTAATCAAAGCCGTCCGGGGATAACGATAAATATTCGATGCCAGACCACAGGCATCTGAGATGAACAGGAGACGCATCATGAATCGCAGAGATTTCCTGATGACCGCGGGAGCCATGGCCGCCGGCACAAGCCGCCTGATCCTGCCCCCGCCGCTGGTGGCGGCGTCGAAAGCGGACCACACTATCCACATCGCTCCGGTTTCGTTCGAAATCGCGCCGGGTAAAACCATCAAGACTATTGGCTATAACGGACAGGTCCCGGGCCCTTTGCTGCGGATGAAAGAAGGCAAGCCGGTAACGATCGACATCTTTAACGATACGGATACGCCCGAACTGGTTCACTGGCATGGCATGTTCGTATCGGCCAAAGCCGATGGCGCCGAGGAACAAGGCAGTCCGTTCGTTCCACCGCATGGCCACCTGCGCGTCCAGTTCACGCCGAAACCGGCAGGCACGCGCTGGTATCACACGCACGCCATGGCTATGGAAGACGTCAGCAAGGGCGCGTACTCCGGCCAGTTCGGATTCCTTTATGTAGAACCGAAGAGCGAGCCCGGTAATTACGACCAGGAAATCTTCCTCGCCAGCCGCCACTGGGAGCCGAAAATCATCCATCGCCCCGAGCCCAATAACGATTGGAATCTGGATTATGCCAGTGCGACGCTGGGCACCCACGCGCTGGGTGCAGGCGAGCCGATCCGCGTCAAGAAAGGCCAGCGCGTGCTGTTCCGCCTGCTGAATGCCGACGCCACGCGCGATCTCAATCTCGCGCTGCCCGGGCACAAGTTCAAAGTGATCGCGCTTGATGGCAATCCGGTGCCGAATCCGGCCGAGGTGGAAGTGCTGCAGCTTGTGGTGGCGGAGCGCGTCGATGCCATCGTCGAGATGAACAACCCCGGCGTGTGGATTTTAGGAGCCCCGCGCGATCAGGATCGCAACATCGGCATGGGGGTGGTGATCGAATACGAAAACGAAAAAGGCGCGCCGCAGTGGAAGACGCCTCCGAACACACCGTGGGATTACACGCTCTTCGGCAATGCCGGCGCGGCGAATCCCGCCGCCGTCGAGGGCAACTTCGACCTGATGTTCCACATGCTGCCCGACGAAGGCAAACCGTTTAACAAATGGGTAATCAACGATAAATCGTGGCCCAACGTGGACCCGCTCATGGTGAAGGCCGGCAAGCGTTATCGTCTGACGATGCACAGCGGACACGAAGACAGCCATCCCCTGCATCTTCACCGGCATCTGTTGGAAATCGTGAAAGTGGGCGATAAGGCCACGTCAGGAATCTTCAAAGACACCGTCCGTGTGCAGCGCGACAACTCTACTGTGGTGGAATTCGTCGCCGATAATCCCGGGCCTTCGCTGTTGCATTGCCACATGCAGCAGCATATGGACTACGGATTTAAGACGATCGTCAAATACGCGTAGAGCCCGCGCCTGTCAGCGAACCTTCCCGCACCAGGCAGGAAGGATGAACCGATTCCTTGAGGCGAGGCCCGTCAGGCAAACGCTTCAGGAACCACCATTCTGTTCCGCCAAAGGGGCGCTCTGATCCAACGACTTCATAGGGTCCACTGCCGCACCGCGCCAGTTCGCCGGTAGACAGTTCCGGCTTGGCCCGAACCACATCGCCGGGCACAAAATCACACTTCGATGCTGTTTCAACCATACCTATTTGATGCGTGGCAGCCATCGTAAGTTCCTCGGGCCCGAACAGTAGTTATGCCACCAATGGCATGGTAGTGCGATCCTGTCCGCGCTGTATTTCCCCAATAATATGACTCGCGGACGTTAGGAAGACGTTAGGAAAAGGTTACTTGAACTCTTCATTCAGCCGCTCGTCGTACGGACTGCCGAGCCATGCGTGCAGCTTCTCACGAAACGCCTTCGTATGTTGGTTCGCGAGATGCGCTTCAAAGGCCGCTCGGGAATCCCACACCTCGACGAGCGTGAAATGGTTCCGGCGGCCCGGCTCCACCAGCACGTCGATTCGGACCGCGCCCGGATCCTTGCGCGTATCGGCTCCGTACACTTGCAGCAATTTCGCGGTTTCGGTGGCGTGGTCGGGAGTAGAGTCCACATGCGCCACAACGTATAAGCGTCCATTCGTGTTTTGCGCGAGAGCTGGATGCGGATGAGTGGCCGCCAGCAGCAAACCGAACACAAGCAGGAGGGCGGAGCGGCGACCGGGGAGAAATAGTTTTAGGGTCATCGGTAGCTATCTTACAGCGAATCGGAAAACGCCGCACATCCGGGATTTCCTCCGGAATTTTGCGGGTGTATACTGACCGATGCAAACGGTTCCAACCATTTCCCGAGTACGGAAGAGGAGCGTGACCATGACCACAAGCACCATGATTGATAAAACATGGAAATATCTTGGCGTAGCTGCCGTCGCGGCGATGAGCGTGGCCCTGTGGATGGGCAAGAGCAATGCGCAAAACACGTCGGGCAGCGTGAAAGCCGACGAAATTGGCGGCATGGTCTCCAGTAGCAAAGGCCCCGAGGCCGGCGTGTGGGTGATCGCCGAAACCACCGACCTGCCCACGCGGCTGATCAAAGAGGTGGTCACCGACGACAAGGGCCGCTATCTGATTCCGCAGCTCCCCAAGGCGAATTACACGGTGTGGGCGCGCGGCTACGGCCTGGTGGATTCGCCGAAGGTTCAAACCGCTCCCGGCAAGTCTGTCGATCTGAAGCCGACCATCGCGCCCGACGCGAAGACCGCCGCGAAGCTGTATCCATCTAATTATTGGTACGCCATGCTCACGATCCCGCCCGCGAAGGATTTTCCGGGCACGGGCCCGAAGGGCAACGGCATCTCGCCCGGCGTGAAAAGCCAGGCGCAGTGGATTCACATGGTCAAGACGGATACGTGCGAAACCTGCCATCAGCTGGGCAGCGAATACACGCGCACCATTCCGTCGATGTTTAAGAACCTCGATTCGCCCGCGCAAATGTGGCTGCGCCGCATCAAGTCCGGACAGGCAGGCGGCATGATGATGAACGGCATCACGCAGCTTGGTCCCGAGCGCGCTTCAGCCGAGTTCGGCAACTGGACCGATCGCGTCGCGAAGGGCGAGCTTCCCTTCGATAAACCGCCGCGTCCAGAGGGCATGGAGCGCAACGTCGTCATCACGCAGTGGGATTGGGCCGATCCGAAGGCTTATCTGCATGACGAAATCTCCACCGATAAGCGCAATCCCACGTGAACGCCAACGGCCTGATCTATGGATCGCCCGAAGAAAGCCGCGACGCGCTTCCCGTGCTCGATCCGACGACGGGCAAGACCAGTTGGGTGAAGGTTCCCTATCGCGACGCGAACACGCCGGGCCAGCCCAAGCCGCTGGAGCCGTCTCCGGTCTGGGGCGACGAATCCATCTGGGACAGCCATGTGACCGTTCACAATCCGATGTTCGGAAACGATGGCCGCCTGTGGTTCACGTCGCGGCTGCGCACGGCCGACGATCCGGCGTGGTGCAAGGCAGGCTCGGGCCAGCCTTCGGCAAAGCTCACTCCGTTGGAGCGGTCAGGCCGCCAGCTCGCCGTGTACGATCCCAAGACGAAGAAGGTGGACCTGATCGACACCTGCTACGCGACGCACCATCTGCTGTTCGCTGAGGACGCGAACAACACGCTGTGGACCTCAAGCGGCGGCGGCGGCGGCGTGGTCGGCTGGCTGAACACCAAAATGTGGGACCAGACGCACGATCCGCAAAAGTCGCAGGGCTGGACGGCGCTGGTGCTGGACACCAATGGCAACGGCAAACGCGATGCTTATGAAGACGTCGAGCAGAACGTCGCGACGCTCGCGAACGGCGAAGGCACAGGCAATTCCATGGCGCTGCCGAAGATCGCCAGCGATCCGAAGAAAGACACGCGCTTAAACGCCGCCTTCTACGGTCTCGCCATCGGCACCGATGGCTCGGTATGGGGCAGTGTGCTCGGCTTCCCCGGCGGCATCGTGCGCGTCAGTCCGGGCTCGAATCCTCCGGAGACGGCGCTGTCCGAATATTATGAAGTGCCGTGGAACAATCCCAAGGCGAAGGTGCAGGGATTTTCGCCGCGCGGCATGGATATCGATCGCAACAACGTGGCGTGGGTCGCACTCGGCAGCGGCCATCTCGCCAGCTTCGATCGCAGCAAGTGCAAAGGTCCTCTGAATGGACCGAAAGCCACGGGCCAGCATTGCCCCGAAGGCTGGACGCTGTATCCGTCGCCCGGTCCGAACTTCAAAGGCGTCACGTCGTCGGGCAGCGCCGATTCACATTACTACGACTGGGTGGATCAATGGGACACGCTGGGCCTCGGCAAGAACACGCCCATCCTGACCGGCAACGGCAGCGATTCGCTGCTCGCACTGGTGAACGGCAAGTGGGTGGTGATGCGCGTTCCTTATCCGCTGGGCTTTTTCGCCAAAGGCATGGACGGCCGCATCGACGATTCCAAAGCCGGCTGGAAAGGCAAGGGCGTGTACACCACGTGGGGCACGCGCACACCATTCCATTCCGAAACTGGCAAGGGCACCATGGCGAAGGTGGTGCACTTCCAGATGCGTCCCAACCCGTTGGCGGATTAATCGCAGCGCCGGAGCTTCCGCGCCGGCTCAGAGAGATAGATGGCCGCAATTCAAATTGAGCGCGTTCTCCTGGCGAGCGCGCTCATCAATTACGCGATCCTACTGGTTTGGTTCTTTGCGTTCCTGTTCGCGCACAACTTCCTATACAGGCTGCACACGCGTTGGTTCAATATCTCAGTCGAGACGTTCGACGCGATTCATTACGGCGCAATGGCTGTCTACAAAATAGGAGTTCTGCTCCTGAACCTCGCGCCCATGATCGCTATCTTTCTAATCTTCGGGCGTGGGCCTTTCACGTCGCCGTAAGATATTTCTAGGAGACCCTTTACGTGTCCATTTTTCGAACCAGCGCCGCAGTCGCCGTGGCGTGCTCCTTGGCTTCATTCGGTTTAGGCGCGGTCGCGCCCAACAAACAGTCCGACACGATCCAGACCTCGAAAGGGCCTCTCAAAATCACGCCGCTGTACCACGGCAGCGTCATGCTGGAATTCAATGGCAAAATCATTCACGTCGATCCGTGGGGCAACGCCGATTACACCGGCCTCCCGCAAGCCGACATGATCCTGATCTCGCACACTCACGCCGATCACATGGACCCGGCGCTGCTCAAAACGCTACTCAAGCCCTCCACGATCCTCGTGACGTCGGAAGCCGTGAACGATACGCTCAACGGCTGCTGCGGCGTCCCGGAAACGATTCGCAATGGCGAAAAGAAGACATACATGGATGTCGAGATCGAAGCCGTGCCCATGTACAACCTGAAGTTCGGTCCGACGCCGGAGAAGCCCTGGCATCACAAGGGCATCGGCAACGGCTACATCTTGAATTTCGGCGACGACGCGCGTTTACTTTTCCGGCGACACCGAATGCGTGCCCGGAGATGAAGGCGCTGAAGAACATCACCGTCGCGTTCATCGCCATGAATCCGCCGCGCACGCAATCCGCCGTGGAAGCCGCCGCGTGCGTGAAGGAGTTTCATCCGCAGATCGCGTATCCGTATCACTATCGCGGCCAGAATACCCAGGATTTCGCGGATGGATTAAAGGGCTCGGGGATTGAGGTGCGGATCAGGAAACTGGAAGGCGAGCAATAGATTACCTATGTTCAAGGAATCGCGTAAAGGTGCTCCCAGTCCTCAACATCGTTTTCCCGGTAACTCCCACCAACCGCTTTGCCGGTTTGGATCTCGACCTCGAAGGGGATCCACTTATCACCAAGCGGCGACCACGCGAAGCCTTCGATGCGCGAGCCATTCACCGCAACCGTTTTGAATCCATCCCAAGAGATTCGCCGCGTGTGCCAGCGGACACCATCCGGCGCAAGTCTTACTAACGCAACGTCTTGACGACTGAAAATCCAGCCACTCGGATCTTGAACTTCGATCATCGCCGTTAACGAATGAAGTAACCGCTGAGCGTTCGGCCCTTGGTCGTGGACGATCCAAAGATCGCCCTTGGCGATAACGATTGCGTCTTGCCCGTTTGGGTGAAGTCCGGCGAACCGAAGTCCCCCGAGTCCTAACTGAAAGTTTCCGATCCACGAGCCGGTATCGGTTGCAAACTCGACGACGAGTCCCTCGTGTCCTCGCGTTCCCCACTCAGCCGGTAAGGCGATTGCTGGGGGGCCGTAAGAAGGGAGTCCTTCCAGAATCTTTGCTCCCGAGATCATCAAAACTTTTCGCGAGCTACCGCACCTCTGCGAGCAGCCCATCCAAACTCAGCGCGAACTGCAGATCGCCCCACTTGAACTGGCTCTTCAGCACCTGGCTGATCTCGTCGCGCGATTTCTTCTGAGCCTCCATATCATGAATGCGATTGCGCAGCGAGAGCGTCGTGTTGCGGAACGCCATCATGTCGGACTTCTTCGCGAGGTTTCCATGTCCCGGCACGACGCTGTCGAAGTCGAGCTTCATCGCCGCATCCAGCGTCGTCGTCCATTCCTTCGCGCTGCCGCCGCCTGAGTAATCGATCAACTGCGGCGTCGCGTCGCCGAACGTGAACAGGTCGCCGGACGCCAGGACGCGCTGCTGGGGGAACAAGATCATAATGTCGCCATTCGTGTGCCCTCGGCCAAAGTAATAAATCTCGGCGACCTTGCCGCCGAGTGTCACCGTCGCGCGGCGCTCCACCGCGATATCGGGCTGCCCGGGTTGCTTCGCGTCGATCATGTTCTGCCGGGCCTGTTCTGACGCGATCACCTTTACGTCCATCTTCTGCATCGCCGGATTGCCGCCTGTGTGATCGCCGTGATGGTGCGTGCTGATCACGTACTTGATGGGCTTCTGGCTAAGCTTCTTTACCTCGGCCATCAGGTTGTCGTGGTCCTGGGGAAACTTATCGTCTACCAGCAGCACCCCTTCATCCGTCACCAGGACCGTCGTGTTGCCCGGCACAATATCGTTGTGAATCATGAACAGATCGTTCGTGATCTTCACCGTGTTGAGCTTGGCAGGGGTATTGGGGAACTGGCTGTAGGCCACCCACGTGGCTCCGCCCAGCAATATCAGTACACCGAGTTTGAGAAGTGAACTTGTGCGCATCGCCGCGAGTATATCAAATGCGAGCGGCGCGGAAGAGCACGCACGTGCAATAGGTTGAAAGGTCTAAACTCAGACCAGCGTGAAGACGAACGACGCTTCCGTGCGCTCCCACATCACGGCGAAGCGGCCTTTGTTGCCGCCCTCCGGACGCACCTCGATGGTCATCTGTTCCACCGGCTCACTCAGCGACTTCACATCCATCTTCGTGCGGCCGATGTCCGCCGATTCGTCGTAATCCAGGTGGAAGGCGTGCGTGTTCCTGTTGACGATCACCTGCCATTCCTTCTCATTCGGCAGAGTCCAAATCGCATACGTGCCCGCGGCGAGCTTCATCGGCCCGATCTCGAGCCCCGCCTTCTCCGACGTAATCGTGGTGCAGAAATTCGCGCCCGTGCACCACACCTCGCCGTAGGGAACCAGATTGCCCATAATCTTGCGCCCGCGCATGGACGGCGCGTAGTAATTGACCTTGATCGGCTTGCCGGCAATGGTCGCGTCGGTGACCTTGGGAGGACTCGCAATGGTGCGCCCGTAAAATTGGCCGAACGCAGGAACACTGACAGCTCCCGCACCCGCGATCAGGAAATGACGACGATTCATCATGGCAGCCTTCCCGAGTTACTCTTGCCAGCAGTCTAGCGCAAATTTTCGCAGACGTCGCCGGTCGAAAGACTCGTGCGTAAGCGGGGGCTAATCGCACGTGATGGCTAGCCCCAAGCCGACGCATGCGGACTTTTCTTCGCGCGCCCTACGGTGCGACGCTGATCGGAATCGACGCCTGCGTCTTCTCCCACGTCATCGTAAGAAGGCCATTATTCCCACCCGTCCCCGCGATCTTGATTTCGAAATTTTCCACCGGCTTATCGAGCATCTTCACGCTCATCTTCGTGCGTCCGAAATCGAGGTTCTGATGATACTCCGTGCCGAACTGTCCCACTTCCTTGCTGATAATCAGCGTCCACGCGTTCGCCTGCGGCACGGTATAGATCGTGTAATTGCCCTTGGGCAATTTTAAATCGCCGATCTGCAAATTGGCTTCCGTGGACATGGAGGTCGCGCTATCGGCCCCCGTGCGCCACACCTGCCCGAACGGCACCAGCCCGCCCATGATCTTGCGTCCCTTCATGCGCGGGGACGAATACTTGATGTCGAGTTTTTTGCCACCGATAGTTGCCGACGTTTCCGCAGGCGGACTGAGGACTTGAGCAGAAACCATTGAGGCCAAGGCAAAGGTTGCGAGAGCAGCGACAGAGCAGCATGTACGCATACGTCTCCATTGAAGCACACGAGCACACCACCTGAGCCTTGCTACCCTAGTATTTTGTCCCGCATCTCTTCTTCATCTTCCCGCACCTCCGAGCAAGTCCGCTGGACGCAGCTTTATCTCGGCCTCGGATTCACCACGCTCGCGACGTTGATACTGGAGCTCTCGCTCACGCGCATTTTTTCGGTGGTGTTTTACTACCACTTCGCGTTCCTGGCGATTTCCATCGCGCTGTTCGGACTGGGCTCGGGCGGCGTGTTCTCCTACGTGGTCGCGGCGCGCCCGCGAACGCTTTACGCGAAGCTCGGCGCGCTGGGATTGGCCGACGCGCTGTGCGTGGTCGGGCTCGCTGTGGTTCATACTGTCGCGTCCCGACCGAGCTCGGCTATGGGACGCTGGCGGCGGTTTACGTCGCCAGCGCCCTGCCGTTCTTTCTCGCCGGGACCGTGGTTTCGATCGCCATGTCCGAAGCCATCGAGCGCGTGGACCGCGCCTACTTCTTCGATCTCGCGGGCGCGGCCGCCGGATGCCTGGTGCTGATTCCGTTCCTCAACACGTTCGGCGGGCCCAACACGGTTATCGCCGCGGGCGTGTTCTTACGCCATCGCGGCGGCCATCTGGTTTCATCAGGCCGGCAATCATCGGCTGGCGCGCGGCGGCGGTGTTGCGTGCGCTGCTGCTGGTGGTGCTGATGGTGGTGAACGGCACGTATCACGTGCTCGACGTGCGCGTCGCGAAAGGGCAAAAGCTGCCGCCGGAAAAATTCGCGGCCTGGAACAGCTTTTCGCGCGTGGGCGTGACCACCGACCGCGGCTATACCAGCATCGTGATCGACGCCGACGCCGCCACCGCGCTGGCCGATAAGGATTGGGACCACCTCACGGCCGACCAGCGCCGCGCGCTCTCGCACGACGGCCCCGGCTTTCCGTACTATTCCTGCGCCCCGGCGCGAAGACGCTGGTGATCGGCGCGGGCGGCGGCTACGATGTCGCGCGCGCGCTGGCCTCCGGCAGCCGCGATATCACCGCGGTGGAGATCAATCCCATCATCGCCAACAAGATCATGCGCGGACAGTTCGCCGCGCGAGAGCCACGGCCTGTATTTCCGCCCGGAAGTTCACCTGGTGGTCGAAGACGGCCGCTCCTTCGTGCGGCGCAGCAACGAAAAATATCAGGTGCTGCAGGCCACGCTGGTGGATACCTGGGCCTCCACCGCGGCGGGCGCGTTCGCGCTGTCGGAAAACAATCTCTACACCACCGACGCGTTTTACGATTACCTGACGCACCTGACCGACGACGGCGTGCTGGCGTTCACGCGCTGGGGATTCGATCCGCCGCGCGAATCGCTGCGGCTGGTCACGCTGGCGATGGACGCGCTGGCGCGGCTGGGCGAGACCGATCCGGCGCGGCACGTGATGGTGGTGCGCGACGATACCTCCAAGCTCTACGGCTGGGGCGCGCAGGACACCGTGCTGATTTCGCGCAAGCCGTTCACCGAGACGCGATATCGACGCGCGCGAACAGTTGCTTTCCGAAACCAAGCTGGAGGCGGTGTACTATGCCGGCGACGGCGCCGATGCACAACGCATTCGCCCAGCTGCTGCACGAGGCCCGATCCGCCGGCGTTCTGGCGCAGCTACCGTTACGATGTTTCGCCCGTGAGCGACGACCGGCCGTTTTTCTTTTACACCGTGCAGCCGCGCGATCTGTGGAATTCGTGACGACGGCCAACACAGGAGAGCGCGGATTATAAGGTCAATCGCGCGGTGCCGCTGCTGTTCGCGCTGGTGCTGGTGAGCGTCGGCGCCACCGCTGCTGATTCTGGTTCTGCCGCGGCTGGTGCTGGGAGCCGCATCTGCCGCAACAAACAGGCGTGATCGATGTTCCTGATGTATTTTCTGTGCCTGGGCGCGGGCTACATCCTGATCCAGGTGGCGCTGATTCAGAAATTCGTGCTGCTGCTGGGGCATCCGACCTATGCGCTGACCGTGATCGTCTTCTCCATGCTGGTGGCGAGCGGCGCGGGCAGCTTTTGCAGCGCCGCGTGATCGTGCGGGCGACGACGCACGGCTGATGCGGGTGCTGGCGGGAGTGGCGGTGCTGGTGGCCGCGCTGGCGTTCGCGTGCACCGGCCATTACGGCAGCCGCCGCCTCGTGGCCCTTGCCGGCGAAGATGCTGGTCACGTGCGCTGGCCATCGCTCCGGCCGCGTTCCTGATGGGCATGCCCTTCCCCAGCGGCCTGCGGCGGCTGGAAAAACGCCATTCGCCGTCGGTGCGCTGGGCATGGTCGCTGAACGCCGCCGCCAGCGTGCTGGGCTCCGCCGGAGCCATCGTCCTGGCGATTTACATCGGCCTGCGGGCCACGCTGCTTGCGGGCGGATGCCTCTACCTGGTGGCGATCGTAGTATTGCTGGCTACCCGGCCATCGTCTCCCTGGCGTTTGAATTCATGAGGATATGCCGGGGTGAGTAGGTTTTTGGTTCCGCCGGGAAAATTGTGGGTGCGATTGTACAGCCGCCTAAGCTAAGTGCCTGATTTCGCAGAAGCCCCGATGGTTATACGCTTGCAGTAGAATAGTGGTCGAGCACATATATTTCGGGAAGCCGGTTGTAAAAAATGCTGGCTGTGAGTAATACCGGTTGTGAGTAATAAATGTTATGAGCAGTTATAAGTTAATTGGGTTGGTTTTTCTTCTAGTGGCCGCGGCGATGGCTGGTCCCACCGAGACCGATCCGCTGGCCGCGCGTGCCACACACGAAGATCAGATGCTGAACAATTCGCAGCATCGCCAGATCGTGCGCATTCTGGCCTTGCCCGAACTACAGCCGGAGCTTGGACTTTCCGCGACGCAGGTGGCAACCTTGCGCAGCATGAGACAGAATCTGCTGTCCCGGACCAAGGACATCGCCGCGCAGATCATCACGCGGAAAAAGGAATTGGACAACCTGCTCTCGGGCGATACGTCGCGCACGCGAACGGTGAAGGCTCTGTACGACAAGTTGGGCGAGCTGCATGCCGACATGCAATATGCCGCCTTCGACACCACCGTCAAAATGAAGGCGGCACTCAACGCACAGCAGCGCGACCGGTTCGAGTCCATAAAACCGACAGAGTTGCATCGCCTGATGATGTCGCGTGGGAGCATCGCGGATATGGAAACGCTGATGCATCGCATGGGACTGGATGACGGGCGCATGCAAGGTATGATCTCCGGCGGCGCGTCTAATATTGGCATGATGGGCGGTGGCGCGGATGTGACGGATCCGTCCCGCGAATCACGCGAAGCTCATCACCACTAGCCCGCAGCGTCCGGCGAATAAATCCGCTCGGTGGCCGCGCAACGGCTGACGTTTTTCTTCTATCTCTTGATTTCCGGCTCGTTTTCGAATACTAGGGCAGCTTCGCGTGCAGCCGCACATCGAACGGACTCCCCAGCATCGGTCCGATCTTCTCGCGGAAGCGCCGCGCATATTCCTTGCTGTTGTGCGCGTCGTATGCTTCCCGGTTCTGCCAAACTTCCAGCATCACGAAGTGATTGAAGCGGCTGTCCTGCTGCAGGATCTCGAAGCGCGACGCGGCCTTGTCCTTCAGGCTCTCAGCCGCGAAGTCGTGCATCAGCTTGATGGCCTCCGCCACGCCCTGCTGACCGCCGATGATATCCACGTGCGTGACCACGTAAACCGGGCCCGTCGGTGATGCCTGAGCCGGCGCCTGTGCCTGCATGGTCCAGGCTCCCCATAGCAGCGCCGCCACGGCAGCGAAACTTCTTCGAGGAAGAGTCATACGGGGAGTATACCGCCGACGAAATGCAGCACCCAGTCCTCACCGCAAGTCATCCTGAGTAGCGAAGCGCCCGAAGGATCTGCTTTTTCCGGAATACAGCCCATGGCGGCCATAAGACTCTGGTACTTGACCGCCCTGCTATCATTGAACCTGGAGCGTTCCTGCTAGGTTTGTTAGGCTTCTAAAAATTGATCCGATAGTCAATGTCATGGAATCCGACTCGATCTCGCGCCGGTGAGCAAGCTCTGGCGGCGTAAGCCGCGACGGAGACGCCTAATGGCGCGCGGGGGATTCCCCCCTTGTGGTTTTCGGGGTCAATGACGGAGCTGAGACGGCTGTGTGGTGCGCTCCTTTTTACTTCCCTAGACAATCGCCTTGACCAATCTCCTTTTTATCGGCGACATTTTCGGATCGCCCGGCCGCTCCATCGTCGCGCAGCAGTTGAGGAAAATCACCGCCGATGAAAAGATCGACCTGGTCATCGCCAATGGCGAAAACGCCGCCGGAGGTTTCGGCATCACGCCGCAACTGGCCGACGAGCTGTTCGGCTACGGCGTCGACGTCATCACCACCGGCAATCACATCTGGGACAAGCGCGAGATCTACGAATATTTCCCGCGCCAGCCGCGCCTTCTGCGTCCCGCGAATTATCCCGGCAGAGAACCCCGGCGCGGGCGTGGTCGTCGTCGAGGCCCGCAACGGCGCGCAGTGCGCAATTTTGAATTTGCAGGGACGCGTCTACATGCCGCAGACCGATGATCCGTTTCGCAAAGCCGATCGATTGCTGGCAGAACTGCCCGACGACGTAAGAGTCCGCTTCGTGGATTTCCACGCCGAAGTGACCAGCGAGAAGATGGCGATGGGCTGGTATCTGGACGGCCGCGTCTCCGCGATCATCGGCACCCACACCCACATTCCCACGGCCGATACGCGCATCCTGCCGAACGGCACCGCGTATCAAACCGACGCGGGCATGACCGGCCCCTATCGCTCGGTGATCGGCGTGGATAAAGACATCATCCTCGAAAAATTCCTCACGCAAATGCCCGTGCGCATGGAAGCGGCGCGGCACGGAGTGGAACTGCACGGCGTGATCGTGGAAGTGGACGAGTCGACGGGCAAAGCTGCGAGCATTCGACGATATACTTCAGCGTGAGCCCGTAGTGATTCTTCGCGGCGCTAATTTTACGGGAGTTCGTTTATGAACGTCATCATCGCCGGCGGCGGCATCGCCGGTCTTACCTTCGGCCTGGGACTCCACAAACGCGGTATCGCGTGCGAGATTTACGAAGCCGCGCCACAGATCAAGGCGCTGGGCGTCGGCATCACGCTGCTGCCTCATGCCGTGCGCGAACTGACCGCGCTCGGCTTGCAGCCCCGCCTGCGCGAAGTGGGCATTGAGAATACCTTTCACAAATTTTTCAATCGCCACGGCCAGTGGATTTACGAAGAGCCGCGCGGGCTCGCAGGCGGCTATCCTTATCCCGAATTCGGCATCCATCGCGGACGGCTGCATCTGCTATTGCTCGAAGCCGCGACCGCCGAGCTTGGCGCCGAACGCATCCACACCAATCATCACTGCACGGGCGTGGAG
The DNA here is from genome assembly GCA_963699945.1 of Terriglobia bacterium. Classification (GTDB taxonomy): domain Bacteria; phylum Acidobacteriota; class Terriglobia; order Bryobacterales; family Bryobacteraceae; genus Palsa-187. The sequence continues at coordinate 100,101 of CAVOVW010000009.1, forward strand.
CAGGACGATCGCGGCGTAACGGTCCATTTCAAGAACGCGACTACGGGGCAGCCGCTCGAAGCCGTGCGCGGCGATATCGTCGTCGCGTGCGACGGTGTTAATTCGGCGATCCGCAAACAATTTTATCCGGACGACAAGCTGGCTTACGCCGGTATTAATATGTGGCGCGGCGTCACGCGCCACAAGCCCATCTTCGACGGACGAACCTACATGCGCGTCGGCGCGATCGACACCGGCAAGATGGTGATTTACCCGATCATCGACAACGTCGACGGCCAGGGCCATCAGTTGATCAACTGGGTGGCGGAGCTGCGCCGCCCCGGCTCGCCGATGAACGATTGGAACAAGCGCGGCAAGCTCGAAGATTTCTTCGACGTCTATCGCGATTGGCACTTCGAATGGCTGGACGTGGCGAAGCTGATTCAGGATGCCGACCAGATTCTGGAATATCCCATGGTCGATAAGGACCCGTTGGAGCGCTGGACCTTCGGGCGCGTCACGCTGATGGGCGACGCCGCGCATCCCATGTATCCGCGCGGCGCGAACGGCGCGGCGCAGGCGATTATCGACAGCAGGACATTAGCAGACCTGCTCGCTAAGTTCGCAGAGCCCGCAGGAGGCGCTCGCGGCGTATGAAAAAGCCCGTCTCGAAGTCACCGCCAACATCGTGCGCACCAATCGCCAGCATCCGCCGGACTACATCAATATCAAGGTGGATGAACTAACCGGTGGGCAGCCCTTCGCGAACATCGACGACGTGATCAGCCAGGAAGAGTTAAAGCAGATCGCAGAAAACTACGCGCGCATCGCCGGCTTCGCCAGAGAAGCCGCCCGCTAATTGTCGTCTGGAACTAGATCGCGAATCCATTCTAGTAGTACTAGCCCCGCAATTCTACGGTTTTCAATTGCCCTTCGCAATAGTCGTGATAGCATGTTCCCATGCGAATCTCCTTGGCACTCGCAGCGGTTCTACTCTCCACCGGTTTTGCTTCCGCCGGAGGAATCTATTCCGTCACAGGTTCAGCAGATACTCCCTTTACTCTCGGCGGCTCTGGTATTGATCAAATGTTGGTCGCAAGTTGGACCCAAACCGGTTCGTACTCCAACGTATCCATCAGCGCCGTGCTTGAGAACGGCACGTCCATCAACGCCTATCTCGTGAACCAGATCGGACCCGGCACGACGGTCGCGAACCAGATTGCGGCAACATCGATTTCTCCCGCAACCTTGGTCGAGACCGACACGCTCTTTTCCGGACTCTCGTTGGGAGGCGGTACGTATTATCTCGTCCTTGCGGCTCCCGGCTCAGCGAACGTTGCCGGCTGGTACGGTACGAATTCGCCTACGGTAACGACGGATACCGGCGTGACGGGCAATCTAGACGTTTTCGTGAGCGATCAAAACGGAAGCCCCAATGACGCCTATGCCCCTGCCTCCACCTTTTTCCTGGCGGGCACAAGCCTCTTGCTTACAGTCACCGGAGATTCAGGTTCTCCGGTACCGGAGCCTTCTTCGTTTATTCTGGTGGGACTTGCCGGCGCATTTCTCTTCTGCGCAAAATCACGTTTGACGCGATAAGACAGCCGAAGACCTAATTCACCTTGTAGTGGCCGATGTCCTGCTCGTTCTCCGTGCAGACATACTCGCCGATTTCGTCGCCCACCAGCAGATTGGTGACCGCCTTCATGGTCCACGGCTTGGTAAACGCACCCGGATCGTCGTAGGTGATTTCGTATTGCAGGTGCCCTTCGTCGGGGCGTTGGAAACGTTCCGTCACCTTGAGTTGTTCGGTGTGAGGCCGGTTCGCGGGCAGCCACGCCTTATCATTGAAATTCGTGGTCTGCACCACCAGGGTGTCGCCGTCCCAATGGCCGATCGAATAGCCCATCCATGTGGGGTCCGCGTCTTTCGGCGGCTCGCGCCCGTCCAAAAAAATCTGATGATAAACGAAAATGTCCTCATTCAGGATCACGATGGTCTTCGGCGCCTGCACAATCTTGAATGGATTCGCGGCGCCCAACTTCGGCCCCTGCGGCAGGCAGAACGCATTGGGACTCATACGCCCCGGCTTCTTCATCTCAGCCTGAGCCCACGGCAGCAGTTCCGCCGGCGTCGCCGACACCTGACGCATGGTGGCCCACACGCCTGTGAAATCCGGATGACCGTCAAACGTGCGCGGCGCAGGACCGGTCGGGAGTTTTCGATTCTCCATCGCCGCCGCAGCCACCGCATTATCACCGATCGAATTGATAGAGCCTTCGTGCATCCGCGCGTCGATTTTTACCGTCTGGCCCGCCGTCAGCGAAATATTTTTCTGATTGAACAACTGCGCACCATGGATCACCACGGATAGATCGTAGGCGCCGGCGGGCAAACCAGTAACGTTGTACTCGCCCTTCGCGCCTGAGGTCGCACGATACACCATGCCGGTCGCTGCGTTCTTCGCGCTGACCTCTACCTGCGCCACAGAATGACCGAAATCGTCTTCAGTGATACCGGAAATCGAGCCGGTCTGTGCCCACAACGCCGGCGCTGCCAGTAGAACCGCGAAAAGACTAACGCGCATGCCCTGCATATTGATTATTCTCCGTGCAGACATACTCGCCGATCTCTTCGCCCGTCAGCAGCGTGGACGCCACTTTGAATTTCCACGGCTTCTTGTAGGTGCCGGGATCGTCCACCGTCGTCTCGATCTCGATATGTCCCGCATCCGGGCGTTGGATGCGCTCCACGATGTGATATTTTTCGGTGTGCGGATACGGCATCGGCGACCAGCCCTTGTCATTGAAGCCCGTCGTATCCACCACCAGCGTGTCGCCTTCCCAATGGCCGATGGAGTTGCCCATCCACGTGGGATCGGCATCCTTCGGATGCTCGCGTCCGTCCACGAAAATCTGCCGGTAAGGATAAACGTCTTCGGTCAGCACGATGATGGTCTTCGGCGCCTGAATGAACTTGAACACCGTCGGCACATCGAACGTGGGACCCCAGGGCAGGCACTTCGACGTCGGAATATCTTTCGTGTGATTCGCGATGCGCTCCTTGAACAAGGCCTCCGCCCACGGCAGTAACTCCGGCATATCCCCCGAGACTCGCGCAGAGGGAGCCCACATGCCCGATAAATCAGGATGGCCGTCGTGCGCTCTGGGCGTTGGGCCCGTGGGCAATGGCCTGCGCGCCAGCGCCGCCGCCGCGAACGCGTTGTCGCCGAGCGCCCCCAATTGGCCGTCGTCCTTCAAATGCACATCGAGCTTCGCCGCCTGCCCCGCTCCGACTGCCACGCCGTCCTGTACGAACTTGCGTCCGCCATGGACAAATACGCCCACCTGATAGGTCCCTGCCGGAAGTCCTTCGATGGAGTACGCGCCCTTGCTCGAAGTCGTCGCACTCTTCACGCTGGCCGCTGCGATATTCACGGTCGCGGCTCCGACGGTGGACTGCGTGCGTCACAGTAGCGATCGTTTGCGTCACGCGCACTTCAGCATCCGGCAGCAAATCGTTCAGCGGATCGTATACGACGCCGCTGAGCGAGCCCGCCGCCTGCGCAGACAGCAGCGCCGGAGCAGCCAGCATCATGAACATTCGTGTGGAAAGTAGAGAATTCACCCGCATCGCATGGCCCGCACTATCTGTACTATTGTTGCTTATTTCTTCTGGGATGCGGGGGCATACTTCTTGTTATAGTGTGCGGCCTCCGAGGGCGAGCAGATCATTTCAAGCAGGTCTGTATTCGGGGGCATCAGCACGAAGCGCACGTTCTTCAACGCGACCCACGGCTTCTGATACACCTTCGGATCGTCGATGGTCACAGTCAGTTCCATGTTGTAGGAATCCACGCGATGAAACACTTCCTGCACTCGGAGATCTTCGCTGTGCGGACGGCCCGCATTGTCGATCCAGGTGCGCGCGTCCGTGCCATTCGTGTCGATCACGAAATCAGTATCGTTGGTCCATTTGCCCACCGAATACCCATACCAGTGCGGATCGGGATCCGCGGGCAGCGCGCGCCCGTCGGTCCAGACCACGCGATAGACCTTGCCGTAGGTATACAACAGCACGGTCTTGACAGGCGTCTGGATGAACTGCGTTGTCCGCATTTCGTATAGATCCTCGCGCGGAAAGCCTTGGGGGTCACAGGCGTGACCGGGATCGTTGTCATCTACGGCAGGCACGGCATCCGGCCCGTTTGCAGACTTATTCTTCTTCGCCATCTCCAGGCCGAAGGGCGTGAAGAGTAACTGATGTTCGGGCTTGCCGTCGGCGGGCATGTTCGCGGCGCCGGTGCCCTGCGCGCCGATTTGCGGCTTCCAGATGCCGTTGATATCGCGCTTGGGAGCGGGGCCACCCGGCCGAACCTCGCCATACCTTGGGTCAGAAACCTTGGGATCGCGAGAGCCGGGACCAGACGCCTGCGCGAAAAGAACGGGCGCCATCATGCACCCGACCACCAACAACGTTTTCCGCGCCGCATGTGAGCGCGTCATGTTATTTCTTCAACGCTCCTATTTCTTCAACGCCCCGCGAGCCGCGTGCCTGCGGTTATACTCGGCTAGTTCCGACGGAGAGCACATCATCTCCAGCAATTCCGTCCCCGGCGGCTTCAGCACGAACTGCAGCTTGTTCAGCGCGAGCCACGGCTTCTCGTACACCTTCGGATCGATGATGGTCATGCTCAATTCCATGCGGTCGCGATCCAGACGGTGGAACACTTCCTCCACGCGCATGTCTTCGCTGTGCGGGCGCCCCGCATTATCCAGCCATGTGCGCGCGTCGGTGCCGTTGGTTTCCACGACCAGCGTGTTATCGTCGCGCCACTTCCCCACCGAATACCCATACCAGTGCGGATCGGGATCTGCGGGCAGCGCGCGTCCATCGGTCCAGATGATGCGCCACACGCGGCCGTAAGTATAGAGCATCGCCACCTGATTCGGCGTTTGCAGAATTTCCGTCGCGCGCATTTCGAACAACTCTTCGCGCGGGAATCCCTGCGGATCGCAAACGTGTGCCGGATCGTTTTCCTCGGTGGGGTTCACGGGGTTCATCCCGTTTGACGATTTATGCGTCTTCGCCAATTCCAAGCCGTAAGGCGTCAGGTGCAAATCGTGCTCGGGCTTACCGTCTGCCGGCATATTGAGCGCCCCGTTGGGCTGGATTCCCTCAATCGAACGCGCGGGCTGCCACACGCCGGTCAGGTCGCGTTTGGGCGCGGGCTGGCTTTGCGCCGGAAGCGCAGGCGACAGAAAAGCAACGGTCGCGAGCAAAACGATGCGCGCACGCACAGCTAGCCTCATGGTCATCATTCTAATAATACGGACTAATGATACAGAACCCGGTGCGTGTCTTGTCACGGGCCGTGGAGCACGGCCGAGAACTGCTACTTCTCGCCGGGAACGCGGCCAAAGCCTTCGAACGTCTTGCCGTCCACCATCACGCGAACGATGCGGCCGATAGGCTCGCCATTCTTCGCCACGATCATCCACAGGTGCGCGGTGCTGCCCGCTTTGAACATTTTCCGGGTCCAGCCGCGCGCGATCATGTCGGGCGGGTTGCTGACCTCGGCGGTCCAGTGGACCATTTCGCCTTTGTCGTTCTTCGCGTCGAATTCCAGGAGGCAGTGCGGATTCGCCCATACCCAATCGGTAACGACGCCGTCCACCTGCACGGCCTTGGACTCGTCGTAAATCGCAGCTCCGTGATGCGCCAACAGCGCTCCAGGGCCCGCGATCACGGCAAAAGCCGCCACTAACGTTATGACTGCAAACTTAGTTTTCATGCCGAACCTCCATACACCTGGCAAAATGCTACCTGACGAAATCCTGAAGACTCCAACCTTTTGTATCCAATCGCCCGCCTTCTGTCAACCCGGCGTAGGCCCTAGATTGGTCCTATTTGGCCGGACGCGCGAACTTTGAGGCATCCACCGGCGCGTTCGCCTTAACTTCGGTCAGCACGATGATCGATTTCCCATCCAGCCACGTGAGTACTTCCTTGAAGGGAATCTTCACGCCGTCCACGTCGCGATAATCCGAATAATCCACCTGGATGGGATCGAAACCCACGGGCGAATCGGCGAACGTGACCGTCCGCATCAGCAGGCCCGTCTCGTCATCGAAGTACAGGTTCACAGGGAACTTCCCGTTCAACGTTCCCTGCACCATGGTCAGGTCGCGATCGTCCACCTGCGCCGGAGGTCCCACGCGCCACTCGGTCAGCAGCGTCTTGATCTGCGCCGGAAAATCCAGCGCGGCCGTCAGCCTTGCTCCGTCCACTTCGCCGCCCGTCCGATCCATCATGGTTAATGGCGCCAGTTGCGCGGACTGCGAAATCCATCCGTCCTTGCCGTCGAACGTATCGATCATCTCCGCCTCGGCCAGATTGTGCACCACCACCGAACGCTGCGCCGGAGCTTTCGCATATAGTTCCATCGCGTACTTCGTGGGAATCCCGTACGTCTGGAAAGTTCCCTTCGCCGTGAAGCTCTTCAGCCCCGCGACTTTCTGCTCCCCGCCGATGGCCTTCAGATATTTATCCAGGATCACGGTGGGCGCGTCGGCGCCCGGGAACGGGTTCACCATCTTATCGGGCTCGCGATAACCCAGCGTGGCGTAAAACTTCGTCAGATCCGGCGTGACTTCGGGCGACGTGCTGCCGCGATGGCAGGTATAACACGTCAGCATGCGCCGCCCGCCAAAGAAATTCTTGTTCATGGTGTTCATCATGGCGATCATGCCGCGCGCGCGGCGCTTCCGATCGGTATCGTCGCCGTAGGCAGCCCAATTGCCGCCGCTTTCCGCCGTGTGGCAATCGCTGCAGCTGATGCCGAGCGAGGCGGCGAAGAATCCCATGGTGGACATAAATTCGTCCGCCGGAATGCCCTTCATAGCCTGGACATTTTTAAACACCTGCTCCGCCGGACGCGTGTCGCGCGCCTGGCCGCTGGCCGTTGCCGCACCCAGCGCACACAACAGCGCCAGTGCCGCGGGCGCGGCAACCTTCCCAAAATCGATCTGCATGATGACGAACTCCCTCAAAAATAAGTAAGAAAACGTGAGCGGAACCGCTCAGTTCCAACGTCCAATTATATCCCCCGCGCTTGATTGTCCCGACACAAACGTCAACGGATGGCGCTTTGCTACGATGGCCACAGATGGCAGCCCATCGGTCAAAGATCGACCCTAAAGCATTTCGCGTCGCGGAAGGCCATTCCGTGAATCTCGCCAAATGGCCCACGCGCGTTGATTCCTTCTACTCCTCGAAAGAGGATTATCATGAGCAGCTGCTGCACCAAGTCGAGTCTTTGACCACGCTGCAAAGCAAACTATACGCCTCGGATCGCTACGCCCTGCTGCTGATTTTCCAGGGCATGGATACGGCGGGCAAGGACGGCGTGATCAAGCATGTGATGTCCGGCGTGAATCCGCAAGGCTGCCAGACTCACAGTTTCAAGCATCCGGGGCCGGAGGCGCTGGCGCACGATTTTCTGTGGAACGCCACGTGCCGCCTGCCTGAGCGCGGGCAGATCGGAATTTTCAACCGCTCTTACTACGAAGAGGTCCTGATCCTCCGCGTGCACCCCGAAATCCTGCAAGGCGAAAACGTGCCGCATCAGGACAAGCCGTCACTGTGGGAACATCGCTACCGCTCCATGGTCGACCTGGAGCGCCACCTGAACTACAACGGCACACACGTAGTGAAATTTTTCCTGCACCTCTCCAAGGAAGAACAGCGCAAGCGCCTGCTGGCACGCATCGACGACCCCGACAAGAATTGGAAGCTCAGCGTGGACGATGTCAAGGAGCGCGGGTTCTGGAAGGATTACATGCGCGCCTACGAGCATTGCCTGAGTGCCACATCCACCGATCGCGCTCCGTGGTATGTTGTCCCGGCCGATGACAAGCCGAACGCGCGGATCATTGTTTCCAAAATCGTTCTCGAAACGCTGAACAAGATGAAAATCGACTACCCCAAATCCAGCGCCCAACACCTGCGCGAACTGGAAACGGTTCGCAAACGGCTTGGGAAAAAGTCATGATGAATCGGGCCGATCGAACGCAAGGAGCACACGAACATGAAAGCGAAGAATACGATTTGCCTGTGGTTTGACAAGGACGCGGAGGAGGCGGCCCGAGTTCTACGCGGCCACCTTTCCGGATAGCAAGGTGACCACTGTTCACCAGGCTCCCGGCGATTATCCGGGCGGCAAGAAAGGACAGGCGCTCACAGTGGAATTCACCGTCGTGGGTATTCCCTGTATCGGTATCAACGGCGGCCCCGCGTTCAAACACAGCGAGGCTTTTTCGTTCCAGATCGCGACGGACAATCAGGAAGAGACAGACCGTTACTGGAACGCGATCGTCGGCAACGGCGGCGCGGAAAGCCAGTGCGGCTGGTGCAAAGACCGCTGGGGCCTCTCCTGGCAGATCACCCCGCGCGCGCTCACCGATGCGATGGCAGCCGGCGGCGGCGAGGCGAAGCGTGCCTTTGACGCGATGATGAAGATGAAGAAGATCGACATCGCGGCCATCGAGGCGGCGCGTCGAGGTTGAGGCACTGGCGGTCCTTATATTTTTCCCGCATCACGTTGATCGGGGATCACGACTACGCCCGCGAGGTTTCCGTTACCAAAAACTGCACGCGCTAGTCGGGACTTTTCGCCGCTCCGTGATACGATTGCAAAGATATCTTTAGCTGCGGCATCGGCAATGAAACCGCGGCCGTCGATCTTGCTGAGGGGCATTTTCTTTATCATGAAATTCTTTGAACAACCATTGCGATTCCAGGCGTGCCACTATATCGCCGCCGCTCTGTTGCTTGGCGCCTGCAGCTTGCTCGCCCAATCCGGAAAGCCTGTACCGCCCTCGTCAGAGGTATATAAGAACCTCAAAGTTCTGGGCGCGACGCCCTCCGACAGTTTGAATCAGGGCATGCATCTGATCTCCGGCGAGCTGGGTGTGGATTGCGAATACTGCCACGCCGCGGACATGAAGTGGGAGCTGGACGAAAAGAAAACCAAAGACACGGCGCGCGACATGATGACCATGATGATGGACATCAACCGGCGCTACTTCAAAGACGAGCGCGTGGTCACCTGCTATACCTGTCATCAGGGCAAACCCGTCCCCGTGGGCACCGTTGCCCTTCCGATGGGCGATTACTTCAAAGAAAAAGAACCAGGCCCCGCCCTGCCTGCGCCCGAGCAGTTGATCTCGAAGTACATCACGGCGATCGGCGGCGAGCAGAATATCCGCAAGATTACCACCCGCGTGATCACCGCGACGCAGGATCTTCCCACAGGGCCCGGCGGCACCGTCCCGACACCCGGGACCGTTGAGATTTCTCAAAAGGCTCCGAACCTGGTGCTGCGGATCGCCAAATTCAAGGATGTTACGCAAACCAGCGGCGCCGATAGCAAAGGTCCGTGGGTGCAGGATGCGCGCGGGCGCGTGAACGCTCCGGCGATTGACGTGGAGCGGATTCGCGAAACCCGCAACGCCGATTTTTATGATGCGCTCGACCTCGCCAAGGAGTATCCCAAGCTGAAGACCGAGGCGATCGAAAAAGTCAACGGCGCGGACGCTTACGTTGTGTTGGGCGAGCCCACTGAAGGGCTTCCCATGCACATGTACTTCGACGTGAAAACCGGGCTGCTGGTGCGCCGTCGCACCGAGACGCCCACGCACTCCGGCATGAGCCCATTTCAAGTGGACTATTTGGATTACCGCGACGCGGGGCACGGCGTGAAATATCCGTACCGCATTCATAACGAGCCTGCAGGCCCGCGCACGGAAATCGCCACGCACACGACCATCCGCATCACAAAGATTCAGGAGAACGTGGCGCTGGACGATGCGAAGTTCAACCGCCCGCCCTCGGTGGATCGCGGCGGCAAAAAGAAGCAGTAGCTCAGAACCAGGGGATCGGCGCGCAGCACGCCGCCCCGTTAGCTACTGCGAGTCCTTTTCCTTAGGAGCATTTTCCTTCGGAGCATCTTTCGGAGCATCCTGCGGCGGAGCTCCCTCACCTTGCGTGCCCGCGTATACCTTACGGCCATCGGCGAAAATCACGTTGCGGACGTTCGCCATATTGGAACCGTCCTTCGCCGCATAGCCCTCCACCTTAATCTGATCGCCGGCTTTCACCGATTCGCGATGCCAGCCAAGGCGATTGAGCTGCAGCGGTCCGCCGAGCTCGAAATTCCAGTTGGTGACGGCGCCCTTGTCGTCCTTCACGTCGACGTAGAGCCGCGCGTGCGGGTTCGTCCACTCAACCTTCGTGACGTTCCCGGTGATGGTGATGGGCTTGGAGCTATCGTATTCGGCTGCGAAGGAATGATGAGCCCAGACTTGGCCGGCCGTGGCCAGGGTGACGAGAATAAGTGCGTAAGCGAATTTCATCAACTTCATTGTATACGCCGCTTCTCGTGTTTGGCACCGCGTGAGGCGCGTCAGTGAGCGAGCAAGGACGCCTGGCGACGCTGAACCGGCCGTATTCGACAGCGCCGCCACGCCGGGTGGCCGGTGGTTAGCCGGGTTCGATCATGCTGCTGCAGCTAGACGGCGCAGAAACACCCTCTTGCGTGCTGAAGAAGAACATGGCTCCGGTCACGGAATCGTTGGAGGTCACGCCCGGAACGTTGATGAGAAACGTCGCCTGCCCCTGCGTAAACGGATTGTGAGGCTTGTTGCCGGCGATGGAGCCATTGGCCGAGTCATATTTGCCGGACACGGCGGCGTCGCCGATGAGCAGATGCTTGGGGCCCGCCGCACCAAGGTCCGTGCATAGGACGCAAAGAAACAATCCGCCGTTGACGTTTTGGTCCAGAGCCCAACCTGTAGAAGCGGGTCCCAGATCGGTGAAGGAGCCGCCTTTGGCGACGCTTCGGAGATTCGCCATGTTTGCGCCGAGCGTTCCGGTGGTCGATCCGGACGTGAGAGTGAAAGACAGGCCGCTCAGCAGCTGCCCTGCACTCTTCGGGTCTGCCAGACCGTTTGAGAGAGTGACCAGAACGGCGCCGTCCTGCACCGTAAAGCTGGCGGTTGCATTGACGCTGCCGTCCGGGACGGTCGCGCCAGGCGTGGTTGTACAGATCTGCGCCGCAAGCGTCACGGCTCCGGCGATGAAAGAAACGAGCACGAACTTAGTGGGTCGCATGCCTGACGTGATCGTCTGAAGGAAGCGAACGCTGCACCAAGGCCGCGCAACAGTTTCGACCTAAGAGGGAGTAAAGATCCGGCGCGCGTCTTCGGCTCAGCTAAGCTGCATGGAATCCAACACGTTCCACGTTTCATGAGGAACAGATCGTGCCCATTACGAAGTCGTAAGCAGATCTTCGTACGCCACGCGGGTACGCGGCCATCCGGCGTGTTCGCTGACCCAAATTCGCGGCATCGCTATTTGCGAGTGTGTCTACTTAATAGCCTTGCTGTAATCCGCGGCGTTCCTTGCCGAACCGCTCAGATCGAGGATTACCATGCCGGTGTTGGCGCGATCGACGGCATAGATGTAGCCGCGATCGTCCACTTCCACGTTGTTGGTCTGGATCGCGATTTTGCACTGGCCGGTTTCTCCGTCGCCGACGCAGCGCTTGTCGGTGTTGTCGGTGATGGCCGGGATGTAGTAGCCGATTTCCTTCGGATGATAGGGATCGCGAACGTCCACCGCGCGCACGCCGGCGTTGAAGTGCGCGACGAACACCACGCGGTTGTAGAAGATCGGCGTCATGTTTTCGTTGATGGAGTGCGTGCCGAAGCGGCCGCCCGCGCTGCAGAAATTGCCGCTGTCTTCGGGCACGGTCCAGGTGGAAACGCCCATGGGCTTCGATTCGGTGGTGATGTCGAAGATGCGCATCATCTGGCGGTATTCCTGGCATTCGTTCGGCGTGGTCTCGCCGATCACCAGCAGGAAATCCTTGGTCTTGCCGAATTTCTGCATTGGCGAACTCCGGCAGAGGCATTTGCAGCATGGGGATGACGTTGTGTCGCGCCCATGTCCTCCGGCAAATCGACGCGTGCGATTATCTGGATATTTCAGGTTCGCTTCGGTGGATCCTCGGGGCTCCGTTCGATCAATTTGTCGCGATCCAGAATTTCGATCACGCCGTTGCGCGCGTTGTCATAGGCGACGTAAACGCGATTGCCTTTCGGGCCGGTGGAAACCGCGCCGTGCACGCCGCCCGGCGTGGGACCCTTCGCGCCCGGCTCCTGCCCCGGCAATCCGAAATTGCGGATGAAGACGGGCTTGGCAGGATCGCTCAGGTCGTAAATCTGCATCATGCGCGCCGCGCGCCAGCCCACGGGACCCGACACCAGATACGCGATGCCCGTGTCGCATTCCCACCAATTTTTGTGCGTATCGCGCAGGCCGTCTTACAATGACGTTCATAGCGGCGGGCTTGGCGGGATCGGTGACATCCCACATTTCGTGGCGTGCTGTTGCCGAAGGCGCGCAGCATATAAAACTTGCCTTTCACGCCGTGCGGCAGATCGATCGCCGCTGCAGACGCGCACCATGGACGCGCCGCCGAACTCGCCCGTCTTGGTCCTTGGGCTCGCCGGGAATGTGGGCCAGATATTTCGGCTTCTTGGGATCGGTGACGTCGACGATGGACGTGCCGTTGGGCTCCATCTTGCCGGTCTGCGGATTCAGAGCCTCGCCGCCGTGATGGCCGATGTAGGCGATCCAGCGGGTTCCCTGCTTTTGGATCACCGGCTGATACGCGCTGCGCGCTTGCAGATCGTTCTAGCCCACCAGCGTCATGTTGCTGGCGCGCGGTTTCTTTTGAGCGTCCGAGGGCGGGATGAGTTGTTGGGCGATCAGCGCTCCGGTGAGCGTGCAGCCCAGTGCGGCGATTCCCAAACAATTGACGGCGGATTTCAAAGCATTTTTCGAGACGACGTGGCGCATGAGCCCTCCTCGGAGAAGACCGGATCTATTGCAGAATACAACAATTCGCGCGGAGACTTGCTGAAGTCAACCTCGCCATTGATTGTCGAGCCGGTGCTTGGCCTTCTTGTACGCGCGAACGATGAACCACGTGGCGGCACCGCTCGCCACAAAGGAAATGACGAGCGAAAGCGGGATGGAGAGTCCGAAATATATGAGAGGGACGGCGAGCACGCACGCCAGGACCGGAAAAAGCAGAATGACCATCTACGAAATATCGTACGACAAGGCGCGGCGGCAGCTCGACTCGGAGGCTGCATTTTTTGAAAATCGCAAATGGTCGTTGCGGGGCCGCTAGCGGGGCTAGAATCGATCGGAGCGCCGACCCTATCCGAGGTATTCCCGAGGTCCGAATAACCTCGTGTAGCGCGTCTATGCGCGTTGTTTTTTTCAGAAGTCCGATCCGATTGATCCGGCGTGTTTTAGGATCGCACGCGGGTAACGTTTGGCACGTTGAGGGCAGCTTGCGGCTCACACAGTCCGGAAAAATGTTTGTCCCGTGGTTGCTTTTGTTTCGCGGTCGGTGAGGCTCGACGCGCTCGAAATCCGTGCATCGTTAGAGCCGGGATTCAGCCGGTGTTGGCTCGTTGATCTGTATCCCGGGCTTACGCCCGGGGTTGTATCGGCGATGCTATCATCACTGGCGAACAGCAGGTCCCTCACCCGGCTGAAGCCGGGATTCGGGATGACGCTGAGGAAATATCGGCCGTATCGCGACCGGGGAGATCTGTTCTCTCTATTTCCACACGCGAGCGACTGGCTTACTCACCAGATATTCCGGATTCGCGCCCGCGCGCGGACGGAACTTTTGCAGGCGGCCGTTGTCGACTTCGGCGACGTAGAAGTTGCCCTCGGTATCCACGTTGATGCCGTGAATGCCCCAGAAGCCGCCGGGGAAATCGCCGAAGGTGCCCCAGGAGTAAAGATAATGGCCTTCGAGATCGTACTTGATCATCTTGTTGGTGCCGCGGTCGAAGGCCCATAGCGCGCGGTCCTGGCCGATGTAGATCAGATGCAGATCGGTGGGCGCGTCGCCGACGTACCATTCGTAGAGATATTTGCCGTTTTCGTCGAACACCTGGATGCGGCGGTTTTGACGATCGCTGACGAAGACGTGACGCGTGGGCAGATCGATCGCGAGACCATGGACGGTGTTGAAATAGCCGGGACGCTTGTCGTTAGGCGGCGTGCCCTTTTGGCCCCAGGCCAGCAGATACTTTCCGTTCTTGTCGAACTTCACGACGCGCGTGTTGACGTAGCCGTCGGCCACGAAGAAGGTTCCATCGGGCAGCCACTCGATGAACGTGGGCCGGAAGAAATGTTTGTCGTCGGCGCCGTGGACGTTCGGTTCGCCGATGGTTTGCAGAAGCTTTTTGCCGTCGTGAGTAAAGATGAAGATGGCGTGGCGGTAATCGTCCACCAGCCAGACGCGCTTTTCGGGATCGTACGGGCTGATGTAGATGGAGTGCGGACGCCGCAGCATCTTGTCCCACTGCGACCAGTCCTCAATATGGTTGCCCTGCTCGTCCAGCACGACGATGCAGTGCGCCCATTTGTAATCCACGTCGGGCGTGCCGACGTCGAGATCGTCGCCGATTTTGCCATCGGGAGTTTCGAGGCGTCCGGGCGGGCTGGAGGCGGTCGCGTCGCGCCAGGGCAGACGGCCGATGGGGAAGTCGATGCTGGGAGCGATCTTCACGCGCTTGGGCCGTTCGATGTTGGGCAGCTCGCCGCGCTCCAGGTAGAAGACGCGGTTCGGGGATTCCGCGAACACGCCCTGGCCCGCGCCCCAGGTCCACTTTTCGTTGCCGGGCAAAGCCGAAATCGGTTTGGGCCAGCCACGCACTACCTCATAAGGGCCGGTGACGTCCTGGCCGCCGAGCTGGCCGGGAACGGCGGCTATGCTGGACATTTTCTTATCTTGCGCGAAGACGGCGCGGTTCTTGTCTTGCGCGATTGCCGTTTTGTGACTGAACGCGATCGCGCCGGCGATAGCCATAGTGACCGTCAATGTGAACGTCACACGTTTACTCATGCGCATCTCCTCTAATCATTCTGAGCGAAGCAGGCTACAACGATATCACTGCGCGATGGCGGATGTCTGAGGGTCCACTGAGAGATGGCTGAAGAATAACTTTGGATTCGCTGAGGATTTGCGGCGGCGAAAGAGGCATGCACAATTTGTTGCGATTTATTGAACAAATTCGTTGAAATTAAAATTGCTTGCCGTATACTTGTCGAGCTCCGGAGTCTTAATGCGAGTCCGAAGTGCCGGCGCGGGACGCGCCAACGACGGGGAGGAACACAACCATGAAAGTTTCATTTCTGAAGAGCGGCAGAAGCGGCCGGATCGCCGGTGTTGGAGTGGCGATCGCAACCGTATTATTCCTTTGTCAGGGCGTGGCTCCCGCGGCGCCGCCGTCGACGACCTACAGTGTGGCTCGCGCCATACCGTTGCCGAACGGCCAGTCCGTCGGCCAGCTGGATATAAGCTTCGTCGATCCATTCGCCAGAGCGTACTTCCTGGCGGATGATGCGAATGCGTCGCTCGACGTGATCGATCTCAATACGGGGACCCTCTCACAGATCACGCCGAAGGGTGCGACCGCCTTCGCGGGATTTCCCACCGATCCGAACGTGCCAGGGCACAACGAAATCAGCGGCCCGAATGGCGTGATTACCGTTCACCATGCCGAAGTTTGGCTGGGCGATTCGCCGACATTTTCGGGGCCGATCACGAAGAACTCGAATCTGGCTACAGCCTACGTTAACGACAACTGCAACAGCAGCGCGAAGGTGGTCAGCATTCTGGATCAGACAGTGACCGATGTAATCAACACCGGCGGCTGCTTCCGCGCCGACGAGCTGGATTGGGACCCGAAAGACGACGTGGTGCTGATCGCCAATCCTTCGGAACAAAATATCGGCAAAGCGTCCAGCGTGCCGTTTATCACGCTGATCTCTTCGGCACCGGTGTTGCCCGGGGCGCACCACGCGATCCTGAAGCAAATTAAATTCGATGGGACCAATGGGACGCCTAACGCGGTGGGCGGAGTCGAGCAGCCCGCCTATTCACCGCTGACCGGAATGTTTTATATCTCCATTCCGCAAAACGGACCTGGCGATACCGGCGGAAACGGTGCGGTCGCGGTGGTGGATCCCGTGGCCTTAAGGGTAACGAATGTGTTCCCGCTGATCGGCTGCGCGCCGAACGGGGCGGCGATGGGCCCGAATTACGAATTATATCTGGGCTGCTCCGGGCCGACGCAGATCATCGACGTTCGCACGGGCACGCAGATCGCGAGCTTCCCGCAAATTACCGGCTGCGATGAGGTGTACTACAACCCGGGCGACAATACGTTCGGCGGCGGATGTTCCAGCTCGCTGGGCATCGTCAATAACAATACGAATCCGCCGAGCTTCTTCCAAAAGCTGCCGGGCATTACGCACTCGGCGAACGCGGATGCGGTGAGCAGCGCGGTGATCGCTCCGGTTCCGGCCACCAGCACCTTTACCAATTGCGGGCCATTGCCGAACAAGGGATGCATCGCCATTTTCGCCGCAGGGCCGCCGATCACGCAGGCGATCCTGACGGTTGGCAGTGCCAGCACGAGCCAGCAAGGCATTCTGGCGTTAGGGAGCGCCTCTACCAGCGCCTCGGGAGGCCTGGTGTATCAGTTCACGGCTGTGCCGGGCGCAAGCGGGAAGACAGCGGTTATCGGCGCGACGCCCTTCACGGGAGAGGCGCTGGTGTTTTTCACGTCGGGACCGGGCAGCTATGCGGTTCAGCTCACTGTCACGGACGGCGCAGGGAATTCGGCGACCAGCGCCCCTGTGACAATTAACTACACGGGGCAGTAATCTGGTCAAAAACCGGTGGTGCCCGTTCGAGGATCTCGAGCGGGCACACAAAGCCAGGAAGCTCGCAACGGCGTGTGATATATTTACGCCGATGCTCAAACAACACCGCTCCGCACAAGTGCTGGCGCTGCTTACTCTGATGGCGGGGATCGCTGCCGCGCAAAATCAGGCCGCGCCGGGCGATTGGCCGATGTATGCGCGCACGTATTCGTCCACGCGCTATTCGCCGCTCACGGAAATTACAGCGAAGAACGTCGCGGGCCTGAAGCAGGTGTGCTCGTATGCGCTGCCCGAAGCGAAGGTGACGTTCGAGAGCAGCCTGGTGGCGATCGGCGGGATGCTGTACTTCACGACGCCGCAATCCACCTATGCGCTGGACGGGGCAACGTGCGCGTTGAAGTGGAGCGAGAAGCATGACATGCCCGGGAATCCGGGCGTGGTCCGCGGCGTGGCAGTGGAAGGGCGACGCGTGTTCCGTGGATTCCGCGACGGGATGATGATCGCCTACGACATTAGTAATGGCGAGCAGCTATGGTCCACGAAACTGACCGCGCCCGATGGCCGCGTGGCAACGATCGCACTGGCGCCGCTGGCGGCGAATGGCGTGGTGTATATCGGCACGTCGGGCGGCGAGAACAATTGCGCGTGTTTTGTCGCGGCGTTGGATGCGGCGACGGGAAAGACGTTGTGGACGTTCAACACGGTTCCCAAGCCGGGGTCGAAAGAAGCGGAGACTTGGCCCAAGGGCGTGACGCCGGGAGGCGGGTCGCTATGGACCAGCTTCACGCTGGATCAGGAAACCGGCCTGTTGTATTTATCCACGGGCAATCCGGGCTTCGACTTCGCGGATAAATATCGTCCGGGCGAGAACCTTTATACCAACTCCGTAATTGCGCTGGACGCGAGGACGGGGGCGCTGCACAAGTATTATCAAATCGTCCCGCACGATTTTCATGATTGGGATCTCACGTCCGCGCCGCTGGTGTTCAACACGAAGGCGAAACATAAGCGGGTAATGACGGCAGGCAAGGACGGCCACCTGGTTTCGATCGATCCCAATACCGATAAGATCACGTGGAAGACGCCGGTCACGACGATCGCGAACGCCGATGCGCCGCTGAAGCCGGAAGGCACACACTTCTGCCCCGGTACGGTGGGCGGCGTGGAATGGAACGGGCCGGCGTATTCTCCGGCGACGAACCTTGTTTATGTGAATGCGGTGGACCGGTGCTCCACTGTGAAGGACGATCCGGACTATGACGGAAAGAAGAATATGCTGGGGTCGGCGAATGCGTTCGGCGACAAGGATGAAGACGGCCACGGCTGGGTAAATGCGATTGACGCCGATAGCGGCGCGGTGAAGTGGAAATACAAAGCGTCCACGCCGATGGTGGCGGGGCTGGCCGTCACCGCCAGCGGCCTGGTGTTCACGGCCGACATGGCGAGCGACTTCATGGTGTTCGATGCGGCGGACGGGAAACTGCTCCACACGATGAAGCTCGGGCAGCCTACGGGCGGCGGCGTAATCACTTATACCAGCAACGCAGGCAGACAGCGAGTCGCGGTGGCGTCGGGTATGGAGAATCGGATCATGGACACGCACGGCCAGCCGACGATCTACGTGTTTGGGTTGTAGTGATCGCTCGGGCGAAAAGCAGATCCCTCATGGCGTAGTCCTGCTTCGGGCGATTCGGGATGACAAATCTGGGTAGGGAGAAACATGCGAAACACTTTATTGAACGCTGCTTTGGCTCTCGCGGTGGCAGTGACGTTGAGTGCGCAGACGGGTCCGAAATGGCCCGATAAGATTCCGACGAACGGGCCGCAATATAGGGTTGATCCGTTCTGGCCGAAGCCGCTGCCAAACAAGTGGGCCATGCAGCAGATTGTCGACATTTACGTCGACAAGGACGACCACATCTGGATCATCAACCGGCAGACCGACGCGCGGCCGGATGAAACGGGTGCGGCGACGAATCATAACATTGAATGCTGCGTGCCGGGGCCGGAGATTATTCAGTTCGATCAGCAGGGCAACGTGCTGAAGTCGTGGGATGGGAAAGGCACGCCGGGATGGCCGGGCCGGTTGCAAACGCTGGGCGTGGATCGCAACCTCAACATTTATGTCTCGGGCACGACGCCGGGCGATACCATCGCCAAATACAGCAGCGATGGGAAATTTCTGTCCGACTTCGGACACCGCGGGCCGAAGATTCCCGCCAATCAGGTGAAACAGAACAATCAGCAGACGGATGTTTTTCCGCCCGGCATCGGCGCGTTTGAGTTCGACGAGGACGCACACGAGATTTACATCGCCGACGGGTTTTTGAACAAGCGAGTCCTGGTGTATGACATGGATACGGGCAAGTTCAAACGCGGCTGGGGCGGGCATGGCATTCCGCTGAGCGAGATCGATAACGATCCGATACCGGAATATGCGTTTCCGGCGCCGACACCTCCCGATCAGAAGCAGTTCGCGCCAGCGCTGCATTGCGCGCATCCTTCGAACGACGGCTTCGTGTATGTGTGCGAACGCGGGAGCGACAGCATTCAGGTGTTCACGAAGCAGGGCAAGTTCGTGACGCGCTACTGGATTCATCCGCAGACGCAATCGCGCGGACCGCACTGCGGAGGCATCTGGAGCATGACGGACCCTCCGTGCGGCACCATTTATAATTTGGCGCTCTCTACCGATAAAGAGCAGCGTTATATTTTTGTGGCTGATGGAACGAACAACACGGTTTGGATTTTGAATCGCAAAACCGGGGAGCTCATGGGATCGTTCGGCGGCGATGGACGGTACGCGGGGAATCTGCATTGGATCGACGCGATTGCCGTGGACTCGCACGGGAATGTTTATACGGGCGAGGTGGAGGACGGCAAGCGCATCCAAAAATTCCTGCCGATGAATGCGGCGGCGAAGGCGGGGGCGGCGAAGCGGTAGGAAGAGCGACAAGTCAGGAGTTAGGACGACGGGCTCAGGCCCGTCTGTGGCTCGATGAAAGAAGAGTCGAGAGGACTCTCGACTCAGCAGGCCTGGCGGCCCGCGCCACGTGGCACGGCGCGTGTGAAAGAATGTGACCTGTGAGTCATTTTCTCAGCTCTAGGGTGTCCCGCAGAGAAATGCTGAGGCGCTCGGGTTTCGCAACTGCTACCGCCCTGGCTTGTAAAGCCGCGTTCGCGCAGGCGCCGAAGGCGAGTGGCGCTCCCCAAATTCCGAGCTGGAAAACGGAATTGCAGATGCTGGCGCCGAATGTGTTTGCCTATACACAGGCCAGCGGACCGGGCGTGGACAACGCGAGTTTGAGCAACGCAGGCTTGATTGTGGGCGAGGAACTGATGGCGATCGACGCGCTAGGGCCGCCGGTTCACGCGAAGGCGTTCATCGCGACAGCCGAAAAAGCCACGGGCAAAAAGTTCGGCCGGTTATTGAATACGCATCATCATCGCGATCACACCAACGGCAATTGCTTTTTTCTGCCGGCGGAGATCGTTAGCCACAGCTATGCGAGGCAGGCCGTGATCGACCAGGGCATTCCGGCGCATCCGTATGCGGACAGGCCGCAATGGCAGGAGGGGATGAACGAGCTGAAGCTCGCGCCGCCTTCGACGACGTTCACCGAGCGGATGACGTATCGGGTCCGCGATCTGGTGGTGGAGGCGATTTATAACGGACCGGCGCACACGTGGGGCGACGTGATGGTGTATCTTCCGCAGCACCGGGTTCTGTTTGCCGCCGATATCGCGTTCTTCTATGTGACGCCCTCCGGTCAGAACGGGCATATCACGAAATGGATGGAGGCGATTGATCGCATTATGAAGATGGACGTGGACGTGATCGTGCCGGGACACGGGCCTTTAGGGACCAAGAAAGAGCTGGCCGAGACGCGCGCGTATTTCGAGATGCTGGTTCCGCAGATCGAAAAGACGTTCCGTGAGGGGATGAGCGTGGGCGAAGCGGCCGCAGGCCTGAATTTGGGACGCTTCGCGAATTGGACCAATCCGGAGCGCAATGTTCTAAACACGCTGCGGCTGTACGCCGAATTCAGCGGGACGATCACGCCGGAGATTGACGTGGCCGGAACGGATCGGGCGATGAAGGAATACAACGCGATCAAAAGCAAGGCCCGGTGAAAGCGGTGAGGCGTTGGCCGTAGCCATGCCCCGCTCTATCACGGTCGCGGCTCGTTAGCGCGATGTCGCTTCATCAATGTGGCGGCCGCGGTGGGTGGTCCCCGCTCCATGACTGTCGCGGCTCCGTAGTGATTGTTTTATTTCCCGAGCAGGTGTGGAACGTCCTGGTTGTTTTCCGCGCAGACGTATTCGCCGATCTCGTCGCCGAGCAGAAGATGCGAACTCCTCTTCAGGCGCCACGGTTCCTGGTAGGTTCCGGGATCGTCGATGGTGGTTTCGATTTCCAGATGGCCCAGGTCGATCCGACGGAAACGCTCGATCATATGAAGTTTCGTGGTGTGCGGGTACCCGACCGGTGGCGACCACGCTTTATCGTTAAAGCCAGTCGTGTCCACCACCAGTGAGTCGCCTTCCCAATGCCCGATCGAATAGCCCATCCATGTGGGATCGGCGTCCTGCGGACGCTTGCGCCCGTCCAGAAAAATTTGGCGATAGGGGAAGGTATCTTCGGTGAGGATGATCACTACCGAAGGAGATTGAATGAATTTGACGGGCGACTGGCTGTCGAGGCCCGCGCCCCAGGGCAGACATCGGGCGGTTGGGGTGTTTTGGAGTTGACCATTCAACATCGTTTGGATGGCGGCCCGGGCGGCAGGCAACACCACTGCCTTTTCGGATTCCACCAGAACAGTGGGAGCCCACACCCCGGAAAAGTCCGGCTTGCCGTCCAGAGTTTTTGGCGCGCGACCACTGGGAACCGGCTTGTGATCCCAGGCGGTCTGATTGGTTTGGTTGTCGCCGAGCGTGTCCAGTTGATGTGGGTCCACCAGATGCACGTCCAGCCGGGAGATCTTCGCGGCTTCTACAACCACGCCGGCCCGGGCAAACATCTGCAGGCCGTGCACCGCGGCGGTCACGCGATAAGTTCCGACCGGCAGTCCCGCCAGAGTATAGACCCCCTTGGCCGAAATTGCGGCCGTATAGGTCCTGGTATTCGACGGACCGTCGCCCGTAGGCCGGGCGCGTACTTCCGCATCCGCAAAAGGAACTCCCGTAGAGTCGTAAATTGTGCCGCGAATGATTCCTGAATCGCGCGGAGTTTTTTGCGCCAGAAGCACGCCGGGATCTGCGAGGCTTGCCAGGAAAAACGCACCAGAGGCAAGCAGAAGGGACGTACCCGCGGCCGCGGACGAGCGGCTTGACGCCCGGATTGCGCGAAAACCGGAATGTTCTCTGGAGCGCATAAAGAACTCGCAATGATCCGACCCGTCGGGCGCAAGAAGTCCAGGCCATTTTTGGCCGTTATTTTAAGTTAGTGTGCGATCTAACCGGGAATTCTCACGAATCGGGAAGCGAATGAACTGAATTGAGGCCAGGGGTCGGTAAAGGGGGTTCCGGTAAAGGGGGATGAAGCGTGGGAGTCTTGCGAGGGGCGGGCCAGAATGCCTTGCACCAGATGGCGCTTTGTGCAACCTGCGTTAGAGCCTTGAAAAGATCCGGCACCCAGCGGGTATCTTTGGAAGTCATGAACTGGAGAATGCCATAGCTGACTGCGTACCCTGAGACAGCGATGCCCAGGCCGATGCTAACCATAATCAATTGCTGATCGCGTTTTCCCTTGCGTCCGAGGAGGCCGGTCCAAAGCAGCAGATTCATGAAGGCGGCTCCCAGGCTGAGGAGCTGGCTGGTGTGGCGGAACCAGCGGCTGGTGAAGTAAGGGTGGTAAAGGATAAACGGCAGCACCACAGCGGCTGCGGCGATGACGCGTAGCATCCGGCCTGCCCCCGCGAGCAAAGGGCTGCCTTGCATGACCTGATACGTCAGCACCGCCACTAACCAGAACAAAAGCAGGTCGTCAATGACGTCGCCTGTCCAGTAGACCAGAATGTAGGCCCGGCTGTTGATGCCGCCAGCCGAAAAGAAAATTCCGTCCGCTACAAAGCGGATGATTTGGACAAGGCTGTAAGCCAGGAAGAGGGGATACCGGCGAAAAGGCCCGCGCAGCAGCAGGACGGCGACGCACGTCTGCAGCAGTACGAAGAGGACCGGAAGAAGGTAGGCAAAAATAGTCAAGGCCGGACTTCCCACTCACTTATCGGGAGTCCGGCCTAAAATCAGGAGAGGAGATTTTCGTGTAAAACGAAAGCTTACACTAAATTACCGTCGCCATCGCCAGGAGTCGGCCACGGCGAACCGAAATTGCCATCACCGTCACCGGGAGTCGGCCACGGAGATCCTGCCGTCAACGTGAAGTTGCCGTCGCCATCACCAGGGGTCGGCCACGGCGAACCGAAGTTGCCATCACCGTCGCCGGGAGTCGGCCAGGGAGATCCTGCCGTCAGCGTGAAATTGCCATCGCCATCACCAGGGGTCGGCCACGGCGAACCGAAGTTGCCATCACCGTCGCCGGGAGTCGGCCAGGGAGATCCTGCCGTCAGCGTGAAATTGCCGTCACCATCACCGGGGGTCGGCCAGGGAGATCCCGTGAAATTACCGTCGCCATCGCCGGGCGTCGGCCAGGGAGATCCTGCCGTGAATGTGAAATTACCATCACCGTCGCCGGGAGTCGGCCACGGAGAACCAGCGAAGATCGCATGATTAAGAGTGCTTATGGTAAATGCAAGTACGAGCAGCGCTGCAAACGTCGCAATCACCGCTGCTAAATTCTTTTTCGTTCTCATTCCGTCACCACCTGTCTTCTTTGGACCTATCAGTACGCGACGTGCTTGCGGACTAAAGTCTCTCGCTTATCCTATACCCGCTACCAAAGTACTGGAATCCGGGTAGTGTTCTAACACCCACGTAGATACTAACGTACTACGTAGTGCTTTGCAAGAGGTTTTCTAAGGCTAAATGCTTAGAAAGACTAGGCTCGGGTTTTTCTGAGAGAACGGATGAGGTGAAGGGACTGACCGAGGGCGACGAGGAGATTGGCGACGCCCAAGCCGGTGACGGCTCCGCGGAAGTACGCGTCGTCCCAGAGGTCGGAGGCGGAGGGAAAAAATGCGCGGAAGTGATTGAGGTGCCAGGCATCTAACCATGGGAAGATGACCAGAAAGCCGCCCGCTTCAAGGGCCAGGAGGATAAAACAGACGGTCCACAGGCGGTTGGTACGCGGAGGAGCGACGGCAGGCGGCACGGGGAGGTTCGCGCCGGTATACCCAGCGTCGGTCGACGGTTGAGGGCGATCGGCAGGGCTCAGGGACATGCGAAAAGCTCGATCTGATCGGTCAATTGCGGGTATCCCGACCAAGTGAGAGTGCCGTGGGCGGCCGCTGGACAGGCCAGGCGAACGGGCTCGAAGCTGAAACGATGGAGAGGCGTGGGACCCAGGCGCCGGAGAGCGTCGGCATGATCCGGCGTGGAATAGCCTTTGTTGTGCGCGAGGCCGTAACCGGGAAAGACGCGATCCCAGGCATTGAGGGCGGTGTCGCGGCCGACTTTCGCCAGGATGGATGCGGCGGCGATGGAGAAGCTGAGCGCGTCGCCATGGATGAGCGATTTGTGCGGAATGGGGACGTCGAGCCGCATGCAGTCGGTGAGCGCGAAATCGCACGGAAGCGGGAGGCACTGGAGCGCGCGATGCATTGCCGTGCGCGAGGCCTCCAGGATATTCACGCGATCGATCTCGAAGGCATCGGAGGCGGCGACAGACCAGGCGATGGCGCGCTCTCGGATGCGCACAGCGAGGACTTCGCGGCGTTCGGGATCGAGTTGCTTGCTGTCATCCAGGCCGCGAATGGGGCGCTCCGGATTGAGCACCACCGCGGCAGCGAAAACAGGGCCGAACAGAGCGCCGCGACCGGCTTCATCCAGACCGGCGATGGTCCGGTAACCGGCTTGGCGGGCGGCGCGCTCGTGGCGGCTGGATGGCATCAATTCGAATACGAGCCGGCGTATGAAACGCGCTATGCCTTTACGGCGCGTTCCTTTACTACGCGTTCCTTCAGGCGGGCGGCTTTGCCCTTGAGTCCCCGCAGATAGTAGAGTTTCGAACGGCGGACGCGGCCCGTGCGCACGACGTCGATGTGATCCACCACGGGGGCGTGCACGGGGAAGATGCGCTCGACACCCTGGCCAAAGCTGACTTTGCGAACCGTGATGGTCTCGCCCATGCCGGAGTTGTGCTTGGCAATGACGGTGCCTTCAAACGCCTGCAGACGTTCCTTGTCGCCTTCCTTGATCTTGACGTGAACCCGGATGGTATCGCCGGAGCGAAACTCGGGGTGGGCGGCGGCGCGCTTGCCTTTGTTCAGGATTTTGGTCAGCACGGCGTTGTTCATAACTTTGACTCTACTCTCTACTCTTTGAGTTCCTACGTAAAAAGGACTTCTACTAGCTTAGCTTTCTTTTGGCCGTTCTGCAGCTTTTAAGCAGATCAGGGCGGAGCCGCGCGGTTTTTTCGCGGGCGGCGCGCTCGCGCCATTTGCGGATTTCGGCGTGGTTTCCGCCGATCAGAACGTCCGGCACCTTCCAGCCGCGGAAGTCGGCGGGGCGGGTGTATTGGGGCCAATCGAGAAGGCCTTCGCGGCTGAAGGATTCGTCGACGATGGAGGTTTCGTTGCCCAAGCACGCCTTCGATCAGGCGGGCGACGGAATCGACCACGATGGCTGCGGCAAGCTCGCCGCCACTGAGGACGTAGTCGCCGATGGAGATTTCTTCGTCGGCCAGGTGGAGGGCGACGCGCTCATCCACACCTTCGTAGCGGCCGCAGATGAGGAGAAGTTCGTCGCAGGTGGAGAATTCGCGGGCGAGGCTTTGATCGTATTTGCGGCCTTGGGCGGAGAGGAGGACTATTTTCTTGCGAGACGGCTGCCCGCTCATTGACATTCGCGGTTCTGTTACGGACGTGGCTCGATCGGGCCAAATAGCTTCGACAGCTTCAAAGATCGGCTGAGGCTTGAGGAGCATGCCTTCGGCGCCGCCAAAGGGGCGATCGTCGACTGTGCGGTGACGGTCGTAGGTCCAGGCGCGGAGGTCGTGGATCAGGATATCGATCTTCCCTGCCTCACGGGCTTTTGGAACGACGCCATGATCGAAGGGGCCGCGGAAGAAGTCGGGGAAGATGGTGACGATGTGAAATTTCATGCGTGGCTGGAATTTAGGCGCCGAGCTTACGTCGCATGTCAATTACCACCATACGCATATTCCCGAGGCGAGCAATAGAATTGCGACGCGTGCCCAATTGGAGCTTGCAGAAGAGAGCAATTTGGGGGTTGCGATTTGCACCCTTGCCATAACTGTAGAACTTTCCAGTGAGAGCACCATTGACGAGCACGCAAGCCAAGCCCATACCGAGAAAATCGAAGAAGAATCGGTCGAACAGATTCATGCCCCCCAATACTAACGGCGTGAATACACAGTGTATCGTTCGGCGAAGAGTCGAGATGACTCTCGACTCAGCAGGCCTGGCGGCCCGCGCCACGAATGGTGCGCCTATAGATCCAGCAGGCCTTCGGGGAGATCGACGCCGATGAGTTTCGCGACGGGATCGATTTGTTTGCAAATGGATTTCGCGAAGGGGATCATGAACTCGCGGCCGTCAGTGGCGCGGACGCGCAGGACGGGCGGTCCGCCGAACTCTTCGACGGCTTCCACGGTGCCGACAGAGTCGCTGGAGTCGAGCTTGACGACCTTGCATCCGACAAGCTGGGCGAAGGTATAGGCACCTTCTTCGGGCTTTGCGACCTCTTCGGGGCTGACAAGGATTCCCGCGCCCTGCCACGTTTCGGCATCCGTCATGGAATCGATCCCCTCGAATTTGAAAACGGGCCGCCCATCGTAGATCGAGGGATTTCCCCAGATCCGCTCAACGCGCGCGACTCGGCTGCGATCGCCCAGTTGGAGCTTCACTTCCTTAAGCCGCTCTTCACGTCCGGGCTGGTTGCTGTCCAATTCACCGACGATTTCGCCGCGAATCCCGCGTGCGCGTAGCAGCCGGCCGATGAGGACCCAGTCGTCGCTCACAATTTTGGATTCACAAGCTTGTGGTTCGCCGCGAGGAACTACTCGGCGATTTCGAGGGTATAGCGATGGTTGGTTTTCGATCCCGCCGCGAGGAGGAGCGAACGAATGGAACGCGCGGTGCGGCCCTGCTTGCCGATCACGCGGCCGACATCGTCGGCGGCGACGCGCAGCGCGAAGACCGTGCCGCCTTCGCCGGGCAGGACACGCTCGGTGACCTGGATTTCCTCGGGCTTATCGACCAGCGCTTTGGCGATTTCTTCGACCAGCTCTTTCACGGACGACCCCTCCTCCGGGATCACTAGGCCGCGGCGGCCGGATAGTTCTTCATCAGGCGAGCGACAGTGTCAGACGGCTGCGCGCCGTTCTTGATCCAGTACTGAATGCGCTCATGGTTCAAGTTGGCTGTGGTGGGCTGAGCCACGGGTTGATAGGTACCAACCACTTCCACAGCGCGGCTATCGCGCGCACGCTCTTTATCGATCACAACGAGGCGGTAGGTGGGCTTCTTCTTGCTGCCGAACCGCGCCAGACGAATCATCAACATTCTTCTAAACTCCTAAGTCGAATCCCTTTAGTGTCGCATTGAACGGTAGGTTCCGGCAAGCCCGCTCCATCACGGTCGCGGCTGGGGAAAAGCAGATCCTTCGCGGTGCTCAGGATGACCACGGTTGGGGACGGGTTAGCGCCCAAACGGCAAGCCACCCATGCCGCCGGGAAGCTTCAGCTTCCCGAGCCGCTTGCCCAGGAATCCGCCGCCCGTAAAACTCTTCATCATTTTGCGCATCTGCGCGTACTGCTTCAGCAGGTTGTTCACTTCCTGCACCGAGGTGCCCGCTGCCCTTGGCGATGCGCCTGCGCCGCGCGCCCATTGATGATCATGTGATTGTTGCGCTCGCGCGGGGTCATGGAATCGACGATGGCCACCAGGCGCGTGATTTCCTTCTCGTCGATCTTGGCGTTCTTCAGATCCTTCAGCGGCCCCATCTGCGGCATCATGCCCAGAATCGATTCGAGCGGCCCCAGCTTGCGAATCTGCTTCATCTGATCGCGGAAATCGCCCAGCGTGAACTCGTCCTCGATGAGCTTGCGCTGCATCTCCTCGGCTCTGTTTCTGATCGATGGTCTCCTCGACCTTTTCGATCAGGCTGAGCATGTCGCCCATGCCGAGAATGCGCTGCGCGACGCGGTCGGGATGAAACGGCTCGAAGGCGTCCGACTTTTCGCCGACGCCGACGAACTTGAGCGGCTGCCCGGTGACCGCGCGAATCGAAAGCGCCGCGCCGCCGCGCGCATCGCCGTCCATCTTGGTGAGGATCACGCCGGTGATGCCCAGCCGCTTGTGGAACTCGTCGGCCGATTTCACGGCGTCCTGGCCGGTCATGGCGTCGGCGACGAACAGAATTTCGGTGGGATTGAGCAGTTCTTTGAGCTCGGTCAGCTCGGTCATCAGCTCTTCGTCGATGTGCAGGCGTCCGGCGGTATCGACCAGCAGCACGTCGCGGCCGGTCTGCACGGCTTCTTTGCGCGCGCCGAGCGGGCCAGCTCGGCGGGCTTGGTTTCTTCGGGCGTGCCTTCGTAAATCGGCAGCTTCAGATCGCGCGCGAGCACGCTCAACTGCTTGCGCGCAGCCGGACGATAGACGTCCACCGAAACCATGATCGGCGAATTGCCCGTTCTTCGAAAGCCAGCGCGCGAGCTTCGCCGGTGGAGGTGGTCTTGCCGGAGCCTTGCAGGCCGACGATCATGTATACGCTGGGCGGCTCGTTGGCGGTGCGCAGCCTGGCCTGATGCTGGCCGAGCATCTTGACCATCTCGTCGCGGACGATCTTGACCACCTGCTGGGTGGGCGAAAGCGCGGTGAGCACTTCCTGGCCCATGGCCTTTTCCTTGACGGCTTCGATGAACTGCTTGGCGACCTTGAAATGCACGTCGGCCTCGAGCAGCGCCACGCGGATTTCGCGCAGCGCGGCCTCCATGTTTTCGGCCGAGAGTTTCCCTTCGCCGCGCAGGTTTTTGAAGACCCGCTGGAGCTTGTCGCTTAGATTATCGAACATGATACGGCTGGAGTGATGCTAAATGGGGTTGCAAACCCATTGTATCGCAGGCCGACGAGTGAAGAACTTTTTTCACCGATCCGGCAAAGGGAACTTCGCCTCGTTAAGGATTTTGATGTATGAGGCCTGGAGTCGCGGGTCGACGCGCTCTTCTGAAAAGTACGGCGGCTTACCCAGGCCGCCCGCGCTCGCCTGGAACGGACACGCGGAGCAAATCAAGTAAGTTCGATATTGCGGATCGGCGTGCGTAAACGATACGAAAATGGTTGAATCACCGCAGTCCGGGCATTCCAATCCGTCCAGGTGGCCATCGTCGGCAGCCCACAACAATTTCGAAATCTTCTCGACCCTTTCCCTAGACGTCATGTTTCACGTCAAGCCTATCATGAGAAGTATTCTTAGAATGTAGGCGAACAGAACGATGAAATACGCCGTTATCTACGAAAAAACCGCTACCGGATACAGTGCCTACGTTCCCGATCTACCGGGGTGCGCGGCGGCGGGACCCTCGCTCGAAGAAACCACGGATCTGATTCGCGGCGCGGTCGAGATGCATCTCGATGCTATGCGGGAGGATGGGGATGCGATCCCAGTGCCGACGACTGAGGCGGGATACGTCGCGATACCCGCTTGGGCTGTTCCGATGCCGGCGGGTTACCAACCCGCCGCAGGTAATCAACCTGCCCCACCAGTCGGCCTATAATCGTCCCATGCACTGGGCCAGGTCGCTTTCGATTTTCCTTCTGCCGCTAATTCCGCTGGGTGCACAGACTCCGGCGGCATTGATCGCACCAACAGGCACTTTACGGGCGGCATTTTTGGGCGATAATCCGGCGCTGGGCAAAGTCGACAAACAGACCGGGGCGATAACGGGGCCGGTGGCGGATTTTGTTAAGGAAATGGCGCGAAAGTTGGGTGTACCCTACGAACTGTATCCTGCATCGGGGACGCCGGAAATTATTTCGCGGCTGAATGCGAAGACGTCGGATATTGGGTTCTTCGCCTACAACGCGGGCCGGGCGGCGCAGGTGGATTTCACGCCCGGGTGGCTGTTGATGCCGAACACGTATATCGTGCGGGCGGATTCGCCGATTAAAAAAGTGGCGGATGCGGATCGTGCAGGAGTGCATATTCAAGCCGTGAAGAACGACACGCAGGACGTGTATCTCAGCAAGAATCTCAAGAACACCACCGTCGATGCGGTGGCGAAGATGCCCGAAGGCGACGAGATCGAGAAGGCGCTGCTCGAGGGGAAGATCGATGCATTCGCGGCGAACAAGCAAAGATTGGTAGAGATCGGCGCGAAGTATCCTAAGCTGCGCGTGGTGCCCGATGATTATTTCGTGGCGGCGCAGGCCATCGCCATCGCCAAGGGAAGTCCTGAAAGGCTAGCCGCGGTTAACAAAGTGTTGAATGAGATCCTGGCGACGAGCGTTGTAAGTGACTCGGTGGAGCGCGCGGGACTGGGCGGAGTGAACGCGGCACCGCCGGCGCGGTAGAGCGGCTGGGTGCTTGATAAGCTCGCGGTAGCGAAGAGTCGAGATGTCCGGTACGGATCCTGCGGAACTCTCGACTCAACAGACCTGGCGGTACCCGCCACACTACCCAGCTGCCTTATTTCTCGCCGGGGGCCTTGTATTTGGCCTTGTGCTTCACGGCCTTATCCATTTCCTCGGCTGTTAGCAACGGCGTGGTGCGGATGCGGACCAAACCGCTCGATCCGATGGCAACAGAAAGAGCCGCGACGGAAATATTGTCGGGCATATCGACAAAAGCCACGACATCGCTCTTGCCGAAACTGAAATACATGGCTTCGAGTTTGCCACCCATCCCCTTGGTGGCTTTTTGTATGGCGGACTTGCGGCCAGAGCCGGTGTCCTTCACGAGTCCTTTAAGGCCGTCGGCGGTGTAGCTGCCTTCGATCAGATATTTGGGCATGGTGTTTCTCCTTGTCGGGCGAGTATAGCAGGGCGAGAAGTCGGGAGACAGGAGGCGGCTGAAAAGCAGGTCCCGCATGCGCTTCGCGGTTCGGGATGACGCGGGCTAGGAAAATGCGGATATAAAAAGCAAACGCGGCAGGAGATAAATCCTGCCGCGCGCTGGTTAGCGATGGAAGAGGATCGCTGCTGGTTTAATTTTGGAGGTGATTTAGTGTTCGAAATATCCGGCTGCCAGCTCGGGCTTCTGTTCCAGCGCCTGGCGCCAGCAGTCGCGGGCTTCATCCGGCTTGCCCTTGCGCCTTCAGGGCGTGGCCCAGGTTGAGCAGCGCTTCGGCGAAGTTGCGGGCGCTCCGCGAGCGCTTCCTGATAGAGACGGATGGCGTCTTCCACCTGGCCGGACTTCTGCAGCAGCAGGCCGGTGTTGTAGAACAGCTCCGGCGTGCGCTCGCCCGCTTCGATGAGCTTGGCTTGCAGATCGAGAGCCTTGTCCAGATCCTCGCGCTCCACGGCCAGCGCCGCCAGACCGCGCAGCGCGTCGATCGACTTCGGATCGGATTCGAGCACGGCTTCGAACGCCTTGGCGGCGCTCATCGCGATCGCCCAGATTCCAGTACGCCAGGCCGAGATTCAACTGCGCTTCGGGCCACGGCGGTCCGCTTGCGGACGCAGGCCTGGAAGGCTTCCGCCGCCGCCGCGATGATCGGCGCGCTGCAGGCGCAGATAGCCCAGGCGGAACCAGGCGTCTTCCCATTCGGGATTGCGCGCCAGAGCAGCTTCACGTAGAGCCGCTCGGCTTCTTCCTTCTCGCCCTGCTGCTCGAGCACGCTGGCCAGGTTGTAGATCACGTCGGCCAGATCGGGAGCGATTTGCAGAGCCCGCTCGTAGGATTCGCGGGCGCCGCTTCAGGTCGCCCGATTCCTGCCGCACGATTCCGAGATTCACGTGAGCCTGCTTGGCGTCGGGACGGATGCGCACCGCTTCGCCATAGGCCTTGGCGGCTTCGGCGATACGTTGCCGCACTTCTGCTCGGCGACGCCCAGGTTGAACCAGCGCTCGAAATGATCCGGCGTGAACTCCACCAGCTTCTGCGCAATAGCGCGCCGCGGCTTCGTAATCGTTGGAGTGGAACGCGCAGGTGGCCAGGCCTTCCAGCGCCGCCTGCGAATGCGGGCGCATCGCCAGCAGCCGCTCGGAATATTTCTGGATCGGAGGCGTGATCCTTGCGCGCCATGCCGATGGTGATCAGATTCACCAGGCATTCTTCCGACTGCGGATTCTTGTCCAGGAGTCTTGCAGATACAGCGCGGTGGCTTCGTCGAACTTCCACAGCAACTGCAGCGAGACGGCCTTGCCGAACAGCGCGGTTTCATGATCGGGCGTTCGCGCGAGCACCTTATCGAAGCAGGCGATGGCCGGCTCCGGCTTTTCCTGATGCAGCAGGCAGATGCCCAGGCCCAGATGCGCTTCGTCGCGATTGCGGATCGGCTTCCAGGGCCTTCTGGAACGCATCCGTGGCTTCCTGCCAGCGGCCCAGTTTCTCGTAGCAGATGCCCAGGTTGAAGTTGGCGGTGGTGTGGCGGGGCGCCAGCGCGAGCAGCTTTTCGTAGCTCTTGACGGCGTCGTCATACTGCTCCAGCTCGAACTGGATGTGGCCCTTGGCGGCGTAGATTTCCGGCGCTCTCCTCGCCGTTTTCGATGGCCGTGTTCAGCTCCTTGCAGCGCTTCCTTGCGCTTGCCTTCCAGATGCAGCGACACCGCCCGCGCCAGGGCGGGCGATACCGGCTTGCCGTTGCGCTGCTGCGCCGCGTTCTTATTCTTGAGCACTCATATGTTTACCAGCTCCCGTTGGTAGTTGGAATGTTGTAAGGCGCCAGGTACGCGCACAGGCGTCCCAGCATGTCGTACTGATGCGTGACCTGTACCCAGCGCACGCGGCTCTCCTCGCCGCGCGCGGTGAAGAATCCGACGCCACCTGCGTCAACCGAGGCTCCGTCCAGGTATCGACCATTTGGCCCTGTAACGATAGAAGGTACGTGTCGTCATGGATGTCGAGATCGACGCGGTAGAGCATGTCGGGCATGGCGTTGATGGGCGCAACCACGTCGGCGCGTGTTTCGGCCTTGCCGTCGATCACCGCGTAGCGCGTGACGCCGACGGTCGGCAGCGGGCCCGGCTTCAGGATCACCAGCTTCACCACGTAGTAATTCTCGAAATCCTGGGCGCGCGACCACCCAGCTCAGCGCTTTCTTATCGATCAGGCCCAGGAACTGGAGCTGATAGTCGGTCAGGCCCATGGAGGGGCGATAGAGCGCCAGCGACCCGGGGCGAACGAAGCCGTTCGAATCGAACGACCAGGCTGCGGAATTATCGCTGCGCATTTGCCAGTCTTCGAGGCCGGAGCGGAAGTCGTCGGTCAGCGCGACAGCGGCGCGGGCGGCGACGTTCTGCTGCATGGTGTCCCACTGTTTCGAGAGCACATTCTGGAAGGTGTGATTGCGCTCGGTGGACGCAGCGGCGGTAGGCGCCGCGACGTGGAACTTCGGCAGGCGCGGATGCAGAGCCATGGCCAACAGCACGGGGATCACAAACAGCGCCAGCTTCAGATCGCGCGGCGCGTGGCTCACAAAATCCGTCGCGTAGGTCCAGGGATTGTGGCCCGAAGCGTCGCCAGGGAGCCAGTGCGCGAACATGCGCAGGCTGCGCGGCGGGGCTTTGAACTCGGAGTCCGGCACAGCCTCCAGGCGGCTGCCGGGCAGATTCGGCTCGCGCGCTTCCGGGAAAGCGGCCACCAGCGCCGCGGTTGGAACGCAGGGGCCGGTGGCGCCGCGAACGGCTTCGCCCGCAAAACTCAAAGGCATGAGCCAGCCCCAGTCGGGCGACTCGATGGACGGAACGGCATGCAGCCGGAGTTCCGGCATGGCAACATCGAAGGAATGCGGGCCGGCGGGCTCGACTGCGTCCTGCAAAGGGGCGGAAGGCGACGCGCTCAGCGGATAACGCGCCGCGTTGGCAAACCGGAGTTTCGGAGCGATTGCCCTCGGGGAATGACCACCGAACATCAGGGAGCCGGCTTGCTGCAACGCGGCTATGTTGCGTTGCGCGGGTTCCGGAGAAAATCCTGCGGCGTCGAGCTTCGGTAACCGCAACAATTTCGCCATGGGCGGAATGCAGAGTGGCTCGGCTTGGCCAAAGGGCGCAAGGTCGTGGAACGGCAGTATCGCAGGGGGCATCCATGCGGCTGCAATCGTCAGGTTGGTCGCCGGGGATCCGAAGGCGGAAGAAGCGCTTGCGGCCAAGGCCTTGAACATCGCTGGAAACATTGGCGCGGGCTGGCCCACTGGCGGCGCCAGCGTCTTTCGCACGGGAAGAAACTCCACTGGCGCGATTTCGGACGCGGCCGTTTCGACAGGAACGATTGCGATGCGCGCGGCAGCGTGAACGGAATCGACCGGCGCGACTTTCTTCATCGCGATTGCGGCGGATGCGGGCAGCACCGGCTCGTCTACTGCAGCGTGCTCGGCCGGAACACACTCAACACCACAGTCAACCGCCGCATGCTCGAGCGGCGCCGGGTCAACAAGGAGTGTTTCATTGAAGGGAAGGGCGAAGAGAGCGGTCGGGATCAAGGGGACGGCCGGGACGAAAGAAACAGGCAGGACAAGTGATGCTGCCGGAGCGACGTAGGCCACTGGGGCAAGGGACTCGGCCTTGACGGCGGATGCTAGTGCAACAATATCTGCCGATGCGCGGAGCACTTCCGGCTCCTCCGGCGCGAAGCGGAAAACAAGATCGTGCACGACGGGCGGGATAGAAGGCTCCAGAGCTTTCGGCGTCGCGGTACTGGCGGCAGGCGCTGTGCTCTCATCCGGCGACGCCACGGCATTGGAAAGCTTGACGGGTCCGGCAGCGTTCACGCGGCAGCGGCTTGCACCAAACGTATTTGCCCCATCGAATGCGACGGGCTGGAAACGCAACGACATCGCCTGAAGAGACGACGCGACGAAATCGGGGATCAGAAAATCCAGCGTTCCGGATCGAGGAACGAATTCACTCCACGCGGCGCCGTCGGGCGGGTTCGAAATTACGAAGTTGGCGCGCACGACCTGGCCGCGGTTGGAAGATTTGCGAGCGAGCTCTTCCTGCTCGAAGCTGAGCTTCTTCCTGGGAATGTTCTTTTTTCGCGACGCGCTGGTGCCCGGGAACGCTGGGGGCTCTACGTTTAGATTGATAACGGGCGTGATTGCCTGTTCGTCCAAAGTGGCGTGCAGTTCGGCGAACGTGGCGCGCAGCGTTTGATCGGTTTGGGAGAGGCGCTCGACGGCGAGGCGCTCCTGCTCTTTCCAGTATTCCTTGCGATGGGCGGTGGAGCAGAACTGGCCGCTCGCAATTTTCCTGTGCAACGGCATCTTGCCGTCGCAAAACAGACAGCGTATTTCGTCGGACCGCGGCATCGATTCCATCGTAAGGTGGGTCCCAAACGATTACTATGCTGCGAAAACCTTAGACGGCGGGTAGGAGATCGGCTTATAGTACGAGGCAGTAATTAGTTTCAGCCGCTCTGCGGCGGTGGAAACAGGCGACTTCCGGCGACGCGGAGGTCAGTAGGCTTATACTCCCCAGCAGTAGTCTTCGACGGCCTTCTGGATGGTGGGGTCGTTTTCGCTCAGCCGCATCAGCTCCAGGCGCAGGGCGTCGACCAGGGCGAACCAGCTCGCTTCGATCACGTTCTCCGAAACGCCTACCGTGGCCCAGCTGCGGCGGTGATCGGACCATTCGATCAGCACGCGCACCCGCGCCGCGGTGCCCTTCTTGTTATCCAGCACGCGGACTTTATAATCGGTCAGCCGCACGCTCGGCGATCGCCGGATAGAGCGTCGACAGGCACTGCCGCAGCGCCAGATCGAGCGCGTTCACCGGACCGTTGCCGGTGGCCGTGGCGGAGTGCACGCCGTCCTGCGCTTTCAGCGTGACGGTGGCCGTGGAGCCGGTCGGACTTGCGTGGTGACTTCATAGCTGACCACTTCGAACAAGCTGCAGCCCGGGACGCAGCGCCTCGCGCACCA
The DNA here is from genome assembly GCA_963699945.1 of Terriglobia bacterium. Lineage (GTDB taxonomy): Bacteria > Acidobacteriota > Terriglobia > Bryobacterales > Bryobacteraceae > Palsa-187. The sequence continues at coordinate 136,063 of CAVOVW010000009.1, forward strand.
GCAGCTCGAAAGTGCCCTCGGCGGCTTCCAGCTCGTAGCCCTGGAATTCCATCTGCTTGATGCGATCGAGCAGTTCGCGCCGCGCCGCGTCGTCCAGGCGATCTTCCAGGCCATGCTGCTTGAGCTTGTAGAGGATGCTTCCCTTGCCCCGAAAGATCGCTGAGCAGCACGCGCTGCCGGTTGCCGACCAGCTTCGGGATTGATGTGCTCGTAGGTGGCCGAATCCTTGAGCACCGCGCTCACGTGCACGCCGCCCTTGTGCGCGAAGGCGCTGTGGCCCACGTAGGCCTGATCGCCGCGCATGCGGCAGATTGGCCAGCTCGGCGATGAAGCGCGCCGCCGCGGTCAGATGCGTCAGCCGCTCCTTGCCGATGGTGGTGTGCCCCATCTTCAATTCCAGGTTGGCGATGATCGTGGTCAGGTTGGCGTTGCCGCAGCGCTCGCCGTAGCCGTTGATGCAGCCCTGCACGTGCGCGAATCCCTGCTCGACCGCGGCCAGCGAATTGGCCACCGCCAGCTCGCAATCGTTATGCGTGTGGATGCCCAGAATGCCGTCGAAGTTCTTGCGCACATCGGCGCAGATTTCGGCGAGCCGGCTGGTCATGCATGCCGCCGTTGGTGTCGCACAGGCACAGCACGTCGGCGCCGGCTTTCTTCGCGGCTTCGAGCGTGCGCAGCGCGAAATCGCGATTGGCGTTGTAGCCGTCGAAGAAATGCTCGGCGTCGTAGACCACTTCCTTGCCGTGGGCCTTCAGATACGCACGGTATCGGAGATGAGCTGCGAGGTTTTCTTCTTCCGTGATCCCCAGAGCGCGATGGACGTGCAGATCCCAGCTCTTGCCGAAAATGCGACACCACCGGCGTGTCCGGCTTCGATCAGCGCGTTGACGCTGGCGTCTTCTTCGACCGTGTTCTGCGCGAAGCGCGTCGCGCCGAACGCGACCAGCCGCGCATGCTTGAGTTGCAGATCGCTTGGCGCGGGCGAAGAAATCCTTGTCCTTCGGATTCGACCCCGGCCAGCCGCCCTCAATATAATCGATCCCCAGCTCGTCCAGCTTGTGGGCGACCAGGATTTTGTCGTCGGCCGAGAAGCTGACGGCCTCGCCCTGCGTGCCGTCGCGCAACGTGGTGTCGAAGGTGAAAATGCGCATAAGATCCCTCTACGGGCCTAGCGGCCTTACGTGGCCGCCGGTACGCCGACTTCCTTCTTCTTCTTCAGGAACGGTCATCATCTTGCGCAGCTCCGCGCCGACCTGTCTCGATCGGCTGATTCTGCTGCGCCTCGCGCATGGCCAGGAACTTCTTGCGGCCGCTCTTGTTCTCCGCGATCCATTCGCGCGCGAACTGGCCGGACTGGATCTCCGCCAGAATCTTCTTCATCTCGGCGCGCGTCTGCTCGTTGACGATGCGCGGACCGCGCGTGTAATCGCCGTACTCCGCCGTGTCCGAAACCGAGTAGCGCATGTAGCTGAGGCCGCCCTCATAAATCAGATCGACAATCAGCTTCAATTCGTGCAGGCACTCGAAATAGGCCATTTCGGGGGCATAGCCGGCTTCGACCAGGGTTTCGAAACCCGCGCGGATCAGCTCGCTGACGCCGCCGCACAGCACGGCCTGCTCGCCGAACAGATCGCTTTCGGTCTCTTCCTTGAAAGCTGGTTTCGATAACGCCGGCCTTCAGGCAGCCGAGCGCCAGCGCATAGGCCAGAGCCTGTTCTCGAGCGCGTTGCCCGACGCGTCCTGATGGACCGCGACCAGCGCCGGGAACGCCCACGCCTTCCGTGAACAGCTCGCGCACGCGATGGCCCGGGAGCCTTGGGCGCGATCATGCGTGACGTCGACATTCTCGGGCGGCGTGATGAACCCGAAGTGAATGTTGAAGCCGTGCGCGAACATCAGCGTCTTGCCGGCGGTCAGGTGCGGCTCGATGTCGTTCTTGTACAGATCCGCCCTGGATGTGATCCGGGACCAGGATCATCATGACGTCGGCGGCCTTGGCGGCATCGGCGGTCGGTCATGCACGCGCAGCCCGGCGGCTTCGGCCTTGGCCTTGCTCTTGCTGCCTTCGGATGCAGGCCGACGATCGACGTTCACGCCCGAATCGCGCAGATTCAGCGCGTGCGCGTGCCCCTGGCTGCCGTAGCCGATAATGGCGATGGTCTTGCCCTTTGAGCAGCGCAAGGTCGCCGTCTTTTTCGTAATACTTCTTGACCATTCTTCTGAGATAACTCCGTAGTTGTTAGACTGCGTGAGCTGCTTGATTCAACTTCGTTCTTTGCGCACCGGCGGCGCCAGCTTCAGCTTTCTTGCTTTCGAGCGAAACCGACGACCAGGCCCGAGCGCGTCACTTCGATCTCGCCGTAGCTGCGCATCACGTCGATAAACTCGTCCAGCTTTTCCGGATCGCCGGTGGCTTCGAGCGCAAAGCCCTCGACCGAACGAATCCACCGCGCGCGCGCCGAAGATCTCGGCTTCCTTGAGGATCGCCGTGCGATTCTGCATGCGTGGCGCGCACCCGCAGCAGCACCAGTTCGCGGCGTACGGCCGGGCCTTCGGTGAGGTCCGATGGCCTGCAGCACGTTGATCAGCTTGTTCATCTGCTTGATCACCTGGGCGCGCTGGCTGGGCTCGATATCGACCACGATGCTCATGCGCGAAAGCTCCGGATCGAGCGTGCGCGCGACCGTGAGGCTTTCGATGTTATAGCCGCGCGCGCTGAAGCACGCCGGTGACGCGCATCAGCGCGCCCGGCTTGTTTTCGACCAGCAATGAAATCAACTGCAACATGAACTTACGCGACCTCCACCGGCTGCGGCGGCCCCAGCACCATTTCGTTGATCGCGCCGCCTGCCGGAACCATCGGATACACGTTCTCAAACGGCGTCACGCGCACGTTCAACAAATACGGACCCGGCTCGTTCACCGCTGCTTCCAGCGCGCTGCCGCAGCTCGCTGGGCGTCTCCACCGTGCGGCCCTTGAACCCGTAGGCGCCGGCCAGCTTTTCGGGATCCGGGAAGCTATCGAGCTTGCACCGAGCTACAGGCGGTTGTTATAGAACAGCTCCTGCCACTGCCGGACCATGCCCAGGTAGCCGTTGTTCATCACGATGATCTTCACCGGCAGCGCGTGATTGGCGATGGTGGCGAGTTCCGGAATCGACATCTGGAATCCGCCGTCGCCGACAGATCGCGAACACCAGCTTGTCGGGACGCGCGAACTGCGCGCCGATGGCCGCCGGCAGGCCGAAGCCCATCGATCCCAGGCCGCCGGAGTTGATCCACAGCCGCGGATGATTGAACTTGATGAACTGCGCGGCCCACATCTGATGCTGGCCGACGTCGCTGGACACGATGGCTTCGCCGCCCGAGAGCCGGTCGATTTCGGCCATCAGATGCTGCGGCTTGATCTCGTCGGTCGGAGATTTCCGGCTCCAGCGGATGCTCGCGCTTCCAGTCTTTGATCTGTCGCCCACCAGGCCGCGCGCGCCGCGGCGTTCTTGCTCTTCATCTCGGCGCCGGTCGCTTCGCAGTTCTTCCAGAATCTTCTCCAGAACTTTCTTGACGTCGCCCACGATCGGAACATCCGGCGTGCGGATTCTTGCCGATCTTCCGCCGGATCGATATCCACGTGGATCACCTTGGCGTGCGGCGCGAAGGCCGCCAGGCGTCCGGTCACGCGATCGTCGAAGCGCGACGCCCAGCGCGATCAGCAGATCGGTCTCGGTCATGCGCCATGTTGGCCGCGTAGCTGCCGTGCATGCCCGGCATGCTGATGAAATTCGGATGCGTGCTGGGCAGGCCGCCCAGGCCCATCAGCGTGCAGACCGACGGGGACGTCGATCATCTCCACGAATTGCGCGCAGTTCGTCGTGCGCGCCGGCGTGCGATGATGCCGCCGCCCGCGTAGACCATGGGACGCTTGGCTTCCCAGATCATCTGCGCCGCGCGCCGGATCTGCCCGGCGTGGCCTTCGGTGTAAACGCGATAGCCCGGCAGATGAATCGACGACACCGGCGTGTAGTGGCCCTGGGCCTGGAACACGTCCTTGGTAATATCCACCAGCACCGGCCCGGGCCGTCCGGTGGACGCGATGTGAAACGCCTCGTGGATCGCTCTGCGGCAGCTCGGCCAGCTTCTTCACCAGGAAATTGTGCTTGGTGCAGGAGCGCGTGATGCCGAACGTGTCGGCTTCCTGGAACGCGTCGCTGCCGATCAGCTTGCTGGAGACCTGCCCGGTGATGGCGACGATCGGAATCGAATCCATCATGCGCGTCGACCAGGCCGGTCACCAGGTTGGTGGCGCCGGGACCGGAAGTCGCGCAGCACACGCCGACTTTGCCGGTGGCGCGCGCGTAGCCCTGCGCCGCGAAGCGGCGTTCTGCTCGTGCCGCACCAGGATGTGCTTGATCGGGTGATCGTAATGCGCGTCATAGAACGGCAGCGTCACGCCGCCCGGATATCCGAAGATGGTCTCGACCTTTTCCCGCACCAGACATTCCAGGACGATCTGCGCGCCGGTCATCAGATTTGTCGACATTGCCGATTTTGTTCCCTCCATGAAATTCGACTCCTATCCGCGACCCATATCCGAATCGCCCCTAAAAACAAAAAGCCACTGTCCGAGGGTTGTTTCCCCCGCCCAGTGGCCAAGATCCTTTTCTTTACGAATCGGGCCGTTCAGGCGGGGCCGGTTACACCGACCCCAATAATTAGAACTACCTGAATCACCGGAATAAGTGCGGTAGAGAGCGCGATGCCGCGCGGAGAGCCTGGTTGGGATCCATGATTTTCATCGCGTCTCTTAGTTAGAAGAATACAGTACAAGGATGCAAATGCAAGAGTCGTTAAGCATTAATAATTATTATATGAGTTATCTTACGGAGCTTGCCACAGCCTGCAAAAGAGCCATGATATGATCCTCTAAGAGACTGACTCTACACGATTTGGCTACGATTCCTGCATTATCCCTTAACTTGGACCCGAGCGTATGGTTCGCGGCGGCAATCGCGCTCCTTTCGCTTGTGATTGTCATCGCGTCGCGCCTGAATCAGGGGTCTTTGCCGGAAATTCAGCGCCGGCAGCCGGGCGGCGCGCCTCCGGATTGCATGGTGGTGATTCCGGCGCGCAACGAGCACCGCATGATCGAGCGCGCCGTGAAAAGCCTGCCGCGCGATTCGGTGATCGTGGTGAACGATGCGTCGAGCGACAAGACCGCCGAGAGCTCGCCAAGGCGGCGGGCGCGGGCGTGGTGGACGCTCCGAAGCTGCTGCGGGGAATGCTGGGCAAGCCGAACGCGTGCGCGGAGGGGGCGCGGGTGCTGACCTCGCGCTGGATTCTGTTCGCGGATGCGGACACCTGGTTCCAGCCGGGGTTCCTGGATTCGGCGGTGGCCGCGGCGGAAGCGGCAAAGATGGATTTCCTCTCCGTCTATTTGCGGCCGGCGTATCGAATCGCTGGGCGCGCGCGTCGTCGGTCCTTACGCGACGGCGTTGTATTTCTTCGGCCTGAATCCGCGCACGGATCCGGCGAACGCATTTAACGGCCAGTGCATTCTGGTGAAGCGCGAACCCTACGAATTCGTGGGCGGGCATGGAGCGATCCGGCAGCATCTGTGACGACGACGCGAAGATGGCGGGCTTGGCGCTGCGGCACCGCATGAAGATCGGCCTGGCGCGCACGAACCGATCTGGGCCGCGTGCGCATTCGATCCGGAATCGTTCAAACGAGACGCGCATCGCGTCGGATCGATCGGCCTGTGGATGGGGATGAAGATTATGCTGGCGGCGCTGGTGTGCTTTTCGTGGCTGCCGGTGGACATCTGGCTGGTGCTCAGCCGTCACGAGATCCTGGCGGGCGCATTTCTGTTATGGCCGATGATTCTGCTGAGCCCGTGGTACAGGTCGATGAGCGTTGCTCGCACCGCTGGGAATCTGTGGCCCTGACGCCGAGACTTCTATGGCTGGCCCTGCATACAGTGACCGGGCGCCGCGTCGAGTGGAAGGGTCGGACAATTTAAACTAATAAAACAGACAGCTCGGACTTGTCATTTGAGCTTGTACTCTAAGAGACGGAGGTCCGATCCCGTCATGACGGAGAACGCGCAAGAACTCGTCGCTTCGATCGCCATTCTGGACGACGACGCGGATTTCCGCACTTACCTCGAGGATTTTCTGAAGGACGAGGGCAGCTACTCGGTGCGCGCCTTTGGCAACGCGCGAACGACCTGTTTGAGGGCTGCGAGGAGAGCCTGCCCGACATCGTGCTGCTGGACATGAAGATGGGCGACGCCAGCGGCGACAAAGTGCTGGAGCAGTTGATCACGCGCTGGCCGGGGCTGTGCGTGATCATCATCACCGGCTATCCGTCGCTCGAAGACATGCGGACGACTTTCAAGCTGAAAGTGTTCGACTATCTGGCGAAACCGTTTTCGCTGGCGCAACTCCGGCAGGTGTTGAAGAACGCGGTGGAGGCGTTCGGCCTCGGGCAAATCGCCGCAGGACCGTTTGCGCGAGCGCCTGGGCCATGCGATCAAGATGCTGCGCGTGGAGCGCGACTGGTCGCTGAAGGATCTGGCGACGCAGACCAAGCTGAGCGTGTCGCAGATCAGCGCGATCGAGCGCGGGACGAACCTGCCGAGCATCGAAAGCCTGCTGGCGATATCGAAGGCGTTCGATAAGAAGCCGAGTGAGATTTTGAAGGGGATCGATTTTTAAGTAGCCACTGCGTATTCGGTCCTCGTCGAGCATGGAAGAACATCTCGTCATATTTAGACATCCTAGGCATTCGCGATGAGATCGACTTAGCTGATCACAAGAAAGACTCGAGGAGCTAGCCGGCCTCGCTGCAAGGATCGCGTCACTCCGACGCAATCCGATGCAGAGTCGGCGCGACCTTCGATGTCAGCGTCATGGTCGAGTATAGCATCCCATCACGTGCAGCACTATTCTCAGATCACATCGTGATCAGCCACCCGATGAGCGGACCTGCAGGGCGTTGAAGGAACGTGATTTCGCCAAATTTCGGGTAGCTTCGTAAACAGGTTGATTAGTAACTTGCCACTGAAGCAGTACTGCTTGGCTTTCTCGTTCGGGGCGGTATTGACCGTAGGCTCCTTTGCACCACGAGAATGGCGGTCATGGTGAAGGCCAGTGATCGTAGGCGCACGATCTCGAATCGCGAAATAGCGAACTATCCTCGAATTGTCATCTCGCGGAACTTTAGCTGCTATGAATCCGTTCGACAAAGGGATCTCGTTCTCATTGCCGAGGACGGAATCGCCCACCTGAATTATTTCCCTGAGATGATTATTCACACTTCGGATCTAGGCAGTTCAGAGAACTCGACGCTGATTTCGGCACGCGCCACTAAACTAGAGAGGGACATAGCCGACAACATCAAAGCTTCTCAGACGGAGGACACGACAAAGAACTGGCGAAATCGGGAATGGTTTAAGAAACACTTTGATCAAGCATGGGCTGCGCTGTCCAAGGACTTCATCGCGCGCGAGAGCTACACTGAAATCGATGGCTAACACCACCATCCAATACGTCTCCGACGAAAGCGGGCAACCGATTAGCGTCATCGTGCCCATCGAACTATGGCGCGAAATTGAGTCGGAACGGGAGACAGCCTATCTTCTCCGCAGCGCGAAGATGAAGGAGCGCCTGGAACGGGCGATGGTTCGTGAAGGAACGCCCCGCCAGGACGACGGAATTCCCTTCGAGGACGCGCTTGCGAAACTTGGAATTCGCTCCTGACGGTTTTGCGGACCTCGCGTGGTGGGCCGAAACCGATAAAGCTCAACTCGCGCGGATTATTCGACTGGTCCGCGACACATTGCGAGATCCCTTCGATGGCATCGGCAAACCAGAGCCACTGAAGCACCAACTCACGGGCGCTTGGTCAAGGCGAATCGATCAGGAGCACCGGTTGGTTTACCAGGTTTCTGAGACGAAGATAAGGATTCTTTCCTGCCGGTATCACTACTGAGAGTTCTCGCTTGTACGAATCATTTCTCTCAGGAATCGGTGCGATGCAGCCTACCAATCCGGACGAATCAAATCTAAAGCTGCTCGCGATCCTTTACTACATTTGGGCGGGGCTGCACGCGTGCGCCGGGTTGGTCGGCGTCCTGTTTATCGTCGCGGGCACGTTTTTGACCGTGATGCCGCAATTTCTGCAAGGGCAGAATGGAAATCCACCGCCGCCGTGGTTCGGCGCGGTCTTCACGGGCTTGGGCGTACTCTTCTTCGTCCTAATCGAGGCAGGAGCTGTGATGATGTTCCTGGTGGGCCGAAATATCACGCGCCGCGTTCATCACACCTATTGCATGGTGATCGCCGGGATCAATTGCTTGTCGGTGCCGTTCGGGACCATTCTGGGAATATTCACGATCGTGACGCTGCAGAAGCCGTCGGTACGCGCGATGTTCTATCCGCCTCCGCCGCAGCCCGCACCAACGTATCGTTGAATCACCGCCCCGACGGGACGGGGTTATGACCTCGGCGTGAGCCCGGCGATCATGCAACAGAGAGCTTACTCGTCGCGCAGCACTTCCAGCGGCTTCTGGCGCAGGATGCGGAAGCTCGCGAGCCATCCCGATGCCTGCGCCAGCAGCGCGGTCAGCACCACCGCGACCAGCGTGGTCGTGAGGTCGAAGGAATAACTGGCGTCCAGCAGGCGATTGAGCACGAGGCTCGAGAAAGCGCTCGCCAGCAGCGCGCCCATAAGACCCGCGACGACGCCCAGCGTCAGAAACTCCACCGAGAAAATCCGCCCCGCCGTGCGCTTCGTGGCGCCCAGCGTTTTCAGAATCACGACTTCGCGCACGCGCCGGAAGCGCGTCCCGGCGACGCTCGCTGCCAGGATGATCGCGCCCGCGAGAATCGCGAAGCCGGAGAGGAAGCGGATCACGAGGGCGATTTGATCCACCACCTGCTGCACGATCGCCAGCGCTTCCGCGACGTTGATCACGGTGACCGTCGGGAACCGCGCATAGGCTGCGCGTTCCAGCGCGCCCACCTGCGCGGGCTGCATGCGAACGCCGCCATAGAATGTCGCGGGCAGTCCGGTCGAGCGCCGGTGGATTGAAGACGAACTCATTGACCATGCCGGTGCGCATCTGTTCCACCTCATGCAGCGCGACCACGCGCGCGGTGATCTCTTTCCCGCCCCGCTGAGATCGTGACGTTGCCGCCCACGCTCGACGCCCAGGCGTGCCGCGGCCTCCTTATCGATGGACAGCACGTAGCCGGCCTCGCTCTTCTTCCACCAAGCACCTTGCGTAACCTTCAACGACGACGGCTTATCTTCGGCGCACATCACCGTGCGGCTGGCACGAAAGCGACGGCCCCCTTCGAGTTCGAGTTCCTCGATAGGGCGTACCGTTCACGGCTGTCGATGCGGACGGCAACGCTGGGCGCGAACTCGGGCGTGCCTTCGACGCCGGTTTGTTTGGCGATCAGTTGCCTGCAGCGGCTCCACCTGCTCCGGCGTGATGCCGATCAGGAACACGTTCGGCATGCCGGGCGGCGCGGTTTGCATGATCTCGTCGACCAGCGAATGCTGCACCAGGTAGACGGTCAGCGTGAACATCACGCCCAGTCCCAGCGCGACCAGAATCGCCTGCGCCTGATTGCCCTGCCGGTACAGATTCGCGAAGCCCTGCCGCGCGAGCGACGGGATCCGCCACGGACGTGCGTCGCAGGAAGTACTGGATCGCGCGCAGCAGGCCGCCGGCTACCAGAGCGAGCAGCAGATCAGACTGACCGTCAATCCGCCCGCGAAGTATCCGCCGACGCGCGGCGAATCGGCGAGCCACGCCGCGATGCCGCCGATGCCGCCCAGGATCAGGGCTCCCGCGACGATCGAAGCGAGCAATTCGCCGAGCGGCTGCGCCGATGCCGGGCTTCGCCTCCGGCATGTCGCGCCGCAGAATCATCGCGGGGCGAATCTTGCGGATCGCCAGCAGCGGCGGCAGCGTGAACAGCAGCGTGGTCAGCACGCCCACGGCGATTCCCTGCGCCGAGCCGCGTCCAGATGCCAGCCCAGCTGTGAAACTCCATGTGGAAGAATCGCGCGATCAGAAAGGGGAACACTCGCTCCACCGCCTTGCCGACCACGCACGCCGGCGATTCCGCCGAGCAGTCCCGAGCATCAGCGTCTGCAATCGTATAGATGCGGATGATGTCGCGCGAAGTCGCGCCCAGCGATTTCATCACCGCGATGTTGTCCATCTTCTGCTGCAGGTGCGCGTGCATGGCCATCGCCACGCCGATCGCGCCGACGATCATCGCGATCAGGCTGACCAGACTGAGAAATGTCGTGGCGCGATCCAGCCCGCGCGTGATGATCGGATGGACTCGCGGAAATCGGCGATCAGCGCTCGGGCAACGCGCTCGTTCAACGCGCCGCGAACTTCTTCCACGGGCGGCGCCGTCGGGCTCCATCTTGAACAAGATAGCGATCCGCCGCGCGGCTGCCGAAGCGCATCAGGCCGGTGCGCTCAAAGGCCGCGCGCGACATCATCAGCGCAGGCCGACGTTCAGGCTGCCCGACATGCGGTCGGGCTCGCTGACAACCGTCGCGGCGATGCGGAAAGTCGCGGTCCCGATGCGCAGCTGATCGCCGACATTCACGCCAGCCGCATCAGCACGTCTTGGCGACCACCACGGCGTCCGGCGTGAGCGCGTCCGTCAGCGGCATGGGCGGGTTCAGCTTCACGTCGCCGTAGTAGGGATATTTCGCCGGATCGACCGCTTTGATCGAGACCAGCACCGGCGTGGCAGCATCGGTGCCGGGCGCGGCCTGATGCTGGAGGACGCCATGGAAACCGTTTCCGTGATCAGCGTGTGATCCACGCCGCGCTGCGCCAGCGCATCGAGCTGCGGCGACCTGCGCGTCGCTGGCAGGCGTGAACTGCCGCGCGGTCAGATCGGCCGCCATCACGGTGCGCGACTCGTCGGTCAGCATCGCTGCGGAAACGTTTGCGCTGAATCCGCGCACGCCGGCCAGCGCGCCCACGCCGGCCGCCACCGCCAGCACGACGAACAGAAACTTCGTCATCGACGAGCGCGTTTCGCGCCAGGCGATGCGGCCCGCCGTGCGAAGGACAGCCTCATGAAGAGAGTCTCACTTCGCCACCGCCTGCTCGCGAATCTCGTCGCTGGTGACGAGGCCGTCGCTCAAGGTGACGATGCGGTCCGCGCGCGAGCGAGGGTCTGATCGTGCGTCACCAGCACCAGCGTGGTGCCTTCGCGCTGGTTCAGCGAGATCAGCAGATCGAGCACGTGCGCCCCGTTGACGCTATCCAGATTGCCGGTGGGCTCGTCGGCCATCAGGATCGGCGGCTTGCACCATGAACGCGCGCGCCAGCGCCACGCGCTGCTGCTCGCCGCCGGAAAGCTGCACGGGATAGTGATCCATGCGATCGGCCAGGCCGACGCTCTTGAGCAGATCGCGCGCGCGCGGTAACGCCCGCGGAAACATCGCCGCCGGTGAGCTCGTGCGGCAGCAGGACGTTTTCTTCCGCGGTCAGCGTCGGGATCAATTGGTAGGACTGGAAACACGAATCCGATCTTGCGGCCGCGCACCAGCGCCAGCTTGTCTTCGTTCAAGCCGGTGATGTCGACGCCGTCGATGACGACGCGTGCCGGAAGTGGGCGTGTCGAGTCCGGCCAGCAGACCGAGCAGCGTGCTTTTGCCGCTGCCGGACGCTCCCATGATGGCGACGAACTGCCCGGCGGCACTTCGAGATCGATGCCGCGCAGAATCTCGACGCGATGGCGTGCCCGTGTCGATGGATCTTGGTGATGCCGGTTGCCTGAAGAATGGCCATCTCTATATTTATTATGATGGCAGCAGATGCATCGCCTGCTGTCTCTCCCTGTCTTACTATCGGGTTTCCTTTCGATCGGCTCGCTGGCGCCCGGTGCGTTCGCACAGACTCCAGCGGCGCAAGCGCGTTCAGCGGAACCGCTTCCTCCAGAAGCGCGTTCAAAAGAGGATACGAAGAAAGTGCTGGTAGTGTTCGGCGATAGTATGAGCGCCGGCTACGGTGTGGCGCAGGGACACAGCTTTCCCGACGATCTGCAGCGCAAGCTGGATGCCGCAGGGCTACGCCTGGCGCGTCGTGAATATGGGCATCAGCGGCGATACCACGCAGGGCGGCGTGGCGCGCATCAAGACGGCGATCGCGGCGAAGCCTTCGCTGGTGTTGCTGGAACTCGGCGGCAACGACGGGCTGCGAGGACTGCCGTTGGCGGCAGCGCGCGCGAATCTGGATCAGATGATCGCGGCATTCGAGCACAACGGAGCGAAAGTGGTGCTGGCCGGAATGACGATTCCGCCCAACTACGGCCCGGATTACACGACCGAATTCGAAAAGATGTATTCCGATCTCGCCGCGAAGTACAAGCTGACGTTCATCTCGTTCATCATGGGCGACATGATGACGCCCGACCTGCACTATTTCCAACCGGATCACATTCACCCGACGGCCGAAGGCGCGGAGATCGTGGCGACCACGGTGTTGACGGCGATCAAGCCGCTGCTCGGCGCCGCGCGACATTAGTCGGGGTATTCTGGATCGCAGGGTCGATTTTCTGGAGGCCAATCACGATGCAATTTTCTAAAATGCCACGGGCAAGTGCAGCCGGTGTGTGTGGATTTTTAGCGATCAGTTTCAGTTTCGGATCGGGTGCCGCACGGGCTGCGGCAAAAGAGGAGACGGTGGACACATCGAATGCCACGACCACCGGCCAGTTCATTGTGGACCGCCCGACGCTGATCTCGCTCGGCTTTGAATGGAAGATCCAGGGCGACGCGAATCATAACGCGAAGGTCGAGCTGGAATATCGCAAGCGGGGCGAGAATGCGTGGCGCAAGGGGCTGCCGCCGCTGCGTCTGGCCAATGAAAAACTGGGCACGGCTCCTCCGGGACTCTACGGAACCTACGCGACGGATTCCGCCAAGGGACCCGCTCCCAATGCATTCGCCGGCAGCATTTTCAATCTGGAACCGGACACAACCTACGACGCGAAATTCACGTTGACCGATCCCGACGGCGTGAAGGGCGAGAAGGTTCACATGGCGACGGCCCGCACGCGTGCCGAGCCGCAACCGGCCACCGGCGGCAAGACGTATCACGTATATCCGGCCGATTACAAAGGCCCCCGGCAGGAGCCCGCGTTCACGGGCTTGATGAACGCATATAACACGGGCGCATCGGCGTCCGATCACGTGGATGCTTACGTGCCGCGTGTCCAACCGGGCGACATCATTCTGATGCACGCGGGACTATATAAGGATTGCAAGGAGCCCTACGGCGGCTGCTGGCGCGGCCAGGGCACCGAGTTCGACAACACGTACTATCTGACGGCGAGCGGCACGCCCGAGAAGCCGATCGTGATCAAAGCGGCGGGCGATGGCGACGTGATCTTCGATGGCAATGGCAACGCAGTGCTGTTCGACGTGACAGCGGCCAACTACAACTACTTCGAGGGAATCACGTTCCGCAATAGCGATACAGCGATGCTGGTAGGGCGCAAGGGCATTATCGGTTCAAGCGGATTGACGATTAAACACTGCCGCTTCGAAAATGTCGGGCGCGGCGTGCATGGAAGCTGGTCGGGATCGAAGGACGAATATATCGCGGACAACACGTTCATCGGACGCCGCGATCCAGACGTGCTTGTGAGCTGGGTGGCTCCGACGTTGTTCAGTAAAGTGCCGGGATATCCCGAGCGGATCAACGGTCCGACGGGCTCCGAATACGCGGTAAAGATTTACGGACAGGGCCATGTGGTGGCCTACAATCGCGTGGTCGCGTTTCATGACGGCATCGATATCGACACGTACGGCGATCCGGACGGCGCGCCGAATTTTATCGAGGATCGCTTCCCTGCCTCGATGGATATTTACGGTAACGACCTCAACAATCTGGGCGACAACTGTTTCGAGACAGACGGCGGCGGCCGCAACATCCGGCTCTTCCGTAATCGCTGTTTCAATAGCGCGCAACCGCCGCTGAGCGCGCAGCCCGCCATCGGCGGACCAATTTATATATTTCAGAATTTGATCTACAACAGTCCCACGGGCTCGCTGAAGTTCACGTCATCATCCGCCGGCGTGCTGCTCTACAACAACACCATCGTCGGCGAGCCACACGAATGGGGCGCGTTCTCGAACCTACACTTCCGCAACAACTTGTTTCTCGGGCAGGGAGCGGGTCCCGAATGGGTGCCGCTGCCGTATCCGGAAGCTCCCCTCCTGTTCAGTTTCGATACGTACACCAGCTATTCGGATTCCGACTACAACGGCTTTCGGCCTAATCCTGGCGCAGAGATCAGCTTCACGTGGCGATCTCCCAGCGCAGGCACGCTGGTGGACTACACGGCAAACAGAAAACTGCAGGAATTCAAAACGCTGGAAGCCTACGCGCAAGCTACGGGTCAGGATCGCCACAGTATTCTCATCGATTACGACACATTCGAAAAGGCGTCGAAGCCGGATCGCAGCAATATTTCGCGCGTGTACAAACCGGAAGAATTCGACTTCCGCCTGAAGGCGAGCTCGAAAGCGATCGACGCCGGTGAGGTGCTTCCGAATATCACGGACGGATACTCGGGCAAGGCTCCGGACCTGGGCGCGTACGAAACAGGTTCGCCGATTCCGCATTACGGACCAAGGCCGTAGGCAGGACGGCTCATGGACCATCATCACTGGCCCGACAAGAGAGTGTTAGCGCTATTCGGGATCGAAGTGCCGATTCTGCAAGCGCCCATGGCCGGCGCTCAGCTTTCTGAAATGGCGATTGCCGTCTCCGAAGCGGGTGGGCTCGGCGCGCTGCCGTGCGCGATGTTAACGGCTGAGCAAGCGGGCGCCGAATTGACCGCGATTCGCAAGACAACCGCGCGGCCCATTCACGTGAACTTCTTCGCGCATCGCGATCCCGAGGCGGATCCAACGCGAGACGCCACGTGGCGTGCGCGGCTCGCTCCTTACTATGCGGAGTTCGGATTAGACGCGGCGACGTCAACAGCGGGAGCGAAGCGTGCGCCGTTCAATAGCGCGATGTGCGAGGTCGTGGAGCAGTTCCAGCCGGAAGTGGTGAGCTTTCATTTTGGGCTTCCGCCAACCGACCTGCTAAATCGCGTTCGCGCGACGGGCGCCAAAATTATTGGCTCGGCGACCACCGTCGATGAAGCCGTTTTTCTGGCCGACCACGGTTGCGACGCGATCATTGCGCAAGGCGCCGAGGCCGGTGGACATCGCGGCATGTTCCTGACGGACGAAGTATCTACGCAAGTCGGCGCGATGGCGCTGGTGCCGCAGTTGGCCGATGCGGTGAAGGTTCCGGTGATCGCCGCCGGAGGGATCGCCGACGGGCGCGGCATCGCCGCGGCGTTCGCGCTCGGTGCCGCGGCCGTGCAGATCGGCACAGCGTATTTATTTTGCCCGGAGGCAAAAGTGAGCGCGGTGCATCGGCGGGCGCTGCACAACACGAAGATCGACGGTACCGCGATCACCAACGTCTTCAGCGGCCGTCCGGCGCGCGGGATCGTGAATCGCGTGGTGCGCGAAGTGGGACCGATCTCGGAAGTGGCGCCCGCGTTCCCCATGGCCGCGGCCGCAATCGCGCCGCTGCGTGCAAAGTCTGAGGCATCCGGGTCGGACGATTTCGCGCAAATGTGGTCAGGCCAAGCTGCCAGGCTTGGGCGGGACATGCCCGCAGGCGAACTGACCCGCGCGCTGGCGGAGGAAGCGCTGAGGCGGATCGCCGCTCTCGCGTCGGTGTAGGACTATTGCTCCAGCACGCAGACGTCTTTCAAGTTGCGATAATCCTCGGCGTAGTCCAGACCGTAACCCACCACGAACTCGTCGGGAATCTTGAAGCCGACGTAATCCACCTGCACCATTGACCGGCGGTGCTGGGGCTTATCGAGCAGCGTCGCAACGCGCAGCGACTTCGGCTTGCGCTGCGCCATCAGCTTCACCAGATAACTGAGCGTGAGGCCGGTGTCGAGGATGTCTTCCACGATGATCACGTGATGTCCTTCGACGCTCACGTCCAGGTCTTTCGTCACCCTCACCTGGCCGGATGATGTCTTGCCCTTCCCGTAGCTCGAAATGCCGATGAATTCGATACGCGCAGGCGCCGAGGTCGCGCGCGCCAGGTCCGCCAGAAAAATGCACGCGCCCTTGAGGACGCCAACCAGGTAAACCGGTTCGTCGGCCGGATAATCGCGATCGATCTGAGCGCCCAGCTCCGTGACGCGCTTCTGGATATCGGCCGCGGAAATCAATACTCGGAAGGTTGGCATTAGCGCGATTGTAACCGAAAGGCGCTGAGGTGCAGCGGTGCGAAAACATATCCGCGAAGTCGCGTCGATGCCAAAATCACGGCGAAAAATGTCGGGACCGGGCCCGCGATCTTGTAGTACGATACCAGCAGGAGAAGCCCCACACTGCCACGCCCGCGAAAGACGCCCACCGAATCGGCCGACAAAACCGTCGGCCCAAAAAAGAAAGTATCTGTTCCCCGCGCTGCCGCCAAACGGAAATCCGTCGCGCGCCCGGAGGCCGCGATGCCGGCTTCCCCGCCCAACTGGCTGCCAGCGGTGCGCGCCGCCGAAGCGAAACAGGCGAAAGACATCGTGGTGCTGGACCTGCGCGGCGTCACGTCATTCGCCGATACTCTTGTCATCTGCGGCGCGGCGAACGCACGTCAGGGCCAGGCGATCGCGGATGAGGCGGAGCGCGAACTGAAGCAGGAGGGCGAACATCCGCTGAGTGTAGAAGGCTACAAGAACGCCGATTGGATCCTGATGGATTACGGCGATTTCGTTGTCAATATTTTTACGGAAAAAGCGCGCGCGTATTACGATCTGGAGCGTCTGTGGCGAGATGCGAAGCCGGTCCCTTTAGAATCGGCTGTTAGTTAGAATCGCCACGGCACGTTATTTAAAATCGATCGTGATGCGGCCGCCCGCGCCCTTATACAGCAGCGTCAGATCCTTGGCCTTGAGCTTCACCGCGTTCATCGCGAAATAGAGCAAGCCCTCAGCGGAATCTTTCGTGTCGCCTTCGGGCAGGATCTTCGCTTTCAGCGCAGCCAGCAGCGCTCCGTCATCGTTGCCGCTATCGTCGCGCTTGATTCCTGCGATGCCGGTGAATCCAGGTTGATTCGTCTGCTGCGCCCATTCGCGTCCGCGCGTATCGCGTCGGACCGTGAGTGCGCTTTTAGATGCGATCTGCGCGGGCGCCAGCGCATCGGCACGTTCCCCATTTTTCCGCGAGAGTAGCGTGAAATCGTCCGGAGACACGCGCAAGGTGCCGCCCTTCGAAGTCGCCTTCACGCGGACGATCACATAGCCCGATTCCAGATCCGTGCCAAGAGCGTCGCGCATATCGGAAGGCTCCAGCATCAGCGTCGCGTCCACCGTGATCGCGTCGGTGTTGCCGCGCGCGTCGGCGGGTTTCCGCTCCGGCGGGGCGGCCATCAACGGATTCGCGACCAGCAGCACGGCCGCGAGCGCCGCGCTAATGATGGAAAGGGGCAAGCGGGAAACGGACTCGAATTTCAGTCGCATCTCGGCCCCAGTATAGTAAATCGGCTCGCAAATCGTGAGCCTCAGTATTTCAAATCGTGAGACGCCTGACGAATCTCGCGGCATCCCAGTCCCGTGGGTAGCGTCTTGCCCGGATTCAAACGGCAGGTTGGGTCAAACAGATTCTTGAATCGTGCGATCATGGCGAGCGAAGCCTCAGGAAACTGGCGCCCCATCATTTCCATCTTTTCCATCCCGACCCCGTGTTCGCCCGTAATCGAGCCGCCGACCGCGATGCAATGATTCAAAATTTCATCGCCCGCCTTCAGCACCCGATCCAGCTCTCCTGGCACACGCGGATCGAAACAGATCAGCGGATGTAGATTGCCGTCGCCCGCGTGAAAAATATTGCCGATCGTGAGGCCGTAGCGGCGCGCCACGTCCATGATGAGGCTCAGCGTCGGGGCGATCTGCGTGCGCGGAACAACGCCGTCCTGCACGTAATAAGCGGGCGCCACGCGGCCAATAGCGCCGAACGCATTCTTGCGGCCCTTCCACAGCAGCTCGCGCTCGCGAGCGTCGCGAGCCAGCCGAAACTCCCGCGCACCGCTGGCCGTGCAGGCCGCGCGAACCTGCTCCACCTGCTGCTCCACCGATTCGCGCAAGCCTTCGATCTCGATCAGCAGCACGGCTCCCGCATCCGTCGGATATCCCGCGTGACAGGATTCTTCCACCATCCGCAGCAACACGCCATCCAACATCTCCACCGCAGCCGGCGTGATCGCGTCGGCAGTCATACGAGCCACGGCGTCGCCCGCATCTTCGGGACGCTCGAAAATCGCGAGCGCGGTTTTCACCGCCTCCGGCTTGCGCATCAGCCGCACGATAATCTTCGTCACCAGCACCATCGTGCCTTCCGAGCCCACCAGCAGCCCCAGCAGATCGAGCCCGGGCGCCGTCTCCATCGACTTCCCGCCGACGTTGATCACCGATCCATCGGCCAGCACGGCCTCGATCCCCAATACGTGATTCGTGGTAACGCCATAAGCCAACGTATGCGGTCCGCCCGCGTTTTCGCTTACATTGCCGCCGATGGTGCAGGCACGTTGGCTCGAAGGATCGGGCGCGTAGAAATAGCCATCGGCATCCACGGCCAGCGAAATATCCAGGTTCACGACGCCCGGCTCCAGCACCGCGCATTCGTTCGCCAGATCGATTTCCAGAATCCGGTTCATACGCGCGAAGGAGATCACGAGGCCTCCTGCGCGAGGTATGGCCCCGCCGCTCAGCCCCGTGCCGGCGCCCCGTCCTACCAGCGGGACATCGAGCTCCGCCGCGATCTTCACCAGCGCCACGGTTTCTTCGGTGGATTGCGGAAACGCGACCACGTCGGGCAGCGCCACATCAATGCTGCCGTCGTATTGATAAAGCGCGAGGTCCTCGGGACGGTCCAGCGTACGCGCAGTGCCGACCACCGAGCGAACGCGCGCCGCAAGTTGCGCTTCGGATGGTTTCGCCGAGGAGGGAACGGTTGTGGAGGTCGCGCTCACCGTAGACGTTTACAGGAACGACTTTACGCGCGCCATGAACTCAGGATCCGCCCAGTTCGTGTTGCTGACAATCTTTTCGCGAACGTGGCCGGTTTGATCGATGATGTACGATTCGGGAATCTGGAACGTGCCATAGTCGGCGCTAATATTGGCTTCCGGGTCGCGCGCCGTGTTGAATCCCACCTTGTACTTGTCGATGAACTGCCGGTACAGCTTCTGGTTGGTGTCGATGCTGACGGCCAGCACCACAACGCCCTGATCTTTCATCTCCTGCGTGAATGCGTTGAGCGAAGGTGTCTCTTCAATGCACGGCGGGCACCACGACGCCCAGAAATTCAGCACCAGCACCTTGCCGCCGAAATCGGCGCGCGTCAGCGTCTTGCCGGAGTCGGTGACCACGCGGAAATCCGGCGCCATATCGCCCGCCTTCACGATCTTAGGCTCCAATGTGCCCGAGACCACCCATACGAGTCCGATGGCCAACAAAGCGATGGCTCCCAATAAAATCCGGTCCAGCCGCTGGTTCACGCTATCATTTTACTAGATGTTGGGAACGGGAAATGACGGGGAAATCCAGGAAGATGCCCGGCGAGGTCGAAAACGCAGGCTGGAGTGCTGCATCGCAAGGGGCGCCTTCCGCATCGAATTCCCGTAGGATCATGCTGCTCACTCGTAAAGCCGAATTTTCCGCATCGCACGTGTGCTCGAACCCCGCCTTAAGCGCCGAGGAGAACCAGGCCATCTACGGCGCGAACGCGAATCCGCAGGGGCATGGCCATAATTTCATAGTGGAGGTGACACTGGAGGGCGAACCCGACCCCGTCACCGGCATGGTGTTCGATCTGCGCGAGCTAAAGGAAATCATCAACGCGGAAGTGGTCGAACCCATGGATCATCGTTTTCTGAACCGCGAGATTCCGCAGTTCGCTAACGTGGTTCCCACCACTGAAAATCTGGCGCGGGAAATCTGGCGGCGAATCGCCCCACGGGTGGGAGGTCCCCACGCCCGCGCCCGTGCCAACAATGTCCGACTGAAAAACGTCCGCCTTTACGAAACGGCGGACCTGTACGTGGACTGCACCGCTGCTGATTTCCCGGAGGAGCAGTAGGGCGAAGCGATGCAGCTCACATCACGCTATCGTTTCGCGGCATCGCATCGCCTGCACACGGATGCGCTCACGGCGGAGCAAAACGCGCGGCTCTACGGCAAATGCAACAATCCCTACGGGCACGGGCATGATTACGTGCTCGACGTTACCGTGGAAGGCGCTCCGGATCGCCACGGGCAAATTGTGAATCGCGGCGCTTTGGACGGCTTGGTATCGGGCGCTGTGTTGGCGCATCTGAATCATCGCGACTTGAACTCGCAGGTGCCGGAGCTCGCGGGGCAGGTCACCACGACCGAGAACCTGGCGCGCGCCGTGGAGCGAATGCTGGAATCGCAATGGGCGCTTCCCGCGCGGCTGGTGCGGGTCCGGATCGCGGAAACTGCGCGGAATGCTTTCGAGTTAACGGTTTAGACGGAGGGACGGGCGCCGAACGGCGCGAGTGGACGGATAATGAACAGGACCATGAAACAAAAAGCGGCGTTAAAAATGATCCCCCGGGCAACCAAGATCGTTTCAGCGGATCAGATGCCTGGCGCGGGGCAGATCGCCGAGCGCATGAAGGATGTGCTCGGAATGCTGGGCGAGGATGTTTCGCGCGAAGGTCTGGTCAGGACTCCTGACCGCTACGAGAAAGCCATGCGCTTTCTGACCAGCGGCTATCAGCAGCAACTGGCCGAAGTCGTGAACGGGGCCCTGTTCGACGTGGCCTGCGATGAAATGGTGGTCGTAAAGAACATCGAGTTTTCAGCATGTGCGAGCATCACATGCTGCCGTTCTTCGGCAAGATTCACGTCGCCTATCTGCCCAAGGACAAAGTCATCGGCCTGAGCAAGATTCCGCGCATCGTGGATATGTTCGCGCGCCGCCTGCAAGTGCAGGAGCGGCTGACGCAGCAGATCGCCGAAGCCGTATCGCAAGTGGTTTCACCGCGCGGCGTTGGCGTGCTGTGCGAAGCTCAGCATTTCTGCATGATGATGCGCGGCGTGAAAAGCAGCATTCCGGCACCATCACCAGCACCATGCTGGGCGGCTTCCGCAGACAAAAAGCCACGCGCGACGAATTTCTCGCGCTGGTGCGCCAGTAGTCCCCTATTCGGGCGGTCCATCACCCGGAGGCCCGCCGCCACGCCCTCCGGGACCCGGCCCCGGAGGAGGGCCGCCTCCATTGTTCCGACCGCAGTGAAGACATTTTTCGACGGGCGTGAAGCCGTCTTTTATCTTCTTTCGAAACTCTGGATACATGGTTTCCGCACCGCCCTGCGAAGCGATGACCGGGATGTGAAACTCCTTGTTCATCTCGTCCAGAAACGGATTCTGGCCGGGCAGAAAGTGCGGCACTACGCCCTCCTGCACGCCCTCGTCGCCTTGCACGCAAGGTCCCTCTAATTGCGCGACGTCGCCGTTCGTGTGGCGGAACGTGCGCGTCCAATACAGCGGTTCCGAAAGATAAATCGGATCGATTAAAGTGGCGGCCAAAGTCAGCAGGTCGCCGTGCCGCAAATAGCGAATGGTCAGCACCGCCTGGTCGCTATGCTCCGCTCCATTGCGGCGGATGTAGCCGGTCTTCATGTGCGTGGTGGTGCTCACCAGCACATCGCCATCCCAGCGTCCCGTAGTGAACCCGCTGCGATCGTGCGGCCCGTATTTCGATTCCTGAGCGCGTCCATCCACCCAGATCGTCATCGGCGCGCGATCTTCCCATCCACCCAGAACCCAGGCAGCGATTTTTCCGCCGGCGTCCGTCTGTTTCGAAATCTTCAGGCCAAAGGGACCCGCGAACAATTGCACTTGCGTGTAGAGCACGCACACGCGCTCCGGTTCCGATAATTGCGACTGCGAATAGCTCAATCCCTTCGCGCGGCCCGCGTCGTTAAAGGGAATGCCCGTGTAGTCGGCCAGCAGCAGAATATCGTCAGGATTCAGCGCCGCCCATCCGCCGGATAGATCGATCTCGGCCAGACCGGGCAGACTCGCAGCCAGCAGCAGAAATATTATGGAGAGCTTCATCCGCATTTGGATCACCATGTGGCCGAGCACGGCGTCGGGTCCCACCCCGCCGCATTCGCCTGTTTTTTGAATTGGACGCTATAGCTGAACGGCTGCTGCAAATATTTCGGATCGGCAACCGTGCCGGTCACCACCATTCGTTGGTCGCCCGTGCCCTCGCGCACCACGTCGTAAAACTCGGTCACAACAGCGTTCTCGCTATAAGGGACGCCGTTCATGCGCAGATAGCCTGCCTTCAAATGCTTCGTCGTGATTTTCAGACCGCCCGTGCCCGACGCATCCCATTCGGCAACGGATTCGCCTTGCCACGTCGCGTCGCCCGCACCGGGTTTCGCATCGCCCAGGTGAGCCACGCGAGACTGGGTGCCCGCATCGAAATCCACACGCAATGTTTTCGAATCCGGTTGCGTGAAGTGCAGCCGCCCCGGAACCCGCGTGATAGCCGCGCCTCCATAATATGCGCACTGATTCCCCGCCGCCTCATCCTTAACCTGATTCCACGCGTCCGCAATTTTCCGAGCTTCGGGCGTGAGCCGCAAGCCAAAATAATCGCCGCGCGGAGGGATCACCATCCGCAGGCGCCAATCCAAAGTGGTTACCACCGAAACCCAGTAGCCCGTCAAATCCGCGATCTTCGCCGCCGGCGGCATCGCCTGTGCCAGAAGAGTTCCTTGGATCCCCAGCAAGCCCGCCACGGCGATCAGCAAACGATATTTTTGCACCGAACAGAGGGTTCGGGTCCGCAGCGCCTCGCGCTTTATGAAATCGGCCAATCGATTCTCGCTTTTCATGCCAGGCTATTTCTTAACCGGGAGTTTAAACGTCAATTCCTTGTACACTGTCTCGATGAAGTTGTTGGTCGCGCCCGGCGCCGTTCCGTATTCCCCTTCGTACGGCAGCGCCGGAGAAGCGGCTTTAATCTGATCCAGAGTCTTGCCCTTCTTGATCAGATCCTGAATCACATCGCGGATCGTAACCACCATGTCGCGGTAATCCAGCACGTCAGCCTGATCGCAAACGCGCCCATGCCCCGCGACGACATACGTTCCGCCGCCCTGATTGATCAGCGGCACCGGCGGAATCGCGATCTGCAGCAGCTTGTTCAGCGCATCGATCTCGCCCTGCAGTGTGCCGCCGCGCGCCAGGTCGATCACCGGGAAACGCGTGGTATCCAGAACATCGCCCGCCATCACCACGTCCGAGCTGCGAAAGAAAACGAAGCTGTCGCTATCGGAATGCGCAGCCGGCGCGCGCAAAATTTCGATGCCTTCGCGGTTCAGATAAATGGCCTTGCGTGGCGTGAAGAACGCTTCGGTGGGCCACGCGTCGGAAGGATATGCAGACCCCTTGCCCACGGTCTCACTCATGTGACGAAGCACGTCGTCCGACGCCAGGATCGCCGCGGCTCCGCCGTTGGTCATCGCTCGCGCCATCTCCGCGCGCGGCCCCGAAACATCGAAAAATGTTTGCCCCGCCTTCGCGACCTTCGCGTTTCCGCCCACGTGATCGGCGTCCGCGTTGGTATCGATGACATAGCGGATCGGTTTGTCCGTAAGCTTTTTCACGGCGGCGATCACGCGATCGGCGGCTTCGGCGCTGCCCGCATCCGTCAGCACCACGCCATCCGGCCCGATCTGCACGCCGATGTTGCCGCCCGCTCCCGCGATCAGATAGAAGTTCGAGCGAACCTGCACGGTCTCCAGCGCCCCGCCGTTTTGCGCGAAAATAGCGCCCGGAACCGCCAGGGCTAGTGCGATTCCGGCGATACTCCTCCGGGACTTTTTCGAACCACCCTTTGTCGAACCTGCAACCGGCGTCACGCTATGTTTCATATCCCCACGCCGCCCGATTTTGAGCGTCTCTCCGAGGATACAGAAGCCACGTAAAGGGTTTGTAGCACCCGCCGGAAGAATTGTTAAGAGAATGTAAGCGCATCGCGCGAAAAGCCCTGTTCATTCACGGCTTCTTAAATTGGAACAAGTCTGGCTATACTCCCGATGACTCGCGACCAGCGCGAACTTTGTTTGAACCGTCAGTCTGACATCTTCCGGATCGCCTGTCGCGGAGCAAATCCACCGGGCGATGCCGCGGAAAACCCGCGGTTCGGAATAGGGCGGCACGTTCAGTTCCGCGAACGACCACTCGCGGATCGACAGCGAATTCAGGTTCGGCCCTTCTTCGTAGACATGATCCTGCACTGCCTCCGGCAGCCGCTCGAACGTCGCATCGTTTAAATAGATGTTAGCGGTGTCCTGATTCCCCGAATACAATGCGAAGGATAAGTACGAGTCCCACAAATTGAAAGGCCGCAACGCCGGCGCCAGGAGAATCAGCGCGAAAGCGACTTTATGAAAGGGCAGTTTATCGGACGCCCTTTTTTCGAACGACCGCGTGGTCCACAGAATCTCACGCGTTGACACGCGCTCAGGCGGTGCGAACAGAATCACCAGGAATGCGATCATCGCGACGTTCCATGGCCACACCACGGAGTTATAGTGAAGTCCCCACGGCCCGATCGCCGCCAAGATGACAATATGCATCGCGACACCCGCCGCGAGCGCCGCCTTCCGCCAACGCCGGCTCAACAGCCCCACGCCCAAGCCGCATTCGAACAGGGGCACAATGAAGGCCGACGCGCGCACCAACCGCTCAGGCAAAATCGCGAACGCGCCTGAAAACGGCTGAATCATCCATGGAAACGTATCGTGCAGGAAGCCCGGATTCAGCTTCGCGATTCCGCTCCAGATATAGATTCCCGCGATCACCAGCCGGCAGGTGTTTAAAGCGGCATCCTCTTGTTTTGCTGGCGCGAGCATGATAGCCAGCAGCATGATGATGTATTGGTAAAACCACGGCTGCCAGCGCGATTGATCCTGCAAAGCGAAGACCAGTGCCAACACGAGGAATACCGCGATCGGAACTCGCGGACGCCTCGCCACAGCACACCACAGCAGCGAGCCCAGCAGCGCGGCGTACGCCACCCAATCCCAAGGCGGCGTGAACGGAAGAAAAACGACCCACACCGGCGAGAACGGGAACGTTCGGGAACGGAGCCACAAATGCGGCGATAGCAGCAACCCTGCGATGCATCCCGCAGCGATGGTCGCGCGGAGCCAGTCCGCTCTGGTGCGCGGCGCGCAAATCATCGGCGCCGCAGGAACCTCGGCGACGATCGAAACAGCGAGGTGCTTTCCCAAATCCTGAATGCGTTGATTCTACAGGAATGCGGCTGGCGGCGTCACGAGAGCCGAGAGCCATCGTTCCACCGCTTGTGGACATTCACCCGCGCGGAATCCTACAATCAACGTTTCACGATGATTATTTCCGTCAAGGCCGAATATGCGCTGCAAGCCGTGTTCGATCTGGCCGCGCAGCCTTCCGGCGACCTCGTCAAAATCGCCGAAATCGCGACCCGCCAAAAGATTCCGCAAAAGTTTTTGGAGCTGATCCTGTCGGATCTCAAACAAGGCGGCTTCGTCGAATCGCGCCGCGGCGCCGAAGGCGGCTATCGCCTGGCCAAGCCTGCCGACCAGATCATGGTGGGCGACGTTCTGCGCTTCATGGAAGAGGGCAAGCAGAACAAACGCGCGGCCGACGGTCCGTTTCGCCAGATCTGTGGACGCGCGTCGATAGCTCCATCTCCGCCGTCGTCGATCGCACCTACCTTCGCGGAACTGGCGCGCGAGTGGAAACAATCGCAGACGCGCTACGTGGCAAACTGGGACATCTAGATGATATTTCCTGACAATTCATTTTCAGCATCGGGCGCACGCCGCTGATCCGTCTGAACCGCGTGACGGACGGCGCGCAAAGGCAGCGTCATCGGCAAAGATCGAAGGGCGCAATCCCGCGTATTCGGTGAAGTGCCGCATCGGCGCCTCGATGATTTGGGACGCGGAGCGCCGCGGCATTCTTAAGCCCGGCAAGGAGCTGATCGAGCCCACCAGCGGCAACACCGGTATCGCGCTCGCCTTCGTGGGCGCGGCGCGCGGCTATCCCGTCACGCTGCTGATGCCGGAGACCATGTCGATCGAGCGCCGCAAGGTTTTAAAACTGCTCGGCGCGAAGATCATTCTCACCGACGGCGCGCTCGGCATGGGCGCGTCGATCGAGCGCGCGGAGCAGATCGTGGCGTCCGATCCGAAGCGCTGCGTGCTGCTGCAGCAATTCCAGCAATCCCGCCAATCCCGACATCCATTTCAAAACCACGGGCCCCGAAATCTGGGACGACACGCACTGGCAAAATCGACGTGCTCGTCGCGGGCATCGGCACCGGAGGCACCATCACGGGCATCTCCCGCTACATCAAGATCGAAAAGAAGAAGGCCGATTCTTTCCGTGGGCGTCGAGCCCACGGGCAGCGCGGTTATCATCTCAGACGCTGGCTGGCCAGCCCCTGCAGCCGGGCCCGCACGGCATACAAGGCATCGGCGCCGGATTCATCCCCGACACGCTCGATCTGAAAATGGTGGATCGCATGGAAACAGGTCGACGACGACGAATCCATCGAGATGGCCCGCCGCCTGGCGAAAGAAGAAGGGATTGCTCTCCGGCATTTCCTGCGGAGCGGCCGTGGTCGCGGCGGTTCGCATCGCGAAGGAGCCGGCGATGAAAGGCAAGACCATCGTCGCGATTCTTCCGGATTCCGGCGAACGCTATTTGAGTTCGGTGCTATTTGACGGTATCGGGGATTAAAGAGGAAAAGAAAAAGCGGGCGGCTTTTCTGGGTGAAAAGGGGTGAGAGCCGCCCGCTTGTCGTAACGGGGATTTAGTTGTACATATAAACGAGCATGGCCCCAACAAGGTTACAGATCCCGCTGAAAAAACTTTATGCCGGCTCGGAGTATTGTTAGCTCCCCGCACCGCGTCGTAAGGTCGCGATCGCACGGCCGTCTGATTTCGGCGGCAGCCGCCGCCGCGTTATCCGATGAAGCCGAAAAGATTCTTATAGTTCCGAGTATCGCTGCGGGCGAGCGATTTGCGCATGCTCTGCCCTCCGGTGCGCTCGGGCTCCATCGGCTCTCGCTAGTCGCGTGGGCTGCTCTACTGTCCAGACAGTATCTCGCGGAGAAAAATTTATCTCCCGTCGGAGGACTAGGATTAGAAGCAGTCGTAGCAAGAGCTTTGCATCGCGCAATTCTCGCGAAAGAGCTGACTTATTTTTCACCCGTCCAGACACTACCCGGCTTCGCAAAAGCACTCGCGCGCAACATTCAGGACCTGCGGCTCGCCGGTGTGGACGCGGCGGCGCTGGCGAAAACCGGCAAGGCCGGCGCGGACCTCGCGAAACTGCTGAAGCGTTATCAATCGGAACTCGAGGAAACACGCCTTATCGATCTGGCCGGCATATTCGAAGTGGCCCGTGCGGCCGTCCGATCGGAAAACGCAGCGGTAAATAACGCGCCCCTGACTGGCCTGCCCATCATCGTGCTGGATATTTCTCTCGATACCGCGGCGCATCGATCTTTTTTTCGCGCCGTCGCGGAAAAATCGCCCTGCGTTTTCGTGGCTGCGATCGCTGACCTTCCTGGAAAAGTCGATAAAGAAGTTTTCGAAAAAATCCTTGAAATCGCTGCCGAGAATTTGGATAGCGGACAAGAGACCGGCACGCTGACGCGTCTGCGCAGAGGCTTGTTCCTGCAAGAGTCTTTGCTCCCAAACGAAACCGAAGAATCCGGCGCCGCGTTCGAAATCTTCTCCGCACCCGGCGAATCCATGGAGGCCGTCGAGATCGCGCGCCGCATGGTCGCTCTTGCGCGCGAAGGCGTGCCGTTCGATCACATGGCCATCTTGTTGCGTTCCGTCGACCGCTACCAGCCATCTGATCGAAGAAGCCTTGCGCCGCGCGGGAATTCCGGCGCATTTCAGCCGGGGCACGCTGCGTCCCGATCCTGCCGGCCGCGCGTTCCTCGCACTGCTCGAATGCGCCGCCGAAAATTATTCGGCCGCGCGCTTCGCCGAATATTTGTCGCTATCGCAGGTTCCCGCGCGCGACACTGTGCCCGACCCCGACGCGTGGATTGCCCCGCAGGACGAAGTGCTCGGGCTCGGCGCCCAGGCAGCAGAATCCGCAGTCGTGAGTGAGCCACCGGAGACTCAAGCCGGTGACGAGGCGGCGAGTGAAGCCTCGGCCTGGACTCCCGCCCGTTGGGAAGGTCTCCTGATCGACGCCGCCATCATTGCAGGGAAGGATCGCTGGCGAAGCCGCCTCGCAGGCAAGGAGCGTGAACTGGAATTGCGCGCCTCCGCAGCCGAGCGCGAGGACGAAAATCAGCGCGCCGGCGTCGAACGGCAACTGGCCCAGCTTCGCCAGTTGCAGGAATACGCGCTCCCCGTGATCGATCAACTCGCCGCGCTTCCCCGCTCCGCTTCCTGGGGCGACTGGCTCAAGGATCTCGCGTCGCTCGCGCAAAAAGCGTTGCGCCGCCCGGAGGCTGTACTCGGCGTCCTGGCGGAACTTGAACCGATGGCCGATGTCGGCCCGGTAACGCTCGAAGAAGTCTCCAGCGTACTAACCGAGCGCCTCCGGTTCCTGCGCGCCGAGCCCTCCTCACGCGGTTACGGCCAAGTCTTCGTCGGCTCCATCGACGAAGCGCGCGGCCGCGAATTCGTCGCCGTCTTTCTTCCCGGCCTCGCCGAAGGCTTGTTCCCGCAGCGCTCGTTCGAAGACCCGCTTTTGCTCGATCAATATCGTCGCGAACTGACCGATCTCCTGCCCACGCGCGACGATCGCGTCGAACAGGAACGCCGAAAGCTGCAATGCGCCGTGGGCGCGGCGCGGGATCGCCTTGTCGCTTCCTATCCGCGCATCGACGGCGCCGAGGGCCGCCCCCGCGTCCCTTCGTTCTACGCGCTGGAGCTGCCGCGCGCCATCGACGGCCACCTGCCGAAGCTCAAACGATTCGAAGAGGACGCGCGCGCCCGCTGTGCCGCGTCCATGAACTGGCCTGCCCCGCGCAAAACCGAGGCCGCCATAGACGACGCCGAATTCGACCTCGCCATGCTGGGCCGCGAACACAAAGCCGCGAAATATCTGGTCGAAGTCAGCCCGGTGCTCGCGCGATCTCTCCGCAGCCGTTGGAAGCGTTGGAATCAGAAGTGGTGGGACGCCGACGGCCTCATCGCCACCAGCGATGAAACTGCTGGCCGCGCTCGCGGGCCATCGCCTCACGGCGCGCGCGTGGTCTCCATCGTCGCTCCAGAAATTCGCGGAATGCCCCTATCAATTCGCGTTGCACGGCATCTTCGGTCTGAAGCCTCGCGAAGAAGCGGAGGCCCTCGAACAGCTTGATCCGCTCACGCGCGGCGGATTGTTCCACGCCATTCAGTTCGATCTGCTGGGCACGTTGAAAACTTCGGGCCTGCTGCCCGTCACGCCCCACAATTTGGAAGACGCACTGCACCGTCTGAACTCGGCGCTCGATCGCGTCGCGGCGGATTACAAAGAAAAACTCGCGCCGGCCATCGAGCGTGTCTGGCAAACATCCATCGAAGATCTGCGCACCGATCTGCGCGGCTGGCTGCAGGCCGTCGCCGCGAACGACGCCGCCTGGGAGCCGCTGCATTTCGAATTCGCTTTCGGCCTGCCCATTTCCGCCCAGCGCGATCCCGCCAGCACATCCGCCGAAGCCGTCCTCGAAGAAGGCGCGCATCTACGCGGCTCCATCGATCTGGTGGAGCGCGAAATCGCGACCGGCTTTCTGCGCGTCACGGATCACAAAACCGGCAAGCGTCCCGACGCGATTCCCCTCTACGTCGGCGGCGGCAAATTGCTTCAGCCTTTGCTCTACGCGCTCACCGCGCAAAAACTTCTCGGTAAGGACGTGACCGCGGGCCGCCTGTTTTACGCCACGCAGCGCGGCGCCTACGAGCCTGTCGAAATCAAGATCAACGAACGTTCGCGCGCCGTACTCGCGAAGTTGCTCGCGAACATCGATGCCTGCATCGCCAACGGTTTTCTGCCGCCCGCCCCGCAAAAGGAAACCTGCGAGCGTTGCGACTACCGCACCGTCTGCGGCCCCTACGAAGAGCAGCGCTACGACGAAATCAAAAATCGCCGCGATGAGCGTCTCGACTCGCTGATCGAGATTCGGGGCATGGCATGAACCCGGCCCCCTATCCCTCGACCGACGAAGGCGCGCGCCGACGCATCCGCGAATCCATCCATGAAAGCCTTATCGTCGAGGCTTCGGCCGGCACCGGCAAGACAACGGCGCTCGTCGAACGCATCGTTTCCGTACTGAAAGATGGAGCGAAGATCGACCGCATCGCCGCCGTCACGTTCACTCACAAGGCCGCCGGCGAAATGAAGCTGCGTTTGCGCGCGGCTCTGGACGAAGCCCGCCACGACGCGCCCCAACTGGCGGACGCTTTGCAGCGCCTCGAAGAGGCGTCAATAGGAACCATTCATTCTTTCTGCGCCCAGATCCTGCGCGAGCGGCCGGTCGAGGCGAACATAGATCCCGCCTTCGAGGAGCTCACCGATCAGGGTAATGACCGCATCTTTCGCGCGGCCTTTCGCACGTGGCTGCAAAGAAAGCTCGGCGAATCTTCTCCCGGCCTGCAAGCGCGCCTTCGCCCGCATGGCCTGGCGCGATTCCTGGGACGACACGCCGCCCATCGAACAACTCATGTACGCGGGCCGGAAGCTGATCGAGTGGCGCGATTACGATGGCCGCTGGCAGCGCACGGCCTTCGATCGGGAGCCTGAGATCGACAGCCTCGTCGACGCGGTTCGCGATCTCGCAGCGATGAGCGCGACTCCCCGGCGCAAGACCGACAATCTCTACCGCGCTCTTCTTCCAACGCATCGCCTCGTCGATTCCCTCGATCGCTCCGAGGCCGCGGGTCCGCGCGATTACGACGGCCTCGAAAGCCTGCTGCTCAAACTCGGCCGCGATCTCGCCCGCGACACGAAGAAGGGCTCCGGCGCCTGGGGCGAAGGTGCCACGCGCGACGAACTCGTAGCCCGGCGCGACCAGCTTCTGCAAGCCATCGAACATTTTCGCCGCCGCGCCGATGCCGATCTGGCGGCCGCCTTGCACGAAGAGATGCAGGACCTCGTTCGCGAATACGAGGACCGCAAGCATCGCGCGGGCAAGGTCGATTTCGTCGATCTGCTCCTGAAGGTGCGCAACCTGGTGCGTGATCAAGCGGAGGTCCGCGCCCACCTGCAGCGACGTTTCACGCATCTATTTGTCGATGAGTTTCAGGACACGGACCCGTTGCAGGCGGAGATCCTCCTGCTTCTTGCCGCTGACGATCCAAGACAAATGGACGGCTTCCAGGCGCGGCCCGTCGCCGGAAAACTCTTCCTGGTCGGCGATCCCAAGCAATCCATCTACAAATTCCGCCGCGCCGATATGGTGCTCTACCGCCAGATCCGCGACACGCTCACCGAGGCCGGTGTCGGGCTCGTTCGCCTCACGAAGAGTTTCCGCTCCGTCCCCGATATTCAACATTTCGTCAATGCCGCGTTTGAACCCGAAATGACAGGCGATGCGAACGCCGGCCAGGCCGATTGGGCCGCATTGGAGCAGGATCGCCCCGCGCCCATCGGACGCCCGAGCGTGGTCGCACTGCCCGTGCCTCGTCCTTATAAATCGCGCATCGCGAAGGAGGCGATCAATCGTTCCCTGCCCGACGCCGTCGCCGCGTTCGCCGACTGGCTGATCAACGAAAGCGGCTGGGGCTGCGACGACCACGGCGAATTCACGAAATTCCGCGCGCGCGACATCGCCATCCTCCTGCGCCGCCGCACGCAGGGCGGCAAGGATCTTACCCGCGATTACGCCCGTGCGCTGGAGGCCCGCAGCGTCCCGCACCTGCTCGGCGCGTCGCGATCTTTTCACAAGCGCGAAGAAGTGGAAACTCTGCGCGCCGCGCTCACCGCCATCGAATGGCCCAACGACGAGCTCAGCGTCTTCGCCACGCTGAAGGGTTCGTTGTTCGCCATCACCGACGAACTGCTGCTGCGTTATCGCCACGCGACTGGCCATTTGAATCCGTATCGCAGGCCGGACGCCGCCGTCGATCCCGTATTCGCGCCCATCACCGAGGCGTTGGATCTGCTGGCCGATCTGCATCGCAAGCGCAATCATCGCCCGTTCGCCGCCACCGTGAACGCGCTGCTCGAAGCCACGCGCGCGCACGCTGGCTTCGTCGTGCGTCCCGGAGGCCAGCAGGTCCTGGCGAACGTTCTCCGCGTCGCCGAGCTCGCGCGCTCTTATGAAACGGGCGGCGGCATCTCCTTCCGCGGCTTCGTCGAAGAACTCGAAGCGCGCGCCGAAAAAGAAGACACCACCGAGGCGCCCGCGCTGGAGGACGACGCCGACGGCATACGGCTCGTAACCGTACACAGCGCGAAGGGCCTCGAATTTCCCGTCGTCATCCTGGCCGATTTGACCGCCAACCTCGCCTCGCGCGAGCCCGATCATCACGTCGACGCCGCTCGCCGCCTCTGCGCCACGCGCCTGTTGCGCTGCGCTCCGCGCGAACTGGCGGATCACGAGCCGATCGAAAGTCTGCGTGAGCGAGCCGAAGGCGTTCGCGTGGCCTATGTGGCCGCGACCCGCGCGCGCGACCTCCTCGTCGTGCCGGCCCTCGGCGATGAAGCTTTCGACGGTTGGCTCAGCCCCCTCAACAAGGCCATTTATCCGACGCGCCCCGATTGGCGCCGGTCCGAACGGTCCGTCGATGGATGCCCGAAGTTCGGCGAGAGAACGGTGGTGGAGCGGCCACTCGAATATGATCGAGAAGAAGAGTTTTCCGTGCGCCCCGGCCTCGTCCATCCCGAGCGTGGCGAGCACACCGTCGTCTGGTGGGACCCTTCCGCTTTACAACTCGGAGTGCGCGGCGAATTCGGCACGCGTCACGAGATGCTCACCAAGGATGAAGGCGGACTGGAGCACTACCGCGCCTGGCAACAGGCTCGCACCGCGGTTCTGACGGAAGCCTCCCGTCCCCAGCGCGAAGTCTTTCTCGCCAGCCAATCCGATGTGAACCCCTCCGAAACAATCACGGTCGAATTCGCCTCAACGGATCTGACGCACGCGGGACGTCCCTCCGGCCGCCGCTTCGGAACGCTGGTGCACGCCGTCATGAGCCGCATCGCGCTAAATGCAGACGCGGCCGCTATCGAGCGATCCGTTTCTCTCGAAGCCCGCATCCTCGGCGCGAGCGAAGACGAAATTTCCGCAGCGGGCCAAGCCATAGTCGCCGCGCTGGCGCATCCGCTCCTTATGCGTGCCCGCGCCGCCGCACGCTGTCATCGCGAATATCCTGTCGTTCTCCCTCTCGCCGGCAACAAACTGCTCGAAGGCATCGTCGACCTTGCCTTCATCGAGAATGACAGCTGGATCGTCGTCGATTTTAAAACTGACGCCGACCTTTCATCCCGCCGCGGGGCCTATGAGCGGCAACTGCAATGGTATGCGTTCGTGTTAACGCGTCTGACGACGATTCCATGCGTCGGTTATCTTCTCTCGATATAATTTCATGACGATGAGAGCCTGTTTATATGCGGCTGCGTTATTGTCCTGCGCGGCCATCGCTCAAACGCCGGGCAATACGCCGATCGAGCGAATCGGCCCAGATGTGTCCGCGCCCAAGCTGCTAAAAAAAGAAGAGCCCACTTATACCGGATCGGCCAAATCAAATCACATCGAAGGCACCGTGATATTGCAAATGATTGTTTCGCAGGAGGGTCGCGCGACCAACATCGAGATATTAAGCCCACTCGGTTACGGTTTGGATGAGAGCGCGATCGAAGCCATCTCCAAGTGGAAGTTTGCTCCAGGTATGAAACAGGGAATCGCCGTGCCCATTCTCGCCACGGTGGAAGTGAACTTCCGCCTTCAAGGTGAGTGGTTCGATGCAAAATTCGAAAAGCAAAGGACACGGTTTAACCTTGCGCTACAGAAACTTCACGGCCGCATGTCCGATCCGAAAAATACCGCGGTAAGCTCGATGCAGGAACTCGCCGCACAGAATTTTCCTGCGGCGCTTTATATGGTCGGAATGTGGCAGATCAACGGGGACAAATTGCCACAGGATGCTGACGCCGGCCGCTTGAAAATTCAGAAAGCTGCGGATAAAAATTACGGGCCAGCCCTCTACCAAATTGCTCTGCCACAAATCAACGATCCCCAATTGTCTTCCAAGGCCTGGGACGCAATGCGCAAAGCGTCCACACTGGGTAGCTCCGAGGCCCAGTATTTCCTCGGCGATCGATATGAGAAAGGCGACGGTGTTGCTAAGAGCGTCGATCAGGCGAAAAACCATTTTCGCTTGTGCGCCTCTAAGGGCCATCCTCCCTGCGAGTATCGGATGGCGGCGCTGCTGTACAACGCCCCAAATCGCCGCGATTGGGAATATGAGCAAGCCCTTGCGTGGTATCGGTTAGCGTCGAACGACGGTGTTCGTTCGGCTACGGAGATCGTCGAAAAAGAAAAATCGAACTTGTCGCCTGCCCAAGCCAAGAGGGTCGAAACCCTCACTCGCCAACTCTCCTCCAAGGCGCAATAGCGAGGACGAGCTAATAAAGCAAAAAAGGACGCCTCCGCTCCTCAAACGCCCGCGCATCGCGCTCAGCCCGGTCTTCGATTTCCCGCGGTTCGCGACCCGCCTTCAGCGCCTCGATCGCTTCCCGATTTCCAATCAAAAAACGACAAGCTTCGAAATTGATTTTTCCCGGATACAGTTTCTGCAAAGCGTACGCAAGCTCAATGCCCAAATGAACAGAATCGAATTGCTCGCGATTCAGGATCACGAACCGCACACCTTCGATGCTCCTTCCAGCGAACGGACCCGCCGTCGGCTGGAAGCGCGTTGCATAGGCCCGCACACCCGGTATAAATCGAGCGTCTAGAAATTGCGCCAACTCGCGGCCATGAATCCAGTCCGCGCCGATCTGCTCGAACGGCGCGTCCGTGCCGCGGCCCACGGAATAATTCGGCGACGCCTCCAGCAGCGCGAGCCCCGGATACAATGCCGCCGCGTTCAGGCTCCGCAAGTTCGGAGAAGGATCCGTCCACGTCAGGCCCGTCGAATCGAACCAATCGCCGCGCTCCCAATTCTTCATCTTGATTACATGTAGATCGGCTTTCCATTTGCGCTCGGCGTTCGCCATTGTCGCGAGCTCTCCCATCGTCAACCCGTGCCGCACCGGCATCGCGAAGCATCCGGTAAAGCCTTGGAGATTTTCGTCCAGCGTAGGACCCTCCACCTGCACGCCCGTCACAGGATTCGGCCGGTCCAGCACATAAAAGGGCAGTTTTGTTTTTGAGGCTTCTTCCAGCGCGTACAGCATCGTGCACGAATAAGTATAAAAGCGCGCGCCCGCATCTTGGACATCGAACACCAGCGCATCCACTCCGCGCAACATATCGGGCGTCGGCCGGTTGCGGCCATTCGCATACAGGCTGCGAATCGGAAGTCCCGTCGCAGCATCGCGCCCGTCGTCGATGTCGGGCCGGTCTTCTTTGCCGGTCAACCCGTGCTCCGGTGAAAAAATCGCGACGATGTTCACTCCCGCCTCTCGCATCACATCAATGTTTCGCCGGCCCGATCGCGTCACTCCCGTTTGATTCGTAATCAGGCCCACACGCTTGCCGGCAAATGGAATGATATTCGGCGCGAATTTCCCGGCCTCCAGCACATCCAGGCCCGTGAGCACTTCGTGATTCGGCGCCATCATTCTACGCACGCCCGCCGATTCCAGCGTCTCGTATCGCGCCGCGCGTGAAACTCCAGTCGAGGCGCCCGCTTCGGGACCCCGGCCCAGAAACTCCGCCGCAATCGTCGCGACTTTCGACCGAATAGGATTGATATTCCGCCCCGGCGCCAGATGCACCGAGTTCGTCAGCAGGATCACGTACGTGTGCGACGCCGGATCCAGCCACATCGAAGTGCCCGTGAATCCCGTGTGTCCGTACGAGCCCAGTGGAAACAATTCCCCGCGCGGCGCGGAATATCCCGAGTCGATGTCCCACCCAAGCCCGCGCAGCACCGGTTGGTCCGGAGGCGAATTCGGCGTTGTGAAGCGTTCAATGGCCAGCGCGGAAAAAACGCCGCCGCCGCCCGAGAGCAGCGCCTCGGCGTACTTCGCCAGATCGTCCGCCGTCGAAAACACGCCCGCGTGCCCCGCGACGCCGCCCATGAACCGCGCGGTGGGATCGTGCACCGTACCGCGAATCGGAATCTTCGTCTTCGCGTCTACCTCGGTCGGCGCGATCCGCGCGCGCCATGCCTCCGGCGGACGGAACGTCGTTTCGCGCATACCGAGCGGCTCGAAAATCTGTTCGCGCGCGAACTCGTCCAGCGGCTTCCCGCTCAACCGCTTCACAATCTCGCCCAGCAGTTCGAAATTGATGTCGCTGTATTCGAATCGCGTTCCCGGCGGGTTTATCGGCTTATCGATCAAAGCGCGCCGGATGCCTTCCTCGTAACCGGACCACGCCGGCTCGAGATCCAGATCCGGACGCATCCCGGAAAAATGCGTCATCAGATCGCGCACCGTGATGTCGCTGTGCCCGCCTTGAAACTCCGGCAAATACGCGGTCACAGGATCCGTCATCCGTATCTTTCCCTGTTCGAACAGTCTCATGATCGCGGGCGTGGTCGCCACCACCTTGGTCAGCGACGCAATGTCGAAGATCGTATCGACGGTCATCGGCTCCCGCGTGGGAATCACAGCGCGGTCGCCATACGCTTTGCGATGCACCACGCGCCCATCGTGGCCCACGATCAGCACGCCACCGGGAATCATGCCGCCGCGAATCGCGGCCTGCATTGCGGCGTCCAGCGCGCCCGCCATCGCGTCCCCGGAGGCAGGAGCCTGCTGCGCTAGCGCCGCCACAGAGATCAAAGCGGCCAGCCCCATGGCAGTGAGCGAAGGAAACTTCATTGCAGCTTTTGCGCGATCGCCTCCAGCAGCGCCGCCAGTTCGAGATCCTTGCGCGTGATGCCGCCCGCGTCGTGCGTCGTCAGGTCCACCGTGACGCGGTTATATACGTTGCACCATTCCGGATGATGATCCATGCGTTCGATGGCAGGCGTGGCCGTCATCAGAAAACCCATGGCATGCGCGAAATCCGGAAAGCGGTATTCGCGATGCAATTTCCCTTTGACAATGCCCCACTCGGGCAGTCCGGCGATGCCCTCGGCGATTTCCGTGTCGTTGAGTTTGTTCAAGGCGCCCTCTGTCTACTGAATATACACTCGCTGTACTCTCTTCAATAGTGGTTGGTCTGATTTGGTGGAGCAGTCTCTAGCCTGCAACGGGAGCTTCAGGTCCCGAATCACATCCGCAGCACACAGCGTTCAGCGTTGTGCGCGATTCAGTCGGCATCCGCAGCGCACAGCGATTTTCAGCGTTGTGCGCGGTTCAATCAACGACCCCGCGCTATCCTGAGAAAACATGCTGGCCCGCCTCCGCTCCACGCTCGACTTCATGCCCTCGCCGATCGAGGACAAGCCTGGCCTACTGATTCGCGATCCGTTTCAATTCTCCGACGCCACGCTGATCATCCCGCCCGCGCTGATCGAATTCCTGCAATTCTACGACGGCAGCCGCAGCGCCCTCGATCTGCGCGCCGAACTCGTCCGCGTTGCCGGTGACATTCAGGCCGGGCAGATCGAGGAGCAGCTCACCACCGCGCTGAGCCGCGCCGGATTTCTGGAAGACGATCACTTCGAGCAACTGCGTCACGCAGCCGAACAAGCTTTCGCCGAAGCACCCACGCGCCTGCCCGCACATGCCGGAAGCGGCTATCCGGACCAGCCCGCCGAGCTCACGAAGACCATCTCCCAATATCTGACCGGCGGCGAAAAGTCCGCCGATGATTCCAACGGCCGCGTGCTGGCAATCGCCGCCCCGCACGTCAGTCCCTTCGGTGGAATCGATGCC
Organism: Terriglobia bacterium; assembly: GCA_963699945.1. GTDB lineage: Bacteria > Acidobacteriota > Terriglobia > Bryobacterales > Bryobacteraceae > Palsa-187. Next base: position 174,184 of record CAVOVW010000009.1, read on the forward strand.
TATCGCGCCGCCTATGCATCTCTTTCGCCTGTGGATGCCGGCCGCACCTTCGTCGTCCTCGGGACGTCGCACTACGGGCATCCCGATCGAATCGGCCTCACGCGCAAGCCCTTCGACACGCCCTTTGGACGCGCCATCACGGACGTCGCGCTGGTGGACAAAATCGCGGCGGAGGCCGGCGATGCCGCGCGCATGGAGGATTACTGCCACGCGATGGAGCATTCCATCGAGTTTCAAATCGTGTTCCTGCAGCACCTGTTCGGTCCGGATATTCGCATCGTGCCCGTGCTGTGCGGCAGCTACTCCAGCCTCTACCAGGGCGGCTTCCCCGAAGAAACCGACGCCGCGCGCCGCATTTTCGGAGCGCTGGGCGAGTTGGCCGCGCGCGAAGGCGATCGCCTGCTGTGGGTCCTGGGCGTGGACATGGCGCACATGGGCCGCCGCTACGGCGATCCCATTCAGGCCGAAGCCGGCCTCGGCGAAATGCAAAACGTGGAGCAGCAGGACCGCGCCCGAATCGCGCGCATGGAATCAGGCGACGCCCCGGGCTTCTGGGAATTAGTGCGCGAAAACAGCGATCCGCTAAAGTGGTGCGGTTCCGCGCCGATCTATACGTTCTTAAAGGCCGTTCCAAATGCGCGCGGCCGCCTGCGCGAATATCAGCAGTGGAATATCGACCCGGAAAGCGTGGTCAGTTTTGCTGGCATGAGTTTCCATAAGCGCTAGGCTTTTCTTCTCACGAACACCGCTCCGCCGACGATAAGCGATTTCACAGGAGCCGCACTTGATCTCGATTAAGAAAGCGTCGGAGGATCTGGACCGTCTTGCCGGACATGATAAAGGCGGCGAAGGCCAGCTACAATCACGCGGTCTGGTCCGCGTCTCAATACACAATAGAATTAGATGCACCCGATTCGAAGCACTTTCGGGAACACCTCGAACGCATCCGCGCCGAGGTCGACAGGGCTGAATTTCCCGAGGATTGGGCCTCCGTTCAATCGTCCTTCCGCGGCGAGTTGCGCGATCATCGCGACCGCACTCTCATCCACCTGAACAAGCTCCGCAGCGAAATGCGCGCCGCCGCCGACGCCATGGAGACGTTCGCCAACGGCGTCGCAGCGAGCGGTGCCGATCACAAGCAGGAGTTGCAGGAAGCCGTCGGTTCGCTCGAAACTGCCAGCCACGCCGACACTCTGCAAGCCGTGCGTGCCGCGCTGGTCCAAACCAAGGACAAAATCCTGACCAGCGTCGAAAAGATGGAGCACGAACATCAGTTCGCCATCGCGCAGCTGCGCGATGAGATCCGGCTCGCTGCATCAACAGATCGACACCGGACGCCGCGTACAGTTCCTCGACACGCCCAGCGGCGTCTGGAACCGCGCCAAAATCGAGTCGCAGATGGAAGACATGCTGAATCGGGATGAGTCTTTTTGCGTGCTCGTACTGCGGCTCCGCAACATGCGCCGTCTGGATCAGCGCCACACGCCCGCTGTCATCGAAGGCGGTGTGAAGGCGCTCATACAACGCCTCACCGCGATGCTCGGAGACGATGCCGTCATCGGACGTTGGGATGAAGAAGTGTTCGCGGCGATTCTCCAGGTCGATCCCGCCGTGGTCATCTCGCTTTCCCGCGAAGCCACCGCCCGCCTTTCCGGCAGCTATACCGTCCAGGAAAATGGGATGTCGCGTAAGATCGAACTGACGGCTGCCACCGGCATGGTCGAACGCAAGCGGGATATGACCAGCGCGTCCTTCCATCAAAAGCTGCAGCAAATGGCGGACGCCCTCGGCGGTCTGTAAGACGGCCCGTCGAATCGCCCAACGAAACGAACGTATATGGCCCGCCCGATCTGTCGCCTGTGAAAAGTATCGGTGCTGAACTGCCCCTATGCTCACGGCTCGGTCTGCTATTGATTGAAAATATCGCCGCCGCCGAGCCGTGACCGAAGGGAGCGGTTTCAACGCCGTTTTCACATAAACTCGTCAAGGCCAAGACTACGACTCGGCAGCAAGCCCCACCTGTCAAGGTGGGGATCACAATTCCTTATGAAATTTGGATCCCCCAATCAGCTCGGGAAAACGCCACCACTGATATCGGTGCGGCCTCCGAACCGCCCTTAATTGGAAACTTCACCCCGTACTACAATTCTCCTTAAGTGCGCATCACCATCTCAAAGGAGAATTACCTGAAGGCCATCGCGGAGGCCGAAAGCGAAGGCGAAGTGGTGATCGCCGCGACGCTGGCCCGCTGGCTCGGTGTTTCGCCGCCTGCCGTCGACCATGGCCATCCGCCGCCTGAAGCGCGACGGCCTGATCCGCGTCACCGCGAGCCGGCGAAATCACGCTGGCGCGCGAAGGCCGCGAAATCGCCAACCGCCTGATCGAACCGCCACATCTGATCGAGCGCATGCTCACCGAAATTTTCGGCATGGAGTGGTACAAGGTCCACGACGAAGCCGAGCAGATGGAGCACGCCGTCTCCGCCGATTTCGAGCGCCGCCTGCGCGAAAAGCTCGGCGAAGGCGAAGCCTGCCCGCACGGCAACCGCGTCGGCATGGACCGTCCGCAGGACCGCCGCGGGCGCGGCTGGAAACCGCTGGATGAAATCTCCGGCGGCGGCTCCGCGCAAGTCACCAGCGTGTTCGAGCGCGACCGGCAGCTGCTCGAATATCTGGATGGCCTGGGCATCCGCCCCGGATCGAGCTGCGCGTCATTGTCGCGCAATTACGACGAGACGCTGACGCTCAAGGTCGGCGGCAAACCGCGTGCAACTCGGCCGGCCCGCCGCGACGAAGGTGTGGACCAACTCGAAGGAAACTGCTGCACGAAAATAACAGTGGGTAGGCTTCAGCCCGCAACGGACTTCAGCCCCGGCATCACGTTAGGCCCTCACCGCGAGCGCCCGAAATACTCGACCGTCTCCCTCAGCCCGTCCTCCAACGACATCTTCGGCTCCCAGCCCAGCACCGTTCCGGCCTTCGCAATATCCGGCCGCCGCTTCTGCGGATCGTCCTGCGGCAGCGGCTCGAACACGATGGCAGTCTTTCGATCCCATCAGCCTTCTGGATGCGTTCCGCGAATTCCAGAATCGTCAGCTCCACCGGATTGCCCAGATTCACCGGATACCGCTCGTCGGACGATGCCAGCCGCACCAGCCCCTCCACCATGTCGGAAACATAGCAGAAGCTGCGCGTCTGCGATGCCGTCGCCGAAAATCGTCAGCGGCTGCGCCGCGCAGCGCCTGATCGAGAAACGCCGGCACCACGCGGCCGTCCTTCAGCGCCATGCGCGGCCCATACGTATTGAAGATGCGCGCGATGTTGGTGCGCACGCCGTATGTCCGGTGATACGCCATGGTCATCGCTTCCGCGTAGCGCTTGCTCTCGTCGTAGCAGGACCGCATCCCCACCGGATTCACGTTGCCCCAATACGTTTCCACCTGCGGATGCTCCAGCGGATCGCCATAGCATTCCGAAGTCGAGGTCACCAGAAACCGCGCGCCATCGCGCCGCGCGATCTCCAGCATGTTGCGCGTCGCCGTCGACCCGACTCCAGCGTCTCGATGGGATGCGCCAGATACTCCTCGGGCTCGCCAGCGATGCCAGATGCCACACGTGATCGAAGGGCCCGGCGACGTCAAGCGGCTGCGTCACGTCGTGTTCCAGGAAGCGGAAACGCGGATGCCTTCGACAGATGCGCCAGATTGCGCCGCGAGCCCGGTAATCAAATTATCCAGCCCCACCACGCTGTGCGCCGTCCGCCAGCAGGCGGTCGCACAAATGGGAGCCGATGAATCCAGCGGCCCCCGAAATCAAGATGACGCACGTTCCTCCTCCACTCTGTTCTACCACTAACGCGTGCTCGACACGTTGTTAATGCCGCGTGCTACATTTTCAGATAAGTGCTGGTCGTTCTCCCTGCTGGAAATCACTCTGTTTTCTGGTTCTGCTGGCCGCCTCGCTCTGCGGCTTCTGCGCTGCGCTTCGGCAGAGTCGCTGCGCAAGAATCCGCGAAGCCAAGCCCGACGCCGATTTTCAACTCGAATCCCGTCGGCAAACGCGTCTGGGATTTCGTCTCGGAAGTCATGCTGCAAGAGCAAAGTGATCCGCGAGCGGCCTCTGCCCGGCCTCGCGCACGCCTTCGTCTTCTGGGGATTCTGCGCCTTCGCGCTGGTCACGCTGAACCATTTCGCCACCGGCGTCGGCTTCCCGTTCCTTTCGCGCGAAAGCTGGTTCGGCAGCATTCTATTTCGACTTCGCCGCGCGTCTTCGCGGTCGCCGTCGCGGTCTCCATCCTCGGGCTCTTCATCCGCCGCTTCTTCGTGCGCCCGCGCTGGCTGGGCGACAACGTCTCCATCGAATCCGGCGTCATCGCGCTTCCTGATCTTCGTGCTGATGGTCACCTATCTGGCGTCCTTCTGGTACGGCGACACCGAAACTCGCTGTGGTGGGCGCACACGCTGGCGCTGCTGGTCTTCCTGCCGCTGATCCCGCACACCAAGCATCTGCACCTGGTGCTCAGCCCGCTCACCGTATTTCTCTCGCGCGGCGAGTTCTCGCACATCCCGCCGCTCGCGGGCGACGAAGATTTCGGCCTCGACACCGGCAAGGACCTCACGCGCATCGTCGCGCTGCAGGCCTATTCCTGCGTCGAATGCGGCCGCTGCACCGAACATTGCCCCGCCGACAACACCGGCAAGGTTCTGGACCCCAAAGAAATCGCGCTCGGCGTGCGCGGCTACCTCAACGAATTCGGCGCGGCGTCCGAAGAGCCGCTGCTCGGCAAGCATCATTTCGCAGGAAGCCGCATTTCAGTGCACCACCTGCGGAGCCTGCGAATTCCAGTGCCCCGTCGGCATCGAGCATCTGCCCATCATCATCGGCCTGCGCCGCGGCGCCGTGAACACCGGCAAGTGGGAGGACGACTACGGCACCAAGCTTTTTCTGGCCCTCGAACGCAACGGAAACGCGCTCGGCTTCAGCTCCACCGAGCGCGACAAATTTATTCAGAAGCAGCAGTTCCCCATCTTCGACGGCACGCAGGAATATTGCCTGTGGCTCGGCTGCATGGGCGCCTACGATCCGCAGGGCCGCGAAATCATCGTCATCGTTCGCGCGCGTGATGGCAGCACCTGGGCACCACCTTCGGCGTCCTCAAAAAGGAAAAATGCACCGGCGATCCGGCCCGCCGCCTGGGCAACGATCTGGTCTTCCAGCAGCTCGCCGAACAGAATCTGGAAACGCTGAAGCAGGCCAAGGTCGCGAAGATCGTTTCCATCTGCCCGCATTGCGTGCGCACCATCTCGACCGATTGGAGAGAGTTCGGCGAAGCGCCCCCGATCGAGCATCACAGCGAATTCATGGCGCGCCATCACGACACAGCTTCCGCAAAGCGCCACGGCCGAGAAGATCGTCTATCACGATCCCTGCTACCTCGGCCGCTATCGCGGCGTCTACGACGAGCCGCGCGCCGTGCTCGCGCGCTCCGGCGAAGTGATCGATCCGCCGCGCTCCCGCGAACGCAGCTTCTGCTGCGGCGCCGGCGGCGGACTCGCGTTCCTCGGCGAAGAAACCGGCGAGCGCGTCAGCCACAATCGCGCGAAGGAATTGGTGGCCACCGGAGCAAGCATCGTCGGCGCCGCCTGCCCGTTCTGCAACACGATGTTCCGCGACGCCCTCTCGGCCGTCTCCGACGCCCCGCCCAAACTGCTACGACATCGCGCAAATCGCCGCAGCCTCCATCGAAGCCGCCGCCCCCAAGCAACTTAATTAGTCGGCGAGCGCTGTTCTACCCTCGTTCGACGTGAACGTCAGCTAGCCGCCAAGCTCATGCCGACATTTGTCATCCCGAGCGACGTCGAGGGATCTCGCGCCGCTGAGTCTACATCACCGATACAACCCCGGGGGTTACCGCCAACATCGTCACGCGCCCCAGCCACCACATCTTTCGCAGAGTCGCCGCAGATCCGAGCGCCAAGCGCTTGCCCTCTCGGCAGATATATTTTCCCGTCCTTGTGATCGCAAACGCACCCTGACGTGCCAGATCCGTCGCGTCCGCACCGGCAAATCCGCTGGAATCAACCACATCGCACTTTGCAAAAAAACACGCGTTTGCAGGCGTTTTACGGGGCTCCGGAGGCCTCGGGAATACTTCGGTATGGCTTTTTTCTAAAATCGATTCTAGGGGCCCTTGTGCGCCCGTGGCGCGACCGGCGCGTTTTTAAAAATGAATCCCACCCGCGTCCTCCCGAATCGTGAAGCGCATGAGGGACCTGCTTCTCCATTCCGGATTCGCCTCCAAAACATTTCCTGCCGATTTTGTTTTATTGCTATCCTAAGGCCGATGGGACGCTTGGCACTTGCGACCGCTGCGATTGCCGTGCTGGTGGGCATCCCCGCCGCCGACCCGGCGCCCAAGCCTCCGAAAGTCGATACGAAAGCCGCGACGGAGCGCAAAGCCGCCCAGTCCATCCTTAAATCGCTTTCCTTGCGCGACCGCGTGGCGCAGATGGTTGTCGGCATTACTTATGGAGATGTTCCTGGCGCCGAGTCCAAGGAATACGCGCAGTACCGCCACTGGATTCGCGATCTCCACATCGGCGGCCTGATCGTCATCAATCATGTGCAATACGGCCTGGTGCGCTACGCCGAGCCTCACGCCATGGCGCTTTTTCTGAATCAAATGCAGCGCATGTCGAAAGTGCCATTGCTGGTGGCGGGTGACTTCGAACGCGGCGCCTCCATGCGCGTCAGCGACACGGTCAAATTTCCGTACGCCATGGCTTACGGAGCCGCCCACGATCTCGAGGCCACACGCATGGCCGGCCTCTACACCGCGCGCGAAGCCCGCGCCCTCGGCATTCAGTGGGTGTTCGCGCCGGATTCGGACGTCAACAACAACCCGGCCAACCCGGTGATCAACATCCGCTCCTACGGCGAAAATCCGGAAGACGTCGCCGCCCACGTCGCAGCGTTCATTACCGGCGCGCGGTCTGATCCGAAGAACGTCGTCCTGCTCTCCGCAAAACATTTTCCTGGACATGGCGACACCGATCTCGACAGCCACACCGACCTGCCACTGCTCACCGCCGATGCCGATCGCATTCGCGCCGTGGAGATGAAGCCGTTTCAAACGGCCATCGCCCTGGGCGTCGATTCCGTGATGACCGCGCACATCACCGCGCCCGCGCTCGATCCCGATAACGTTCCGTCCACTGTGTCGCGCCGCGTCCTCACCGGCCTGCTGCGCGAAGAACTCGGCTTCAAGGGACTGATCGTCACCGACGCGCTGAACATGGCGGGCATCACGCAGCCCTACCCCGGAGGCCAGGCCGCCGTCCGCGCGATCGAAGCGGGCGCCGATGTGCTGCTCGCCCCACCCAATCCCGACATCGTGATTCGCGCCGTCATGGCCGCCGTCGAAAAGGGCGACATCCCGCGCAAGCGCATCGACGATAGCGCCCTGCTGATTTTAGAGGCGAAGGTTCACGTCGGACTGACGAAAAGCAAGCTGGTCGATCTCGACGCGATTAGCAACGTGCTCGATTCCAAGGAAGCCGCCGAGCACGCGCAGAGCGTCGCCGACCGCGCCGTAACGCTGGTGCGCAACACGAACAATGTGCTGCCGCTCGCCTCCCCGGATTCGGCGTGCATCATCGCGTCTTCCGGTATTCGTCTTTCGGCCTTCGGTCAAAAACTGGCCGATGAATTTCACAGGCGCGCGCCCAATGCCCGAGTGATCTTCGTGGATAATTTGTTGCCGCCCGTGGCCCTGAATGCCGTGCTGGGCGACCCCAGCGCTTGTTCGGCAATCATCTTCGCCACCTTCACCGTGAATCCGATGCTCACGCCGGAGCTCTCGGCCTTCGTCGACCAGATGAGCTACGGTCCGGCACCGCTTGTCTTCGTCTCCCTGGGCAATCCCTATTTAGTGACGCCCTTCCCCAAAGTCGCGGCGTATCTCGCCACGTTCAGCACTGCCGCAACCAGCGAAACCTCCGCGGTGAAGGCGCTTCTCGGCGAAATTCCGATTACCGGCAAGTTGCCCGTGACGATCCCGGACTTCGGCCAGTACGGCGACGGCATCCAGTTGCCTGCGCGCGCAGCGCGCTAACAGAACCGCGAGAGTCATCGAGCGGGCCGGTCCTCGTTGCTACATCATTGACCGCTCATTATTGCCCGCTCATTGACATTCGCGGTTCCGTTTTAAAACTCCAGCTTGTCGAGCAGCGTGCTCAAGTCCGCATCCAGCGCGCCCTTCTTCTTTTGCAGCGCGCTCTGCTGATCCCTCAGCCCCGCGAGCTTCGATTCGGCGGCCGCCAATTGGCGAGCATATTGCTGCACCTGATCCTGCTGCCCGCTCACGCGATTCAGGCTCTCGATGTTGCTGCGCATGCGATTTTCATCCTGCGTTGTCGCGTTGATATCGTCCGTGGCCTGCTTCAGCGCGGCGTCGTTCGCAGCAATCTCACGCTTCTTCTCCGCGATCTGCTGCAACTGCGCGCGCCCCGCGTCGCTGACGGCTTTGTTCTGAATCCAGCTCGCCAGAACATCCGGCGTCATATTGGAAACCGAGACCTGCTGATCGAACACGCGCTCCTCGCGCACCGGAAATTTCTCCGTGCCCGAAGGCCCCAGCTTCACTTCAAAGCGATACGCATTGGCCGTGGTCTCCAACGGCTTCTGCTCCAGCAGCGTATAGCCGAAGCGTTGCCCATGCTCGATGATTAGCGTCTTGGCCTTCGCGTCCACGTTCTTGATCGTGTAGGTCTTGGTCTCCACAACAGCCGACTTGCTTGTGAGAGTGCCGCGCCGCAGATGCACCTCGCGCACCACAGCCTGCGATGAATCGAATGCCGTCGTAGATGCGCGTCCCCAGATCCACGCCGTAGCTGATCAGCCGCTTGTCGCTGATCGGAATCGTCTCCACCAGCGCTTCGCCCGCATAGGAGCCGTCGTCATACACCGTGATCGGCCCTCCGTCCAGCGTCTTGCCCGTGTTGTTGTTGAGCTCCGCGGCATCGCGCGGATTCAGTCCGTAATTTTCCGAATACACCAGCAGCTTGCGCGCGCCGATCTTTTGTTGCAGGAACGGCAGCATCGCGGATTCGCCCTGCTTCACCGAAATCGGCGTCGCGAATGAGTATTCGAAAAGCTCGCCCGCTTGCTGCGCGGCAGCTGTGCCCGCGATGGACGAAGGAGTGCTGATTCGATAAGCGCCGCCTCCGAATCCGCCGCCACTTCCAGGCCCAGAGCCCGTGACCTGCGCGGCGTCCCGAGGCGCTGTGAGTCTGGCCGCGTCAAACTGCCGCGGAGCGGCCGGTGCATCGCCACCTCGGCCTTTTTCGCATCCGCATCCAACGCTCCCTGATACACCACCGGATTCGCCGCCTGATTTTCCGCCAGCTCGATCGTCGGCCGCTGCACGTATCGCGGCTGATACAATTGCGTGATGAACGACACAGGCTTGCCCGAAACCACGGCCAGCCGCACGTTGGTCCAATCCTCGCCCGAGGTGTTATCGACAATCGCCCAGCCTTCGAGCGTGGGATCGCCCTTCTCGGTGAACATCAGCCGATAACTCGATTTCCACACCGGGGAAGGAGCCATATAGCTGACCCGCAGATCCTTCGCGCCCGTGCCCGTGGCGTCGATATAAACGCTGCGCCGGTCCTTCGACCGTCGATTGATTCAGCAGCGAAAGATAATCGCGCAATTGCGCTTGCAGCTTCGCGTCAGGAAATCGCACGGTGCTGGTGGCCGCCAGATCGAATGTTCGTATGTCGCCCGAATCCAGCAGCAGCACCAGCACTTCGCGCTCGTTGGCCTTCTCGTCCTTCACAACGCGTGCGCTCAGAATTGTTCCGGCGACGTTTTCCGCGCCTAGCTTCAATTCGAGTCGCGCGCCCTTGGCCTGATCCAGGAAGCTGGCAAGGGATGCCCCCGCGCCCACCGAGAATGGAAAATCGGCCAGCCGTTTTTCCAGCGGATCGCTGGCATCGTAGCGGACGCCCGCTACCTTACCGCCGCTTCGGTCCGTAATCGTCAACGACTTAAGGACGTCATTCATGTCCTCGGCTTTGAAATCGAGCCGCGCCGTTTCACCAGCTTTTAAATCCCCCGCCCGTTCGACAAAAGCCACTCCGTGCTTATAGATCGTCACGTCGCGAATCGGCAGGTCGGCGGCAAAAGCGCCCGCCGTCACCAGCCCGCAGGCGATGAATTTCAGGTGAGCGCCCCGTTTCAAATCCATTTCCAGCCTCCTGCGCGGACAATTTCCGCCGATATTCGCTTAGACGCCAAGGACTTCCTTTTGTTCCAATCGGCGATTACAGCTTGACACAAGAGACTTGAGAGCGTAAGACTGAAAAAATGGCAACGGAGACAAACATTTGAGATCCAAAGTGTTTCTCATCGGATTCCTGATCGCATTGCCCTTGGCGGCTCAGACTTCCAGTAACACGGACCTGAGCAACTACCTGGGACCGGGCGTAACCAGTCCAGGCGTCGGCGATGTGGGCACCGCGAGCGGCCGAGCCGTGGATCTTCGCTTTTTCGCCGGCGTCAGCGGCGTCTATGACACGAATATCCAGCCGTTCGTTGCCGACGCGCAGGGAAATCTTATCCACGTGCCGAACCTGGTGGGAATCGGCTACAACGCGGGTGCCTACGGCTCGCACAACTGGGTACACTCCAAGCTCGCCCTGTCCTACACCGGAGATTACCGGGAGTATCCGAATCACACCTCGTACAACGGCACGAATCAAAGCCTCACGCTCGGTTACACGTGGCAGCCCTCGGCCCGGCTGGTGATTGACACAAGGATCTCGGGGTACATATTGAATCAGGCCGCCGGAGTGGTGGCGGACCAAGTGGTGGCCCAGGGCTCTGCGACCAATCTTCCTTTGTTCGACACGCGGACCTATTCAGGAATGGCTTCCGCATCCGCGACTTATCTGCAGTCCGCGCGCGACTCGTTTTCTTTCGGAGGCGGGGGCAACACGATGCGCTATCAAGTAAACGGATTGGCGGAATATTCCGGCGCATTCGGCAACGCCAGCTACCTGCACCGGTTGACGCAAAGGCACAGCGTGGGCGTGATCTACGGATTTTCCTACCAAACGTCTACAAACGGATCATTCAGCATGACGGCGCACAGCATCTCCGCCCAGTATGCCGGCGACCTCGGGAATTCCTGGATTCTGAATGTGAGCGCGGGCGCCAGCTTCAGCCATTCGCACCAACTGGTGGCGTTCCAAGTGGATCCGCAGTTTGCGGTTCTGCTGCCCTTCGATGTCAACAACATCTTTCCCGTCGGTCACGCGGAGCTGAAACGAGTATTCCGCCGCGCTGTGGTTGGCGTGGATTACTCGATGTCGGTGGGAGGCGGCAACGGCCTGTCGCAGGCGTCGCGATCGGAAAGTGCCCACGGCGGACTCAGCTATACCGGCATTCGCAAATGGAATATCGGGCTCGATGGAAGTTTTTCGAGTTTTCTCGGATTTGGCGGTCCCGCCGACAAGACGCAATGGTATGGCGGCGGGATGGGCTTTACCTATGAGTTAATGCGCTATGTTCACGTCGTGGCGCGCATCGACGCCCTGCACTACGATCTGGGCGGTTTCATCGGCCGCCGCACAACGGAACGCGCGTCGCTCGGGCTGAGTTTCACGCCCAAAGATATCCCGCTGGCCCTGTGGTAGAGAGCCGCGGATGGCGGATGGCGAGCAACAGTTGTCGCGCCTCCGTCATACGAGCCAATGACCGCAAAAAGCCTGCTTCTGGTTGATGACGAACCGGCGCTGCTGGGGTTGCTGAAAACATTCCTGGAACGCCACGGGCATCGGGTTCGCGCGTGCGACAATCCCGCCGCTGCGCTCGAACTGGTGGAAGCGGAACCTCTGGCATTCGATCTGGTGGTGAGCGACCTCACGCTTCCCGGTATGACCGGCGAAGAAATGATTGAGCGGATGCAGGCGGCGAGCCCCCAACTCCGCGCTGTGATCGCGAGCGGCTACCCTTACCAGCCGCGCCTCGCGGGCGTCGAGTTTCTGCAAAAACCGTTTCTGCCGAAAATGCTTTTGGAGCTGATGGAGAGGGTATTCGCCACGCCGCAAAATGTATCCACCGCGAGAACGGGGAAAGCCGCGCGGTAGCGTCCCGAGTTTTGGTCGCAGTGCAAGGGCCGACGAGGGCGTCGGCCGCGGTCCGGGGGGACCGCCCCACAAGCGATCAACTTATATGACGAATCCGTATTCGGGCGCCATTTTTTGCGAAGTACTTTGCGTTCGCGCCCTTTTGATTTCGCCGCGTCCTAGTTGCGTCCGCACATGCCGCCGGGCATCCCACACATACCGCCGCCGCAGGAGGGCGCCGCTTGTTCACGCGACGATCCACCGGCATGGGCCGAAAAACGGGAAAGCTGTTCCGTCACGTGATCTTCACCGCAGGACGGGCATTCCACCGCAGTCGCAGTCTGCGAACTGCGCACCAGCTTTTCGAACGTCGTTCCGCAATCGTCGCACTGATATTCGTAAATCGGCATTTCCTGCTCCCTGCCCTATTCAATCTATTCAATAAGGGCTAACGCCATTTTATCAACCCAGGCGCGCACCTCGCCTGGGGGCGCTGAAAAATCATTCACCAAAATAGAGAAGGCCAGCCACCCGGACGTCTTGCTATCGGCGTATCCGGAAAGCGCGATGGCGCGGCTCAGCGTACCGGTCTTCGCATGGATGATGCTGCCGTCGCTGGCGCAGCAGAGCCGGTGCTCCAGCGTTCCATCCTCACCGCCCACGGGCAGCAGTGAAACCCACAGGTCGCGATCGTTCAACGCGAATTCGCGCGCCAGCAGCTTCGTGATCAGCCGGGGAGCCACCAGCGAGTTGCGCCCCAGGCCCGAGCCATCGTCCACGCGCGACCGGGGCGCGGGCACTTCCGTTTGTTGCAGCGACGCTTCCAGCGTCTTCACGAATGCCGCCATTTCCGCTGCCCCCGCTTCGGTGGTCGCCTCCTGCCGCTTCACGCGTCCCACCTCGCGCAGGATCAGCTCCGCATGCAAGTTCTGGCTGACTTTTTCCAGCATGCGCAGCAGCTCGCCCAGGGGCGGCGACTGCCTGGTTGCGATCTCGTCTCCCAACGGCGCAGCGTATTCCACGCCGAACGCGCGGTGCCGCGCCACGGGGCGTCCGTGAATCGCCACGCCGCGGCGCACCAGCGCGTCGTATAAGGCCGTCGCCGCGAACTCCGCGGGATCGTCCACCGGTAGGAATTCGTTGACCGCCGCGTGGCCCGCGGGAATGCTGCCCGTGACGATCCATTGCCGCGAACCTGGCACCTGGCGCAAATGAATTACGGGAACCAAGGAGGCCCCGCGCGGCCCGGTGATCACGCGATGATCGATGGTGAGAAATTCCACGGTAGGCGAGACCGACATGCTGGCATGCTCGCCCGCACGCGCGCCCGGCTGAATCGTAATCGCGACGGTGTTATCGTCCAGGCTGAGCGCGCTGACCGGCGCGCCGAAGTCGCGCTCGGTGTCGTCGGTGGACCAGTTCGGCGGATATGGAACCCACGGATATAAGGTATCGTCGCCGACGATATCGCCATTCACGCGCCGAATGCCGCGCTTGACGATTTGCGCCGCCAGGTCTTCAATCGGGTCGAGCGGCGGGCCGAGCCGCCCATCCTTTTTATATGGATAAATGCGGCCGGAAAGAGTGGGATCGCCACTACCCAGTAGAACCAAGTCGCCCGAGGCGGCGGAGAGCACGCGCGTGGTGAAGCGATAATTCGTGCCGAGCTTTTCGAGCGCGAGCGCGGATGTAAACAGCTTCAGGTTGGAAGCCGGCAGGAACAGGCGATCTTCATTCGAAGCGAAGAGCGGCGCGCCGGTGGCCGCGTCCACCACGTGAATGCCGGCCGCTCCGAAGGCGGGCGGCTTGCTCTCTAACAGCGCCGTAAGCCGTTCGTTGAGATCGGCGGCCAGGGACACGCACGCCAGACTCTGCAGCGCGAACATCGTCCGGACCCAGCGCATAAGACGAGCATCGCACATCGAAAATATTGCGGCGGAAATGTTTCGGCGCTTACGAAGCGGCCGACGAATACAGACGCGCTTCCAGCCACGTCAGCACCAGCAGCACGAAGACAATCAGCGAGCCGGCGAGCGGCAGCGCCATCACGGCTTTCACGCCGAATTCGCCCGCGAAGTAACCTAGCGTGCACGGAGCCAGCAATCCTCCCACGATCGCGAACGAGAAGATGCCGTTGTAGACGCCGGGGTGATAATCCGGAAACCGGCGTCCGATTTTTTCGACCACCAGCGGATAGATGGGCGCGAACGCCGCGCCCAGCAGCAGCACGCCGGTCACCGCGCCGAAGGGATTATCGGTGGCGATCAGAATGATGCAGGCGAATACAGCCGTCAGCACGCTTGCCGCCAGCAGCCGCGAGTGCCGCACGCGCGGAAGAATCCACTGCGCCACGATGCGGCCCACCAGCAGTGCCAGCCAATACATGGCCAGCAGCAGGATGGACGACGACGGGCTCAGACCGAGCCTCTGGCTGAGAAACAGCGGCAGCCATCCGGCGATGGCCCACTCGTTGCCGAATTGAAAGAACAGCACCAGGCTCAGCAGAACCGCCGTCGGACTTTTCAGCTCCGCCCATACAGAGTGGTGCACGTGAACCTGTGTGTGCGAACACGATCCGAAGCGCGAGCGCGCGTAGCCCACCGCGCAAAATGCGGGGATCAGCGCCAGCCAGATCTGAATCGCTGCCGCGGTATAGGAATAAAACAGGCGTGAAATGATGAGCGCCACGAAGAAGCAGCCGAGTCCGAACAGCGCGCCGCCCAGGTTCACGGTGGCCGCCGGATCGTGACGGTAGACAGGCGAGATTGCTTGAAAAATGGCGAAGTGCAGGACGCCCGCCGCGCAGCCCAGCAGAAACACACCGGGCAGCCGCCACCATCCGGAAAAAGGCGGCGAGAAGAACGCGAGAAACAGCAGCGCCGCTGACGCCAACGCGCAGGAGACGGACAGCGTGCGGCCGATACCCCAGCGCACCAGCATGACTGGCGCCAGTTTCACGGCCAAAGCCAGACCCGTGATCAACGCGACGAAATACAGGCCGACCATCCAGTAATCGGACTGCAAATGATGGCCCCACGCCGGCAGAATCGCTCCCAGGAACGCCAGCAGCATGCCGGAGATGAAAAATCCGCCCAGTGCCTTCCTCGCCCCGGGGGATGCCAGTAATCCCGGATCGTCGCTCGAGGCTCGGGCCGCTGCCGGGTTTTGAATTATATCCGCCACGATCGGGTCGCCTTCGCACCCCTATCCCCATCACTTGAGGAATTCCCAGGACGATTCTAAAAAGAAGACGGAAATGCGCCCGGGCCGCGTATCCCGTTTAGGACCGGGGCGTCGTGCGCATCGTTTCCTTTATCATGCTTCTTTTCGCCCCACGTCCAGTACAAGCCAAGATAGGCATACTGCTCTGTCTGTCCGGCGACGGAGTGTCCATAGCAAAAGAGCAACTGATAGCTTTCGTCGCCGTGGAACATGTAAGAGCCGCCCACATCGACGAACGTCGCGTACAGCGAATCGCTCGAGATGGCGCCGTGATAAAAAATCTCGGTCGCGAGAGAGAGTTTCTTGCTCACTTCCCGTTGGAGGAGTCCGCCGGCAAATGGATAATTGCGAAAGCCTTTTACGGGCACCAGGACTTCTCCGCCCCCTCCGTAAGTCTTCCACGGGCCAAAACTTTTCTGCGCCCACAGGGGAAGCTTATACCAAGTCTTGCCGAGCCCCAAGCCACGTTCGGCATCGCCCGTGGGAATCTCAAACATGGTGAACGTGCCGATCTGCGGGATGGTCTTACTCTCTTGAACAAAACGATACTTGATTCCGAGTTCCGTGTCCCCGATCCCAAAGGCGCTTCCCCCTGCCCCGGCAGATAGGTCGCGGCGGGAATAATGATGTGAAGATGCGTATTCGGCAGCGCTCCCCAGTTGAACTCCACGGCGGGGCCCTGGATGTCCGTCTCTCCCGGAATCCGGGCGACGGAAGCGAACGTGTAAAATTCGTAATTTTTATAATCGATCGGCTCGGGATCGTCGGTCTGAAACGGAGGTCCGGCCATCGTCGTCATCGCGCTCACGGTACACAGTAACCCTGCGGAACGGATTGTTCTCATCGTCATTCCGCCCCGGTGTCGTTTCAATTCGCGCGGCCCTTCCTTTTAGAACACTCTTTCCGGTTAGAACAAGTCTTCCGGCGCTTCGCCTAACTTCACCTGCACATCGATAGTGCGTCCGTCGCGAAATACCTTGAGCGCGATGATATCTCCCGGATGCTTTTTCGCCAGCGTGCGCGTTACGGCATCGGGCTCCGTTACAGCCTTACCGTCAATCGACGTAATCAAATCGCCGCCGATTCCCAAGCGCTGGTTGCCCACCACGACCACGCTTTGATAGCCACGTAATCCAGCCGCGGCCGCGGCCGATCCGTTTCCGATTTCCTGGACCAGCAAGCCTCCGGTAGCGGGAAGCTTCAGCTCTTCCGCGAGGTCGCCCGCGATGTACACGGTTGAGACGCCCAGGCGTGGGCGCCCGAAATTCTTGCCGCTGCGGAAACCTTCGAGCATGGTCTTCGCGCGATTGATGGGCGTCGCGAATCCGATGCCAACATTGGCGCCGTTGGGTCCATAGATCGCCGTGTTGATGCCGATCACGCTGCCCTGCGAATCCAGCAAAGGTCCGCCGCTATTGCCTTCGTTGATCGCGGCGTCGGTCTGGATCATGCCTTCCAGCTTATTGTTCTCGCTTTGGATATCGCGTCCCAATGAACTTACTACGCCCGTGGTCAGCGTGCCCGCGAAGCCGAAGGGATTTCCGATGGCCAGCACTTTCTGCCCTACTTGCAACGAATCGGACTCGCCCAGCCGCAGATAGCTGAGCTTTTTCTTTGGCTCGATCTGAATCAACGCCAGATCGTCGGCCGCATCGCGCACCAGGACTTTCGCCGTGTAGCGGCTTTGGTCGGGCAGCGTGACTTCCACCTTCGAGCTGCCGCTGATCACGTGATTGTTCGTCAGAATCTGGCCGTCGGCGTTGATCACGAAACCCGAGCCGAGCGCGCGCGTCGGCACCACTTCAAAAAAGAAGGTGCGCTGCAGGACGGTGCTGGTGATGTAGGCCACGCTGTCTTTCGCGGCCTTGTAAATGTCGATGTTGTTCTGCTCATCGGACCCGAGTCCGGCTGAGTGCGTCACGCCGGGGCCACTCCACAAAGGTCCCGAGGAATCGTGCCGGAAAGGAGAATTCGGCGTGGTGGTCCAATAGATGAATCCCACAACCAGAAGTAAAGCGATGAACAGCGTCCGCAGTTTCATAGTGATCCGGCTCCGATTTCGAAGCGCCCTCGTAATTAATGTAGCGTTTTTGTTTTAGCCGCCCCGAAGCGGATCAGAGCGTCGTACACGGCCTTCGTCTGAGCGATGGTGCTCTCTTTTGATCCCGACGTGTCGATCACAAAATCGGCGTATCGGATTTTTTCCGCAAGCGGCAGCTGCCTGCTCAGCCGTTCCGCCACCTGCTCCCGCGTCATCCCGTCACGGGACATGGCGCGTTCGATCTGCTGCTCAATACTGCAGACCGCGACGACCAGCTTGTCATATTCTTTGAAACTTCCCGTCTCCACCATTATTGCAGCTTCCACCACGGCGATAGCATCCGGATGCGCCTGTTCGAAGGCCGCTAGTTCGGCTCGCGTGCGCTCGCGGACTGGAGGGTGCACCAGTGCGTTCAGCGCGGCCAGCTTTTCGGGATCGCGAAACGCAATGGCAGCCAGTTTGCGGCGATCGATGGCGCCATCCTCGTTCAGTATCTCCGCGCCGAATTCCTTGACGATATTGTCGTAGGCTTCGCCGCCGCGCTGCATCACGGCGTGACCCATTTCATCGTTGCGAATCACGCGGCAGCCCAGTCCGGCAAGAATTTTCCCGACGAAGGTTTTGCCCGAAGCCAAACCGCCCGTGAGTCCGACGCGTAACATATTGATCTCGCGCCTCTGCTATCGCGCCGGCGCTGGTGGCGCGTCCGATGCCGCCGCTGACCCCGCGTCCGCTGAGGTTTCTGCACGCAGATGCTTCTCAGCGAGTTCCACAGTATTCGACATCAGCATGGCGATGGTCAGCGGTCCCACGCCTCCTGGCACGGGCGTGTACGCGCCCGCGTAGCGCTCCACATCAATGGGATGCACGTCGCCGACGACCACCTTTCCTTTCGCGGCGAATTCGGCGGAGCGGCCAAACGCCGCAGCCTCCTGCGCGTCGGTCACGCGATTGATGCCGACGTCGATCACTGTGGCTCCCGGTGCGATGAAATCGGCGGTCACAAAACCGGGGCGCCCGATCGCGGCGACCAGCAGGTCCGCGCGGCGGCAAACCTCCGCGACATGATGCGTCTTCGAGTGGCAAATCGTCACCGTCGCGTTTTCGTGGAGCAGCATGAGCGCCATGGGCTTGCCCACGATATCGCTGCGGCCCAGCACCACGGCGTTGCGTCCGGCGATCCGAATGTCATAAAACTTCAGCATCTGGATGATGCCCGCCGGCGTGCACGAACGCGGCGCGGGACGATTCGCCACCAGGTAGCCGACGTTGGTGGGATGAAATCCGTCAGCGTCTTTGTCAGCCGCTACCGCTTCGAGCACTGCGCGCGCATCCACGTGGCCGGGCAGCGGCATCTGCACCAGAATGCCGTCGATCTTCGGATCGTTGTTCAACGTATCAATCAGCTTCAGAAGGTCTTCCGTCGTTACCGAAGAGTCTAACTGATGCGAATCGCTATGGAATCCGAGTTCGTGACACGCCCGGATTTTGCTGCGCACGTAAATGGCGGACGCCGGATTTTCGCCGACCAAAACCACGGCCAGCCCGGGCGGACGCGACAATTTTTGAATACGCGGCTTGAGATTTTCGAGGATACGCGCCTGAACCGGCGCGCCAGAAAGAATTTGCGGCATTCCTCTGATGAGGATAGCAAAGCGCGGGCGCGGCTCCGTGTTATTCTTCCGATAGATGGCCACACGAGCCCTCATAACGGCGGAGCAGTACCTTTCCATGCGCTTCGAACGTGTGCCGGAACTGGTGCACGGAGAACTGGCGGAGAAACCTTTGGCCAACAAGAGCCACGGCAGAATCCAACAGCGCCTGGCAGTCCTTCTCGACGGTGCTGGCTATTGCTGCACCGAAGTCCGGATGAGGCTGGCCGAGGATCTCTATCGCATTCCCGACGTCGCTTTATTTCAGAACGGCGATCCGGGGGAGGAGATCCCTTCATCGCCGCCTTTGGTCGTAGTGGAAATCACTTCTCCCGACGACCGTCTGCACGATATTCTGCAAAAGCTGGCGGAGTACGAGCAGTGGGGCGTTCGCCACGTTTGGCTGATCGAGCCTGAGCTGAAGAAGTGTCACGTTTATAGCAACGGTTCGCTGACCCCGGTTTCACAGTTGAATTCCGGAATTCGTTCTCGCTGGAAACCTCGAAACTGTTCGCTTGAGTTGCTTGGCCGCGCTATCTCGGCTGCAACGCCGCTTTCACCGCCTCCGCATTCGCGTTCGCCAAGCCGCCTGCCGACTTCCGTCGCGCGGTCGTCCAGTTCGAATGCGGGAGCCGCCATGTGCACCAATCCCCAGGCCAGCGCGTCGGGCGTGGAAAAAATGCGTCCGGTCAGGCCGAGTTCCAGCGCGCGACGCTCGCCGATGGCCGAGGTCATCGCGCGGAATACCGACTCGCTCCATTTGCCTTCGCGAATGTCGGTGAGCCCGAAGCTGGTGCCTTGCGCCGCGATGACCACATGAGCGTTCGCCAGCAGCGCGAGCGCCGCCCGCCAGCGCCACGCCCTGCACGGCCGCGACAATCGGCTTCGAGATGCGGCTGCCGATGCCGGACAGTTCCTCGCTCGCCGCTTCATCCATGCCGGAGCAGAACACGGGTCCATCGGCTTCGATCAGAATCGCGCCCGTAGCGTCGTCGGCCGCCGCGTCGCGCAGTTCGTCGCCAGCAGCTCCGCCCAGCTTCGCGTCCAGAAAGTTCTTCGTTTCCGGAGACGCAAGCGCGATGCGCCGCAGTCGGCCATCCTGCTCCGTACGAATGTTCACAGTGTTTCTAATACTACGTGTTCGCGATGGCCCGGTGCATTTTGCAGGGGGCTGGAGGCCGCTTCGAACGCGAAAATCAAAATGCGGCGCGTCGCCAAGCGGATCGATCATCGCGTCCACATGTCCGCGCGCGGCCGCGTACCGCGCGTCGAGCCAACGTTCGTAGTCCGCGCGCGTTTGCGCGATGCGCGCTTCCAGCTCCGGCGGAACCGGCTGCGCCGGCGGCCTTCAATTTCGCGAGCTCCGGCCCGTGCACCGCCTGCACCGCCGCGTCGCCTTCCATCACGCCGATGCGCGCCGTGGGCCACGCGAACGTGAAGTTCGGATCGAATCCCTGACCGGCCATCGCGTAGTAGCCCGCGCCGCTGGCGTGATTCAGCGTCAGGACGATTTTCGGCACCGTGGCGCAGGCCATCGATTCCACCATCTCCGCGCCCGCGCGAATGATGCCTTCGCTTTCCGCCTCGGCGCCCACCATGAAGCCCGAGACATCCTGCAAATAGAGCAGCGGAAGCCCTTGCCGCTCGCGCATTCTCGACGAAGTAGGCGACCTTGCGCGCCGATTCCGTGTACACAATGCCGCCGATGCGCGCGGTCCTGTCGGCGGTCTTCAGAAATCCGCGGCGGTTGGCGATCACGCCGATGGCGCGTCCGTGCAGTCGCGCATGTCGCGCACAGCATCTCCGGCGCGTGCTGCGGCTGAAATTCCAGATAATCGTCGGCGTCGACGATGCGCGCGATCACTTCTTCCACGTCGTAGGGCAGCCGATGATCGGCCGGCAGCAGGTCGTACAGACCCTCGCGCGGGTTTCGCGGGCAGGTGCGCCTTCACACTGGCGACGGCGGATTGCGGCGGCGGCAGCTCGCGCATCTTCTGCCGGATCATCGCCAGGCACTCAGCATCGTTCTTGCCGCCATGTAATGCGCCACGCCGCTGGTGCGCGTGTGCAAGCGCCGCGCCGCCCAGCGATTCCGCGCCCACCACTTGCCCGACGGCGCCCTTCACCAGATTCGGGCCGCCGAGCCCCATGAAGCTGGTGCCTTCCACCATGATGATGACGTCGGAGAGCGCCGGCAGATACGCGCCGCCCGCGATGCACATGCCCATCACCGCGGCGATCTGCGGGACGCGCAGCTTCCGGCGCATCAGCGAGTTGTAATAGAAAATCCGCGCCGCGCCATATTGGCCCGGAAAAATTCCGTCCTGATACGGCAGATTCACGCCCGCCGAATCCACCAGGTAAACGATCGGCAGACGGTTGCGCATCGCGATTTCCTGCGCGCGCAGAATTTTGTGAATCGTCTCCGGCCACCATGCGCCGGCCTTCACCGTGGCATCGTTGGCGACGATCACCGCGGGGCGCCCCTCCACGTGCGCGACGCCCGGTGACCACGCCTGCCGCCGGCGCCTGGCCGTCGTACTTGTCGTAGGCGATCAGCAGTCCGATCTCGAGAAACAGCGCGCCCGGGTCGATCAGTTTCGCGACGCGCTCCCGCGCGGTCAGCTTGCCGTCTTTATGCTGGCTGTCGATTTTGGCCGCGCCGCCGCCCGCGCGCAGCTTATCTTCCAGATCGTTCAGCTCTGCGACAAGCGCGCGAAGATGATCTGCGGGTGGTGGCACATCGTTTATTCTATATGCAATGCTCGGAATCGATTCCCGCGCTTTAAGAGTGGTCTGGACCATCTTTTTATTCGCCGCGGGCGTCGCGATTATCTATGTCGTGCGCGAGACGCTGGTGACGTTTGCGCTCGCCATTTTCTTCGCGCTGCTGCTGGCGCCGATCGTCGCGCTGGTAGAGCGCGTATCGCCTTCGTGGCTGCCGCGGACGGCGGCTTTAGCGATTGTTTACGTGATTTTGGTTGCTGGAATCGCCGCAGCCACTGTGCCATTAGGCACGGCAGTGATGGACGACGCCCGCGCCCTGGCCGATAAACTCCCGAGCGCGCTGGGCGAGGACGCACTGCGCCGGTTGCCTCTGCCTGCTTTCCTGGAGCCGGCCCGCGACCGCATTGCGACAGAGCTGGCCGCCCACGTGGACGACATGGAGCGCAACGCTTTCCCGATCATGGGCCGCGCCTTCGAACAGGTTCTGAGCGGAATCAGCACTGTGGCCCGGGTGGTATTCGTCCCGATCCTGGCGTTCTTTCTTTTGAAGGACGGCAGATCCGTCTACGGACGCTTGATTACGGGCATCGGCGGTCAATATCGCCTGGTGGTCATCGAGATCTACTCGGATTTGCGCATTGTGCTGGCTCAGTACGTGCGTGCATTAATGCTGCTCGCGCTGATTACGTTCGTTTGTTACGCTGCGTTCCTGGCGATTACGGGCGCGCCCTACGCGGTCCTGCTCGCGGGAATCGCCGCCGTTTTGGAAGTGGTGCCCGCGGTGGGTCCCTTCATCGGCGCGATCCTGATCATGGCTGTGGTCCTGATCAGCGGCTACACGAAATGGGTGCTGCTCCTGACGTTCCTGGTGATTTACCGCGTGTTCCTGGATTACATGGTGCAGCCCACGTTGATGGGCGCGGGGGTGCAGGTGCATCCGGTGCTGGTATTGTTTGGAGCGCTGGCGGGCGCGGAAATCGGCGGCATTTCCGGCATCTTCTTTTCGATTCCGGTGATCGCCGCATTGCGCGTGATCGTGATGCGGCTGCACAAGGCGCACGAAATTTCGCGCGGCTGATTCCCTCTAAAGTCAGGCCGCTTTATCGATCACATCGCGTAATTTGCTGTGATGCCGGCTGTAGCTGAAATACACCACCAGGCCAATCACCAGCCACACGATCAAACGCAGCCAGTTCACCCAGCCGAGCTTGTACATCATGTAGCCGTTAAACAGAATGCTGAGAGCGGGCACAATCGGCACACCTGGCGTGCGGAAGGGGCGGTGCTGATCGGGATTCGTTCGCCTGAGCACCACAACCGCGCACGAGACGATGATGAACGCCAGCAGCGTTCCGATGTTGACCATCTTGCCGATATCGTCAATGGGAGTTACGCTTCCGACAATCGCCGCCAGAAATCCCACGAGAATGGTGTTCTTCCACGGTGTGCGGAATCGTGGATGAATCTCGCCGAAGACTTTGTGCGGCAGCAGTCCATCGCGCGACATGGAGTACAGCACGCGCGTTTGGCCGAGCAGCATGACCAGCATTACGCTGGTCAGTCCAGCCAGGGCGCCAAACGTGATTACGTGGGACGCTCCGGTCAGACCGCGGTCCAGAAAGGCACGCGCGATGGGCGCCTCGATGTTGACGTCCTGCCAGGGAACCATGCCGGTGAGTACGGCGGCCACGGCGATATAGAGGATGGTGCAGGCAATCAGCGAAACGATGATGCCGATGGGCAGATCGCGCTGCGGGCGTCGCGCTTCCTGCGCCGTGGTGGACACGGCGTCGAAACCGATATAGGCGAAGAAAATGTATGCGGCGCCTGCTCCGATGCCGGAGAACCCGTAAGGCGCGAAGGAGGACCAGCTCATGCCCCAGTTGGAAGTGTTGATATACTTCGCGCCGAGGCCGATGACGAATAACACCACGGCAACTTTAACCACAACAATCGTCGAATTGAAGCGAGCGCTTTCCTGAATGCCGACCGTCAGAACGGCAGTGATGGCCAGCGCGATCAGAAAGGCGGGCAGGTTGAAGCCAATCTCCACGCCGAATAAACTCGGGGCGGCCAGCAGGTCGTGGGCACGATGAAGAAGCTCGGGCGATTGCGCGGACAGAACGTCGGAAACCTTGGTGAGAAAAGCCTGCGTGCCGGGCACCAGAGAAGTATCCGCGGACGCCATTTGCCGGGCAATCATATTCTGCGCGGTTCGCAGACCGGTCCAATGATCGTAGGCGAGCCACAGCGGAATGCGGATATGAAAAATGTCCAGCAGCTCGATGAAGTGATTGGACCATCCGGAAGAAACGGTGCTGGCTCCCATGGCGTATTCGAGCGTCAGATCCCAGCCGATGATCCACGCGAAGATCTCGCCGAGCGTGGCGTAGGCATACGTGTAGGCGCTTCCCGCGAGCGGGATCATCGCGGCGAACTCGGCGTAGCAGAGCGCGGCAAATCCGCAGCCCAGGCCGGAGAGCACGAACGACAGCATTAAACCAGGGCCCGCGTAGTGCGCGCCGAGCCCCGCGAGCACGAAAATTCCAGCGCCAATCACCGCGCCGACGCCCAGAGCCGTCAGCTGGAATGGACCGAGCGTCCGCTTCAGGCTGTGCTCGCTAACCTCCTCAGCTTCCTTGATAAGAAGATGCAGCGGCTTTTTCGCTAGCAGACTCATAGGGCGAGTCTAACAGAGTCGAGCCCGCAGTCGATTCAATGATGCGAATCGGAATTTTCGATGCGTTGAGGGCTCAAACGAGGCCGCCGCGCGTACTGGTGAATCCGCGTGGACTTCGTGTTTGCCAGTGCGCTTCGGGCTCGCCCGTTCCATCTATTGGCTGTGCGCCAAACTGCCGATGGTCTTGTCGGGAGCTAGTGCTCGTGAAGCAACTGACGGCCTTCGCCACTTATAAATCCGAAAATCTAACCGCGGCAATTGAGGAACTGTTCCTGCTGGGGTTGAACGAGACGCAAATCTCGGTGTTCAACGGAATGACGGAATCACTGATCGGCCTCGGAGCCGCCTTGTCGGACCAGGACGAAGTCTTGATCTCGGTCGACACGTCCGACCTGCAGCAACTCTCGCTGGTGACAGAGGCGTTCCAGAAAACCGGCGCGGCGAATATTTCGCAGTTTGAGGCCTGAGTCGGGAGTCGCTTCGACTCCTCGACGAAGACGAACCTGGGCGCGCCCAATGGCGTAGCCGCGTATTGGCAAGCTTTGCCAAGCATGTTACGATGAGCCTGAAAGCACCCCTCCGGTGGGAAATTCGCTATGCCAACACGCAACGTGAATCTGACGGATGAACTGGACCGCTTCGTGGTGGGCAAGGTCAAGAGCGGACGGTATGAAAACGCGAGCGAGGTCCTGCGCGCCGCGCTGCGAAGCCTGGATCGCGAAGAGCGCACATACGAAGCGAAGCTCCAGGCTTTGCGTTCCGCTATCGATGAGGGCGACGCGAGCGGAGCGGCCAGCGGTGATGTGTTTACGCGCGTCCGCAGAAAACTCGCGGTTTCCGGGAAACGCACCGGTCCAAAGAAGCCCAGGTAAGCCGACTTGGCCATCGTCCGTTTTTCACGGCGCGCCGAGGCCGATTTGTACGAGATCGGCCTATATACCCTGCGTACGTGGGGCGAGGCACAGGCGGAGCGTTACCTCTCTCAGTTGGAGCGTTCCTGTCAGCTTCTCGCCGGAAACGCCGCGCTTGGCAGGGCCTGCGACGAGATTCGTCCGGGGCTGCGCCGCATGGAACAAGGCAAGCACGTGTTGTTCTACCGCGCGGAGGCGGAGGGCATTCGGATTATCCGCGTTCTGCATCAGAGAATGCTGCCGGAGAATCAGGAAATCGATGTGGACAAAGAGTCGAGATGACGCTCTAACACGGTCGCCTCACTCGCATATAATACGGGCCGGGTCCGGAATGCCCTTTGCTTTAAATGCACCTTCTAGCTTCTGACCGTCCTCGAAGTCGACGACAAAATTGCCGGACAACGACGTTATCCCTCGACTTCCCTCCGACCGGCTCGTGAACTGCAATTTGCCTCTTATCCCCGGGCTGCATAGTTTCTGACCACATTCTTCCGGTGGCAGGTCGATCCACTCAGCCGGCAAGGTGAGATCCGGGCGCGGAATCCTAAAGAGCAGACGGTCTCTGTGACCACGGCCTCCAAAGCCCGTCAACTCCAGTGTGTACTCACGAAACAATTCGCACGATAGCGGCGCACGACACCGTGCACGCTTTGCTGTTCTCCCGAAGGTGGAACTGCGAGCAGAAGTGAAAGAATTGAAAGTCCGAGAGGCAAACTGCGAAGCTGACGAGGTGCGTTCATAAAGTGCGTCGCGCGTTCAATCGGCAGCTACCTATAATGCCGATAGGACTTTCTATGGCGCCGTTCCGGTGTCAGGTGTCACATCCACCGCGATATCAAACCATCCGATCATCATCTCGTCCCACGTCTGCGGGCCCCAGGACACGGTCGCCGTCGGATCGGGATTAAAAGGATTGTTGGCTGAGTTGTCGAAGGTTCCCGTCGATTCGATCCGCGTTCCTCGCGGGAGGGGCTTGGGCGTTTCCAGGTAATAATACGGCTGCCAGTTGAAGTCGAACTTCGGAATATCCAGCAGGATTTCCGATTCGCCATTCGGATAGATGGCGCGCATCTGGAAGGATTTGCCGCGCAGGTGCATGTGCGCGCGCAGCGACACCAGTTCCGAATCCTGCTGAATGGTGGCGACGCCGTCCACGCGATAATTCGTGGCGCCCGGCGGGATGGTTAGCCCTGGAGGCATGGCCATGCTTCCCATGATCCTTTGCATCACAGGCTCTTTCGCGAATACCAGGCCGATCTCGGTTTGATCCTGCGCGGCTTTGCCGTTCGCGGCATAGTGCATTTGAAATGTGAGCGTGGAACCCGCGCGTATCAGGCGCGCCTGCCCGGGCTTCCAGATTTGCGCCATCATGCCGGGCGCGTAGCCGCCGAGATACTCTTCGCGACCGTGGTATTGCGGGCCTTCCATTACGACGATGGCGTGATGCACCACCGCGGGATTCCCGGGCCGCACCTCCACCATCTGCACCCATTTGTCTTCGGTGAAATTGCGTGGGCACGCGGATGAACTGATACTCCACCGCGCCGGTGGCGGGAACGTCGAACGGCTCCGGCATTCGGAGCACCACGTCGGGCGGCGGAATCTGCCAGCCTTCGGTGAAGGCCTTGGGCGGCGGAGCGTCGCTCGGTTTGCCTTCCTTCGCGCCCGCGTCCACCCACGCGGCGATCTTTTCTTTTTCGCCCGGCGTGAGCGATAGATCGTTCCGGAATTTCCCGTACTTCGGATCGGGAGTCCAGGGCGGCATCTTGCCCGCGAGCACCGCCTCGCGAATCGCTTTGGCCCAGGGACGCGTTTCGCCGTACGTCAGCAGCCCCATGGGAGCCACTTCGCCCGGACGATGGCAGCCTTGGCAGCGGGCCTGGAGGATGGGCTCGATGTCCTTATGGAATGTGGGTGCGGCCTCGGCCCAAATGGCAATCGCCCGAATTAAAGCAAGCGCCGTTATAATGCGATTCGTCAAAATGCCAGTCCTGCGAAAATGCGGCGACTGCACCGATTGCTTGGACATCGCGTAAAAAGTTAGCAGCGACGTTGTCATCGTGAAAATCGACCACGATGTCTCCTCGTCCTTCCACCAATCGATCCATTCTTTCCTTGGCCGACGCAAAGCCTTCTCCCGTCGCCCCACGCAGGATTTTCACGCCACTGATAAGCAGGAAGCCTGGCTTCCAACCAGTTATTCGGACGGTGGCCATCGAGCCTCGCTGCTCTTATGCTACTATCAATGAAGTCGTCACTTGCTTTAGCGGACGGCGGGGATCACCCAGGAAATTTTATGCCAAAGTTGAAGACCCATAAGGGTGCGTCCAAACGTTTCAAAAAGACGGGCACCGGCAAGATCAAACGTCATCATGCCATGGCCCGCCATATATTGACGTCGAAGTCGCGCACCCGGAAGCGCCGGTTGGGACAGAGCGATATCGCGGACCCCGCGAATTCGCCCGAGATCAAGCGGATGCTTCCCTACTAGACGCGCAGTCTGCGTTTAGTTTGATATCCAGCGAACGGGCTCGCCGCACGTGCCTGTTTCGCGGAAAAAACCGGGATGTTACACGGTTTTATAAAAGGAGATAAAACGTGCCTAGAGTCAAACGTGGTACCAAGCGGCGTGCCAGCCGCAAAAAGACACTCGCCCTTGCAAAGGGCTTTTTCCTCACTAAGAGCAAGCTGCATCGCGCCGCGCAGGAAGCGGTGGAGAAGTCGCTGCGCTACGGCTATAAGGGCCGTCGCCTGAAGAAGCGCGACTTCCGCTCCCTGTGGATTGTGCGCATCGGCGCTGGTTGCCGGGCGGCGGATATTTCCTACAGCCGCTTTATGAACGGGCTGAAGATGGCCGGCGTGGAACTGAATCGCAAAGTTCTGGCCGATATGGCCGCGACCGACGCGGTGGCGTTCGGCGCGCTGATCAACCAAGCCAAAGCTAGTTTAGAGAAGGCCGCGCTCGAAAAAGCCTAGCTTTCTTTGGAGACGCAAGATGGCCGAGCCTAAGATGGCAGTTGTCAACTACGACAGTGATGTGGCGGAGACAGATTCTCTGCTCGCCTTGGAAGAGCGCATTCGGCGCGCCGTTGACCTGGTGACAGCCGCCCGCGACGAACGCGAACGCGCCGTCAAGGAGCGCGACAAGGCGATCGCCGAAAAGCACGCCGCGGTGGAGGCGCTGGAAACGGCGCTTGCGGAGCGCGATAAGGCCGTCCAGGAACGCGACGCGGCGCGCGGCGCTTCGGGCGAAGTGGCCTCGCAAATTCAGAAGCTGCGCACGGAGAACGAAAGTCTGCGCGGCGAGCGGAAGCAGGTCCGCACGCGGATCGAAAAACTGCTGGGGCAGATCGACCAACTCGGCAGCCAGTAGAATAGGCATCGGAGGCCCGGCCCATGGACCCAGCGGCGCAGCGCAAGACGGTGCGCGTCACCATCTTCAACCAGAACTATTCGCTGGCGGCCGCCGGCGGTGACGATGTCGAGAGCCTGGCACGATCGGTGGACGATCTGATGCACAACATTGCACAGCGTGCCGGTGTTTCGGATCCTGCCCGCGTGGCGGTGCTTACGTCGCTGCATCTGGCGGATCGCCTGCGCGGTTTGGAACAGGAATTGAGCTCCCTGAAAGAGCGCGTGGATCACAAGAGCCGCGAGTTCGCGCTGCTGCTGGACAAAGCCATCGAGTAGCGGCGGCCGCTACTTCAGTTCCGGGCTGATTACGTGGATGACTTCACCCATTCGAACTGCCTCGGCGGATGCCTTAAGTTCGGCGAAGATTGGCTGATAAGAGGTGATCTTGTTGTTCGGGACAAGAGCAACGATAAAACCCAGCCTCAAGGTCTTCAAGTTGTTTTGCCGCGCAAGGTTCCTGTCGATCGTGACGAAAACGTCGAAACCGTTTTCGGCCAGTAACAGCAATGCCGCGTCTTTCGTGCTGCGCCAACCGCTTTCCGAGACCGTCCTGACGGCGTGTCCCGCGAACGCTTTACGAACACCGGCATTGACGCATTCGTCTAGGAGGATACGCACGCGATGAGGTTGTCCGCGGCCAGTTCGAGGAACTGAATCGCCTGCCCGCGACTGACCGAGGGGAAGCCTTCCACGAATTCTTCCAGCGTGGAGTTGCCCTCAATGTGATCGATGAGCGCTTGGATCGGCACGCGCGTTCCCTTGAAACACGGCATTCCACTCATCCGCTCGGGATCGATCCAGACGACGTCGGCCAGTAAAGCCTTCTGCTCGGCGGTCATAAGTCTAACGTACGCGAAAGTCCTGCACGGCGCAAATGGAGCATACGTTGGGCCGCGTTCCCTCAGTCCATTCGATATAATGACCACTGGCAGCAAGTTGCATTTCACGCCTGCCGGTACGCCTCGCGGCAATTCCCGATTCCCAGGCGGTTGAAACAATTTAAGGAGGCTCGGCTATGTGGATCGTCCGGCTTGCCCTGCGCCGCCCTTACACATTCGTCGTAATGGCCGTCCTGATCGCCATTCTGGGCGGCACGGCCATCGTCACGATGCCGGTCGATATTTTTCCTTACATCGATATCCCGATTGTGAGCGTGGTGTGGCCTTACAACGGACTTTCGCCGGAGGAGATGGAAAAGCGCGTCGTCACCAACTTCGAGCGCAATCTCACTTCGGGCGTGAACGACATTGAGCACATCGAGTCGCAGTCCTACAACGGACATCGCCGTTGTCAGGGTTTACTTCCATCCCAACGTGCAGATCGATATGGCCGTGGCGCAGGTCACCGCGCAGATGCAAAGCTCGCTGCGCAATATGCCGCCCGGCATGTTTCCCGCCAACGTCCTGAAGTACGACGCCGGCAGCGTGCCGATTCTGCAGCTTGGGGCTCTCCAGCAAGACCCTGCGCGAACAGGAGATCTTCGATCTGGGCCAGAACTTCATCCGCATTCCGCTCGCCACCGTGCAGGGCGCGGCCGTTTCCTATCCGTTTGGCGGGAAAAACAGCATCCGTGATGGTGGACCTGAACCTGGATCGAGCTGTACGCCAAGCAACTTGTCGCCCATCGACGTATCGAACGCCTTGAACCTGCAGAACCTGATCCTTCCGGCGGGCACGGCGAAGCTGGCGGATACCGAATATCAGATTAAGGTCAACAGCAGCCCCATCGCTCTGAGCGATTTGAACAACTTTCCCATCAAAACCGTGAACGGTGCGACGGTCTACATGAAAGATGTGGCGCAGGTGCGCGACGGCTTCTCCGTTCAGAGCAACATCGTTCGCACGAACGGCAACCGCGGCGTGCTGATGAGCGTAACCAGGAACGGGAAAGCTTCCACCTTGGCGATGGTCGACGCCGTCAAGGCGGCTCTTCCCGGGATTCTGGCGACCGTTCCTCCGGAATTGAAGGTCGACGGTGCTCGGCAGACCAATCGGTGTTTGTGCGCGCCTCCATTGCAGGGCGTGGTGCGCGAGGCGCTGATCGCCGCCGGCCTCACCGGCGCTCATGATCCTGTTGTTCCTGGGAAGCTGGCGCAGCACGCTGATCGTCTGTATTTCGATTCCGCTTTCGATTCTGGCCTCCTTGTGCGTGCTGAGCCTGCTGGGCCAGACCATCAACGTGATGACCCTGGGCGGATTGGCGCTGGCCGTCGGCATCCTGGTGGACGACGCCACGGTGGCGATCGAGAATACGCACCGCAATATCGGCATGCGCAAATCGCTGGTGCGCGCGGTGATCGATAGCGCGGCGCAGATCGCCATTCCGACGTTCGTCTCGACGCTCGCCATATGCATCGTCTTCGTTCCGGTTCTTTTGCTCACAGGAACCGCGCGCTACTTGTTTACGCCGCTCGCCATGGCGGTGGTGTTCGCGATGCTCGCGTCCTATTTTCTCTCGCGCACCCTGGTCCCGACCATGGCGCGGGCGCTTTTAAAATCGGAAGTCCAGATGTACCGCGGGGGCGTCGACGGAGAAACGCATGGCGGCAAGGGCGTCATTTGGCAAGCGCACTACATCTTCAATCGCCTGTTCGAAAAAATGCGCTATCGCTATATCGGGCTGCTGGATTGGTCGCTGCGCCATCGCGCCCCGGTGCTGGCGGCGTTCCTGGTGATGTGCGGCGCTTCGATGTGCCTCGCCTGGCTGATCGGCAAGGATTTTTTCCCCGACGTGGATTCCGGCCAGATGCGAATGGAGGCGCGAGCGCCCGCCGGTACGCGAATGGAACAGACGGAAGTCCGCTTCGCCGCGATGGAGCGCGAGATCCGGGACGTGATTCCCTCCGACGAGATCGACACGCTGATCGATAACATTGGCGTCGTGAATTGCTGGGCCTGCCTCGCGCAGGGCGAGATTCCGACCATCTCCAGCGCCGATGGCGAAGTGCTGATTTCGCTCAATAAGACCAAGCACGCTTCCGCGCGCGACCTATGAAGAGCTGCTGCGCAAGCGCCTTCGCCAGCGGTTTCCGGATACCGTCTTTTTCTTTAATCCCGCCAACATCGTCACGCAGATTTTGAATTTCGGGCTGCCCGCGCCGATCGATCTGCAGGTTGTAGGGCGCAACGCCGACGCCGGTTATCAGCATTGCGCGGGACCTGTCCGAGAAGATTTCGCATATTCCGGGAGCGGCCGACGTACACGTGCATCAGGTGGTCGACCAGCCCGAAATCCGCCTGAATGTGGACCGCGTCAGAGCGTCGCAAATGGGCCTGACGAGCGCGACGTCACCAGCAGCATGCTGATTTCGCTTAAGCGGCAGCAGCCAGATTGCGCCCAACTACTGGATGAACTGGGCCAACGGAGTGCAATACAACATTGGCGTGCAGACGCCTCAGTACAAAGTGGATTCGCTGGACGCGTTGCTGCGTACGCCGGTGACCGCGGCCTCCAACGTAGTCAACACCACGACGATTGCATCGCAGGCAGGCGCGTCCCTGGCGGCGCAACGATTTCGTGGCGAGCGTCGCCGAGCGGCTCCTCGCAGGCTTACGGCAACCCCGGCGCGATGACGGGAACGGCACAACTGCTTTCGAATCTGGTTACGGTTTCGAGCGGGCGTAGGGACCGGTGATCGTCAATCACTACAACGTCCAGCCGGTGTTCGACGTGTATGCGAATGTGGATCGCCGCGACCTGGGCGGCGTGGGCGCGGACGTGCGCAAGATCATGGCTGAGGAGCAGGCTCATTTGCCGCGCGGCACCACGCTCGCTCTGCGCGGCCAGATCGAGACCATGCGATACTTCCTTCTTCCGGCTGGGATTGGGCATGATTTTCGCGGTCGCGTTGGTGTATTTGCTGATGACCGTGAACTTCCAGTCTTGGCTCGACCCGTTTATCATCCTGATGACTTTGCCGGGCGCCATGGCCGGAATTCTGTGGATGCTGTTCGTCACCGGCACAACGCTGAACGTCCCTTCTCTGATGGGCTCCATCATGTGCATCGGAGTCGCGACGGCCAACAGCATCCTGATGGTGACGTTCGCCAACGACGAACGCGCCGGCCTGCCTTCCGCGCGCGCGGCGATGCTTTCCGCGGGTCACGCCCGCATTCGGCCGGTGCTGATGACCGCGACGGCTATGATCCTGGGCATGCTTCCTATGGCCCTGGGCATGGGCGAAGGCGGCGAGCAGAACGCGCCGCTGGGACGCGCCGTCATCGGCGGGCTGATGTTCGCCACGGTGACCACGCTGTTCGTGGTGCCGATCATTTATACCTATCTGCGTACGAAGCCTCCCGTGGATCACGAGCGGCAACTGGAGCAGGATGAATTGGAAGATGGCGGAGCCGAATGGGACATCCCACGAGCATAATGCTCGGGCATAATGTTTGAGACGATAGACTCACAAATGAGTTTTTTGATAAAGCGATTGAACGGCAGATGACACGCGATCCTGAAAATCGGCCCTCCCACGACGTAGGCCTTGCTGAGAACACTGAAGAACGACTGCGCCGCGAGGTGGAAGACCTCCGCCGGCAACTGCGGCAACGCGACGACGCGGGCGATGCAGGCCACGTCGAGAAGCCGTGGAATCCCTCGGCTGTCACCATGTGGTCGCTGTTCCTGGGTGTGGCGGTGCTGATCGCGATTGCGTTCTTCGCCGGCTATCTTCCCATGCAGAAGCGCACGCTGCTGCTGAATAACGAAGCCAGGCAGCAGGAAGAAAGCTTGCCGCGCGCCGAGGTGATTACAGTGGGGCGTTCAGCGTCGGAGAGCGCCATCGAATTGCCCGGCAACATCCAAGCGTCCACCGAGGCGCCGATTCTGGCGCGGGCCGATGGCTACATCAAGCGCCGCCTGGTGGACATCGGCGACCGCGTGCGCGCCGGGCAGCCGCTGGCGGAGATCGAGGCGCCGGAGGTGGATGCGCAGCTGAATCAAGCCCGGGCGAATCTGCAGCAGACACGGGCGGCTTTGGATCAGGCGAATGCCAATTTAGAGCAGGGCAAATCGAACCTGGAACTGGCGCGCGTCACGGCGCGGCGCTGGGCGAATCTGTCCGCGCAAGGCGTGGTTTCCAAGCAGGAGAACGATCAATACCAGGCACAATACCAGGCACAGACCGCGAACGTGACGGCGCTGGAAAAAGCGATCGCCGCGCAGCGCAGCAATATCGCGGCCGCAGAAGCGAACGTCGCGCGGCTGGATGAAGTGCAGGGCTATCGCGTGGTGAAGGCTCCTTTCGATGGCGTCATCACGCTGCGCAACGTGGATGTGGGCGCGCTGGTCAACGCAGGCAACACACTGCTGTTCCGCGTGGCGCAAACGGCTACGCTGCGTCTGTACGTGAACGTGCCGGAGGCGAATACCGCGTCGGTGCATCCCGGCCAGACGGCGCGGCTTAGCGTCGCGAGCCTGCCTGGCCGCACTTTCACGGGGATGGTGGCACGCAGCACGGGCTCGCTGGATCCTTCCACGCGAACGCTGCTGATGGAAGTCGACGTTCCGAATCCGGACGGCACTTTGCTGCCCGGCATGTATGCGACGGTCGATCTCAGTTCGCCGCGCGTGAACGCGCCGCTGCTGATTCCAGGCGACGCGCTGGTGGTGCGCGGCGAAGGAACGATGGTGGCGATGGTGGGCGCGGATCACAAAGTCCACATGCAGAAGATCGTGGTGGGGCGCGACTTCGGCGATCGCATGGAAGTGACCAGCGGGCTGGCCGACGGCAGCGTGATCATCGCGAATCCGGGGGAACTGGCGCGAGAGGGCGTCGAAGTGGATCCTGTACCAGTGGCGGAAAAGAACGACAAGAAAAAGTAGCGCGTTTAACGTTTCGGGGAGAACAGCGATGATTCGACTGATCCGCATCTCTAGCCTCGCGGCACTGGCCGCAGTCCTTGGGCTAGCCCAAACCGCCGCGCCTCCCTTGGAATTCGACGTGGCCTCGGTCAAGCCAGTCAACCATCCCGTGCCTCCGCATGCAGTGTCGCTGAATATTAACCATGGCAGAGTTACCTTCGACGCTGCCGCTTTGCGGCAAATTATCGGCCTGTCCTACGGAGTACAACGCATTCGCGTAAAGGGCGGTCCAAGCTGGATTGAAAACGAACTGTACGACATCGTCGCCAAAACCGAAAGCCCGGACGCGACGAAAGAGCAGGTCATGGCGATGATGCAGGCACTGCTAGCCGACAGATTCAAGTTAGTTGTCCATCACGAAACCAGAGAACTCCCCGTGTATTCTTTGGTCATTGCAAAGAATGGCCCCAAGTTCAAAGAGGCTGCTGACGATGAGACGCCCAGTGCGAACTTCGGAATAGGCCAGTGGACTGTCCGTAAAAGGAACTTAGTGCTGCTGGTGAATAGTTTGGCGAATATGCTCGACAATCCCGTGCAGGACAAGACCGGCCTGACGAAGCTTTACGATTATGGCTTGGACCTAACTCCACAGCGGGGCCAGCTCAGCGGCTCCACAGACGCAATCGATTCTTCTCCTTCGATCTTCGCTGCACTCGAAGATCAGCTGGGCCTTAAGTTGGAGGCAAAGCGGGGACCGGCCGAGGTACTGGTAATCGATCACGCCGAGCACGCCACCGAAAACTGAGAATTTCCAAGGGCTGTAACACTACGCCGCTAGTGAACGGATTCGTGGCGCACGGCTGCGTGCGGCGAGGCTGCCGAGTCCTTCGGACGCGGCGCCAGAGCCTGGAAGATTCCCGACGCGATGCGCGGAAGCGGCAGCACCTGCTGCGCGGCGCCCATCTCGATGGCCACTTTGGGCATGCCGAACACCACGCAGGTGGCTTCGTCCTGCGCGATGGTGAACGCTCCTTT
This sequence comes from Terriglobia bacterium, assembly GCA_963699945.1. Taxonomy (GTDB): domain Bacteria; phylum Acidobacteriota; class Terriglobia; order Bryobacterales; family Bryobacteraceae; genus Palsa-187. The sequence goes on from CAVOVW010000009.1 coordinate 209,805, forward strand.
TTGCCGCAACCGCAGGAGTCCCGCCGCGCCGTCCGATCCCATGCCCGTCAGCAGGACGCCCACCACGTGGCGCAATCCCGACTCCGCCACCGATTGGAACAACACGTCCACCGCGGGGCGCTGGTAATTCACGCGCGGGCCATCTTTCACGGCAACCTTATAGACGCCGTCCGATTGCCGCACCAGCATGTGAAAATTTCCCGGCGCCACCAGCGCGCGTCCGGGCGCGATTAAATCTCCATCCTTCGCTTCCTTCACCTCGAACTTGCAGATGGTGTTCAAGCGGCTGGCGAATGAGCTGGAGAATTCGGCCGGGATGTGCTGCGCGATCACGATGGGCGGGCATTGTTCCGGCATGTGGAGGAGCAATTCCTCGATCGCGTGCGTGCCGCCGGTGGATGCGCCAATCGCCACGAGGCTGGAGGCGGGAAACGGCGTGCGAGACAGCGGCGCGGCGACAGGTTGCTTCGGCGCGTCGCCCGGCTTGTGCAATTTCGCGCGCGACGCCGCGCGAATTTTGCCGGCCAGTATCTGGCCCACCTCGCCGACCGAATAGGGCCCAGACGGTTTCGCCAGCACTTCCACCGCGCCACGCCGCAGCGCTTCGAGCGCGGCTTCGCTGGAGGATTGCCCCACCGAGCTCACGATGATCACCGGCAGCGGATTGTAATGCATCAGCTTCGTCAGAAACGTGAGGCCGTCCATGCGCGGCATTTCGATATCCAGCGTGATCACGTCGGGCTTCAGGCTCAGAATCTGATCGCGCGCGACGAACGGGTCCGGCGCCACGCCGACCACTTCCATGTCGGCTTCCCTGGCGATCGCCTCGGACAGAATTCGCCGCACAATGGCGGAATCGTCCACGACCAGCACGCGAATCTTCCGCAGGCTCATGCCGCGCTTTCGTGAACCTCGATGTCGGCCGCCAGCAGGCCGCCTCCCAGATCGAACGCGCGATGACCGTGAAAAACCGCTTCCGGCTTGTTGGGATCGCTCTCCGGATGCTGATCCACCGGTGTCTCCGCCGTCGCGATCCAGTGCGGCGAACCGAGGCTGAAGATTTTATCGCTGGCCCAATGGCTCAGCGTGGAGCCGCAGATCATGTTCGTCAGCTCCGCCACTACTTCCAGAACTTTTTCGTCGAGCAGTTCGTCGGGGTCCATCGCGCCGGTGAAGTTTTCAGCGATGGCGCGCGCCGAATCTGGCGTGATGCGAAGTTCGAAGTTGCCCCAATAGGCGCCGGTGAAAGTCATGCCGACGCGATGATGCACCGGCAGCGGCTGTTGCTCCAGGTTTACTTCACCGTCGGGCATGGTGAAGAACATCGTCTCCAGCACAGACTCCACGGCGGCGCCGAGCGCGTCGGACATATTTTCACGCGGCGTTTCAGTTAACATCGACAACCCCCGTCACTCGTTCAATCTCTTCGCGCAGAGCCTCCGGCAGGAACGGCTTCGTCAGATATCCGCGCGCTCCCAACGCCGTCAGATGTTCGCGGCGCGCGTCGGTGGCGTCGGTCGAAACCACAACCACAGGCACCGTTTTCAGCAGGCCCGATTCGGAAAGTTTGCGCACGAATTCCTCGCCGTTCATGCGTGGCATGTTGATGTCGGTGAGGATCACGTCCACCCATTCGCGATTCAACAGTTCGATGGCTTCCTGGCCGTCGCCGGCTTCCAGGTGCGCGCTTACTTCCAACCCCGAAAGAGTGATGACGCGCTTGATGAAGGCGCGCATCGACGGGGAATCGTCCACTATCAGGACGCGGAACGACATACCGCACCTCCTTTTACAGGCAGCTCACGGCACGGGGCCTGCTCCGCTATTCCATAACAGTCCGCCGGTCGCGACATCCAGCCGCACGGTGCGTGAAATGTTGCCGCCCACTTCCTCGGCATGCACCATGGCCCCGGCGGCCCACAAAGCCTTGCGGCACGCCAGGTGATTGCGCTTGCCGATATTGAACACTCCGTTGGGATCCATCACCTGCGCTCCGCCCAGCAACCGCACCGACATCCGTTTCTTTTCGCCGCCCTTGGCCTGCGCCATTTGGAACAACTGTGCGATTCCGGTATCGGCGAACATAAACGGCTGCGCGCGTGCTTTCTCGCGGTCAAGCGAAGACTCCGGCAGCATTATGTGCAGCAATCCTCCCACTCTCGCCGCAGGATCGTGAACCACGACGCCGATACAAGAGCCGAGCGCGTGAGTGACAAGGGTATCGCCGGCCTGATTGCTGACCTGGCAATCCGCAATGCCCACGGTGATCACTCCCATTTACGCGATACCGCCTTTCCCCTCTCCTGCCGGTTTCTGATAGATGGCGGGCTTGATGAACTTCAACGTATGGCCCATCCCCGTCAGGCTCTCCGAGTGACCCACGAATAAATATCCGCCCGGCTCCAGAAACGTGGTCAGGCGGGCAACCACTTTTTCCTGCGTGGGCTTATCGAAATAGATCATCACGTTCCGGCAGGAAATCAACGGAAACGTGCGGCCCACGTCGAACGCTTCAATCAGATTCAGCCGCGTGAATTCGATGCGGCGGATCATGTCGGGCTTCACCTGATACAGGCCCTTGAATTCGCCGTCGCCGCGCAGCAGATATTTCGGCAGCCACTCCTTCGGGCACGATGAAAAACGCTCCGCCGGATACACGCCCTTCTGCGCGGCGCGCAGCGCACGGGTCGAAATATCGGTGGCCAATAGTTTGCAGTTCGATTTCAACGGGCCGCCCAATTCGTCGAGCATCGAGAAGAGCAGCGAGTATGGCTCTTCTCCCGTGGCGGCGGCCGCGCACCAGATTTCGACGACGCTGCGATTTTTGAGTTTCGGCAAAATTTCTGTCCGCAGAAAATCGAAATGCGCCGTCTCTCGCAGGAACGACGTGAAGTTGGTGGTGAGAGCATCGATCAGCGCGATCAGCGACTCGCCTGTATTGTCGTTCTCCACGCCTCGCATATATTCTTCGAAGCTGCGTGTTTTCGTCTCTCGCAGTTTCTTTCCCAGCCGGGCCGTGACCAGTTGCTCCTTGCCTTCTTTCAGGTCGATGCCCGCTTTGTCGTACACCAGGCGGCGGATCTTATCGAACGTGCGGGGAGAGAGCGCCGGGCCTTCCGCTTCCAGGACCTGCGCGCCCTTTCGATCAACCATGAACGGCCTCGCCGAATAGGCCATCCATGTCGAGGATCAGCGCGACGCGGCCATCGCCCAGGATCGCTCCGCCCGCCACGCCTGTCACTTGTTTGAAGGTTTCGCCCAGGCCTTTGATCACCACTTCCTGCTTGCCGATCAGTTCGTCCACCATCACGCACACGCGCTTATCGCCGGTCTCGGCCACCACCACGACGCTTTGCGGCAGGTCAGTGGAACGCGGCTTCACGCCGAAGTGTTGATAGAGGCGCGTAACGGGCAGCAGCGCGCCGCGCACCAGCACCATTTCGTGACGGCCTTCCACTGTGAACACGGCGTCCGCGCTGGGGCGAAACATTTCGTGGATCACATAAATCGGCATGATGTAGCGTTCTTCGCCCACGCCCACCACCAGACCATCGATAATCGCCAGGGTCAGCGGCAGCTTGAGATAAAACGTAGTGCCCTGCCCCGCCTTCGATTCGATGTCCACGCGGCCGCGCATCCTCTGCAGCTGCTTGCGCACCACGTCCATGCCCACGCCGCGCCCGGAGATGTCGGTGATTTTTTCGGCGGTGGAAAAGCCCGGCTCGAAAATCAGATTGAAAACTTCTTTATCGGAGAGCTGAGCGCCTTCCTGCACCAGATTGCGCTCGCGCGCCTTCGCCAGAATTTTCTCGCGATTTAGACCGCGTCCGTCGTCCACCACTTCGATGACAATGTGGCCCGCCTGGTGATAGGCCTTCAACTCGATTTTGGCGACGGGACTCTTGCCGGCAGCCACGCGTTCCGTGGCGGTCTCGATTCCGTGATCCATCGAATTGCGGATCATGTGCATCAGCGGATCGGCGAGATCGGCGACGATGGTGCGATCGAGCTCTGTGTCTTCTCCGCTCAGCTCCAGCTCGGCTTTCTTGCTGGCCTTGCGCCCCAGGTCGCGCACCAGGCGGACGGACCGCTGGAACAACTGGCCGATGGGGACCATGCGCATCTGCATGGCAGTCTTCTGCACTTCGCCTGTGATGCGCGCCAGCTGCGACAGATTGCGTTGCAGCTTCGGATTGCTGATCGTGTTCAGGTGCCCGTCGTGGCGCACCATCGATTGCGCGATCACGAGCTCGCCCACCATGTCGACCAGGAAGTCGAGCTTGTTGGTGTCGATCTTCACCACGCGCGATTCGGCGTTCGCAGCCTTGCGCGCTTCAAGCGCGGCCTTAGCTTCGGGCGACAGCGCTTCTTTCGTTTCCTGCTTCAGCGCCTGCGCGTCGGGCGCCGGAGCCATCCGCTCTGGCATGGCGACGATTGTGCCCAGCAAGTTGGCCTGACTTTCATCGCTTTGGCTGTCATCGCTACGGCTGTTTGGGCTTCGACTTTCCTTGTTGCGGCTTTTTTCATTTCGCGAGGAGCCATGCTCGGCCGGATGCATTTGCGCCTGAATCCTCGCAATCAATTCCCGGTTGTCTTCCGCGTCGCTTGCGTTTCCGCTCGCGGCGTCCTCGATGCGGCCGATGTCGCTTTTCAGATAATCGGCGCTTTCGAGCACCACGTCCACCACGGTGGAATTGATGGACAGCTGCCCGTTACGCGCCATATCGAGCAGCGTTTCCACCTCATGCGCCACTTCCTGAATCGCCGTGAATTCCAGAAATCCGGCGAGTCCCTTGATCGTGTGGAAGCCGCGGAAGATGGTGTGAATCGCGTCGGTGTTGCCCGGGTCCTGCTCCAGCGTCAGCAGGTGGCTTTCGATCGCCGTCAGATGATCGCGCGCTTCCACAAGAAAATCCGCGACCAATTCAGGATCGGCGGCAAGCGACGCAGGCGCCTTCGATGCCGGACGGACTTTTTCGGCGTTAGGCGGCGCGATGGATTCCGGATTGTCGATCGCCTGCTGCAGCCGTGTGATATTCGCGAGGAAAACTTCCGGGTGGGCGGGCTCCTGCTGCAGCGCCTGGCGCATCTCCGCGAGCAAGCCCGCCACTGACGCGAATCCCGCCGCTTTCGTCTCGGTCGCGATTTCGCTCAGCGTGCGCAGCAATTTTGCGGTGGAGTCGCCGCCCTCGCCCGCCATCATCGCGTCCATCGCTAACTGATCCACTTTTTGGCGGATCTCCTGCTGCTGCATCAGGACCGCAATGGCGGTCGGGTCGATCACGGCGGTAGCGAGATCCGCCGCTCCGGACTTCGCCGTTGGGCGCATGCGAGTTTGGCCGCTCTTCGATCCTGGATCTTTCGGATTCATGTCTGCGATTTGTTCCTTCGTCAAAGGGTCCCGCTTTGGCCAATCGCTCGCGAAACGCGGCGAGGCCGCCGGCGCGCTTAGGCGGCGATGTCCTGCAGGTTGAGAATGTCCTGCGTGCCCACCACCTGATCGATGTCGAGAAGGATTTTCACCTTGTCCTTGATCTTCGCCATGCCCAGCAAATACGGCGTGGCGCCGCGCCCGAAGTCCGGCGTGTCTTCGATTTCGGCCGGCATCACATTCAGCACTTCCGAGACAGCATCGACGATCACTCCCACCTGAATGGCGCCTGCCATTCCCTGCACCTGCACGACGATGATGCACGTGCGGGCGGTGTACTCGGCCGGCTCCAATCCGAACTTGGCGCGCAGGCATAGCACGGGAATCACTTTGCCGCGTAGGTTGATCACGCCCTTGACGTGCGGCGGCGTCTGCGGCACGGCCGTGATGTCCTGCAGGCCCATAATCTCGCGCACCTGCAGCACGCGAATGCCGAACTCTTCCGAGCCGAGGTGAAAGGTCAAATATTTGCCGGCGCGTTCGTCGGTTCGTGTGGAACTCGCCGCGCTGGTTTCAGGATGAGCCGTCATGGTCGCCATGGTGATGTTCTCCTCTATAGGTAAACCGTCAGAAATTGCGGAAACTGCCGCCGCCCGCGGATTCCATCGGAAAGACTTCTTCGTTGGATTTCGCGTTGGATTTCGCGTTCGATTTCGAACTCTCTCGGGATGCCGGGCCGCGGGCGGACGCGGATGGCCCCGATGTGGAAATCCCCGACGCGGAATTCTTAGATACGAGCTCGGCTTTCGGCGTGAGCTTGGCTTGCGATGCGAGCTCCGCGAGCGGTCCGCGTTTGCGCGACCGCGCCAGACCATCGTCCCCTTCCCCGTCCACCATCGCGCGCAGCTTGTGGACCAGTTCCGACACGGTCTGCGATTGCGCACTCAACTGCTCGGCGGCCGCCGCGCTTTCCTCCGCGCTGGCCGCCGCCGATTGCGTCACGTGACTGGCTTGCAAAATCGCTTTCGTCGCTTCCGCGATTCCCCCGGTCTGCTGGCGGCTGGCTTCATTGACTTCGTCCACCAGGCCTTTCACTTTGTTGGCGCTGTCGGTGATGCCGCGGATCGCCGTGGCCACCTGCTCCAGCTTCGTGGCTCCCTGATGGGAGTTCGCAATCGCTTCTTCGATCAAAGCTGCGGTATCTTTCGCGGCCACGGCCGAACGCTGCGCCAGATTGCGGACTTCATCCGCCACCACCGCGAATCCCATGCCCGCCACGCCCGCACGCGCCGCTTCCACCGCCGCGTTCAGCGCCAGAATGTTGGTCTGGAAGGCAATCTCGTCGATGGTCTTGTTGATGCGCGCGACCTTTTCGCTGGACACTTTGATCGCGTCCATCGACGCCACCATTTCGTTTAAAGCCGTGTTGGAGCGTCCCACCTGCACCACCGTTTCCGACATCATGGCGGTGGCTTCGGCCGAATTTTCCGCGTTGCGTTTGGTCATAGCCGTCATTTCTTCCATCGACGCCGAGACTTGCTCCAGCGACGCCGCTTGTTCGGAAGCGCCCTGCGACAGATTCTGGCTGCTGGAGGCGATCTGCGACGAGGCCGCCGCCACCTGCTCGCCGCCGTTGCTCAAATCGGCCACGGTGCCGCGCACAGTGCCGACGATGCCGCGCACCAGCCAGATGGTGATGGCGCCGGCGGCGAACGACGTGAGAAGGATGCCGATCATGAGCCAGCGCGCCGATGCGGCCGCTTGATCGTCGTCGGTGCGCTGCTGATGCAATTGACCGGCGATGCGCTTGCGAATGGCTTCGGTGCGGTCGACAACATCCTTGTAGAGCGGCTCGGTCGCGGCCCGACTTTGAGCTTGCGCCTTCGCCGCCTGTCCCCGATCATTCAGCCCATAGACCTGCGCGGCCGCCTGCTGCCAGGCCGCCACGTCGGCTTCGATCTTTGCGATGTCCTCTTTGTTCCCGGCGATCGTCATGAGCGGCTTCAGCTCGCCGAGCGAATCGGACAACTTCTGCAAGTCCGCTTTTTCCTGATCGCGAACCATGCCGGCGGCCTTGCGATCCCGCGCAAAGGCGCTGACGATTCCACTCTTCTCTCCGCCCCAGGCGTCTCTTGCCGTCGCCGCCATGGTTCCCGTAAGTTCGGTGCGGTGGGCGATCACGCCGGTGGCCTGGTCCATGTTGCGCTGCATCGCTGACATCGCGTTCACGGCCACCACTCCGCTTACGATCAGCAAAACGAGCATGGAACCCACGCCGACGTATAGCTTCTTCCCGATTGACCAGCCGTTCACTTTCTTCCTCGATTCCCGGGTCTTGCTGGATTCCAGTGTTCCCTGTCCCTCCACGCACTCGCCGATTGTCCGTTCGCCTGCGCGGGTATACTCCCGTGTGGCACGACGCCCCCTCTGGACGCGAGGCGGCGGATGGAGGCAACGTCTTTCGTAGAACTCATCGATCAGGAGGGGAAAGACAATAACCCGATTTGGCTGAAGTTTCAGAGGCTCGAAAAGGGCGGCGGTATACTCTTGGTGAGATTGCTTTCATGCCCCCGCCGGCAAGCTCCGTTTTGGAAACGGCAATTGCTCCCTCAAGCCGTAGCCGGGGGCGGACTATAGCGGCGGCACTTTGCGTCATTGCCGGGGTGATCGTCTGGGTGGCGGTCTTGTTACTGGAACGCAATGCGGCTCGCGACGAATCCGTCCGCTTGCTCGCGCGATTCGCGACCGACGAGGAAACCGCCCTGCGGCAAGCCGCGGCCGAAGGCCGCGCGCAACTGGATCTGGATCACGCCGATCGCGGCACGCGACTCGCATTTTTGCAGCGGGCTCTGAAAGATTCCTCCGGGTCCAATCATCTGGATCGTCGCGAACAAGGCTTCTTCGTTTCGCTGAGCCACGTGAGAAGCTCCGAGGCGCGGGCGTTATTTGAAGATGCGGTGGTCCCAGCTCTCCGCGATTCTTTCGATCCAGCGGTGCTGCGGGAATCCATCGAACTGATGCAGCGCTGGAATTCGGCGGACGTCATGAGTGCCTCCGAATCCGATCGCCTGGCTGAGCAGTTGGTGGCACGCATGCTGAACGCGCAAGGCTCCGACGAGATAGCCGAGTGGGCGGCCGGTGTCGGCCTAGTCGCAAAGCGCGTGAGCGTTCCGGTAGCGGCTAAATTGGCGTCCCAACTTGCGGCGCGAAGCATCACGGAGCCGCAATCGAACGCGAGCGACGCGCGGCTGCCGGCGCTGTTGGCGCTGGAGCAGAAAGTAGACAAGAGCGCAGCGGAAAAGCTGGTGCGGCAACTGGTGCACCGAATGTTCGAGGTACAAAGCGGTTTGGCTCGGAGGACGTTAGCGCAGGAAGCGAGCGAACTGTGCGCGAAGTTGAGCGCGACAACCGCCGGAGAGATCGCTGGCCAGATTGTGGATCGTGCCAGCGGCGAACTGGACTCGACGTCGATGAAGGCTTGGATGACTTTGTTGGCGGCGCTGAAGGCTCCGATGGGCGCGGCGGAGGCAGGCGAGTTGGCCGTGAAATTCGCACCGCGCGTGGTGCTCGATTTGAATAATCCAGGAGGCGACTCCGTCTTCACCACCTGGGCCGGGTTGGCCGCCCACACAACGCCAACGCAGGCGGAGCAGCTCGCCGCGATGTTTTCGCGGGAAGTGAGCCAGCCAAAAACAGAAACCAGCGTTCTACAGCGGGCCGCGTCCTTGTTCGCGGCGCTTCCTCTGTCCGACGAAGCGTTCGCGAAAGTGTCGAAGATTTTCATAGGCCGGGTACGCGCCGAAACCGAGCCCGCGGCATTGTCCAACCTTGCATCGGCGGTCGCGGTTCTGCGCGAAAAACTTCCTCAGGCCGACGTGGAGGAGACGGCCACGATCCTGACCGCACGCATGATCTCCGAACGCGATGGCTCCGTGATCGGGCGAATGGCGGGCGTGTTGGACGACCTGGACGAGGGGCTCGGCAAGACGAAGGCGGGCGAACTGGCCGCCATGCTCGCCGGGCGAATGAACGCGGAGACCAGGCCGGCTGCGCTTTTAGGCCTCGCGGCCGGATTCATCGCGGTGGCGGAGCAGATGGATCACGCGCAGGCCGGCGGTCTAGGTGACTTGCTGCTTTCTAGAATGCGGAATGAAGACCGCGCGGATGTTCTCAGGACGCTGGCCTTCAGCCTCGGCTCCATCGCCGATGGGGTGAAGCCGGCGAAGCTTCTGGCCGCCGGCGACAAGCTGGCGGCGTCGATGGAAACCGAAACGGATTCCGACGATCTCCGCGCGCTCGCGGCTGGGCTATATGTTCTGAAAGAGCGAGCCGGAAGCGGCAATTTCAAAAAGGCCGCCACGGTTCTCGCAAGCCGGATTCGCCTGGAAAGAGATGCGAGTGGCATTCACGATCTGGTGGCGAGCCTGCAAATGATCGGGGATCTCTCGGGAAAAAGCGGGCTGCAAGAATCGGCGAAAGAACTCTTGAGCAAAGTGTTTGAAGCGCATGACGCCACCGGGATTCGCGCTGCGGAAAGCAATCTCGCGCTGATCCTGCCGGACCTTGAAAACGATGCCGCTGCCGAAGCCGCCGCTAGCGTTGTCGCGCAAATCGCCGCGGAGCAAAATCCCGATCGCCTTCGCGCCTACGGCGAGATCTTGAGTTTGATGCCCGAAGGATCGCTGAAGGAGACGGACCTCGCACAGGTAGGACGCCTGTTCGCGATTCCGAATGCTCCTTGCCAGGTGGCGACGCTCGCCCGTGACGCCGGTCCCGCTCAAGCGGTTCCGCAGATTCTAAATCCTCTCTGCTCGGAAACAAGCTGGGCGCTGGTTGTGGCGGCTTTCGACGGCAAGGTGAAGCGGGGGATCGTACATCAAGGGAAAAAAGGCGACTACGATGACGATGAGGCCACGGCCGATTTCAAGCACCTGGTGGTGGCCGACGATGACGACGAATCTTCCGCCGATGCCGTAAAGGATTCCGAAGGTCCCGGCATCGTGATCGATTTTAACAAGCTGAGCGATGCACTCGACGGTCTGCGTCCGCCAGAACCTATCCTGTGGCTGAGCTTGCTTGGGCGAATCGTGAGTCTCGCGCTTGTGCTCGCAGGAGGCGTGTTGCTTTATCTCGGGAAGAGAAACACAGGCGAAACTTCCTAACTTCTCGCGCAGCGCGAATCGTTATTAGCCGAACGTAAAAGAGAAAGCCTGCACGCCTGGATCCAGAAATTCGATTTCAAAGGTGTGGTCGTCGTTGACGTCTTTCTGGCGAAGAAGCTGGTAGAGGCGCTGATCCTTAACTTGTCCCTCGCCCTGCGCATTCGTGTCGACGCCGTGATTGTCGCCCGGTGCTTTCCCGTCCATCGTGACGCGGAAGCGGACGGGTTTTCCTCCCTGAGCGCCCAGAACGAGATGAACGTCGCGCGAGTGGAAACGGAAGATAATTTTGCCGGGTGCCGAATTCAGCGTGGCGGACTCCTCGGTGTCCGTCCAATTGCCCGAAAGGCCCCACTGATTTTGTTCCAGGTGCGCGGGAGCTTTATAAGTATGCGCCGCGTCTTGTACCAGGCCTCCCGGTGAAAGGAAACTGTCGGCGCGCTTGTATCCGATGTACGTCTCGGGCGACTCCACATCCACGTTCGGCGCAGCTTCGGCGCCGACGCCGCTCACTTTTACAAGCCCGTTTGTGGGAAGCGCCGCTCCGCGCTCTTTGAGCAGTGCCTGGATTTGCTCCTCCGACTCGTCATATTTGCCTTCGCCGAAGTGGTGATAGCGAATATGCCCCATCGCGTCGACAAGGTAATCGGCGGGCCAGAAGGAATTGTTGAAACCTCGCCAAATTTTGTAGTCGTTGTCGATCGCCACCGGATACGTAATCTTGAATTGCCGGATTGCCTGGCGCACATTGTCGACATCTTTTTCGAAAGCGAACTCGGGCGTGTGGACTCCGATGACGACGAAGCCGGCATCCTTATATTTATCGGCCCATGCGCGAATGTATGGCAGTGTTCGCAGGCAGTTGATGCAGGAATACGTCCAGAAGTCGACCAGTACGACTTTCCCCTTCAGGCCATCCGCCGTTAGAGGAGGAGAGTTGAGCCAGGTGACGGCGCCTGACAGATCCGGCATTGATTGAACTGCGGCGCCGCCGCCGGGGGCAGTGGACGACATCATCGCGCCGCCACCTTTCATCATGCCTCCGCCGTTCATCATTGCTCCACCATTCATTGCTCCACCATTCATCGCCCCGCCGGCCGCCATCATTGCTCCACCTCCGGCCATCATGGCTCCCCCAGCCCCGCCGGGACTCTGTTGCGCAGTTTTAGGTTGAAGGCGTTCGATCAGCGATTGCTCCAGGCCCGAAGTGCTCGCCAGTGAGACTTGCGTGAGGAAGCCTCGGTCGAGACCAAACGCAATGGCTACGGCGCTAGCTAACACCGCGACGCCCAAAACTCGGCGTATCCACTCTTCCGCCCCCAGCGACCGCTTCAGCGCGGCGAAAACCTTCTGGCCCGCGAAGAGTGCGATGGCGAGCGACGTTGCCGCGCCGGCCGCGTACGTGAGGAGCAGCCAGACAGTCCCGGTTCCCGGTCCCGCGATGGCCGCGCCAGTCAAGACGAGGCCGAGAATCGGCCCGGCGCAGGGAGCCCACAACAGGCCCGTGGCGACGCCGAGCAACAACGAGCGCCCGACGCCGGGATTCGCTTCCTGATCTTGCGGGCTGGCGATCCGATTGCCAAGCTGCACGAACGGGCGAGACAGGCGATCAGAGAAAGCAGGCCAGAGCAGCGCCAGGCCGAAGATCACTAATACGACCAAAGCGGCGTAGCGGCCATATTGATTCGCCCGGACGATCCAGCCGCCCCCCGCGGTCGCGGCCCCCGCGATCACGGCGAAGGTGACGGCCATCCCGGCAAGCATCGGCAGGCTGCCTTTAAGGAAGGGACGTTCGGCGCGTGCAAAGACGAATGGCAGGATCGGAAGGATACACGGACTGATGATGGTGAGGACTCCACCGAGGAAAGACAGGACGAACAGTACCATGGAATGCCCTCCTTGTCTGTTATACACGACTCGACGTCATTTATGCGCACCGGAAAAGGTGGTATCGTGAGAACCGGGAGGCATCCATGATCGATAGAATCGAGTCGAGAAAGCTGCTACTTCGGAGCGCTTTGATCGGGGCGCTGGCCGCGTCCATGCTCACTGCGGCCAGCCTGCCCAATCCGGTGGCGGACGAAAAGGGAGCGCAGGAAAAAACAGAAAAGGTTGTTCTTGCCGGCGGCTGCTTTTGGGGCGTGCAAGCTGTGTTTAGCTCCACGAAAGGCGTGATCAGCGCGATCTCCGGCTATTCGGGCGGAAGCAAAGCGAATGCTCACTACGAGATCGTGAGCTCCGGTACCACGGGGCATGCGGAATCCGTGGAAGTCACGTTCGACCCGACGCAAATTTCCTTCGGCCAATTGTTGAAGATTTACTTTTCGGTCGTGCATGATCCTACGCAGCTGAATCGCCAGGATCCGGATGAAGGAACGCAATACCGGTCGTCCATCTTCTATACTCGCGACGAACAGAAGCGCATCGCCGACGCTTACATCGAGCAGCTAACTGCGGCCAAAGCGTTTCACAAACCGATTGTGACCAAGGTTGTGCCGCTGCAAGCCTTCTACCGGGCAGAAGACTATCATCAGGATTACGTCTTCCACTGCCAGCAAGGCCTTGCTGTGTGCCAGAACAAGCGTTACGTCGATTACTTCGACATCCCGAAGTTGGCGAACTTCCACAAAGAATTTCCGGAACTTGCGAAAGGAGGCAAGTGAGATGCGCATCGATTCGAAGACTCATCGGCGTAATTTTATAAAGCTGTTCGGCGCTGCCCTCCCGACCGCATTGCTCCTGCCGCGCGCGTTTGCGACGACCAATGGAAAAAAGACAGTGAAGATCGTCGAATTTGACGCTTCCGGTCTTCGCACCGGTGTTGCCGATCTTGAGAAAGTGGAAAAGCCCGCTGCCGAATGGAAAAAGCAGCTCAGCGCGCAGCAATACAAAATTACGCGCGAGGCCGACACCGAATATCCTGGCACTGGAAAGTACGCTTACAATCACGCGGATGGCTTGTATCATTGCATTTGCTGCGATACGGTCTTATTCGACTCCAAAACCAAATTTGAATCAGGCACCGGTTGGCCCAGTTTCTGGCAGCCGATCGCGAAAGAAAACGTTACCGTGAAACGCGACGCGTCGGCTGGAATGGTACGCGACGAAGTTGTTTGCTCGCGTTGCGATGCCCACTTGGGACACGTGTTTGACGACGGACCGCCGCCCACGCACCTCCGCTACTGCATGAATTCGGGTTCGCTGAATTTTGTGGCGCGCGCGAAGCAGCAGTCATCGCGATAGTCATCCAAACGAGCCGCGAAGACCGGCAGCCTATGCCGTTCGCACCATCGGTGCACGAAAGCGCCGATGAGAAGATCGAGGATCGTATCTCGCTCTGTATGGCACGAACGGCCGAGCATGATCCGTGCGATTCCAGCACTAGCAGCTGCTCAACGGGTCATCTGATTGCTTAGCAAGGCGCCATCAGCGTGCTCGATCAGAGCTTATGTGCAGTACACGGATCGCCAACTCTATCGATTGGGCGACGACGCGCTGAACACGCCCGGCAAGATTCGGGGAAGATGGCGGGGACGACGGGGCTCGAACCCGCGACCTCTGCCGTGACAGGGCAGCGCTCTAACCAACTGAGCTACGTCCCCGCTTGTGTGCCACGACAACGATTAGAATAACACAGCGACCATTGCAGAAGCCACGTTTCGGCGACCCTTTTGAGCGATAGTCGGACTATAATTCGAGAGGCAGTATTTCGAGGATCACGCACTTTCGAGGAAACCATGCAGCAGAATCCCGTTAAAGCAAATCGCCTGTCTCGCCGTGGCCTGATGGCATCGGCACTCGCCGGATCTGTGGCTGCTGTCGCGCCGCTCGCCACCGCCGCAAAAAAGCCGGCGGCGAACGCTTCCAAAATCTGGAGCAACGAATATTGGGCTCACAAGGGCGACGTGAAACTCTACATGTTTCGCAAGCGCGTCAGCGCTCCTAAAGCGGGCGAAGCTCCGCTGCCGGTGCTGATGCTGGTGCATGGTTCGTCGATCTCCGCGCGGCCCAGCTTCGACCTTGCCACGCCCGGCAAAGGCGAATACTCCGTGATGAACGTCTTCGCGCAGGCGGGCTACGACGTGTGGACCATGGATCACGAAAATTACGGCCACTCCAGCCAGACCACCGGCAACTCCGACGTCGCGAGTGGCGTTGAGGATCTCAAGGCCGGCATCGAGCTGATCGCCAAGGAGACCGGCGCGCCGAAGGTGCACATGTTTGGCGAATCGTCGGGCGCGATTCGCGCCGGTGCGTATGCCGTGGCCAAGCCCGAGCGCATCGATCGCCTGGTGCTGGGGGCATTCACGTATAAAGGCGACAACTCGCCCACGCTTACCGAGCGCGCCAAGGGCTTGGCTTTTTACCGCACGCACAACCGCCGCCCGCGCGATCGCAAAATGATCGAAAGCATCGCTACGCGCGATAGAGCGGGCACCACCGATCCCGCGATCTCCCAATTCCTGGCCGACGAAGAGCTAAAGTTCGGCGATCAGGTTCCCACCGGCACGTATCTCGACATGACCGCCAACCTGCCGCTGGTGGATCCCAAGCGCGTGAAGTCGCCCGTATTACTGATTCGGGGCGAATATGACGGCATCGCCACAGTGGATGATCTACAGGATTTCTTTAAGCAGCTGCCGAACGGCGATCGCCAATTCGTAATCCTGCCCGGCATGGCTCACTCCATCGTGCAGGGTACGAACCGGCAGTTGTTCTGGCATGCGATGAAGGCATTCCTACAGATGCCGAAAGCAGTCATCAGTTAGTAACTACTACAGCCTAGCGAGGTTCGCGAGCGCGTCACCCGTCAGCCGATACTTCGTCCATCCATCTACGGGTGCTGCACCCAGCTTTTTATAAAAGGTAATCGCGGATTCGTTCCAGTCGAGCACGTCCCACTCCACGCGGCCGCAGCCTCGCGTTTGCGCGATTGCCGCGATGCGCTGCAGCAGCGCCAGGCCGATGCCCCGGCCGCGCGCGTGCGGCTTCACAAAAATATCTTCGAGAAAAATGCCGGGCTGCGCGAGGAATGTCGAGTAGGTGGAGAAGAACACCGCGAAGCCTACGCATTCGGCTCCGTCATAAGCGATGAGCACGTCGGCCGCCGGCTTTTCGCCAAACAGCGTGGCACGAACTTTCTCCTCGGTCGCGACTACCATGTGCGTGAGCTCTTCGTATTCCGCCAGCCCGCGAATCATCTCGAGGACGACGGATTCGTCCCCGGCCGTTGCAGGGCGGATGTGAACGGAAGGCAACGCGGGATATCCTTACTTGCTTAGCCTTACTTGGCCTTCGAACTCGCGGCGGTGCGCTTCACCGGATTCCCGTACACTTCCACCCAGTCGATGCGCGACCACCCGCCCTGGCCGTGGCCGCTGCCGGCCATCATATCCGTGAAGCCGACCTCTTCCACGTTGCTCAAATCGGGATTCGGTTCCCATCGGCCGTTTTCGTAAGGGGTGCCCGTCGACATTTCGGCCACCTTATCGATATCCAGTTGCCGCCAGCGAATCCACGCGGGCCAGAATTCCGACTCATGCCAGTCCGGCGTCCAGCCTTCGGCATATTCGCCGATCAGCCAGCGTCCGCTGGACAGCTTCACGATGGGATGCAGCGCGTGGTAGCCGGTCTGCTGCGTGCGCCATTTGATGCGCGCCAAACCCGAGAGATCGACATTGTTCTCGCGATGCCGAAACGCGACGGCCCATGGCGCGGGCGTAATGCCGGACCACAGAAAATCGGGATCGTCCTTGGGCTCGCCTTCGTGATGATCGATCTGTACGTGGATGCCGCCGGGTCCGTAGAGCTTCAGCTCCAGGTTCGGATTCGCCATGAACTGCTGCGTCACAGGCATTTCGTGAATGCCCTGCGGCGGACCTTTGAAGTCCTCGCGATAGAACAAGCCGGGGCGATGATCCTGCGGCACGTCGAAGCCGAACGGTGCGACTTTCCCGTTGCCATTTTGGCGATCGGCCGATCCTGGCGCCTGTTGGGCACATGTAAGCGCGGCAGCAGCCGCGCCCAAAAGAACAATTGATTTCAACATCGGTCACCCACTTCCCTGCCCCGGGCCTCACGACAATGGCGCCCGCGGGCAATTGGGAGTGTACACCAGAGTTCGAAACACCCGCAAGGCGCCGTGCGCGAGCTAGAATCGGACCCGATGCTATAGTGCGAACAGTATGCCCACTCGCGCTTATTTCGGTCCGGGATTTTTCAAATTTCTGAGCGATCTGAAAAAGCACAATGATCGCGACTGGTTTCTGGCGAACCAACAGCGTTATGAAAAGGACGTACGCCAGCCGTTCCTCGCCTTGATCGCGGACCTGGCGCCGAGCCTCGCGAAAATGGGCGATGGATTTATCTCCGATCCTCATCCCACGCGCGGCTCTATGATGCGCATCTATCGCGACATTCGTTTCTCGAAGGACAAGAGTCCTTATAAGACTCACGTCTCTGCACACTTCATGCATGGTCGCGGCAAGGACGCGGGCATCGGCCTTTACCTGCACCTGGGACCCGTGGAGAATTTCGCGGGCGGCGGCGTCTATCATCCCGAGCCGCCCTTGTTAAAGAAGATCCGCGATCGCATTGCCAGCGATCCCGCCGCATGGAAACGCGCTGTTAAGGGCCAGGAGCTCGGTGGTGAATCGCTCACACGGCCACCTAAAGGGTACGACGCGAATCATCCGTTGATCGAAGACATTAAGCGTAAGGATTTTTATTCAGGCTCCGAATTTACGGCGAAGGAAGTGACCAGCGACAAATTCTTCGCCGCTGTGCTGCAAAAATTCCGGGCCACTACGCCGCTGGCAGAATTCCTTTCGAGCGCTGTCAGCAAGTCCTGACATTACGGCAGCTCGAATACCCACAGGGTCGCCGAGCGATCCGGCGGATTTTGAATTTCCGGAACCAGCACCGGAAACGTGGCGGCCTGCGCGCCGCCGTTGGCTGCGATCACCGCCAGATATTGCTTGCCGTTCACACCGAAGCTGATGGGAGGAGCGTTCGGCACATCGTTGAGACGCGCTTCCCACAACACCTTCCCGTTTGCGTCGTCGTAAGCGCGCATGGTGCGATCGATAGACCCCGCAAAGACAACGCCGCCCGCCGTCGCGAGTGCGCCGGTGCTCATCGGAGCGCGCTGCCGTTGGGTCCAGGCGACTCTCCGCGTTTCCAGATTGATCGCTTCCATGCGCCCGTACTTGCCATCGCTATCCAGCCGCGGCCGCACGGTCCAGCGCACGCCCGTGGAAAGGCTCGCGCGTTCGCCGTCTCTCACCGGAATCATGTCCATGCACGATTCCACCAGCGGCACATACAGCATCTTGCGATCCGCATCGACCGACGCAGGCAGCCAGTTTTTCGCGCCGCCCGCGTGCGGGCAAACGGTTTTCGTTTCGCCATCGCCGGGAACCGTTTTCATATCGATGGTCTTCGCTCCGGTTTTCGGATCGATGGCGATCACCGAATTCTGCAGGCCTAGGTCCATCGAGAAAAGATATTTGCCCGTGGCGGCGTCCAACACGTCGTAGATCGCCTGCTTGCCCGCGGTGACGACCGCTGTCCGACTCTGGCCGTCCACCGGCAAGCGCAGAAGCTGACGCTCAAAGGCCCAATCCAAGATCCCACTGATCGTTGGGCTGATGCTGGAAATGCCAGACGAGCTTGCCCGTCTCCGGATTCAAAGCGACGGTCGAGTCCGTATACAGGCCGTCGTTGGTGATCCCGGGCTTCTTTATAGGCACGCGCACCGGCCCTGTGTCGTAGGTCTGCGCGGGTCCGAAGAACGCGAGGTTTAGTGCGGGATCATAGCTACCGGCCGTCCACACGGAGGCGCCATTGCGCTGATTGAGAGGTAGATCATTCCAACTATCGCCGCCGGGTTCGCCCGGATGAGCGATGGTGTTGAAGCGCCACAGTTCGTTCCCGGTCTTCGCGTCCAGGCCGACAATGTAGTTGCCGCCTTGCGCGCGCCCCGCCGTGCCCACCATCACGACGCCCTTCGCGGCGAGCGTGCCGCCGGTCATGCGCAGCGCCGTGCGCCAATCCCCCACCTCGTGATCCCAGACGACCTTGCCCGTCTTGAGATTCAACGCCACAACGTGCACGTCCGACGTCGGCACGTACAGCATGTCGCCGTAAAGCGACATGGCGCGCTTCACGCTGGGCGGCGTATCTGGTGTCAGAGCGCGCGAATACTGCCACAGCAGATCACCGGTAGCCGCGTTGATCGCCTGCACGCGATCGCCGAAACCCTGGACGAAGATCACGCCGTCGTGCACGAGAGGCGCCGTCTCATTCGGACCTGCGGGAAGCGACCAACTCCACGCCAGCCGCAGGTTCGCGACGTTCGCCTTGGTGATTTGCCGCAGTGGACTAAAGCCGAGGTCATCGTAAGTGCGGCGCCACGTGAGCCAGTCATTCGCCGGCGGGGCGGCGAGCTTCGCGTCCGTCACCGGCGTGATCGCATCGAGAGGATTCGCGCGCGCGGGGCTGGGCGGCAGCGAGACGCCGGGCGAGAGGCCGCCGCTGGGTCCCGGATTCGGACTTTGCGCAACAACGATCGAGGCGCACATTGCCAGTTGCGCGGCTAAGCTCGCGAGAAATCTGCGGTGCATGCAAAGCTCCTTCAGAAACCGAAACAGCAGATATTGTATGCCCGGCGCGTGCACAACTCTTGCAGAATCGCGACGAAAGGATCGGTTTTCGGCCAGTCTAAACGCCCAGCGTACGTCCGCCGTCCACCTGCAGGATGGAGCCCGTGGTGAACGTCAGCGTCAGGATCACGGCGACCACGGACGCTGCGATTTCCTCGGGCATGGCGAGCCTGCCCATGGGCGTGTTCGCGGCCTGCGCGTCGTGCCAGGCCTTGTCCAGCGACTTGACGAATTCCGTATCCACCAACGCGGGCGCAACGGATACCACGCGCACTTTCGGAGCAAGAGCTCGGCCGAGCGCCTTGGTCATGTTATCGAGCGCGGCTTTCGAGGCGCAATACATCACGTTGCTGCCGATGGCGAAATTGCCGGCCGACGACGATAGATTCACCACGACGCCGCCGCCGGGAAGCGTGCTGGCTTCGAGCAGCGATTGAAACGCGCGAACCGTGGCGAACGCTCCGCGAACATTGGTGGCGAGAATGCGGTCGATCAATTCATCGTCCAGCGACGCCAGATCCGAATGTTTCACGAAGCGCGTAGTGCCCGCGCAGTTGATCAGCGCGTCGCAGCGGCCATAGTCTCGCGCCACTTCCTTTGCAAGCTGCGCCAGCGCCGCGGTATCGGTCACCGGCGCGCGACGGGCGGAGTGCCCGGAGCCCGATAGCGATTTCACGAGCGCCTCGGCGTTGGCGGCCGCTGTGTTGTATCCGACGATCACGCGCAAGCCCGCATCGGCCAGCGCGCGGGAGATGGCCGAGCCGATGCCGCCCGCTCCGCCGAAGATGATGGCTACGGGTGCGTTACTCGTTTCGGCAGCGCTCATTTGGCGAGCACCGCGTCTGATGATGCGTGTGCGCCATAACGCCGCACGCGCAAGTCCGCCTGCTCTTTATGCGCGGCAAAATTTTCAAGTGCACAGAGACGCGAGCAGTATTCGCCCACCAGCGCCGAAGCCTCATCGGTCAGCACGCGCTGATAGGTGCAGGTCTTGATAAATTTGCCCACCCACAGGCCACCGGTATAACGCGCGGCTTTCATCGTCGGGAGCGTGTGATTGGTGCCGATGACCTTGTCGCCGTACGCGACGTTGGTGCGCGCTCCCAGGAACAAAGCGCCGTAATTGGTCATGCGGTTCAGGAAATAATCGGGATCGGCGGTCATCACCTGCACATGCTCCGACGCGATGCGATCGGCCTCCGCGACCATTTCATCGAGCGTATCGCATAAAATAATTTCGCCGTTGTTCTCCCACGCCTCGCGCGCGATGGCGGCGGTGGGGAGCCACGACAGCAGCTTCTCCACCTCGCCGGGCGTTTTTTCCGCGAGCGATTTCGAATTCGTCAACAGCACGGCGGGACTGCCCGGACCATGCTCGGCCTGGCCGATCAGATCCACAGCGGCCATTTCGGCGTCGCACGTATCGTCGGCGATGATCAGCGTCTCAGTAGGGCCGGCCAGCAGATCGATGCCGACGCGTCCGAACAACTGGCGCTTCGCCTCGGCGACATAAGCGTTGCCGGGCCCGACTAGCATATCGACCGGCGCGATGCTTTCAGTGCCCAGCGCCATCGCGGCCACAGCCTGCACGCCGCCGATTGCGAAAATTTCGGTGGCGCCGCCCAGGTGCATGGCGGCAACGATCGCGGGATGCGGCGCTCCCTCATAGGGAGGCGCGGCCGCGATGATGCGCTTTACGCCGGCGGCCTTCGCGGTCACGACGCTCATGTGCGCGGAGCCCACCATGGGATAGCGTCCGCCGGGAACGTAGCATCCGACGCTGTTCACGGGAATATTTTTATGACCGAGCACGACGCCCGGAATCGTTTCGACCTCGACGTCTCGCAGCGCGTCTTTTTGCACCAGCGCGAAATTGCGGATCTGTGTTTGCGCGAAGCGGATGTCGTCCAGCACCTGCTTCGGCAGGGCTTTGAGGCACCCCTCGATTTCGCTTTCGCTCAACCGGAACGACGCCGGCGACCACTTGTCGAATTTTTCCGAGTATCGGCGCAGCGCTTTCTCGCCGTTGGCCTCGATATCGACGAGGATTTCCTCGACGGTATGACGCACCTTGGCGCTGGACTCGGCTTTCGCGGCCGCGGTTTGACCGGTTTTCAAATGGCGAATCATTATGAAATGGCTCCTGTGGGCATAAATTTAATGATGCCAGAAGAGGGGGGACAAAAGACAGCAATCAAAATATGGGAAGAAGTAGCAGGGACCGCGTCTCAGCGCTTCTTCTTGGCGGTCACCGCCGCGATCAGCGGTTCGCGATCGCCGGTGGTCCACGCGTCCTGAATCTGCTGATCTGTCCAGCCGGCCACGCGCCCTGTTAGAACGAACGCGGGCAGCGCGTGCGCCAGCGTCTTCCAGCGCGCCATTTCTATCAGGGCGGGCAACGCGCGGTCGCGCAGCTGGTCCAAGGTGGAGGCGTCGCGCGTATCGGTGAGGATCTGCAACACCTTCATCGCGTGGTCGCGGTCCGACCAGGAAAGCGAGTTCAACATTTCGACGAACCAGGTCGGCTCGATGTGGATGGCGAGATCGGGATGCAGGCGTGCGTAAACCACAATGGCGAGCAAGCCCTGCACGGCGTTGGCGCGCACAGAGGGATCGGCGTCGCGCAGCGCATATTGCAGGTCGTCAATAATGATGCGCTTGTCCGCCGCATAAGTCATGACGTAGACAGCGGCGGCGCGCAGCTCGTCGTCGGAGGAATTGCGCAGGGCGTCGCGCAGGCCGCGCAGATTATTTTTGGCGAGGTCGAAAAACTTCATCTGGATCTCGCGGGCCAAAGGATCGGCCACCAGCGAATGGCCATGCGTAAGATCTTCGCCCCCAACGCCGCGGCGCACAGCGGAGGCGTAGGCGTCCAGGAAATCGCGATAATCGGTAAGAATTTCGCGGGGCAGGTCTACGTCATTCTCGGGAGCCTCCCGGAGGTCGAAATGGGGCGCGCCCTTTTCCTCTATGCCCACGTACAGAACGGTTTTGCCGCCGTCGCAGCACACCGCTTCCAGGTGGGACTCGACTATATCGGGGTCCTGGTCGACGCGCTCCTCTACGTTGCCCTTGGAGGAAGGAAACGGATCGCCTTCCTTGAAGCCCAGCACTTTGCGGAGGCGCGCTTCGGGAATCTTCCTGACCCCGAAGAAATCGAGCACATCGATGGTGGGCGTTTTGTCGATGATCTCAGCGGGCGCCGGTTGCGCCGAGGCCTGTTCGTACGCGGTTCGCGACGCGGGAGGCCGGGACGCCGATTGCGCGTGTACGAAGCTGGCGGTGAGGATGAGGCCTGAAAGTGTATATGAAAATACTGCTTGCACAAAGAGTCCAATTCTCAATGTTACTTCGTTCGCACAAATTATGCGCAATAGCGTTGGACGCGTGGAAGGCGCTTTCGGCTACCACGGACTTGTGCATTTCCGGCAGGCATGGCAAGCCGGGGACTAAAGTTCCTTATGGAATTGGATCCCCAGTCTCACGCCCGGGGCTGGCCGAGGACTTTACGCCTGCTTTTCGGCCAGCGGGCCGACGACCGGCAGCACCCAACGCTCGCCATTGTAGGCTTTGTACATCAGCAGGAGCCATAGCACGAACGAGCCGAGGCCAATGATGGGATACAACACGAAACTGATCATGACCCCGACGAACGGAATCAGGTGCAGAATGCCCGTCACGAGGACGACGCCGATCATCACGGCGATCATCGCAAGGTGCAGGAAGATCGATTGAAACGCGTGGAATCGGATCAAGCGGTTCTGATTATAAGGAGCGAGAACCAGGAACAAAACGCCGGTGAGAAGCCCGAGCAGATAGCAAAGCGCACACGCCATGTTATCCGTGAGGCCCGCGGCCTGCGCACCGGCAGGCTGCGGAGCATAGCCCGGCTGCTGCTGATACCCCGGTTGTTGATATCCTGGCTGCTGATAACCGCCTGGAGGAGGAGGTGGCGGAGCCGCCTGCGGTTGTGGAGGCGCATAGCTCTGTTGTGGAGGAGGCGGAGGCGGCGGCGCACTCGCCGCGGGACCGGGTCCCGCGCCAACGGGCGATCCGCACTTCGCGCAAAAGCGTCCTTGAGTTTCGGTACCGCAGTTCGAACAGAAAGCCATTGCCTATCCTCCGTGAACCTCAACTTTACTCGAAGCCATTAAATGTTACAACCCCTGCCGTCAGAGTTCGTGGGGCTAGCCCCGGTCGTGAAAGGTGCGAAAAATTAGCGCAGGCCAGTTGGCCAGCCCCGGTCGT
This sequence comes from Terriglobia bacterium, assembly GCA_963699945.1. Lineage (GTDB taxonomy): Bacteria > Acidobacteriota > Terriglobia > Bryobacterales > Bryobacteraceae > Palsa-187. Next base: position 233,246 of record CAVOVW010000009.1, read on the forward strand.
GAGACCGGGGACCCAAATTCCGGAAGGAATCGTAGTCCCCACCTTGACAGGTGGGGCTCGCCAGATACTTTCGTTTCATTTTGCCGAATGCTTTTCGCACAGTCTCGAAAGCCCGGGGATTCAATTCCCGCGATGAACTATAATCCCATCCCGTTTACGGGCGGGGCACGGCGCGTCTTAATTTAGCTGATGATTCCTTTGCGCACGGCGTACAGCACCAACTCCGGCACACTGTGAATGTTCAGCTTTTGCAGAACGTGCGTGCGATGCGTTTCCACCGTGTACAGGCTTAAATTGAACAACGCGGCGATCTCTTTGTTGCTCTTGCCTTCGGCCACCAGTTGCAGCACTTCGCGCTCGCGCGGTGGTCAGGAACTCGTAGGTATCTTCGGCGCCCAGATTGGTGCAGCTGCGAAGACGTAGTCCTCTTTCAGAATCTGCTGACGCCAGGACTGAAGAACGACTTTCCGGCGGTGATGGCCTGAAATCGCCGAAATCAAGTCGGACTCCGCCGAATCCTTCAGCAGATAGGCCTTGGCCCCCGCCTTCAGCGAGCGCAGCACGTAGCTCTCGTCGCTATGCATGCTGAGGATCACGACGCGATGTCGCCGGCAGGCGGCTCGACAATCTGGCGCGTGGCCTCCACGCCATTCAGCTCGGCATGGCGACGTCCATCACCACGACGTCCGGCTTATGCAGCAGCGTCATGTCCACGGCTTCGCGTCCGTCGGCGGCTTCGGCCACCACTTCTATGTCTGGCTGACGCTCCAGCAGCAGGCGTAGTCCATTGCGCATCACAACGTGATCGTCAGCCAAAAGAACGCGCGTAATTTCCATACGACCAAATCCCTCCAAGCAGGCTGTAGACCCGTTCAAACCACCCGGGCAACCAGCGGAAGTTCCACTTCAATCTGCGTACCCGCGCCGGGCCGTGAGTTCACCCGAAACTCCCCGCCCAGATGATGCACCCGTTCCTCCATACCGGCGAGCCCCAGACCACGGACGCGCCGCGCATCGAAACCATCGCCGTCGTCTTCCACCAGAACAAACACGGCCGAATCCTTCTTGCGCACTTCCACATTCACGCTCCGCGCTTTGCGTGGCGGGCGCAGTTGTGCAGCGCTTCCTGCACCACGCGATAGATGCACGTGGTCTGCTCCTCGGGCAAGCTCGCTGGCGGATTCTTCGGCGGCCACCTAGACACCGCAGCCCGGTGCGCTTGGAAACCTCGCGCGCCTGCCATTCCAGCGCCGGCACCAGTCCGAAATCGTCCAGCATGGACGGACGCAGCAGCAGCGTCATATTGCGAATCACCTGAACGCTGGCTTCCGCCAACCGCTTGATGGAATCCACATGGCGGCCGCACTTCGCCCTGAATCGGTCCTTGACGCGCGCCGCGGCGTTGCCGGCCTCCATCAAAAGAGCGGACAACGACTGGCCCACTTCGTCATGCAGTTCGCGTGAAATCGCGCGGCGCTCCTCCTCCTGGGCTGATAAGAGGCGGGCGGAAAGTTCCTGGGCTTCCTGCCGTGCACGAACGCCTTCCGCATAGCGCGCCTCGATTTCCGCTTCCAGTTGCAGCGTCCGGCGAATGGTATAGCCGGCCAGGGCGATTCCAAAGAGCAGGCACGCCGCCACCACCACCAGCAGACGGAAGCGCGCTTCCTGGAAATTCGCCTTTAGCTCGGCGTCGTCCGCCAGCAGCTCCTGTGCGTGAAGCGCGTTCAGCCGATCCGCCACTGCGAGCGTTTCCCGCCGGCGCTGACGCATTTCGCCAGAATAAAAAGGGCCGTCTTTCTGCGTCATCGGGCGGTCCAGCACGGATTGCTGCAAGGCCCAGTAGGAGGCCAGGTCCGAACTCAAAACCTTGAACAGCGAAAAATCGCGTTTATCGGTCTGTGTGGAATAATCTTGGATAACCTGGTCCGTCCTCGCCCTGACCCTCCGCCAAAGGTCCATTTCAGTCTGGATATCTGTATCGGGGCTGGCGAGCAAATAATCGCGCACGATCGTGCCGGAAGTATAAATACCGGAGCGGATTTGTTCGATCAGCGAATCGCGCCGCAAATACGCATCGCGCACGCGGGTTTCAGCCGAACGCTCTTTGCTCAAGACGACCAGCGCATACGCGCCCGCGACGGCAATCAGCACCAGCAGAGCCCCGAAACCTAGCGTGAGCAACCGGCGTGTTCCCCGTAACGTATTGGTAAATGCCACTAACTGCCAGTCTATCGAACCCGGAGACCGCGGGAATCCCGTCCGCGTGGGATTGCCGCCGGCGCTGATTCGGAGTTTGATAGTGATACAACCGAGTTGTTAGCGATAAACTTCCAGGCTTCCCGCGAAAGAACCTGGGAGCAGCATGAAGGCGGGCTATAATCGCCCATTTGCCAAGGAGCATAGAACAGCCATGAGCCAGCAAAGAACGACACGAACGATTTGGACGGGAATTGGAATCCTAGGATTGATTTGCTTGACCGCGGGATGCCATAAGGCGGCCCCGGTAGCCACGGCGAAGCCTTCCGCGCCGGTGCCCGTGGCCACGCAGCCGCCTCCGGCTCCGATACGCGACCGGACGCCGGCAGCCCGCCCGGCGCCAGCCGTCACTCAGCAGGCGGCGGAACAGCGCGCCAGACAGATGTCGGCCGCAGAGCGCGCCACGCTCAACGAACGGTTGGCCCGCCTGGAAGACGCGCTTTTCGACTATGACAAGAGCACGATCCGCACCGACGCAACCACCGCGCTGCGCGAGGATGTCACCGTGATTCGCGACATCCTGTCGAATTATCCCGCGCAGAAGCTGCTGATCGAGGGCCATACCGACGAACGCGGCTCCGACGAATACAACATGGGCCTGGGCGATCGCCGCGCCCGCTCCGCCGAGGAGTTTCTGGAGACCATGGGGATTCCCATGAATCAACTCACGGTCATCAGCTACGGCAAAGACCGGCCGCGCTGCACCGAAGAGACCGAGCAGTGCTGGCAACAGAACCGCCGAGCACACATTACCGCCGCTCCGTAGGTCCCGATTTCTTCATCCACCCCTAAACCTCTCTCCGGGCGGTCTATCGGAGAGAGGTTTTTTTGCCGATGACTTTAGTACTACGGCGTTCGCGGACGACGTGATGTATATAACTTAGTTGGTTTACATCAACTTAGTTGGTTTGCATCGATCCGCCGATTGTGATGAAGTGAAAAATGATGAAATACGCTAAGGTCTTGTTGTTACTGCCGCTCGCTCTTGTGATCGCGTCCTGCAGTCAGGATCCTCACGCGCAAGCGCAACGCTACGTCAACAACGGAAACAAATTCTTTGATAAGGGCAAGTACAAGGAAGCGTCGATCATGTACCGGCGCGCCTTGCAGAAGGACCTGAGGTTCGGCGAGGCGTATTATCGCCTGGGCCTGACGGAAGTAAATCTGCACTCCTTCGGCGACGCCGTGAAGGCCTTTCGCCGCGCGGTGGAATTGCAGCCCACAAACGCCGATGCTACGACGAAGCTGGCGGAAATTTACCTGATCGCCTCGATTCAAGACCCCACACACTCCAAAGACCTGCTGGTTGAATGCCGTGAGCTGGTGGTAAAGCTGCTGCAGCAGGACCCCAATTCCTACAACGGCCATCGCCTGATGGGGCAAATGGCGCTGGTCGAAATGGATTTCGACAAGGCCGTGACAGAACTGACGACGGCGTATAAGATCGAGAGCAAGCCCGAATTGGCCGGGTCGCTGTTCCAGGCACTGGTGGCCGACAAACGGCCTGCCGACGCTGAAAAACTGGCCGACGACGTGATCGCGAAGAACAAAACCTACACCACAATGTATGATCTGCTCTACGCGCAATACATGCGGACGAACCAGCAGGATCAGGCCGAGAAGGTGCTGAAGCTGAAAGTGGCGAACAACGGCGCGGACACGAACGCGCTGATGCAGCTGGCCGCCTATTATTACTATGTGAAACGCCCGTCTGACATGGACGCGGTGATCAAGCAGGTGACCGACGAAAAGCGCTTCCCCGACGGCCATTTGCTGGCCGGCGACTTCTTCCTGTTCCGCGTGCGCGATTTCGAGCAGGCGCGCGAACAATACGAGGCGGGCGAAAAAAGCCAGCCCAAGGACAAGGTGGCTTATCAAAAGCGCCTGGTGGAGTTGATGGCCTCCAACGGCCAGAGCCAGGACGCGGGCCGTCTGCTCGAAACTATTCTAGCCTCCAATCCGAAGGACGAAAACGCGATTGCGATGCGTGCCGCGCTGGAACTGCAAACCGGCAACGCGCAGCAGATCAAGCAGGCCGCCATCGATCTGCAGTCGCTGGTTACGAAAAATCCGGAGAATCACCTGCTGCGCTTCAATCTGGCGCGAGCCCTCCTGGCGCAGGGCGATATCGAAGCAGGACGCCTGCAACTGGAAGCGGCCATCAAGACGCGGCCGGATTTCCTGGTCGCTCGCGAACTGCTGGCGAAGGTTTACCTGACCAAAGGCGACCCGGGCCGCGCGTTGAAGGAAGCCGATGATATCATTACGCAAAGCGCGAACGATCTGCCGGCTCATCTGGTGCGATCCAGCGCGCTGCTCGCCCTGGGAGAACAAGACAAGGCGCATCAGGAGCTGGATGCAATCCGCAAGATCGCGCCGGACAACCAGGACGCAAAGTTCCAGCTGGGCTATATGGCCTGGAAGGGCAAGGATTACAAGCAGGCGGAGCAGGTGTTCGGCGACCTATACAAGAACAATCCCAAGGACCCCAGGGGCCTGATGGGCGTTATCGAATCCCTTGCCAGCGAGAACCGCCTGGCGGAAGCGATCAAGCTGGTGCAGGAGCAGGCGGCGAAGGACCCGGAACGCCGCGACTGGAAACTGTTCCTGGCGAACCTATACGTCCGCGACATGCGCTACGACGACGGCATCAAGATCTATAACGAGCTATTGAAGGCCGATCCCAAGTCGGGAGATTTGCTGGCGCGGCTGGGCGAGACGCAACGCCGCAAAGGCGATGTGAACACCGCCATCGAGACCTTCCGGCGCGCCAGCGAGGCATCGCCCACCGATACGCGTCCGTTGCTCGAACTAGGCTTACTGCTGGACGGCACGGGCCGCCGCGATCAGGCCAAGCCGATTTACGAACAGATTTTGAAGATTCAGCCGGATCATCCCATCGCGCTCAACAACCTTGCCTACATCAAGGCGGAGGAGGGCGTGGATCTGGACAGCGCGATTACCATGGCCCAGCGCGCGCTGCAAAAGGCGCCACTCGTCCACGAACATCAAGGACACGCTGGGATGGATTTACATCAAAAAGAATTTGAGTAACGACGCCGTGCAGGTGTTCAAGGACCTTGTAACCGTCGAGCCGAAGAATCCGGCGTTTCACTATCACTACGGCATGGCGCTGCTGCAAAAGGGCGACCGGCCGGCCGCGCGCCGTGAGCTGCAGATGGCGATCGACGACAAGCCCTCCAAAGACGACGCAAGCAAGATCCGCGATCTGCTGGCCCAGAACAAGTAGTGAGTTCGGGTCCGACCGTTTCGCCGACCGCGCGTTATGTGGCGCCGTTCGTCGTGTACCTGGCGTTCCTGGGGCTGCATTCGCTTCTGCCTCTGCCTGCGCGCGATCGATGAGTTGCTGCGCATCATTGTGCTGGCTGTGGTGCTGCTGGTGGTATCGCGGCCGGTGATCGATCTCCGCGCCACCAACGTGCTGGGCTCCGCCGTCCTGGGCTTCGCGATCTTCCTTCTGTGGATTCTGCCGGACACGCTGTTTCCCGGCTACCGTCAATCGATTATTTTCCAAAACGCCATCACCGGGAAGTCCGCCAGCTTCTCTGCCCGTGACGGCGCTGGTGGACCCCGTGGTGCTGGCGCTCCGCAGCCTGCGTTCCTTCACCATCGTGCCCATTGTCGAGGAGCTGTTCTGGCGCGGCTGGCTGATGCGCTGGCTGATCGACCAGGATTTTGAAAAGGTGCGCTGGGGACTTATGCACGCAACTCGTTCTGGATCGTCGCCCTGCTGTTCGCCTCCGAGCACGGTCCCTACTGGGACGTGGGACTGATGGCCGGAATTCTGTTTCAATTAGTGGATGGTCCGCACCCGCAGCCTGGGAGACCTGATTCTTTGCCACGCGGTGGCGAATCTGGGCCTGTGCGCTTACGTGATCGGCCTTGGGAAATGGGAATACTGGCTGTAGCGGACGCGGCTTTGACAGGCCGCACTCCGCTCGATGACTCTCGCGGCTCGGTTTCAGCTGTGATTGTTGCCGGCAACTCCGCACGGAGCCGCGACAGTAATGGAGCGGGGAATCCCTTGAGCGATTCGGAAGCCCGTTAGAGTCTCTTGAAAAGCCGTCAGAGCTTCTTAAACAGATTATCGAAGGCTAGCCGCGCATCGCTGGCATCGCGCACCGGCGCATGCATGGGATTGCCGGCCGGCGGCTGACTGGACACCGCTGCGGAGCCTCCCGCCGTATCGCGCGCCACGGTGACGCGAGCCTTGAACAGCGTGCACTCATTGGCCGCGTCCTTCGGTGCGATGCGTACCGGCACGGGCTTCAAGCACTGGAAACGGGTGGACGGCTCAAAGTACGCGCACTGCTTGCAGCAATGCAACGCGACGCCGCACTTGGGACAGTTGGCTTTGAAATCGGTATCCGGAGACAACGCAGTGGAGCAGTTGTAGCACCGCGATGCCGTCACCGATTGCACCAGCCGCGGCAGGCGCGGACCAGTTACGTCGATAGGAGGCCGCGGCCCCTGCGGCCGCGGTCGATCGTCGCGCCGCCCGCCGTCTTGTCCTCGGTTGTCGGAATGGTCGCGGCTGGATTCCTGATAGCCGCGTTGTTGGTACTTACGTTCGCCGTCCATAAATTAGCTGGCTGGCTTGCTCCTTTGGAGGGAAGGGTGAATCGATAGGGATATAGATTGAGATTATGCGGCAAATGGCCGCGGAAACTGCCCGGAGAGTTACAGAACGGACAACAAGGTTTGTACTACAAAAACGCTGTCCTGCTAAACGTCCTCCCAGAAAACGGAGATCCGAGCTGTCTTATCAAAAATTGTCGTCTTCAGAATTGCTGTCTTGCCCGGAAATCCGCAGGCCTTTTCGCATTCGATTCCGAAGCGATTGCGAAACGCCCGCGCAACGTCTACTCACTATCTACCACGGAACGGGCGCGGAATCCAGTAAAATCTTTCGCTCATTCTGAGATCGGCCGCCCGAAGTACTATCTTTAATCGATTTTGCAGACCCTGTTAGCGATTCATCCACTTAAACGGCGTGTTGCAGGGCCGGTTCAGTGGATCTTCGCAATGATTCGGCGTGACGCGAACGGTATATCCCAGCCGGCCGGTGGCCAACGGCGCAAAGTCTCTTCCAAACAAATATTGGTTCCCGTGTTGTTCCAGTGGATCGAGGGTCAGCACCTGGGTTTCCACCAGGTCGCCCTTCGGGCCGATCTTACCCACCACCGCTTCCACGCGTACGTCGCGAGGCCCCAGTCCCGCCAGATCGAGCCCTGCGCGTAAGGGTATGGCCGCGCCGCTCAGCATCAGCGAGTTCCCCAGGCCGCCTTCACCCGTGAACGCGACACCGGGCCAGCGGGCTTCCACTTCGAGAGTCCAGTTGGCGTGCTCCCGGGCAGCGGCGAAACGGTCGCGCGACACTTCTTCCCACTTTCGGTGCGCCGGCTCGTAGAATTCGGTGTTATATTCGCCGATCATCCGCTGCGAGTTGAAATGCGCGCTGATGTAGCGCAGGCTTTGGCGGACGCGACGCATCCAGCGCATGGGCACTCCATGCTCGCGCGCTTCGTAAAAGAGCGGCACAATTTCGTGCTCCAGCAGCGAATAGATGGCCGCCGCGTGGGCGTCATCGCGATCCGGACTATAAGGCTCACGGTCGCCGATGGCCCAGCCGCCGGAATTTTCGGCCGCCTCATCAAACCAGCCGTCCAGGATGCTGAGGTTCAGCACGCCGTTGATGCCCGCCTTCATACCGCTGGTTCCAGCAAGCCTCTTCACCGCGGCGCGGCGTGTTGAGCCAAATATCAACGCCCTGCACCATTTCGCTCGCGACGTTCAGTCCGTAGTCTTCAACGAATACCACGCGGCCGGCGAGTTCCGGGTCGCGCGAAAAATGCACGATCTCGCGGATCAGCGTTTTGCCCGGCACATCGCGCGGGTGCGCCTTTCCGGCGATGACGATCTGCACGGGCCGCTTTTCGTTCACGACGATCTGCTTCAGGCGTTCAAGATCCTTGAACAGCAGCGTCGCCCGCTTATACGTCGCGAAGCGCCGCGCGAAACCGATCGTGAAGACATCCGGGTCCAGCACTTCTTTGGCGCGCTGGATTTCCGACGCCGGGGCGTTGCGCGCGGCTGCCGCGGAAGCCACGCGCTCCCGCACGAACGATACTAAGCGGCGTTTGCGGCGGCGATGCGCCTCCCACAATTCCGTCACCGGAATATCGGCCGTCTGCGTCCACATTTCGGGCTCTGCGTGCCCTTCGCGCCAATCCGGCTGCAGATACTGGTCGTAGAGATTCGCCAGGTCGCCGTTGATCCAGCTAGTCAGGTGAACGCCGTTGGTAATCGACGTGATCGGGAACCTCCCACACCGGAAGATTCGGCCACAGGGATTCCCACATTTCCTGCGAAACGTGGCGGTGCAGGCGGCTGACGGCATTGCGGTAAGCCGAGGTACGCATGGCGCTGATGGCCATGGAAAACGGCTCCTGCTGGTCCGCCTCATTGTGGCGCCCCAGCCCGAGGAATCGCTCCACAGAGATGCCTGCGCTCTCGCAAAAGTGGTGGAAATATTCGTAGATCAATGCGGGGTCGAACAGGTCGATCCCGGCGGGAACCGACGTGTGCGTGGTAAAGACGTTGCTGCCGCGCGAAGCGTACAGAGCTTCCTCGAAGGAAAGCTTCTGCTCGGCCATCAAAACGCGAATCCGCTCCAGCGCCAAGAAAGCCGAGTGGCCTTCGTTCATGTGGAAGACCGTGGGGCTCAAGCCCGAGCTCCTTCAGTACGCGCAATCCGCCGATGCCGAGCACCATCTCCTGCCGGATGCGCGTATGCGCGTCGCCGCCATATAGTTGATTCGTGATCTCGCGATACTCCTGCGACGCATTGCGCGGCACGTTGGTATCCAGCAGATAGAGCTTCACGCGCCCTACGTCGATTCTCCAGACCTTGACGAACACTTCGTCGTTCGCCACCGGTACGGCGACCAGCATCTCGGAGCCATCGGCGCGCGTGACGGGCGACATCGGCAGCGAATAAAAATCGTTTACCGGCGTGCGTTCCTGCTGCCAGCCGTCCGGATCGAGCGCCTGCTGGAAGTAGCCGTTCTGATAGGCAGGCCAACGCCCACCAGCGGAACGATCGCATCGCTCGAAGCTTTCAGATGATCGCCGGAAAGCACGCCCAGGCCGCCGGAGTAAATCGGCATGCAATCCAGCAGCCCGTACTCCATTGAAAAATACGCCACCAGCATGTTGGATTGGGGCTTCGAAGCAACGTACGCATCCAGGATGTCGCACGCGCGGCGATACAGCGCCAGGAAGCGCGGATCGGACGCGGCCTTTTCGAGCGACGCCTGCGAAACGGCGCCCAGCATGACGTGAGGATTCTGATTGCTCTGTTTCCAGGCTACCGGATCCAGGCGGCGGAACACGGCACGCACACCGTGGTTCCAGCTCCACATCAGATTGAGGCCGAGCTCCGGCAATCGCTCCAGAGCAGCCGGCAACGCCGGCTTGACAAGAAATTCCCTCAGCGGACGAACTTCAAATGACATGGAAAAACTTCACCCCCGACGGTGTGCCTTTCAGGATAACAAAGCGGCGCTGGTCAGATCGGTTCGCGCTATGCTTGAGCTTAATGCCGCCACGTGGATTCCTTGGGTTCCTTCTAGCGTTCCTGACACTCCTAGCGTTCCCGATTATGTTCACGGCGTCGTGCGGCCGCCGCGCGCCTAATATTGTTATCGGCTCCGAAAACAGTACGGAACAGGCGATCGTGGGTGAAATTGTTGCGCAACATCTGGAAAAATCCCTGGGATTACACGTAACCCGCAACGCCGGCCTGGGCGGCGCGCTACTGGCATATCAATCCCTGCAAAGCGGCGTCATTAATATTTATGCCGAATATACCGGCAGTATTGTCACGGAAATCCTGAAAGAACAACCGGCGCCGTCCGCCGAAGAGGTGCTGCAGCGCGCCCGCGGTGAAATCGCGCGCATTGCGCAGGCGGATTTAATCGGACCTTTGGGCGCTGATAGTTCCTATACGGCGGTGATCCGCGCGGACGACCCGCACGCCGCTAAAATTTCGACGATGAGCGAAGCGGCGCAGATCGAGGACGGCTGGAAAGCTGGCCTATAGCTTGCAGTTCCAGCAGCAATCCGACACCATGCCGGCGCTCACCTCCTATCACTTGCCGATGGACGCCCCCATGCACGCGCTGGATGCAAGTGGACTATTCAAAAGCCTGGGAGACGGCTCAGCTACCATGGTCATCGCGCGCGCTACCGATGGACAGCTCCGCTCGCGCGACTGGAAAATGCTAGAGGACGATCGCAAAGCATTCGCCAGCGAACAATTATGCCTGGTCGTGCAGCGGGCGCTTTTAGCGGCGGAGCCGGGCATCGCCCAGGCGCTGGGCCAGTTCACCGGCAAATTCACGAACCAGCGAATGCGCGAGTTGAACGCGCAGGTGGACGTGGATCACCGCAAGATTCCGGACGTGGCGCGCGATTTTCTGGTGTCGATGAAATAGGCGCGTCTTTCCGAGCCGCAAGCGCAGCAAGCGGCTCTAACCAAGCCGCGGTCCTCCGGCTAGCCCCACCTGTCAAGGTGGGGATCCAAATTCCCTATAGATAGTGCTACCGAGTGCCCGTCTCAGACGAAAAGCCCGTCGAGACGGGTCTGCTATTGCGCCTGCGTGGGAGCAGATGGGGGCGTTTGCCCAGGAGCAGCCGGATTCGGAGCAGGCTGCCTGGCCGCAAACGGAAACGATTCGCGCAGCAGCCGCTGTTCTTCGGGCGAGAAGCCTGCTCAAACTCCGGGCTGTTCAAGCGAAGCCGCCGCTGCCGCACGGGCATTTTGCGCAACGCCTGCAATTCGGCCCGCACGGCGCCTTGCCGATCGCGCGGCAATCCCTGAAAAGCGTCGTACCGTTCCAACACGCGAGCCTTCTGCTCGGGAGGCAATTGATCCAGCTTGTTGAGCTGCTGCTCCAAGCGTTCGCGCCGCTCCGGGGCAAGACGCGCCAGCGCTTTCTGGCGCTGTTCCGGCGTCATTTGTGCCAGACGCTGCAGCACGGGCGTGGGAAGCGCGGGCGGGCGCGGCAAAACCGCCGCTTTTTTCGACTGCGCGAAGGCCGGCGCCGCCGTGCCTGTCAGAAACAACGCCGCGGGCGCCAGGGATAACACCGCGCTACATGCCCATGCACTCAGCAGGCCGCGCAGCGAACCAGGGCCGCTCATCGAATCACATCCGGCCGGCGGGCGCCACCGGAGGCATGAGCAATTCCAAGTCCTCCACTGTGACTTCCATCTGTTCGGCGTCCACGGATTCCGGGCGAATCTGCTGGTTTATCCCATAGCTCGACGACGCGGGCTGGGTCGTCGGAGCATGCAGCGGAACACGCAGATACAACCCCACGGCCAATACGGCCGCAGCCGCCGCGCCCGCCGCCACCGGCTTCCACGAATTCGGATTCCACAGGAAGCTACCGGGAGCAAAGCCGCGCAGCCAACCGACCAAATTTGTTTTCCACGAAGCCGCCGATTCTTCCCGCGCGATCCGCGCATAGAGCCGCGCGTCGAAATCGGCCGAGACATCCGGCGCCTCGACACTATCCAGCAAGCTCCATAGATGCTGCTGTGCATCCAGAAGCTCGCGGCATTCGGCGCACTCCGCAGCATGGTTCTCGAGCGACGCCGCGCGCGGCGTATCCAGCGTTCCGGCTGCATAGGCCAGCAGGATCTCGGTGCCCTGCTTATTATTTTTTAGGCAATTCATACATCTTCCCTTTAGTGCTTCGCGCCTTTAGTGCTTCGTGCCGCCCACTCTCGTAGACGCCGGACCATTAAAAATGGCTTACGCCTAAAAACGGCTCACGCCAAATGCGCCAGACGTCCGCGCAAGGTTTCATACGCCCGAAAAAGCACCGACTTGAGGGCCGATTCCGAAATCCCCAATGCTTTGGAAATCTGATCGTACCCCAGTTCGTGATACTTGTGCATCACGACGGCCGCCCGCTGCTTGGCCGGAAGCGCGTCAATCGCCTTCCGCACTTCGTCGAGCCGCGCGTCTGTAACCATCGCATGCTCCACCGTTGGCCGCAGGTCCGCAATCTGGCGCCCCATGCCATCCATCACTTCCTCTTCGAGACTCTCGTGGCCCCTTTCATGCTTTCGATCGCGAATCCAATTCAAGCCGACGTGCGTCGCGATCCGGAACAGCCATGTGGTAAATTTCGCCGTCGGTTCGTAGGAGGCGCGGCTGCGATACACCCGCAAAAACACTTCCTGTGCCAGTTCCTCCGAGACGGCCTGATTCTGGACCATCCGGTACAGGAAATGAACGACGGGTCGCCGGTGTTGATTCAGGAGAAGCGCAAAACTTGCTTCGTCACCTTCGCGCACGCGAAGCATGAGCTGAGCGTCGCGTTCCAGGGCAGCCACCGCCTCCATGTCCTCTTTAACCCCAACGGGCCTGGAAGGTTGCGGTGGGTTTGACGAAAACATCCTGCTCGCCTTTACTCGCTTTTTAAGCCGCGCTCCATCAGTTCCCGCACCGCGTCACGAGGCGGCTTCGCCCGTTCAAGGACGGCGTGCATCTGTTGAATTATCGGCAGATCCACGCCAAATCTGGCTCCCAGCGCCACCGCCGAGCCGCACGTTTCCACGCCTTCAGCCACCATCGGGCGTGGACGCCGTAATCTCAGCCAGCGTGCGCCCGCGCGCCAGTTCCATGCCTACATGACGGTTGCGGCTCAGGTCCCCGGTACAGGTGAGCACCAGGTCGCCGAGCCCTGCCAGGCCGGCCAGCGTCTGCGGATGCCCGCCCATCGCGACCGCCAGCCGCGTGATTTCGGCGAGCCCTCGCGTGATCAGCGCCGCCATCGTATTGTGGCCCAATCCGAGCCCTTCGACCACGCCCGCCGCAATCGCCACTACGTTCTTCAGCGCGCCGCCCAGTTCCACGCCGACCGGATCGGAGTTGACATAGAGGCGCAGAGTCGGTCCCGAAAACGCTTTTTGTACGCGCACCGCTGCATCGGAATCCGTGGACGCGATCACCACGGCGGCGGGATCTCCCTGAGCGATTTCGCGCGCAAAAGTTGGACCCGAGAGCACGGCGGCGCGCGGCTCGAAGCGCGGCTTCGCCACATCCACCAGCACTTCGGACATACGCAGCAGCGTTCCCGCTTCCAGGCCTTTAGTCGCGCTGACGAAAATCGATTGCCCATTGAGATACGGCAGCGCGGATTGCCACATGCCGCGCGCGAATTTCGACGGCACCACGCCGAGCACGAAATCGGCATCGGCCAGAGCGTCCGAAATATCGCTCGTGATTTCGACGTTCACGGGCAGCCGCAGCCCGGGAAGATAAACGTCGTTTTCACGCCGCGTGGCCATGCGCGCGGCAAGGTCGGTCTCGAACACCCATAGACGAACGCTCTCAAAACGCGGCGCGAGAACAATCGCCAGCGCGGTGCCCCAACTTCCTCCGCCTAAAATCGCGAGTCTCATGCGCCCGCCGCCTGCGTCCATGGAAGCCCGGGCGTCAGAATCTGCGTCAAAACAATTGATTCAAAATAACGCCGACGAAGAGCCGCGACCATAGGGAGCGGTCCAGCGCTGTCTTCACACATAAGCGTCGGCCACGGAATGTTAGGACGCGACACGCTCACGACTTCCTCCACCGAAAAACGTTTTCCGTGCCTTGGCGCAGACGCTCGATGTTGGCGCTATGCCGATACACGATGAACGCCCCCGCGATGAAGGCCGCCAGCGTGATCTCCCACGGCGGATGCAGAATCATCCACACGGCAAAAGGAAACGTTCCCGCCGCCAGAATCGATCCTGCGGAAATATGTTTCGTCCGCGCGACGGTTCCGACAAACAGAAGTAACGCTGCGAGCATCGCGAGCGGCGTGAGATACAAAAACGCCCCGATGAAGCTCGCGACCGCTTTCCCTCCTTTGAACTGCAGAAACACAGGAAACGCATGGCCGGCCATCACGGCCAGCGCCGCGAGCGCGGTCCACAGCGGTGAATTGTCCGTGAGCTTGACAGCGATCCACACGGCGAGAAAACCTTTGCCTATATCCAACAGCAGCGTCGCGATGCCTTCAGCCTTGCCCGCCGTGCGCAGGACGTTCGTGGCGCCGATGTTGCCGCTCCCCGCCGCACGCACGTCTGCGCCCCTGGTTAATTTCACCAGCAGATAGCCGAAAGGAATGCCGCCCAATAAGTAGGCGATAACAATCGATAAGATTCCGAGCATGAAGTTACAAAGAAGATGATCTCAAAGCCGGAGGCGGTAAAGGGAACCGGAGACTTTAAGGAAAGCGAAAGCTCTTATGGAGAGACCAAAGACTCCAATGTAAAGCTCGCGAGCGGCGTGTAGCGGCCGCCCGCCGAAAGATACAGCGTATGCTGCGCTGCGCGGAAAGCGCCGAAATCCGGGTTGGCCTTTGCGATCTCAGCACGGAGCGCATCCAGCGGCCCGCTTTTGGAAAAACCGGATTTGTCAGCGATGCCGTCACGAATCCGCGCCAGCGTCAGGTGCGGAGAATAGGGCCGCTTTTCCACCGGCACCCCGAGCGCGGCAACTGCCTGGTCGGTGGCATGCGCCAGCTTCGCCAGAGACTCATCCGCCTGCACGCCGGCCCACAGCACGCGCGGGCGGCGTTCGTCGGGAAACCAGCCGATGCCGCGAATCGCGACCCTGATCGCGCCCGTCGCAGGAACCGCTCCGAGCGTTGCCCTTAGCTCATCGAGACGCGCCTCCGGCCATTCGCCAATGAACTTGGTGGTGATGTGAAGGTTATCGATGGGGCTCCACGAGATTTTCGCCAGAGGCTTCCAGCGCGCCGCCGCCGATCCCAGCACACCGCGCACTTCTTCGGGAATGTCGATGGCTGCGAAGAGCCGCATGACTAAAAGTGTACAGAGCAGCCACTATCGGTGGAGCAAGCTTTGGCTTGCAACCTGGGCTTCAGCCCAGGCTCGGTGCGGCCATCCGAGCCGCGGCAATTGCCAGTCTTGCAAGCTAGTGGACGGGGTCTGAGGACCGATTATTCAGGCTGCCGATTCGCACAGCACGCGTGAGGTAGCCCATATCTCCTCTTCGCTTTCCCAGTTCAATTTTTCGGAGCACCCCCGTCGGGCACTTCCTTGGTGGACTACTAGCCGACAGTATATTTGAAAACTGAGACACTACGCGACAGTCATGGGGTGGGGCTTCTGTTACGCTGGCATTTTGAAAGCCTCGAAATCTTCCGCGAAGAATCCGCCCTCGACGAGCAATCTGCTGATTTCGCCCCCGCTCGTTTCGCCAAAGATCGTCTCGCCGAAGCAGGTGCTCCGGTTCCCCGCCCTGCCACGTTCCTTCTACGACCGGCCCACGGTGGACGTCGCGCGCGATCTGCTCGGCAACATTCTAGTTTGCGGCGACTCCGCAGGACGCATCGTCGAAACGGAAGCCTATCTCGGCTCGGAAGACCCGGCCGCGCATTCCTACAAGGGACGCACGCCGCGCACGCGCGTGATCTTCGGGCCTGCGGGCCACGCGTACGTTTATTTGATCTACGGCATGTATCACTGCATGAACGTGGTGGTCGGCCCCGAAGGCTCCGCCGGATGCGTCCTGATCCGCGCCGTGGAGCCTGTGACCAATCTCGCCGCCTCCGGCCGCGGCCCCGGCCGCCTGACCCGCGCGCTCGGCATCACCCTGGATCACTACGGCGCCGATCTCACCAAAGGCATCATCACCATCCGCAAACCGGCGGACGGCAGCCCGTTCGAGACCAGCATATCTCCACGCATTGGCATTCGCGAGGCCGTGGATTGGCCGCTGCGATTCTTTATTACGGGAAACACCCACGTCAGCCGCGGCAAGTGAACGTCGCGCCTAGGGTTCCTAAGGCGAATCGCCTATCTCTTTAAAGTTCGAGCACTACGCCGACGATCAAAAGATGTATCCCCCGGACGGAGACCGGATCGATCAAAGTGGCGAGATTCTACCAGTCTCGGAACATCGGCGCGCCGGGCGGCCAAGGCAGCGCGCTGGACATTGCCCAACCCGAGTCTGCCCAGCCCGACATTGCACAACCGGACACTGCACGGCCGGAGCCGCGCCCGCGGCAGGTCTATCGCGCGAAAAGCGCACACCTGCCGGAACTATTGGAACCATGCCTCAGATGCGGATTCGATTTCCTCATGCCGTCCAAGCCCCGGGGAACACACGAAGAGTTTCTGGATGTGATGGGCATCCAGTATTACCGCTGTCACAAGTGCGAGGCTCGCTACGCAAAAGTCGGAGGCCGCACCCTTGGCGGGAAACCCCGTAAGGAGCGGACGCATGTTTGGGCACTGCTTGCGATCAGCGGCGGTCTGCTGTGCTGCACGGCGCTGGCTCTATATCTCCAAAAGCTGGCGCACCGTTGGCCGTTTTAGCCGCGTTGGGACGCATCGCGGATCAGACTACGCTTTTGCGGCCGGAGCAGCCTTTTTACGAGCGGCGCGGCGTTTTTCGGCGGGAGGCTGGCGGTCGCTCTTCTTCAGGTTGGGCAACACGATCGACAACACGAATTTCTTTTCGCCGTGGTCGTCGAATTTAATTACAATGTACTCCTCATTACAGGAGAGTACGCTACCGAGGCCGAACTTGGGGTGTTCGACCTGTGCGCTTTGCGCGAAAGCGGATTTGGTTGCCATAAATTGCCGGGAATTCCTTTACGGAGCCGCAGAGCTCCGTAATCCATTGTAACAAAGGCGCGAACCGCCCGCACGGCCGCCAAATTCCACACGCCTGTGGAAAACACGTCACCCCGATTATGTTTTGTCAAAATCACTTTTTCCGGAACTGGGCGGCACCAAATGGTGTCTACTTGGTTGGCAGGCAACACAATCCGGCCGGTGGAGGTTGGAACCGGCGGGCAACAGATGAACGGGCGCGGTAAAGTAGAGTGTACGGAGCAATTGTGGCCGATACAACGATCAATCTACTGGCGGGCGATTTCCTGCCGGGCGCGGATAGTGCGGACCGCGCGTTAATACGCCGCCTGTGCGCAGCCGACGAAGCCGCGTACGAAGAACTGCTGCAAAGGTTCGAACACCCTATTTACAACCTGATCTGCCGCCTCACCGATCATCCTAACGATGCCGCCGACATCACGCAGGAAGTGTTTCTGAAGGTTTTCCGCTCCATCGGGTCCTTCCGCGAGCAGAGTTCGCTGAAAACCTGGGTATATCGGATCGCCGTGAACGAAGCGCGTAACCACCGGCGGTCTTTCCTGCGCCATAGAAAACAGGAGGTTCGCTTGGAATCGGACGTCGAGACGCCGGGCTGCTCCGAATGGGTGCCGGACCCGGGTCCGTCGCCGTTCGAAATTACGTTGGATCACGAAGCCCAGAAATTGATTGAAACTGCGCTGACGGAGATCAACCCGAACTTCCGCGCGGCGCTGATACTGCGGGATATCGAAGGCTTGGCATACGATGACATCGCAGATATTTTGGAGATTTCGCTGGGAACGGTGAAATCGCGCATTCTACGCGGGCGTGAAGATTTGAAGGAACGATTGACGTCCTACATAGAACCCAAGCAGCAACCGATGGCTCACAGGGAGGGGCTGGCAACGCGATGAACCGAAATCCGGAACGGCTGATGCAGTCATTGCCGGCGCTGTCGTCCCGCGCCGTCCCTGCCGATATGCGCCTGCGGCTGCGCGTGCTGGCGTCGCGCGAACAGGCGCGACAGATGTCGCGGCGCAATTTCAGGGCGCGCGTGGAAGCCTTGCGGGAGCGCATGCAGCGGCTCTGGGACAACTTTCTCTCTCCGCTGGCGCTGCCCTTTACGGGCGGCGTGGCCGCCGCGATCGTGCTGTTCAGCATGTTGGTTCCGGCCTATCCGTTGAAATCCGTGTCGGCCGCCGGCTATTGCCGGTGGACGTGCCCACGATGTTGACCACCGAAGTGGAGGTGCGCGGCACGTCGCCGTTCGTCACCAGCTCCGACGAAGTCGTGGTTGACGTATGGGTAGACGGCCAGGGACGCATGTTCGACTACGCCATCGTGGCGGGCGCCACCGTCCTGGCCAACAGCCAACTGAGGCGGCGCCTGGAAAACATGCTGTTGTTCACGCAATTCACGCCGGCAACCGAATTCGGACAGCCCACGGCTTCCAAGGTGCGCCTGCGCTTGGGCTCCAGCCGCATCGACGTGCGAGGCTGACCTGGGCCGCCGCCTCGGGCAGCATTTTCTCGCCCGCAAATCCATTCTGCGAAAGATCGCTGAAGCGGCCTGCCCTGACACGGGCGCGAACACGATCATCGAAATCGGCCCCGGCAAAGGAGCGCTGACCGAAGAACTGCTCGCCGTTGCACGGCCGCGCGGTCGCGATTGAAATTGACCAAGTGCTGGTGCATTACCTGCAGCAGAAATTCGCCACGCCCATCGCGGAGGGCAGGCTCACTGTGATCGAGGGAGACGTTCTCAGCGCGGACTGGCGGGCGCTGCTCCACAGCGCGGATTCTGAGAGCTCGGGGCAGCCCGTGGGGGACGCCCGGCCTGTAATCGCGGGCAATCTGCCGTACTACATCACCTCTCCGATTCTGGAAAAAGTATTCTCGTTAGGGGAATATTGGGAGCGAGCGGTATTCCTCGTGCAAGCGGAAGTCGCGGCGCGGATCGCCGCCGAACCGGGAACGCGCGATTTCGGATATCTTTCTGTGTTGGCCCAAGTACAAACGCGCGTGGAATATTTGTTCGATGTGTCGCGCGACGCGTTCCATCCGCCACCCAAAGTGGATAGCGCCGTGATCCGCTTAACGCCGCACGCGCCTGAAACCACCGATCTCCCGGGCTTCCTCCGCTTTGCGCAAATATGCTTCCGGCAAAAGCGCAAGACGCTGCGCAACAATCTGGCACCGGCCTACGGAAAAGAAGTCGTCGATGAACTGCCCGAAGCGAAGCAGCGAGCCGAGCAACTGAGCGTCGCGCAGTTAATCGCACTGCACGAAAAACTCTCGTCTCACGGCGGAGCGGGCAATGCCGCGTGATATGCCGACGTCCACGTTGGTGCAAATCCAGCTCATACAAATTCACAACGAGATCATCGCGTGCGAAAAATGTCCCCGCCTGAGAAAATACGACGAGGAAGTCGCCCGCGTAAAACGCCGCGCCTATCGCGATGAAACCTACTGGGGCAAGCCGGTGCCCGGGTTTGGCGATCCGAAAGCCCGAGTGCTGATCGCGGGCTTGGCTCCGGGCGCGCACGGAGCGAATCGCACGGGACGCGTGTTCACCGGCGATCGCTCCGGCGATTATCTCTATCGCGCGCTCTTCGAAAACGGATTCGCGAACCAGCCCGAGAGCCGCTCGGCCGACGATGGCCTCAAACTGATGGACGCCTACATCACCGGAGCGGTGCGCTGCGCGCCTCCCGACAACAAACCGGCGCGCGACGAGTTCGAGCGGTGTCGCCCTTACATGGAACGCGAGATCGACGCGCTGACCCGCGTCCGCGTCGTAGTGGCGCTGGGGAAAATCGCCGCCGATACTTATCTGGGCATCCTGCGTGACAGGCGCGAGATCCGCAGCCGTGCGGATTTTCCGTTCGGCCACGGGCGCGAATACAAGATGGGAGATACGGGACGCGTGCTCTTATGCTCCTTTCATCCGAGCCAGCAGAACACGTCCACCGGAAGACTGACAGCTGAGATGTTAGGCGCCATTTTCGCGCGGGCGCGCGCGTTGATCGAAAGCTGAACCACCCCGCTTAGACCATGGTCGGAATACAATAAGGGCGTCAGCCCGGGGATGCAGCAGCAAGAAACGGTCTAGTGAGAGGCCGCAGGCTTCGCAGCGGGACGCGTGTGGGCCGTTACGTCATGAACTCCCCGCGGCAGCATCAACGCGCGGCCAAACATTTCCGGCGTCACCGGTTTGCCATCAATTTCGACGGACTCCGGCGTCGGGTCCAGCACCGCCAATACACGCGACGAACTCTCGTACAGAAATTCGAGGACGCCGTCGGCGCGCAGCGAGGCGTCGCGTAGATCGCCGTTGAAGTCCAAGATGCGCGCGGCAGGAGCTTGCGCCGCGGCATCGATCAAGTGATTGCCGGAAGGCAGCCACACCGTGGAGCCGTCGAAAAACGGCCACGGTTTCCCGTCAACCGACGGCGGCTTGTTCCACCGGACACCGACGCCGTGCTTCGATTGCACCATCAGTCGCCCGTCAATCTCCGTGACCCTGTCGACCGACGCGGCAGCCGCGCCCAGCAGAGGCGCATCCGCATGCGAGATCGAATTCTCGAAATACAGGGCCACGCGAGGAAACGCCGCGGAGGCCATGTGAACCGTCTCCAGCAGCTCGCTTCCGGTCAGCGATTTCGTGGGATAGACGTCCTGGTAGCGATCGACAATGTTGATATCGATCGCCAGTTTCTCCTGCAAGGGCGTCAGCGGCGCATAGCGCGCGGCGATCTGCGGATAACGCTGCGGGCCCTGGTTCCAAATCGTGGCCGGATCCTCGATCAGGAACGTGAAATTGTGCTGGCCCAGCATCGGAAGCACGCGCGATGTGTCCGCGCCGAGCTTTTCGCGCATCGTCGGATCGAAGCGATCGTCAATGTGCGTCAGCGCCAAATCCAGGTGCGGTTTCGTCTTGCGGATTTTTTCCATTTCATCGATCCATGCGGCCTGCTGGCGGCGCGCCAGGTCGGCGCGATAGTCCAGAAAACGTGTCAGTCCGGGGGCGTTCTTGCTCCACTGGCGTGCCGAGCCGCTTTGAAAAAGCTCCAGCGGATCGAAGCCCGCATCGCGGCGGAATTCCGCGCGCACATCGTCACTCATCGGCGTAAGACGCGCGGGATTGCCGGCGCCCTCGAGCGATTCAAAATAGAGCTCCGCTAGATTTGCGCCGTCCCAATCGAATTGCGTCATCAGATCCGTGAGGCCGTGCGAGACGGCGGCGAACGCCTCGGGCCGCGAAAGATTCATCAGCTTGCGCCAGTCCAGTTGCGCGTCCTGCAGCAGCGCCGTCTTCTCGCGCCACTCGGGATGATCCGCCCAGAAACGCTCGCTGACGTGCGGCAGTTCCAGCCACGCATACACCAGCACGCCATGCTCGTGGCACGCCTGGATCAGGCGGCGCAGATACTCGTCGCTTTGCGGATCACGCTCCCAAAAATGCCACGCGGCCACGTGCAGCGCGCTGATGCCTTCGGCGCGCCACCGCGCGGCGAAGTAATCGAGATCGACACGCGAGCGGTATGCCGAATCGAAGAACGCCCACAAGCGCCGCGATTGCATCGGAGGATCGAGCCCCAGATCG
Source organism: Terriglobia bacterium (assembly GCA_963699945.1). Taxonomy (GTDB): domain Bacteria; phylum Acidobacteriota; class Terriglobia; order Bryobacterales; family Bryobacteraceae; genus Palsa-187. The sequence goes on from CAVOVW010000009.1 coordinate 254,819, forward strand.
CGAAGTGCGTGCAGCAGGTACGGGAAGCGATCGTAACCGCGCGCGCCCGGAGGTGCCGCCACCCACAGCACGGCTCCCGCGCCGCGGCGGTAGCCTGCCATCAGCGGCGCGTGTTGCCCGCGTTCCCGCGCGAACAGCCGCGCTTCTTTTGCTATTTGAAATACGGGCAGCGGGAGCGCAGTTTCCCATATGATGCGCAGTTCCGGATCGCGCAGGTCCTCGACACTGCGTACCGAAATAGAGGCTCCGACAAGCGTTTGAATCCGAACGCGGTGGCGAGGGGCGACTCGCCTTCCAGCACAAGAATGATGCCGCGATCCACGCGCCTCGCCCATTCCGCGAAAGAAACATCCGTGCCGTGCGGCGCCACCACTACGCCCGTGGGCGACGCGCTATCGGGCAGTCCGATGGAAGAAATCCAATGGAAGAAAGAAGCTCCGGCCACGAATCAGGTCATTCCCCAAAATATGAAACGTAAAGCGCGGCTGATGCGCTTGCGACGTTGTCTGCTCCGCCATCAACGGAAGCCCCGCCGCGAGCGCGATCAGGCAGGCCGCAAAACTAGCGCGTAAGCGCATACCAGACTCCGATGCGGAGATCGTAGAACACGGGCGGATGAGGATTCCCTTCCGTAATTAAATAGCTGCCGCGCATCGCGTTCACCGAGAACATCATGGAGCGCGGCAACGCGCGGAAGCGGAAACGCAGCCCAGGTCCGGTCTCGATAAAGTTGGCCCAATATTCGCGTTTCAGGTCAAGCGTCGCGTTCCAGTTCCAATAAAGCTGCGCGACCAGGGCGTGGCCGGGCAGATCGTGACCGAAGCGATTCTGCGTATAGATCAGCGTGTCGTTGTCGAAGGTGTGGACGTACACGATGTCTTCGTTCGTTTCGGCCAACCAGTGGGCCGGCGCGATGCCCCGCGCAAAAAACGCCCCGCCGCGATAGTCCGGCGTGGCGGTGCTGGTGTCGGTGGGCGCAGGCCGGAGGTGAAACGATTCGCCCGCCTCGAACCAGCCCCCCAAGCCGTGCCACGTCGAGGTGGCCACACCCGCTCCCACGATCACACTGTTTTCGGAAAGATACTGCGGCGCCCAGCCGATGGCGAACGTCTCCGCGTTGTGCGTGTCGCCCACAAAACGGACCGAGCTATACAGCCGCAGCCACGGTATGCCCGGCACGCGGACCTCTGTCTTGATCTGCGAATAAGCGAACAGATCGTGCCAGCGCGTCGAAAAAACCGGCGACGCCCATAGCGTGGTGCGAAAGCGTTCCAGCTCCGGCTGAAGATTGTGGTACGCCGTCGAAGCCTCTTTCGCGATCTGTGAGTCCGGACTGCGGCGCGCCAGGTTGAACCAGCGCGAGGCCTCGCGATCGTTCTTCATCAGGTTGTTGGTCCACCCCAGTTTCAGCATCACTTCGAAATCGCCGGGATTGCTTTCATGCGCGGCGGAAAGATATTTGACGGCGTCGGGAAGAAAACCTTTTTCAAGGCTCTTCATGCCAATCTCCTTGGCGGAATCGGACGATGGCGCGCTTGCCGAACCACTGGACTTTTGCTCCGGAGGCAAACGCTCTGTCTTCGCCGCTTCGGCAGACGCCGCACGTTCTTTTAAGCCACCGCTTTCCTTCGAGCGCAGCCGCGCAAGCTCGGCGGCCGCCGGAGCGTCGTTCGGCGAAGTTTCCAGAATATGCGTCAGCTGCTGCTCGGCGTCCGCGTCCTGTCCCATGGCGATGTGCAAATACGCCAGCTCCCGGCGCAGCTCGGCGTTGGTGGGATCGAGCGTCAACGCTCTCTCGAATTCGTACACATAGGGATAGCGCGCAGGCAACAGCTCGCGGGCCTGCTCCGCCACGCGAGGCTCGGCTCCGCGCGAGGCTGCGAGCAGTGCGGCGTCGGCGTCCTCGTTGCGTCCCAACGCCTTCCAGTTCCGCCCCAGGTCCACCAGCAGCGCGCGATGATCGGGCCGCAGCCTCCACGCGCGTTCGAAGTGTTCCGCGGCCAGGCCGTTATCGTCGCGCAGCTCGGCCAGGTGGGCCAACTCTTCATGGCCGCTATAGTCGTCGGGATTCGCGCGCAAAGCTTCTGTCCAGCGGGCGATACCCTCGCGCAACGGGCGGTCGATATTTTCGAAAGCCTCAGCCGCGGTTTTATCCGTGCCGCGCAAACGGTCGAAGATGCGGCGAGCGGCGATCGGCTGGCCCGTCTCGTATGCCAGGAAGGCGAACTCCTTCGCCACCTGCGTGTCGGAGGGATCCAGCCGCATCGCCGCCGCGAAATGATCGCGCGCGCCGCGCGTTCTCGCCGATCTTCAGCAGCGTGTACGCCAGGTCCTTATGGATGGAAGGGCGATCCGGCGCGACGGCGATCGCCTTTTCAAAATCGGCCACCGCGGCATCGTAATCCTTCGCGCGCAGCTCCGTGAAGGCGTGATCCAGATGCGTGTATGCTAAATCTTCAGTTTGGCCAACGGCGGGAGTTTTACCGACGGCAAGAGTTTGCCCAAAAGCAAGGGCTTGACCAAAGGCGAGAACCGCCGCCAAGGCTAGGAAAATTCTGATCACTTGCACGCCGGGGGAGCGATATCAGATAGTGCCTCAATGCCAGGACTTTTCTCTCAAGAGACTGGCAATTTTCTGTAAAAATGAGCATGCGCGTTTTCATCGCGGGAGGCACAGGGTACATGGGGCGAAGCGCATACCAAAGTTTTGGAGAGTGGGGGGCGGCGCGGTTAACGTACAGATCCAGAATCGGTTACGAAGAATGTTCCTCGGTACTCCTGCTCCGACGATGGCGGAAGGCCTTCCAAAGCCTTAGAGCTGCGACGTTCAGTGCCACCGCAAGTGCTGTGTAAACCAAGTTGGTCAGAAGCCCGTCTAGGCGGTTGAACCGATTCGGCGACACGAAGATAGCCACGGCGGAACCGGGCAATAGAAGGATACGGCCGAGAAGAGGCCCGATTTCGTTATAGGGCTCGACGTATGTCACGCTGCCCGCAAGAACGCTGGCTGCTCCGGCCACCTGCGCGATGAACAGTACCTTCCATCGCTTGTCAGCCAAGCCAAAGCGATTCACGATCCAACGCTGAACCGATACCGGAGTTGAACACAGGTCGCGTATTACACGAGCGTCACTCTTCCAGATCCCGAGGAAGAAGAACGTCAGCACTATCGATCCCAGCAGGCCCACTGACGGTTGCACGAGAAAAGCCCACCAACTCGCCCAAGACCATTCGGTACGGAATCCTACCTTGCTAAGTTCCGCTACGAGAGACCGGGCGCGCAAAATGGCCTGGAGCCCTAGGAAAATGATGAGGAGGCCCGAGATCCTGCGAATCGGCGCATTCGTCAGTCTGGAGGCACTCATAGCAACGATGCCGAGGAAGAGTGCCAATATGACCTGGGGCACTAAACCAAAGCGAAAAAGCCAAAATAGGAGATCCTCGGAATTCCAGCGCAACCTCAAGCGGAAGTAGGTGTCGAGGAGGATGCTGAAAATGATGGCGATCGCGGCCAGGAACGCGGTCGCGCGGATGTTCGTCACGTTCGGCCGGCCAACGAGATGGCGATAGAGAAGCAGAAAGAACACCAGGAGAGCGATGTAGGAGACGAATGTGATTGCTGACGAGAGAAGGCTTAGCACCGTGAAGGTGCCGGGGCGCTTGAGGTCAACGATCGCCAAGGCGATGACGAAGGCTGACAACGCTTTTGTGACCGCCGCCATAGCTGACGGCCCTTTCAGATGCTCGAACCCCTCGACGTTAAAGAAAGTTTTAGCCATGCGTCCAGCTCACGATGACAAATCGTCACCGCGTGGCGTTCCCGATAGGCTTCGCGGTTCCGGAAAAGCGTTGCGGCACAACGCGACTCAGCTGGAAAACTACCGCGCCAAACACGGCGTCGGATCCCAGCCCTTGTTATCCGCCACCTGCTTCCACGTATAGGTGCGGATATACGGCTGCGGCAGATACGTCGGATCGTCGATCATCTGCGTCAGGATCAGATAGACGTTGCCGTTGTCCTCCAAACGATTGACATATTCCGTGAGCACCGCCTTATCGCTGTACGGCACTCCGTTTTTGCGAACGTAGCCGGGCAGCATGTTCGTCGTGGTGACGCGGAGAGTGCCGGTCTTCGGTGCGGCGGCGGCCCGCCCGCGAACCAGCGCGGGCACATACTTATCGCCAGTGAAGATCAGCACGTTGCCGGGCGTGTCCCACAACGCGGCCGAATAGCCCTGCCACGTGGCGGGTCCTTTATCGGCCGGTGCCTTGGCGAAATGTAGCAGGCGCGTTTGCGTGCCGGTATCGAAATCCAGCTTCAGCGTGTTGCCGTCCGCCCAGGTTACGTGCATTAGGCCAGGACGTTGGGTAACGCCCACGGCTCCATATGCCTTGCAAGCCTTGCCTTCGGCCTCGTCCTTCGCTGGATCCCACGCCATCGCGATCTTCCGAGCATCGGCGTTCATCTGCATCCACGCGATGTCGCCCTTCTGCGGCGTCACGCGGAAGCGCCATTCGTCCACTATGCGCGATTCCCAATAGCCCGTGATGTCGATCGGCGCCACCTGCTGGGGCGTGAGTCCCTGCGGTGCGCCGCCGCGCCCACCGGCTTGTTGCGCGAACAAAGATGCCGACATAACGACGCCCATCGCCACAACCAGCCTGATAGAAGGCGCCGTCACGATTTTGATAAAAAGTCCTTTGCGGTTCATCGCGCGCCGCCTCCTATTTCTTCTGCTCCGGCGGATTCTTCAGGCTCTTATAGACGGCTTCGACAAACTGATCCGGTGTCCACTTAGGATTGCGCCCCAAGCGCACGTCCCAATCTTCGGTGGGCCGCGCGGCCTTCACCTGATCCAGCGTTTGCCCCTTCTTAATCCCATCCGCCACGCGATCGCGAATGATCGTCACCATGTCGCGATAGTAGGCCAGATCCGCCGTATCGCCGATGCGGCCGTGACCGGGTACAACAAACGTCCCGCCCTCGGAGCGGAACTCCGGCGCCACCATTTCCAGCATCCGATTCAACGCCGCCAGTTCACCCTGCACGCTGCCGCCCTTCTCCAGATCGATGGGAGGATAGCCGGCGAACGTAACGATGTCGCCCGCCGCGATCACGTCCGCCGTTCGGAAATGCACGATGCTGTCGCCATCGGTGACCGCATTCGGGATGTGATACATCACCACGCCTTCGCCGTTGAAAAAATGGCTGAGCTTCATCACGCCGCCGTAATACGTCTCCGTCGGCAGGCCGCGCGTCGCCATGCCTTCGCCGCTCAGGCGCTGCAGAACATTTTCATGCGAGAGGATCGCCGCACCCTCGGCTACGTCGCCGAGATCGCCCGTGACGTTGCCGCCCGTAAACGTTCTGCCCGCGTCCGCAATCTTAATATTGCCGCCGACGTGATCCGCGAAAGGGCTGGTATTCAGAATGAAGCGAATCGGCTTGGGGGGACGATACCCTGTAAGCACGTTGCCGGAACCGCCATGCGAATAACTGGTGACAGGCTGCCGGAACTTGTTGAGCTCCGTGGTCAGGCTCTGTACGGCTTGTAAAACCTTGTCGGCGTTTTCGGCCGCGCCCGTATCCACCATCAGCACACCTTCGTCGCCGGCGGAAAGAACGATGTTCGCTCCCGCGCCGCCGATCAGATACACGCTGCCGCGAATCTGCAGCGTCTCGATGTTGCCGTCCGCTGAATCGAGCGCAGGGCTATGCTGTTGTGCGTCGGCAAACTTCGAGAAGCCCAGCACCCACGCACCGAATACGATGCCGCACACCAGCGCGCGGCGGAGAAAAGTCTGGTTCACGGCGAACTCCCGTTTCATGAATCTCAGCATCGGCTCTACTTCTGCGCAGTCTGCGTGCCGCTCACGCCGCCGGCGGCATTCGACGCGCTCGGCTTGGCTCCCTGATTCGCGGTTCCCTGATTGCGCTCCTTCAAAATTTTCTTCTCAAGTTCCGGGTGCATGCTGGCCGCGCCGCCGCCCGCGGCTTCTTGCGGAACGTTGTATTTCTGGCCCCACTCCGTCAGAAACGGATTTTTGCCGGGCAAATAATGCGGGACGACGCCTTCGGGCCGATCCACTTCTTCGATCACCGTGCAAGGATACGGCGGGATGCGCAGCGCCGGAATATAGCGGTATTCGTTGGCGCGGATCATCGGCTCGGTGAGATACAGAGGATCGGTGGCGATGGTGGTCCACGTCAGAATGTCGCCGCGACGCAGCCAGAATTGGGTGAGCGTCGCTTCATCGCTCGAAGGAACACCGTTGCGCCGGTAATAATCTTCTTTCAAATGCGTGGTGGTGATCTTCAACTGGTCGCCGACGAATTCCGCCGTAGAGAATCCGCCCCACGTGTGCGGAGCATATTTCGACGGTCGCGGACGGCCATCCATGTAATACGGATTGTCGATGGACCGCAGCCACTCGGCGTGATAGGCGATGATCTCCCGCGAGTCAGGATCGATTTCCTTCCAGATGCGCACCTGCGAAGGGCCGCGCGAAATGTACATGGCGCCGTGCGGGCGGCACTGCCATTCCGGCAGCGTATAGAGCGACGCGTTCCATGCCTGGGCGCGCAACATCCCCGCGTGGCTCATCGGGATGCCGACGAATTCGCCGGTGTAGGGATTGCCCGCGTCGTCTTCGTCCAGCACCGGCGTCCATTCGCCGGAAAACTCCATCTGCGCGAAGACGGGCGCGGCAATCAGCAGGCTCGCGGCAAACGCGAAAATTCGATATGAATTACGCATAGAAAATCTGACTCCGAAATTGATCCTAACAGACTTAGCGGAATCGCTTCGCGATCACACCTACGCTACCGTCGACGCGACTTTCAGCGATTGCCGCAGCAGGCGTTCTTCCTTCCACGGATCGTTCACGGCCTTGCATTCGTTATTGAAGATCATGGTGGCGCGCTGCTCCAGCGTGAAGGGCTCCCATTTGGGCAGCAGTTTGTGATTCGGATTGCCGCTGCGCGCGAAATTCACCCACGCGTTGCTCATGCGGTCGGCCAGCGGCTGGCGCTCCGGTCCAGTGCCGTTCATCGAAATGGTGATGTCGATGTTCTCCCAGACGAAGGGAATATCCAGCGTGTGATACGAACGCAGCACGCCGCCGCGCACCGGCGAATACCACTGGAAATAATATTTGTAGACCGGCGCCTGTCCCTGCGCCATCGCGCTGCGCTCGGCCTCGGCATCGGTGCCCGTGCGGAAATTCGAAACGTCGGTGCCGATAATCAGCGCCAGATCGAGCGGCGTGGCCTTCGGACGATTCTTACGATACGCGGCGATCAGCTGGTCGGCCGACGCATCGTCGAACTTTGCGCGTATTCCTTCACGCGCTCGTGCAGCATCTGGCTCGTCGATCTGGTCGTAGTTCATATGCGCGTTCCAGGTGATTTCGGTTTCCGTGGAGCTGATCATGAACGGAACGCTCGCCGAAAACGGGCTCGACGTGGGATCGAACGGACCGGCGGGCAGCGTCTTGCCATCGACCACGGGACTCAGGTTCAAGCCGCGCGTGGCGCGCATCGCTTTCAACAGATCCGCGATCGGCAGCTTTGCAGCTCGTCGGCTGGATTTCACATTGAGCGTGCATCAGCGCTTCGCGCCCTGCGTGGCGCGCTCGCGCGGCTGGCCCATTCACGTTCGAGCCGCTCTGGCGATGGCGCGATGAAACAGACCTTTCGCTCCCGGCATGCCCATCAGCGTCGACTACTTTGCCGCCGCCGCCCGACTGGCCAAAGATCGTGACATTCTCTGGATCGCCGCCGAAATTGCGCGATGTTATCGCGCACCCATTCGAGCGCCTGAATGCAGTCCAGCATGCCGACGTTGCTCGCGTTGCGCGAACTTCTCGCCGCCGAAGTCAGCCAGATACAGATAGCCGAACACATTCAGCCGATGATTCACGGTCACGACGACGACGTCGTGCTTACCCGCCAGGTTCGTGCCATCATACATTTTCCAGTTGCCGGACCAGCCGAATAGCCGCCGCCATGGAACCACACCATCACGGGACGCTTGCCGCCATTCTTAAGAAGAGACACTGGGCGTCCACACATTCAGATGCAGGCAATCCTCAGTGCCATGAGCGTCCATCTCCGGCTGCTGCGCCATCGATTCGGGAATCAGAGTGGAAGGAACCTGCGGCGATGAGGGCCCGAGTTCCAGAGCGTCGCGCACGCCGGTCCACGGCTGAGGTTTCAACGGAGGTAGAAAACGCCCGCCTTCAGTGGAAGCTCCGTACGGGATGCCCTTGAAGCAAATCGTTTTGCCGGACGCTGCGCCCCGCACCTTGCCCGCTGTTGTTTCAATCGCTCCGCCTGCGGCGCCGCTCTTACCGGCTCCTTCTATGAGGGAGAACGATCCTCCCGCGAATAATCCCGCGGCACCCAAGCCGCCCAGAAACACGCGCCGATTGATTTCCACATTCACGTTAGCGATCGATTTCTTGACAGCCATATGTGTCGCACTCCTCTGTAAGAACGATCGCGCAGTGACGTACCCGCACCGCCAACCGCTATCGAAGCCTCGCAGCGATCCGAGCCATTTTTGCATATTGCCCGGAAGCGGTCAAGGAGTGATATGTCACAGTGCGACCCCATTGCAGTATTATGTGGATGTCCATCCCTCGATCCACGAGGCTTGTCGTCGGCTTCAGAATCGTTATCCGGGAGAACTTATGTCTGCCTCAGCACTTGATGTCAAACCCAAAGTTACGGCGGAGCGCCAGGAATTTTATGAACGGCTCGGCCAGAAATCGGCTGCGCCGCTATGGGAGGTGCTGTCGGACATCGTTACCGTGAAGCCCAAGCCGGTAGGCATACCTGCATTGTGGCGTTACGACGAACTGCGCCCCCTGTTAATGGAAGCCGGCGGCTTGATCACCGCGCAGGAAGCGGAGCGCCGCGTGCTGATCCTGGAAAATCCGGGAATCCCCGGGAAGTCGCAAATCACCGGCACGCTCTACGCCGGTTTGCAATTGGTGCTGCCGGGCGAAACGGCTCCCAGCCACCGGCACACGCCCTCGGCGCTGCGCTTCGTCCTCGAAAGCGAAGGCGGCTACACTGCCGTTGACGGCGAGCGCATCGCCATGCGGCCGGGCGATTTCATCGTGACGCCCACGTGGACCTTTCACGACCACGGTAACGATTCAAGCGCTCCCATCGTGTGGATGGACGTGCTGGACCTGCCGTTGATAAACTCCCTGGCCGCGGGCTTCGCGGAACATCATCCGCAGGAAACGCAGCCGGTGACGAAACATCCGGGCGATTCGCTGGCGCGCTATGGAAACGGATTGTTTCCTGTGAACTTCAAAGCGGGTGCCGCGGTTACGCCGGTGCATGTGTATCCATATGAGCAAAGCCGGGCCGCAGCTGCTGGACAGCGCGAAATCGGCCGAGGCGCACCGCTCGCACGGCTTCAAAATGCGCTACATAAATCCGGCGACCGGCGGCTCGCCCATCGCCACGATCGGCACGTTCCTGCAAATGCTGCCCGCGAAGTTTTCCGGCGCCCCGTATCGTTCCACCGACGCGACCATTTATTGCGTCAAGGAAGGGCGCGGCAAAAGCACTATCGGCGACACGGCCTTCTCCTGGGGGCCGCGCGACATTTTCGTGGTGCCCTCATGGATGCCGGTCTCGCACGAAGCGTCCGAACAGTCGATCCTGTTCAGCGCCTCGGATCGGCCGGTACAGCAAGTACTGGGCCTGTGGCGGGAAGAGGAAATGAACTGAGTCCGGCATGTCCGCCGCGACAATTGCTGTAACCAACATCGGGGTAACCAACGTCGATGTCTGGTACCGGTGAAAGTACACTTAAATTCGCTGGCCGCCGTTTCCGCACCGTCACCCGCGGTTGTCTGTATCATTTTCACGCTTGTGGTCAGCGCGACGGGTCAGGCCCAGGATCTTGCTCCGGTAGCGGCGCTTGCGACGACGCCGGAAAATGAGGTCGCCGTAAGCAGGATCGGCGCCACGGGCGGCACATGCCTGGAGCCTGCGCCGATGGTGCGCTGGCAGGATTACGACGGTCCCTTCGCAAAGTTGGTTGGCGCGCTCGGCACCAAGCTCGACCGGACATCCGTGCGCGTGCCGAATTACAAGGCCGGCGAGATTCTCTGCTCGCTCAATGCGAAAGACAAATTTGTGCTGTTCGTGCATGACACCACCAGCCTGTTTACCGTGCTCACCATCGCTTTTAACTCCGGTATCGACCAGGCCGAAAATTCCGAAGCGCGATTCGGACAAGGGCTTGCAGGCTATGGCAGACGTCTCGCCGCCAACGAGGCCAGCGACACCACCGGGCGCCTTTTATCCGAGTTCATGCTCCCCACGCTGCTGGGCGAAGACCCCCGCTACTACCGGCTGGGCGATGGCACGATTAAGCGCCGGTTTTTCCACGCCGTGGCCCACACCTTCGTCGCGCACCGCGATAGCGGCGCGCCCATGCCGAACTTTTCCCTGTGGGCGGGAACCACCGGCGGCGTCCTGATGAGCGACGTCTATCATCCCGGCACCACACATGGGCCGGGGCCCATCGCCATGCAGGTGGGTATCAACATCGCCGAAGACGCGGGCTTCGACATCCTGCGCGAATTCTGGCCCGAAATCGCACATAAGTTTCACGTTCCGTTCCGTGCCGCCCAGCCGCCCATCGCCCAGTAGATAGCTCCGCTAAACTTCACGGCCTATTCCGCCGATAATTCCTCGAAGGGATGTCTATCTATCCATGACGACCTACGCACCGGTCCACACCGCTTTTACACCGCCTACGCCGCAGAATATCGCCGAACTGGGCGTCCCGGAATCGCTGGTTCTGGATCTGGTCCTGCGCCGCATGGTGATCGAGGGCAATAGCAACCTGGGGACCCTGGGACGCGCCCTGCGGCTGGCCGTGCCGATCGTCGAAAAGGCGTTCAAGTTTCCTGCGCAGTCAGCAGATGGTGGAAGTCAAGGGCATGACCGGCAACGATTACAACTTCGTGCTGTCGGCGGCCGGCAAGCAGATGGCCAGCGAGCGCTTTCAAGTGTCGCAGTACGCGGGCGCGTGCCCGGTTTCGCTGCAAGGATTATCAGGCCGCCGTCAAGACGCAATCCGCGAAGGTAAACGTGGACCGCAGATTCCCTGCGCGACGCTTTTTCGGACCTGGTGGTGACCGATCGCATGCTGGATCAGCTCTGGGACCGGCCATCATCTCGCAGACCTCCATTTTCGTTTACGGCCCCACCGGCAACGGTAAAACCAGCCTGGCGGAGCGCATGCTGCGTGTCTATAAGGACGCGATTCTGATTCCGTACGCCGTCGAAGTGGACAACCAGATCATCAGTCTGTACGATCCGGTCGTGCACCAGCGCATCGAGAACGACGATCCCGACATGGACCCGCGCTGGATCGTGTGCAAGCGCCCTGCATCGTGGTGGGCGGCGAACTGGTGCCCAGCATGCTGGAATTGCGCCTGGACGAATCTTCCGGCATCTATGCGGCTCCCTTGCAGATGAAGGCGAACAACGGCATCCTGCTGATCGACGACTTCGGACGCCAGTTGATGTCGCCGCGCGATCTGCTGAACCGCTGGATCGTGCCCCTGGATCGCCGCGTCGATTACCTCACGCTGCGCTACGGCGTGAAGTTCCAGATTCCGTTCGAGACCATGGTGGTGTTTTCCACGAACCTGGATCCGTCGGACCTGGCGGATGAAGCGTTCCTGCGCCGCATTCATAACAAGATTTACGTGGAAGCGGTGGATGCCGCTCACGTTCGACCAGATTTTCGAGCGCGTGGTGAAGGGCAGGAACCTGCAGGCCGAGCCCGACAGCGCCGAATACCTCCGCAAGCTCTGCCTGCGCCAGGGCCGCACCGAACTGCGCGCCTGCTATCCGTCCGATATCTGCAACATCCTCAATTCGATTGGCCGTTATGAAAATCGTCCGCCGATCATGACCAAGTCCGAGATGGAACGCGCAGCGTCGTTGTATTTCGCGCGATCGTAGGCAGCCCATCGGCTGCCGATGCAGCCCCGCCGTCAGCCCAGCGAGACAGTCACGAAACGGTCAACGTGCGCGGCGCGCGTCGTTCGCTTTAAACGACAACCTCTCAACCGAGAGAGTCAAAACGGGCTGGAAAGCACTTCTTTGTGCCAGGATGTTGAGGAACGATCGACCGTCAGTTTCACGGGCGCAATGTGCCTGCGGTTTTATTTTTGCTATTAAAACAGTTAAGTCATCCTGAGCCGCGAAGCGGAGAAGGATCTGCTGTTTGCCGACCCGTTGGCTTAGGCCCTCACCAACGCCGCGAGCGTCCGGACGTCCTTGATCTCCTCGAACTTCCTCACCGCCGCGATGATCTGCTTCACCTTCGCCGCCGGCCACCGCGCGAAGCTCGCGCAATCCTCGAATTTTTCGGCGACGTCGTCGAAGCTCATGGGATACATCGGGCTGCCTTTGCCGAAATCCGCGCGCCCGGAAATCTTGCGCCCGTCTTTTAAATACAGATCGAGGATCGTCGTCATCTTGTTATATCCGGCCGCCTCCGCAATCGGATTCACACCGAAGTGCACGCGTTGGATCATCGCCTGAATCTCGGGCCGCCGGACAACCTCATCGCGGAACTGGTTCAAGCCCGCTTTGCCGTACACCAGCAGTGACGACATGCAGAACTCCATGCTGAACTTGCCCTGCAGCGCGTCGGTCGGCTTGTGATGGATCAGTGCCGTGGGCATGTATTTATTCGTGCCGACGTCCAGGTGATCCACCATCTCCGGCTTGATGTTATTCGCGCGGATGATGCGCTCCAGTTCCGTCATGCCCGGATGCGTCAGCGATCCCGAGGGGAACGGCTTGATGGAAACACCAGGCGACGCAAACGTCCACGGCTTGGCGAGCGTCAACGCCGACGCGTCATAGCCACCGCCCGCTGCGCGGAAGAATCCGCTGGGAGCCTCGAGAATCCTCTCGCTCACCGTCCAACCGCGTTGCACCAGATCCGCCGCGATCACGCCCGATTGTGCCGCGCGCCCTGCATGGAACGGCTTGGTCATGGTGCCGAAGTTTTCGCGCAAGCCCGCAGCCTGGCTCGCCGCGAGCCCCAGAGCGCGCGCCATCGCGTGCTCGTCGGTCTGATTAAGCTTCATGACGGATGACGCGGCTCCGAAGGTTCCCACCGTACCGGTGGAATGAAAACCTTCTTCGTAGTGGCGCGGAAAAATCGCTTCGGAAATTTTCGTTTCCACTTCCACGCCGATTTGATACGCCAGCATCAGGTCGCGGCCCGAGGCGCTTTTGCTTTCGGCCACCGCGAAACACGCCGAAAAGCACGGCGCCGTGGGATGCGTCAGCAAGCCGTACACGCGATCCGGGGCGACCGCCAATTGCGTATCGTCGTAATCCTCGGCGTGAACGGCCACGCCGTTGGCAAACGCGGCGAACTGCGCCGGCACGCGCATCGACGTTCCGATCACCGTCGATTCGTTATTGCCGAACTTCATCTCCTCTAAATACGCTTTGACGATCTTGCCAGAATCGTCCACCGGGCCCACCAGTGCCAGTCCCAGCGCATCCAGAATCGACTTCTTCCCCAGCTCGATCACGTCCGTGGGAATGTCTTCGTAGCGCGTCTTCACGGCGAACTCGGCCACCATTTTGGTGACGCCTTCATTCCCCGTCATGCCACTAGACTTCGGCTGGCCCTTGGGCGTTTCCTCCGGCGCGGAACGCTGAGCTTGCCCTGCGGCCAGTGCGGCCGAGCCTGCGCCCAGCGCAGCCACCTGGCCAAGTTTTCTACGAGTAAATTTCACGATGACTCTCCTGCGGGATCGAACTCTGACTATTTTACCGGCTAATGTTTCGCGGGAAGCCAAGCCATGCCGTCGGGCGCCTTGCCCGTGGCGATGCGCGCGACAACTTCCAGCGTCGCCAGGTCGATCACCGCGACGAAGTTATCATTGGTCGCCGCCGCGTACAATCGCGCGCCGCCCGGCTCTACCAGCAATCCCGCCAGGTTGCGGCCCACGCGGATTCTCTTGATCATCTGCCGTGATGCCACGTCGATCACCGATAACTCGCCGGTGTCGTAGTCCGATATCAGCACGCGCTTGCCGTCCGGTGTAAACTTCAGCCGGTTGGGGCGGCGCAAGGCTACGTTCACCGTCGCGATGTTCGCGCCGGCCCCTACATCGATGATCGATATGGTCCCGTCGTTCCCATTCGCGATCCACAACTGCGCTTGATCGGGCGATAGATCGAAGCCTTCGGCGCCCGGTCCCACGAAAACGTTTTTTGTAGTCCAGTCGTCGGCGCCCTTGCGCTCGAAAATCGTCACGCTACCGGAGCCCATGTTGGTCGCAAAGATTTTCTGCCGGTCCCGACTGACGATCACCATATGCGTGCCGCCTTGTCCGGTGGGCTTCGTCCAGTCGATGCGGTTCGCAACAGGATCGTAGCGCCCGATGGCCGCGCTTCCCTCGGCGGTCACATACACTTTTCCATCAGCGGCGAACAAACCATGCGGGATGCGCAGGGGCGAAATATCGGCGCGATGCACTTCCTTATACGACGCCGTATCGATCACCGAAAGCGTCCGCCCGCTTCCGTAATTGGAAACCACGGCGTATTTTCCGTCCTCGGTTACGGCGACCTCGTGCGGCTCCTTGCCGGTCGGCGTCTTCGCGATCACCTGGCGTGTACCAGCGTCGACGAACGCCAGCGTGCCCTCTTTATTGAGCACTAGCAGTTGCGCAGACTGCGCGAACGCGAAGCTCGCCAGGCAGAGGATGCCGCCAATGATTCGCTTCCCATGCATCTCTTTCGCCACTTTCATGCTACGCCTTCGTTTGCCGAGGCGCAGCAGTACGGTAGAATCGTGTTTTGGTTGTGCCTGCGCTGACTGCATCCGCCGCGTCCCTTGCCGCTCAGCCGGCGGTGAAGGCCTGTCTCGATTGGTTCCGGCGCGAACGATCCTGGATTAACGAGCAGCATCTGAAGCTGTGCCGCATTCCCGCCGCCACTTTTTTCGAAGAAAAGCGCGGCGAATGGATGGCGGAGCAGTTTCGCGCGCTCGGCTGGGAAGCAAAAATTGATCGGGGTGGGAATGCAGTCGCGCATCCCAAGGGCGCGGGCGACGGACCCTGGGTCGCATTGACCGCGCATCTGGATACGGTGTTCGCTCCGCGCACGCCTGACGATATCAAGCTCGCGCCCGACGGCCGCTTTCTGGGCCCCGGTGTTTCCGATAACGGCGCCGGACTCGCAGCGCTGCTGGCGATCGCCGCCGCCTGGAATGCTTCTCCCCCACTGGAATCGCCCTCGGCATGGCCCTTGCTGGTGGCCAACGTGGGCGAAGAGGGCGAAGGCAATCTGAACGGCATGCGGTATTTCTGCCGCCATGCGAATACCTCGAAATTGAAAGCGCTGCTGGTGCTGGATGGTCCCGACGCGGAACATATTACGTCGCGCGCGCTGGCCAGTCGCCGCTTTGAGGTGATCATCACAGGGCCCGGCGGACACAGTTGGCGGGATTTCGGCGTGCCGAATCCGGTGCACGCCGTTGCACGCGCCATCACGCTATTCACCGATCAGGCGGTGGAAGTAACCTTCGGCGATCCGCGCACCACCTTCAATTTCGGCATCGTCGAAGGCGGTTCCAGTATCAATTCGATTCCCAGCGAGGCCCGCACGAAGATCGACCTGCGGTCCGAGGACAACGCGCGCATCGACCGCCTGGCGCAGCGGCTGACGGCGGCGGTGGAGCGCGCAGTGGAACTGGAGAACGCGCTCAGCAACAACGGCCGCGCGACGGCCCGCGTTCGCGAGATCGGCTCACGCCCCAGTGGCGCTTTGCCCGATGACGCGCCATTGCTCGAATGCGTGCGCGGCGTGGACGCGCACTTGGGCATCCGCAGCTATCTGGAGTGTTCTTCCACCGATGCAAACGTCCCTTTATCGATGGGGCTTCCCGCGCTGTCGATCGGCGCCGGTGGGCTCGGCAGCGGCGCCCACACGGCGGGCGAGTGGTATTCGCCGGAGGGCAGAGAACACGGCTTGCAGCGGATCATGCTGATTCTTTGCATGATGCTGATAGGGGAGTAGCCCGAGAGCGCGGGATTTCTACAACCCCTGTCTGAATCGTGCGTCTGAATCGTGCGCCCGCATCATCGGGCTTGTACTCCAGATGATCCGCAGAATCTGCGCGTGGCATGGCAACCCGCTGGTGCCTTCCGCCGTCTGTAAACATATAATGTTAAAGGAGTCTCTTTTGAAGAGTTTTTGGCACTCACGAGACCCTAATGAGGAAGTTGGCTTGAGATGAAACTGTTAGAAAAAATGCGCCAGCAAAAGCTATTGTCCATGACACTCGTGCTTGTCACGCTGTCGGTCGGTATTGTCATCGGTACGCTGATCAACACGGGTGTGCATGCGCAGCGCGGGCAGGCTGCCGCGCCCGATGCGACGCCGCTGACCATCCCCAAGGGCACCGTGGCGGGTAACGAAATTACCAAGCTGGCCAAGACGCTGGAGCCGAGCGTGGTCAACATCACGGCCGATTTCACGCCGAAGGTCTCGACGAAGAAGAGCGATCCCGATGACGACCAGTCGCAGGATCCCAGCGAGCTGTTTCGCCGCTTTTTCGGAGGCCAGGGCGGCGGCGATCTTCCTTCTCCCAATCAGCGGCGCGAGCAGTCGGGCACGGGTTTCATCGTGGATAAGAACGGCTACATCGTGACCAACAATCACGTGGTGGACGGCGTGGACCGCATCCGCGTGAAGCTGCACGGCGACGACATTGAATACCGCGCACGCCTGATCGGGACGGACCGCGAGACCGACGTCGCGGTGATCAAGATCGACGCGAAGCGGCCGCTGACGCCCGTGACCATCGCCAATTCCGATACGGTGCAGGTGGGTGAAGAAGCGGTCGCCATCGGTTCTCCGTTCGGCCTGGAAGCGACGGTTACCGCGGGCATTGTCAGCGCCACGGGGCGCGATATTGGGTCGCAGCAATTCCAGCGTTTCATTCAGACCGACGCGGCTATCAACCCTGGCAATAGCGGCGGCCCGCTGCTGAATATTCGCGGCGAAGTGATCGGCGTCAACACGATGATCGCCACGCAAAGCGGCGGATATCAGGGCGTGGGCTTCGCGCTGCCCATCAACACCGTGGTGCGCGTGTATAACGACATCATTAAGGAAGGCCGCGTCACGCGCGGGTCCATCGGCGTGTCGTGGGATAAGAACACAAAGATGGAAACGCTGCGCGCGCTGGGCGTGGATCACGGCGTGATTGTGGGCGACGTCCGCAAGGACGGTCCCGCGGATAAGGCCGGCGTGAAGGCAACCGACATTATTCTGGCGCTCAACGGGCAGAACGTGAAGGACGGCGACGATCTGGTGGCGCGTGTAGCGGATATGCCTGTCGGCTCGCAGGCTACGCTCACCGTGGATCGCAACGGCAAGAAGATGGACCTGAAGCTCACCATTCTGGATCGCACCAAGGTCTTCTCCGACGACCCGCGCGTAGTGGGAGAGAACGGACTTCCAAGCGGCGGCGGCGCGGACAAGCCCGAGACATCGCAAGTGCGCTTCGGCATCAGCATTCGCCCGGCGAGCGATGAAGAAAAGGACACCACGCCGGATAAGAAGGGCGTCACGGTGACGCGCGTGGAGCCGGGCTCCTTCGCCGAAGACATCGGCATGATGGAGCGCGACGTCATCATCGCCATCAACCGCGAGAGCATTGGATCGGTGGACGATATCCGCCGCATCCAGCAAAGCCTGAAGGCCGGGGACCCGGTGGCGTTCCGCGTGGTGCGTACGCCGCAGGGCGCGCGTCGGAACAACGGCTCGACGCCGCACGTCACTATGTTCCTCAGCGGGACGCTGCCCAACTAGGTAAAGGCGTCCGGAACGTGCCCGCATTACAAGCGCCGCCTGCGATAAGGCGAGTGGTGTGGATCGCAGTTGTGGCAGCCGCGGTTGGGGCAGTCGCAGTTGTGGAAATGATGGTGTCGCTGCCGCTGATGGCCGCGCAAGCGTCCCCTGTGAGCACACCGTCGACGTCTAAAAAAACCACGCCGAAAACCGCAGCGCCATCCGGCCAATCGAAATCGGCAACAACGAAAGCGACCGCAGCGAGAACCACGGCCGTGAAAGCAACGGCTGCGAAATCGGCGACCACGAAGGCGGCACCTACGAAAGCACTGCCGACGAAGACGATGCCGACGAAAGTGGTCGCGAAGTCCGCGGGCGTTGCGAAAACTGCTGTCAAGAGTACGGCTTCGACGAAAACGGCAACTACGCGGTTACGTCCAAGCAGGGCGTAGCAAAAAACGCCGCTGCCAAGCGCCCGGCCACTCCGCGCTACACGGCGCAGCAACAGCCCACACCCGATCGTTACCGTGACATTCAGCAGGCGCTGGCCGATCGCGGCTATTTCAAAGGTGAGGCGGACGGCACTTGGGGTGCGGATTCAGCGGACGCCCTGCGGCGTTTTCAAGCGGACCAGGACCTGGATGCCGACGGCAAAATCAGCTCGCTATCACTCATCGCTTTGGGCTTGGGCCCGAGGCGTGACAATGCCGCAGTGAAAGCAGTTCCCACTCCTGAAGGCACGGCTGAGCCGGCACCGCCCGCAGATCAATAGAGAGTCTGCAAGCGTGGCTGATGAGTGTTTGTGAAAAGTTAACCGCCGCCGATGGGGCAAGCCCAGTCGTTAGACCGGGGATTCATTCCGTGCGTCTCGGGCCTAAGCCAACCGATCGGCCAACAGCAGATCGTTCTCCGCTTCGCTGCTCAGGATGACTGAGCTGTTTTAAATAGCAAAAACAAACCGCGGGCGCACCACGCCCACAAAAATTCTTATAGAAGAGCTCTTCCAGCCGTTTTTGACTCTCTCGGTTGAGAGGCTGTCGTTTCAAGCGAACAACGCGCCGCACACGTTAACCGTTTCGTGGCTAGGGCTGGTTTAGGACCAGCAGAACTTCCATCACCCGCAGACACGCCCTGGCTTATCTAGAAAACCATTCTTGGTCGATTCGGCCCTCCGATGGATGAGCGCTCGAACTCCACGACTAGAAGATAAGAGCGGAGCGAACAACAAAGATGAAGCGAGAAGCGCGATGTAATTGAAGATGTTGGGGATCGGACAGACGAGGCAGTTGTGAACCGCGCGGCTCGCGATCTTATAAAGGGTGAATTGGGTGAGTCGGGACGAAGGGAGGGTGCATCAAACATCGCGATGAACCTTTTTTCCCCGCTGACCCTGGGCGATTATTCGCTCCGTAACCGAATTGTGATGGCTCCCATGACGCGATCGAGATCCGATGCCCAAGGAGTGCCTGCGGCATTGGCCGCCGAATATTATGGAGCTCGCGCAGAGGCCGGCTTGCTTCTCACCGAAGGGACGGCTCCGAGCGCCGCCGGATTGGGTTACGCGAGGACTCCCGGGATTTATTCACCCGCGCAGGTGGCGGCATGGAAAGCGGTGACGGAAGCTGTGCACGCAAAGGGCGGCAGAATTTTTCTGCAGATCATGCACGTAGGACGCATCGCGCATCCGGCGAATCGGACGATTGCCGACGTTCCCGTGGCTCCGTCGGCTGTGAAGCCGGAAGGGCAGATGTGGACGGACTCGCAACAGATGCAGCCGCTTCCCGTACCGCGCGCGCTGGAGCTGAGCGAGGTTGCAGCGGTGATCGGCGAATACGCGCAAGCGACCCGCGATGCGCTGGCAGCGGGATTCGACGGCGTGGAATTGCATTCGGCGTCGGGATATTTGCCGGGTCAGTTTCTGGCACCGAATACTAATTTGCGGACCGACAAGTACGGAGGGTCGATCGAAAATCGCATCCGGTTTGTGGTGGAAGCCCTGGATGCCATGATCGCCGCGGCGGGATCGGCGGGAAAAGTCGGGATGAAGGTATCGCCGGGAATGAAGTTCAACGACATTCAGGATCCCGATCCGATGCCAACCTACGTCGCGCTGGCGAAGGCGATCACGCCGCTCCAAATGGCATACCTGCACGTGCTGCGGACCGGCATCGGCGCGGAAACGGTTTTGCGGGAGGCGTATAAGGGAACGTTGCTGGTGGGCGGAGGCTTCCAGAAAGCGGAGGCCAATGAGGCGCTGGAGAAAGGCGCCGCGGATGCGATTGTGTTCGGGAAAACATTCCTGGCGAATCCGGATCTGGTGAAGCGCTTCTCGCTTAACGCGGCGCTGAACGAACCGGATGTGGCGACGTTTTATACACCGGGGGTCAAGGGGTACACGGATTACCCGCTGTTGGGTTGAGCAGTACTCAACGTAGCCGAAACAAGCACTCTGCCCTACTAAATTCGTCGCCGTTTAAGGCTGCTACTCTTGTGGAAATCCCGTTCGAGTCGTTGGATAATGCAATCCCAGCGCGACGAATGTCCTTACGCCTATTTCGTCGACGAACACTTTGTTCCATATGAAGAAACCGGGATGGGGCGCAGAAAGACGTCGCACGGCAGGCCCAGCAAATCGGAAACGTTCGTTGATATTCGGCGGTCGCACGTAAGTCCCGTTCGCACGAGCGGAACTGCGCGACGGAAAAGCTACAGAGAAACGCGTGAAACGGCGTGCACTTTGCGATGAAGCGGCATGTTCCTTCTTAGTCGATCTGCGCGTCTGAGGCGTGCCCATAGAGGTCGCGCCGTGCCGCCGAGTTGGATGTTATTGCTCGTCGAACATGCGATCGACTTCGAGGAGTTCGACGGTAGCTGGTTCACGATCTGCAGGCGAAATCTCGCGCGGCCGTCGCTTCGATCTTTCGGCTGAGAGCTCGCAGCCATGTCGATGGGTCTGCTTTTTGAGTTCGGTGAGGCCGCCGCAATCGGTTCCCAAGAGCGTGGCTGCGAGCAGGATTTTTACATCGCAATCCGGAACCCGAGGTTCTATAGCTCTCCGATCAGCGGAGCCGTTCCAGCGAATGCGCCGTCGAGAAGGACGTTCCCTTGGCTCAATGATCCGATCGTAAGGACGAACGCCTTGGGCTCCGACGTATAGTGTATCCGGCGATCCAAATGGCGAGAACCGGTTTCATTCCAGGCCGGCTCGTTCGGCGGGGCGACCTGCCCAGAAAGTGCAAGTTCGGCTGAGAAGCGCGAGGAAGACCGATTCCGGCAGCTCGGTATGGCGATTTGTCAGGACCGCTTCCTTTCGTCGCGGCTCGGGTCCGCTGTTCCAGAGCGACGTGGCCTTTCGAAAATAAGCGGAAGGTCGAGAGATCTGGGCACAGAAACTACGGTCCGCGCCTACACGGTTTTTAGGCTTTCGGCGCGGCGGCGATGGAATCTTTTTCTTCGCGATAAGGATCGTTCACCACTTTACATTCCACGTTCCAGACCATCGTGGCGCGCTGCGCGGGAGCATAAGGCGTCCAATTCGGTATGCCCTTGTGGTTCGGATTGCCGGTGCGCGCGAAGGCGACGTAGGCGGTGGACATTTTGTCGGCCAGCGGCTGGAGGTCTGCTCCGGAGCCGATTTCGGTTTTCGCGACGCCGACGTTGTCGAAGACAAATGGGATATCCATGGTGTGCATGCAGCGCAACATTGAATCGCGCACGGGCGAATATTTTTGGAAGTAATACTTGTAGACCGGTGCTTTGCCGAGCTCGGCCTTGCGCAGTGCCTGCGTGTCCGTACCCGTGCGGAAGTTGGAGGCATCGGTCAGCGCGAGCAGGTAAACATCAAGATTGGTCGCCATGGGGCGGTTCTTTTTATAAACGGCAGCGACTTTATCGGCGCCTTCAGGGGTGACGCGCAAGCCTTGCGCGAGGTTCGCGCGCAGAGCCGCGTCGTCCATGGGATCGTACTGCTGCTGCGCGTTCCAGGTGACTTCGGTTTCCGTCGAGCCGATCATGAGCGGAACGTCCTGGGAGATGGTGGTCGCCTTGGGATCGAAGATGTGATCGGGCAGCGTCTTGCCATCGACCACCGGGCCGATGGGCCACGGCATGCCGATCGCTCCGGGACGCGTCATGGAAAGAAGCTTCAGCATCGGCACGCTCATCAGATCCGCAGCGCTAGAGACGTTGAGCTTGCTCATTAATGCTTGAGCGTGCTTGGTCGCGTCGTCGCGCGTGATGGAACGCACTTGCGAGCCGCTCATGGCGATGGCGCGATGGAAGAGGCCTTTGGCAGCGGGCATGCCGAGCAGCGTGCTGACCTTGCTGCCGCCGCCGGACTGGCCGAAGATCGTGACGTTCGCGGGATCGCCGCCGAAATTCGCCGCGTTATCGCGCACCCATTCCAGCGCCAGGACGATATCGAGCATGCCGGCGTTGCTGGCGGTGGCGAACTGTTCGCCGCCGATGTCGGCGAGGTATAGATAACCGAACACATTGAGGCGATGGTTTACCGTGACGACGACCACGTCGTGCTTCAGCGCGAGATTGCTGCCGTCATAGAGCACGTTGCCGCCGCCTGAGCCCGCAGAGAATCCGCCGCCGTGCAGCCAGACCATGACGGGACGCTTGCGATTGTCCTTAATACCGGTGGTGAAGACGTTGACGCAGAGGCAATCGCCGCCCATGGGCTCGGTGCGCTCCATCACTGCGTATTCGGGAACGAGATTGCCGGGAAGCTGGGGGGCGCGCTGGCCGATATCGAGCGCGTCCTTCACGTCGGCCCAGGGAGCGACTTTCGCGGGCGGCATGAAGCGCATTTTGCCGGTAGTGGGAGCTCCGTAGTGAACGCCTTTGAAGGAGAAGACTTTGCCGTTTTGCACGCCGCGGACTTTGCCGCCGGTGGTTTCGACGACCGGATTGCCGCCGCTCGAGAGCTTCGCGGCCGCCGCCTGGGCGATCGGCATTCCGCCGCGGAAAACGGTTCCCGCCGCGAGGGCGCTGCCGCTGACAAAAGTTCTTCGATTCATACTGGATCTCCTTCGAACTGGGCTGTGCGAACTGGCTGCGAATCATTATATCGGACCGCTCCCTGCAGTCGCTGCGCGGAAGTGGTGGGCGACGCCGGTTGTGGAAGGCTGCGGCGTGAGATCCCTCGAATCGCTTCGCTCCTCGGGATGACAAGGGGTGGGTTTTGCGAAGGAGACCGACGCAGCACTGATCGTGGCGATAGACCGCTCCTTGTGGTCGCGGCTCGGTTGCACGGGGCGCCTGCTAATTTTGGGGCACTGCCCACTCGCAGTCGTCTTGAAATTCGATGCCCAGCATGAAGTCGGCGCCTTTGCGGGCGCAATGCCTCACTTTGCCGATGACGGTCTTGTTCTGGTAACCCAAAGAAACAGTGGCGCCCACGTGCACCGGGCGTTCGGCGCGCACCGCGGCCCCGCAAATAGAAATATCGGCGAGATGAAAGATGCTGTGCTGCGGTTGGCCGGACTGATCGCGCCACAGAACATCGATCGGGTCTGTAGTGAGCACCCTTCGCCCGTATCGCCGGTCAGCCTGCATCAGTGGCCATATCGGCGAGATCGTACTATGTTTGAGCCGGAGCTACCCGAAAGAGAGTACCCCGGGCGCGGGGAGGGGGTATTTTCGGCGCAAAATATAGATTTTAAAGTCGGATTGAGCGCCGCCCGATAGATAGACGTGAATTCGCGCATCCGTAATTGGCGCACCCCAAATTGGCGCATTCGGGGAACCGTAGCTGTGATGGCGGCCCTCGGCATTCTGCAGCTGGTGCTTTCGTTGGGCGCGGGACGGTGGCAACATCCGGGGCTGTTGCTGCTGTATATGGGAATCGCGCTGGTCAGCAGCGTGCTCCAATTGAGGGCCGCCGGAAGCGACGGGCCCCCTCTTTCGGCCAATGTGCCCGTGGTGCTGCTCAGCATTCTACAGCTGGGAATGTCGGAGGCGGTGCTGGTGGGTGCGGCAGGCGCTTTAGGGCAGGGCTTGCGCAACAAGCAAACCCGGGCGAAGCCTCTGCAACTAATGCTGGCCGTGTGCATGGCCGCGAGTGCGTTCGCGATCGCCGATTTCGTATATCGTTCGCTGATCCCAAACTCGATTCAGAGTCCCTCGGTGCGCCTGTTCGCGGCGTCTCTCGCGTTGTTTTTCGCCAACACCTTCCCTGTGTCACTAGCCAGCCACGCGGAGCATCAGCCGACCTTGGGACAGTACTGGAAGGAATCGTCGTCGTGGCTGATTCCGTACTACCTGATATCCGCCGCATTGGCAAGCGCGGCCAACGCCGCGGCCGTGAGCGGATTGTCCGTGGAAGCGGCGCTGATGCTGTTGCCGGCCATTTACCTGGCCTACCGTTATTACCGGATGCAGAAGTTGAATCTTGAAATCCGGGAGAAAACCGCCGAGCGGATGGCCGCGCTGCACCTGCGCACCATCGAGGGTTTAGCGTTGGCGGTGGAGGCAAAGGATAACATCAGCGCTTGTGGGCACCTGCGGCGCGTGCGCGTCTATGCGCTGGGCTTGGGGCAGGACCTCGGACTTGCAGCCGATGAACTGGAAGCGCTGCAGGCGGCGGCGCTGCTGCATGACATCGGCAAGCTGGCGGTGCCCGAATACATTCTTTCGAAGCCCGGGAAGCTGACGGCGGAAGAGTTCGCCAAGATGAAGGTGCACCCGATTGTGGGCGCCGAGATCATCGAGCAGGTTCAGTTTCCGTATCCCGTGGCTCCCATCATTCGCGCGCATCACGAAAAATGGGACGGCTCGGGCTATCCTTTCGGCTTGAAAGACACGGAAATCCCGGTGGGTGCACGCATCTTATCGGCCGTGGATTTTCTGGATGCCCTGGCGTCCGACCGCGACTACCGTCGCGCGATCCCGCTTGATGACGCGATGAAGATGGTGCAGGCCGAAGCCGGCAAAGCGTTCGATCCCGCGGTGGTGCGTGCGTTGACTGGCCGCTATCAGGATTTGGAGCGCGTGGCGAGAGACACCGAATCCGCCGGCGTGAAGCTTTCGAAGAACGTTGCCGTGGAGCGCGGGCACAGGCCGGACGCGGGGCTCGATTTGTGGGCACTGGCGGGACTTCCGCCGGGCGGCGGCGATCCGCTGAACACGATCGCCGAAGCGGGACGAGAGCAACAAATGCTGCTTTCGCTGACGCAGGGGATGGCGTTATCGCTGGAGCTTGAAACGATCCTGGAGCGCACGGATCAGGGATTGCGCACCTTGATTCCCTATGATGCCATGTCGATTTTCGTGCCGCAGGGGAACTCACTGTTAGCGGTGTATTCCGCGGGCGACCACAAAGCGGCGCTCAGTACCGAGGTGCGCGCCGGAGAAGGACTGATTGGATGGGTAGCGCTGCACAAACAGCCGATTGTCAATGGCAATCCGGCGGTGGAACGCGAATTTGGCGGACGCCGCAAGAGCGAACTCAGCTCGGCGCTGGCCGTTCCGCTCCGGCGAAGTAACGGCCTGCCGGGTGTTCTGGCTTACTACCGAACGGGGCGCGATGCATTCAACTCCAACGACCTGCGCATCCTGACCAGCGTGGCATCGAGAATCGGTATCGCGATTGAGAATGCGTTGAAGGTCCGTGAGCTTCAGGAGCATGCCAATCGAGACGTGATTACGGGTCTGCCCACCATGGCGGCGTTCGTGCAGGCGCTGGACGTCGAGCTGATCCGTGCTCAACGGCAAAGCAACAGTGTGGCTGTGTTGCTGGTTCGATTCTCCGGGCTGGATGCATTGCGCGAGCAGGGTTCCGCCAAGGGCGCGGACCGTATGCTGGAAAGCGCCGCGAAGGTGTTGACCGACGGATGCCGCGAATACGATACGGTGGCACGCATGGGCAGCGATACGCTCGGCGTCATTTTCCCGGGCATGAAGATCGAGGCACTTGCCGCAAAAATCGAAGCGCTACAGGCGCAGATCTTAAGCGAGTTGCCGAGCCAAACCTTCAGCGGGCCGCCTCTGTTCCAGTTTGGATGGGCGATTTACCCCGACGATGCCGCGACGTCCAAGCTGCTGTTGGCGATCGCCGAGCGTCGCAGCGAAATGCAAACGGGAGGCGTGGCGGAGAATCTTTTGGCGCTGCATTCGCAGTATCGCCAGGAGCTGGATCCAGCAGACACGGAAGTTTCCCGAAAGCCGCGCGAAAAAACTCGCTCGTAAATCCGTCGCGCGACCTGATTGCGCAACCCGATTAAACAACCCCCGCCCGGAGTTACACTGGTGTTTCCCTTCGCGAACGCGAAGGACATGTTCCTTCGGAGTAAATCTATGCAATACACAACACTTGGCCGCACCGGGGTTACGGTATCGCGGCTTTGCCTGGGCTGCATGAGCTACGGCGGCGGCGAAATTCCCTCGTGGGCCAGCGGGACTAAGGGCTGGCATGTCGGCAAAACGGACGCGCGCGAGCATTTCAAGCTGGCACTGGAGAGCGGTATCAATTTCTTCGACACCGCGGACGTTTACTCGGTGGGCCTGAGCGAAGAGATCACCGGCGCGCATTTGAAAGAGATGGCGTCGCGCGATGACATCGTGGTGGCCACCAAGGTTCATGGACCCATGGGCGCGGGTCCCAACCGGCGCGGGCTGAGCCGCAAACACATCATTGAGGCGTGCGAGAATTCACTGCGGCGCCTGCAAATGGATTACGTGGATCTGTACCAGATCCATCGGTTCGATCCGCTGCCTGCGATCGAAGAAACGCTGGAGGCGCTGGATTCGCTGGTGCGCGCGGGGAAAGTCCGCTATCTGGGCGCGAGCAGCATGGCGGCGTGGCAGCTGTCCAAGTATCTGTTCACGGCGAAAGAAAACGGCTGGCAGCGTTTTATCAGCATGCAGAATCACTACAACCTGGTTTATCGCGAGGAAGAGCGGGAAATGATTCCGCTGTGCATCGACCAGGGGCTGGCGTTGATTCCGTGGAGCCCACTGGCTCGCGGGTTTCTCACGGGCTCGCGGACGCGCGAAGGCGGCTCGACGCAGCGGTTCGAGTCGGACGGATTTGCCAAGCAGCTTTATTTCAAAGAGGCCGATTTCAAAATCGCCGATGCGGTGGCCGAAGTGGCTCGCGGTCGCGGTATTCCGGCGGCGCAGGTGGCGTGCGCGTGGGTTTTACAGGCTCCGGGAGTGACGGCGCCGATTATTGGAGCGACGAAACTGCCTCAGTTGAAGGAATTAATTGCCGCGGTGGATGTGAAGCTGACCGACGATGAAATCGCCGCGCTGGAAAAATCGTATGAGCCGCATCCGGTGCTTGGGCATGCGCAGCCGACGCCGAAGGCAATGGCGGCGAAGAAGTAGTTATCCGGATCCTGGCTGCGGTCAATAGCTGGCG
>CAVOVW010000010.1:0-503932 GCA_963699945.1 Terriglobia bacterium
GTCTGAGACGGATCCACGGGACGTTGCCGCGAGCAGACCGTTAAACCGCTCGACCGATCTTAGGCGACAGCAATAAATATCCGCTCCGGCTGGCCGTTTCGAACTTGGGCCAAATTGTCCCAGTTCCGCCTATACCTCGATTTGAAGCTGCCAGCGCAATCCGCGCGGAGACCTTCAAGATCGTCGGGCGCCGGGACCGGAGCGGGGCCGCGGCCGTGCGGGACTTCCTGCGTCGCCAGCGTCGCGCCCTACCTGGTGCCGCGCGCTTTTGCGTCCGCACGAGGAGCGAAGACGCCGGAGCAGGGAGCACCGGCTTCACAAGCATTCATGGCCTTGGCCGCATACGCTTCCGGCGATTTCTTGTAGGCGTCCACAATCGCACGCTCTTCGTCGTAGGTCATGATCCGGCCGTGCACAGGCAGGTCCTTATCGAAATGAAGTTTCAACCGGTCGAGGTTCGCGAAGTAGTTGTCCGTCCATAGATATCGATACCAATAGGCGTCGAACATGTCGGACTGCGACAGGTACCGGTAGCGCGGCACCCAGGCAACCAGATTCAAACCGGAATGCTCGTTGTCCTTAAGTTGGTAGAGCTGCACTTCCATCGATTTATCCTTGAGATCCGTGAACTCGCCGACGCCTTTGAACTTGAGAGGCATGGGGTGACGGGCCAGATCGTCGGGCCGCAGTGTCGCCGGACGCGCAGCCAACTCGCGAAAGAATTTTTCGTTATCCTTGTGCGAGATGATCGTCAGCCCCTGGGCGATCACCGTCCGCAGGCCTCCGCTATGGTCGAAATGGTGATGCGAGATGATGATCTCGGTCAGCGGCTTCCTTGGCACGGCCTTGCGAGCCGCATCCAGCAAAACGCGCGCCTGCGCGGCGCTCGATGGAGCTTCATACATGGTCAGGTGATCGTCGAATTCATACATCGCGCTCGAATGGTTGCCCGTGCTCTGCAACCACCACACACCCGGAGCGACATGCACGGGATTTACCGTAAATACCGGCGGGGGAGGGGGCGCCATCGCTCTGACACTGGCAGGCGCGGCCAAGTCCCCCACGTCAGCATCCAACGTATTTTTCGATACACGAATATCGGCAGTGATGTAATTCCGAAAATCAATCTTGGTCAAATAGCGCTTGGGCAGCTTCACGCCGTTGACAGTCTCGTAGTCCAGGAAAAAAGTCTCGTTATGAATGTCGCCGAGGTTGTCACTGGCGCTCAGCCATCGAACGGAGGCGGGCAGCCGCGTTGCGCCATCAATCGCAAGCGTCACCTGATCGCCCCTCGCCGTGATGATATCGATCAGCTCGACCTTGCCCTCTTTTCGCAAGCGGCTCAGCTTGGCTGCAGGATCGAGCGCGGCGCGAACGATGGTGATCGGATTGCCGAGCATCTCATACCGGCGGTCCCGCGTGCCGATCTCGTTCACGCGCGCCATTCGCGCGCCGGGACCAACATTGAAGGCGACGTTGCCATCCAATCTCATATCCTGGTGAACGTCGTTGGCCATGGAGAAGGGGAATTCAGCCACGCGATGTTGTTGCAGCCGCATGCGCCCATTTGCCAGATCGATGGTTTTGCGATAGTCCGTCACTTTCCAGTTGGGCAGCGGATCGTCCGGATTCCGATTTTGCCCAACATTGGGATTGATGCCCGCGCCCTCGATCCCTAGCGTCCGCAGCGCCTCGATCCTCCCCTTGCCGCCGAGCGCGTCTGCAGCGCCGCCGATCGCCGCCATCTCGGGCGATTGGCTATAGCCGCGGGCGATCACAACGCACAACACAAAAAGAATTTGCTTCATGACAGCTTTCTAGTTCGCATTCCCATCAAGCATTCTAAGTACTACGGCCCACGATTGCCAGTATCGAGCTTGCCCGTGTCGAGCGATCCGGGCGCGATCCGGCGCGTCACTTAAGATGGAAAGTTATTGAAGGAACACGCCCATGAAGAAAACCAGTTTATTTAAAAGTTATGTCGATGGCCCCGATATTCTGCTAATTCCCGGCGTGGGCGACGCACTGGGCGCGAGGCTGGTGGCGAAAGCCGGGTTCAAGGCAGTTTTCCTCAGTGGCTATGCCGCAAGCGCATCATTGCTTGGTGCGCCCGATATCGGTTTGCTTTCGATGACAGAGATGGCCGATTGCGCGCGCCGCATTGCTGATGCCGTCGACATCCCGCTTTTCGCGGACGGCGATAACGGCCACGGCAACGTGAACAACGTCGTGCGATCCATGCGGCAGTTTGAAAAAGCCGGCGTGGCTGCAATTTTCTTCGAGGACCAGGTGTTGCCCAAGCGTTGCGGGCACATGACGGGTAAGCAGGTGATCCCGGCCGTGGAGATGTCGGCGAAGATTCGCGCAGCGGTGGATGCGCGCGTCGATCCCGATCTGCTGATCATGGCGCGCACGGACGCTCTATCCGTCCACGGCATCGACGACGCGATCGAGCGCATGCACTTTTATCTGGAAGCAGGCGCCGATTTATCGTTCGTAGAATCGCCCGGCTCGGTGGAAGAAATGCAGCGGATCACGCGCGAGATCAAGGCTCCGAACATGGCCAACATGGTGGCCGGCGGGATGACGCCGCTGCTTCGGGCAAAGGAGCTCGAAAAACTGGGCTTCGCGGTCGCCGCCTATCCTGTGCTCACAACCTACGCGATGGCACATGCGGCGGAACGCGCGCTGGCGCACTTAAAGTCGCACGAATCGATTGCCGGCTTTGCAGACACCCTTGATTTCGCGGCGTTCAACGAACTGATCGGCCTGGAAGAAGTACGCGAGAAAGAAGCCGGCTTTTACCGGCCCCTGCCCCTGCGCGACTAAAGCGAAGGCGCGTAGCCGCGCGGCATCTTGTCGATTTCCGCCAGGTCTTCGGGGGTGAGCTTCCAGCCGGCGGCCTTGACGTTCTGCTCCACTTGCTCGGGCTTAGTGGCGCCTGCAATGACGCTCGCAACCACCGGCTTCGCCAGCAGCCAGTTGAACGCCAACTCCAGCATGCTCTTGCCGCGCTTCTCGCAGAACGTTCGAAGATGCTCAACGGCATCCCAATTGGCGTCGGTCGTGTAGCGTTCGCCCAGGCGCTGCCACGCGGAAAATCGCGTGTCCGGCGGCGGTGGAGCGGTCCGGCTATATTTGCCCGTCAGCAGGCCGCTGGCCAGAGGGAAATACGGCAGCAGCCCGATTTGATACGCCTCCAGCGCGGGCAATAGTTCACGCTCGATCTCGCGCACCAGCACGCTATATTCCGCCTGCATCGTCGCGAAGCGATGCAGATTCAAATGCCTCGACGTCCACTGCGCTTCCACCACGTGCCAGGGCAACATATTCGAGCAGCCGATATATCGAACTTTGCCCTGCTTGATCAGGTCATCCAGCGCCCGCAGCGTTTCTTCGATTGGCGTAAGCTCGTCGTGATAATGCATTTGGTACAGATCGATCCAATCGGTCTGCAAACGCGTGAGACTCGCTTCCACAGCGGACATCAAGTAATGGCGCGAGGCATTCTTGCGCGTGATGCCCGCGGCCATGGGCGAGGTGAATTTCGTCGCCAGAACGATATCCTTGCGGCGCGCACCCAGCACCTGGCCGAGCAGTGTTTCCGAACCGCCCATGTTGCCGTAGTTGTCGGCGGTATCGAAAAGCGTCACGCCGAGATCGATGGCTTTGTCGACCACCTTGCGCGTGCCTTCCAGGTCGATGCGCATGCCGAAGTTGTTGCATCCCAGACCAACCTCGGACACAAGCATTCCCGTGCTGCCAAGTTTGCGATAGTTCACGAAACCATTTTAGAGCCAGACGAGTTTAGAGCGACACAGGTTTAGAGCGAGGCGGGTTTAAAAAACTGGAAAATGAGCGGACGAAAGTATCGAAGTGGACCGGCCTGGGGCTAATGCTTAGCGTCTTCGTCCACCGAGATTTTCAGAGCTCGCAGGAATTTTTGATCCTGCGAAGTGAGCTTGATTTTGCCAACACGACGGCGTGTAGGCTCGGGCGTGGATTCCATCTCCACAGCTTCTGCCTCATCGCTCTCGTCGTCTTCATCGCGTTTATTGAACCCGATCGTGGCTTCGAGGACCAGGAATACGTCGTAGCCCGCGCGTTTGATTTCCCCGATCGCGGCTGCGATCCGGTCGGAATCGGAAAGCGACTCATTGATCGCGTTTCCCAACTCCTGCATCAGATCCTTTAGACGGTCTTCCAAAATCGTCCCTCTTTCCCGTTCCCGGCCACCTTCAGGATATCACCTGACACATTATCTGATGCTGCGCGGGCGCGTCCGGTTCCGGCAATCCCCACAGACGCATATCGGTGGCGAGGGTTTGGGACGAGAGGGCTAGTATCTATACGATTGAAGCCAGTGTTGATACGATTGGAGTTGGATGGGCGAGCTGATTTCCAGGTTTCTGAGCCATGTGGTGCCGGGCGTGATCCGGCCTCTGCACGCGTTGTGGAACGAAGTGATCGGGTTTCTTTTTCTGGTATTTGCGGCCATCTCCGGTTTTTATGTTTTTCGCGCGGTGCGCGATTTCGAAGGCGACATGGAAGGCCTGGCGCATATCGTTTTCCCGGGTGCCTTCGGAGTGGTGATGGCCTACTTCGGTATTACCTCATTCCTAAAGGCCCGCAGAATTACCCGCTCGTAAGGGACCCGTGAACGAGGACTCCTTGCACGAGCGCCCCGGCGAGTTCCCCTACACGCGCGGCATTTACCGCGACATGTATCGGAAACGCCTGTGGACCATGCGCCAGTACGCGGGCTTCGGCTCTGCCGAGGAGAGCAACCAGCGCTACCGCTACCTGCTGTCGCAAGGAACCACGGGTCTCTCCGTCGCCTTCGACCTGCCGACGCAGATCGGCATGGACCCGGATCATCCTTTGGCTGCCGGCGAAGTGGGACGCGTCGGCGTATCGATCGCGTCGCTGCCCGATATGGAGGTGCTGTTCCACGGCATCCCGCTCGAAGATATCAGCACGTCGATGACGATCAACTCCACCGCCTCGATTCTGCTGGCGCTCTACGTTCTGGTTGCCAGGCGACAAGGCGCGGATCTCTCGAAACTCCAGGGCACGGTGCAGAACGACATCTTGAAGGAATACATCGCGCGCGGAACCTATATCTATCCGCCGCGGCCGGCAATGCGGCTGATCACCGATCTGTTCGCATGGGCGGCCGCCGAGGTCCCCGAATGGAATACGATTTCCATCAGCGGCTATCACATTCGCGAAGCCGGTTCCACCGCGATTCAGGAAGTGGCGTTCACGCTGGCCGACGCCATCGCTTATATCGAGGCGGCCATTCGCGCAGGGTTGCCGGTGGATACCTTCGCACCGCGGCTCTCTTTCTTTTTCAACGCGCACAATAATTTTTTCGAGGAGATCGCCAAATATCGCGCGGCGCGGCGTCTCTATGCGCGCATCATGCGCGATCGCTTCCACGCGAAGGACCCAAAATCCATGATGCTGCGCTTCCACGCCCAGACGGCGGGCTCCACGCTCACGGCGCAGCAGCCGGATGTAAACGTGGCGCGCGTGACGCTGCAGGCACTGGCGGCGGTGTTGGGCGGAGCACAATCGCTCCACACAAATTCACGCGACGAAGCACTGGCGTTGCCCACAGAGGAATCGGCGCGGCTCGCGCTGCGCACGCAGCAGGTGATCGCTTATGAAAGCGGTGTGACGGCGGAGCCCGATCCGCTCGGCGGCAGCGAGTACGTCGAGCGCCTGACCGACGAGATAGAGCGCGGTGCTGAATCCTACATCAAGCGCATCGATGAAATGGGAGGGACGCTCGCCGCCATCGAAAGCCAATTTATTCAGCGGGAGATCCAGAACGCGGCCTATCAATATCAGCAGGGCATTGAACGCGGCGAAACGATCATCGTCGGCGTCAATAAATTTCAGGAGCAGACCCACGCCGGCGTCCCGACGTTCAAGTTGGACCCGGCGATGGAAAAAAGACGAATCGAGAATGTTCGAAACGTACGCGCGTCGCGCAACAATGCTGACTGCGAAGCGAAGTTGAGCGATCTGGAAACGGCCGCCCGCGGATCGGACAACCTGATGCCGAAAATCCTCGCCGCGTGTGAAGCGATGGCAACGGTCGGAGAAATCTCTGACCGGCTGCGAAAAGTTTTCGGCGAATACCGCGAGGGCTAACTCGCTGGCCGGCGTCGGAGTGTTCCGTTCATGAGCGAAACGAAGGACGAAATTGTCGCGGATCTCGACGACATCGAACGCGACGAAGGGGTGCGGATTCTTTTAGCCGTCGAATCGGGTAGTAGAGCGTGGGGCTTTGCATCGCGAGATAGTGATTTCGATGTGCGCTTCATTTACGTCCACAACCCTGAATGGTATCTGTCGATCGATATCGAAGAACGCCGGGATGTTATTGAACGGCCCTTGCGGGGAGAATTGGATGTGAACGGGTGGGATATCCGCAAAGCTTTGCGCCTTGTTCGTAAGTCTAATCCACCACTTCTTGAATGGCTCCGGTGCCCAATCGTTTACCGCGAGCGCTTCTCCTTTGCACGCCAACTTCGAGAAGTGCTTCCCCTTTTTTATTCGCCGAGGGCAAGCTTTCACCACTACCTACATATGGCCAGCGGCAACATGCGTGAGTATCTGAATGGCGATATTGTCTGGCGCAAGAAATATCTATACGTGCTGCGTCCTCTCCTTGCCATGCGCTGGATCGAATCTGGGCTGGGCCCGGTGCCAATCGAGTTTGAGAAGTTGTTGCGGGAAGTACTCCCGGCGAACGAGATTAGATCGGCCATTGAGCAACTGATCGCAGAAAAAAGAAACGGCGCGGAACTGGATCGTGGCCCAAAGATCCCAGCAGTCAGTAGCTTTATAGAAGCCGAAATGGCTCGGCTCGAGAGCCTCGGGGCCGATCAGCTTGCCGTCACGCCACCGGTCGGACTATTAGACGAGCTGTTTCGCGCAACTCTAGCCGAAGTCTGGAATGTCTCGGCCGATCTACGCTAAAGCGATACGCGTCGACTACTTCACTTCCGCCGGCGTCGAAGTCGCAGGACCCATCCCGACGATCTCCAGCACGGTGTCGCCTTCTTTCGATCCGTCGTAGTGGACCTGTTTGCCGTAGTGAATGACGTAGCTGCCGGCCTGAACGGGTGTGGTGCTGTTCGGATCGTACTTGGTGCCCGTGCCCACCCACCACGTGCCGGAGATCACATAGATGTAACGATCGTTCGGATGGAAGTGCGGATGGCTCATGTGGCCGCCGTGCCATTTCGTGAGCTCCACGTAAATGCCGGGCTTGGTCGGGTCACCGGCGAGAATCGCATTGGCCGCGCCACCGGCGCCTTCCACCCACTTAATATCCTTGGGCGGTGTAATGAGGAGGGTCGCCGGATTGGGATCGGCGGCGCTGACGGCGCCAGGTCCCATAGAGCAGACCCCAACAAAGCACACAGCCGCAGCGGAAAGCTGTAGCAGGCAACGCACGGACCAAGTTCTGAACATAATCTCTCCCCGGGCTCGGTGACAGGCACCACGCGCCCGATTGATGGCTCAATCTCGAATCGATCATAGCGGAACGACCACACTTTTGCCACTCCGCATGCCGGTGTGCGAAATGCGCTGCGAATTCAGGAGCAATCCCTTGACGTTCAATTCGTTATCCTAACGGGTTTGGATTTGAGCCCTTTTCAGCGCCTTCCGAGGGGGTAGGGTGCGGAAAATCGCGATCGTCGCGCCTTGGGCCCTTTACGGCCCTGCAACGGGCATTTCGTTTTTTTCAAAAATCTCGCGCGCACGGAAAGGGGAGGGGTTGACCCACCCGCTGGCAGTCGGATAACTTTTGTCCGACTACCCACCCGCTCTCTGCCGATCATGGGCCCGATAATGGAAAGGATGTCCGTCGTTTCTTCGCACTCCCCCATTCATATCATCGGAGGCGGTCTAGCCGGCTGCGAAGCAGCCTGGCAGATTGCGCGCGCCGGAGGGAGGGTGATCCTTTACGAAATGCGCCCGGCGCGCAGCACGCAGGCGCACAAAACAGACGGGCTCGCCGAACTTGTGTGCAGCAATTCGCTGAAAAGCGAACAGGAAAATACAGCGCCCTGGCTCCTGAAGGAAGAACTGCGCCGCTTAGGTTCGCTATTGATTGGAGAGATTGCTCCGCGGGCGCGGGTTCCGGCGGGCCACGCGCTGACCGTGGACCGCGACATCTTTGCGGCCGAGGTCACGCGCAGCATCGAAGCGGAACCTGCGATCGAAATCCGCCGTGAGGAGGTGCCTTCGCTCGAAATTTTGCAGAGCGATCCCGCAGCCATCTGCATTGTGGCGAGCGGCCCCCTTACGTCACACGCGCTGGCCGAGGACATCGCCCGCATCACCGGCGCTGAGCGCCTGTACTTTTACGACAGCATCAGCCCCATTGTCGATGCGGATTCCGTCGACCTCTCGATTGCGTTCCGCGCGTCGCGCTATGGGAAGTCGCTCGACGGGACGGACGACTACTTGAATTGCCCTTTCGATAAACCGCAATACGATGCGTTTATCGACGCCGTACTCGCCGCCGAAAGCGTCCCGGCGCATATCGAAGAAGACCGGGCTTTGCATGATAAAGCTTTGGATGAAAAAGCTTTGCTCGACCAGCCGCGGGCGGGGACGGTTGGCGGCGAAATCAATGAAACCACGCCATATTTCGAAGCCTGCCTGCCCATCGAAGAGATCGCGCGCCGCGGACGCGATACTTTGCGCTTCGGTCCGATGAAGCCGGTGGGGCTCACCGATCCACGCACAGGCAGGCACCCCTATGCCGTGGTCCAACTGCGCCAGGAAAACGCTCGCGCGGGCAGTTACAACCTGGTGGGATTCCAAAATCATATGCGCTTCGGTGCGCAGCAGCGGATCCTCCGCATGATCCCCAGTCTGGAGCATGCCGAAATTCTGCGCTATGGGCAGATGCATCGCAACACTTATATCAACGGCCCCGCGCTGCTCACCGCCACGCTACAGCTTCGAACCCAGCCGGAGGCTTTTCTTTGCGGGGCAGATTTCGGGCGTGGAAGGCTATGTGGAATCGATTGCCACAGGACTGGTGGCCGGGCGCGCAGCGATGGCAATGGCGGCCGGCCGGGCGCCGCAGGCATTTCCACGGCAGACGGCCATCGGATCGCTATGCGCCTACGTCACGGGGGCCGATCCCAAGAACTATCAGCCGGCGAACATTACGTTCGATCTCTTGCCGAAGCTCGAAAATCCGCCGCGCGATAAGCGACAGCGCCAAACCGAAGTTTGCCGGCGCGCGCTCGCCGCACTCGATGCTTATCTTTCCGTACCGGTGCCATAATACGAGCAATCTGTGCCGACCACGCAGCAGGTTTCCGAGCTCAGCGCCGCGATCGATCGTTACCTCACCGAGCTAGGCCGCCAGAACGCCTCGCCGCACACGATTCGGAATTACGCTTCCGATCTCGCCCAGATGCTCGACTATTTTTCGCCGCCCGGCGTCGCGCCGCCCGCGCTCTTGGAGATCAAGTCGGCTACGTTGCGCGAGTGGCTTACAAATCTGTTCGATCGCGGATTGGACGCGATTTCGATCCGCCGAAAGCTTGCCTCGGTACGTTCGCTATTTCAATTTCTGGTGCGCGAACGTACGCTTGAGACGAACGTGGCGCGTCAATTGCGGACGCCGAAGGCGCCCAAGCGCATTCCACAGATTCCGACCGCAGAGCAAACCAACGCCTTAGTGGAAGGCGTGGCGGCGGAGCTGACGCAGAAAGCCCGGCTTGAGCGCCCTTATCCCGAGCGGGATCTTTTGTTATTTGAGTTGCTCTATGGATGCGGCCTGCGCGTCAGCGAACTATGCGGTTTGAATCTCCAGGATTTCGATCCGGCCGAGCGTTGGATTCGCGTGCGTGGCAAAGGCCGCAAGGAGAGGCAGGTTCCTTACGGATCGAAGGCAGCGGCGGCGCTGGAAAAGTATCTCGCGGTGCGCAGCGCCGAAACCGGGCCAGCATGCTTTGCTGATCAGTGACCGCGGCGCGCGGCTGGCCGATCGGCAAGCGCGGGAAATCGTCAAGTTTTACGCGCGCATGATTGGGGGCGATTCCTCGCTACACCCGCATAGTTTGCGGCATGCGTTTGCCACGCACCTATTGCAGGATGGCGCCGATTTACGAGCGATTCAGGAATTGCTGGGCCATGCACAGCTGGCCACAACGCAGAAATATACACAGGTATCGCTCGCGGATTTGATGGCTGTCTATGACAAGGCTCATCCGAAGGCGCGGAAGCGAGTTACTTGAGCGCGCTAGGCGCGGCCCCTTCTATTAAGCGCGTTATGCGCGCTCTAGGTACGCCATTTCGGACGTCGACACACGGATTTTTTCGCCTTCGCTAATGAACGGCGGTACCTGCACGACGAGTCCGGTTTCGAGCTTGGCAGGCTTCGTGACGTTCGAAACGGTGGCGCCTTTTAAGCCCGGTTCAGTTTCCACGACGGTCATATCGACCGACGGAGGCAGCTCGATGCCCATGGGTTTGCCTTCGTAGAACTCGATGGCGACTTTCAGATTGGGGATGAGGAAGCCGGTGGCGTCACCGAGGAAGTCGCGCGTGAGGTGCATCTGCTCGAACGTCTCGATGTTCATGAAATAAAAGTAGTCGCCGTCGTCGTACAGGTACTCCATGTCGTGCTGTTCGAGCGCGGCCTTTTCAACCTTATCTTCAGAGCTGAAGCGATGCTCGATCATGGTGCCGGAGCTGACCCTGCGCATTTTCACTTGCACGAAACCGCGCAGGTTGCCGGGTGTCCGGTGCTCCATCTTGAAAATGGAATAGAGCTCGCCGTTCCATTTGATGACCATGCCGGGACGCACTTGTGTTGCTGCAATCATAAGAAATAAAGGGAACTTTTAGTTT
This sequence comes from Terriglobia bacterium, assembly GCA_963699945.1. Lineage (GTDB taxonomy): Bacteria > Acidobacteriota > Terriglobia > Bryobacterales > Bryobacteraceae > Palsa-187. The sequence continues at coordinate 10,900 of CAVOVW010000010.1, forward strand.
AACAGACAGGCGTAATTGCCGCGCGCTCAAATAACGGGCCAGAAGGTGCGCCTCGCACAGGCCTATCGCGTGTATCATGAAAAATACCCCCATGATCCCCGATACGATCCCAGAGGGCCTCACTTTTGACGACGTATTGCTACTGCCTGCGCTCAGCAACGTAGTTCCCGCCGATACCGACACGCGCACGTGGGTGACGCGGAACATCGGCTTGAATATTCCGGTGGTCAGCTCCGCCATGGATACCGTCACCGAATCGCACCTGGCCATTGCACTGGCGCAGCAAGGCGGCATCGGCGTGATCCACCGCAACATGACCATCGAGCGGCAGGCCGAAGAAGTGGACCGCGTGAAGCGCTCGGAGAGCGGCATGATCGTCGATCCGGTGACGATCGATCCGGAGCATAAAATCAGCGACGCGCTCGAAGTGATGAGACGCTACCGGATTTCGGGCGTGCCGGTGACGAAGAACGGCAAGCTAGTCGGCATCCTCACCAATCGCGACCTGCGCTTCGAGACGCGCTATGACATCCCTGTGGCCGACGTGATGACCAAGGAGAACCTGATCACGGTGGGGGTCGGCACAACGCTCGAAGAAGCCGAGGCGATCCTGCATCAACATCGCGTCGAAAAACTGCTGGTGGTGGACGAGCATTACAACCTGAAAGGCTTGATCACGGTCAAGGACATCCAAAAGAAATTAAAATATCCGAACGCGGCCAAGGACGCACAGGGCCGCTTGCGCGTGGCAGCGGCGCTTGGTTCTTCGGGCGATTTTCTGGAGCGTGCGCAGGAGTTGGTGAAACGCAAGGTAGATCTGCTGGCGATCGATTCCGCGCATGGCCACAGCGGGCGAGTGATGGAAGCGATCAAAGCCGTGAAACAGGCTCTGCCGAACGTGGAACTGATTGCGGGCAACGTCGCGACCTACGAAGGCGCGCGCGATTTGATCGCACTGGGCGTGGATGGCATTAAAGTCGGCATCGGCCCGGGATCGATCTGCACCACGCGCGTGGTGAGCGGCGCAGGCGTGCCGCAGATTACGGCGATCGCCGAATGCGCCAAGGCGACCAAAGGCACGGGCGTTCCATTGATCGCCGACGGCGGCATCAAGTATTCGGGGGACGTCACGAAGGCCATCGCGGCAGGCGCCGATTGCGTGATGATCGGGAGTCTGCTGGCGGGCACAGAGGAATCGCCGGGCGAGACGATTCTGTATCAGGGCCGCACCTTCAAGAGCTATCGCGGCATGGGATCGATGGGCGCGATGACGCAGGGCTCCGCCGACCGCTATGCGCAGGAGGCGACCAGCAGCGGCAAACTGGTTCCCGAGGGCATTGAAGGCCGCGTGCCCTACAAGGGATTGCTCTCGGAATTGGTGTATCAACTGGTGGGCGGCCTGCGCGCGGGCATGGGCTACTGCGGATGCGCGACGATTTCAGAGCTGCGGCAGAATGCGAAGTTCGTAAGGCTGACATCGGCAGGGTTGCGCGAAAGCCACGTACACGACGTCATCATTACGAAGGAAGCTCCCAACTACCGGCTGGAGTAATCACATTCAAGGTGGGAGCGGGCAAATCAGCCGAGGTCGAGCTGTTTCTTCACTTTCGACCATGGAATGAGGGCCTTGGTGCCGTTGCGGCGGACAGCTTCGTTGAGGTCTCGCAGATCCTCCAAGTCTTCTACGCGTTCACGGAGATTCGTCACTTCGGCATGCCAACTGAGCTACGGTCGATTTCTTTGGACGGAGAGTTCGCTAGCGTCCTACTCATACGCATTTTTCCTGTCTTTCACAGCATACACCCCGATCACATTTCCTTCCAGCCGGAACAGAACTCTATAGCCGCCAACGCGGAGACGATAGGCGTTATCGCGAGCAGATAGCTTCTTTAACGTCGCCAGATAGATCGTCCTGCAGCATGCGAGATTCGTCTGAGCGTCAATCCGGCTCCGAGAATCGCGCCGATCGCCTTCCGCAGCAAGCGTAAACTGTTCTCGATGACTTGCTTCGGTAATTGCCAGGAACCTTCGTATTTCGTTCGTTCGAGCCTCCGGTCATTAGTAACTTCATCAGAAAGCAGACAAATCTCAACGAAAGGTGCCCCAAGAAAAGTGTATTCGGTCAGGAACATGCTATTCCCTCCGGACCACCTTCGCGGCATGTTGCCCTTCGCAAATTGCACCCGGATTTCCGACGCCCACCGGCGCGTCTTTCGCCGACTTCACGATCTTTCCCTCGCGCTCCACGATCGCGTAGCCGCGCTCGAGAATTCCCAGCGGGCTGAGTTGTTTGAGATGAGCCTCCAGCGGGACGAGTTCGCCGACAGCGCGGCTCAGCCGCAGCCGCATGGTTTGCGCAACGGCTGCATCGCAAGTATTTAATCGATGTGCAAAATCGGCGATGCGCAGGCGCAGATCGAGCGACGACAAGCGTGCGGTCGCCGCGTCCAGCGCGTCGGTGCGTTCGGCCATCCCTGCCCGCCACTGCTCGTGCAAAAGATATTCCTGATCGTCGATCATTTGCGAGTGCTTGCCGATCAACTGATGAAGCCGCAGTTGATCCACCGCGACCCCGTGTAAGGCGCGGGCTGCAAGAGCGATCGTCAGACGAATCGACTGCGTGAGCTTGTGCTCGGCGATGCTGATCTGATCGAGCACGCTTTCCTGCGCCGGCACCACCAACTCGGCGGCGGCCGAGGGCGTCGGCGCGCGCAGGTCGGCGACGAAATCGGCGATGGTGAAATCGGTTTCATGGCCCACGGCGCTCACAACCGGTACGGAACAGCCAGCGATGGCGCGGGCGACACGCTCCTCATTGAACGCCCACAAGTCTTCCATCGACCCGCCGCCTCGCGCCACGATCACCACCTCGGCCCAATCCGAGGCGCTGAAATATTCAATGCCTCGTGCGATTTGTTCCGCCGCGCTTTCGCCTTGCACCTGCGCGGGATAGAGGCGAATGTGGCGGCCCGGCGCGCGCCGTTCCAGGACGTTGAGCATGTCCTGGATGACGGCGCCTGTGGGCGAGGTCACAATGCCGATGCGCTGGGGAAACGGCGGCAGAGCGCGTTTGCGCGCGGCTTCGAAAAGTCCCTCGGCGGCGAGTTTTTTCTTCAATTGCTCGAAGGCGAGTTGCAGCGCGCCATGGCCCTGCGGCTCGATCGTCTCCACGATCAACTGAATTTCGCCGCGCGCCTCATACAGATCCACGCGGCCGCGAACCATTACCGCGATGCCGTCCTGGGGCTTGAACTTCAAATAGCGCGCGGTCATCTTGTAGCACACGCATTTGAGCTGCGCGTCGGCATCCTTCAGCGTGAAGTAATAGTGGCCGCTGGGGGCGAGCTTTGTGCCGGAAATCTCGCCCGCCACCCAGATATCGGTGAAGTATTCGGCGAAGACGCCGCGCAGAGCGGTGGTCAGTTCGCCGACCGAATAGTAGTGCGGCTCGGGCGTCCAATCGAGTGCCAGCTGTTGTTCCACTATTTCAATGTACTCTTGGCGAACCGTACGGTCGCGGGCGGCTTGCGACTCAACAGTACGGAGGCGGCTATCATGAATGTATATATGAGTCTTAAGGCGAAAACACCCAAGGACGTACTCGACTACGTCAAGCAGCACGAAGCGAAGCAACTGGACCTGCGCTTCACCGATCTGCCTGGATTGCAGCAACATATCTCATATCCCGTGAGCCAGTTGGAGGAAGCCGCGTTCGAAGAGGGCTTCGGCATCGACGGCTCCAGTATCCGCGGGTGGGCGGCGATCAACGAGAGCGATATGCTCCTGATTCCGGACCCCGATACTGTTTTCCTCGATCCTTTCTACGAAACGAAAACCATCGTGATGACGGCCGACGTCATCGATCCCATCACGCGGCAGCACTACGACCGCGATCCGCGATGGATCGCGAAGAAAGCCGAGATGTATTTGAAGAATTCGGGCGTCGCCGACACCGCTTACTTTGGCGCCGAAGCCGAGTTCTTTATCTTCGATAACGTCCGTTTCGATCAGACGGCGAATTCCGGTTTCTATTACATCGATGCGGAAGAAGGCCGCTGGAACTCCAGCCGCGCCGAAAATAATCTGGGCTACCGGCCGCGCTACAAGGAAGGCTACTTCCCGGTCCCGCCGACCGACCATTATCAGGACCTGCGCGCCGAAATGGTGCAGAAGATGATCAAGTGCGGCCTGAATATCGAATGCCACCACCATGAAGTGGCCACCGGCGGCCAGTGCGAAATCGATCAGCGCTTCGATACGCTGTTGCGCTCAGCCGACAACATGATGACGTACAAATACATCACCCGCAACACGGCGCTATCAGTACGGCAAGTCGGTGACGTTCATGCCGAAGCCGCTGTTCGGCGACAACGGCAGCGGCATGCACACGCATCAAAGTTTGTGGAAAGATGCGAAGCCGATGTTCTCCGGCGACATGTACGCGGGCCTCAGCCAGATGGCGCTGTGGTACATCGGCGGATTGCTGAAGCACGCGCGGGCGCTTTCGGCGATCATCGCGCCGACTACGAACAGCTATAAGCGGCTGGTGCCCGGCTACGAAGCGCCCGTGAATCTGGCGTACTCGCGCCGCAATCGTTCCGCCGCCGTTCGCATCCCGATGTATTCGGCGAGCCCGAAAGCCAAGCGCGTGGAGTTCCGCCCGCCCGATCCTTCGTCGAATCCGTATCTGGCCTTCGCCGCGATGCTGATGGCGGGGCTCGACGGCGTGATCAACAAGATCGATCCGGGCGAGCCGCTGGACAAAGACATCTACGATCTGACGCCGGAGGAAATGAAGTACGTTCCCTCGATGCCCGCTTCGCTCGAAGAAGCGCTGGGATGCCTGGAGGACGATCACGCCTTCCTGCTCAAAGGCGACGTCTTTAGCGAAGAGCTGCTCGAAACATTCATCTCTTATAAGCGCAGGAATGAGGCGGATGCAGTTCGTCTGCGTCCGCATCCGTACGAATTCGCCCTATACTACGACATTTAAAGGTCGAAAACTCTTGGCCGGCAACCCGAACGCAGGCTCCGTTCTGCAAATCAGCGTCTCGAAAGGTGGCGTGCCCAAGCGCGCGATTTCGGAAGGCTTGGTCACGGAACTCGGCGTCGAGGGCGACGAGCACGCGAATCTGGAGCTTCACGGCGGGCCGAGGCAGGCGCTGCTGTTTATTTCGATCGAGGGGATCGAGGAATTAAAACAGGCGGGTTTCCCTTTGTTCCCGGGCGCGCTGGGCGAAAACATTACCACGTCGGGGCTGGATCGCCGTGAGTGGCGAATCGGCCAGCGATGGCGCGTGGGACCGGAAGTAGTGGTGGAATTTACCAAGATCCGTGGACCTTGCAGGACGTTGAATCGTTATGGAGCCGGTACAATTCAGAAGGCCGTGTACGACCGGTTGGTTCAGGAAGGCGATCCTTCAGCGCCGCCGTGGGGCTTGAGCGGGGCGTACGCGCGCGTCATTGAAGGCGGCACGATTCATCCCGGCGATTCGATTGAACCGGCATGACGCCCGTGCGGATAGTGGAAACACGGAGACCATGGAGCGTCTCAAACGGCTGGAGTATCGGGATCGCGCACGCGCCCTGCGCGAGATCGGCGAAATCTCGCGCGCCCTGCCTCCGGGCGTCGCCAACCGGTTCGATCTTCTGCTGGCATCGTCGCCCGCGCCCGAAGAGGCGCTCCGCTACTTTGCGCGGTTCTGGGAACAGCATCCCGCATTCTTTCAGCGCCTGATGGTCTCGACACAAGGGCTGCGCTGCCTGATTGCCGTTTTCACGTACAGCCCATTTCTATCCGAGGAAATCCTGCAGCATCCGGAGTGGGCCGAGGAATTGATGGACTCGGACGTGCTGGCGCGCGTGCGAACGGCCGAAACCATGCGCGAGTTGTTGCATTCGATGCTGCCCCCGGGTCCCGTGGCCGCCATTGACCTGGCGCGTTTCAGGCGGCATCAGATGTTGCGAATCCTGGTGCGTGACGTTCTGGGCCTGGCCAGTCTCCCGGAAATCACCGGCGAAATCACGGCTCTGGCCGACGCGATTCTGGAGGTCGCTCTGGAGCGCGTGGAGGCGCAGTTGGTGGCCGAGTTCGGAAAGCCTAGGACCGAGTCTGGCGGAGAGGCACGCTTCGCGGTCATCGCGCTGGGAAAGATGGGCGGCCAGGAACTGAACTACAGCTCCGACATCGATCTGATGTTCCTGTATTCGGAAAACGGCGAGACAGCGGGGCCCGCGGTGGTCACGAACAAGGAATTCTTTAAGCACGCGGCCAACACCCTGACGGATTTGCTTTCCACCCACACGGCGGAAGGCATGTGTTACCGCGTGGATTTGCGGTTGCGGCCTGAAGGCAGTCTGGGCGAGGTGTGCATTTCCCTCGATGGTGCGCGGCACTACTACGAAGAGAGAGCGCGCGATTGGGAATTGCAGATGATGATCAAGGCCCGCGTGGCGGCCGGTGACCGTCGGACCGGACGCGCGCTGCTGGATTCGGTGGAGCGCAAAACTTATGCGACTACGCTGGACTTTTCGGCGATTGAAGAGCTCTCGGCGACGCGCGAGCGGTTGAACGAGAAACTGCTTGCCCGCGAACGCGCGAAGAACCGGCCCCGCATGAACGGCGCGCGCGACGTAACCGAGGGCCGCAACGGCAACACCGTCGACGTAAAACTGGAGCGCGGCGGCATTCGCGATATCGAGTTCCTGGTGCAGTGCCTGCAACGTCTTTATGGCTACGCGGAGCCGTGGGTGCGCCACGGTGGGACACTGCTGGCGCTGGCCCGTTTGCAGGATAAAGGATTTCTGTCGGACGTCGAATACGGGCGTCTGGCGTCCGCCTATCAATTTCTACGTCACCTGGAGCATCGCCTGCAGTTCGTCGAGGATCGGCAGACGCATACGGTTCCCTCCTCGAAAGATGCGCTCGATTTGCTGGCGCGGCGCATGCCCGAGGCTGGATCGGCCGAATGGCTGATGGCAACCATGCGCCTGCATTTTCGCCAGGTGATGGAGATTTATGATCGCGTGATTCATGCCAGCCCCGTGGCGGGCGAATCCACCGCGGACGTTCCGTCAGCGCAAGCCGCCAATGTGGTTCGCGTGCTGGAGCAGCGCGCTCCGCGTCTGTTTAGCGTTCTTTCAAAGGCGGATTTGCGTCGCGGCCGCCGGCCTTTCGAACATTTTCTCGAAAAGACTTCGGGAGATACGGAACTGCTGGGACGGCTGGAGGCGAATCCGGATTTTGCCGCGAGGACGCTGGATATTTTCGAACACAGCCCTTACTTTGCCGAAGAACTGATTCGCGACGCCCGATCTGGCAAACGAATTGGAACGTTGCGAATCGGGGGTCTCCGGTGATGTGCCCGGCGAAGCGTCCCCTTCGTCGATGGGCGGACTCATGGGCGAACTCAGGCGCTGGTATCGGCGGCAGATGGTGCGCATTCAGGGCGCGAGCGTCTGCGACGCGAGCCCGATTTTCGAAACGTTGGCGCGCACATCGGACCTGGCGGAAGGCGTGATCACACGCGCGTATCGAATTGCTATCGCGGAAATTCTCGCCAGCCACCCGCCCCTGAATGGCGACTACGCGCCGCATGATCAGATATGGGTGATCGCGCTGGGACGATTGGGCATGCGCGAGTTCGACATGGCCTCCGACGCCGACCTGGTCTTTGTCCTGGCCGACACGGATACCGGTGAGCTTCTGTTCTGGACCCGCGTGGCGGAGCGTTTCGTTGAGTTGATCACGGCCTATACCGGCGAAGGCGTTCTGTTCGCCGTGGATACCCGGCTCCGCCCCAATGGCGCCGATGGGCCGCTGGTGCAGACGGAAGCCGCTTACAAAGATTACTTTGCGCGCGCCGCGGGAGCCTGGGAAGGGATCACCTACATGAAATCGCACGCGGTGGCGGGCGACCCGAGCCGCGCGGAATTTTTCCTGCACGAACTACAGGAGATCGATTGGCAGCGTTATGGCCAGAGCGGGCGCTCCCGCACAGATCTGAAGCAAATGCGAATGAAGATCGAACGCGAGAACGGCGGGCTACAGCCGTTTAAGTCGGGCCGGGGCGGCTACTACGACATCGATTTCATTCTGATGTACCTGCGGTTGAAGAGCGCCGGCGTATTCTTCAAAGTGCTGAACACGCCGGCGCGCATCGAAGTCATCGAGCAGATGGGCCTGCTGGATCGGCCTACGGCCCGCTTCCTGCACGAAGCGGCAACGTTCTATAGGGCGCTGGATCACGGCATCCGCGTTCTGACCGGACACGCGCAGGATAAGCTGCCATCGGCAGAAGGCCAGGTGGAAGCGCTCCGCGCGCTGCTGGCACGCTGGACACCGATCCCGCTCGATGACGTGGAAGAAATCCGCTCGCGCACCCGCGCTGTCTTTGAAAATATCTTCGGTTAAAGAAGACGGGCTAAAAGATTGGCCCGAGGATCGCTCCCCGGGCCGCCATGCTCGTCTGCCTGAAAGGCGGACGCTTAGAATTTGTTCCAGAGGAACTGGTTGTAAACCTCGTGATGGAACTGCACTTCGGACGGTTTGACGATCGCGCCCAAAAGACGCGGGCAGCGATCCGCCGAACCCTTCTTGAGGTCCGCGTAACGGCCTTTGACGTCGGCGCCCAGCATCTTCGTGGTCCACTCGGATTTGCTGAAGTTGTCGAGGGCGTCGTAGATGTTGTCCGGCAGGTAACGCTTCGCGCGTGCGCAGGTCTTTCTGCTTGGAGAGAGGGCCTTCGATGCCGGTCTTGAAGATCGAATACAGCACCATATACGGATTGGCATCCGGACCCACCGAGCGAACCTCCACGCGGATGCTGCGGTGATTGCCCAGGGGGATGCGAACCATGGAACCGCGATCGACCGCCGAGGCGATGATCTGGTTCGGCGCTTCGAAGTGCGGATCCAGGCGGCGATAGGCGTTCACACTGGCATTGAGCAGCGCGCAGATGTCATTGCCGCTGGTGAGAATGCGGTCCACGAAGTTCCAGCCAAGCCCGCTGAGCTTTTCCTGGCCCTTCGGATCCCAGAACGCGTTCTTATCGTCCTGACTGATGGAAACGTTGGTGTGCATGCCGCTGCCGTTCACGCCGACGACCGGCTTGGGAAGGAAGCTCGCGGTCATGCCCATCCGGGTCGCCACCTGGCGGCAGATGAACTTGTAGAGCTGGATGTGGTCGGCCGCAGCCACCACTTCCGAATAGCCATAGTTGATTTCGAACTGCGAGGGCGCGACTTCGGGGTGATCCTTCTCGTTCTGGAAGCCCATGGCACGCTGCACTTCGGCGGCCTTATCGATGAAGGTGCGCAGCGGATCGCCCGGCAGCGAGTGGTAGTAACCACCGGTGTTCACATACTCGAACGCGTTGCCGTCGGGGAATTTCTTTTCGGCGTCGGAGCCGGCGAACAGGAATCCCTCAATTTCGTTGGCGGCATTCAACGTGTAGCTGTTCTTCTTGAACTGCGCGCCCGCGAACGACTTCAACACGCCACGAATATCGCCCGAGTAAGGAGTGCCGTCCTTATCGATCACTTCACCGAACACCAGCACCTTGCCGGGGCCGAAGTAATCGGCCGGACCCCAGTAGAACGCCGGCCAATCGATGCCCAGGCGCAGATCGCTTTCCTTCTGAGCAGTGAAGCCGCGGATGGAGGAGCCGTCAAACGTCAGATTATCCCAGCTCTTCAACAAGAACTTCTTGTCATAATCCAGCATGTGCAGACGGCCTTCGAGGTCGCTGAACATGACGGTCACGGCCTTGATCCGCTTCTCATCCGTGAGGTATTTGAGGCGCTCTTCCCGGACCTTGTCGATCGAAACGCGCTTCAGACGCTGTTCCTTGGCGGCCAGATTCAACTCTTCCAACTCTCCGTAGGGGAGTTCGAGAAAATCGTATAGGTTGCTCATTCTTCTCCTTGGCGGCTGATGGGCCCGGATTTCGTGGGCCCAGATTTTGTCACGACGCGTTCCGTCACAAAGTGTATGATGTCGTTCGGGACTATTGTTGATTTTCGACGACGCGAAGGGGGTTTGGCAACGCCCTTTCCAATAGAATGTCTTTATGGGGTCCATCGCCGGAACGACGGTGCCTGCCGGCGTGGATAGTGGAACGGCAAAATGGGCCGTTTTATTGTCGATTTCTAGACCTTGCCTTCGCTTTCTCACGGCCCTGCTAGGTCGTAAGTCGCAAACCACGTCGGCCAAGCGATGGGCTCAACTTTCAGGGTTTGCAGCTGCCCGACACCTTCCAATTCCGCCAGGGCGGACCAATTGCCCCAGCACACCACAAGTCATTCTAAGAATTAAACTTTGTTGCGCATGAGTGCGAGCAGTGTGTCTTCTCGGGCGCGGCGCATCGCCCTCGCCAAGGGTTAGGCTGATACCTCAGTTCGAGGTATAAGGCACGTCCGCAAGTACTTGGTTTGCCAACCGAAAAATCATCTTTTCGACTATAGAGATCTCCCCAGTCTGGCGATTAAAGCTTTGGACGGTACTAAGGGGAAACGGCTATGGTGATCACGCGCACCCCGCTTCGCATTTCCATCGGTGGCGGCGGAACGGATTTGCCATCTTACTATCAGCAGTTTGGCGGTTACGTCATCTCCGCGGCGATCTCACGCTACATCTTCGTGAGTATCAACCGGAAGTTCGGTCCCGGCTACACGCTGAAATATTCTGCGCTTGAGACGCCCGAACAGATTGACGACATCAAGCATCCGATTTTTCGCGAAGTTCTGCGGCGACACGACGGCGAAGGGTGGATCGAAATCGCGAGCTCGGCGGATGTACCTGCCGGCACGGGCTTAGGCTCGTCGGGTACGTTCACCGTTGGCTTGTTGAAAGCGATTTACGCCTTCCATCGGCAACAGGCTACCACCGAAGCTCTGGCGGAAGAAGCCTGCGACATCGAAATCAACCTGCTGCAGCGCGCCATCGGCAAACAGGATCAATACATCGCGGCGTTCGGCGGCTTGACCTGCTTCGACTTCCGGCCCGATGGCAGCGTCGGCGTGAAACCGCTGGCGATCTCCAACGACACACTGCTCGACCTGGAACACAACTTATTGATGTTCTTCACGGGCTATTCGCGCAACTCCATTGGCGTACTGGCCGATCAGCACGAGCGTTCACTGAAGGGCGATCAGTCGATGATCGACAACCTTCACTTCACGAAACAGTTGGGGCTTTCCACCAAAGAAGCGCTCGAGAGCGGTAAAACTCGCTGCTTCGCGGAGCTGATGAAGCAGCACTGGGAGCACAAACGTGCCCGTTCGCAAGGCATGACCAACGAGAACATCGACCGCTGGTACAACATCGGGATGAGCAACGGCGCATTGGGCGGAAAGCTGGTAGGAGCAGGCGGAGGCGGCTTTCTTTTGTTCTACGCCGAGGATCCCATGCGCGTGCGTCGCGCCATGGCGCCCGAAGGACTCTCCGAATTGCGTTTCCACTTCGATCACGACGGCTCCATGGTGCTGGTGAGGGATTAACAATGCTTGGTAGCGCGCGGCGGCAATGCGTAGTTCTGGCGGGTGGATTGGGCACGCGGATGCGCCCCGCGACAGAGGCCTGCCCCAAGGCGATGCTACCGGTAAACGGAAAGCCGTTCGTCGAATACCAACTCGCGTGGCTTGCGGCCGAAGGTTTCACGCATGCCGTCTATTGCATCGGTCATCTGGGCGCGATGATTCGGGATCACGTGGGCGAGGGCCTTCGCTGGGGTATCCACGTCACCTACGCGGACGAGGGCGAACAGAAGCTCGGAACGGGCGGCGCGTTGCGCTTCGCGCTGGATCAGGGACTGCTCGATGAAAAGTTCGCGGTCTTGTACGGCGATTCTTTCTTGCGGCTTCCTACCGGCGCCATGTGGAACGCGTTTGAGGAAAGCGGCCTGCCCGCGCTGATGACGGTACTGCGCAACGACGGCCAGTGGGACGCAAGCAATGCGATCTACGAGCCGGGCCGCGTGGCTCTCTACGATAAGCATGCGACACCGAGACCCGAAACGATGCGCTACATCGATTACGGCATCTCGATCCTGACGCGCGAGATCATCGAACAGAACGTCCCTTCCGGCAAGCCGGCGGATCTGGCGCCGCTATTGAACAATTTGAGCCGCGAGGGGAAGCTGGCCGGGTTCGAGGCGGTGGAACGCTTTTATGAAATCGGTTCGCCCGAAGGCTTGCGCGATTTGGAAGATTTTCTGGCGCCCCGTGCCCCGGCGTTCGTAAAAGGAAAGCCGGCGCATCAGGTTGGGGTGTTCGGCGGAGGCCTCGCGGGTCTCACCGTCTCGGCGCATCTGGACGCGACATCGGAAGTGCTCGAAGGGGGATCACGCCCCGGCGGCCACTGCCAGAGCGTGGTGGAGCACGGATTCACCTACGACGCGGGCGGCCCGCACATCATGTTTTCGCGCAATCAGCAGACGCTGGATTACATGATTTCGCTGCTGGGCGATAACGTCCATCGCGCGCGCCGCGCCAACAAGATTTTCTTCAAGGGCCGCTACGTAAAATATCCTTTCGAAAACGGGCTCTACGATCTGGAGCCGCAGGATCGATACGAGTGCCTGTATCACTACATTCACAACGAGCATCCCGCGCCCACGAACTTTAAAGAGTGGATTTACCGCACCTTCGGCACCGGGCTGGCCGAAAAATACCTGATCCCTTACAACGAGAAAATCTGGAACGTGCCGGCCGATCAAATGAGCCTGGACTGGGTGGAAGGCCGCGTGCCGAAGCCTCCCGTGGAGGACGTCATCAAGGCCGCCGTCGGCGTCGAGACCGAGGGCTACACGCACCAGTTGTACTTTTCATACCCAGCCACCGGCGGTATCGAAGGCATTCCGAGTGGGATGGCCCAAAAGGTACGCCACATCACACCTGAATTCGCCGTCGACTATGTCCGCAAGACGCGCGACGGATGGCTGGTGAGCGATGGCGCAACTGAACGCATCTACGAGCGCATCGTCTCCACGCTGCCGATTGTCGAAATGACGAATATTTTTGAAGGCGTGCCGCAGGACGTCAAGGATTGCGCGGCGTCGCTGCGCTACAACTCGCTCTTCACGGTCACGATCGGACTGTCGACGGATCGCCTGCCCGAATACACGGCGATCTATGTGCCCGACCCGGAGCTGATTTTCCATCGGCTCTCGTTCCCTGCGATGTTCAGCCCGCACAATGTTCCCAAGGGTCAATCGCTGGTGCAGGCGGAGATCACGTCGAATCCGGGCGACGGCATCTGGGAACTGACGGACGAAGAAGTGCTGTGCAAAGTGATTGCAGGTCTGGAGGCAATGGACCTGATCCGCCCCGGCGAAATTTGCTACACGAAGGTGATCCGCACGCAATACGGCTACGTGGTGCAGGATTTCACGTATCGCAAATATCTCGACAAGGCGAAGGCCTACTTCGAAAACGAAGGCGTGGCCCTGTGCGGCCGCAACGCGGAATTCGAGTACATCAACATGGACCAATGCATCGAGCGCGGCATTAAAGTCGCCACGCGATTGAATCAGGAGCATTACGCGAACGCGTAAAGGACGTCTATGCCAAAGATCACGGTCGCGATGATCACGATGAACGAAGAACAGGCCGTCGGGAAAGTGATCGCCGATATTCACTCGGCGACAAAGGGTCTGGACGTGGAAATTCTGGTGGTGGACAGCAGCAAGGACCGCACGCCGGAGATCGCGGCGGCCGCCGGGGCGCGCGTGGTTCGCCAATTCCCGCCGCAAGGTTATGGGCGCGCGATGGGACGGGCGCTCAGCGAAGGGCGCGGCGATGTGGTGGTAACGCTCGATTGTGACGATACGTATCCGGCCGACCGAATCCCGGAGCTCGCCGAGATGGTTCTCTCCGGACGCTACGACCTGGTAAACGCATCGCGTCTCGAAAAGAAACCGGACGCCATGCCGCTGTCGAACTATCTGGCCAACTGGCTGTTCGCTTTCGTTTCGTGGGTTGTGCTGGGCGTAAAAACGACGGACGTGCATTCGGGCATGCGGTCATACCGCAAGAGCATGTTGGACAGGATGGTGTTCGATCCGAATGGCGCCTGCACTGCCGGTTGAACTGATGCTGAAGCCCGCGCTTGCCGGGTATCGCCTGGCGGAAATCTTCATACCGTATCGGATTCGCATCGGAGAGACGACGCTGCGCAAATGGGAGTCCACCGTCTGGACGTTCCGCCGCATCTTCCGTTTATTACCGGGGCGCTTTCAAAATCGCGCGGCCGGGTTGCCGCCCACGCCTTCAGCGAAGCAGGAGCCGCAACTATGAATTCTTCCGACAAAGCACAAAACCCTGGCATGGATCTCCAGCCGCTCGTCGAATTTCTGAATCAGCAATTGCCCGCACCGACAAGTACATTCGCCAAAACGTTTCTGCGGGAGTCGCAAGAGGCGCTCGCGCAGCTCGACGTCGAAAGCATCGAGCGCATGGCCTTGGGCTTGGCCGAGGCGCGCCATCGCGGCGGACGTCTGTTTATCCTCGGGGTCGGCGGCTCGGCGGGCCACGCAAGCCACGCGGTAAACGATTTTCGTAAGCTGTGCGCGTTTGAAGCTTATGCGCCGACCGACAACGCCAGCGAACTGACTGCGCGCATCAACGACGACGGGTGGGACACGTGTTTCGCCAACTGGCTGGCCGGTTCGCGCCTCAATGCGACAGGACGCCGTGCTGGTGTTCTCCGTGGGCGGCGGCAATCGCGAGAAGAACGTATCCGTCAATCTGGTGCGCGCGCTGGAATTGGCGGCGGAGCGCGGGGCGAAAATCTTCGGCATTGTGGGGCGCGACGGCGGATTCACGAAACAAATCGCGGACGCGTGCACCGTGGTTCCGGTGGTGAATGCCGATCGCATCACGCCCCACACCGAAGGGATTTGCGCGGTGGTGTGGCATTTATTGGTGAGCCATCCGGCGCTGCAAGCCGCGGCCACCAAGTGGGAATCCGTCGCGAGCGAAACCGCAAACAATGGCGTTACCCCGAGCCCCGAGGTGGTGAAATGAGCCGCCAGGCGTCAGCGTCATCTCGCAATTGGTTTATAGCCGGCGGTGCTGGATTCATCGGCAGCCATTTCACGGACCGCCTGCTGAGCGACCCCGCGACCACGCGCGTGACGCTGTACGACAATTTTTCCTCAGGCCGCGAGTGGCACTATGCTCATCACGCCGGCGATCCGCGTTTGCAGGTCTTACACGCGGATTTGAAGGACACGGGCCCGCTGCAACGTGCCATGCGCGGACACGATGTAGTTATTCACCTCGCTTCAAATCCTGACATCGCGCGAGCCGCCACCGATCCCGATATCGATTTTCGCGAAGGTACTTTGCTGACGCGCCAGGTTGTCGAAGCAATGCGCGTTTCGGGAGTCCCACGGATTCTCTACGCCTCCGGCAGCGGCGTGTATGGCGATCTGGGCCATAAGGAAGCCGCGGAGGATCACGGCCCTCTACTGCCCGCGTCCACCTACGGCGCGAGCAAGCTTGCGGGCGAAGCGCTCATCACGTCCTATTGCTATATGTTCGGCCTGAGCGGATGCGCTTTCCGCTTCGGCAATGTTGTGGGACCGCGGCAAACACACGGCGTTGGATTCGACTTCGTGCGTCAATTGCTGGCGAACCCTCGCGAGCTGCGAATTCTGGGCGACGGCACGCAGAGCAAATCCTACATCTACGTGGAAGACGTGGTGAACGCCGTGATGTGCGCCCACGAGGCGACCACGAAACCATTCGAGGCCTATAACGTCGCTACCGGCGATTACATCACAGTGACGGAGATTGCGCGGATCGCGGTGGACGTGCTGGAGCTTGATCCAGCGCTGACGCGGTTCACCTACACGGGTGGCGATCGTGGTTGGAAGGGCGATGTGCCGATCGTGCGGCTGAACACCGATCGCATCCAGTCGCTCGGCTGGCGTTGCTCGCGCGGGACGGCCGATGCCTTGTGCGATTCCATGCGCGCGCTGGTGCCGGACGCGCAGCTCGCGAGGCTGTGAGCGGCTGAGCTTTCCATTGACCCCCACGCCGAAAAACAAAGCTGTGTTCCTGGATCGCGACGGCGTGCTGAACCGCGCTGTGGTTCGCGACGGCCGCCCGTATCCGCCTGCTAGCTTGAGCGAGCTCGAATTGCTGCCCGGTGTCCGTGAAGCCTGCGCCGTGCTCCGCGATGGGGGGTACCTGCTGGTGATGGTTACGAATCAGCCGGACATCGCACGAGGCACGCTGACCCAGGGCACTCTCGACGAGATGAACGCGTGGCTTGCGCGCGAGCTGCATCTGGACGACGTGCGCGTCTGCCCGCATGACGATGGCGATGTATGCGCGTGCCGCAAGCCCAAGCCGGGTTTGGTTACGAGCGCGGCACAGGATCGCTCGATCGACCTCAGCCGCAGTTTTCTAGTGGGAGATCGCTGGCGGGATATCGAAGCCGGGCGCGAAGCCGGCGTCCGGACGGTGTTCATCGACTATGGGTACCGGGAAAAGCGTGCTTCCGAGCCCAACTGCACCGTGCAGAATCTGGCGCAAGCCGCCGATTGGATACTGGCGGCGACGGCCGCGGAGATGAGCCGATGAGTATCCAACATAAAGTAAAGATTTTCGCCGACGGCGCGGACCTGGCGACCATGCGCAAGCTGGCCATGGACCCGCAGGTGCAAGGGTTCACCACCAATCCCACGCTAATGCGCCAGGCCGGCGTCACCGACTACGAAGCTTTCGCCAAGAGCGTGCTTTCGATTGTCTCCGGGCGGCCTGTCTCGTTCGAGGTCTTCGCCGATGAACTTGACGAAATGGAACGCCAGGCTCTCACCATCGCCGGCTGGGGTCAGAACGTCTACGTAAAAATCCCGATCACGAACACCAAGGGTGTGAGCACGGCGCCCGTGCTGCATGCGCTGGCGCGGCAGGGCGTGAACGTCAACGTCACGGCGCTGCTGACGATGAAGCAGGTGGAAATCGCCGCGGAAGCTTTAGCCCTATGCCGCGCCGCGTGTATTTCTGTGTTCGCGGGCCGCATTGCCGATACGGGACGCGACCCCGTACCGGTGATCGCGGCAGCCGTCGAATATCTGGCCCGCTATCCCCAGCTCGAGCTAATCTGGGCCAGTCCGCGTGAACTGCTGAACGTGTTGCAGGCAGCCACCGTTGGATGCCACATCATCACGGTGACGCCGGAGCTATTGAAAAAGCTTCCTTTGGTGGGCAAAGATCTGGCACAGTATTCGCTGGAGACCGTCAAGATGTTCTACGAAGATGGCCAAAAGGCGGGGCTGTCCCTACGTGTGCCGGAAACAGCGCGTGCAGGCGCGGCTCACAAACGCGAAAAAGCGGATGACCAAAGCCATCCGCTTGTCGAAAGCCTAAACTAAGTCGGCTCTACTGGCTGACGTTTACTGGAAGGTTTCGTTCGCTTTGCCGCCCCAGGACTTGCCGTCGCTGGTGCGCGTGATCTTGATCAATCGGCCGCGGAAGCTGGTGGCGCTGCGCGCCGGATTCGCGATCACTTCCACGGGATCGCCCACTTTGAACGCGTCCTTGGTCACGCCCTGCTGAGCGAACTGGCCGGCGGCCGCGCCTTCGATCGACCAGCGCTGCGTGGCGCCATTGGCGTCCTCGGATTCAATGAAGAAGAATGAGTGCGGCGAACGCAAAGAGACCTGGACAATCTTGCCCTTAACCGTCACTTCCTTGGAGACGTCGTATGTGGCGCCGAAAGAATGATGAGCCTGTGCCGGAACCGTGGCCAACATGAGAGCGGCGGCAATGGGCAACCCAAGCAATATAGATTTCATAGGTAAATTTTCTCCCTGAGAGACACTCTTGTTTATTTTAACAGCGAACCTTCGCGCGCACCAGTCTCGCCCGGGTTCGGTTCAGGTCCATTGCACAATAACAATGACACAGTAACACCCGGCAGATCCGATTTCCAGCGTGGCTAGGTCAAACCGGCGTCAGTGACCGGTAACTAACACAGCAGCGCCTATATTATCAGCCGGTTACCAGAAAGGCAAAAAGCGGTGCGCGAGCGCTCATACAGTCGGAACCGGAGCAGCGTGTGTACGTGCCCGCCCGGCTAATCGCGCGGAAGAGCTGCGGGCGATCCGGTTGCCCGACGTCTGACGGGCTTCTGTGAAAGATCAAGCAGCGGAAGCAGCCGGTTTGGCGCGACGCATCAAAGCGTCTATGCTCCACACACCGGCCCCGGCCAGAGCAAAGTAAATCGTGACGACCACATAAACTACAGCTTCTTCGCCGCCGTTGCGGATAGGCCAGGGCGATGGCCGGGATATTGGCCCGGCGATATAACCGGCGGCCGACGTGAGGGCCAAAATTGCCGCCACGGGAATAGTCAACAGGCCGAGAATAAGGAGTACGCCGCCCACCATCTCCACGTAGCCTCCCACGGATCCGAGCATATCCAGCGCCATCGGGGGTGCGCCCCGGCGCCCGGCGCGCGCCGCCAGCATCCCGAACACGTTGCGGAAGCCATGGAGCGTAATCAGGAACCCTACGATGATGCGCGCCACCGAGCGCGCCTGCGATTCCCAGGAAGAAAGTTTTTCTTTCATCGAAGTTCTCCTTCAGCTATGTGCGGGCAGGCGCTCCGGCCGGGACGAAATTCGAAGACGATTTCCTGCGTCGCGCCAGCAGCGCATCCAGACTCCAGGGTCCGCCGCCGGCGAAGACCAGCCACAGGAAGACGTAACAATCCAGCACGGCGAGCTCGCCGCCGTTGGTAATCGGCCAGAGTCCGCGGGGAGCCCAGCTCAGGAAATAGGCGGACGCCATTTCGCCGCACAAAATGAACGCCGTCGTCCGGGTGAACAATCCCAGCATCAGCAGCGTTCCTCCCGCGACTTCAATCGGTCCGGCAAAGGCATGCAGATGGGAAAAGTTGAGGTCGACCCGCCCTCCGGCGAAGCCCCATAATTTCTCCAGCCCGTGCTGGATGAATAGGAATCCCATCACAAATCGAAGGATACTGAGCCAGCCTTGCGCGCGCGTATTCATCGTTTCCCTCACTTTCACTTCACGCGGAAGCCATTATAGAACGAAAACTCCCTGCCTGGAACAGCAGGGAGTTTATCCGAAGCGCGACCGGCGCTTTGCGCGGTCTGCCGTGTGAATTTAGTGCACAATCCCGCCGGCAGGGTCACGGATGCGCTTATTAAACTCCTCGACGTCCTCGATCGGAGCGCAAATATCTTCGATCAGGCCGCTCCATCCTTCAATCGTCTTGGGAGGCTGAATCAGCCGGAACTTCTTCAGCTGGCTCACCCAGGGTTTCGTATAAACCTTGGGATCGTCGATCGTCATGGAGAGTTCCAGCGTGTCTGAGTACGTCCGCTTGTAACGCTCCTGCAAATGCATGTCGGTGGAGTGAGGATAGCCGAAATGATCTACCCAGGTTCTCTCGTCAAAGCCATACGTATCCACCACGAACGTGTCGCCATCCCACTTGCCCGTCGCGTAGCCCCACCACCGGGGAAGGTCCGGATCCTTCAACGGCGCGCGGCCATCTGTAAAAATGGTGCGAACCTGGTACCCCCACTCGAACTGCTGCAGCACGCGATCCTTCACCACCGTGAACTGGATCGGGTCAGGATAAATCAACGCGCGCGGGATGCCTTCGGGATTGCACGATTGATACGGGTCCGTTCCGTTGGCCGGAGGAACCGCGCGGCGCCGTCCAATGGCCTCCTCGGGATGCGCCGCCGCCTCCGGACTATTCAGATTGCGCCCGTAAGAAGGTTTGTTCGCATCGAACATCTTCTGGCCGAGCGGCGTGAACGCAGGAACATCGTTACTGAACCCGCGATCCCCGCAATCCCGGCACGTGCCGCCTCCGCCATAGCCGCTAGGCGATCCGTTGCGCGACCAGATGCCATTCAAGTCGTGCTTGTCGAAAGGTGTGTTGTCGTTAGCGGGGTTGTGAGCCAAAATGCCGCCCCGGCCGCCTCCACCACCGCCCCGGCCTGCTGCGGGAGCGGGAGCCTGCGCGAACGCGAGTGACGCCAAGCCCACAGCGCCAGCCCAAATTGCTGCTTTCACCACTGGTATTTTCATATGAGACACTCTTTCAAAGCTCCAATCCTCGGCGGCGAATTATTTCGTCTCTGCCGGGGGCGGAGGGGGCGGGGCCTGGGTACCATCCGATCCGACGATCGGCTCTCCCTTATCGTTCAGCAGCTTAATGATGGCGCCTACCGGTCCACCCGCGCGCGCCGGTGCGACCACGACTGTGATGGGCGTTCCTGGAGCCAGTGCCGCTTCGGAGCGCTTCCGGCCCCAACCCAACTGCACGAGCTGCGCCGGGTTGGGATAGAACTCGCCGCTCCAGTGCACGACGTTACCGTTGTCGTCCTTCACATCGAAGAACAACTGCGGATGTGGGTTCGCATAGCGGAATTCCGTGACGTTGCCCTTAAGCGTCGTGGGCTTGGAGGCGTCGTAGGAAACGCCGGTGCCGTGATGCGCGCTCAGCGGGACATTCACCCCCAGCGATAGAGTTCCGAGTACAGCGATGGACAAAATAAATCTATTTTTCATTTTTTAGACACCCCTTGGTCGTTCGAAGGATCGTCAAAAATGTATCATCGGACGTATATCAAGTCAAGCTGAAGACAGCCTGAAATACCAGTGTTCAAACTTGGCGCCCCGGTTGTTCAGACGCATTCGACTCAAACGCGTTCGACAATGATCGCGATGCCCTGCCCTATACCGATGCACATGGTGCACAGCGCATAGCGACCCCGAATGCGATGGAGCTGTGACACCGCTGTTGCAATCAGGCGTCCGCCGCTGGCGCCCAGCGGATGGCCGATAGCGATCGCCCCGCCGTTGGGATTCACGTGTGCGGCATCGTCGGCAAGTCCGAGGTCGCGCGTGACCGCCAAGCGCCTGGGCGGCGAAGGCTTCGTTCAGCTCGATCACATCCATTTGTGCCAGTTGCAAACCCGCCTTAGCCAGCACTTTTCGGGTGGCGGGCGCGGGTCCCATGCCCATGATCCGCGGAGCCACCCCGGCTGCGGCCGAAGCGATCACACGCGCGCGCGGCGTCAGCCCGTGCTTCTTGGCGGCCTGCTCCGAGGCCAGAATCATGGCGACCGACCCATCGTTTATACCGGAAGCGTTGCCTGCCGTAACGGTCCCATTCGGCTTC
Source organism: Terriglobia bacterium (assembly GCA_963699945.1). Taxonomy (GTDB): domain Bacteria; phylum Acidobacteriota; class Terriglobia; order Bryobacterales; family Bryobacteraceae; genus Palsa-187. Next base: position 32,078 of record CAVOVW010000010.1, read on the forward strand.
ACAATCGGCTTGAGCTTCGCCAGGGCCTCAAGCGTCGTATCGGGCCGGGGATGTTCGTCCGTAGCGAACATTTTGGGATCGCCTTTTTTCTGGGGAATCGCAACCGGTATGATCTCGTCTTTGAAGAATCCGGCGGCATGAGCCGCGGCCCAGCGCTGTTGCGTGCGATAGCTGAAGGCGTCCTGATCGGCCCGTGACACGCCGAATTCTTCGGCCACGTTTTCGGCGGTCTCCGGCATGGAATCGGTGCCATAAGCCGCCTTCATCGCGGGATTCACGAAGCGCCAGCCGATGGTGGTGTCATAGATTTCGGCGGAGCGGCTGAACGCCGCATCGGCCTTGCCCTGGACAAACGGCGCGCGCGTCATGCTCTCCACGCCGCCCACCAGCATCAACTGCGTCTCGCCCGATTTGATGGCCCGCGCGGCCACGCCCACGGCTTCCATGCTGGACCCGCACAGCCGGTTCACCGTCGCGCCCGGAACCTCTTGCGGCAACCCTGCCAGCAGCAGCGCCATGCGCGCCACGTTGCGATTGTCCTCGCCCGCCTGGTTGGCGCAGCCATAAATCACGTCGTCCACCGCGGCCCAGTCCAGTTTCGGATAACGCGCCACCAGCGCTTTCAGCGGCAGCGCCGCCAGATCGTCTGTGCGAATCGCGGCCAGCGCGCCGCCGTAACGGCCGAACGGCGTACGGAGCGCATCGCAGATAAAGGCTTCGGTCATAGTGAATTAGATAGGGTTTCGGCCCGCCGAGGTTCTTCCATTTTACGCGGATGTCGATGCCGGGAAATGGGTAGCCCGCGACCTCAGTGACCCGTGACCCCGCCGATTGTTTGTGATATCCATTAAGGCGAGCTTTTATGTCCAAATGGATACGTCTGGTCGCAATGGCAGTGCTGTTCATCGGAGCGGCCGCCGTCTTCTATGGGCAGGAAGAGGTTTTCGTCTGCCCCATGGACCCCGATGTGCGTTCGAACGTCGCGGGCGTTTGTGCGCGTTGCGGCATGAAGCTGGTGTCGGGCATTCCGGACCCCGCTGAATATACGCTGGACCTCAACATTACTCCGCAAATCCTGAAGCCGAATATGCCGGCGAGTTTCGAATTCGTGGTGCGTGACCCGTGGAAAGACCGGCCGGTCAAGCAATTCCAGGTGGTTCACGAGAAGCTGTTCCACATGTTCGTCGTCAGCCAGGATCTGAAATTCTTCCTGCACGATCATCCTGTTTTCCACGAAGACGATGGCAGCTTCGTGTACAAGACGGCCTTGCCGAAACCGGGCATGTATCGAATCCTGGGCGATTTCTATCCCGACGGCTCCACGCCGCAGTTGATCGCGAAGACCGTCCTGCTTCCCGGCACTCCTCCGGAGCCCGCGCATCTTACCAGGGATTATTCGCCCAAGACCAGTGCGAACATGACGGTGGAATTGGAGACGGACCCGCCGCAGCCCATCGCCCACACGAAGACGATGATGTTCTTCAAACTCAAACCGGCCGACGGCCTGGAAAAATACATGGGCGCCTGGGCCCATATGCTGGCGGCGAGCGACGACTTGATCGACCTCATCCACACGCATCCGTTCCTGGCCGATGGCGGACCGAACATGCAGTTCAACGTCATCTTCCCGCGTGCCCATACTTATCGCGTTTGGGTGCAGTTCCAGCGGCTGGGCGTGGTGAATACGGTTTACTTCGACGTCCCGGTCGAAGATCTACATTAAAGGGATCTGCACTAGGGAAGATTTTCCGTAGATAGGTTTGCGTTACCGCGGGGCAGAACTCTGCTCCAGCACTTCCCGATAATACTGTTCGTACTGCGGAATAATGCGATCGGTTCCGAAGTGCTCCCGCGCACGCCGCCGCCCGGCTTCGGTCATGCGCGCATGCAGCGCGTTGTCCGAGAGCAACTCCACCACGCGAGCGGCCTGTGCCTGGACGTCGCCAATCTCTTCCATAAAGCCGGTCTCGCCCTGCGTGATCAGTTCCGGCACACCGCCCGCTCTGGTCGCGACGGGAGCCACGCCGCACGCCATCGCCTCCAGTGCCACCAGGCCGAAGGATTCCATTTCGCTCGGCATCAGCAAAACGTGCGCCAGCGGAATCAGGCGTTCGACGTGATTCTGTTTGCCCAAAAAAGATACGTGCTCCGTGACGCCCATTTCGCGCGCCAAATGCTCCGCGGTTCTACGCTCGGGCCCGTCGCCTACCATCAACAGGTGCGCCGGTGTGTGCTTGCGAACTTCCGCGAGAATGCGGATACAATCCAGCACGCGCTTTACCGGTCGGAAGTTCGAGATGTGAATCAGCAGCTTTTCGCCCTTGGGGGCGTACGCCGCCGCGCCGGACTTGTCCACGGCCGGAAGGTACAAATCGCAATTGATGAAGTTCGGGATCACGCGGATTTCCTGCGCGATGCCGAAAATCTTCACTGTGTCACGCTTCAAATCTTCGCTGATCGATGTCACGCCGTTCGATTGTTCGATCGAGAATTTGGTGATGGGCAGGTAAGAGGGGTCCTGACCTACCAAAGTAATATCGGTGCCATGCAGCGTGGTGATAAACGGGAGTCGTTTTTTCGGGGCCCGCATCTGCTGGGCCAGCAGCGCGGAGATAGAGTGCGGAATCGCGTAATGCACGTGCAGCAGATCCAGGCTGTAAGCCTCGGCCACATCCAGCATGCGCGAAGCCAGCGCCAGGCAATACGGCGGATATTGGAACAGCGGGTAGTTCGAAACCTCCACCTCGTGATAGTAAATGCGCCGCGTCCCGGGATCGAGCCGGATCGGATTCGCGTACGTGATGAAGTGGACCGTGTGCCCGCGATTCGCGAGTTCCAGGCCGAGTTCGGTGGCGACAATGCCGCTGCCGCCGTAGGTGGGATAACACGTGATTCCGATATTCATGAACAATTCGTCTGAGCCATTTGAGTCACTCGGTTACGGTCTCGATTCTACCAAGTGAAGCGGTTTTCGCCTTTTTTCGCGATCTCTGCAAGGTATAATGTGCCGGTTGGCAGAAAATATCCGAAGGGAAATTATGAAACGCTATCTGTGGGTTTCCGTCGCCCTCCTGATCGCAGGGCATCCGAATCTGGCTCTTGCGCAGAGCGAGGTCACGCTGATCGCACCGGGCGGAATAAAGGCCGCACTCGAGCAACTGATTCCCGCTTTTGAAAAGAAGACGGGGATCAAGGTGAAGGCCACCTACGGCTCGGGACTCGGCACCAAGAAACAGGTCGCGTCGGGCGAGCCGTTCGACGTGCCGGTTCTTCAGCCTCCCTATCCCGAGGTGCTTGCGTCGGGCAACGTTGTACAGTCCAGCGCGAAGACCCTGGCCAGCATATCGATCGGCGTGGCTGTAAAAAAAGGCGCCCCGAAGCCGGATATTTCCTCGCCCGAAGCGGTCAAGAAAACTTTGCTCGCCGCGAAGTCCGTCGCCTATCCAAATCCAGCGGGAGGCGCCGCTGCCGGAGTCGCCTTCGACGCCACCATGAAGCAGCTCGGGATCTACGACCAGATGCAATCGAAGTTGAATCGTGCACAAGGCGGCGCCGGTGCGATGAAGGTCACCGCGGCGGGGGATGCTGAAATCGGACTGACGTTCCTCAGCGAGATGGAAGATCCCGGCATCGACGTGGTGGGTCCTCTGCCGAAATCGATTTCTCCGCCGACCGTCCTCGTGGCGTTTGTCTCCGCTCATGCTAAAGACCCGGCGGCGGCCAAGAAGCTGGTGGCCTATATTTCGTCCAAAGAAGCCGCGAGCGCCTACAAGGCGCAGCGCATGGTGCCAGGGAAGTAGCCGCCTTACTAACAAGTAGCCGTCATACTAATAGGCAGCCTGTGGTTTCGTCGCGCGTTTTCGCTTAGGCGCAAAGGCGCGTTACAGGTCGTCGCGCGTTTTCGGTTCGCCGAAAGAGCGCGTTGCACCCGCGTTTTCGCTCGGCGAAAGAGCGGTTTACACCTGCGTTTTCGCGTAGGCGAAAGAGCGGTTTACATATGACGCGATTCGACAAAGCGAATGAGCACTACGAGCAGTGGCTCGCCGAACGCATCCCTCTGATTCCTGCCGACATTCGGCGCAAGCATGCGCTCATGGGCGAAGCGCCGTTTCCATTTCTGCGCGCCACGTTTTTCCGCTGGGCGCAGACGTGGCCCGCGCTTTGCCCTGAGCAACAAACCGCCCCCGACGTGCTCGCCGTAGGTGATCTGCATGTAGAAAATTTCGGCACCTGGCGCGATGCGGATGGCCGCCTGGTTTGGGGCGTGAACGATTTCGACGAAGCCGACTGGATGCCCTACACCTGCGATCTGGTCCGACTGGCCACCAGCGCGCACCTGGCCATCAACGCCGGGCGGCTGAAGATTGCACACGCAAACTCGTGCAAGGCCATTCTCGACGGCTACCGTGCTTCTCTCCGCGCAGGCGGCCGGCCGCTGGTCCTGGCGGAAGAGCATCTCGCGCTGCGTGAAATGGCTGTCGAACGCCTGAAGGATCCGCGTCCTTTTTGGCGCAAACTGGAAGCCTTGCCTGAGCTGAAAGCCATCCCGCCATCCACTGCCCTGAAGGCACTGCGCAAAATGCTGCCCGCTCGCGATCTGCCCGTCCGCCTGGCGCACCGCATCGCAGGCCTAGGCAGCTTGGGACGACACCGATTCGTCGCCCTGGCGAGCTTCGAGGGCGGCTACATCGCGCGTGAGGCCAAGCAGCTCACCGACTCGGCGTGGTTGTGGGCGTGGCCGACGGCCAAAGGCGTTCCGAAAACGCGAATCCGTTATCAGCAGATCCTGGACCGCTCCATTCGCTGTCAGGATCCTTTTGTGAGGTTGCGCGAGGATTGGATTGTGCGGCGCCTGGCGCCGGATTGCTCGCGCATCGAGCTCGCGTCGCTCCCCGCCAAACACGACGCCACGCGGCTGTTCCGCGCCATGGGGTGGGAGACGGCCAATGTTCATTTAGGCACGTGCGATGCGAAGGCACTACTGGCGGATTTAAGAACGCGCACGTCCGACTGGCTGCACGAATCCTCCAAGCTCATGGTGGCGGCGACGGAAAAAGATTGGCGATCGTGGAAATCGCGGGCGTCCGCGGCGAGAGGCTAATTCAGCTTTGCAGGGAATGTGAAAGATCGGGCACGCGATCTCGCGGCCTACGCGCAATTCTGCTCCGCGTGCCGCTCGTCGCGATGCTTCAGAAATGGACTGGGAGGCGACGCCGCTGCGCGGTCCGGTGAAGCTCCGAGGAAGAGTGGATCTCTACGCGGCACCGCGTCCACGCCCGGCGCCGGGCGCGAACGGCGGATACGTGCGAGGATGCAGAATTTCCCTCTCCAGAAAGAAATCCGTGAGCGCGGCGCACGATTCGGCAAATTCGGGATGCTCATCGAATTCGTGCGGCACGCCCTGGAACGTGTGTAGCTCTGACGGAACTTTGGCCTCACGAAGCACTTGCAGCAGATGCTCGCTGTTTTCGGGAGGGATGGTCACGTCCGAAAGGCCGTGGAAGATCACCGTCGCGGGATACCCGGGTTTGATATGAGTCAAGGGACTGGCGTTGGCGATCTCCGCATCCCCGCTTCCGGGCGGCAAAAGCACCGGAGCGTTGTTACGCACATCCGTCTGCGGATAAAACGCCACACACGCGGCCAGCGCCGCATCGGGCTGTCCGGCGGTGTAGAGTGCGATGTGTCCACCGGCCGAATGCCCTACGATGGCGATGCGATTGGGATCGATGCCCAGCATTCCGGCGTTCGCGCGTACCCACCGAATATGGGTCTTCGCGTCTTCGATTTGCGCCGGCCAACGGGCCACGCCGCTCAGACGATATTGCGCCGCAATCGAAACATAGCCGCGAGCCGTGATCGGCATAATCTGTCCGCCGAGCGTGTCTTTGCTGCCGCGGGCGAAGCCTCCGCCGTGAAAATGCACTAGCGCCATGCGCTTTTCAGTGCCAGCAGGCGGCCGGTAGATATCGCAGTGCAAGTCCACGTCGCCGCCCTTGCCGATGACGACGTCCTTTTCCACCTTGATGCCCGCAGTGCTCGGTTCCTTGGAGCTTTGCGCGGCCAGCCCGAGCGCGGCTGCGCCGGTAACTCCGAGACCCGTGACTCCAAGAAATTTCCGGCGAACGATCGGCAGGTTTTTAGACATAGCGTTGATTATATAGCGCGCGTCTCACCGGCGGAAGGCCAGTAGCGCGCTAGTTCGAAGCGCGGCCGTGGCGTCCTGGTTCACTTCTACAATTTTTGCCGCGTCCACAATTCGCTTCGCGTAATCCCGGCGATGGGCTGCGGGGATTGCGGATCACGTACGGACGGTGCGGGAACTATTGATTTGATCACGAAGAGATTTCGCTATTTTGAACCAATTGCAGTTCCCGAGGATTCGGTAAGAACAGTCCATTAAGTGCTGGCAGCCATACGCCTTGGCGCACCGCTTTACACTCAAAGGACCATCGATGAATAGGTCTATGATCCTCTCGTGAACGAGCTCCTGCGACATCGTGCCGTCTATTCTATGAACCTCGGCACCCGTTAGGGCGTTGAATATGGATCTTGCTTTGGCGAGGTTATCGCGATCCTCGAAGTGATTCGGTTCCTCTCCCCTTGAGTGGGCAATTCGGTAGGTAGAAACAACAGGGTCTAAATCGAGTAAGAAGACAGCGTCCGGTGTCGGGAATCGCGCTTTCATGTCTGTCTCAACATCAGCAGGATTCATCCCGCGACAGCCCTGATATGCGATCGTCGAATAAAAGTAACGGTCGAGGATAACGATCTTGCCAGCCTCGCGCGCCGGATTTACCAATGAATCGATATGCTCCGAGCGGTCTTTTATAAATAGCTCGAGCTCGTTCTCCACGGAAAGTCGCCCCGTACTCGCCGTGTCCCGGATGATCCTTCCCCATTTGCCTGTTGTTGGCTCTTTGGACGTGATCACTTCTTGCCCCGCGTTTTCTAGGGCGCTTTTGAGCAACTGGACTTGCGTGGTTTTCCCAGCGCCGTCGATGCCCTCTATAGCGATCAGGATTGATTCATCGATCTGAGACACGTAGAGCCTTCCAATCCGAAAAGGGTAGCCGCTAGGGGGGAGTTACATTCTAGTGCATCAATTGTTTTATCCACAGCAGTGATAGATGAAACTCTCGGTTTTTCAGAGGTTTGCGTGATTTTAAAAAGCAGTGGATTTCTCATCTGTGGATTCTGTTGAAAAAACAATTATGACACAAAATGTTTCATAAAGTCAGATGGAAAGGAAAAGGCGCGCAGCCACACAGGATCAGCGGACTAGCCCAAGGTCAATGGGTTGTTACCAAAAGGCTGAGATGCAAGAAGCTCCGGCAGCGCGTGCCGTGCTATGGCGCATACGGCCCGGATATTTCATCGCGCGGGCGCAGCCATCGGCATTTTCACGGCCGGCGCCGGCAGCGGTTTGCGCGGCAGCAGATCCGGACGGTTCGCGGCTTCGGCCACAATCGTCGCGATGACGGCCGAGGCTTGCATCAGATCTTCGGCGTGGACGTGATCCAGCGTGTCGACCTGCGAGTGGTGCGTTACGTTCGAGTAATCCATCGGGTCTTGGATGAACTGGAAACCGGGAAGGCCAACTGCATCGAACGACAGATGATCGGTGCCGCCCGTGTTGCGGATCGAAATCGTCGCGACGCCTTCGTCGCGGAAAGGCGCGAACCATTGTTCGAAAATAGGCCGCATCGCATCATTGCCTTGCAGATAGACGCCGCGAATTTTTCCCGTCCCGTTATCGAAATTGAAATAGCCGGAGAGCTTGGCTTGCTCGGCCGTCAATTTCATCGTTTCCGGATCGCCGAAGTGCTGCTTCACGTAGCCTTCGGAACCAAAAATGCCCTCTTCCTCACCGCTCCACAGCGCGATGCGCACGGTTCGATCCAGCCGTACGTTGAGCGCCTTGAGAATGCGCATCACCTCGATCATCACCGCCGAGCCTGCCGCGTTGTCCGTCGCGCCCGTGCCGCTGTGCCAGGAATCCAGGTGCGCGCCGATCATGACAACCTCGTCTCTTTTAGCGCCGCCAGGAAGCTCCGCCGTCACGTTGTAGGCATCCACGTCGTTGGGCGAAACGTCGGCGGCCAGGTTCACGCGCATTTTCACCGCGATGTTTTTCTCGGCGAGCCGCACCATCCGGTTGTACTGCTCGCGCGTCACGATGAACGTCGGCGGCGCGAGCGTGTCCTTGGCCTTCCACGGACCCGCCGCCTGCGCGAAGATCAAGCCGTCGAAAGAACCCGGCGACGTATACAGCGCGGCCAGCACACCTTCGTCCTTCAGGAATTTCGCGCGCCGGTCGCCGATCCTGCGCCGCTCTTCCCCTAATTGCTCTAGCACGCCGGCCGGCAGCTTGCGGAACAGCGCTCGTTCTTCTTCCGGATCGTTGGGGATCTCCAGTTTCAGCACTTCCGAAAGCCTTGCGACAGGCTCAGGCGCGGCGGCGATATCGCTCAGCTCTTTATCCGTGTAGCGCGAAAACGTGGGCTGCGTGCTGGGAACTAAAGGACGCGGACGCGTCAACAGAATGATCTTGCCCTTGAGTTTGCCCTTCCATTCGGCCATGAACCGATCCAGGTCCTGCTGCTGCTTCTGCGGATCCAGCGTTTGAACGGGGCCGCCGTACGGCGCATAGATCACTTCACCTGTGACTGGTCCGCGCGTAGTATCCGACCAGGCCAGCGCCGCGGCGTCCAGCACCGCGTAACGAGGTTCCAGCATCTCGATCGAGTATTGTTTCAGCGCCCAGCTCCTGCCGAACGTCCCCCATTTTTCGAGCCGGGCATTTTCCGCGCCGTAGCTTTTCAGGCGTTCCACCGCCCAATCCGCGGCTTGCTTGAACTCGGGCGATGCGGTGAGCCGGGGACCGTAGACGTCGGTCAGATAGCTCAGCGTGTCCATCACCTGCGATCGCTCAAAGGCCTCGCGCTTCACACGGCTTACAAAGGTGAGATCCGGGCGGTCGCCGCGTGCGGCTTCCTGCGCAACCGCGGGTGGAGGAGATTGAAACGGCAGCGCGAAAGTACACAACGTCAAAGCGATCCGGATTTTGCGAACCATGCCGCGATTATACGGCGATGGTCGTCGCAATGCCATAGGCGGTCTCAGGGCGCGGGAGCGGTCAGCTTATGGCTTTTCCGGGCATTTCGGCGTGATCATTCGCCGCCCAGGGTAATGCCAGTGGCAAGCGAATAAAAAATCTGGCACCCGGCCCGGGCGCGGAATCGATCCACAAGTCGCCGCCGTGATCCAGCACGGTCTGGTGCGAGAATGCGAGGCCCAGGCCGACACCGTTTTTCTTACCCGCCGTAATAAAAGGTTGAAACAGCTCCGCGCGAAGCTGGGGCGCAACACCCGGCCCGGTATCCTCAACCCGCACCAGGATCGATTGAGCGTCCGCCGCGGCCACGATCTCCAGGCACCCGCCGCCCGGCATGGCGCCCAAGGCATTGTCGATCAGATTCACGAACACTCGTTCCATGCGCGCCCGTTCCAGTGGCAATTCGATATTTTCGGGCACGTCGATGCGCACGGAAACCGATTGCGCGTCGGCCGCCATCGCGAAGACCTCGTACGCGGCCGCCACCACTTCAGATAAACGGCACATCTCAACACTGGTGCTGCGCCCGCGTCCCGTATCCACCAGCTCCTGCAGCAATTGCTGCATGCGGCGCGACGAACGATAAATATTTCCCGCCAGCCGTTCCACCTGCGCCGAAGAAAGGTCGCCGTCCATCAGCATTTCCGCGCCGCCGTAAATCGCCGCCAGGGGATTGCGGAGATCGTGGACCAGGGACGTAGAAAGACGGCCGATGGTGGTGATTCGCTCCTGGCGTATCAGTTCCCGGCGGCTTTCCTGAATGGCCGCGCACATTGCATCGAACGCTTCTGCCAAGCCGGCCCAGCTCGTCGACGCTGCTCATGCCGTTCGCTCCCGCGCGCACGCGGTAATCGTAGTTGCCGCGCGCCACTTCCGCCGCGCCGCGATCCAAAGCATTGACCGGCTCCAGAATCCGGCGGGCCAAACCATACGTGAGCAGCAGGCCCAGCAGGACCGCGCAGAGCCAGATCAGAACAATGTTGCGACTGAGCCTCGCGATATTCTGACGCGCATTTTCAAAAGAGCGAAGGATGCGCAATTCACCCAGCGGCCGGCCGTCGATGCCCGTCAGCGTCGTCGACAGCATTGTGTAGGGCATGCCGCCCGCGCTGATGCGCTGCAGTTTCCCGGGAACGGCCGCCGCCGCTTCGACGCCTGCAATCGTTTCAGGATCAAGCGTGGAGGCCACCACTTGTCCGTTCGCGAAAAAACAAAAATCGCTTCCGCCGGTGGAATCGCGCAGCGAACGCGCCACATCGCGATCGACCACGTAACCCGCCACCAAAACGTTTAACAATCCCAAGCCGCTTCCCGCTTGCACGTACACCGGAGTCACCGCGATTTGATAAAGCTCCTGGCCGGCCATCATGAATCCGGAGGACTGGCGCGGAAATGCCGCGGCAGCCTGCCGCACCACGGGCAAGGTTTGGTCGGCCGGTATGCCCGCTGCGCCCAGATTTCCCAATCCCATTCCGCCGAGGGACGCAATCACGCGCCCCTGCGGGTCCGTGACCAGGAAGACGGCTTTTTGTGACGAGATGTCCTTCCACAGGTCGGATGCCGTATCGCGAATGGTTGCGGCGTCTCCTGTGCCGAAGGCGGCGCGCACGTCCGACATCTTGCTCATCACCAGGCTGACGGAGGCGAGCAGTTCCACGCGCGATCGCCACAGCGAATCGTACGCCTGAAAGCTGGCCTGCACCTCTTGCTCCACGCTGGTTTCGAGCGCGCGGCTCGCGGTATTTTGTACAATCGCGCCGATCAATCCGAACAGCAGCGTCAGGGCAATCGACGTCGAAAGCAGAATCTTCCACAGCAGTGACAAACGGGAAGGCCGGGCCGTTTGCGGTTGGGTCGCCATGATCTAGTGCTTGGCCTCCGGGTAGACGGGTTCGCTGGGAGGCTCTGGGGCGTAATCTTTCCCGTATTTATTCTTATGCGGAATCGAAAGGAAGCCCGCCTCGGAAATGACAATTTCCGGCAGCGTCATATTCTCCGCGCCAACGCTAACGCGCCGGGCCACAGCTGCGAGCGTCGCCTCCGTGGCCCGTTCATGAACCAGGGTCATCGCGTAGTCGCCGGGCGGCACATCGGCAATGCTAAACGAGCCATCCTTGCGCGTCGTCGCGTAGTAAGGCGTCCCCAGCACTACGATCATGGCGCTCATCGACGAATGAATATTGCAAAAGACGCGCACCACCCCTTCGCGCGCGAAGCGCACCGAGCGCGTGGTTCCCGGGGGATACAGCCCTACATCGAAGATCTGCCCGTTGTAGCTCGAAAACGCATTGTGAAAAATCGGGTCGGCATTGGGAAACTCCACAATGGATCCCACGGGAATCGCCAGCACATGCGGCGAAAACATCTTGTTTTTTTGCAGAATCACTTCCTTCTTTGTATCCAAAGGAGCAGGGGGGGCCCCGGCCAAGGGTTTCAGTGAGATGACCACGCCGGAATAGTCGCGGCGATTTCGAACCCCGGGATCCCGCGAATCGCTTAAAACCACGCGCCCCGATACCTGCGCGGCGAACGCCGGCTGCGTGAGGATCAGGCTCAGGGTCAGGCTAAAAAAGATAAGCCAGCGATAGATCATAGTGATTGTTCACCCGGTTGCCGAGGCCCAGGTACCGTGTCCGCACCTGCGAAGCCTCGAATCCGAGCAGGATGTTCGAGCCCAGCCGGTACACTGCGTTCCCAGCGTACAAGAAATTTCGGGCGATCGAACCAGTCAGAAGATCCGAGCCCTGATCGCTCTCCTGCCCCGCATAAATATGGAATGCCAGGCGCGATGTGGCCTGGAACAACACCTGCGCCCAACCTCCCGCGGCATGCACTGCCTGGACGTTGTAGTTGGAGAAGATCGTATAACCCTGACGCAAACCTCCCAACCCCGCAGCGTTCTCGCCCTGGAAGAACATGCCTGTGATGCGCACCTTCGCAATCGGCTGAATCAGCCAATCCACGGTGAATAGCCGGGAAGGAACCGAGGTCCCCGCCACGTGCGTATCGCTTACGTGAAAGCCGGGTGCGATTTCAATTCGTCCACTCGCGGCGAAGGTGCGCCAAAATTCGAAGCGCCCTTCCTCGCCGGGCCGCGCCGAAGAAAGCGTGGAGGCGTAATCCGTGCCTGCCGAGCCCGTGGGTTCGCTGGTTTGATACACACCCACCTGGGCGCGCAGGCCCATGGTGTCCCCGAAGTTGAACCGCTGTTCAAACTTAAGTTGCGGCTGCCAGAGCCATAAATTTCCCGCGCCGGCCAGCGGCGAAAAGGCGACCTGCGCCAGAGAATCCGGATCGCGCGGCGAAACAATCGGCTTGTCCTGCCCGAAGGTGAGGCTGCGAGTTTTCCAGTTTAACGAAATCGTCGCCGTCCGCAGCCGGATCAAATGGTTCAGCGAACTCGAAGGAGTGCCGCCCCACAGGTCCATCATGAGAGACGCATCGACTTGCGCTCCTCCCAAAATTCGCGGCCCCTGATAGGTGAGACCGACGATGCTCTGGCTCAGCGTCGCGCCGTCCGTAGCGTGGCCCGCCGTGGACGCCGCCACCAGCGGATACTGCTGTCCGGCGCTGTTGATTCCATTTACAAACGAATTGAACAGAACCATTCCCGTGAGTGAAATCGGGAAACGCTGCGACGATTCCACCTTGGTTTGCGCCAGATCCGAAATGCGCTGCTGTTGCACGGCCACTTGTTCGCTGAGTGGCGGAGCGGCAGATCCCGCATTCATACCCGCCGTAGCATTTTCGGCTGGCCCCGTAACAGGCGCGGTTTGGACGCGCGTGCCGGCCAGCTCCGATCGCAGAGCATGCACCTCGGCAGCAAGGTCGCGGTTCTCCTGTTCCAGGCGGTCCAGGCGTTCCAAAATTCTGTCGACATCGGTCTTCTGCTGTTGCGCCTGTGTTTGCGCTGCGAGAACGATCGGGAAAAACAAGAGCATGAGGGTGCGTGGTCTAGGCAGCATTGATCAATTGCTCCAATTTGCTGCGGATCTCCGCAGGAGAATACGGTTTTGGGAAGTATGCGTCCACACCCAGGCTGCTTAAACGGGCTGGCGTCCGCGGGTCCGTATCGGCGCTGACAACCAGCAGGGGCAACAGGCGCGTAGTCGCACGAGAGCGAACGGCTTCGATCAGGTCGAAGCCGCTCATGGAAGGCAATTGCAGGTCGGTCACAATGGCGCAGACGTCGATAACGGCCAGACAGGCAAGCGCGGCTTCGGCGGTCTCCACATTGCGAATTTCAATATTAGGGATCCGGGTCAACGCCACTTCCAGCGCTTCACTGCACACGTCGGTGTCTTCAACAATGAGGACCGTTCGCATAGCGCCTTGCCGCGGACGGCTACGGAAGAAAACGGTACCCGACGCCGTGGACCGTGATGAAGTGCTGCGGGCTGACCGGATCAGGTTCCAGTTTCTGGCGAAGCCTTACGACGTGCGCGTCTACCGTGCGGGTGTTGGGAAACGATTCGTAGCCCCATACGGAGTTGAGAATCATGTCGCGTGTCAGCGCCCGATCCGGATTGTGAAGAAAATACGTCAGCAGGTTGTACTCAGCTCGCGTCATCTTCAGGTCCTCGCCCTTTTTAAGGACGACGCGGCGCGTCAAATCCACTTCGACGTCTCCAAACGCCACTACTTTTGTGCCTTCCGCCGATGCGCGGCGCAACACGGCCCGAATGCGGGCCAGCAACTCGCGCGTGCCGAATGGCTTCACAACGTAATCGTCTGCGCCCACCTCGAGCAACAGCACTTTATCCATTTCGTCGCCGATGGCGCTCAAGACGATCACTGGTGTCTTCAGCTCGCTGGCGCGAATCTGCTTGCAAACTTCCATGCCGCCCATGCCCGGCATGCGCAAATCCACCAGAATCAGGTCCGGCTTCAGTACGAGCGCCTGCTTGAGCCCCGAATGTCCGTCGGTTGCCAGAATCGGACGGAAGCCTTCCATCTCCAGCATCAGGCCGATCGTGTCCCGCAACGCCGCGTCGTCGTCGATGACCAAAACCGTTTGCATATAGGCGAACTAAGCCAATTCTAACGGACCATCGTCCAGCCATTTCGGCGTGGAAGCGATAGTTTACAGGAATTTTACAAAACAACAACGACGCGGATCGGGGTCTGCTTTACCGTGGAAGGAAATGGGGATAAGGGGCGGCGGCCGGCACTCGCAAAGGGGTTCGCTGCCCCTATAAAGAAGAGTTGAATCCGGTGCCGGGCGTTTCATCCGGCTCACTTACGCCACGGCCCGTGAAAACAATGTCCCGTTTGGACGTCTCCCGCGAGGTCCACTCGGCGCTCCACCACTTATTCGTTCCGGTATACACTATCACTGATGAGTTTCACGCCCGAGGAACGCGCTGGATTGCGGTCAGGAATCATAAGCGTTCGCGGCGCTTGATGCAATAGTCAGTGGAGCAGCCGTCGACCGGGTCCACGGCAGAGATCGGGAAGACTGGTGGTCCTGGAGATCGATCTCGTTTGGCGTCGCGGACTCCGGCCTCGATTAACGCGGTGCTCTCGGATTTCTCGAAAATGGATGTACGCGCGCGGGGCGCTGCATCACGACAATGTTTGGGCCCGGGCATGGATCTATCGCGTCATTTTTCTTTCGGCGCTCTGCTAGTGGATCTCGGCCGGGAGAAGACAGAAATCCGGCCGATGGGCCCGGCCTCCAGACTCGACTTGGGGCGAAGCGAATGGCGCTCACCAGTTTCCGGGTCCCGAGTCAAAGGTTCTGTTTAGCTGGGGAGCTCTCCGAATGGCGCGCAAGGCCGAACTGGAGGCAGAAGAACGCATCGTCGAAAGCATTGAGCGATCCCGAAACGCAGAGCGAGCTGCGGCGGAAGCCGACCTTAGGCGCATAGCGATCGAAGAAAAATTAGCCGATCGGCATGCGAGCCATGCGCAGGTACACGCCTTCCGAGATAGGCTTTGTAATTTTGTCGGAAGAAGCATTCGCGTAGAGGCAATCCAAGAACGCGAGGCATGGGCATTCTGTGAAGATCTTAAGGGAGCTTTAGACCTGCTAAATCCCCTATATGGCGAATACGACCCCAAGGGGCCGAGCGGCGTGAGGCTATGGGCTACAGAGGGAGATCCATTGGGAGAAGCCTTGAGTTCCGGGCTGTTTGAAACCGGAATACTAAAATAGAAACCGCCCATAATGCCTTGGCCCACGAACGACGGAAAGGTCGTCCTGCTCATTGCGCACTAAATGATCCAGGCCTCTCACGCCACCCCAAGCTAACGAGGGCTCGGCATGTAGGGTATATCATTGCCCTCGATTTTGGCGAAGGTTTAGTGAACGCCATTGCAGCCAATGAGCTTGGCGCAAAGTTCCGTTCGCGAATTGCACCTGCGGATTTAGAAACAAAAAGGCCGAATATGTTGTGGCGATTCATGCCTTGTTGCAGCGCGTAACTTACCGAATTTTTCAAAGCCCGTGTGTTAGCCTGACACCGTATGTCATCCTCCAGCATGACGCCTGCTACAACCCTCAGCGCTTACGAACGCGCCACGGATTGGCGCATGTGGGTGGCGAGCGGGGCGATGATGCTGTGCTCGTGGCTTTCCTACGTGGACCGGCAGATTCTGGCGGTGCTTTCGCCGACGATCCTGCACGACGTACACCTGAACGCGCAGAGCTACGGCGAGATTGTTTCGGCGTTTTCCATCGCTTATATGCTCGCGAATCCCATCTGGGGCGCGGTGCTGGATTACATCGGCCTGCGGCTGGGCATGCTCGCGGCGGTGGCCATCTGGACGGTGGCGAGCGCGTCGCACGCCTGGATGGTGGGGTTCGCGGGTTTCGCATTGTGCCGCGGCCTGCTCGGACTGGGCGAGGGCGCTACGTTTCCCGGAGGCTTCCGCGCATCGATCGATTCGCTGCCGAAAGACAGGCAGGCGCGCGGCATGGCGATTTCCTATAGCGGCGGGTCGCTCGGCGCGATTTTTGCGCCGGTTGTCGTGGTGCCGGTGGCGGCGGCGTTCGGATGGCGCGCGGCGTTTCTGGTCACGGGCGGACTCGGATTGCTGTGGATGATCCTGTGGGCTTTCGTGGCGCGGCCGCCGATGTTGCCAAAGATGCTGCCCAAGTCCAAGGAGAAGCCGACGTTCGCGTCGTTGAATCCGCTGGAAAAGCGCTTCTGGGCGCTGATCGCGAGTTACTCGCTGGGCTCGGTCGCCATCGGACCGGTGTTTTATTTAAGCCCGCTCTATCTCAATCGCGTGATGAAGTTGTCGCAGACGGATTTGGGCAAGGTGTTGTGGATTCCGCCGCTTGGTTGGGAGATCGGCTACTTCGCGTGGGGCTGGATTTTCGACCGCTTCGCGCCGGGCGAAGACCGCCCCGTGAAAATGTTCCTGCTGTTGGCGGTGTGCATGCTGCCGTTCGCGTTCATGACTTCGCTGGAGTCGACGGCGGCTGTGCTGGCAATGTTCTTCTGGTGCATGTTCGTCACCGGTGGATTCCAGATGCTGGGCTTGCGCACCGGCGCGCGGGCGTATCCCGGAGACAGGACGGCGAGCGTGGCGGGCGTGGCCTCGGGGGCCTGGGCGGCCGAAGCCGCCGTGATTCTGCCGCTCACGGGCCGGTGGTTCGATCAGGCGCACTACAACTGGATTTTCTGGGCGGTGGCGGTGATCCCGATGGCGGGCGTGCTGCTGTGGATCGGACTCAGTCATCCCCGTGCGGGGGCCGTCGCCCGCGCTGCTTAGTAGTTCGGTCTCAGTTAAATCCAGCAGCTAGGTTTCAGTTAAATAGCGTCCGCCAGATCGACCTAATGATTTACGGAAAGCGGGTCGATCAACCATCTGGAGGAGTATTTCACTCGCCGGATGGAAGGCATTCTCGTCACCTTCGCACAGATCTTCGGCTTAATGCTGATCCTGAAGTTCTTCCCGCGCCCGTTGCAGCGCCTGAAATTCGCTTGGCGCCATTTAGCGGAGCGGCGGGCTCTGTGCATTGTACTGGCGGGAGTCATTCCTGTGGCTCTGCATGTGGCATTTTTCCCCCGGCCCGAACCTGCGATGCACGACGAATTCGCTTACCTGCTGCAGGCCGACACGTTCGCGCATGGGCGGCTGGCGAATCCGTCGCGTCCTTATTGGGAGCACTTCGAACAATTCCACGTTCTGTCGCAACCGACGTTTGCGGCCAAATATCAGCCGATGCCGGCGGTGTTCCTCGCCGCGGGCGAGATCGCGGGCGACCCATACTACGGCGTGTTGCTGAGCGCGGCGGCGGCGTTCTCGGCCGCGCTGTGGATGCTCTATGGGTGGCTGCCTCCCAGTTACGCGTTGTTCGGATGGGTGATCGCGATGGCGCGGTGGGGGCCGGCGACATATTGGATGAACAGTTATTGGGGCGGCCTGGTGGCCGCGCTCGGCGGAGTGCTGGTGATTGGCGCGTGGCCCCGATTGCGGAAAGAAGTGACGGTACGCGACTCGTCGCTGATGGGGCTGGGATTCGTGGTGCTGGCCGCGAGCCGCCCTTATGAGGGCTTCGTGCTGAGCTTGGTGGCATGCGTCACGTTGCTGATCGCGAATCGAAAAGCATGGCGCTGGATTCTGTATGCTACGCCCGTTGTTGCGATCGGCGTCGGGGCGATGGCCGCCTACAATTTCCAAGTCACCGGGCATCCGTGGGATTTGCCGTATTTCGAGCACGATCGGCAATACATGGCGGTCAGCAATTTTATTTTCGTTCACCCGAAACAACACCCGCCCACGTACCGCCATCCCGAATTTCAAAGGCTGTATGGAGATTGGTTCGGCAAAGACGATCGTGAATATCATGAGCACCCGTGGACCTCGCAGCGGGACAAGCTCGGATCGCTGTGGACATTTTATTGCAGCGGGTGGCCGCTATCGATAGGGCTGGTTTGCGCTCCGCTGGCATGGAAGAACAAGCGCCTGCGGTGGATGCTGATCCTGCTGGCCGCATGGCTCGCGGGATTGGGATTGCTGGCGGAATTTCTGCCGCACTATGCGGCTCCGGCGGCGGGGTTGCTACTGTTGGCGCAAGTAGCGGGCCTGCATGCGCTGCGCTATTGGAATCCGCAGGGGAAACCCACGGGGAGTTTGATCGCGCGCGTTGCGGTGCTGGCGATTCCGCTGCTGTTCGTCACGGCACTGATTCAGAAGCCCGAGGGCTACACAACGGGTGACGCTTCGTTCAAAGCGCTGCGCAAAAGCCTGATCGCGCAACTCGCTGCAGAGCCTGGCAAGCATCTGGTGTTGGTGCACTATGCGCCCTCGCACAATCCGTATATGGATTTCGTGGTGAACGGCGCGGGGCTCGACGACGAGCGCATCTTGTGGGCCCGGGCGATGGGCGACGCATCGGACGAAGAATTGATGGAGCGGTTTCGCGACCGGCATATCTGGACGATGGATGGAGATGCGATCTCGCCTGAGCTGAAATGTGTGAGCGGATGCATGACTGCTGCCCAAACAACCTACTCGGCACCAACCCTACACTAGGTAGCTCGGCTCATCAGGTGGTGCTTCGAGCACAGCACTCCGGCCTATTGCGGATCGCCCGCCAATATTCTTCACGCACGTCCTCATCAATCTCAACAGGAAGACTACTAGGCGAATACAGGCGGTCCGAGCCATCTTTGCGCGGGCCAGAGATCCAGTATGGCTCGTGGGATCCGGCCTCTGCATAGTTGGCTTTGAAGCCGCTAATGCGATAGAATTCACGACCCAGATAATAAATTCCCTTGCCCGATTTCGTAAAGGTAACACGTCCAATGCGTGCGCGACCTTGCAGGCTCTCGGCCTTCGATTCGATATACATGATGCGGGAGCGCATACGTGCCCTCTGTAACAGATCAGAGTTATTATCGTCCCAAAAATTTCTCGATCGTTTCGACAGCGTTTTGCGCGTAACGCAGGCTCGTGCGCGCATTTTCGATATCGCCGCGCTGGAGATAGGCCGTCGCCTCCTGAAGCTGGTAATCCATGCGGGTTTGGGCTTCGCGAATGTCGGCACGCAGGCCGAGTCCCTGACGCGCTTGCTGCTGCTGGAAGGAGTTTAAGCCGTTGCGCGCGGTGCTGGCGCGGATGGAGGTTTCGTTGAATTTCTGACGGAGCTCGGCGAGTTCCGGATTAACTGCAGGAGGCGGAGGCGTCGCGGGAGCTGCCTGCGGCGCGGGCGCGGGTGACGGAGCAGGAGCAAAATTCTGGGCGCTTTGTGAGGGAGTCGCGGGCGCCGCAGGCGCCTGGGGAAGACGATCGGCAGAAGCCGGCTGGGCGCCTCGAGTTTTTCCAACGGCTTGCGCGGATGCGGTGGCGGTGGGAGCGGAGGATGATTTCGCGGAGGCGACCGGCGGCACGGCCGCAACAGGCGCGGCAGGCGTCGTATTCGAGGCAGCAGCACTTGCGCTTGCCGCTGCTGCGGAAGCAGAAGACGCCGCGGGCGCAGGCGTGCCCGTATCTGAAGCAGTAGCCGGTGCGGTGGCATCGGGCGTGGTCGTGGAAGCGCTGGCTGCATCACTCGCTGGCGCGGATTGTGGCGCGGACGGTGGCGTTGATGCGGCAGGCGTACGGGTGCCCTTGCCGAAAGCATCGCTCAGTCCGCCATGCATAAGCTTTGGGCCTTCAATTACCGCAGCGACCAACACAGCAAGCGTGACCACCGATCCTAGCGCCATATAGATGCCGCGGCGGCCGGAGGTCGTGACGGTAGAAGGCGGCAGGGGCGCGGCAGCCGTCATCGGAACAGGCGCCGGCGTGGCCATGGGCGCCGGAGGTACGGCAACTCTTGTGACAGTGGCAGCGGTTGATGTGGCTGCCGGGACCTTGGCGGCAATCGGCACTCCGAGCGGCATGGTTTGCGTGGAGTCATGGCTGCGCAAGGGCGCGGCGATTCCCGGGAACACGCTGACCAAAGCTCCGCGAAACGCTGTGGCGGATTGAAAACGCCCGGCGGGGTCCTTCGCGATCGCCATCAGGATGATGTCGCTGAGATCCGGCGGCAGGCCGGGCGTCAGCTCGATGGGAGCCACCGGCGTCTGCTTCAGATGAGCGGACATGATGGAGTAGCCGCTATCGCCCCCGAACGGCCGCTTGCCCGTCACCATTTCATAAAGAGTGATGCCGAGCGAATAGATGTCGGAGCGCGGATCGGGAGTGCTGCCGTTGATCTGCTCCGGAGACATATACGCGAGCGAGCCCACCGCGTTGCCGGTCTGGGTGAGGCGCGTATCGGCTTCGACGCGCGCAATGCCGAAATCCATCAGCTTCGCCACGCCCGCGTCCGTGATCATGATGTTCGCGGGTTTGATATCGCGATGCACCACGCCGCGCCCGTGCGCGTAGGCGAGCGCGTCGAGCACCTGCGCCGTATAAGCGGCGGCTTCGCCCGGCGCGAGCGGCCCTTTCTCCAATTCCTTGGCGAGCGATACGCCGTCCACGAACTCCATGAACATCAACAACTGATCGTCCACGCGCATGGCGGTGTAAAGCTTGGCGATGTTTGGATGATCGAAGGTGGCCTGAGTCTTGATCTCGCGGAGAAAGCGATCAGCGAGTCCCTGTTCGCCTTCGAGCTTGGGCAACAGGACTTTCATGGCCTCGACGCGCTCGGAGAGCGTGTTGCGAACCTTGTAAACCTGGCCCATGCCTCCGGCGCCGAGGACTTGAATAATTTCGTAATCGCCGACGCGTTCGCCAATGTTCATGGAGCCCTCCTTGTTCATGCTGGAAAGCAGATTGCACGACGACGCCCGTCCGATTTAGCGACGTTCGGGCGCGGGCGGCTCGCGCTATTTCTTGACGCGATCGCCGACCTTCGGCTCCTGCGAGCCGTTGAAGTTGCCTTCGGAGGTACTGGAATCGGCCGCCGTAATGGTGATGGAGCCGATATCGGAATCCGTGCGACGCAAAACCTTGCCGGTGGCAGGGTCCTTGATCTCGCGGCCGAAGCGGGCAATGGTGTACGTGTCGCCCACCTTCACCCCTGTGACGGTTCCAATGTTGAGAATGAGATGCTTGCCGTCGACATCGGCAACCATGCCCTCGATCACCACGACGCGCGCCGGAAGGCTCGCGGCCTTTTCGTCCAGGCCCATGGCGGCTTGTGTGACCGATTCGTTCGTGGCTTCACCAATAATGGTGGCGCCGAAGTTGGAACTGCCCATCGACATGCCGCCACCGCCCGCCCCTCCGCCGCCGCCGCCCGCACCCAACAGCGAAGTACCGCCGCGCTTGGATTCGCCGCGGCCCTGCACCGATGCGAGAATCTCGCCGGTTTCCACGTTCACCATGCGCGCGGTGATCTGCACGACGGCCTTGGCCTCGCTCTTGCCGATGCCGCCGATGCCGAAGCGGCCCGCCGCTGAGCCGAAGCCACCGATGTTCGTCTTCTTATCATCGCGGCCGAATTCGGTGATGGAACCAATAATGATGGCGTCCACGCCGAGGAGCTTGCCGATGCGGGCCGCGCTCGATGGATCGGCGCGGTCGCTATTGGAGAAATTCTGCTCGGTAATCAGCTTGTCCAGAGCTTTACGCTCAATGACCGAGTACTTCCCATCGTTCACCAGGCGGTCGACCATCATATCGGCGATGCCCTTACCGATATCCTGATCGGAGCCGAAAATTTGCGCGACGTAGGCCTTCACCGTCCCGTAGTCGAAGTTCATCACAGCGACACGCTTCTTGTCCTGTGCCGATAGCACGGACGCGAGAAGGGCCGCGATCAAGACAAGCTTTCGCATAGGTTTCCTCCAAGAGTTCGCATATTATTATATGCCGAGGGCCCCCCTGACGGGAGTACTAAATCTGATACTATTTGGTCATATGCAAACTCGCCCGAATGCCGGTGGTTTTTCCGCTCGATGAATCCCCGAGGTTTCCGCCTCGCCGGCCGAGAATTACGAGAAAACGTCAACGAGGCCATTCGCGCGCGTGAAGTCCGCGCCGTATTCCCCGATGGCACAGTCGAAGTCATGCCGACGCCCGTTGCTGTGCGCAAGGCGCAGGAATTGGGCCTCGACCTGATCCTGATTGCGCCGACCGCCGAGCCGCCCGTCGCCAAGGCGATGGACTACGGCCAGTGGCAGTACGAGAACAAAAAGAAGCAGCACGAGGCCAAGCGCAAGCAGCACATCATTCAGGTGAAGGAGCTGAAGTTCCGCCCCAACACCGACGACCACGATTACGACTTCAAGAAGAATCACGCCATCCGCTTTCTGCAGGAAGGCAATCGCGTGAAGGCGGTGGTGCAATTCCGCGGACGCGAGATCGCGCACACGGATCTGGGGCGCAAACTGCTGATCCGGTTCTCCGCGGATTTAGCGCAATATGGCGTGGCCGAGGGCATGCCTCGCCTGGAAGGCCGCAACGCGCACGTGATGATCAGCCCCGTGAAGGCTGTTGTTCCGGTGAAGGAAAAGACCAAGCCCGAAGGCGGCGCGCCCACGGCTCCTCCCGCCGCGCAGGGCTAACGGCAGGGCGCTTCGCCGGCTTTCTTACCAGAATCTTTTACAAGGGCCGCGCGATAACCGCTCAGCTTGCCGACGGAGCGTCGGCAGGAACGAGCACACGCTCTGCCATCGCGTGTTTCAGTTTGTCGATGCCTTCGCCCGTGGCGCTGGAGATTTTGAAAAAGGGCAGTTTGCGCTTTTTCGCCAGCTTTTCGACGGCTTTCACGCGCGCCGGGTCTTGCGCGACGTCCATCTTGGTAGCGACGACGATCATGGGCTTCGCCGCGAGATCGTCGGAGAAGCTGGCGAGCTCCCGCAGGATAATTTCGAAATCTTCCACCGGATCGCGACCGGTATCGGAAACATCGACCAGATGAACTAGCAGCCGCGTGCGCTCGATGTGCCGCAGAAATTGAATGCCGAGGCCGTGGCCTTCGATGCGCGCCTTCGATCAAGCCGGGGATGTCGGCGACCACGAACGTGCGATCGTCATTGCGATCCTCAGCCACGCGCACGACGCCGAGGTTCGGCTCCAGCGTGGTGAACGGATAGTCGGCGATTTTGGGCTTCGCCGCGGAGATGCGCGAAATCAGCGTGGACTTGCCGGCATTGGGAAATCCCACCAGCCCGACGTCGGCCAGCAGCTTCAGTTCCAGGCGCAGGCGCTTAAAGTCGCCGGGCTTGCCGTCTTCGTGCTCCGTAGGAGCCTGGTGCGTGGATGTCGCGAAGCGGGCGTTGCCGCGTCCGCCGCGCCCGCCCTTGGCCACGATGAAGCGGTCGCCGGCAACCGTGAAATCGTGCAGCTGTTCGCCGGTTTCGGCATCGTAGACGACCGTGCCAACGGGGGTGGCAATTTCCTTCGAAGTACCGTCGTGCCCGGTCTTGTTGCTGCCTTCGCCGTGGCGTCCGCGCTGCGCTTTGTGCTCGGGATTGAAGCGGAAGTGCAGCAGCGTATTGTGGTGGGTGCTGGCGACCATGGTCACGTCGCCGCCGCGGCCGCCATCGCCGCCGCTGGGTCCGCCGCGCGGCACGAATTTCTCGCGACGGAACGCGAGGCAGCCATTGCCGCCGTCGCCGGCTTTCACGGTAATGATGACTTCATCGATAAACACGAGAAACCTGCTTGCAAAAACACGAAGGGCCAGAGGGTATTCAGCCGTAGCGGCTGGCCCAAGCCCCTGGCCTCAGAGTCCTAATTATTCGGCGGCGCGGATGCTGACGAACTTGCCCATGCGGCCGCGATCGCGGAATTCAACGACGCCGGTGACTTTCGCGAACAGAGTGTCGTCCTTGCCGAGGCCGACGTTGTCGCCCGGCTTGATCCGCGTCCCGCGCTGGCGCACGATGATCGATCCGCCGGGAACAAACTGGCCGCCGAAGGCCTTGATGCCGAGCCGCTGCGCGTTCGAATCGCGCCCGTTTTTAGAACTGCCTAATCCTTTTTTATGTGCCATGAAATGCCCTGCCTATCAACTAGACGATTTCCTTGATTTCGACGCGCGTGTAAGTTCTGGCGATGCCCGATGGTGCGCTTGTACTGCTTTTTGCGCTTGAACTTGAACACCAGCGTCTTGGCGCCGCGATCCTGCAGGGCAATCGTGCCAGTTACCTTCGCGCCCGCGACGGGGGATTTCACCTGGTCACCATCGACCACCGCCAGCACGCGGTCGAACTCCACCACCGCGCCGACTTCACCCGGCAATGTCTCAACATCCACCGTCTGGCCCGGAGCCACGCGATACTGCTTGCCACCCGTTTCAATCACTGCATACATAACGATTCTCTCGATCCTAAATTTGGTTGATCGCCGGCCCGCTCACACGCTGGTTGCGGATCGGCGCGAGGTCAGAACCCAAAGGATAGCACAAAAGGCGATACACAGGCCAGAATCCCGGGGGCAGCGAGGGCCATTTGCCAATAAGGGACGAACAAGTCGCAATTTGTAACTTTCCCGCTGCAAAGGGCGACTAAGATGCAGGTAGGTTTGCTTCATCCGCCGCGTGACGTCGGATCCTGCGAACATTGTTTGCGATCGACGGCGGGCGGCGTGCATCCTAAGACTGTGGCTGAAAAGACTTTGGCTCACACCGTTTCTCACGGCGGAATTTCCGGACAACCGGTGGAGGAGACAAAATGGCTATCGAGGTGATCGACGACGGACCTTTTGATCAATACGATACAAACTCCGCTCCGCTTTTCGGGATCGAAAGCGCGCTTTATGAGCGGCATTTGTTTTTCGACAACGTGTCGGACGAATCGGAGACCACGGCGCGTGATCGTTTCGAGGCGTTCGCGCGGAGCGTGCGCGACGTCCTTTCGCAGCGCTGGGTGCTGACGAATAAAACCTACGAGCACAAGAATCCGAAGCGCATTTATTATCTTTCGATGGAATTCCTGATCGGCCGGTCGCTGGCAAACAATGTCATGAACCTGCTGCTCGATTCCCTGGTCAAACAGGCCGTTCGCCAGGAGGCCCTGGAGTGGCCGAAGATGCTGGAGCAGGAGCCGGACGCGGGGTTGGGCAATGGCGGCCTGGGACGGCTGGCCGCCTGTTTCCTGGATTCGATGGCCACGATGCAGCTTCCGGCGATGGGCTACGGGCTGCGCTACGAATACGGCCTGTTTAAGCAGATCATCCGGGATGGCTGGCAAAAAGAGCGGCCCGATAATTGGCTTCGATTGCAGGACCCGTGGGAAGTGCCGCGGCCCCACGAGCGGGTGGAAGTGAAGCTGAATTGTTCCTTCCAAACGCGGGCGGGCGCTTTGACCGTGATACCCAATCGCCCGAGCAGTTTGTTTGGAATCCCGTACGACCGGCCGGTGGTGGGCTACGGCGGCCAGACGGTAAACACCCTGCGGTTATGGGCAGCGCGGGCGTCGGATTATTTCGACTTCGACGAATTCAGCCACGGCGAGTTCGTCGGGGCGGTGGCCGAAACACTGGGCGCGGAATCGATCACACGCGTTCTCTATCCGGATGATTCCACCAGCATGGGACAGGGACTGCGATTCCTGCAGGAATATTTCCTGGTGGCGTGTTCACTGGCCGACATTGTACGGCGCTTTCGCAAGACCAGCAGCGATTGGAGCACGTTCCCGCAGAAAGTCGCGATGCAATTGAATGATACGCATCCCACGCTGGCAGTGCCTGAACTGATGCGTATTCTGGTGGACGACAACCATATTGGCTGGAACGAAGCCTGGGACATCACGCGCGGCGCATTGGGATACACGAATCACACGCTACTGCCGGAGGCTTTGGAGAAGTGGCCCGTCGCGTGGTTCCAGGCGCTGCTCCCCGGCAGTCTGGAAATCATTTACGAAATCAACCGCCGGCTGCTGGATGCCGTCCAGGTGGAGTATCCCGGGGATGAAGCCGAACTGTCGAACGCGTGAGCTTGATTGAGGAGCAGCCGCAGCGCAAAGTTCGCATGGCGAATCTGGCGATCGTGGGAAGCCACAGCACGAATGGGGTGTCGCAGATCCATACGAAGCTGCTGCGGAGACAACTGTGAAGGATCTGGCGGAAATTTTTCCGGAGCGGTTCAGTAACAAGACCAACGGCGTGACGCCCCGGCGCTGGCTGGCGCTAGCGAATCCGCAGCTAGCGGCCACCATCACAAGCGCGATCGGCGACAAGCTGGATTATCGATTTGAGCGGAACTGGCGAAGCTTAAGCCGCTGGCCGACGACGAAGCATTCCGCGACGCGGTGATCGCCGCAAAGCGCAAAGCGAAGAACGATTTCGCGGGCTGGTTGAAGTCAGCGAAGCGGCTTCACGGTCGATCCGGGAACGGTTTTCGACTGCCAGATCAAACGCATCCACGAATACAAACGGCAACTGCTCAATGTGCTGCGCATTATCGTTTTGTATAATCGCGTTCGCCAGAATCCACACCCGCCTTATCCGCCGCGCACATTTTTCTTTGCGGGAAAAGCCGCGCCTGCTTATACCTTCGCGAAACTGATCATCAAGTTGATCAACAACGTGGCGGGAACCATTGATGGAGATCCGCTGGTGCACGATCACCTGGCCGTTGTCTTTCTGCCGGAATACAGCGTGACACTCGCGGAAAAACTGATTCCGGCCACCGATGTCTCGAATCAGATTTCAACGGCCGGATACGAGGCCAGCGGAACCAGCAACATGAAATTCATGATGAATGGAGCGTTGACGATCGGCACGCGCGATGGCGCCACTATTGAAATGGCAAAGGCGGCGGGCGAGGACAATTTTTTCATGTTCGGGCTTACCGCCCAGCAAGTGGCAGATACCGGGGCTGGTACAGCCCCCACTGGCACTACGACAATGAGCCGGAGATCCGCGCCGCGCTGGATTTGATTCAATCAGATTATTTCAGCCGCAATGAGCCGGGTGTGTTTCACTCCTTTATGCGATGAACTGTTGACGCACGGCGATTATTATATGCACCTGGCGGATTTGAGGTCGTACCTGGATGCGAACCTGCGCCTGGCGCAACTTTAGGCGGAGCCCGACGCGTGGGCGCGTAAGGTGATCTTGAATATAGCCGCGTCCGGAAAATTTTCCAGCGACCGCACCATCGGCGAATAGCAATTCGGACATCTGGAAGCGAAAAGCATGCCCCGTCCTAGGAGAGCGGAGAATGGCAGGTCACCGAAATGCATTTCGCCTCTTAGCCGGGCAAACCCGCGCCGAAAGAGATGCTGGTCGATGTGGCGCGGCTGGAACGCGATTATTTTGAGCAGAGGCCAGACCCCGGCGACCCACGCAAATGGTGAGCTTCGGCACCAGCGGACATCGCGGGACGCCGTTGAACGGCGACGTTCACACGAAGCGCACATCCTGGCGATCACGCAGGCAATTTGCGAATACCGGCAGCGCGCAAGGCGACGGATGGCCCGTTCTATATGGGCAAGGACACGCACGCGATTTCCGGCGCCCGCGCAGCGGACGGCGCTGGAGGTGCTGGCGGCGAACGGCGTGGAGACGATGATTCAGGAGGACGACGGCGTTCACGCCCACGCCGGTGATTTCGCGGGCGATTCTGGTTCACAATCGCGGCCGTAAGGATCAAGCTTGGCTGATGGCATCGTCATTACGCCTTCGCACAATCCTCCGCAGGATGGCGGGTTCAAATACAACCCGCCGAACGGCGGTCCGGCGGATACGGATGTGACGGGATGGATGCAGAATCGCGCGAACGAACTGCTCGCGCGGCGGCAATCGGGCGTGAAGCGCGTTCCGCTGTGCTTCGGCGATGAAGGCCGGCGACGACGCAGCACAGCAGGATTTCGTGCTGCCCTACGTGAGCGATCTGCGCAACGTCATCGATATGGATGCGATTCGCGGCGCGGGTCTGCAAGCTGGGCGTGGATCCGCTGGGCGGCGCGGCGCGTGCCTTACTGGGAGCCGATCAACTCGATCTATGGATTGAAGGTTGAGGTGGTGAATCCGGTGATCGATCCGCACGTTTGCTTTCATGACGGTGGATCATGACGGCAAGATCCGCATGGATTGTTCGAGTCCGTACGCGATGGCGCGGCTGGTGGGGCTGAAGGATAAGTATCAGGTGGCGTTCGCGCAACGATCCGGATTCGGACCGGCACGGGATCGTGACGCCTTCGGGCGGGCTGATGAATCCGAATCATGTATCTGGCCGTGGCGATTCAGTATTTGCTGACGCATCGGCCCGAGTGGCCGGCGAATGTGGCGGTGGGCAAGACGCTGGTGAGCAGCAGCATGATCGACCGGGTGGTGAACAAGCTGGGGCGCAAGCTGTACGGAGGTGCCCGGTGGGATTCAAATGGTTCGCGCCGGGGTTGTTCGACGGCTCCATGTTGCTTTGGCGGCGAAGAGAGCGCCGGGGCAAGTTTTCTGCGGCGCGACGGCACGGTGTGGACCACGGACAAGGACGGACCGATCATGGACCTGCTGGCGGCGGAGATTACGGCGCGCACGGGCAAGGATCCGGGCGAACATTATCAGCGAGCTGACGGCGCGAGTTCGGCACGCCGTATTACACGCGCATCGATGCGCCGGCGACGCCGGAGCAGAAAGCGAAGCTGCAGAAGCTGTCGCCGGAGGCCGTGACGAGCACGCGACTGGCGGGCGAGCCGATTACGGCGAAGCTGACGCGGCGCCCGGCAACAACGCGCCGATTGGCGGGTTGAAAGTGGTCACGACAGAGCGGGTGGTTCGCCGCGCGGCCTTCGGGCACGGAAAATATTTACAAGATTTACGCGGAGAGCTTTCAGAGCGACGCTCACTTAAAAATGATCCTGAATGAGGCGCAGCACATTGTGGACGCGGCGCTCGCGCACTAAAAGCGCGACACCTGTGGGCTTACATTAGCTGGCAGCGAACGAACGCGGAGGACGGGGATGGAAAAGCAGACACCCATGTTGACGGATCGTCCGGCCTGGAAGGCGTTGCAAGCGCACTACAAGAAGATCCGGCGCACGCCCTTGAAGAAGATGTTCGCCGACGATGCCGAGCGCGCCGACCGATTCAAGATTGAGGCGCTTGGCATCCATCTGGACTATTCGAAAAATCGGATTACGGAAGAGACGCGGCAGCTTCTACTGCAGCTGACTGAGGAATGCGGGTTGCGCGGGCGCATCGACGCGATGTTCCGCGGCGACAAGATCAACATCACCGAAAATCGCAGCGTGCTGCATGTGGCGCTGCGCATGCCTAAGGGCAGTTCGCTGATTGTCGACGGGCAGGATGTGGTCGGGCCCGTGCACGCGGTGCTCGATAAGATGGCGAGTCTGTCCGATCGAGTTCGCAGCGGCGCATGGACGGGCCATACAGGGAAGCGGATCAAGAATGTGATCAACATCGGCATCGGCGGCTCCGATCTGGGACCGGTGATGGCCTATGAGGCGCTGCGCTATTACAGCCAGCGGGATATGACGTTCCGATTCGTGTCGAATGTGGATGGAACGGATTTTGCCGAGGCGGTTCGGGATCTGGACGCCGCTGAAACGCTATTCATCATCTCTTCGAAAACGTTCACTACGCTGGAGACCATGACCAACGCGCATACGGCGCGCGAGTGGTCGCTTGAAGCGCTGGGCGGCGATGCGGCAGCGGTGGCGAAGCACTTTGTCGCAGTCTCGACCAATGCGAAGGGCGTGGCGGAGTTCGGCATCGATACCGCGAACATGTTTGAGTTTTGGGATTGGGTAGGCGGCCGCTATTCGATGGACGCGGCGATCGGGCTATCGACGATGATCGCGATCGGCCCCGAGAATTTTCACGCGATGCTCGCGGGCTTCCACGCGATGGACGAGCATTTCCGCACTGCTCCGTTCGATCGGAATCTGCCCGTGATCATGGGACTGCTCACCGTTTGGTACAGCGACTTTTTCGGCGCGCAGACCGTGGCGATCCTGCCATACGAGCAGTATCTGAAGCGGTTCCCGGCGTATTTGCAGCAGTTGACGATGGAGAGCAACGGCAAGCACGTGACGCTGAGCGGCGCGACCGTGAACTACGACACCAGCCCGATCTATTGGGGCGAGCCGGGCACCAACGGGCAGCATTCCTTTTATCAACTGATTCACCAGGGGACGCGCCTGATCCCTTGCGACTTTATCGCGTTCGGCCAGCCGCTGAACCACGTCGGCCGCCATCACGATCTATTGCTGGCCAACGTGTTTGCGCAGACGGAGGCGCTGGCTTTCGGCAAAACAGCGCGGCAGGTGAAGGCCGAGGGCACGCCGGACTGGCTGGTGCCGCATCGCGTGTTCGAGGGCAATCGTCCGACGAACGCGATCCTCATGAAGCGGCTTACGCCCGAAGCACTGGGCATGCTGGTGGCGCTCTACGAGCACAGCGTGTTCACGCAGGGCGCGATCTGGGACGTCGATTCCTTCGACCAATGGGGCGTGGAGCTCGGCAAGGCGCTGGCGCAAAAAATCGTGCCGGAGCTCGAAAGCGAAGGCGAGCCGAAACTTCGCCACGATCCTTCGACCAACAACTTGATTCGCCTGGCGCGCGAGTTCAAGCGAAACAAATAGTCGACGCCGGAAAACCGAGCAGCAAGGGAGGCCAAATGCAGTTGGGAATGATCGGGCTGGGAAGAATGGGCGCCAACATGGTGCGGCGTCTTGTGCGTAACGGTCGCGACTGTGTTGTTTCCGACCATTCGCCCCAAGCGGTGAGTGAGCTTGTCAAGGAAAGGGCTGTGGGTTCGACGGACACTGCCGACTTCATGAAGAAGCTCGCACGGCCGCGCAATGTCTGGTTGATGGTTCCCGCGGGCGTCGTCGACTCGGTCATAGCCGGGTTGATGCCGTATCTGGAAACGGGCGACACCGTAATCGACGGCGGCAATTCCTATTACATCGACGATATCCGCCGCGCGAAGGAACTGGCGGCGAAGGGCATCCATTACGTCGACGTCGGCACGAGCGGCGGTGTATGGGGGTTGGATCGCGGCTATTGCATGATGATCGGCGGCGAGAACGAAGTGGTGCAGCGGCTCGATCCGATTTTCGCGACGCTCGCGCCCGGCGCCGGCGATATTCCGCGAACGCCGGGGCGCACGGGGGGCGGCACGGCCGAAAACGGCTATCTGCACTGCGGACCGAACGGGGCGGGGCATTTCGTAAAGATGGTGCACAACGGAATCGAATACGGCGTGATGGCCGCTTACGCCGAGGGTCTCGGCATCCTGCGCGCCGCGAATATCGGCAAGAACACGCAAAAGAGCGACGCAGAGACCACGCCGCTGCGCGATCCGGAACATTATCAATATGACCTGGACCTGCGCGACATCACGGAAGTGTGGCGGCGCGGCAGCGTGATCGCGTCCTGGCTGCTGGATCTGACGGCGGCGTCGCTGGCCCAGGACCCGATGCTCGCGAAATTCGCGGGCCGCGTATCGGATTCGGGCGAAGGGCGCTGGACGATTAAAGCAGCGATTGACGAAGCGGTTCCGGCGCACGTTTTGACGGCGGCGTTGTACGAGCGTTTCAGCTCGCGCGGCGAAGCGGAGTTCGCGGACAAAGTCCTATCGGCGATGCGTTTTCAGTTCGGTGGGCACGTGGAGAAAGAGGCTGGGAAATAGCATGGCCAAGCCGGTATCGGACGCACTGGTTTTTTTCGGCGCCACGGGAGACCTGGCGTACAAGAAGATTTTCCCTTCGCTGCAAGCACTGGTAAAAACCGGACGCCTGAACGTGCCCGTCATCGGCGTGGCGAAGGCCGGATGGAATCTGGATCAACTAAAGGCCCGCGCGAAGGACAGCATAGAGAAGCATGCCAGTCTGGATCCGGAGGCGTTTCCGAAGCTGATGGAATTAATGCGCTACGTGGATGGCGACTATCACGATTCCAATACATGGATTGAGTTGCGGAAACAGTTAGGCGGCTCGCAGCGTCCGGCTTATTATCTTGCCATTCCTCCGTCGCTTTTCGAGACCGTCGTTTCGCATTTGAAAGCGTCTGGCTCCGGCGAGGGCGCCCGCGTAATTGTGGAAAAACCGTTTGGACGGGATCTGGCGTCGGCACAGGAGCTGAATGCGACGCTGCATAAGCATTTCAGCGAGGAGAATGTATTTCGCATCGATCACTACCTGGGCAAGAAGCCGGTCAACAACATGCTGGTGTTCCGCTTCGCGAACGAGTTCGTGGAATCGTTCTGGAATCGCAATCACATTGAGAGCGTACAGATCACGATGGCCGAAAATTTTGGCGTGGAGGGACGCGGCGCCTTTTACGAACAGGTGGGCACCGTGCGCGACGTGATCCAGAATCATATGTTTCAGATTTTGTGCAATATGGCGATGGAGCCTCCCGTGAATACGGACGGCGAATCGTTGCGCGACGAAAAGGTCAAGGTGCTGAAAGCGATACCGCCGATTGCGCCGAGGAACCTGGTGCGCGGACAATTCGTCGGCTATCGATCTGAGCCGGGTGTCGCGCCTAATTCGACGGTGGAGACGTTCGCGGCAATGAAGATCGAAATTAATTCGTGGCGCTGGAAAGGGGTGCCGTTCTACATCCGTGCCGGAAAGTGTATGCCCGTCACCTGCACGGAAGTGGTGGGCCGGTTCCGCAAACCGCCGTCAATCATTCCCGAGCAGGACCTGCTGCAAAATCACCTGCGGTTGCGCGTCAGCCCGCAGGTCACCATCGCCATGGGAATGACCGTCACCGGGCAGGGTGATTCGATCGTGGGTCGATCGACGGAGATGCTGGCGAGCCACAACCCGACGCCCGATGAGACGGACGCTTACGAGCGTTTGCTGGGGGCCGTGATGGAGGGCGACCCGACACTGTTCGCGCGGCAGGACTACGTCGAGGAAGCCTGGCGCATTGTCGATCCGGTGCTGGCGTTGGACGTCCCCGTGCATCCTTACTTCGCCGGCTCGTGGGGCCCGTCGGAGATTGTCAACGTCACGCCGCCCGGCGGATGGAGCAATCCTGTGGTGACCAAGGACGTGGCGGCCGTCGCGCCGGCGGCGCACTGAATGGACGCCGCATGAAGCTGGAAGTGCCTGGCGATGCCAACGCCGTCGCTCAACGCGCCGCAAAAATTATCGCCGAAGACGCGCGCGGCGCGGTAGCGGCGCGGGGACGCTTCACGATGGCGGTCAGCGGGGGCCACACGCCGTGGATGATGCTGCGGGAACTCGCGTCGGAAGATGTCCCGTGGCAGGCCGTGCACATTTTTCAAGTGGACGAACGAATCGCGCCCGCGGGGGATCCCGACCGGAATCTCACGCATCTTCTTGACAGTCTTCTAACCCACTCGCCCTTGCCCCAAGAACAGATTTACGCGATGCCGGTGGAGATGACGGACATCGCGGCGGCCGCCGCCGCATACGGGGCAACACTGGAGCGAGTGACGGGAGCGCCGCCCGTGCTTGACCTGGTGCACCTGGGAATGGGCCCGGACGGGCACACAGCGTCGCTGGTGCCGGGCGACGCGGTGCTGGAGGTTCGCGATCGCGACGTGGCGATCACCGGCCTGTATCAAGGGCGTGAGCGGATGACGCTGACCTATCCGGTGATCAACCGCGCACGGCGAATTCTGTGGGTGATCACGGGCGAAGAGAAAGCGCCTATGCTGAAACGTTTGCTCGCGGGTGATCAATCGATTCCGGCAGGTCGCGTTGCGAATGCCCAAGCGCTGGTGATTGCCGATCGGCCAGCGGCCTCGGAGGGCAAATGAAAAAAGTTGCGGGCATTCGATGCCTGTTCGTGGATATCGGCGGCGTGCTCGGCACAAACGGGTGGGATCACGAGGAACGCAAGCGCGCGGCGCAGAAATTCGACCTGGACTACGCAGCGTTTGACGAACGCCATCGGTTGACGTTCGACACGTATGAGCGGGGGAAGATCACGCTCGATGAATATCTTGCTCGGGCCGTCTTCTATGAGAAGCGTTCCTTCACCCCGGCCGATTTCCGGCGCTTCATGTTCGCGCAATCCAAGGGCTATCCGGATATGCTGGCGCTGATCGCCGCGCTGAAAGCCAAATACGAATTAAAAGTTGTCGTGGTCAGCAACGAAGGGCGCGAGCTGAATGCGCACCGCGTCCGAAAATTCAAACTGGATGAATTTGTGGACTGCTTCGTGTCTTCGTCTTTTGTGGGACTGCGAAAGCCCGACACAGAGATCTTCCGCCTGGCGCTGGATCTGGCGCAGGTGCCGATCAAGCAGATCGTCTATTTGGAAAATACGCCTTTGTTCGCGGAAGTCGCCATAGAATTGGGGATTCGAACGATTCTGCACGATAATACCAACGCGACGCGCAAACAGCTCGCGGCACTGGGCCTGCGTTAATCAACTGTTTTGTCCGGGTAAAGCTCGGTTTCGGGCGCCGGGGAGGATGAACTTTCAGTTCCTTCGCGCAGCAGGCGTTTGCGAGCGGAAAATACCGAGCCGCGTGCCTTCGTGAGCGGCGCGAACTTCATCATGCCGATGGGCGCGGTCATGTCGTCATAGATAGATTCCATACCGCCGCGCATGGAATAGGTTTCGTGCCAGAATCCGGTGCCGCCCGAGTCGCGGAGAAAATTCTTCCACCACTGGCGATGCGGCTCCGAGCGCGACCATGGTTCGAGCGATTCGAAGTCGCGCCAGTATTCGCGCATCCCCGCATGCAGTGGGAATAGCGAAAACAGGAAGTCCTCGTGCAACAGAAGACCGTCGGGCTTTGCGGCGACGGATTTCGCAATTTGCGGACCCATGCCAAGCAGGGTCTTCAGTCCGGTCCACATGTTCACCCGCATGCCGAGATAGATCACGATGAGATCGGGATATGCGGAAAGATCGACGGTCTGCCGTTCGACGCGTGCCATATCCGGGATTATACGCCGCTCAAAAATACCGTTGCGGGTCGCACGGCCATATGATGCGCAGTGCGTAGTGCTTAGAAATCCAGCAGATGCTTCATCTGCGACATCAGCAAGATCACCGCGGGTCCAAGCGTGACCAGGATCACCGACGGAAAGATCAGGAAGAAGACCGGGAAGATGAGCTTGACGCCAACTTTGCGGGCTTTTTCCTGGGCGATCTGGCGGAAGCGGATGCGCAGATAGCGCGCGTGCGTTTTGAGCGCGGGGCCGAGCTGGTGCCGAAGCGGTCGGTATCGATCAGCAGGTTCGCGAATTTGCGCAGTTCCAGGTCGCGGCTGCGCGCTGCGAAATTGCGCAGGGCGTCGCTGCGGATGGCGTTGGCTTTCAGCTCCAGATGCAGCTGCGTGAATTCGGAAGCCAGCTCCGGATGCGAAATGCGCAGGCCGCGGCTGGTGTCGAGGATCGCGGCATCCAATCCCTGGCCGGCTTCGATCGCTAGCACCATGAGGTCGAGCGCGGCAGGAAGAGCGTGGCGCAGCTGAGCCACGCGGCGTTTTGCCAGGCGCTCCAGCACCCGATCCGGCATGAGATATCCGAAGCCCATGCCGCACACAGAACCAATAGCCACCGAGCCCAAGTCCACGTCCTGCAGCATGGCGATCCACGCAGGCAACGGCGAACAGCAGAGCGGATCCGGCCTTGATGCCCAGAAAAATGGAAACAGCGGACGGCCAGCGATAGCCGGCCACGACCAGCTTCTGGCGGACCTCCGCCTGCTTTTTCCGCCCGGCATGGCTTCGCCGATCAGACGGAAGGCGTCGAAGAAGGCCCCGCGAGCGCCCGCTTCGCCTGGGCCCAGGGCAATACCGGCGGGCATGGCGGACTCAGCCGCGTCCGTTTGCGAGGGACGCAGCACGAAGACATAACCGACGGCGGTGATGGCCGCGACGATGAACAGGAACAGCCCGGCGAGCACGATCATGCTAAACCTCGATGTCCACGATCTTGCGGATCACGAAATGCGCCAGCACCAGGCAAATGATCGCCGCGGCAATCAGATCTTTGCCGATGGGGTCATTGAACAGCACCTGCATATATTGCGGGCTGACGAACATCATCATGAGCGCGATGCCGATGGGCAGGATGGTCAGAATCAGGCCCGTCAGCTTGCCATGCGCGGAGAGCGACCGGACTTCGCCCTGCAGGGCCAACGATTCGCGCATATTTTCCGCCAGGCCGCTCATCACTTCGCTGAGTTTGCCGCCGGTGCGCGCGTGCAGTTGAACGGCGGCGATGAACATGTTGACCTCCAGCAGCGGAACACGCTTGCCCAGGTTTTCGAGCGCATGCGGCCAGCCACGTCCCAGGTTCGCTTCGGCGGAGGTGCGGCGGATTTCGTCGGAAACCGGCGGCGCGGTTTCCGAGGCAATCATTTCCATGGCCGCCGACAGCGGATATCCGGCGCGCAGCGCGCGCGCGAGTGAATCGAGCGCGTCCGGGAAATTCTCGCGGAATTTCTGGAAGCGCTTATTGCGCCGGCGCGCGATGTAGAAATAGGGCGAGACGGCCAATCCAACCGCGCCAAGCGTCGCGACCCAGGTGGGCAGGAAGTGCGCGAGAAGGGCGAAACTGATCGCTCCAATCAGCAGCATCATGCTGGTGATGCGTCCCACGGACCAATCGAGCTGGGCTTGCTCACAATGTGTTTTCAGCTTGTCCACGAAGTCGAAATGGGTCAGGATGCTGTCCCAGAATGTGATGGTGCTGAAACGGTCGTTGCGCAGCAGCAGCGATTCGATAGGCTCGCGCGGGCCCTCCGGCGCGCCGATGTCGGACTGCGCGGCCTCCGCCTGCTCGGCGCGCATCTTCAGGAACGCCATCCACGCGATCGCGACCACGATCGACGCGATCAGGAAAACGACAAGGAAGATTGCGAGCGACGAAGCAAGGATCATAAGTTCGTCAGCCTTGGATTAGTGCGTGCCGTGCATCACGGCGTTGAGCGATAGAGCATCGCGAGTGCGCGTGGATTCGTCCAAAGGATTGCGGAGCGCCAGGCGCACATCGGCTGCCGAATCGGCAGCGGCCAGCACGTCGGCATCGGCCGGCTTCGCGAGCAGTGTCACGACGGGAACATTGTGGCCCTGGGAATTCTGCTCCGCCTGCGGCGTCACCGAGAGCACCGTTAGATTTTCAAGCGCCGTGCGCGTCTGCGTATCGGACGCCTTGCTGCCGCGGCCCACCACAACCTGCACGTCCACCTTCTGGCCGGTTCGCAACAACGCCATCACACCGGTGGAATCCGTGACGTGAATCGACACAGCGCGCATCCCTTCCGGGACACCCGAGCCGCCGCCCGAATCCTTGGAAGCGAGGCGTGTGGCGAGCACGGGCTCCTCTTCGCCGATGGCGTCAAACACCGTTGTTCCCACCACCGCGTCGGCCGTTTCATAGGCGCCCTTGGGCAGGTGATTTCCTGGCCACGGCATGGTTTTTACGTCTTCGTCTTTAAGCACAGCGCCCGTTTTCAACGGACGTGCCGCTACGACAATGGTGTGGCCGCTGCCGGTGGCGCTGCTGAGGCGGCTGGCGAAAAGGCCGTAGAACAATCCGGTCGCAATGATCGCGACCACGACAGCCACTCCCAGGAATTTCGCGAAAGTTTTTTTGTTCATGGCTCCACTCACGAATTATTCGGCGGTTTGGCATATTTCCAGTAGAGCCGTTTTATGACGTGCCTCCGGGAAATACCTTAGCCGCGCGGCGCGGCTACTTACGCCGGAAGCGACCCTGGGATATTGAAGGGGATATAGAAATTATCCGCAGACTGCGAATTGCTTCGCCCGGTGGAGGAGCGGTGAGCGATCATAAAGCGGCGGAAGGAATAGAATGTAGGTTAGGTAGCTTTTTCTATGGATACACTCACAATTGCCGGCCGGACCTTTCATTCGCGCTTGTTCGTGGGCACGGGCAAATATCGCAGCTTTCAGGAAATGGCCCGCTGCCATACGGCTTCCGGCGCCGAAGTGGTAACGGTGGCGGTGCGCCGCGTCAATCTGACGGACCGGTCGAAAGAATCTCTGTTGGACTACGTCGACCGCGATAAATTTTTCCTGCTGCCGAACACGGCTGCCTGCTACAACGCCGATGAAGCCGTGCGCACGGCGCGGCTGGGACGCGAAGTGGGGCTTTCCAATTGGGTAAAGCTTGAGGTGATTGGCGATCAAAAAACGCTGTTCCCGGATAACCAGGGCTTGGTGGAAGCCACGCGCATCCTGGTGAAAGAGGGTTTCGTCGTCCTGCCGTACACGAATGACGACCTGGTGAACGCGCGCCGGTTGATCGACGCGGGCGCAGCCGCGGTCATGCCCGCAGGAGCACCAATCGGCAGCGGCCTGGGCATTCAGAACATCACGAATCTGCGCATTATGCGCGAGATGATTACGGAAGTGCCGTTGATTGTGGACGCAGGCGTGGGCACGGCGTCAGACGCGGCGATCGCCCTGGAACTCGGCTACGACGGCGTTCTGATGAACACGGCTATCGCCGAGGCGGACGATGCCGAGCAGATGGCGACGGCCATGAAGCTCGCTGTGCAGGCCGGAAGGCATGCGTTCCTGGCGGGAAGAATGCCGAAGAAGCTCTATGCGTCGGCCAGCAGCCCGATGGCGGGCGTGGTGCGATAAGCCGATGTTGAATCTGTGGCGCGCAAAAGCATCATCCTGATCTTCGACAAGAAGTCTATCGCCGATTTCTGTTGCACTGATAACATCTACTATCTCAAGGAAGATCTGTGGCGAATCTTTGAGGAAAACGGTCTAGGGTTCGTTGAAGACCCGAACTTTCTGGATCCTGTAAGTCCGAAGATCTCGGTTGTCATCGCTGATAAGCACGACGTCGGAGCCGCGAGACTCGTGATCAAAAAGCAGGTAGCAAGATACCGGCTCACCAAATTCGCACAGGTCACGACGGACTGATCGGTTCGGCGCAGGGAATCCAAGCCAGGCATTTATGAGTGGTCGTTCAACTCCGCGTTCAGCACGATCTTATCCCGCTCATCTTCATCCATAGGGATTTCGTAATGCGCATCCGGGGCGCGGACGATGCGCTGCAACTCGCCGTAATCCAGCCAATTGACCGAGCAGCTTTCGCAGGTATCGATGATCACGTTGCCAGGACCGCAGTAAGGATGCGTGTCCATCTGCCGTCCGCACTTGGGGCAGTTGGTGTGGCGATCCAGATCGCTCCAGTCCGGCTGTTGCCCGGCGTATTCAGACTGGGTATGGCGCGAGCGCAATTCTTCGACGGCAGCCACAAAATCGCTCATTGAGATCAGCATTCCGTGGCACTGGTTGCAGTAAAGAATGTGCGCGCCCGCGATCGTACCCGTCACGAGCGTAGGCTTGCAGCGCGGGCAGGGGGACTCGGTCGCCTCACCGAGCACTCGCACGCCGTCGGGATTGGGATCGGGAAAGTGCGTTGTTCCGCAGTAATCGCAGACCAGATAGTCCTTCCCGGTGGCGACGTGCATCGCCGCGCCGCATGCTGGACACGTCATTCTTTACCTCCCCGCAAGGCCGCGGTTCTTTTCGCGATCCGATCAACTATCGTCGGAAAATCAAATATCCTTGACGATAGGCCTCTCGCTTAATTCCATGCCAACTTTTAAAGCTCTCCTCGCAACCCGTTCCGCGGACCAGCAAGACGCAAAAACCAACGTCGCGTTCCGCGAAATGGACCTTAGTTCGCTGCCTGCCGGGGACGTGTTGGTGCGCGTCCAGTATTCCGACCTGAATTATAAGGACGGCCTCGCCGTGACCGGGAAGCCGGGAGTGATCCGCAAATTCCCGATGGTTCCCGGGATCGATTTGGCGGGCGTGGTGGAGGAATCGAGTTCGCCGCTATGGAAGAAAGGCGATGAGGTGGTGGTGACGGGCAGCGGACTCTCGGAAACGATTTGGGGCGGCTATTCGGAATATGCTCGCTTGGACGCGCAGCTTCTGGTCAGACTCCCTGATGGGATGACGTTGCGGCAAGCCGATGGCGATCGGCACAGCTGGTTTTACCGCGATGCAATGTGTTATCGCGCTGGAGCGCCATGGCGCCAAACCTGATTCGGGCGACATCGTGGTGACGGGCGCGGCGGGAGGCGTGGGCAGCGTCGCCATCGCGATTCTCGCGAAGTTGGGCTATCGCGTGGTGGCTTCCAGTGGGCGTGCCGAGCTCGCGCCTTATCTGCAGTCTTTGGGCGCCGCAGAAATCATCGATCGTGGTGTTTTATCCGCGCCGAGTAAACGTCCCATGGATTCCGAACGCTGGGCCGGAGCGGTTGACTCCGTGGGCGGCGATACGCTGGCCGGCGATCATTCGCGGCCTGAAAATCGGCGCGAGCGTCGCCGCGTGCGGCGTGGCAGGCGGCGCGGCACTAAATACGACGGTGTTTCCCTTCATCCTGCGCGGCGTAAACCTGTTGGGCATCAATTCCGTCATCCTGACGAGCGAGGAACGGCTGGAAATCTGGCGGCGCCTGTCCGTGGACCTGCCGCTGCCCTTGCTCGACAGCATGACGCAGGAGGAGCCGCTCGACCGGATCTTCGAGCTGGGCGAAAAGATACTGAAGGGTGCAATCCGCGGGAGGACCGTGATCCGTATCAGCTGATACAGGCCACGCACCGGAGATCCTGTCAGGACAGTACCCAAGCACTTGACAGGCATTGACGTTTTTTCGCGTCGTTTGTCGCTTTTCCACGTCTGTGTTTGTGGCGCTACCATTTAGGCGAGGGCGATTATGCTGATTCGAAAACCTGCCGACATCCGTTCGTCTGAGGTTACTCCCAAGAATGAATACTTGAACCGGAGGAGATTTCTCGCTGCGGGCGGAGCCGCTGTTGGCGCGCTGGCCTTTTCCGCGGACGCCGATGCGGCGAAACTCAACGGAGTGACGAAGAGCTCGTACACGGTAAACGAAAAGATCACGCCGATGGACGACATCACCACACTACAACAACTACTACGAATTCGGCACCGACAAAGAGGATCCAGCGCACTACGCCAACACCTTACGCCGTCGCCCTGGCAGGTGCAGGTGGGCGGCATGGTGGACAAGCCCAAGACCTACGACCTCGATGAGATCATGAAGATCGCGCCCGCTGGAAGAGCGCATCTACCGCATCGCTGCGTCGAAGCGTGGTCCATGGTGATTCCCTGGATCGGATTCCCGCTGGCCGCGCTGCTGAAGGAAGTGGAGCCTAACGCGAAGGCCAAGTACGTGGCGTTCCAGACGCTGTTCGATCAAAAGCAGATGCCGCTGGAGAGCGCGCCGGCATCGAACTGCCGTATGTGGAAGGCTGCGGCTGGACGAAGCCATGCATCCGCTGGCGCTGCTGGCCGTCGGACTTTATGGCGAGACACTGCCGAA
This sequence comes from Terriglobia bacterium, assembly GCA_963699945.1. Taxonomy (GTDB): domain Bacteria; phylum Acidobacteriota; class Terriglobia; order Bryobacterales; family Bryobacteraceae; genus Palsa-187. Next base: position 73,350 of record CAVOVW010000010.1, read on the forward strand.
CCAGAACGGCGCGCCGATCCGCCTGGTGGTGCCGTGGAAGTACGGCTTCAAGAGGATCAAGTCGATCGTGAAGATCACGCTCACCGATAAGCAGCCGCCCACCACCTGGAACATCGCCAAGCGCGCGAGTACGGTTTCTATTCGAACGTGAACCCGACCGTGGATCATCCGCGCTGGAGCCAGGCCTCTGAGCGCCGCATCGGCGAACTGTTCAAGAGGAAGACGCTGATGTTCAACGGCTATGCCGAAGGTCGCGAGCCTCTACACCGGCATGGATCTGAGCAAGAACTACTAAGGCGATCGAAAAAGCCCGCGTAAACCCGAACGGAAAATCTGGCGCCGTGTGGAAGAAAATCCTGTTCAGTCCCTGGACCAAGCGCTGTCTCTTCGTCATCTGCCTGATTCCCGCCGCCATGCTGATCTGGCGCGGCTTTACCGGCGATCTCAGCGCCAACCCGGTCGAGTTCATCGAGCACAAGACCGGCGACTGGGCGCTTCGCTTTCTGTTGATCACGCTGGCCGTGACGCCCCTGCGCAAGATTTTCGAACAGCCGCTGCTGACGCGCTTCCGCCGCATGCTGGGCTTGTTCGCATTCTTTTACGCGTGCGTTCATTTGTTGATGTATCTGACGTTCGATCAGATGTTCAGACATCAGAGGAATTTTCGCCGACGTCTTGAAGCGCCCCTACATCACGGTCGGCACGGCTGGGTTTCTGATGATGGTCCCGCTGGCGATCACGTCCACTGCGGCCATGGTGCCGCCGCATGGGACCGAAGCGCTGGCAGCTGCTGCATCGTCTGGTATATTTTTGCGACGCTCGCCGGCGTGATCCACTATTACTGGCTGGTGAAATCCGACGTGCGCGAGCCGCTGATGTACGGCGGCATCCTGCTGGTCTTGATGCTGTTCCGCGTCAGGCTCTGGACCGCAAAGAAACCGCCATCCGCGACCGCGGTACCTTCGCGCGCAACGACGGCGCAAATTCGCGAAACCGTCTGAAACGCGCTTACGCGCGCACCGCTTCCACAACGCTCACGGGCGACAGCGTCGGCATCACGCCGGTAACACGCAGCCCTGCTTTCGCCAACAGTGCTTCGTATTCCGCCGCGGTTCGCTCTTGCCCTCCGGGACCGACCAACATCACCATATCCAGCAGCTTTCCGGGATGGGGGGCGGGGCCTTCGGGCAGCACCATTTCGACGAGAAGCAGTTTGCTTTCGGGCTTCATCGCGCGGCGGACGTTCCCGAGGATGGCGATACACTGTTCCTCGCTCCAATCGTGAATAACATGCGACAACAAATACGCATCGGCACCTTCCGGAATCGATTCGAAGAAACTGCCCGGCGTAATGGTAACCCGATCGGTGAGACCGCGCGATTGAATCAGGGCCGGGGCATCGCGCACCACATGAGGCATGTCGAAAAGGATGCCGCGCGGACCCGGATAGCCATTCAGAATCGCGGTCAAAAGGTTTCCCGTGGCGCCTCCTACATCGACGATGGTCTGGAATCTCGAGAAATCGTAAGCCATGACAACCGTAGGAGGCTCGGCACCGTGGAAAGCCACCATCGTCTCGCTGAAAGCGGAGGCTCGCTCCGGAGCCTGAGCGATGAACTCGAACACCGGCATTTGGAGCGCCTTTTCAAAACCGCTCTTCCCGGTCTCCACCGAATAGCGAAATTCATCGAGGCCGCGCATCCACCAATTGCTCGCCAGTGTCAAAAACAGCGAACGGCCGCCGCCCGGCGCGTTCTCGCGCAGCGCGTCCCCCAGCGGCGTCAAACCAAAACGGTCCTCGGCGTCCTGGGTGAGAATTCCGAAACTCGACAACGAACGCATCAGGCGGTACAGCGACGGTGCATGCACATTGATTTCTTCCGCTACTTGCCCGGAGGTCTTCGGACCGGCCGAGAGTCGATCCGGGATCTTGAGTTCGACAGCAGCGCGCACGATATGGGCAACCGTGGCGCCCATGACCATCTGAGTGAGTTGAACTTGGGGCGGAAGCGCCGCTCCGGGGGTAGGGGACATGGGCATATTTTAGCAATGCATTCACTCATTCTTTTCGCGAGATCATAATAATTCATATGTGATATGCTGCTCACAGTTGCGGCAGCACGGGGCCCGCGACCCTCAGGAAACACTAAGTCTGGCGGTTTACATTCATGGAAGTACCGGCGCGTATTTTTTCATTTGCGCCGGGAAGGACAATCATATGAAGTTCTTATCCAATATCATCTTTCGATCGACCGCGATCGTCGGGATCGGCCTGTTTGGAATCGCGTTGGCGAGTGCACAGGCACCAGCGGCGAAACCGCTCATGGCCGAAGATGTATTTAAAAACGTACAAGTGATGAAGGGCATCCCGGTCGATCAGTTCATGAGCACGATGGGACTTTTTTCGGCGGCGCTCGGCATCTCCTGCGAAAATTGCCATTCGTTGAGCGACAAGTCGTGGGCGGATTATGCGCTCGACGCCACGCCGAAGAAACGGACAGCGCGGCGCATGGTGCTTGATGATGGAGGGCATCAATAAGCAATACTTCGGCGGCCGGCAGGTGATCACCTGCTTTGGCTGCCATCGCGGCGGCGATCATCCACGGCCGACGCCGGATCTCGGGGCGATTTATGGCGCTATGCCGGAGGATGAGTTGGATGACGCCGTGGCGCCGGCGCCGGGTCAGCCTCCTGCCGATCAGATCCTGGACAAGTTCATCGCCGCGATCGGTGGCGCGCAAAAAGTAGGCGCGCTGACCACGATCGTAGCCAAGGGTATGAGCTCCGGCTATGGACCCGAAAGCAGGCCGCGCGGCTATGAGCTCTACTTAAAGGCTCCGGGGCTGCGCGAACAAATCATCCACACGGATAGCGGCGATAGCATCATTACCACCGACGGAAAAACGGCTTGGATCTCGGCTCCGCTGCGTCCGGTGGATGTGCTGGAATATACCGGCGGCGAAAGGGAAGGCGCGATCATCGACGCGGTGATTCCGTTCGCAACGCGAATCAAAGGGGCGCTGCAAAACCTGCACACGGGCGCTCCGCAAATCGTCAACGATAAACGCGCGCTTGTAATCCAGGGTACCCTCGGCACGGGCGGCGATCAGACAATGGTCACGTTGTTCTTTGATCCCGAGACGGATTTGCTTCTCCGCGTGCGGCGCTACGCAGCGTCGATTGTGGGGCGCGTGCCAACTGAATACGATTATTCGGACTATCGCGATGTAAACGGCGTGAAGCTGCCCTTCAAGTGGAGCGAGCTCTGGCTCGATGGACGCGAAGACGTGGAATTGAGCGAGGTCCAGACCAACGTCAACGTCGACGCGTCCCGTTTCAATAAGCCGGCGCCGCCCGCGAAGAAGTAGCTTGGGGATCGGACGCGCTCGGAGTACGAGGGCCTCTCAATCAACAGGCGTGCGTTTTTGAGCGGCGCCCGAAGCTCGCTGAAGCCTTTATCGCCCGCGTCGGCTGCGTGTACGATACCGCTCGGGTCGATTACGTGTATGTCGGAATTTCGCGAGCCTCGTATTGCGTGGAATTTCATTCTCCGACGTGAGCACAATAGGATCGCCATGCGGATGTTCGCCGAGAGACGTTTCGACGATGCCACGCTCCTCGTCGACAGAAGTGCCAATGATCGCGAGTTCCCTCGCGCCGTTATTTTTGGTTTAACTTGCTACTGAGAGCCTGGACTCGCGGATCCCACTTCGGGAAGTGCCTTGAGCGCGCTTAACTGTGCATCCACTCCGTGAGGATCGGGTGTTTTCATGCGAGCGTAAAAGTCCAGAATATTGCTGCGCAATTCGGGCGTCACATCGGCGAAGTTTTTCTTTGCCAGCATCACCAGCAGTTTGTCGTACGTCTTGTCGGTAAGCATATATTCGCCGGGACGCACAGCGTTTCCCGTATCTAAATCGCGATTCGGAATTTTCAGATCTCCCGATTTGACCTCGGCGAAAGATTCCCGATCGCGCTTTACCGACGCATCGAAGCTGTCTTCGAACATTTTCTCGGTCTGCGGCGTCGGGACCTTGAACGCCAGTGCCCGAAGTGGGCCCACCTTGGGAATTAGGCGGAAGATCAGCGCTAAAAAACGTTCGCCCAGCCCCGGGCGCTTGTACATTGCGCCCCATTCCTTCTCGTAACTGGCTCGTTTGAGGTTGTAGAGAAACTGCTTGCGGGAGACCGATGGTTGGCTCTTCTCTATCTCGCTGCTCTTGATGGACCAAGCCGCTTTCGTGAGCTTGGGAACCATGGTGCTGACCGAATAACGGTAGGTTCCCAGCGACAGATCCAAGGTGCGGAACAGATCTTTCAGATGCAGGCCGTAGGTTTTGGCGAAAGCGCGGTCCAGCAGATCTTTTGACACCTGAAATCCGATGAAATCATGGTAGGCCTGCGAGGCGTAATGTCCTCGGGCCACCTGCAACACATCGAATCCGAATTCGGTCTTCAGATGCGCGGCCGGGTCGTCCCCGTAGGTCACTTCGTTTCCGAATCGCTTTCGCAGATGCGGAAACAGGATCGGCACAGCGCGATTGACGGCGATGGAGTGGCCTTCCGTATCCGCTCCGTAGTGCGCCACCGCGCCCAGGGCGAAAGCATACTCATCCAGGTTCTGAGATTCATCCAGCAACGCCTGCAGAAAATCGGCGCTCCGAATATAGTGCACCATGTCGCTGAATAAATGACTGCCGAACGGATAATAGCCCAGGTCCTGAATGATGCAGCCGCCGTAGGCGTAGGCGTGAGCCTCCTTCAACTGCTCGTCTGTTGCGTCCGGGAACCGGGCTTTCAGAACGGGCTGGATCGTGTCGCTCCAGAGCGTGTCGATGATGGCCTCGTGCGTTAATACCGAGTAGCCGGAGGCTGGAGAAGGAAATCCAAGCAGGAGAGCCGAAAGTATAGCCGCCAAAATTCGGCCTGCGGGATCAAAGGAAAATGAGCGCATCAGGTCGGTTCTACTTCCCATGATAGACCGGGCCTTCGTTTACCACTTGGCTGCTGCCGCGGCAGGAGCTGACTATATTCGTGGTTGGAGGCGCGGGGCGGAATCGAACCGCCGGATAAAGGTTTTGCAGACCTCTGCCTTACCACTTGGCTACCGCGCCAGGCGCTTGGATGTTTGTTGCTGGAGGCGCGGACCGGAGTCGAACCGGTGATGGAGGTTTTGCAGACCTCTGCCTTACCACTTGGCTACCGCGCCAGCATTTGCTTAGACAAGAATGATTTTATCATTGTGAAGGCTCCGCATACGCGTGCCGCAATGTTTGGCGGCCCATGTGTCGTTTTCTATGCCGCCGCCGCGCCCATACGCGCGGCACGAATTTGGGAGAAACTGTGGTAGTCGCGCCGTACCGAAAGACTGCCATGACGCCAAACACGATGCACAAGCTTGTTTTGATCGCCCTCACTCTCGCGCTTCCCGCAACCCTCGCCGCGCAATCTACGGGAGCTCCGCCGAAGCCCTACACCGCTCCCTGGCGCGGAGCCGGAGCCGTTCCCTGCGTGGGCTCCGATGGCGGCGTCTAGCAATGCCCGCCTGCGCCGCGCACGATCGCCGTTCGCGCCGGCCGTTTGTTCGACAGCAAGTCCGGCCAGATGCTCACGAAGCAGGTGGTGCTTCTCACGGGCGAGCGAATCACCGATGTCGGGCCCGAGGGCGCAGATCAAAATTCCCGCCGGCGCCCAGGTCATCGATCTCCGCCAGGCGACGGTCCTGCCCGGCCTGATCGACGCGCACACGCACATGTTCAACACGCGCGAACCGCAAGGCGACCACGGAAGACTATATGCTGATCGCCGTGCAGAACGCGCAGTCCGATCTGCGCGCCGGTTTCACCACCGCGCGTGACATGAGCTCAGCCACGGCAATGGCTATGGCGACGTCGAGATCCGCAACGCGATCAATCGAAGGCCGCATCGATGGCCCGCGCTATCAGGTTTCGACGCGCGGCATCGTCTGGGGGGCGAAGCCCACGGACCCGGCGGTACCGGAGAATCCGCTGGCCAGCCGCGTTGTCCGATCAGCGGACGATGCGCGCGCCGCCGTGCGCGATCAGATCGCACACGGCGCCGATTGGATCAAGCTGTTCCCGGCCGGCGACTATTCGTTCACGCCCGACCGGCGAGTCGCCGAATACGAAGTCACGTATCCGCTGCCGGTTTTGCAGGCGCTATCGACGAAGCGCATCGCCTTGGCAAGAAGACCGGTTGCCACAACTACGGCGGCGAGGGATTGAAGAACGCGATCGTCGCCGGCTGCGACACGATCGAACATGGCTTCGGCCTCGATCAGGAGAGATCAACATGATGGTCGCGAAAGGCCTCTTCTTCGATCCCACGCTGATGCGCTACACCGAACCTTACATGGATGACAACGACGCCAAGAGCACCGGCGGCAAATATCGCATGATCCCGATCTTCGAACACGCCGTGCAAATGGCCGCCGCCACGAAGGGCATCAAGCTAATGGTCGGCAGCGGCGCCGATGGGGCCACGCTCGCGCACGGGACGCAGGCGCTCGAAATCGTCGAGCTGGTGAAGCACGGCGGCGTTTCGCCCGCGCGCGCTTTTGCAGATCGGCGACCATGATCAACGCGGAGGCGCTCGGCTGGCAGGATCAGATCGGCTCGATCGAGAAGGGCAAGTTTGCCGATCTGGTCGCCGTCTCCGGCGATCCGTTGGCCGACATCACCGAACTGCAGCGCGTGAAGTTCGTGATGAAGGGCGGCAAAGTGATCCGCAACGACATCGAGGCTTCTTCGGCAAAGCGCTGAAGCGCTTCTAGTTCTGGAAAGCGCTAGACTGGGCCCATGAGCCGGTCTGTGTTTCTCTTCGCTGCTGCTATCGCTCTTCTCTCGCTGCCAATCGCGTCCCAAACTCGCCAGAAGATCGATATTTCGAAGCTTGGACCGCAAGTCGGCGAGAAAGTTCCGGACTTCAGCCTGAAGGATCAGAACGGCAACACGCAGACTCTTGCATCGATCATGGGCCCCAAAGGCGCGATGCTCGTTTTTGTTCGCTCCGCGGATTGGTGCCCTTACTGCAAGACTCAGCTTGTTGAGTTACAAAGCCAGTTAAAGCAGATTCAAGCACGCGGCCTCGGCGTCGCCTCCATCAGCTATGACTCGCGAAGCGATCATCGCTGCATTCAGCAAGCAGCGTGGAATCACTTATCCGATGCTCGCCGACGTAGGCTCGGCAACCATCAAGAAGTACGGAATTCTGAATCCCCTGCCGGAACTTGCGCTAGCAAACCCCGATGATCCCGAATTAAAGGCCGAAGTGGCGAAATATGCCACAGGTGTGGGGGTGCGTCAGCAGCAGGTCGGAATCGCATTTCCCGGAGCCTTCTTCGTCGACCGCAACGGGCGCGTAACAGCCCGCTTTTTCGAAGACACCTATTACGAACGCAACACGGTCTCGAACATCCTGGTTAAGATGGGCGCTACACCGGCGGTCGCCGCGACGAAAACATCCACCGCACACTTGGATGTAACGGCTTATCTCAGCGACACCTCACTTGCCGCGGGCAATCATTTCTCCGTCGTCCTCGACGTGGTGCCTCACGCACATCTGCATGTCTACGCACCTGGTGCGGAAAAGAACGGCTATCGTGTCGTGGCTTTTAAGCTCGATCCGCATCCGCAGGTGCGCGAGCTAGCGGTGCACTACCCCGAGGCCGAGGTTTACGAGTTCAAGCCGCTTCACGAGAGCGTCCCCGTTTATCAAAAGCCGTTTCGATTGACTGAAGAGCTCGTGCTTGATGGCAGCCCCACCGGCCAAGCGGCACTCAAGGGGAAAGACTCAATCACCATCACAGGATCGCTGCAGTATCAGGCCTGCGATGACAAGATGTGCTTCAATCCAGTCTCTGTGCCGCTTTCCTGGAACGTAAAGTTGCGCACCCTTCTTCGCGACGCCCCCACGCCGCCGAGCGAAGCCTCATCCGCCGCTCGATGAAAGCTACTCGTGCGGCCGCGGCCGCGCGACATTATCGCCGTTCATCAAAGTGAATTTCTGCACGCGTTTCCCGGTATCCACCTCGCCCGTGTACATGTTGCCCTTCGAGTCCATGGCAATCGCGTCGATCCAATGGAACTGGCCTGCCATGCGGCCGTTGTCGCCGATCGAGCCCACCACCTTGCCGGTTTTTCGATCGTGGATCCAGACCTTATCGTTTGTGCCGTCGGCGATGAAGACGTATTTTTCATCTTTGTCGTGCGAGAACGTAAGGTTATAGATGGTCCCGCACATGCCGTACAGCAGGCTGCCGGGGCCGCCGCATTCTTTGCCGCGCGCGATGGTCGAGGGATGCACGAAGAAGCTCGAGACGAATTTGCCTTCCTTGGTGAACACCTGCACGCGGTCGCTGCCGCGCTCGCAAACGTACACCAGATCGTCCACCGAAAAGTGCACGCAGTGCAGCGCCGGCGCGAACTGTTCCTGATCCGGCGGATTGCCCTTCGTGTCGTAAGGCGGCGTGGGATTGTTGTCGATCTGGCTCAGCGGAATTCCGTGCCCGCCCCAGCCGCGCTTAAAATTGCCGTCGTAGCCGTAGACCAGGACGCGCTTGGCGTCCACGATGTAGATCTCCTGCGCGTTCTCATCCAGGTCGAAGAAGAAAATGCCGCCCGGAAAAACGTCGGTGTTCTGGTTGTTCTCCGGGCAGCCTCGCTGCGGGAGGCCGCGGAGCGCGATGCCCGAAATCCCACAGCAGCTTGCCATCGGCATGTGAACTTCTGAATGCTGTCGCCCTGGCTGTTGCCCCCGATCCACACGTTGCCTTCGCGATCCACCATGATGTTGTGCTCGGCGGCCGCGCCCGGGCGTGCGATGTCCTTGCGCGGGCCAGCCTTCCGTGTATCCGGGACCGCCCCAGGCTTGCAGCAAATTGCCTGCCGTGTCGAACTCCAACACGGCGGGAGCCGCGATGCAGCAATCCGTCCGCGGAGGATTGGTCGCCGCGCCCGCTTCATCCGGATTGATATCGCGCGGGCGATTCATCACCCAGATGTGATCGTCCTTGTCGGTGACCATCGTCGGCACGCCCTGCATGAGCCACTTGTTTTTCAGCGGCTCCTTCGGCCAGAAGGGATCCACCTTATATACAGGCACGGGGACATCCTGCGCCTGCGCGGCAGGCAGCACTATCACGCCGAGAAAACAAAATACGATTGCGGCAAGCTTCATAGAAAGGCTCCTTACGGCCGCCGCGGAGGAAAGGCCGAAACAGGCGCCAGGGCGCGCGGCAGCGCAACAGGAAGAGTATACACCGGGGCGTCAACCTCAGGCCCGGAATATGCTTGAAAAGCCCGGAATTTGCTTGCGACGCCTGCCGCCCTCGCGTAGAATTACCAGACGTAGTTTGGTCACAACATGAAACAGCCCACGCTTGGCATCGTTTCGACGGCCCTCATCATCGCCGTCTCCCTTGGCTTTGTCCACCTTTTCAGCTTCGCCACCTTCACTGGCTGGGTAGCTTACTATCTGCTCTGCCTCATTCCGATGCAGATCGTAACGGCCGTTTTGTGGAAGTGTCAGCATCCGGCATTCGCTGGAAAAGCGCCGCAGCCGCTGAAGGGCCTCCTGCTGCTGGTGACATGTCTCGTGGTGGGCGCGATCGTTGCCTACGCGTATTGGAAATTCGCGGGCGCCAGCATCAGTCCCCCCGCGCCGATGCTCGCCATGTGCACGATTGTTTCGGTGATCATCGCCTTCTGGTTCTGCATCATGTGGGGAGGCTGGCCGTTCAACATCTTTATCAAGCACGAACTCACCGCGGGATTCGTCACGCTGATCGCGGCCTACGTCGTGAACTATGTCATATTCCGCATTTTGTTCGATTACGGATTCATGGCGGGTGCGCCGGTCTACGTCCCCGCGCTGGACCCTCACGGCCTGATTCCGGCGTGGAACGCGGTGTCGTTTTATTTAACGCTACTGGCGGGAATGTTCTTCATTGTGAACTTCGATCTGTGGCCGCTGACGGCGTCGCCTTCGATCATGAAACAGCCTACGCTCGGCATCGTCTGGACCGTCGCATGCTTCGTGCTGGCGGCGATCGCCTACAACATCGGCGTGCGCGGCCTCGGAATGGACCCGGTGGACTTCATGGTCCGCGTTCCGGTGCCCTTCGTCTTCGGAACCATCGTCATACAAAACATGATGCAGGGATCGCTGTTTTCGTCCTTGAAACAGCCGGTGAAAGGCGTGGTGAACGTGATCGCCGTAATCGTTGTGGGGGAGGCGCTGGCGATTTTTTATCGCGCGATAGCTCCGGTCATTACAGGCGAACTGCATGCCGGGCCGCCCGCCTACGACATGGAAATCTGGACGGCATCGGCGCTGCTGAGCGTCACGTTTCCGTTTCTGATTTTCTTTGCCGCGTATTTCGATTTCTGGCCGCTGCAAAAAACTTCGAAGTAGCACCGTGAAGTAGCACGGCATCCTACAAGTTCTAGTATCGGAAGAACTTACAGCCATCCCGCATGCGTGCTATCATCGATTTCGCGATGGTAGTTGAGACTGATGCGAACGCTCAGGTGCGGCGCATTCTTGAAAGCAAGGCGTTCCGGACATCGGAAGTCCATCGCAACCTGCTGAATTATCTCGCCGAAAAATCCCTTTCTGGCGAAGCCGACTCGCTCAAGGAATACACCGTCGGTCTCGACGTTTTCGCCAAGCCCTCCAGCTACGACCCGCGCCAGGAATCGGTGGTGCGCATGCACATGGCGCGCCTGCGCCAAAAGCTCGGCGAATACTATCGCACTGAAGGCATCGAGGATCCGGTGATCGTCGAAATCCCCAAAGGCGCGTTCAAGGTCACGTTTGATGCCAAGCCCGCCGCTCCGGAAGTGGCCTTAGTCGAGCCTCCCGTGAACATTGTGGTACCGGTGCCCGCGCCCAGTTATAGGATCGAACTGATTCTCGGCGCGCTACTGGTGGTGGCGATCGCCTTAGCCTCCTACTTCGCTCTGCGATTACAGCAGGTGGAGCACACCACGCAGATGGCGCCGCCCTCCACCTGGACTCCGGAGCTGCGCCAGTTGTGGGAGCCGCTGCTGGCTCAGGATCGTCCCTTGGTGGTGTGCCTCGCCACCGAAATGCAGCCCGAAGGCGCGCGTACCGACGGCAAAGCTCCGGCCAGCGTCACCGGGCTCGCCACCGCGAATGGCGCATTTTTGCTGGGGCAATTTCTGGCAAATCGCATGCAGAACGTCTACGTGACTGGCAGCGACGCGCTCACCATGCCGGAGCTTTCCATGGGCAACCTGGTCTATCTCGGGCAGCCCGCCCATCGTCTGCTCGATACGCTGCCGGCTGATCAGCAATTCACTTCCGACACGGCCGGCGTTCACAATCTGCATCCCAAACCCGGCGAGCCGGCTTTGTATGGCGATTCGCTCTCGCCCGGGTCCAAGCAAGTGATTGAAAGTTACGCGCTGATCACGCACGTCGCGGGATTGAACTCCAAAGGCGACATTTTATATATCTCCGGCAGCCACACGTTCGACGTGACGGCCGGCGTCGAAGCGTTCACCGATCCCATGCAAGCCAAGATGATGGTGGCGGCGCTGCGCAAGCCGGACGGGACCCTTCCGAAGTATTACCAGGTGCTGCTGCGCGTCCGCACCATGGATGAAACGCCCATCGAGGTGAACTACGTGACCCACCGCGAACTTTCCGGCGCGCGAAACGCGGGGCACACTCCCTAGCCCGCTTGCTCATTTACCCCCGCTCGATGACTCTCGCGGCTCCGAAACAGTGCTGCAATAGGCGATTTTACCGAGCCGCGACAGTAATGGAGCGGAGTGCATTGCCTCAAGCTGATCCACTACTCTTATTGGAAACCGCTTGCCGGCTGCTATCGCGGTGCTTCCGCCTGCCAGTGCAGAATCACCTGAATGGAGGGCGCGCCGAATTCTTCTCCATGCAGCGTCAGCAGAAACTTCTGGCCATCGCGCGAGACGGCGAAGCCCATATCCGTTGACGCACCCAGGATCGGCGAAGGAGCTTTAAACAAAACGTGCGGCGTTCCCGCGCGGAACACCGCGCCGGGGTCGATATCCGCGGCCATCACGGTCCGCAGGTCCGGCGCGACGTAATATAGTTCGCGCCCGTCGCCGCGCCAGCGCGGCGCATAGCCACCGTCAGTCGAGACTTGCCATTTACCCGCAGGTTCTCCGGGCAAATTCATCACGTAGATTTCGTTCTGGCCCGATTCTTCGGACATGTAGGCCATGCGCAGCGGTTTAGTGGGTGAAAATCGCCCCTGCCCCTCATTGGCCGGCGTTTGCAAAAGCGGCTCCAGCTTTTTGGCGCCCTTGCCGAGCGGATCGCGCAGGATCCATATATCGAAACCCGTGGCGGGATCGGAACGCCCCACCAGCAGCGCGCTGTTGTCGGGCGCAAGGTCCGATAGATTGCGGACCGTGGTGTCTTCAAAAATACGCTGCTGGTCGCCGCCGCTCACGGATTTTACATAAATACCGTCGGCCTTGCGAAAAATGATGTGCGTGCCGTCGGAGGTCCACAGAGGATAGCGGCCGCCGTCGAACGTAAACCGCGACGAAGTGCCGCGCTCCAGATCGCGCAGGTACAGATCGGCCACGCGATTGAACATCTGCGAAACCGCCACCATCTTGCCGTCCGGAGAAAAACGCATTTCGCCGGGAAGGCCGGCCTGCTTTCCCGCGAGCGTTTCGGCCTTGCCGCCACGGTTGAACGAAACCAGATCGCCGTGGGGAGCTTCACCGCTTCGGAAAGCCAGCGTGCCTTCGTTGGACGCCGTAAACTCCATGGGCCCTACCGCGTCAGCGATTAACCGCGCTTCGCCTGTGGTTGCGAGAGAACCCGCGTCGAACGGCTGCGCGTACAGCGAGTCCTGACGAACGTAAAGCAGAGAGCCGCCGTTCTTCGTGGGGATATACTCGGCGTGTGCGCCATCGGCGAGCACTTGCTTGCGGTCTTCGCTTCCGATGGTTCCGGCAAACACCGGGCCGCCGCCCTGCGCTCCGAAAAGGAAGTGACGGCCGTCGGGCAGCAGCGCGGGCCAAAAGTGGCCCAGCTCCGATCCCTTCAGCTTGGTGAGCGCCACGGGCTGCCCGCCGTTTGCGTCCACCTGAAACAGCGTGAACAAGTTGCCGGCCGCGAATACAATTTTTCCGTCGCGGCCCCACGTGCCGACGGCCGCGAAGTTGCCGGGAACGCTGGCAATGATCTGCGCCGTGCCGCCGTTTTCATCGATGCGCCGCAGTTTATCCTGCGCAAAGAACGCGAGCGTTCGCCCGTCGGGAGACCAGAACGGCGAGCGCGCCCCTTGCGTTCCCGCGACCGCACGCGCGGTCAGCGAATCGAGCGCGCGAATCCACAGCGAAGCGTTTTCGCCCTGCTCGGCGACGAAGGCGATCTTGCGTCCGTCGGGCGAGAGCGCGGGAGGTCCCGCGTTCGGGCCGATCACGAAGTTCGCTCCGTCGGGCGGCATGATGGATAACTTCACCACCTGCTCGGCGGGCGATGGCCTCAACCACGTAGAAAGACCGGCGCCGATCAGCAATGCTGCCGCAGCGGCGGCCGTCGCGATCCATAAGGTGCGCGATTTTAGCGCGCTCTTGGGCAACGCGGCCTCGGCCTGATCGATGCCCAGCGCCACCCATTCCAGATTCACGCGCAAGTCGCCGGCCGATTGCCAGCGCTCGTCCGGATCCGGCGCCAGGCATTTGCGCAGCACGCGGTTGAGTGCGGGTGAAGAAATTTCGGCCACCGAAGGCGCGGGCGATCCCACCATCTTCGCCATCAGCTCCGCGATGTTTTGGGCCTCGAACGGATGCTTGCCGGTGAGCATCTCATAAAGCACCAGACCGAACGAATAAATGTCGGAGCGGTAGTCGGTCTTCTTGCGCTGCAACTGCTCCGGCGACATGTAGAGCACGGTGCCGTAGGCGCCCGCCTGCTCCCAGATTTCCTCCGTAACGATCTCTTCGGGCGGCGCGTCGGCGCGCACCGGAGCCGTGCGCGGTTCCTGAATCTGGGCCAAGCCGAAGTCGAGAATCTTCACGCCGGACTTCGTCACCAGAATGTTGCCGGGTTTCAAATCGCGATGGACGATGCCTTTGCGATGCGCGGCGTCGAGCGCTCCGGCGATCTGTACGGCCAGCTTGAGGGCGAGATCCGCGGGGAGGGGGCCTTGCAAGGGATGGCCGTCCACGTACTCCATGACGAGGTAGTTGGGGCCGATGTCGTAAAGCGTGCAGATGTTCGGATGATTCAGCAGCGCGGCGGCGCGGGCCTCGTGCGCGAACTGTTGGGGGAATTCTTCCTTGGAGATTTTCAGCGCGACGATGCGGTCCAGGCGCGTGTCGCGGGCCTTGTAAACTTCGCCCATCCCGCCTGTGCCGACCAGTGAAAGGATTTCGTACGGCCCGAGCTTTTCACCCGCAGTCACTCGAATCAGTGTAGCTGGAATCAAGCGAGTTCCTCAAAAGAGCGCATCCTTTTACAAGGACGATTCATAGCGAACAAAGGTTGCCCGCGGCAGAGGAGATCGTTATGTCCGGGTGACGACCCCGATTCTGGCGAAGCAGGCGCTGCGGACACACTTCGGCTGTACGTTCGGAAGTGTATCCCCTGGCTAACGAGTCTTTGTGAACACAACGTTGGACCGCTCCCTTTGGTCACGGCTCGTCGTCGGCGTTACCTTGAATCAATAGCGTGCCGAGGTAGGGGACGGTGCAGTGTCAATGGTTTTCACACAGACTCTACCGTCCGGGGTTGCAGCAAAGTACGTTGCGAGCGGCCAGGGCTTCGGACTTATCGCCGGCGTGCTGGCCGCCCATGAAATCGAGTGCTGGCTTGAGCGAGGAATCTTGGCAGTCCGCTGGAGGGCGGCCCGTTTTTACTCTTCTTGTTCGATTGCGCACAGGCATTTGCCGTGCGCTTTCTCCATGCACCCGCTGATGACCTGGTGGCTTTCCCGATTGCTCCAGCTCCCGGTGTTTCGGAAATCGATCTCCAAAGTCTCTCGTCGCCAGCATACCTATAGTTGCGTTGACGTGCAGCCGTTAACCAGCCTACGAGAGTTCAGAATCACAAATGCGCAACGCTTCTCGGCCGAGAAGTTTTTCTGATGGCAGTATGGCGGAGGCCTTGGGGGATGCGGCGTGGGTGAGATGGCAACGCGCTAAAGAATTGGGAGTTAGGAGAGGCGAGTTGGAGGTGACGGGCAGAAAAAGCAGATCCTTCGCTGCGCTCAGGATGACTGTGTGTTGATGGGGCTTTGGATGCAACTGCGGCGCGAGATCCCTCGACTTTCGCGGGGGATGACAAATGTTAGAACGTCGCTGTAGGGTGCCCGCTCAGTGACATTCGCGGTTCTGTTGGAACGTGACTGCAAGACGGCGGCGGGAGATTACTCGACTGTTATGTAATTGCGCACAATTATGTAGTTGCGCACAACGCTCAGGAACGCTGTGCGCTTCTCGTTCGGGATGACACAGTGCGGCGGGAAATTATCTCGGAGAGACAGGCCGTTTGATGGACAGTGCTGGACGAAAAGCCTGGCGCGAATCCGGTGACTGCGGAAAACGGCTGTGGTGCTACAATCCGGACAAACACCTCCTCATGCCTTTTCGGCTCGTATTGATCCCCCTTTTGTTGCTGGTCCCGATGCGAGCATTTTCGGCCGAGTTGGAGCTGCGGTATTCGGCGCTGGAGCGCCTGATTGGCGAACAGTTGTTCTCGCAGGACGGCAAACGTTATGTGCGCGGCAGCGCGAAAGCGAAGTGCCAATACGCATATCTGGAATCACCCAAGCTGGGCGCGGAAAAGTCTGTTTCCGCAAAGCCTGTTTTGGAAAAGGCTGTTTCCGAAAAGACGGGCGACGAGCCTGAGCGCCTGCGCATTGCCGCGCGCTTTAGCGGGCGCAGCGCCATCGATGTGATGGGCCGGTGCGTGGGCCTGGGCGATTCGTTCGATCTGAAGCTGACGGCCGTGCCGGTGGCGCGCGACGGGGCGATTGAACTATCGAGCGTGAAGGTCTCGACGCTGCGCGATTCCTACTACATCCGGCGCGTGCGAAGCGCACTGGAGCAGAGCTTCGCGCACGGCTTCCGCATCGAGATTAAAGACCAGGCACGCAAACTGCTGGAAATGCCGGCTGCGAACGGCAATTATAGGCCCGAGCTGACGGGTTTCACACTGAACGGCGTGCGCGTGACGGACGATGCGTTGGTACTGAGCGTCGATTTCCGTTTGATCGTGCAGTAGGCACTGTTGCACCGGTCACAGACGATCCCCTTGGTGACCCCCGGGGTTACGGCAGGCCCACGGACACGAAGCTTCACGTTGCATCATTCCTAGATCGAGCGATTCCGCGAGGGGGCGACCCTCCGCGAACGGCAGCCTTGGGATCGCAACGTATCGAAAGCCGGGGCGCGAGATCCCTCGACTTCGCTGGGGACGACAGATAGAACAAATCGCTGCCCGAAACGCTCCCGCTCATTTACATTCGCGGTTCTGTTGGGGGCGCTTCGGCAAGGCAACCTTCGTTTAATACTCAACGGCTTCGAGAAACAGGCCGGAGGCGGGGGCGGTCCAGGCGGGGACGTCGAGCTTCGGGTTTTTGCGCGCGGCGAGCAGTTCGCGAAATTCGTCGACGGTTACTTCTTCGAGGCCCACCTTTACCAGAGTGCCGACCAGGCGGCGGACCATTTTCCACAAAAAGTGCGACCCTTCGATGCGGAACACGATGAGATGATCGTCGAGGCCGATTTCGGCGGCGCGCACTTCCACGATCGTCGATTCCTTGGGGCGCGAAGGATCGGGCGAGCGAAAACAAGCGAAATCGTGGCGGCCGGCGATCAAGGCGGCGGCTTCCTGCATGCGCGCGACGTCGAGAGGCTCCTTGATCCACCAGACGTAGCGTTTGGAAAGCGCGGCCTTGCGCGTGGAGATCTGATAAAAATAGGCGCGGGAGACGGCGTCGTGACGCGCATGGAAAGCGGGCGCAGCCTCTTCGCAGGAGAGCACGGCGACCGACGAGGGCAGGCGATCGTTGAGCTCCCGCAAAACGGTGTGCGGCGGGAGAGCTTTGGCGGCGGTGCGCACTTTTATATGGGCCACCTGTCCAAGGGCGTGGACGCCGGCGTCGGTGCGGCCCGAACCGTGGAGCTCAATTTCCGTTCCAAACAATTGATTCGCAATCCGTTGTAGCTCGCCCTGGATGGTGCGGGCGTTGAGCTGGGTTTGCCAGCCGGAAAAGCCCGAGCCGTCATACTCCAGCACCAGCTTGTATGTCCGCATGTATCTGAATTATCTCCGAGATTCGCCGGATCTACGGATGAGGCGTAATCCTCGCCCTACCCCCGCATTTGGGGAGGGACATCAGTGCTAATGCAACAGAGGGGAATGGACGATCTTTGTGTAGGGAAGTACACTACGAAATGCATAAGAGAAGCGAGCCCCGGTTCCAAGTGCAATCGGCCGTGAAGGTCGCCGCGCTCGAGCAGCCCGCCGACGTGAGCGACGCGTTGCTGCTGGATGTTTCGGGGGCGGGCATGAAAATCATCGCCGGCGTATGGTGGCCGGTGGACACGCGCGTGGTGGTCGAAATGGAGAACCACGTCGTAGTGGCCGTGGTGCGCAACGTCAATCCGCGCGGGCCCAAATTCTCGCTGGGCGCCGAAAAACTTCTGAGCGTTTTGAAACACACGTTTCCGGCCGAGGCTTCGCGCGAGGAATGGCATAAGCTGCTGCTGGCCGAAATCGGCCTGCCGGAAGAAACGCCTTCGCTTCCGCCGGCGCTGATGCGCGAATCGAGCGCACTGCGAGAGCCGGGAATGATACAGGAAAATCTGTCGCTGAACGGCAGCGGAGCTCACCACGAACCCGCCGAAAACATGGAAGCAACGCCGTGGCTCTCGGCGCCCGCAGCGGCGAAAGAAATGGAAGCACAGCCCGAGATGATAGAAGCGCAGGAGGCCTACGCGCCGGAGACAGAGATCGCGGAACCCGCCGCTATTACCGCGAATTTACAGATGGACACGGAAGTGTATGCGCCTATGCGGGTGGAGACGCCGATGGAAATCGCAGTTGCGGAGGCGGTAGTCGCGCCGGTGGTGGAGTCCGCGCCGATCAGAGAAAGGCCGCCCGTGATGGCTGATGAGCCGGTCGCGATGGAGACGCGAACGGAAGAGGCGGATGTTTCCCCAGGAGGGCTCGCGGCCGGGCGGGACTATGTGGTGAACGACGTGGTGAACGACGTGGTGAACGACGTGGTGGACGACGTTTTGGATGATGTCGTGGACGCCGTGGCGGACGCGATGGGGAACGTTTTGCCGGAAGCGCACATGCGGAGCGACGCGCCAGAGGAACGAGCGGCGCACACGGCGGAATCCGCTGGGAACGACGCGCATAGCGTGCCTGTTGAATTTCTCGAGGCCGCGACCGGAGGCGATTCGGCGGCGGAAGAAACGAAACCGGAGGCGATCTGGGAGCCGGAGATTCAGGCAGTGCCCGAGGTCGTCGCGATCAGCGAAACGGTACGGGAAGCGGTCGCGGAATTGACACGGGACGCCGGCCAGGCGTTAGTTTCAACGCAAAACTTCGCTCCGCAACTGGGCCTGGGGCAGGGGCCGGCATCCGAGCAGACGCAGCCTCCATTGCCTATGTTCCTGCCGCAGCAAACGTATACAGCGCAGGAGATCTTGCCGCAGCTGACGATGGCACTGGAGCCGATGCCGCACGAGGAGTTCGGCATGCAACTGGGCGCCGAAAGCGAAGCGGAGAATGTTTTGGAAGAGGCAGCCGGGGAACAAGCGGCCCGGAAAGAAGCAACCGGCGCGGACGAAACCGGCAAAGCGGGCGCAGCCCCGATGACGGCAGACGCGATGGCTGCAACAGCGGCGGAAGAGGGCCCATTTGACGAATACGCGGAAGCCCCGCACATGAGGCTGGCCGAGATCGACCTCGCCGAGCCTGTGCGGCAGTCGGAAATTTCCGAGGAGAGCGAGAGCATCTCCGAAATGAACCATATCGTTCCCGGAAAGAATGAAATCGTGGAGGCGCACGATGTGCATCACGGAGTTGCGGACGATACGAGAGTTAGTGCGGAACAACACGAGGAAGGAGCGTTCGCGATGAAAGCTCCCGAAGCTCCGCTCAAAAACGGCGCGCCCAAAGCCGGTCCCGACGCGCCGCCGATGGCGGCCGTGTTGCCAAAATTGCCGTCGCTGGCCGATCCGGGACGCTATATGGCCCCGATGAAGATCGCGCCGCAGTTCGGACCGGCCTATGGCATGGCTCCGACGGCCGATGTACTGACACCGATCTCGACGATGCCGGCGGCTCAACCGGAGCCCCCGCGTAAGACGACGCCGAAGAAGTGGATCGCCTCTTCCGGGCTTGCCGCCGCGTTACTGGTGGTTGCCGCGCTGGCCTTCTACTATGGACCGTTTCGTCCAACGGCCACGAGCGCGACACGTACGGTGACACCGGCCGCTGCCAGCGGAATTTCGAACTCGCAACCGGCGCTGAGCAATGCCGTGCCTGTTTCGAGCGAGACGACGGCGGCACCAGAAGCGCCCCAGACGGCTTCGGCGAAACCCGACGCGAGCGCGAGCGGCTCGGCCACGAATCCGCAGGCGGCTGTGCTGGTGAAAGTTCCCGTCAGCGGCACAAGCGCCCGTTGCGGCACAAGCTCCCGCCGGAGCAAAAGCTGCCGTTGCGACACAAGCGCCCGTTGCAGCGCCACCAAATCCTGGAAACCCACAAGTGGTGGCAAAAGCTACGCCTCCCGCGCCCGCTCCACCCATAGCTCCCGCGCCGACGGTTCCGGCGAGGAGTGTCGCGATGGTGGTACCCGAGCCATCCGGAATTCGCCACGCCGTGCTGAAAGCGTCTAGCTTGAATTGGGTTTCAGTCTGTTCGGACACGAAAGCGCAGTTCTCCAAAGTGCTGCATGAGAATGACACGATCGAGATCGATTTCCAACACAGCGCCGTGTTTCACATTGGCACGGCGGGCGCCGCACAAATCAACGTCGATGGGAAGTCCATTGGACCGGTGGGCGCGCCAGGAGAAGTGAAAATGATCGAGATCAGCGGTGCCGGAGTGCAACCGCTGGGACCGGGAATTACGGCGGATTCGCGGTGCGGCCAGCTGCGGGCTGCGGCGAAAAAATAGCTGCCGACGCCGAAGGAGAATCGCCGGTGGTGCCGAAGTCACAGAGATACGTACAGGCTGCGGTCATCGGATTCGCTCTGGCGCCAATGGCTGTGCCGCTAGCGGCACAGGAGAGCGGCCGACTTCAAATCCTCTCGCCTTCGAGAGGGGCTGTGGTAAAGCCCGGCCAGACCGTCATGGTGCAGGTGAGGGGGCCCGGCGAGTATAAGGCGCTTGCGGCACTGGGCGAAATCGGTGGAGGACTGGTCAATTCGCCAGTTGGCAGCCCGCCGTGGATGGTTCCGATTCAGATCCCATGAAAGGCCGACCCAGGCATAACTGACATCGCAATCATGGGAGTAACTGTCTCCGGCGCAGAGGTCGAGCCGGACCCGATACCGCCAGTTACTTTCTACCCATCTGTCATCAATCTCCTGCTGGGAAGTTGCCTTCGTCTTACTGCTGATTCGCAATGCGGCTATGAGTTCGAAGTTTGGGGTACGTACGCAGACGGAACGAAAGTTGTATTGAATCGGTCCACGAAGATCAAGTTCACGCCCTCGAATCCCGCGGTTGCGCGTGTGATGCCTGACGGCAATTCGCTGGAGGGCCTATCCGCGGGTTCAACAAAGCTGATCGTGTTTGGCAGGTACCCGGTCGAAGTGGTGGTAGCGAACCCCCGACGATAAGCTATGGGCGCTACAGCGTGGCCATATCGATCACGAAGCGGAATTTCACGTCGGACTTGTTCGTGCGTTCGAAGGCTTCGTTGATTTTCTGAATTGGTATCAACTCGATTTCCGATTTGATGCCATGCTCAGCGCAATAGTCCAGCATCTCCTGCGTTTCCGCAAGGCCGCCAATGAGCGAACCGGCGAGCGATCGGCGTCCAAAGATCAGCGACCCGGGCGCGATCTTCATGTCTTCCGGAGGCACGCCTACCGAGACCAGCGTTCCATCGTGGCGTAGGGTCTGGAGAAGCTGGTTCACGTCGTGCGGTGCGGAGACCGTGTCGATGATCAGATCCAGCGTCTTCGCGCACGCGTCCATCGCCTTCTGATCCTTTAAGAGGACGACTTCGTGCGCGCCCAGGCGCAGCGCGTCGGCTTTTTTATTCGGCGACGTTGTGAACTGCACTACTTGCGCACCAAAGGCGCGCGCGAACTGCAGGGCCATGTGTCCCAATCCGCCGAGTCCCACGACGCCGACCGTTTTCCCGGGTCCGGCGTTCCAGTGACGTAACGGTGAATAAGTGGTGATGCCGGCGCACAACAGCGGCGCGGACGCGGCAGGATCGAGCTTGGGCGAAACCGTCAGTGCGAATGCTTCATCGACAACCAGATGGCTGGAATACCCGCCATAGGTCCGTCCGCCGCTTTTCTTATCTTCCGAGTTGTAGGTAAAGACGGTGCTCACGAGACAAAATTGCTGGAGTCCCGCGCGGCAGTTTTCGCAGGTGCCGCAGGAACCGACCATGCAACCGACGGCGGCGCGATCGCCCGGTTTGAACTTCTTTACGGCTGCGCCGATGGCCGTGACGCGCCCGATAATTTCGTGCCCGGGGACCATCGGATAGGAAGAGCCGCCCCATTCATTGCGCGTGAGATGAATATCGGAATGGCAGACGCCGCAGAATTCGATTTGGATCGCGATGTCGCTTGGGCCTGGATCGCGGCGCTCGATTGAGAACGGCGCCAGAGGGATGGTGGCGGTTTGAGCCGCGTAAGATTTGGCGGAGATCATGATCTTAGTATCGCGTTCGGCCGGGCCCAGTCGTGAGAGACTGTGTGAAAACTATTGGCATCAGACCGCTCCCTTTGGTCACGGCTCGGCGGCGGCATTACTTTGAGTCAATAGCATACGTGGCCGCGACCATAAGGAGCGGTTCAGTGCCAAAGCGGATCGGAAACAGCGGCGCGGGCGCTGAAGCGCCCGTTGCAGGCTGAAGCCTGCTCCACCATTGCGCCAACGGTTTTCACACAGACTCGTGAGATTGACGGACGGACGCGCGCGGGAGGACAATCAGGCACGGCGACGGTAGCGGCCGCGGACGGCGTTGCTGCGGATCACGACCAGATCGAGGAACGAGGTCAGACCGTTGGCCAGGCTGACTTTGGTGCCTTCCACGTTGTTCCAGCGCACGGGAACTTCGACGGTGCGGAAGCCCAGGCGTTTCGCGATCACAAGGTCCTCTACATCGAATCCGAATCCTTCGAGAAGCTGGAGCGGAAAAATTTGGCGAGCGGCGTCGCGACGATAGAGTTTAAAACCGCACTGGGTGTCGGCAAAAGGTAATCCGGTGATGATGCGCATGACCAGATTGAAGAACATGCCGGAGAGTTCGCGTACGCGGCCTTGATGCACGCCGATGAGCGAACGATCGAGCGCCCGCGATCCGATGGCGACGGCGGCCTGCGCTTTCTCCGCGGCCTCGAATAGTTTCGGCAGCTCGTCGATCGGCGCGGAGAGATCGGCGTCGGTCATGAGTATCCAATCGCCCTGCGCTTCCTTCATGCCGTTGCGTACGGCGTAGCCTTTGCCGCGATTGCCGGGATTCTTCAGCAGGCGCACGCGCGGATCTGCCTGAGCGCGCATGCGAACCAGATTGGCAGTGCCGTCGCGCGAGCCATCGTCCACCACGAGAATCTCGGCGTCATGGTAAGAATGCGCGTCGAGCCAGGCGAGGATCCCGTTCAGAGTGGGAAGCAGGCGGCGCTCTTCGTTGAAGGCGGGGATGACAATGGAGAGCGTCAAAGGGCTCATTATAACCGAGGATGA
Organism: Terriglobia bacterium; assembly: GCA_963699945.1. Classification (GTDB taxonomy): domain Bacteria; phylum Acidobacteriota; class Terriglobia; order Bryobacterales; family Bryobacteraceae; genus Palsa-187. The sequence continues at coordinate 96,294 of CAVOVW010000010.1, forward strand.
GGCGGAGCCCAAACAAAACAGAGAGATAAAAGAGAGCGCACCAAAACGAAAAGCCGCGCCCGGTTTCCCGGAACGCGGCTATCGTTTTCTCTAGGGAGGGCGCTGAACTGCAGCCCCTTTTTACTGCGCGACCACTATTGCAGAAGTTTCAGGATCTGCTGCGGAGCCGAATTGGCTTGCGCCAGCGCGGCGATACCGGCCTGCAACTGAATCTGCGACTTGGTTAAGTTGGCGGATTCAGCGGCAAGATCCGCGTCGCGGATACCCGCTTCGGCGGCTGCCGTGTTGGTCAGCTGCGACTGCGCCAGGTTGATGGCGTAGTTGAACTGGTTCTCACCGCGTCCGACGACCGCTTGCGCGTTGCCGAGAATCTGCACCGCGTTGGCGAGCGCCGTAACGGCCGCCGTCGCTCCGTTCACATCGGCGATGGAAGCGGTGGAGCCGGTTCCGATGACCGAAGCGTTGGTCGTGTTGCCGGTGGGCGGCGTGATGCCCGTGCCATTCGGATCTGAGCTGACCGTAACCTGATAGCCAGGCGTGGTGCTGAGGAACTGAATGGTCTGGCTGCCGTTGTTGTCGCCCTTGACCGCGACGATCTGATCGAGCGTCGAGTCGTTGGACTGCTGCAGCGCCGTGTTGATGGCGCTCAACGCGGCGTCGATGCTCCCGGAGTTGCCGGTGTTGAGGCCGACGCTGAGGGAGTGCTTGGTGCCGGCCGAATCGACGGCGGTGACGTTGACCGTCTGCCCGTCGGAGCCGTACAGGGTCGGATTGTAGGACAAGGCGGAGGTGGCGTTGGAGCCCTGTGCATTGAAGTACGGCGACGTGGACGGAGCGGCGCCTACGGCGTTGCCCGTGAAGGCGGCGCCGTAATTGCCGAAGCCGGCGTCGCCGGGCCCGGTAGAGGCCAGCCGGAACGACGTACCGTTCGTGGACTGGATCTCGACGCTGCCACTGTTGTCCACTGCCTGGAGGCCTGCGGCGACCAGTGTGGAGTTCGAAGCGATGGAGTTGTTGAGCTGTTGCAGAACGTTCGCTTCGCTGGCATTCGCGCCGTTGGTCACGTTGCCGCCCGTCAGGCCGAGCGCCGTGAGCAGCCCGGCATCGGAACCGCCAGCCGTGTTGACGATTTCAACGCTGCTGTTGGAGCCTTTGCTATTGGAGAGGATCTGCAGATGGCCGGAGGCGTTGTACGTCACCGTGGCACCCGTCAGACCGGAGAAAGCCGTCAGGATCTGCGTGGCTGTTTCCGTGGCGCTGTTGCCGAGCGTGATCGTTTGCGTCGCACCGCCGTCTACGCGCACCAGAATGGCCGCCGTGCCGCTGCCCGCGCCGGCCAAGGTATCGGCCGCGCCCGTGAGCACGACTGTCCCGGTGGTGGTCGCCGCGGTGGCATCGCCCGCAGCGAGATTCGCCGAGAAGGTGCTGGCGCTGGATTTGTTTCCGCCCAGCGAGACCTGGAAGTTCGCCGTGCCCGTGGCACCGCTGGTCGAATAGGCCGCGCCGGCCGTGATCGACGAGTAGTCCACTGCGCCGCTGGCGCCTGTCTTGAAGCTGCCGAGTCCCAGCAGGTTGGTGTTGTCGCCCGTGGCTTCCACCTGGAACTGCTGGCCGTTGCTGTTGGTGAAGACCAGGTTGTTGCCGACCCCGGAAGTGGTGAGCGTGATACCAGCCGCCTGCAGAGCGCTGTTAGAGCCGATCGCCGTTTGCAGGCTCGACAGCAGGTTGGCGGTAGTCGTGGTGCCGGCCGTGGTGGCGCCCAAAGTCACATCCACGGGGCTGGTTAAGCCCGCGCCCTGGAAGCGGAGCGTGATCGCGTCGCTGGTGGTGGCGACGTGGTTGGTATAAGTGCCAGTCGTGAAGCCGAGCGTGGCGTTCGCGGTGTTGGCGACGGTGCCGATCACAACGCTGGATCCGGCGTGGCCGGCGGTGAGAACGACCTGGTTGTTAACCACACTCGCCGATACCGTGTTGGCTCCCGTGAAGGTGCCGTTAGTTGTAATCTGCGCATTGATGTCGTTCGCGATGTCCTGCTTTGTGAGGGTGGTACCGGACGTCAGCGTCAGCGTCTGCGCGGTGCCCGTTCCCACAGTCAGAACCAGTTTGTTGTTGGTGGCGCCGATGGTGGCTGTCGCTCCGGTATCGGTTCCGAGGACGTTAGCCGTGGCCGCGACTACTCCCGCGCCTTGCACCTGTACGCCGAGAGTGGCGCCGGTGGAAGCGGAGCCCGCGGTGGACGCCGTGCCGGAGAAGCCGAGCGAAGTGGCCAGAGTGCCTGTGACGGCGACGGATGACGTGGAGCCCGTGGCCTTGCTCTGAATCACCAGCTGATTTCCGTTGAGGTACGCCGTGGCCACCTGGTTGAAGGTGCTGTTGGCGTTCAGGTCGGCCGCGAGCTGTCCCTTGGACGTGCCCGCGCCCTGTGTGACGCTGAGAGCGCCCAACGAAGTTCCGTTGACCGAAACCGTCAGCGTATGGTTGGTGCTGGTGTCGACGAAGGGATTCGTGTCGGTGCTGGTGGCCGCGGCGTTCTGCGCGAAGTTGCCCAACAGCGCGTTGGCAACCTGATCGCCCGCGCCAACCTGGAAGGCTGCGCTGGAGGAGCTGAAGGTCAGCTGCTGCTTGCCGGTGGAATCCGTCTGGATGGACGCGCTGATGTTGGCGTTCTTCAGGGCCGTGGCCTGCTGCGTGCCGCCGTTGGACGCCGCCGTGATGGCGGAGTTGATGGCCGCGACCAGGTCGGAGGTGCCGCCCAGGTTCGCCGTGTTCACGCTGATGGTGACGCCGTTGCCGCCGAAGCCGGGACCGACCAGTTTAAAGGTGGTGTAGCCGGGGGTGGCTTCCGAACTGGTGTTGGTGGTGTTGGCGAGAATGGCCGAGAGGCTGGTGTTGGCCGAGCCCGCGCCGATATCGGTGCCGGAAACGCCGATCGCCTGCACACCGGTGAGGCCGAGGCTCTGCGCGTCGACGGTGGCGGTGCTCAGGTTCAAGCTGATGGATCCGTTCTGCGCCGCGGTGACGCCGTTGGAGGCCTGGCCGCCGCCGATGAACACGCTGAGGTTCTTGGCAAAAGCGCCGCCGAGGTTCAAGCCGATGGCTCCGGCCTGGCGATTGATTTCACCGATGACACTCTGGAATTCGGAATCCAGCACGCCGCGGTTACCGGTAAAGGTGCCGGAAGCGGATTCCGTCGCCAGGGTGCGGGCGCGATCGAGCAACTGCGAAATGTTGCTGATGCCGCCGTCGGCGATCTGCAACTGGCTCAAACCGGCATTCGCGTTTTGCACGCCCTGCGTCAGCACGGCTTCATCCGAACGGTAGCCGTTCGCGATGGCCAAGCCGGCCGCGTCGCTGCCTGAATTCACGATCCGGAGGCCCGACGTCACTTGTTGAATGGTCGAACTCTGGTATGCCTGGGTCTGATTCAGGTAGTTTTGCGCCTGCAGACTGGCGATGTTTGTATTGATATAAAACGCCACTGTGTATTTCTCTCCTTGAAATGTTGTGCCCGGAAATCCTTTCCCGGGTGTTTGTGATCAGGAGGCTTATCGGAGCGCGCGGCGTGACCTTGAGAGAATTCGCTATCTCGAAATCGTGGGGCGCGGGATACACTGGGAAAAAGACCCCCTATAACACCTGCGCATGCAAACAAACGAAGAGCCCAAACAAAAATTCGTGACCGACCCTGTTCCGCTCCTGGATCTGCGCGCGCAGTATGCCGGAATCAAAAAAGAAGTCACTGCGGCCGTAGAACGGGTAATGGATTCGCAGTACTTCATCCTGGGTGGAGAGGTTAAGGCATTTGAGGCGAGGGCGGCCGAATATTGCGGCGTGCGGCATGCGATCGGATGCGCTTCGGGTTCCGACGCACTGCTGCTGGCGCTGTTGGCGCTCGGAATCGGGCCGGGCGACGAAGTGATCACGGTGCCGTTCACGTTTTTCGCTACGGCGGGCGCGATTGTCCATGCGGGTGCGAAGCCCGTGTTTGTCGACATTGCACCGGATACGTTCAACATGGATGCTACGCAGCTGAAACGCGTGCTGGCCCAGCATCCCAAGGCGCGCGCGATCCTTCCCGTGCACCTTTACGGCGCGTGCGCCGATATGGACGCGATTGCCGCTCTGGCGCGCGCACGAAGTATCGCTGTAATAGAAGACGCGGCGCAGGCAATCGGCTCCGAATACAAGGGACGCCGCGCGGGGGGGCTCGGGGAAGCGGGATGCTTCAGCTTTTTCCCGAGCAAGAATCTGGGAGCCTTCGGCGACGGCGGCATGGTCACGACCAACGACGATGCTCTGGCGGAACGCCTGCGGGCGCTGCGCGTTCACGGCAGCCAGGCGAAGTATATGTACGAATGGGTGGGGCTGAATTCGCGGCTCGACGCGCTACAAGCCGCGGTGCTGCGCGTGAAGATCGAATACCTGGACGCCTGGACTGCAGGGCGCCAGAGAAACGCCGCGCATTACACGCAACGATTTCAGGAGCTGGGCGCGCCGACGAAACTTCCCGTGATTGTGCCGCAGGTGGCGACGTACCAGACGCGCCATATTTTCAATCAGTACACGCTGCTGTCGCCGCGCCGCGACGATCTGCGCCAGGCGCTGGCAGCGCAAAACATCGGCAGCGAGGTTTACTATCCTCTGCCGCTGCATTTGCAAAAGTGCTTCGCCGAGCTGGGTTACAAAGCCGGCGATTTTCCGGTGAGCGAACGATGTGCGCGCGAGGCGATCTCGCTTCCTATCTATCCGGAGCTTGCCGCGGAAGATCTGGATCGCGTGGCAGACGCGGTCGCGGCTTTTTACAAATCTAATTAGCGCACCGGAACACCCGTGACGCGTGTGGATCCGGCGCGCATCCGGCGTGCAAAGTGCTTAGGCTCATAACTTACCCGGTGACGCGTCATCCGGTCCACTCGCCGGCTAATGCCGACGCCAACGACTGTCGATAGAACAAGGGATGTCCACCACCACATCCGTGCCATCGGCCACGCTCGCAGCGCCCAAGCGTCCTCGCGTGTCGCTGCTGAGCGTTTTTTGGGGGATGACGAAGACCTTCATGCAGGTGTTGATCGCGCTCGTGGTGATCAACGTGGTGGTCCACTTTCCGTATCACACCGACGTGGTGAAGCCGCCGACCCTGACGAAATCTTCCGGCGACTTCTATAACAAAATTTATGCCTCGGACGACGGGCCGGCGGCCGACAACGCTGCCGAGTACGTAAAGCTGGCGCAAGGCGCGATTGCCGAATATCATGTGGTGGACCGGATCGCGGATTTTGTGAAGCGCTTCGATCTGAGCGGCAAGCGCGTGCTGGACGTGGGTGCGGGCACCGGATACCTGCAGGACGAAGTGGAAAACTACGTCGGGCTGGATATATCGGGCTCGGCTCGGTCTTATTTTCACAAGCCGTTTGTGCAGGCCTCTGCGACCGAAATGCCGTTTGGCGATGGCGAATTCGATGCGCTGTGGTCTATCTGGGTTATGGAGCATGTTCCGAAACCCGAACAGGCTCTGGTGGAAATGCGCCGCGTGGTGAAAGACGGCGGATTGTTGTATCTGATGCCGGCGTGGGATTGCACTCCGTGGGCGGCGCAGGGCTATCTGGTGCGTCCGTTCAGCGATTTCGGACCCAAGGGAATGTTGATTAAAGCGTCGCTGCCTGTGCTGGCGTCGCCGATTGTGCGGCTGGGATATGTGATCCCTACGCGGATGGCGCGGCGGGAGTACACGAAGATCTTTCCTGGTGCTACGCATCTTCACTACAATCTTCTAGAGCCGAATTATTCGCATTATTGGATGCCGGATTCGGACGCTTTGAACGATCTAGATTTTTACGAGACGATGTTATGGTTTACTTCACGCGGCGATGAGTGCGTGAATTGCGGTCCCCTGGCGCTGATCCAGGGTGAAGAATTGATTATTCGCGTCCACAAGCAGTAGAGCGGTACCTGGCAGTACTCTCCGAGGGCTCCTGGACTCGCAGTTGAAGGGTCGGATGAAGATGTTAGCCTTAGTAGAGCGCCCGGCCGGAAATGCAACGCATCGCGGGCGCCCCTTAACGCCTTTCCGTTTTACCGTTCACCTGTTCAAACAGTTCCGTTTTTTGCTGACGCGTCCCCTTTTGCGAAACCAACCCGCCGCGGGCTCCGTCCGCTTCGGGAGGGGTTATACTGGGGCCAAGGTGAAAAAAACATCATTGGGCTGAAATGTTTTGGAGGTTGGAAGTGAGAAATATCATTGCACTCGGATTGCTTGCGGCCGGTTTCGCGAGCGCTGCCGGCTATAACTACGTAGCGATAGACGCACCGGATCGGCTTAGCACCGTGCCGACGGCGATTAACGACTCGCGCGTGGTTGTAGGAACCTACACGGAACCCTCGTCGGTTGCGCCGCCGCAGACCGGCGGGTTCATGTGGAACGCGGCGACCGGCACGTTCACAAGCATTGATTTTCCGGGCGCGAACTACACCTCCGATCCCGGCGCCGTCAATACGACGACGGCCGTCACGGGAGTCAACAATAACGGAGTGGTAACGGGCTGGACGAATATTCCTCTCAGCGAGACAAGCACGGTCATCAACATGGGTTTTACGTATTCGGGCGGCACGTACAATACGTTCACCGTTCCGGGAGGCTACGTCACCACTCCGCTGGGTATTAACAACCTCTCGCAGGTGGTGGGATATTTTCTGAACAACATCGGCACGAACTTCCGCAAGCCGCAGGGCTTTTTATACAGCGGCGGCACTTTTACCACCATCGATTATCCGACGGCGAAGACGACGCAGTTGAACAGCATCAACGACAGCGGCGTGATTGCCGGCGTGGCGATGCTGCTGAATAGCCAGCCCCAGTGCTTTACCTATTCGGGCGGAACGTTTACGATCGTCGACATTTCCGCTTACCCGGGTTATTACTGCACGGCGGCCGCCATCAACAACAACGGAGTGCTGGCGCTGACGCTGAATCCGAACAGCGGCCTGGGTGGGAGCATCGCCGTGGTGGGCAACAACGGCAATTTCACTCCGGTGAACATTGCCGGCAGCGGTTACATGATTGTGAACGGGCTGAACAACTCGGGCGATGTCGCGGGCACGGAACTGTCGGGAGGCATTGCACATGGGTTCGCGGCTTTTACATCCATTAATCCGGCCGCGCTGGTGTCGCTATACCCGGCAGGCGTCGAGCAAGGCGGACCGGCATTCACTCTGATGGTCAATGGAACGGGCTTCCTTTCCGGCGCTGCGGTGAAATGGAATGGCTCGCCGCTGACCACTACCTTCGTCAACTCCACACAACTGACGGCGCAGGTGCCCGCTTCCTTGATCGCGTCGGCTTCGACGACCAGCGCCCTGGTGACGGTGTCCAATCCGTCCGCGACAGTCCTCGGTGCGCTGGACATTGCGTTGACCGCGCAGTGCACCACTGGCTTCGCCAACGGGTACGCGTGTCCTGCGATCAGTTCGCTTGATCCGAGTTCGGTTCTTCCGGCATCGCAGGGGTTCACGCTGAACATAACCGGCACGGGGTTCGATAGCTACGCTACGGTTTATTGGAACGGCACGCCGCTGGCGACCAGTTGGGTGGCGGCCAACGCGTCCAGCGCCAGCGCGCAGACAGCCAACCAGATTTCGGCGACCGTCCCGGCGAGCCTGCTGGCAACGGCCGGAATTGCGCAGATAACGGTGATCGATTTCGGCGGCACGTTGTCGAACGCGGTGCCAATCACGGTCGGTTCCGCTGGCGGAGGCGGTGGGACGGGCACCGGCGGTGGTACGGGCACTGGCGGTGGGACGGGCACCGGTGGTGGGACCGGCACTGGTGGGACCGGCACTACTGGCGGGACGGGCAGTGGCCCGAGCATTACGTCGCTGAGCCCGAGTTCGGCTGTGGCCGGAGCGCCCGGGTTCACGCTGCTGATCAACGGGACGAATTTTGCAGGCGGCTCGACGGTGCAATGGAACGGTTTGCTGCTGGCGACAGCTTACATCAACAGCACGCTATTGGCCGCGACGGTACCGGCGACCGATCTTGCGACGAGCGGCACGGCGAATGTACAAGTGCAGAATCTTTTCGGGGCGAGCTCCAACGTGGCGGGCTTTCAAGTCACCAGTGGTTCTGGAGGCGGTAGCGGCACGGGCACAACACCGTCGATCACCAGCTTAAGCCCATCGCAGACGAAAGCCGGGGGCGCGGCGTTCACTCTGACGGTGACGGGAACGGGCTTCTCCTCCGGCGCCGTGGTTTCCTGGAACGGCACGGCCCTGGTGACGACGCTCGTTAGCGCAACACAGGTGACGGCGGCGGTTCCCGCCAACCTGATTGCAACGGCGGGCACAGCGAATGTCACAGAAGCAAACTCCGGCGGGGCCAATTCGAACGCCACTGCGTTCACCATTACGTCTGCGTCGCCAGGATTGGACTTCACGAGTGCTTTACGCATCGCGGACGTGCTGGATGGAGGAGGATGGTCCACCACGCTCATCATCCAGAATGAGGACTCCGTGCCGGTGAACTACGCGTTCAACTTCTGGAACGACTCGGGCACGGCGTTCGCGCTGCCCTTTGCCTCGGGAGCGCCTGGAGTCCTTTCGGGAACGCTGCCCGTGGGCGGGATCGCATATGCTCCCACGGCGGGCCTTTCAGCCACGCTGATGCAGGGATGGGCCGAGGCCGCCGCCAGCGGGAAAATCGCCGTATCCGCGCTGTTACGCTTCACATCGCCCGGCGTGCCGGATTCGCAGGGCAGCGTGAACGGCGCGCTTTCCGGCAGCAACATCTACGTGCCGTTCGATAACACGGCCGGCTATATAACAGGCGTTGCCATGGCGAATACCAACGCCACGCAGCCGCTGTCGATTTCCATGATTTTCCGGACGGATACGGGGACGCAATCCACCGGACAAATTACGCTACCACCGCACGCGCACTCGGCGATCGTGCTGGCGAACAGTTTCCCGGCGACGGCCGGCGCACGCGGGTCGATTCAGTTCATCACGTCGACGCCGGATCTGACGGTGCTGGGCGAGCGGTTCACGCCGAGCCTCTCGTTCACCACTCTGAATCCGTTCTAGCGGCGGCGCTATCTTATGCCGTCGGCGGCGCTACCATGGCAGCAGGAGGTGCGCTGTGCGATGGATTGTTGGCGCGTTCGTCCTTCCGTGTGTATGGCCCTCTTTATGCGGGGCTGCTGAAATTCCGCAGGGCTCGCACGCGCTGCTGCGCCTGGTGAATTCCGTGACGACGCGTACCGCGCGCGAAGGCGATTACGTTTACCTGCGCACGGCTACGCCGATTGTGGCCGGCGGCCAGATCGTGGTTCCGGCCGAGAGCTACGTGCAGGGCGTGGTGTCCCACACCATCCGCAGTGGGCGGGTTAAGGGCCGCGCAGAGCTGGGAATTCGCATCGAAACGCTCACCTTGGCGACCGGCAAAGTTGTAGAGATCGCCCCGCATTTGGCTTCGGCCGATGCGGAAGGCAGCGGCCAAAAGGTCAACGACGAGCGGCAGATCGAACAAGGGAGCAGCGTGGGCACGGACGCGGCGCGCGTGGCGACGCTGGGCGGAACGGGAGCGGCGGTCGGAGGATTGGCGGACCGAAGCTGGAAAGGCGCGGGCATCGGCGGCGGAGTGGGGGCGGCCGTGGGCTTGGCCTCTGTGCTGCTGACACGCGGGCACGAAGTGGAATTGCCGCAGGGCTCGACCATCGATGTGGTCTTCGACCGTGCGGTGAAAGTAGATTAGTTTCGGGTGGTGGCTCGCTGCGGGCTTTTCGGCGGGCTTTGATCGAACATTCCAATTCCAATCAAACATTCAAGAGCTACAATGTTTGAGAGCCGTCGAAAACTCTCATGCAGCATTCCACACTGGTCGCGCTTGGTGTCCGCTGGCTGAGCCGCAAATGCTCGGTGGTGTTGTATGAATTCGCCACGGAGGCGGACGAGAATCCGGACGCGATCGGATGGGCGGCGGCCGGTTCGATTCTGATCGAATGCAAGCTGACGCGGGCAGATTTTCTGCGCGACGCGAAGAAGCCCGTCAGAAAAAATCCGCGTGCAGGAATGGGGCATCGCCGCTACTATCTATCTCCGCCCGAGGTGATCCAGGTGAAGGATTTGCCGCCGAGGTGGGGATTGCTGTGGGTGGCGGGGCGCGACGTGATCGTCAAGCGCGAGACGCGCGGTCATCCCGAGAGGAATCTTCTGGCGGAAGTGCGCTTCATGAGTTCGATGCTGCGCCGCGCGCAGATCCGCATCGGGTCGCGGCCGCTTTCGGAATGGTTGCGGGGAGAAAACAGGTTTGAAGCGAAGCGCGGCGTGCCGCCGAATCGCTCGACGCGACTCGCGAGAGAAATCCAGGCTCCTGGCCGTCTCTAAGGCGGAACTTTCATTTTTCGCAAATGTGTCTCGGCTTATGCGACGCCGATATGCAGTCGGTCATGGCAGCGGGATCGTCTGGGTTTTAATCGGAGTCATGATAGCGCTCGTGGGTGCTGGACGATTTGGGCACCCACCAACCCAAGCGCCGATCCATATGGGCTCCACGGCCAACCCCCGCTACTCTGCCAGGGGGTACCGCCTGAAACAAAAAAGCTCTCAGCTTATTAGGTCCGCATGAATTGCTGTTTCTCCATGATATGAACGGTTTCCGCAGAGACAATCGCGGTTCTAGTACTCTCATTTTCGGCTTAGCGGCAGAGGATTCTCCTTGATCGGCTTTATACTGGCCTCACTCCCGCCGGACGGAGATGCCTAATGAATCCCACGTATCCTACAACGGCTCAACTCCTCTACCTTGACCTGATGAAGGGCGTCCTGACCCGCACGACAGTGTGCGAGAAGTACACCTCGTTGGCGGCTCATGAACGTCCTACCAAAACCATCTACCGGGCGCTGCTGCCGATGATGCAGAAGGTCCTGAAATCGAAGGGGCTGGAGATCGTTCGGCTGTATCGGTGTGACCCGGAAAAGCGAGCGATAGGGCTCGATTGGCCGCCTGAAGCCGAGACCATGGTGGGCCTCAAAAGACTCGACAACGTGCAACAGTGCGTCATGGATGTTGTGGCGTCGGGAGTCGAGGGAGACATTCTCGAAACGGGAGTTTGGCGCGGCGGATGCTCCATCTTCATAAAAGGCGTGCTTGCTGCGTGCGGGGATACCGAACGTACGGTTTGGGTGGCCGATTCGTTTGAGGGTTTGCCGAAACCGAATGCCGCAGAGTTCCCCCAGGATCATGACGATAATCACTGGACACACTCCAACCTCGCCGTTTCGCTCGAGGAAGTGCAGGAGAATTTCCGGCGTTACGGACTTCTCGATGAGCGCGTGAAATTCCTGAAGGGCTGGTTCAAGGACACGATGCCCACGGCGCCGATAAAGCAGTTGGCAATATTGCGCCTGGATGGCGATATGTATGAGTCCACGATCCAGGTTCTTGAGGCGATGTACGAGAAGGTATCGGTCGGCGGCTACGTAATTGTGGACGACTACGGGCTGAAGGGTTGTAAGGCGGCGATCGACGATTTCAGGCGCGAGCGGGGCATCGCCGATCCGATCATGGACCTGGACGGGTCATGCGTTTACTGGCGTCGCGCTGCCAAGGCCTTTGAGATGGCTGCGCCGGCGCGCAAGCCTGTTCAAAAGTACGACGTCGTGTTGCAGAGTGAGATGAAAGCCTGACGCTCGCAAAACGTCGCCTATGAACACGGCGGTTTACTAGCGCGGGTATCTGCACAAACTGTCATTAGCTTGACTGCGAACGCCTGAGTTAGTTTGGTTTCCCTAATAGCGGCGAATTGGAACCCGCTCATGGAGCGACTGAAGGCCATTGGTTCTTTGAAGGACCTTATTGTAAGGAGCCCGAACCAGAGTGCTCTGACCGACTGAAAGCCCTAGAAATAGGGCATTCCGGCAGCTTCCCTATTACCAACGGTGGTTGGAACCAAGCGAAAGCCAGACTGCACAGTATGCAACGCCCCAGGACAAACGCAGGATCTCGCACTCTACGCTCCTTCTCTAGACGGACCCCGGCCTCTCGTGCGGCAGTCATGTGCATAGTGTGCAGTCGAGCTTCGCGATGAGATGGAACTGGATGCCCCATCTTCGTCTGGCTTATCGCCTCCGGGTATCCGGCAGCAACCAACCCGGAACATGGTCCACAATGCGCAACGCAAAATCCGGATAAAGTAAATCGCAGACATTACAGCGTTCATCCTCAGATTAGCGTGGCGTCGTTCATCAACAGGAGCAGGCACTCAACGCCCGGATCGTCACCTCGTTGCTCCACAGCAGGACCCGGACGAAAGTCGATAGGTTTCTGAATGAGATCGTTACGGGCGCTTACTCTGGGAGTTGCACTGGTTCTGCCTGGCTGTGCGCTGCGAGTCGGACCGAAGATGATCCCAGCAGACCGCTTTGACTACTCGGCGGCCATCTCCAGTTCCTGGCAGACGCAAATGCTGTCCAATCTGGTGAAGATACGCTACGAGGACGCGCCATTTTTCATGGATGTGGCACAGGTGGTGACCGCGTATACCTGGGAGGCGAGCGGCACGATTACTACTCCTGACTGGAACAGCATTTTGAAGGCGCCCGGCGCAGCAGCTTCGGGGCGCTGGGCCGAGAGCCCGACGATCACCATGAATCCGCTGACGGGAGACAAATTTACCAAGAGTCTGCTCCAGCCCGTATCTCCTGTTTCGATCTTCGAGATGGTTCAGGCGGGCTGGCCCATCGACACGGTATTTGCCCTGGCTGTGCGGTCGATCAATGGCTTGCACGCGCTATCGCACATGCAGGTTCTAAAACGCCAGGCGGATCCAGAGTTTTACCAACTCCTCACTCTCATGCGGGAGCTTCAGGAGAGTGACAGCATCAGCATGCGCGTTATCCCGGGCCAGAAGGAAGAGCAGCCAGAAATCGTTCTCGGTGCGGCCGCGCAGGACGATGAGACGAAGGCGAAATCCCGCGAGGTTCGGATGATGCTGGGACTCGATCTCGAGGCATCAGAGTTCAAGATTGCCTTCGGCGCAGTTCAGTTGAACGACAAGGAAATCGCGCTGGCTACGCGGTCCATCCTCGAGATTATCGGAGAGAGCGCCGCCGGGGTCGAGATTCCTGAAGCAGATGTCAAAGAGGGCCGAGCGACGCCGTCGCCGGACTCCAACTCGCTCCCCGGTCCATTCAGCTTGGTTCGGGTTCATTCCGGTTCAGGCAAACCAAACGATCGCGAGGCAGCCGTATCAGTTCGATACAGAGGACATTGGTTTTGGGTTGATGATCGTGATGTTCCCTCGAAGCGTGGCCTGACATTTCTCCTGATGCTGGCAACACTCGCCGAGTCCGGAACCAGCATCACTCCCCCTGTTCTGACAATTTCCAAACCGTGACGGGGCGTTAGAGCGTGCAATCCTATGCCGTTGCGTTCGGACGCGAACGGGTTGTGTGCTCAGCGAGCGATCCGTTTAGCCAACCGACGACGAGACCGATTATCGAAGTGTTATGTGCTTGCGGCCTCGACAAGTTTGGCTGCGGGCGCGTTTTTCATCACCGAATCGATCCCGTCGTCGCGGGACTTCTCTGATTCGTACATCTGGCTTTTGCCGATTACCTCGGAGTTGGCCGCCTTCAGGGTGAAGTAAAAACTGCCGTCTTGCGCCGTCAGCTTCGAAAAACGCTCCGCAATCGGCGCGTTCTTTCTGACTGACTCGATTCCGTTTAAGACGCCGTCCTTGGCCTTGTACATCTCGCTCGCAAGAATGATCTGACCATTTGCGGCCTTCAAACGGAAGAATGTCTGACCGTCCTTTGCCTTCTTGATTTCGAATGTTCCTGGCATAGTATCTCTCCGGCTGTGTTTTGTGGACACCACGCCCTTGGAGATGCCCATGGGGCCACAAGCGGTTTAAAAAAACTCACCCGAATCGTTTTTCCAAAGCTTGTGCCATGGATTCCGCAATCGGCCACCTCCCAGGTGGGAACGGCTCCGGTGGCCCTCGTCACGTCACCATAGCGTCACCGGATTTCGGCGAGGCCAAAACGCGAAACGCACAAACCTTTTGATTTGTTGGCGTCCCCAAGGGGATTCGAACCCCTGTTACCGCCGTGAAAGGGCGATGTCCTAGGCCGGGCTAGACGATGGGGACTTTCGGAAGGACTTCAACTACTTTAACATTGCGGCGCACCAGCGTGTGAACTATCTGGCTCCCGGTTGCTTTTGCCGCCAGCCGCGCGCTGACGCACGGGGCTTTCGCCAATTCGGCTTCGCGACTCGACTAGAGAGTTTTCAAATAGGCGATGACATTGTCCTTGTCGGCGGGCTTCAACTGATCGCCGAGCGGAGGCATGGTGTCGCCGCCGTTGTTGATGATGGCGAGCACGTTTGCTTCATTCACCGGCTTGCCCGTGCCGAGCTTCGCGTGCTTGAACAGTCCCTTCAGGCCGGGGCCGACCTTTACTTCGGTGGAGTCCGCGTTGTGGCACATCGAGCAGTTTTCCTCGAAGACAGCCTTGCCCTTTTTCGGATCTCCGGCGGCGCCGTTCATCGGAAGGCCGATGGCCAAAAGCATACCCGCAACGACAGTAGCTAAGAATAAGTTCTTCATAAATTCCTTACGGTAAGTTTCGCGACACAATACTTCCACGACACTATACATAGTTTACAATTTGGCTCATGGCAATCCAAGTTGGAGATAAGGCTCCGGACATTAAAACTTCTGAATTTAAACTGGCAGATCAGAAGGGAAAAACGGTGGTGCTGTTCTTCTATCCCAAGTCGGACACGCCGGGTTGTACGAAAGAGGCCTGCGAGTTTCGCGACGCCTCAAAGGCGTTCGCCAAACACGACGCCGTGACCGTGGGGCTGTCTCCGGATAAAGCTCCGGCGCAACAGAAATTCGCGACCAAGTACAGCCTGCCGTTCACGCTGGTACCCGATCCGGAGCACGCCATCGCGGACGCCTACGGCGTGTGGGTGGAAAAGAGCATGTACGGTCGCAAGTACATGGGTATTGAGCGATCCACGTTTGTGATCGACGAAAAGGGCAAGATCGCGCACGTGTTCCACAAAGTAAAGCCGGAAGGACACGCGGCGCAGGTGCTGGAGGCGCTGGCCAGGAAATAACGGTTCTCCAAAGCGCATCATCTCCAAAGCGCATCAAGCGGGCTAAGATCCGGAATCCGCCGTGGGCGCAGAAATACTGAGTCGTACCCGACTGATCTGGGGGCAACAAAACCGATTTTCGCAGGCTCCCGGCACTAGCATTCCACTTAAGTGCATTACCGTTCTTCGTGGCAACTCTCGTGATCCTAAGCTAAAGGCCTAACCATAAGAATGCCCGTACCTTGATTTCCCGCAGCGGTTTGGAATCTTGCATGCGTGGAGGGCTTTCATGTACTCGGCCCGTGAGATTTCCGCGTCGGGCGCGAACACCGGCCTTTCCCTTGATTCGCTGGCGTACGCCGGGTTGTGCGCTTTTGTTGTCGCGTTTTCTTCGGGCCTGGACGGCAGAGTCGTAGGGTCTCTGGTGCTAGCCAACGCCGTCGCGCTCATCCCGGTCGGCCTTTTAGGGCTGCGAATTTTGGTGGACAAGCAGATCCGCAGACTGCGGGACCTTCACTTCCTGTTAATTACCTTCGTAGCCTGGTCGGCAGCCAGCTACCTATGGACAGTCTCACCCGATCACACCTCGGCCCGCGTGGGAACCTACGTGGCGCTGCTCGTCTTTCTCGTTCTGATCTGGGAGTTAGCGAACAGTACGGCGCGGGTGCGCGGGCTGATCATTTCGTACACGTTCGGGGCAAGCGCGGCTTCCTGATGACTATTTACAACTACTCGATCGGTGAGAGCTACTCAAAACTGGCAGGCAAACAGTGGGATACCTTCCGATACACAACTGAAGGCGTCAATCCCGATGAACTCGGCTTGATTGTGGCGCTGAGCATCCCCCGGCGCTCTATTTGATCATCACGTCCCGTAATCGCGCGCTCAGGGCGGCTTGCTGGTGCCACGTTGTCGTGGGAATCACAGCGATGTTGCTGTCTGGAAACGCGTGGCGCGATGATCGCTCTGGCGCTGGGCCTGATCGCTATGGTCGGCCCGATTATCTCCCGAATGTCGGCGATGCAGCTAGCTGTAGCGTTGCTGGCTTGCGCTGCAATCGTGTGCGGTGCTGTTTTCTTGGTCCCCCAGAACGCGCTGGACCGGTTCATGTCCGATGGCACGGAATTGACGGAAGGTACGATGACGCACCGGACGCAGCTCTGGTCGGCGGGTATGGAAGTGTTCCGTGAACATCCCTTTGTGGGGGTCGGTTCGGGCGCCTACGGTTCGGCGATTCAGAGTATTGTCGATGTCGATCTCATCGGGCACAACACGTTCATCTCCGTTCTCGTCGAGTTAGGAGTCGTCGGGGCGCTGCTGTTCGCTGCAATCTTTCGGCTCTGGTACTTATGGTCTTGCGGTTGCCATATCTTGAAAAGCGCTTGTGGATGGCGCTGCTGGCGACCTGGGCGATCGGTGTGTGCACGGTCAGTTGGGAACATCGCAAAACTACCTGGTTTCTTTTCGGGCTTTTGATAGCCCAGTGTCACGCCCTGCACACTGTACTGCTGCAACGCGCACATGCCTCAGCACAGACTGAGTTGCGGCCTCAGCCGCCGATCTTGGCACCCGTGAACGCAAGCCGGGCTTTCAACGACTGATTTCTTTCTATGAGCAGTTACACAACCTGTTCAGTAGAGCCCCGGAATCAACGTTTTCTGGCTCTGGATGCCTGGCGCGGGATTTGCGCTTGCCTTGTGGCGCTCTTTCACTTCGGAAGCACAAGTCATATCCAGAACCTCCCGCTCCTTAGGAACGCCTATCTGTTTGTAGATTTTTTTTCCGTCCTGAGCGGCTTCGTCATCTTCGCAAGTTATGAAGAGAAGCTAAAGGACGGGTTTGGGGCCGGCCGGTTCCTGCTTTTGCGGCTGGGCCGGCTTTACCCGCTCCATTTGGTTTTGTTGCTCGCCTTCATGGGGGCTGACCTCTTGAAATTGATACCGGCGCTGGGGGGCTACTCCGCGTATCGACCGTTCGCCACTTCGAGTTGGCAAGGGGATCTTCTGAGTGTCATCTATTTGGCGGTGCTCATCGCGATTTCCTATGTGACGTACCACGCTATCGAAGCTCCGTGCCGGCAATGGTTTAAGGCTGCCGTCCGTACTCGACGGCAGGTGGTCCAACCGGACGGCGAAGAGCGCCTACAGGCTGGCACCGCCGCCCAGGTGTCGTAAGATCCACCCCACTACTCAAACTGGAGGATGGCCATGCTGCCCAGGTGCTGGAAGCGCTGGCGGCAAAGTAGCGCGAATTCGTATTCGGAAAAAAATGGTAACGCGTTCAATGCGGGGCGGCTGGCGCCGTGTTTTCGCACAGCACCTGGACGCCGGCCACCAGGGCGTTGCAGATGCCGGGGCCGCCGCGGCCGTCGCCCGCGACGCGATCGTCGGCGTAGCGAATGCGCAGGTGCGATGAGTCGATCCATTCGACCTCCGGGCTGATGAGTTTGTTTTGCTTGCGATCCCAGGTTCCCAGGCCATCGAAGGCGATCTCGGCGATGGGCCACCAGGTTTTCCGCAGACGCACGGTGGCGAAATCGTCGCCCAGGCCGCCTTGACCTTTGAAATCCCGGAGCGCGAGGCGAAGACGATTCTGCGAATAGAGCACAGGCGGGCGTCGCTCACATCCGGCTTGCGCGAAACAAAGGACGGAAAAAACCGTGCCGCCGAAGATGAGAGCGACAGTGGAAACCGTACCGACCACGTATTTCGCCCAGGCGATGCGGATCATGTTCCACATGGCGAGCGCGAGCAAACACAGAGGAAGAACCGGCAGCAGGAAATAGAGCGAGAAACGCCAGAGGTCGGAGATGTCGATGGAGCCTGTGGGCAGGGCGAAAACCAAGAGAATCGAACTGCTGGCGCCGAAAAACCAACCGGAGGCTTTCGCCACATTGCGCAGCCAGGACCGTTGGATTTTATTCACGCGCGAAACACCGAGCCAGATGGCTGCCGGTATGATCGCGAACAGGGCGAAGGACCAGAGATCGAAGTCCGCGAACACGGCCATGCGGCAATTTTCCATGAAAGAGGCGCGGCAGGGCAAGGGGGAGCGGCGACGAAGGCCGGAGTCAGAAGGAAACCCGATGCCTCGCGAGGCCAGGCGCTCGACACGTGAAGTTGTGTGATCAAGGAGTTAGGAGCCCTAATGGCGATGGGGAGGAACTCCGATCCAATAGTTGACGTATATTCTTTGTAGCGACCGTTGGTGATTTACGATCGGAGTTCTATGGCACTGCGCGACTTTCTCGGCAAGCAGTTTATTGATGTTATTGAGTGGAACGAGCCGCAAGACGGCGTGCTTTCCTACCGCTATCCCATGCAGGATCACGAGATCCAGAACGGCGGACGGCTGACGGTGCGTGAATCGCAGATGGCGGCGTTCCTCAATGAGGGTCGCATGGCCGATGTGTTCGGGCCCGGGTCTGTACACGCTGACCACGCAGACGCTGCCGCTGCTGACGGACCTGATGAATTGGGACAAGAAGTTTCAGTCTCCGTTCAAAAGCGACGTGTATTTCTTTTCCACGAGGATTCAGACCGACCAGAAGTGGGGCACGGCCACTCCGATCACGATCCGCGACAAGGAATTCGGCGCGGTGCGGCTTCGCGGTTACGGGATCTATTCGTGGCACGTTTACGATCCCGGTGTGTTCCTGAGAAAAGTGAGCGGCACGCGCGATGCGTATTTTGTGCCGGACATCGAAGGCCAGCTGCGCAATACGATCGTCAGCCGGATGACCGACACGTTCGCTGAAAGCGCCGTGCCGTTCCTGGACATGGCGGCGAATCAGACAGAGCTGGGCGCGCGCATCGCCGAGGGCTTGCGGCCGATGTTCGGGGAACTGGGCCTGGCGCTGGACAGCTTCGTGGTGGAGAATCTTTCGCTGCCCGAAGAGCTGCAGAAATTGCTCGATGCGCGCATCGGGATGAACATGATTGGCGACATGGACCGCTACACGCAGTTTCAGGTGGCGAACTCCATGCCGATCGCGGCGGCGAATCAGGGCGGCGGCGCGGGGCTCGGTATGGGCCTCGGTGCGGGCATGGCGATGGGCCAGCAGATGATGCAGGCGATGCGGCCGGGCGAACCTCCAGTGGCTCCTCCTGCAGCACCGGCTGCTCCGTCGTCGTCCCCGACACCTCCGGCGGCGGGCGGAGCGGGTGAGGGACAAAGCACGGCGGGCGCAACCAAGTTCTGTATGAACTGCGGCCATCAGATCCCGCGGCAGGCGAAGTTCTGTGCCGAGTGCGGCTCAGCCCAAAGCTGAAGCAAAGAAGACGTAGCGCCTTGGCGGGCGCTAGGCATACGACTGAAAACAAAGGAATTGCTGTAATACAATTGTAATAGTCGGAATGCCGACGTCTACTACAATGAAGAGCACTATGGCCGCAGAGACGGAACAAGCAGCGATTGTGGCTCTCGATCTGGATCACCCATCGCTCTATATCAACCGCGAGCTCAGCCATTTGGAATTCCAGCGTCGCGTGCTGGAAGAGGCACGCGATGAGGCAAATCCGCTGCTGGAGCGGGTGAAGTTTCTTTCGATTCTCAGCTCCAACATCGATGAATTTTTCATGGTCCGCGTGGCAGGCGTCATGCAGAGAATTGAAGCCAAGGTGCAGGAGTTGGGTGCTGATGGGCGCACAGCGGCTGAAACCTTGGAGGCGATGAACGCCTCGGTCGCAGACCTCATGATGGACGCCTATGCGTTTTACCATCGGGATCTGATTCCGGCGCTTGATGCGAATCAAATCCGGATCGTGGATCTGGCGACGCTTAATGCCGAACAGACTGCGCCGCTCGATGCTTTCTTTTTGCAGCGTGTGTTTCCGGTATTGACGCCGCTGGCGTTCGATCCGGGACGGCCGTTCCCGCACATCTCGAATCTCAGCCTGAATATCGCTGTGGTGCTGCGGGACCTGAACGGGCAGGAACGCTTCGCGCGCATCAAGGTGCCCGACACGCTGCCCCAGCTGGTGCCGGTAGGCGCGCCCGCGGCGCATGCGCACACCGAACATGACAAGGCCTCCGGCGAGACTGCCTTCGTGTGGATCGAGCAACTGGTGATCGCCAATCTGCGGCATCTGTTTCCGGGCCTGGAGATCGTGAAAGCGCACATGTTCCACGTGACGCGCGACGCTGAGGTGGCGATCAAGGAACTGGAAACGGACGATCTGCTGGAGACGATCGAGGAAGCGGTTTGGCAGAGGCGTTTCCGCGACGTGGTACGGCTGCAGGTGGACGCGACGATGCCTGCCGATATGGTGCAGTTTCTGGCGGAGAAACTGGAAGTGGAACCGCCGAGCATTTACCGCGTCGACGGGCCGCTCGACTTGGGGCGGCTGAAGCATCTGCATGTGGACCGGCCGGAGTTGAAAGACAAGCCGTTCCTGCCTTACGCGCCTCCGGGACTCGGAACCAATGAAGACGATTTGTTCGGCGTGATTCGTCAGCAGGATCAGCTGCTGCATCATCCCTATGAATCGTTCCAGCCGGTGGTCGATTTCCTGCGCAAGGCGGCCAAGGACCCGGATGTGCTGGCGATCAAAATGACCTTGTACCGGCTGGGGCCGAAATCTCCGATTGTGGAGGCGCTGCTGGAGGCTGTGGAGAACGGCAAGCAGGTGGCGGTTCTGGTGGAGTTGAAAGCGCGCTTCGATGAAGAGAGCAACATCGAGTGGGCGAAAGCCCTGGAACGTGAAGGCGTCCATGTGGTTTATGGCCTGGTGGGATTGAAGGTCCACTCCAAGGTGATTTTAGTCGTCCGGCGCGAAGGCGAGCAGATTCGCCGGTACTGCCATCTGGCGACGGGGAACTACAACCCGACCACGGCGCGGCTCTACACGGACCTCGGCCTGTTTACGTGCGAAGAAGAAATGGGTGCAGGCGTCGCCGACCTGTTCAACTACCTGACGGGGTATTCCGGCAAAAAGCGTTTTTCGCGGTTGTTGGTGGCGCCGCTTGAGCTGCGGCAACGTTTTGAGGAGCTGATCCTGCGCGAGATCCAAGTGCAGCGACTCGGTGGGCAAGGGCACCTGATTTTCAAAATGAACGCGCTGGAAGACGTGCCGATGATCAAGCTACTGTATCGGGCGTCGCAAGCAGGTGTAAAGGTCGACCTGATTGTGCGGGGCGCCTGCTGCCTGCGTCCGCAAATGCCGGGGATCAGCGACAACATTCGCGTGACGAGTATTCTCGGCCGGTTCCTGGAACACAGCCGGATTTACTACTTCAATAACAACGGCTCGCCGCGATGCTACCTGGGGAGCGCCGACTTGATGCCGCGCAATTTGAACCGGCGCGTGGAAGTGATTTTTCCGGTGATGCGTCCGGAACTGGTCCGACGAATTCGCGAAAAGATTTTGCAGACGTATCTGGATGATGACGCGGGCGCGCGCCACATGCGAGCGGACGGCACGTACACGCCCAAAGGACCGCGCGGGGGCGTGGACTGCCAGTCCTATTTTCTGGAGCATCGCGACGAGTGGCACCTGGAGCAAGACTGCGCGTAAGGCCAGCAGCCGTAGCACCTATTTCAGGGCGGCTTCGAGCGTCCCTGTGAGGCGCAGGACGTTCAACCGCGCGAGTTCCGCCGCGCGTTGAGCGTCATAGTAGGCCACCCACTTCTCGTCTTCGGTAGCGCGAGCGGCTTCTACCGATGCCAGGGGCACGCGGCCCTCGTCCATTTGCGCGAGCAGCACCGTGAGTTCTTCGCGAGCCACATCGAGATCGGCACGCGCCACATCATGAGCGGCTTCCGTGCGTTTGAGATTGCCATAGGCCGCACGTGTGTCGGCGGTGATGCGCTCGCGGGTGCGCGTCGATTCAATGCGCAGCTTTGCGATATCCGCGTCGGCTTGCGCCGCCTGGGCCGACGCACGATGCCCCACCAATAGCGGGATCTGAATGGAGGCGCCGAGTTCCGCATTGTTGTGCTGGAATTTTTGATAATAGGCGCTGTAATTGTACTTCGCGAAAAGCGCGTATTGTGCGACCAGATCCACTTTCGGCAACCAGGCGGCGCGGTAGCTTTTCACCTCCAGCATTTTGGCGTCGACACCCGACTGCAGACTCTTCAGCTCGTTGCTGTTGGCGATGGCCTGGTCGACGGAAGCCTGTTCCGTATCTGGCACGCTGACCGGCGAACGCTCAACCGTGGCGGCCTGAACCCGGTCGCTGGCGGTCAGACCTGCGGCCAGGGCCAAGGACGTTTCTTCTGAATCGAGATCGAAGCTCATCGACTCAACCTGTTGTTGGGCACGGAGGACCGCGAGATTTGCTTTCTTCGATTCAAGAGGCAGTTCACGTCCTTCCGTGACGCGCTGCGCCGTCAGATCGCGCACGCGCACAAGGCTATCGATCCGGCGTCTGGCTGCGTCCAGACTATGCATCATTTGCTCCACGTTCAGAAACAGCGTCGCCACCCGGTAGGCGACCTCTTCCTGGCGGCGCGCTGTATCGATTTCGGCTCCATGCGCGGATTCCTGGGCCTGATCCACCAGATATTTTTGCGGCCGATTGAACAGCGCCATGGAGCCGCGCGCTTGAATGATCGATGGCCCCGAGCCGTCGATCGACGCGGGGAATCCGTACGTGTATGCCGCGCCGCTGCCGGCAATCACCTTGGGCGCGAACGGATCGTGAGCGATGGTGACCTCTTCACGCGCCTTCTGCTGATCGAGTCTCGCCAGCAGCACGTCCGGATTCTGCGTGAGCGCGAGCGCCACGGCCTGCTGCAGCGTCATCGTGCGCACTTCCGCCGTGGCGGCGGCGCATGTCAACAAGAGCAATGCGAAATATTTCATAGGTGCTTTCAGTGTACGAAGAGGTGGAACGGGTGGGTGGCCTTTGCGGCATAATATGAGCGTTGCAACCAGCACCCGGCAAGGCCCCGCACGATGGTTCGCGCGAGGCTCGTTTGGCGATTGAGCGTTTTCTCAAGGCCAGCCAGAAGCCATTTCTCATGGAACCCGGCGAGGACCCTCTCGCCATCACTCCTGATACGTTCGCGCTAAACACGCGCGGCGCCGCCGTTACCATCGAATGCTGGAACGAGGCGCGCAACCTGGTTCGCCGCGTACGGGGAATTAAGATCGAGAAGACCGGACGGCTGGAGCTCGAGATCGAGCGCTTCGGCGGGCGCACGGGCGTACTTAGCCTGATCGATATGGGCCGGTCTTCGAACTCCGACGCTCCGCGGCGCGGTGCACGGCTGAAATACAGGGAGCGTTTTCGCGAGTCGCTCCATCGCCAGTTCCCGGATTGGCAAATCGCGGAACTCAGCGCAGAGCCCGACCTGGAACATAGCCTTTCGCCCAGTTATCCACGGGCGCTCTTACGCAAGGGCTTGACCGGCATCGCGGCAATCGGCGCTCCTGAGCGCGCCTCCCGGCCGGAGGATGCACTTACGTTCGGCCTGATCTGGCTAGAGTATCTGCGTCATCGCCAACAGAAGTTGGTGATGGAAGGGCTCGCGATTTTCCTTCCGGCCGGAACCGAGGCCTCGACATGCCATCGTGTGCGTTATTTGAATTCCAAAGCCGTGCGTGTCCTTATATACGTTCACGGGCCGGCGTCAAAGGAAACGGGCGGCTGGGAGCAACGAGTCAATCCCGCCGATTACACGAATCTCGAAACCGTCCTGGGATTTCACAAGACGGCTTTGGCCGAGGCTCCGCTCGAGGTTGTCCACTGGGCTGAGAAAATCAGCGCGATAGAGGGCGTCGAGCGGCGGAACCGGCCGGACGGGTCGGTAAGTTTCGCTGTGCGCGGTCTTGAGTTCGTGGCGGCGGATAGCAGTGGTTTCCGTTTCGGCTTGGAACGAAAACAAGCGGTTCGCTCCGAAGCCGACCTGTCAGAAGTCCTGGAATTGGCCCGCGGCCTTGCGCGCATGCGACACCCTGACGCGGTGGACCGGAGCAATCCTTTATACATGCGGCATCCCGAAGCTTGGCTCGAGTCGCAAGTTCGCGCGCAATTAGAGGTGATCGACGCGACTCTGCTGGCGTCGCCCGTGTACAATCAGGTCTCCGAAATGGCGGGCGGCTCGCGCGGCATTCTGGACTTAGTGGCCGCAGATCACCAGGGGCGGCTGACAATTATTGAGCTGAAGGCCAGCCAGGATATGCATCTTCCTCTGCAGGCCCTAGATTACTGGATGCGTGTGAAATGGCACCTGGAGCGTGATGAATTCCGCCAAAAGGGCTATTTCCCGGGCATCCCGCTGGTTCAAGAGCCGCCGCGGCTGCTGCTGGCGGCCCCCGCTTTGGAGTGGCATCCTACCAATGAGGCAATCTTAAAATACTTTCATCCTTCGATCGAAGTTACCCGGATCGGAATCGGGCTAAAATGGAGACGAGGAGTAGAAGTGATGTTTCGCTCGGGGACGAAACAGCGCTAAAGACCCCAATGGCTATTGCCGTTCTACGCCAAATTCGACAGGCGCTATCCACGCTGAATCCCCAGGAATTGCGAGCGCAGGCCGAGCGTCCCGTCCGAATCGGCCTGGTGGCTGCTGCGTCGGAAGAGCTGGGGGAGATGGAGCAGTTCTTCGCTCCGCCCGAATATTCGCCTGAGCGCCGGGCACAAGCAGCCCGTCTGTTGGTGAGGGGCGGCGGCCCTGGATGCGATATTCAGATCTATCACACTTCCCTTTTACGGCCTGCCAAAACGTTTTCGTTCGACCCAGAGGCGCCCGAGGATTGCGTCCGCGCCATTTTGCGTGCGCGGGAGGATTTGCACCTGCCGTTAGCGCGGCAACTGGCGCCGTTCCGACGGCCGGTGGCGTGCCGGATCATCCGCGGCATCGCCAAGGAAAACGCCCTGTTCTGTTTGGCCACGGCGATTCCCGATGTGGTGCCCAGCCTCGCCATCATTCCGTGGGCGGTGGGCGAGTTCGCTTCTGACACCGCTTTCCTGACGATGAACCAGATCCGTATGGCGTTTATGCTGGCTGCGGCCAGCGATCGCTCCATCGGGTATCGCGAGCAGCGGTCCGAGGTTGCCTCGATCGTCGCGGGTTCGTTCGGCTGGAGGGCGCTGGCACGGGAGCTCATTGGAAAGATTCCCTTTGGCGGCGGTCTAATCCCGAAGGCCGGCGTGGCTTACGCGGCCACTTTTGCGGTCGGCATGTCGCTCGAACGGCTTTACCGCCTGGGCTATGGATTTACTCGCCAGGAACGCAAGGCTGCGTACGAAGATGCTCTGCAAAATGGCAAGGAAATCGCCAGCATGCTGCTGAGCGGCCTGCGCCATCGCAAAGCCAGCTGAACGCCGCAACCGAACCCTGATCTTTTTCGTCCCTCCTGCAGTTGGTCCTTCATGTGAGCATTTTTGTGGGTTATTCTCTTAACCAGAGTGGGCGTCCGGCCGGGGTGGCCAGCGTCCTAGTCGATCGCGAAAAACGCGTAGAGAACAGGAGATCGTAATGCGGATTCTGACCACGTTGTTGCTACTGGGCGCCGGCTTGAGCTTCGCCGACACTGTGACCCTGCGGGACGGGCGCTCCATACAAGGATCGTTCCTGGGTGGAGATGCACGCACCGTCCGAATCGCTGTCGGAGACCGGGTGGAGACGTATGCCATCGGCGATATCGCGAATTTGAGTTTCGAGGCTCCTCCACCGCCGGTCGCGGCGCAGCCTCCCGAGCCTCCGCCGAGAGTCTTCCGTCCGGAACCACGCGAACAGCGGCGGGAAGCCCGGGCAGAGCAGATGATTCCGGCCGGCACGGTGCTGACGATACGGATGGTGGACAGCGTGGATTCCGAGCGCGACCGCCTGGGTCAGACGTTTCGTGCATCGCTCGACGAACCGGTGATCGATAACGCCGGCAATACGCAGGTTCAGCGCGGCGCCGATGTTGTCGTGAAGCTTGTGGACGATCAGCAGTCCGGGAAAATTGCCGGCCGCACAATCCTCACGCTCGATCTCGTCTCGTTGTATATCAATGGGCGCACCGTGGAAATTGACACGACCAGCGTGTCGCAGCAAAGCTCGTCGAGGGGCGAGCGCAGCGCCAAGGTGATTGGTGGAACCGCTGCGCTAGGGGCGATCATCGGCGCTATTGCCGGGGGCGGTAAAGGCGCGGCGATCGGCGCAGGTGCGGGCGCGGGCGTGGGAACCGCGGCCGAAGTCGCTACCAAGGGCCAACGCGTGCGCATTCCCTCAGAGACGCGACTCACATTTACGCTGCAACAGCCGGTGCAATTTTAGGCGTCGTGCGCGACTCCCCGATTCGGCCGGTGCTACACTGGCCTTGTTATGGCCATCAGTAAGGAATTGCTGGAGATCCTGGTGTGTCCTTTGTGTAAGGCGCCAGTGGAACTCAAGCAGGACGAAAACGGCCTGAAGTGCCCGCAGTGCAAGCGCGTATACCCGATTCGCGACGACATCCCGGTTATGCTGGTGGACGAAGCACGGATCGAGGCGTAGCGCCTATCGGTTCACCAGATGCCGACATTGCTCGATAGCCTCCCGAGGGGCGCGCGCGTGAGCGCCATTCGATTGCGCTCGCTCGGAGATTGCGTCCTCGCGACGCCGGCGTTCGCTCTCTTGAAAGCACACCGCCCTGACATACAGGTTCAAGTCATTGTAGAACCGCGCTTTGCCGGCGTCTTCGAAGGCAACTCTGACGTCGATGACATCTCCTCCGACTGCAACATTTTCCATGGGTCGTTCAACCGCTGGCACGCCGAGCTCGTCTTAAACCTTCACGGCGGCACACGCAGCATGATGATGACGGCCGCAAGCGGCGCGCGGATCCGGACAGGCTTCGGGCATCATCGCTATAGTTTTCTTTACTCGCACAAGGTTCCCCGTGCACAAGAAATTTTGGGTATCGAAAGGCCAGTGCATACGGCCGAGCATATGGCGTCGGCCATGTTTTGGTTGGGCGTGCCGCAGCAGGAGATCCCCAGAGCAAAGCTCGTCGCCGCCGCCGCGCCGAACGATATGCGGCCCTACGTCGTGATTCATCCCTTCGCCTTATTTCCGGAAAAAGTCTGGCCCGCGGAACGCTTCTTGGGAGTCGCGCGGCATCTGCGTGACGACCAAGGTTTGGAACCCATATTTCTGGCAGGGCCCGCCGACGATGTCTCGGCGTTCGGCCAATTTCGCGTGATGCGCAACGCACCGTTGGCAGACGTGAAGAGCCTGGTGTCGGGCGCATCCTTATTCATTGGCAACGATAGCGGCCCCGCGCATGTCGCCGCGGCATTTGGAATTCCGGTCACGGTTCTATTCGGGCCCTCCGATCCCGTGACGTGGGCGCCCTGGCGAACCGAATCGCGGGTCCTAACATCGCCGGAAGATATTGCCCGCATTCAAATCTCCGACGTGGTCGCGGCGACCGAGACTTTGCTGACTGCCTCACGAGAGAAGAAAGTGAGCGTATGAACGAACTGACGCGCTTGCTGCGCTATTCGCGGCCCTATACGCCACACCTCTTGTTCTCGGTGATCCTGATGGCGTGCGTGGGCGCGGCGCAGGCGTTGATCGCGTTGCTGTTCAAGCCGGTTGTCGATCGGGTGCTGAGTCCGGCGTCGGTCGACACACCTGTCGTACTGTTCACGGTCCCGATCATCAAGCGGCACATCATGCTGGCGGACTTGCTGCCGGCATCGCTGCACAACGTTTGGACGATGGTTGCGGTCGCGATTCTCGGTGTATTTCTGATAAAAGGCGTGTGCGATTACGCGGCGAACTATTTGATCAACTACGTCGGATTTTCGGCCGTGACCGATTTACGGCAGACCGTTTTCGACCGCGTGTTGCAACAGGACGCGCAGTTCTTCGAATCGAACTCTACGGCGCGTGTCATGTCGTCGATCATGAACGACCTGGAAAAGATCCAGGTGGCGCTCTCTCAAATTTTGGCCGATTGGCTCCGCCAGTCGTTCACCGCCTTGGCCTTATTCGCCGTAGTCATGCAAACAGATTGGAGGCTCGCGGCAGTCAGTCTGACGGTCTTGCCGTTCGTGCTCGTGCCCACTTTGCGGCTGGGACGGCGCATCCGTCGCACCACGCGGGCGGCTCAGGATAACGCGGCTGAATTGAATCAGGTGTTGCAGGAGACGTTGAGCGGGCATCAGGTCGTAAAATCCTTCGGCGCCGAAGAAGTGGAATCGAACCGCTTCCGCGCGCGAGCGGAAAAGCTGCGCGCCACCAACCTGCGTTACGTCGCCCAACAGGCTATCGCCAGCCCGGTGATTGAATTCTTTGGCGCGGTGACGATCGTCGGCCTGCTCACTTATGCGCGTCTGCAGATCAAGGCTGGAGAGATGACGAGCGGTGAATTTTTGAGCTTCGTCATCGCGCTATTGATGCTATACGAGCCCGTGAAACGCCTGGCGGGAATTCACAATATTTTCCAGCAGGCCTTTGGCGCGTCGCAGAAAGTTTTTGAATATTTGAACGACAAGCAACATGTTCAGGAACGCCCGCAAGCCACGAAGCTCGCGAAGTTCGAAAAGTCGATCGTTTTCGACAACGTAATGTTCCGCTATCCCAGCGTCCCGGACGGCTCTGTGCTTAGTCAGATTCAGCTGGAAGTTAAGGCCGGGCAAGTCGTAGCTCTCGTGGGTCCGAGCGGAGCGGGCAAGACGACGCTCGCGAATTTAGTCCCGCGCTTCTATGATGTTACGGACGGCGCTATTCGTATTGATGGGAAAGACATACGCGACGTGAAACTCGCGTCCCTGCGCGATAAGATCAGCATCGTCGCGCAGGATACGTTTCTGTTCAACGACACCGTCGCGGCCAACATCGGCTACGGGCTTCGTTACGCGACGCGCGCGCAAATTGAAGACGCCGCGCGCAACGCGCTGGCAGACGAATTCATCGAGCGCATGCCGGAGGGCTACGAAACCGTGATTGGAGAGCGCGGCGTGAAGTTGTCCGGCGGCCAACGTCAACGTCTGGCCATCGCTCGCGCGCTGCTGAAGAATGCTCCTATCCTCATCCTGGATGAGGCTACTTCGCACCTGGATACGGAATCTGAGCGGCTGGTCCAAACCGCGCTGCAGAATTTGATGCAGCACCGTACGGTGATCGTAATCGCGCATCGCTTATCGACCGTGCGGCGTGCCGATAAAATTGTTGTGCTGGAGCACGGCCGTATTTCCGAAACCGGTACGCACGACGATCTGGTCAACGCCGGGGGCATCTATCAGCGGCTGCATGAGATGCAGTTTTTGGTCGCAGACGTCTAAGGCCTTCCGAAAACGAAGGCGACGGTGCGCCGGCTTCGTCCATAATAGATAAATCTCTTCTATGCCAGCTCCCTTGCGTAGCATGACCGGATTCGCCCGCGTGCGGCGAACGATGGGCGAGGGCGAGTTGGTCGTAAGCGTCAAGAGCGTCAATCATCGCGGGCTTGACCTGCATATTCAGGCTCCTTCGGCCGTGGATCCGTACGAAAGCCTGATTCGGGCGCTGATAAAAGAGTCCGTCGGACGCGGCCACGTGGAGGTGCGCGTGTCGCTCCCCAAGAATGCGTCGGCCGGTGGCGTCTCGGTGAATCGCGACTTCCTCGGTGAATATTTGCGGATCTATCAAGCCGAAGCCGAAGCGCATGGGATCGACACTAAACCGGATCTGAACGCGGCGCTCCGCGTGCCCGGCGTGCTTGCGGAATCTGAGGAGCCGCAGCTGCCAAGGGAAACCGAATCCCTTTTGAAATCGGCGCTCGCGGAAGCGCTGGCCGCCTTCAATCAATTTCGCGAGCGTGAAGGCGAACAGCTTAGGAACGAACTGCGCGGGCATAACTCGCAGGTTGGCTCCGCCGCGCTCGAACTGGAGCAATTGCGTGTGGGCACCACCGAGGCCTTTCAAAGGCGGCTCGAAACGAGACTGAAAGATTTGCTGGCGGGCACGGCGATTGAACCTCAACGGTTGGCGCAAGAGGCTGCCATCCTGGCCGACCGCAGCGATATCGGTGAAGAACTCGCCCGTTTGAAAATCCATTCCGGTGAATTGGCCGTCCTGCTCGAAGCCGGGGGCGAAGTGGGC
Source organism: Terriglobia bacterium (assembly GCA_963699945.1). Lineage (GTDB taxonomy): Bacteria > Acidobacteriota > Terriglobia > Bryobacterales > Bryobacteraceae > Palsa-187. Next base: position 126,404 of record CAVOVW010000010.1, read on the forward strand.
AAGAAGCTTGATTTCCTGTTGCAGGAAATGAATCGCGAGACAAACACCATTCTTTCCAAAACCAACGGCGCGGGAGAAGCCGCGTTAAAGATTACGACGCGGGCGCTGGAGGTCAAGGCGTCGATTGAAAAGATTCGGGAACAATCGCTCAATCTCGAATAATGAACTTCTCATGACCACCGTCTTCATCATTTCCGCCCCTTCCGGCTCCGGTAAGTCGACGCTTACGGCGGGTTTGCTGCGCGCGGTGCCGAACCTGCGATTTTCCGTTTCCTACACGACGCGTGCGGCCCGAGGGGACGAAAAGGACGGCGAGGCTTATTTCTTCATCACGCGACAGGAGTTCGAGCGGCGCGTGGCCCAGGGCGAATTTCTGGAGTTCGCCGAGGTCTTCGGCAACTATTACGGCACTCATATCAGCGAGTTAGAGAGAGCCGCCCGGGACGGCTACGATCTGATGCTCGACATCGACGTGCAGGGTGCGCGACAATTAAAGGAGAAAATTCCGGCTGCGGTTTCGATTTTTGTTCTAGCGCCCAGCCGGCAGGTTCTGGAGGAGCGTCTGCGTTCCCGGGGCCAGGATTCAAATGAAGTGATCCAACGCCGTCTCCGCGAAGCGGCCGAGGAGATTCGGAATTATTTTCGGTACGATTACGTGTTGGTGAATCAGGAAGTTGCGGCTTCAATCGATACGCTGGTATCGATCGTCAAAGCGACTCGCAGCCGACGCGACCGGATGGAGGATTCCATCCGCCCGATATTAGAGACTTTTTTGTAGCGCCGTTGCGCGGCTTCGTGGTCCGTCCGCGAAGGGAATGGAATAAAGATGGCTGACAACATGATTCGGCGAGTGTCCCATAACATGATTCCGGACGACCCTGAGGGCAGCGTGTACCGGTTCATCATTGTTGCGGCCAAACGCGCCCGCCAGTTGCAAAACGGCGCACGCAGCATGCTGCCAACCACAACAAGAAAACCCACAACCTCCGCCATGGAGGAAGTGCGCCGCGGTCTGGTGCAGTACTCCGACATCGCCATTCAACACGGCATCGAAGAGGTTCCGGCGCAGGAATAGCCCGGATTCTTCATGAACGTCGCGCTCGGCGTCGGCGGAGGCATCGCAGCTTACAAAGCGGCGGAATTAGTGCGTGCTCTTATGGAGCGCGGCTTTTCTGTGGACGTCATTATGACGTCCGCGGCCGAGGAATTTATCCGTCCCCTGACGTTTGCGGCGCTCACGGGGCGTAAGGTCTATAGCAATCTGTTCGCGCCCGCGAGCGCTGCCAGCGCGGAAGCGACACTCGCCAGCGCCATTGAACACATTCGCCTGGCGCAGGAGAATGAGATTTTCGTCGTCGCGCCCGCGACGGCTGATCTGATGGCGAAGCTGGCGCATGGGCTTGCAGGTGATCTGTTGACAACGGCCTGTCTCGCCTTCGATGGTCCTCTTGTGATCGCGCCCGCAATGAACGTCAACATGTGGAATCATCCCGCGACGCGCGAAAATCTACGAATTTTGCGCGAGCGCCGCAATATCATTGTGGAACCGGATGCAGGGGCGTTGGCCTGCGGCATGGTAGGGCCGGGACGATTGGCCGAGCCGCAGCGAATCGCGGAAGTTGTCGCGGATGTTTCCAAAAGTCTAGGCGCGCATCGCGCTGACGGCCGGGCTCTGGAGGGTGAAACGGTTCTGATCACCGCGGGACCCACGCAGGAGCCTATCGACGGCGTCCGTTTTATTAGCAATCGCTCCAGCGGCAAAATGGGCTACGCACTGGCGGAGGAAGCGGCAGCTCGTGGGGCGAGAGTCGTGCTGGTGTCAGGCCCCGTGAATTTGCCCGTTCCGAAAGATGTCACGCTTGTTCCTGTTCACACAGCCGAGGAAATGAGCCGGGCCGTTATTGCGCACCTGGATGAGGCAACTATCATCATCAAGGCGGCGGCGGTGGCGGACTACCACGTGTCGCATCCCCCGAAGGGAAAAGTGAAGAAGACCGCGGCCAAGATGACGCTGGATCTCGAACCGACCACCGATATTCTGGCTGAAATCGGGCGCCGGAAGGGTGATCGGCTACTCATAGGCTTCGCTGCCGAAACGGAGCACCTGCCGGAGGAAGCTCGCCGCAAGCTGGAACAAAAGAATTGCGACATGATCGTTGGCAATCTCGTTTCTTATGGGGAAGGTAGCGCCACCGGCTTCGAAGCGGACGAGAACGAGGTCTTGTTGGTGACGCGCGTGGAGTCGATTGCGGTGGAGCGCGCTCCGAAACGCGCCATCGCACAGCGAATCCTGGATCAGATTCCCGGCTTGCGGCTGGCTGTTCACGCCCGCTCATGAAACTTCCGGAATTAGAATCTGAAATGGAAGAGGCCCTTCGGCGGCAGCTTGCGTTCTATCGAGACATTGGGGTGAAAGAAATCTACAAGCGAAAACGTTCTGCTGCGAAACCTGCGAGTGCAAGGGTTGAGCCAGGGGTTGAGGCAAGGATGGCGGCAGGAGCCGAGGCGAAGCCGACTCTAGGCAGCAAGCCGGTTCTCGGCGCCAAGCCGACTCTCGGCAGCAAGGCAACCACACCGGAAATCCAGCCGGGCATCGCCGGAGTCCCTCCCGCTAAGCCGTCCGGTCTTGCGCCGATCGCTTCCTTGCTTCCTAGCGAATTACCGCCCTTAGCGGCGGCTGACGACACGCTGCTAAAAATCCAGCAGGACATTGGCGATTGCCGCCGGTGCCGTTTGTGCGAGCAAAGATCGAAAATCGTTTTCGGGTCGGGCAAGGAGACCGCTTCGCTCGTATTCGTTGGAGAGGGCCCGGGCGCGGACGAGGATGCGCAAGGTTTCCCGTTTGTTGGCCGCGCAGGACAACTGCTGACACAAATGATCGACGGCACCGCGAACAAAGAAGGTATTCCCATCCAGCGCCCCGACGTCTACATATGCAACGTCGTGAAGTGCCGGCCGCCCGAGAATCGCACGCCGCAACCGGATGAAATGGAAATCTGTGGGCAATTTCTTTTTCGGCAGTTGATGGCAATTCGTCCGAAGGCGATTTGCGCACTGGGCTCAACGGCCGCCAAAGCGTTGCTCGCGACCAAAGACGGAGTCACCCGTTTGCGTGGAAAGTGGCATAAGTGGCACGACATTCCCGTGATGGTGACTTATCATCCCTCTTATTTGCTGCGTCCCTACAATCAGGAAGCAAAACGCGAAGCATGGGAGGACCTTAAAAAGGTCCTGCATTTCGTCTACGACTGACGATTATTCATGATGACCAAGCGCGCGCCGTTCATTACATTCGAGGGACCCGAAGGCAGCGGCAAATCAACCCAGGCGCGGCTTTTGTCGGCGCGGCTCCAGTGATATGGGCGTAGACGTTCTGGATTCCGTGGAGCCCGGCGGCACGCCTATCGGCATGCAAATTCGCCGTGTGTTGCTGGACGCAAAGAATAACGACCTGTGTCCTACCGCTGAGCTACTTTTAATGTTCGCCGCGCGCGCGCAAAACGTGGATCAGTGGATTCTTCCGGCGCTCGGGGCAGGGCGCATCGTGATATCGGATCGCTTCACGGATTCGACGCTCGTTTATCAAGGCATCGCGCGCGGCCTGGGCGCGGAGGTGGTTTGCGATGTTGATCGCATCGCCTGCCGTGGGCTGGTGCCGGATCTGACACTGGTGATCGACGTTGACACGGAGATCGGCCTGGTGCGCGCGCACAAACGCAACACGCAAACCGGCGACATCGAAACCCGGCTTGACCAGGAATCGCTGGCCTTTCATCGCAAGGTGCGTGCGGGTTATCATCAGCTGGCCGAAGATGAGCCTCGCCGGGTGCGGTTGATTGATGGAAATCGGGCCGAAGCAGCTGTGGCCGAGGATGTGTGGATAGCCGTGGAGCCATGGATCGCGGAAATCCAAAAACGGCCCACGAACATCTACTAGACAATTCCGCTAAACAATTCAGCTAAACAATTTCGTTATAACTCCAACCGCCGCCGCGGCCCCCATGACCCACCACGTCTGAGTGCGTGTGAACGCAAGCGTGAAAAAACTCACAACCACAATCGCCGTAAGAATCGGTGCTGTGGCCGCATCCCGAGCCATAGGAACCGAAGCTGCCATTAAGAGGCCGGCGCTGCCGAGCACGACGGCGCGAATCGCTCCTCGAATTCGCGGGATGGTCGCATAGGCACCGATCCAGTGCATCAAAGGAATCACGAGAAAGGCAGGCGTCAGGAGCGCGATCAGACCGGCGATTGCGCCCGGATAGCCATCTATGAAATAGCCTATGCTCACCAAGTACAACCCGTTCGGTCCAGGGCCCGTGCGTCCCGCGACAATGGCGGTTGCCAACTGATGATCCGTGAGGACGTGCCTCGTTTCCACTAAGTCGTTGCGCACCATGGGCAGCGATGCCATCCCGCTGAAGGACGTCAAGACGGCTTTCAACAACACCAGATAGAGAACCAGTACGTTCACTGCGGCGCAGGCTCCTTCGCCGCGACATCGGGTACGTCTTGGCGCGCTTTTTCCACGGGATCGTGCCAAAGCAGGCCGACAACTGCCAGCAATCCGATAATTTTCAGCGGACTTAATTTGAATCTGTACAGAAGTACGAACGCAGCTCCTGATAGCACGATCGCCCGCACGGTCCGCATAAGGCCTGGCCCCCTCAGTCCCCCTGTGTACGGCTTCACGAGCACGAAGACCGTGGCCAGCATCATTCCGGCAACTGCGGCCACTGTTCCATTAATGGCTGCCAGCGCCCACGGATTCGTCCGCCAGCTTTCATACCCCACCGTGATGAGCACGGCAAGCACGGCCGACGGCAACGTTGTGGAAAGTGTGCCCGCCAGCGCTCCCGCCCATCCCAGAATCTGCCATCCAGTGGCCGCGCAGAAAGCCATCACGTTTGTACCTGGCGTCAAACGCGCCAGTGCATACGACAATCCGTATTCTTCGGCTGAAAGCCACTGATAGCGCTCCACGAATTCGCGCTCCAGCGCCGCCATGGTAGGCGGGCCTCCGCCAAATGTCGTGTTGCCCACCTTGAGGAAAACCCCGGCGAGCTCCGCGAGCGAGGGACGCGGCATCAGTTTTCTTTGGGCGCTATGCCCAACGCTTTCATTTTGCGATACAGATGACTGCGCTCCAGGCCGAGCATTTCCGCTGTTCGCGTGACGTTGCCTTTGGCGTCATCCAGTTTTTTCAGAATATAATCTCGTTCGGCGGCCTCGCGGACTTCCTGCAGAGTGCCGAACCGATCCATCGGGCGATCGAACACGGCACGCCGCGAGCGGTCCAGCGGAATGTGCCGCGCCTCAATCCGTATCTGAGGATTCATAATCACGATCCGTTCCATCAGATTGCGCAACTCGCGCACGTTGCCCGGCCACGGATATTCCTCCAGGGCCGTTTTTGCCTCTTCGGCCAATTCCTTCGGCTTGCGCCCGTAAGCCGTGGTAAATTCGCGCAGGAAATAATCGGCCAATAAGGGCACATCCTCGATCCGCTCGCGCAGTGGCGGCACGTAGAAAGGAATTACGTTCAGCCGGTAAAACAGATCTTCACGAAAATTGCCGCGCTCGATTTCTTCCTCCAGATTTTTATTCGTCGACGCCACCACACGCACATCCACCTGAATGGATTCGGAGGCCCCCACGGGTTCGAAGCGCTGCTCGTCCAGCGATCGCAAGACCTTCGCCTGCGTCTTGAGTGACATGTCACCGACTTCGTCCAGAAACAACGTCCCGCCGTCCGCTTTGTGCAGTTTGCCCTGCTTGTCCTCAAGGCCGCCGGCAAAGCTGCCCTTGCGATGGCCGAACAACTCGCTTTCAATCAACTCTTCCGGAATAGCCGCGCAGTTCACTTCGATGAAGGGCTCTTCCGCGCGTCCGCTGGCCGCATGAATCGCGTGTGCGATCAATTCCTTTCCCGTGCCACTTTCTCCGAAGATCAGCACGCGTCCGTTGGTGGCGGCCATCAGCGTCAATTGCTGGCGCAGAGCCTTCATCGGAACACTTTCGCCAATGATGCGAAGCTTGGCGTCTCCGTTGCCCCGCAACAGGTGCACTTCCTGCTCCAGGCGCCGCTGTTGCGCGGCGTTATTGATGACAACCGTCACTTTCTCAATGGTCAGCGGCTTTTCTAAGAAATCGAATGCTCCCAGTTTCGTCGCGCGAACCGCAGTCTCAATCGTTCCGTGTCCGGAAATTACCACCACTTCAGGACGCTCGGCGATGGGGATCTCCTGAATTCGTGCCAGCGTTTCCAGACCGTCCATGCCTTTGAGCCATACGTCCAACAGGACGACGTCGTAACTTTGCCGCGCCAACTGCTCCAAACACTGTTCGCCGCTTTCGACTGCATCACAAGCGAGCCCCTCATCCTCGAGAACACCCACCAGCGATTCGCGAATGCCGGGCTCATCATCCACCACCAGGACGCGCGTGTTTCTCACACGCGCACCTCAGTTTCGGCGGCCACGGCTACGGGGATGTCGACATAGAAACGGGCGCCTACCGGCCGGTTGTCTTCTACGCGAATGCGCGCTCTGTGCTCGGAAAGGATGTGGCTCACGATGGCGAGGCCCAGTCCGGTGCCGCGCTGTTTGGTGGAGAAATAGGGCAGAAACAGCTTTTCTTTGTCCTCGGCCGAGATGCCGCAGCCTGTGTCCGCCACCAGCAACTCGAGCGACTCCGGCGTGGATTCGTGCCCCGCCGTGACTGATGCGGCGCTGGTGCGGATAAACAACCGCTTCACGGGAGCATCGTGCATGGCCTCCGCCGCGTTATCCACCAGGTTCACTACCACGCGTTTGAACTGCTCGGGATCAAGCTGCACCAGCGGTAAGTTCGGTGCGAGATCCACGTGCAGATCGACGCCCTCCAAACGGCCCAGGAATAACGCCAGCGCATTCTTGACCACGTCGTTCAAATCGGTCGACACGGGCTTCGCCGCCGGGAAGCGCGAGAATTGAGAAAATTCGTCCGCCAGCATTTTGACGGATTCAACCTCGCGGGAAATCGTGCGCGCGCATTCACGCAGGACGCGCACCGAATCGTTTGAGATGCCGCGATCCAGAATACGCCCGATCCGCTCGGCGCTCAACGCGATGGGCGTCAACGGATTTTTCAATTCGTGAGCGATGCGGCGCGCCACTTCATGCCATGCCGCGGCTTTCTGCGCGCGCAACAGCTCGCTCGTATCTTCCAGTACAACGACGAATCCGGGCGCGTCAGGCTCTTTCCCCGGCAGCGCGGAAACGGTCACTGCCAAGTGCAGGACCTGACCGGGCAAGGCCAGATCGATCTGGCTGGCCGAAACGCCTGTGCGGCGCGCCCGCTTCATCAGATATAAAATCTCGCGGGCGTCTTCCGCCGGGAACAAATCGCGCACGTGCGTCGCCTGCATGATTCGCTCGGTCGGAAACAGCCCATGCAGCGCGCGATTGACGCGTTGCACCCGCCCGTCAGCACTGAGCGACATGACGCCCGTCGGAATACTTTCGAGAATTGCTTCCGTGAATCGGCGCCGGCTTTCCAATTCGCGGCTGTTGGCCTCCAGCTCCTGCATCATTTCATTGAAGGCACGCACCAGCGTCGCCAGTTCGTCGATGGCGCGGGTATTAACACGATGGCTCAGATTTCCTTTGCGAACTTCGCGCGCTGCCACCAGAAGCGCGGAAATCGGCGAGCTGATCTGGCGTGAAAGCAACAGTGCAATCCAGGTGGCGAGAAACAGGATAAATAAGGCGATCGCCAAAATAAACAACAGGTAGAGCGTGCGAATGTTGCGTTTCTGCGCTGCTAACTGGCCATACTCCATCATGTAGCGGTCGATCTCGCCCTGGGCTTTTTGCAGGTCACCTGCCGGACGCACGCTCACGAGCAATTCGCCCTTGCCCATTTGCGCGTGGGCCGTGTAGACATCACTTGTCCCCGGCGCCATCGGGCAAATAGCATGCGTGGTGCCATCGGGCGCCGCGAATTCCAGAGCCGCAATGCGCTCATCCCGGCAAAGTGCGGGGAAATCAGCTGTGCTATTCTGGACGTCCTCGCGCGACGCCAGCCATCGGGCCAGCGAATCCGCGCGCCCGTGAACCTCCAGCGTCAACGCCCGGCTCACGTCCACAAGATTCGTGCGCACGCCCTCTGCCGGACGGCTAAACCATTTTTCGACGTTACGGTTCAGGATGACGTAGCTGAACATGACCAGAAACACGACGGGCAGCAAGCTCAGCGCGAGAGCACCCGCCACCAGCTTGGTCTGGATGCGTGAGCCCTCGCGATCCGCCTGCCGTTGGATGTAGAGCTTCACGCCGGTGCGGAACAGCATGAACCCCAGCGTTACAGTGAGGATGAAAATCAGAGTGGAAATGGCCCAGAACACCGACGTCTGGACGACCGTCACAGGACCGTATTCGCCGAAGCTGAACGATACCTGCCACACCAGCAGCGTGACCAGGATGGCCAGCAGCGCGATGCCGGAACCGTAAAGATACCGCCTACGCATAAATCACCTTAATTATAAGGCTCAAGACTCCAGAATCACGACGGCCATGGCTTGTTCTCGCGTATGCGTCAGTGACAGAGCGATGTTGCGGACTCCGAGCTTCTCGGCGACCTCTGCCGCTCGTCCGTGGAACTGAAGCGTAGGGCGGCCGGAGGGTAAATTGGTCACCTCGAAATCCTGCCACGTAATGCCGTGGCGCCATCCTGTGCCAATCGCTTTCATGCCTGCTTCCTTGGCCGCGAAACGCGCGGCGAAACGCTCCGCACGATTGGCCTTGCGATTGGCATAGTCGATTTCTCGCCGCGTAAAGATGCGCGCGACAAACCGTTCGCCATAGCGGGCGATCGCCTGCTCAATGCGGGGAACTTCGCACAGATCTACGCCGGAGCCGATTATCACACCGTAAGCGTAGCCGAAGCTGTTTCCCTGCGGCAAGAATCGGTCCCGCCTGCTGGCCGACTTTCAGAGGCTCGAATATGTTACGAAGGTAATGTCCGCATGCATATTCCCGATGGTTTTCTAAGTGTTCCCGTCTGGTCCACGCTGGATGTGGCCGCCATTCCGGCGGTCGTATGGGCGGCGCGGCAGGCGCAAACTGACCTGGAATCGGGCGAAGGCGCTACGGAAATGCCGAACGCCCGGCGAATTCCACTCTTAGGCGTAATGGGTGCTTTTGTTTTCGCTGCGCAGATGATCAATTTCCCGGTGGGACTCGGAACCAGCGGCCATCTTGTCGGCGGAGCGCTGCTGGCGATCGCACTCGGTCCGGCTACGGCCGCTACCGTGATGACAGCCGTTCTGATTCTACAGGCGTTCATTTTGCAGGACGGCGGCGTGATGGCCTTGGGTGCGAATATCCTCAACATGGCCGTCGCGGGCGTGTTGGCGGGATACGTTCCCTATCGTTTGTGGGGACGCGGGAGGACACGGCAAGCCTCCCTCTTCCTCAGCGGATTCGTCAGCGTTCTGCTGAGTGCTTCGCTCGCCCTGGCGGAGCTCAACATATCCGGCGTGCCAATGTCACGGCGGCTGATGTTCATATCCGGCGTCCTTTTTCTGATCAGCGGATTGATCGAAGGGGCCATTACGGTGGCCGCGCTGCGAGCCATCGAACGCCTGAACCCCGGCTGGGTCCGGCCTTCGAAACCGCTTCAGCCACGATTTGTCTTCGCTGCCGCGACGGCTCTTATCGCGCTCGTATGTGTGGGAACGGTCGTCGCCTCGCGGGCGCCCGATGCCTTAGAAGCCGCGCTCTCCATCCCGGGCGAAGTGCACCTGGTCTGGCTCCGTAAGGCGCTATTAGGCCTGACGGGCATGGTGATTCTTTACGCGGGACTGGCGATCGTCGGCAGGAAAGCGGCCCGGCAAAGGAGCGCCTGATTTGCGCGGCGCTTCTTCATCCCATTCCGGCATCGAACCCGCCCGCGTCAAACCAGGGAGCGCCGACGGGCGGCTCCCGGCTTCGATTGATGGTCGTGCGATTGATACTCGTACGATCGACGCTCGCGCAAAATTGATCGCGCTGCTCGTAATGCTTGTCGCCATTGCGACAACCTCGGAACAACGCCCGTGGATCTACGTCGGCTATTTCGTTCTGCTGCTGGTGGCCATCTTACTCGCCCGGCTCTCCCTGCTCGCGATGTTCGCACGGGCGGCTGTTGTTTTACCGTTTTCCGCTGCCTTCGCATTGATGGCGTGGTGGATGGGCGAACCGGCCGTCGCCCTGCTGCTTATCATCAAAAGTTTTCTCTCGATCCTGGCCGCGCTGACGCTGGCAGCCTCGACACCGTGGACGCGCCTGCTCGACGCGCTGGCCTTCTTGCGCGTGCCTGCGCCGCTGCTGCTGGTGATCCAGTTCATAGGCCGTTATCTGTTTCTGGTCACCGGCGAAGCCGCGCAGATGCGGCTTGCCGCGCAATCGCGGCGTGGAACGGCAGCGTCGAGTTCGGCTCGTAATTTCCACGCCGCGGCAGGAGCCGTGGGCGTTTTGTTCGCACGCTCCTGGGAGCGCGCCGACGGAATTTATCAGGCAATGCTCGCCCGCGGATTCGCGGGACGCTTTCCTCCACCCGTAGCCTCACACTTTCGTAGGCGCGACGGCGCGTTCGTGACCCTTTCCGTCGCCGCGACGCTCGCTGTCCGGCTGGCACTATGAACCGCTCGCGACCAGCTGAGTCGCCTGACGCACTGTTCAGCAAATCGCGGGAAGACGCCGGCCTGCCGATCATCAATGTTCGCGGCTTGCGCTACCGGTATCCTGACGGGACCGTGGCTTTGGATGGCGTGGACTTCCAGTTGCGCGCCGGCGAACGCGTGGCCGTATTGGGCGCGAACGGTTCCGGCAAAACAACTTTCGTTCGTCACCTGAATGGGTTGCTGCGCGGCCAAGGGTCGGTGGAAGTTTGCGGATTGGTGATTGACGCTGGGTCGGCCGGAAGCACACTCGCTGCGGTGCGCTCGCGCGTCGGCCTGGTGTTTCAAAATTCCGATGAGCAGCTCTTCATGCCAACTGTGCTCGAAGACGTCGCGTTCGGGCCGGCAAATTTAGGTTTGACGCCGGAGAATGCCGTGGCGCGCGCCCGGGCGGCGCTCGAACAGGTCGGGTTGCTCGCTGCGGCGGCGAAAGCTCCTTATCACTTAAGCGCCGGTGAGAAACGCCGGGCTGCGATTGCCGGTGTCCTGGCGATGCAGCCGGAAATCCTTGTACTGGATGAACCCACTACCTCGCTGGATCCGCCGGGCCGGCGTGAATTGCTGCGGCTCTTACGCAATCTTCCCCAAGCCAAGATTCTGGTCACGCACGATGCGGAATTCGCGCGTGCGTTGGCCGCGCGGGCCGTTTTCTTTGAACGTGGCCGCATCGTCGCCGATGGCGATATCGGCGAAATTATCGAGCGCTTTCATTGGTCTCGAGAATCAGAGTGACTGGCCCGTCGTTCACCAGTTGCACATCCATATGCGCCTGGAAAACGCCCGCCTCCACTGGCACTCCCTTGGCACGTGCCGCTGCCAGGAAATATTCGTACAATTCACGGGCAACGGCGGCCGGTGCCGCGGCGTCGAAGCTTGGACGTCGGCCCTTACGGCTGTCGCCATACAGCGTAAATTGCGAAACGACCAGCAGCGCGCCACTCACATCGATCAAGCTGCGATTCATTTTGCCGGTTTCATCCGGGAATATCCGCAAATGCACGATTTTGTCGACCAGAAAATCGGCGTCGGCCTTGGTATCAGCGTGAGTTACGCCTAAAAGCACCACGGACCCGCGACCGATCTGTCCCGTCACTATCGGTTCGGAATTGATGTGGACGCTGACACTGGCGCTCGAAACTCGCTGGAGTACGGCTCGCATAAGAGGCGGCTACCAGTATGCAGAATTGAGATCTGAATTTACAAAGCCAGACGTCGCTAGTGTCGCGTCAGGCTAAAGTGACGTGAGGCTAGAGCGGGCTCAGGCTTTGGCCGCGGGCTGCTTCCACTCTTTGGCCGCATCGCGAGCCGCAGCCGCCGCGCCGCCGAAATCCTCTTGGGCCAGCAGCGTGCGAACTTCGTCCACGGCGAACATTGTCTGCTGCGCGCGGAGCATGTCCGGGCTTTTCGGATCGGCACCGGAAGTCATCACGTCCTTCAAATAGGCGGCGACGTCGGAAACAATAGACTCGGCCTGCTCGCTGTTACTACGGTGCAAGTGGACCACTAAGTCGCGAATGCTGGCCAGCACATCCGACGAGTTGAGCAGCTTGCTTTTCACGGCGCTCACGCGACCGCGCTTTCTAAGGCTGTAGAAGAAATTTCGAAATACCAGAGCTGAGGAAGGTGGTACAAGGGGGCGCCTTTTCTACCCGGAAACAAGAGGTACGCCCGACGCTTTCGAATACGACGAAGCTCTCAGATCGAGGTGTTCTCAGTATGACAGGTATTTACTCGGAGGCGCAATTCATCGAAATACGATAACTCTCAGCCTCACTGCCGATGCGGCTTGTTATGCCTTGCGTTTTCCGCGTGCTACTCTAAGCAAGCACCCCCGTAGCGCTCTCCGCTTGGGTTTGAGAGGAGAACACTATGTCGAAGTCTTGCGGTGATACCGCGCGTTTCCACCGTTTGCGCAAGCAGAAGATCAGAATGCGAATGCGAGTTCGCGAATTAAAGGCGGCGATCGCGGCACGCGCAGCGGCGGCCGATCCGGCGAAGCCGCAGTCCTAAACGCGACGGCGTGCGACTTGCGCTTCGAGAATGTCGGCTCGCGATCTGCACTCCGCCACGTCTTCGTGCAGGAGCTTGCGATTGGCCAGGTATTCGTCCTGGCTGACGTTCTTCGCCAACCGCTGATTCACCAGCGTGCTGGTCTGGGCACGCAACTGTTTGCTCCATTCGCGATTCGCGGCCTGGAATCGCAGGATGTCGTCCATCCCGTAGCCTGAGAAATCGTCGGTCCATGGTCGCATGAGTGTATATCGTCAGAAATGCTCAGGACGATCACTCTCAAGTTCAATAAACGCCTTCGGCAAATGGCGTTCGGGGAAGTTTTCTCTTGCTTATCAAGGATTTCCGTGTTAGGATTGTGTTCTCAGTGGCTTTGGCATCTTCGCATCAGTCCGGTCCAGACCGTCCCTCGTCCGATCCTGCCCCGAATCACTAAAATCAGCAAAGAGGAAAAAATGAAGAATATTTTTGTGGGAAACCTCAGCTTTGGGGCGACCGAAGGCGCAGTGCGCTCGATGTTCGAAGCTTACGGGACCGTGGAACGTGTCAGCATCGTTACCGATCGTGATACGGGACAAGCGCGTGGATTCGGATTCGTCGAGATGAGTGGGGATGCGGAAGCGGAGCGCGCCATCTCCGAACTGAATGGCCGCGACCTGGATGGCCGCGCCCTGAACGTCAACGAAGCGCGTCCGAAAACGGAGCGTGGATTCGGCGGCGGTGGTGGCGGCGGCCAGCGCGGTAACAAACGCTGGTAGTTCGGGCCCGTTTTTAGAAAACTGGACCGCGCAAAATTTCAAAAAAGGCAACGTCGAACAGACGTTGCCTTTTCCATTAGAAGCATCGACTTGGTGCCGTTCCGGCGGCTGGCGGAAGTGCTTTTATAACAATACTTTACTTGACATATGGCGCCCGCGAGCGTACAATAAAAGCCGTCTGAGCACTACTGCCCATTCGCAGATTCTCTGAGCTAAGTCAGATCGTCTGATCCCACCTGCACCACTTAGGCACCCCGACAACCAAGGAGGTTGCCATGTTCGACTCAGGTCAAAAATCCACGGGAACCGCGTATACCACTACGGTAGCGTTTCTGATCGTGGCGCTCGTATTTGTCCCTGCGGCTTTGATGTTCTTCGACAATTTCGGCCCGGTCGCTATGACATTGGCGATCTTAGGAAGCCTGGCTTGCTTGGGCTTGGCGTGGCGAAGCTGGAAGAAGTCTTCGCAGCTCTCCATGCCGTCGATTGAGCGTCAACGGGTACCGGCGCCGTCGAAATGATGGGGGCACCTATGCGGAAAAAAAGGGGACTGTGCCATTTAGCGAACTGATCCCCCATCCGTTTACGTCTGGCGCCGTGCGTGTTTACGCCCCCGCTGCAGAGGGCGTCTATGGAATCTCGAACTCTCGCGAATGGATTTACATCGGCCAGAGTGACAACATACAGGGCACGCTGCTGGATCATTTGCAGGATGCGCAAGCGGCGGCGATGAAACGCGGGCCGACCGGCTTCGTATACGAATTGTGCACGGGAGCCCTTCGGTCCCAGCGGCAGAATCGTCTGGTGCAAGAGTATGGGCCAGTCTGCAATCGTTCGACGGATCGCCAATGATGATGCGCAGGCCAGCGGTGGAAGGCCATAAGAAATTTCTTCAAGGAGCGCTCAAGATGCCATTCATCCTCACGGGATTTCGCCAGGACCTGCGGTTCCGGGTGTTCGCGTTCGAGCGCCGCGATGCGGCCCTGAGTCGTATGGCGTTTACGGTGAAAGCGGATCTGGATCTCATCCGGCGCTATGACATCCGCCTGCAGGAATTGCCTCTGCTGTGCCGCAGCTTTTTAGAGCGGCGAAATGCGGACGACGCGCGCGCCTTAACGTTCACCGAAGACGAAATGCGCGCGTGCGCCGAGACCCGAACGGCTGCTCGGGACGACGCAGCTCGCAAGAAAAAAATGCCACGCAAGCCCGCCACCCAGACTCCCGGTGCCGCCTGGCGGTAGTAGTGTTTTAATTGAATAGTGGGAGCTAAGAAAAAATGGACAAGAGATTAGCCAAGCGGCACAAGCGTCAAGTTGCGCGGGCACGTGAGCACGTTAAACTTTCCGAACCCGACATGCGGACGCCCGAAGAGATCAAGGCCGCGCGCGAAGCCAGCCGCGCCAGCAGCAATCGCAGCGAGGGTTCGAATCTGCATGGTTCGACGCAGCCCGTGCGAGATCGCGCAGCCGTCGGTACCGGCAGCGCCGCAAAGACCTCGGTTTAGCAATGAGGACGCCTTAAACCGTGTTTTCCAAACGCTGTCCGCATTGCAAATCCGTCGATTTTCGCGGCGTGGGCGTGCGGAACGCCATGGAAAAAGCGTTGCGATGGCTCCTCTCGCCTTACCGGTGTACGCTGTGCGGGCGGCATTTCTTTCTAGTGCGATGGTGCGCTCCCGTGGAGGGAACCGCCTGAACAATGGGGCGGAGGCAAGTCCCTTGGTGGACTCGCCTGCCGCTGGCCCATTTTTATTCGCAGAACTTTACGCGTTCGCCGCCGCCGGCATCTGCGCGATCGGTCGTACCTCGATCGTCCCCATCCGTGCTCCGGGGACGCGCGCTGCAATCCCGATCGCTTCATCCAGATCTTTGGCCTCAATCAGGAAATAGCCGCCCAGCTGCTCGCGGGTTTCGGCGTAGGGTCCGTCCGTGACCATACGTTTGCCGTTTTCGACGCGCACGCAGGTCGCCGTGGTGGATGGCTTCAGGGCATCGCCACCTTTAATGTGGCCACTCGCCTGAACCTCCTTCATGAATTGCATATACTCGCCCGTGATTTGGCCGCGCTGGGCCTCGGTCTCGGCGGCGCGTGCTTTTTCGTCCTGGTAGATCATCAAAAGATATTTCATATTCGAACCTCCGCCAGTATGTCGAACGGCATCGATGGGAATCGACATGTCGGGTAAAAATATTTACAATCGGACATGTTCCCCGGCGCCGACGCTGCCGTCGAGACTCTCTACCGTGCTGATGGGGGCCGGATCATCGCCGCGGTGATTGGCCTGATCGGCGACTTCGAGCTTGCCGAAGATGCGGTGCAGGATGCTTTTGCCGCCGCTCTCACTCATTGGCGCGCCGCCGGAGTGCCCGATAATCCTCGCGCTTGGGTGATCCAAACCGCCCGGCACAAAGCCATCGACCGCATCCGACGTCGCACGCGTTTCGAAGAACCGCTGGATGAGGAAGTCGCGGCCCGGCTTGTGGCCGCGAATCCAGATGCCGGCTTCGAGCCCAATGAAATTCCCGATGATCGCCTCCGCTTGATCTTTACCTGCTGCCATCCCGCGCTCGCGCCGGAATCGCAAGTAGCGCTCACTCTGCGAACTCTCGGCGGATTGGGCACCGATGAAATAGCGCGGGCTTTTTTTGTTCCTGAGGCAACCATGGCGCAGCGGCTGGTGCGCGCCAAACGCAAGATTCGCGAGGCAGGCATCCCGTACGCCGTTCCTTCCGCCTCCGAAATGCCGGCGCGTTTAGACGCCGTGCTCACTGTAATTTATTTGATCTTCAACGAAGGCTATGCGGCTACAAGCGGAGAGCACCTTGTCCGCGCCGACCTCTCGGCCGAGGCGATCCGCCTGGGGCGACTCATTCGCGCTCTGCTCGCGCCGCATCCTCCCGCCGAAGCAAGTGGCCTGCTCTCCCTGATGCTGTTGCATGATTCCCGCAAGGGAGCCCGGCTCGACGCGGCCGGAGACCTCGTCATTTTGGAGGACCAGGACCGCGGCTTGTGGGACCGGGCCGAAATCGCGGAAGCCCTGCCGCTGGTGGAAGAGGCATTTCGCGTCGCGCCCGGGCCGTTCGCGTTGCAAGCGGCGATCGCTGCCCTGCACTGCCAGGCCGCGCGATTCGATCAAACCGACTGGCGCCAGATTGTTCAACTCTACGACCTACTGGAGCGCTCGCAGCCCTCGGCCGTCGTCTCCCTCAACCGTGCCGCTGCCGTGGCGATGTGCGATGGCCCGGAACAAGGTTTAGCGCTGATGAACACTCTCGCCGCCTGGGGCAGCCTGGAAGGTTTCCACCTGCTGCATGCCGCCCGCGCCGACCTGTTACGACGCATGGGTGCATCGACCGAAGCCGCCAGGAGTTATCGTCGCGCACTTGAATTGGTGGGCAATGATAGCGAGCGTCGGTTTCTGGAACGCCGCTTGCGACAGGTGGAATCCTAGCGCATCGCAGACGCGTGGTGCGAGGCGGGAAGACGTGAAATAATTCACATTGCGTTTTGCGCGGCGTTTTGAAACGCCGTTCGCGGAGGAGGACTTCATGGTTCGTTGCTTGCCGATCGCCATCCTGCTTGTTCTCGTGTTTGTCAGTCGACGCTCAGGCGCCTCTGGCGCCCTTCACCGCCAAGGACCTCGAACTTGGCAAGAAGATCGTTGCGACTTCGGCTGAAATTCGCCCGCAGATCGCGGACCCGAGCGCGCCGGCTGAGCCTTTTAAAGTCATCGGGAACCTCTACATGGTGGGCGATGCCAACGGCGGCGCTTATCTGCTGACGTCCCCGCAAGGCCACATCCTGCTTGGCACGGGCTTCGTCAACGCCTCCGAAAGTATTCAAAAGAACATCGAGAGTCTCGGCTTCAAGATGAGCGATATCAAAGTGATCCTGCTGAATCACAGCCATCCGGACGTGGCTGGGGGCGCCGCATATATGAAGGAGAAAACCGGCGCTCAGATCATGTCGGGCTTCGCGGAGATTCCCTATCTCGAACATCGCAATCCGCCGCCTCCGGCGCCCAACGTCGGCGGACGCGGCCAGGAGAAGAAGAAGGAGGCTCCCAATCTGGGCGCACGCGGCGGAGGCGGTCGCCCCACTCCCGCGGTGAAAGTTGACCGTGCTCTCTACGACGGTGACGTGGTGAAGGTCGGCCCTCTGACGGTGACCACGTACCTCGCCCCGGGCCACAGCCCTTCGTCGGCCAGTTGGCTTTTCAACGTGAAAGATGGCGGGCACACCTACCGCGTCATCGAGTTTTGCTGTTGGGAATTTCCGGACGATATCAGCCGGCAGTCCGTATATAAACGAGGCCTCGGTGCGCCACACGTTTGATACCTGGGCGAAGCTTTTGCCAATCGACATTTACTTGGAAAATGGCCTCTATGGCTGGGCCGGGATGCTGAATCAGCCTTCGGGAACCTTCGCCGAACGCCTTGCCAAGCTCAAAGCCGACAGCAAGCTCAACATCGATCGCAATATATTCCGCGCCTATGCCGCGGCTCGCGAGGTCGAGTTCCAGCAGAAACTGGCGAACGTCAAAGCTTCAAACTAACGTCAACTCAGGAACGCTTGATCAAGCACCCCCGCTGCGCGTCATTGGCTCAGCGGTCCCTGGAAAAACGATCGTAGCGCCGGGATCTTCTCGGGAAGAAGCTCCCGAATGTTTTCCCGCCGGGCGAGATGGAAGAACTCGCCGCGCTCCGCCAGAATAACGTTCAATTCCGGCGGCATGTGGCGTAATCCGAAGGACTGAAGGGGATCCGTCGCGGAGCGCACCGTCAGAACGTATTTTGCCGCCATCTGTTGCAGTTCTTTCGTGCCGTTCAGATCCACGCACAGATCGCGTTGGGAAAGCGATGGCACAAGTGCTTTGAGGCAGTCTGCCTCTATTTCGAAAAACGCATCGTACCGGCACTTCGATTCCTTCAGCGGAACGAAGCGAAAACACGCGCGCGATAAGCTCAGCGGGACAGTGTAGTGCGTCACCGGCGCACCAAAATGGGTCCCCGCATCGCCCATGTTTGTCGACATCGCATTGCGTGGGATCACGAAATACTTGCCTGCCGCGGCCATGTAAGCATTGAAGTACTTTTTCCACGACGCCTTCGGCCACTCTCGCACCGCCTTAGGTACCGCGTCAAAACGTTCCGCATTGGCGTTTGCTTCCAGCCACTGGCGAAACGCGGTCCACTGTCCTGCGGTCCAAACCTGTCCCCAGGATACGCCCGACTGAACGAAGTACACGTCGTTTCCGTCGTCAATCGCCCCAAAGGGAACATGCGCAAATTCGTTATATATGAATGAGTAAAGGGAGATCCCCGAGATCCTCGGATCGTTTTGGTAAAAGGCGAGCGCTTTTAGAGCGTACTGGTAAAACAGGGGCGACACCATCACATCGTCCTCCAGCATCACAATCGATCCGTACTCGGCGGTCAGGTCCGCACACACCAACACGTGGTCCTTGAGGCCGAGCTTGTGGGGGCGGGCGATTACGCGCTTGGGGCCAAATTCCCAGTGGAACGAACGCGCCAGTTGCGGGACCTGTTCATTCCCGCCGGCGTCGATGCTAATGACGAGTTCTATCTCTGAACATCCAGCATACTTAGCTTGGGCGAGTGAACCGAGAAGACGGGCAAGCGATGCCGGCCGATCGCATGCAACGATGACTATTGCCGGGATAATTGCCGGGTGGGGGGTCGACGACATTTGTTAATTTGGACTCGAAACGCCTGCCCTGGGTTTCGGACTTGGGCCGGCACGCGAGAATCGCCGTTAAATGATGAAGTTAACACGGTTAGCTGGCTTCACTCGCCGGAATGGAACTGGCTACCTGCTGATTACGAACCGTCGTTTCGCGACGAAACGATGACTTGGCAGAATCGCTAAGACCTGTTCTCTAGTACGATTTTCATCAAGAAGAACGTGCTTGGCTCTCAGCAAAGAGTAACACTTCTATGTGGGCCTGGGCCTACATTTTCGGCATAGGACCGCTATAATGTGCTGGACATATTTAGCTGCCTTCCCGCTTGGCCGCCCTGCACGGTGCGAAGAAACTGCGCGAGGTCGTGTGCGACAGCAAGCGCGTGCTTCATCAAAGCTCGCGACGGGAGTCCGTCAGCGAACGCCGCGGCTATCGGCCTTGCGGTGTCCAGCTGACACGCAGGACGCCTTGCTCGCCCTCCAGCCGTGATATGAACGGAGGAAGCTTTGTATCGCCCGGCGTTGTACGCCACTCCACTTCGCACATCCATTCCTTACGGCCAAGATTCTCCTCTGCCGTATAGCCGCAGGATGCAAGCTTGTAGCCAGCCCGCAGAATCTCAGATCCAATCTCACTTTCGCCGGGGCCGGAACCATCGACGACCAGTACAAGCCGTCCCGACCGGTCGTGCTTCATTTTCCGTTCGATAAACCGCAACAAGGTCAGGATGGCGGCGGCGATGGCCGTGCCTGCAAGGCCGAGGGGAATCTGTCCACCGCCGAAGCATAGACCGAGCACAGTCAGTATCCAAATCGTAGCGGCCGTCGTCACGCCCCGCACGAAATTGTCGCGCCGCAGGATAGCGCCCGCCCCGATAAAGCCAATCCCGGATAGGATGCCGAGCGGCAGCCGCATCAGGTCGTTCGTTATAAAGGAGTCCGGCGACTTGCCGGCCATGGGCAGCAGGAGATTGACCTGGATCATCGCGATGCAGGCCGCCACGCAAACCAGCATCGACGTGCGAAGTCCCGCGGCCCGTCCGTGCTCGCTTCGGTCCAGTCCCAGGATCAACCCGGCCAGAATGGCGCAAACGAGCCGCAAAGCTATTTCGTTCCACGATAGATTCAGGGTCATCAGAAAACCTTTCGTTAGAAAGCTCCTCGATTAGCATGCGAGCTTCCCAGCCCGTAACAATGCCTAGTAACAGCGCCAAGCCTGGCACAGTCTATTCAGCATGACCATCGGTAGAAAACATTGGGCGATTGCAGAAGGCTACATTCCTCCTTATAGCCACGGGCCGGCACCGCAGATGACCAGCCACGAAGCGGTATGCATTCTCAATGCCGCGGACGAAACGGCGCATGTCGAAATCACCCTGTACTACGAAACGAAAGAGCCTGTCGGTCCCTACAGGTTTCAAATCGCGCCACGGCGAAGCTGCCACCTTCGCTTCAACAATTTCTCGGACCCGGAGCCAATTCAAACCGACACGCCCTTTTCCAGCGTGCTCATAAGCGACGTGCCCGTTGTGGTGCAACATACACGGCTCGACTCGCGGCAGGCGGAAAACGCGCTGTTGAGCACGATCGCCTTTGCCGGGGAACAATAGCCGTGAAACAACTTCGTTCCGTAAGCAGTCCACCAGGATAGTGGAATCCACATCTACCCCGAAGGTGGAGTGGCTGGAAGTGTCCGCCTACACCGTTCCGACCCAATCGCCGGAAGCAGACGGCACATTGAGCTGGACGGAAACTACTCTTGTACTCGTTAGAATCTCTGCACACGGCGCTCTAGGTTGGGCTACTCCTTCGCCGACGTCGCGACGGCCAAACTCATCGAGGGACATCTCCGGCCGGGCGGTGGTTGGCCGCAACTGCCTGAATATCGCGGAGTGCTGGTCGTCCATGGTTCGTACCATCCGAAACCTCGGGCGCTCAGGCGTTTGCTCGATGGCCATTTCCGCAGTCGATAACGCTCTCTGGGATCTTAAAGGACGCTTGTTACATCTCAGCGTTGCCGATCTCCTGGGACGCGCGCGGCAAGCTGTCCCAGCCTACGGGAGTGGCGGATTTACCTCTTATTCCGACACCGAGCTTCGGCGGCAACTCGCCGGATGGATCGAGGCCGGGCTGAACGATGTAAAGATGAAGATCGGTACGGACCCTGCCGCCGATGTGGCGCGTGTTCGCTCCGCGCGTGAAGCCATCGGGCCTCGCGCCGGCCTGTTCGTGGATGCCAATGGGGCCTATGACCGCAAACAAGCGCTGGCCAAAGCGATAGACTTTGCGGAATTCGGCGTGAGCTGGTTCGAGGAGCCCGTTTCATCCGACGATCTCGAAGGGTTGCGGCTGATCCGCGACCACGCGCCGCCGGGCATGCGCATCGCAGCGGGTGAATACGGTTACGATGCGTTCTATTTCCGCCGGATGCTGGAAGCCGGCGCGGTGGACGTGTTGCAGGCCGATGCGACGCGTTGCGCGGGCATTACCGGTTTTCTCGCGGCTGGCAACTTATGCGAGGCATTCTCGGTTCCCTTTTCTGCCCATACCGCGCCCTCGCTGCACGCGCACGCAGCCTGCGCGTTGCAGTCCGCCATCAACGTCGAATATTTTTTTGACCACTACCGCATAGAGCAGATGTTCTTTGAAGGGGCTCTTACACCTTCGGCTGGAGTGCTCTTCCCCGATCCGTCGCGTCCGGGCTTCGGACTGGAATGCAAAATGCAAGATATGGAGAAGTACAGAGTTTATGGCGACGTTGCTGCATGAGTCGCAGATCGGTTGGGCCCGCTCCCGAGTCACGGAATATCCGCAAACCGACGCGAAGGAACTTGAGACCCAACTAAAGGCAAGGCTTGAGGGTGAAGTTCGCTTTGATAACGGCAGCCGTGCCCTCTATGCTACCGACGGCTCCAACTACCGCCAGGTCCCGATCGGCGTCGTAGTTCCTAAAACAATCGAAGACGTTCTTCTCACCGTGGAAGAGTGTCGCCGCTTCGGGGCGCCGCTGCTCGCGCGCGGCGGCGGGACCAGTCTGGCGGGCCAGTGTTGCAATGTCGCGGTGGTTCTCGATTTCACAAAATACCTGAACAAGCTTATCGACCTCGATCCGCAAGCGAAAACCGCACGCGTTCAGCCGGGCATCGTGCTCGATTGGCTGCGCAAGGAAGCCGAGAAGCATCATTTGACGTTCGGCCCGGATCCTTCGACCCATAACCACAACACGCTCGGCGGAATGATCGGCAACAACTCCTGCGGCACGCATTCGGTCATGGCCGGAAAAACCGAAGAGAACGTGCTGGACCTCGATATCCTCACCTACGACGGGTTGCGCATGCGCGTCGGCCCGACCTCCGATGAGGAGTATCTTAAGATCGCGAGCGAGGGCACGCGGCGAAGCTCCATCTACACGGGCTTGAAAAGCATCGCAGACCGTTACGGGGACGAGATCCGGCGGCGTTTTCCGAACATCCCTCGCCGCGTATCCGGATATAACCTGCCGGATCTGCTCCCCGAAAACGGCTTCAATGTCGCGCGCGCGCTGGTCGGCACAGAATGCACCTGCGCCGTGACGCTCGAAGCGACGGTGAAACTGGTCTGGAGTCCGCCCGGGCGCACACTCGTCGTTCTCGGCTATCCCGACATTTATCAGGCTGGCGATCATGTACCCGAGATTCTTCAATTTAAGCCAATCGCCTGCGAGGCTATCGACGCTCTGCTGGTCGAGAACATGAAGATCAAGGGCTTGCATCCACGCGACCTTAAACTTCTGCCGAACGGCCGCGGCTGGCTCCTCGTCGAATTCGGCGGCGAAGACCGGCAGAGACTCCGACAATCAGGCTCGCCGCATGATGGACAGCCTGAAGAAGCACGGGAATGCGCCTGAGATGAAGCTCTACGACGATCCAGCCGAGGAACACCTGGTTTGGGAAGTCCGCGAGGCCGGCTTGGGCGCTACGGCCTGGGTCCCGGGCGAACCGGTGACCTGGGAAGGCTGGGAAGATTCGGCTGTCCCCCCGGACAAAGTGGGGCCGTACTTACGCGAGCTCTGCGAACTCTACGAAAAGCATGGTTACGAAGGAGCCCTCTACGGTCATTTCGGCCAGGGCTGTATTCACACGCGCATTACATTCGATTTATTTACAGCCGACGGGATCGCCAACTATCGCTCATTTATGGACGACGCGACCTCGCTGGTGGTGAAGTTCGGCGGTTCACTCTCCGGCGAGCACGGCGACGGACAATCCAAGGCGGAATTCCTACCCAAGATGTTCGGCGCCGAGATATGCGAAGCATTCCGTGAGTTCAAAACCGTCTGGGACCCGCAAGGCAAAATGAACCCCGGTAAAATCGTGGACCCGTATCCGATCACCGAGAACCTTCGCTACGGAACCAGCTTCGCGCCCCAAGAGCCGTCCACGCATTTTCACTTCATCCACGACAAGGGTAGTTTCACGCATGCCGCCATGCGCTGCGTCGGCATCGGGGAATGCCGCCGCCAAGAGAAGGGTACGATGTGCCCCAGCTATCGCGCCACGATGGAGGAAAAACATTCGACGCGCGGGCGTGCCCACCTGCTTTTCGAAATGCTGCATGGCGATGTCATCCGGGACGGCTGGAAGAGCGAGGAGGTCTTTGACGCGCTCGATCTCTGCCTCTCCTGCAAAGGTTGCAAAGGTGATTGTCCCGTCAATGTGGATATGGCGACGTATAAAGCCGAGTTCCTGTCGCATTATTACGAACACCGGCTGAGACCTCGCTATGCCTATGCCATGGGATGGATTCATCGCTGGGCGCGCCTTGCGTCTCATGCGCCGCGTCTTGCAAATGCCATGGCGCAAGTGCCTGGAGCCAAGTTTCTGGCAGGAATCGCGTCAGAGCGCGAGCTGCCCGCATTCGCTCCGACGACCTTTAAAGACTGGTTTCAAAGGCGCGGCATCCGCAACAAAGGAATGCCCGAGCTCATTCTTTGGCCGGACACCTTCAACAACTATTTCCATCCCGAGGTCGCGGCGGCCGCGACCGAGGTACTCGAAGACGCGGGCTTTCGGGTGGTTGTGCCGCGTGCGCCGCTGTGTTGCGGGCGCCCGCTCTACGACTACGGATTCCTTGACCAGGCAGATCGTCTTCTTGGAAATATCCTGACGCAGCTAAAGGCTCCCATTGAAGCCGGGACGCCGGTCGTCGGACTGGAGCCCAGTTGCCTCGCCGTCTTCAGAGACGAGATGCTCAACCTGCGTCCGCATGACGAGGATGCCAAACGGCTGCAGAGCCAGGTTTTCACGCTCGCCGAATTCCTAACGCAGCACAAGTACGATCCACCGAGCCTGCACCAGGACGTTGTCGTCCACGGCCATTGCCACCAGAAAGCGATTGTCAGCCTGGATGCCGAAAAGAAGTTGTTCCAAGCCATGGGCGCGAACGCGGAAATCCTGGACGACGGCTGCTGCGGGATGGCGGGAAGCTTTGGCTTCGAGCAGCATAAATACGACCTTTCGATGCAGATTTACGAGCATCAGCTGGGGCCGCATCTGCGCGAGCTGCCCTCCGAAAGGATTGTTCTGGCCGACGGCTTCAGTTGCAAAACCCAGATCGAACAAGCGACCGGGCGCCGTCCTTTGCATCTTGCGCAATTACTGCACCGGTTAATGCGCGGCAATCCAGCCGTCGACCGTCGCCCAGAAGGGCTCGAGGAGCACGGTGCACAAAGCGGTTTGATAAAGAACGTCACACTGCTTCTGGGTGGCCTCGCTTTGGGTGTGGGTGCCTCTTATTTCGGACGGAGGTATTTTCGGTGAAAAGCAGAAAACTGGATAGTGGAACCGTACTTGTTTTCGATACGGGAGAAGAAGTCGTCTCCAGTCTAACGGCTTTCGCGAAGGAGAACCATATCGCCGCCGGTCACTTCACTGCGATCGGCGCTTTCAGCGACGCGGCCCTTGGATACTTTGATCTTCAGAAAAAGGATTACCTCAAGAACAAGGTCGATGCACAGGTGGAAGTCGTCTCGCTCATCGGCGACATTGCGCTCGATAAGGGCGAGCCGAAGATTCATGCCCATGTGGTTGTCGCGCAAGAAAGACGGGGCGGCTCTCGGCGGGCATCTTCTCGAAGCGCATGTGCGGCCGACGCTGGAGCTCGTCCTTCAAGACTCAGGAGAACAGTTGAAAAGGAAATTCGATCCGGAGAGCGGATTGGCCCTGATCGACCTGAAGCAGAAATAGACCCTCATAAGCCATGGCCCGGTTTCGTGGAGAACAAAGCGCTTTCGGTGCTCCCGGTTGTGAGCCTCGCTGGACCGGTGCGGACAAGGAGGGAGTGGGGACGGCATTTTCGAACGGAAGCCGCGTCTGGTTTACGATCCGTAAAGGTATCCTCACCGAAGTTTATTACCCCACCGTCGACCGGCCGCAGCTTCGTGACCTGCAGTTTCTCTTTGCGGATGGGAACGGTACCTTTCTCGAAGAAAAGCGCGATCTCGAATCCACCGTGGAGCGCCTGTCGCCGTCGCAGGGATACATCATCAAGAGCAGCACCAAAGACAGACGATTGGCTCTGACCAAAGAAATCATTGCGGATCCCAACCGGCAATCCATCCTCGTTCATACGAAGCTTCTCCGCTCGCTTAAAGAATTAAAAATATACGTGCTCGCGGCGCCTCACCTGGAAGGCGCGGGCGCCTCGAATAATGCCTTCGTCATCGAAGCCTCCGGCCGTGAATTACTGGTCGCCGAAAAGCACAACCGCTGGCTTGCCCTCGGCGCTTCCTGCGATTTCGCACGTCTTTCGTGCGGCTACGTCGGAACCAGCGACGGTTATACGGATCTCCTGCAGCATCACGTGATGGCATACGAATTCGACGAAGCCAGGAACGGGAACGTGGCGCTGACTGCGGAACTCGCTGTATCGGCGGCAACTGAATTCACCGTCGCGCTGGCCTTCGGCGAATCTCTTCCGAACGTGGTCTCCACGCTCTTCCAGACGCTGGCCATTCCCTACAAGGAGCGGCGCCGGATATTCCTCCGTCAGTGGCATGCCGCGGCCCAAGGCAGGAAATCGCTCGAAAAGGTAAGTGGCGACAAAGGCCGTCTCTTCGACGCAAGTTACAACCTGCTGCTGGCGCACGAAGACAAACTCTACCAGGGCGCCTTCGTCGCGTCGCTCTCGATTCCCTGGGGGGAAGCGAAGAATGACCAGAGCGGCAGGGGCGGCTACCACCTTGTTTGGACGCGCGACATGGTCGAAAGCGCGATGGGTCTGCTTGCAGCCGGGAATACAGCCGCGGCCTTACGCGCCCTGATCTATCTGGCCGCGCGCCAGGAAGAGGATGGCGGTTTTCCGCAAAACTTCTGGGTCAACGGCGATCCTTTCCGGAACGGGACGCAGCTCGATGAAATAGCATTTCCGGTGCTTCTGGCCTGGCGCCTGCACCAGCTTCAGCTTCTTGGGCGAGTTCAATCCCCTTGTCATGGTTAAGCGCGCGGCCGCGTTCCTGCTGCATCGCGGACCCGTTACAGGCGAGGAACGCTGGGAAGAAGCGAGCGGTTATTCGCCCTCCACGCTCGCCGTCGTAATCTCGGCCTTGGTCTGCGCTGCCTGTTTTCTGCGCGCCGAAAAGGACGCCGAACTTGCCTCGGTCCTCGAAAGCTATGCGGATTTTCTGCGCGCCCATATCGAAGAATGGACGGTGACATCCAAAGGATCATTGGCGCCGGGCATAGCCCGTCACTTCGTGCGCCTGAACCCGGCCAAGCCGGGCGAAGCAGCCAAGCCGGGCGCGCTGGATGAAGCCATGCTCGATATTTCCAGCCAGCCGCCAGGGTCTCCCTCTTCCTATCCTGCTCGCGATGTTGTCGATGCAGGTTTTCTGCAGCTGGTGCGATACGGTATTTTTGCGGCGAACGATCCGCTCGTGATCGATAGCGTCCGCGTAATCGATCAGGTACTCAAGGTGGATACACCCAAGGGCTCCTGCTGGCGACGCTACAACCACGATGGTTACGGACAGCGGCCTGACGGCGGCCCTTTCGCAAGCTGGGGACGTGGCAGGGCTTGGCCTCTGCTTACGGGCGAACGCGGTCACTACGAGTTAGCCTGCGGTCACGAGCCGCGCGTGTTCCTACAAGCTATGGAGCGGTTCTCAAACGGAGCGTGTTTGCTTCCCGAGCAGGTGTGGGATGAAGACGATCGCCCCGAGGTGAACATGCGGCGGGGCGGCCCGACGGGTTCGGCAAACCCCCTGCTTTGGGCCCATTCAGAGTATCTGCGATTACTTCGCTCGGCGCACGATCGAAAGGTGTTCGACCTTATCCCCGAAGTTGCCGCGCGTTATGGAGACCATCCGCATCAGACTCCAGTCGAGTTCTGGCAACCGCATCATCCGATCAGCCGCGCACGCAAGGGCCATACGTTTCGTATTTGCGCCCCGCGTCCTTTCCGTCTTCGTTGGTCGCCTGCGGGAAATAGCGAATGGCAGGATCGGCAATCACAAAGCGCGAGCACAGACGTTCATTATCTGGACCTCTCGGCTGAAAACTTCGATCCGCATATAGAGTTCACTTTCTTCTGGAAAGATAAACAGACCTGGGAAGGCCGTAATTACCGAATGGAAGCGTATTAGGTGACGCATGCAAAAACAAAATCCTGGCAGAGTGATTGTGGTCACGGGAGCCTCAGCGGGAGTAGGCCGCGCCACGGCCCGGGCCTTCGCGCGTGAAGGTGCTTCCGTGGGACTGATCGCGCGCGATACCGAAGGCCTTCACAATGCAGCCCGCGAAGTTACGGAGCTTGGCGGCAAAGGCCTCGCGGTCCCCGCCGACGTGTCGGACGCGCATCAGGTTGAGGCAGCGGCCGCCCGGATCGAAGAACGAGCTGGGACCGATCGACGTTTGGGTAAACAATGCAATGACGACGGTATTCGGACGGGTGACAGACGTGACGCCCGAAGAATATCAAACGGGCGACGGAGGTCACCTATCTCGGCACCGTCTACGGAACCATGGCGGCGCTGCGCCGAATGATGCCGCGCAATGCCGGCCGCATCATCCAGGTCGGCTCGGCTCTTGCCTATCGTTCGATTCCCCTGCAAGCGGCTTATTGCGGCGCGAAACACGCCATCGCAGGTTTTACGGATTCGCTGCGGAGCGAACTGATCCACGACCACAAAAACATTCACCTGACAATGGTCCAGCTTCCGGCCATGAATACGCCGCAGTTCACCTGGTGCCGCTCAAAAATGCCGCGCCATCCCCAGCCCGTTCCCCCGATATTCCAGCCAGAAGTCGCCGCCGAACGCATCGTCTGGGCCTCGCATCACCAGCGCCGCGAGGTCTTCGTCGGCGCGCCCACGGTAGTCGCCATCGAGGCGAACAAGGTGGCGCCTGCTCTAGCGGATTATTATTTAGGCCGAACGGGCTTCGATTCGCAACAGACGCAGGAGAAAGTCTCGAAAAACCGGCCTGACAATCTGTTCGAGCCCCTGCCGGGCGACTTCGGCGCGCACGGCGTGTTCGGCCAGCAGGCTCACGCGCAGGCGGCGACCACCTGGCTTTCCGATCACAAGGGCTTCACGGCCCTGGCAAGCGCGGCGGCTCTGGGCGCGCTCGCATTCGTTTTCAAAAGATAAGAACAAGCGATAAGAAAGGTACCAAGAACAATGGCCAAGACGACGGCGGATTTATTGGTCGAGCGCCTGATCGAATGGGGCGTCGATACGATATTTGGGTTTCCCGGCGACGGCATAAACGGAATTTTCGAGGCCTTGCGGACAAACCAAAAGAAGATCCGCTTCATCCAGGTACGGCACGAAGAGGCCGCGGCCTTCGCCGCCTGCGGCTACGCGAAATATACCGGCCGTCTGGGGGTCTGTCTCGCCACATCCGGCCCCGGCGGCATTCACCTGCTCAACGGCCTCTACGATGCGAAGTGCGACGGGCAGCCCGTACTTGCCATCACCGGCCATACCTTCCACGATCTGATCGGCACGCACTATCAACAGGACGTCGATCTCGACAAGCTGTATATGGACGTCGCTGCCTACAACCAGCGCGTCACCGGGCCGGATCACGTCGTCAATGTCGTCGACGAGGCGATCAAGACGGCGCTCAGCTACCGGACCGTCGCGCATATCACCATCCCCAAGGACGTGCAGGAGTGGAATTCCGAAAGCAAGCGTTCGGCCGCCAACGTGCCGGCGCACAGCGCCGATCTATTCGCCGCCGCTATGCCGGTTCCATCCCAGGATCTGCTGACGCAGGCCGCCGCCGTCATCAATGAAGGATCGAAGGTCGCCATTTTGGCGGGCCGCGGCTGTCTCAAAGCGCGCGAGGAAGTTTCCGCAACTGGCGCGGGCGGTGGCTGGGCCGATCATCAAAGCCGCTGCTCGGCAAAGCGGTGGTGCCGGATCGCGACCCGTATACAACAGGCGGCATCGGCCTGCTGGGCACGGCGCCTTCGCAGGACGCCCTCGCAGGAATGCGACACGCTCATCATCGCCGGGACCAGTTTCCCGTATCTCGATTTTTATCCAAAGCCGGGCAAGGCGAGGGCCGTGCAGATCGATGTCAGTCCCGACCCGGATCGGGCTGCGCTATCCGGCGGAAGTGGGGCTCGTCGGCGATTGTGGCATGGTTCTGCGCGCGCTGCTGCCGCTCATCCACAAGAAGAGCGATCAGGGTTTCATCGAGACCTGCCAGAAGCGCATGAAGAGCTGGAACGAATTGATCGAGGAACGAGGGCGCAGCACGGACCTTCCGATGAAGCCGCAAGCCGTAACCTATCATCTGAACAAGCTGCTTGCTTCTGATGCTATCGTCTCGGCTGACAGCGGGACGATCGCGACCTGGGCCGCCCGCTATATCGAAATCCGTGATCAGATGCAGTTTTCCCTGTCCGGCTCCCTGGCGACGATGGCAAATGGTCTTCCTTATAGCATCGGCGCCGCCGTGGCCTATCCGAATCGGCAGGTGGTCTGCATCGTCGGCGATGGCGGCCTCACGATGCTGATGGGCGAGCTGGCGACGCTCGTCAAATACAAGCTGAACGTGAAAGTCATCGTGGTCAAGAACAATACTCTCGGCCAGATCAAATGGGAGCAGATGGTGTTCGAAGGCAATCCCGAATTCGGCGTCGATCTGCAACCCATCGACTTCGCCGGAGTCGCGACGAATTGCGGAGCGGCTGGGTTCACCATCGAGAAGCCGGAGGAGGCGGAGGATATTCTGCGGCAGGCCCTGGCGCACGATGGACCGGCCGTCATCCAGGCCGTAGTCGATCCAAACGAACCGCCCTTGCCGGGCAATGTCAGCACGGATCAGTTCATCAAATTCAGTGAGGCCCTCGTCAAGGGCCAAAAAGACGGCTGGAAAATCCTCAAGACCGTCATGAAGGACAAGATCCGGGAAGTCGTCTGACGTGCCGCGCGAGGATTGGGCGATCTACTAGTTACGGGAAACTTGTCGCCGTTTGTGCGAGTAATTCGCAACGCCTCGGAGGATGAAGAAGGATTACGCCCTCTTCCGGCAAGCCAAACTGAGTCCTGGAAAATCGCCCTTGCAAGAAATCGACAACACTGTAGAAGATGCTAAAATGACTTTCAAGCGCCACCTTAGCTCAGTTGGTAGAGCACCTCATTCGTAATGAGGGGGTCCGGGGTTCGACTCCCCGAGGTGGCTCCAGAAAAACTTTGACCCGGCTTGCTTTCTGGCGTGCCGGGTCTTTTGCTTTTCGGCTTCAAGTATTCGAGCGCTACGTTCCCGCTGGCTCAGCCCGTAGAGCCACTAATTATCGAGTAGAGCGCCGGCTGAAAGTGTAGACACTCGATAGACTGGGGTTCTTCACATTTTTTCAACATGTTATGAACAGTCGAACGAAGTAACTGCGCTAGGGTTGGCCCTTTTGCCCAAATCATCATGTGCCGGCGTGGAATTAGGCGCTTGGCTAGCTTGGTGGCTTCGTCGGGTACAGGCACTTTACTTCTAAATTGTTGAATCAGCATGAATGTTTCGCGTTGTTCTATAAACACGAACGAAAATCGCCGATATTACTTCTGTAACGGGAATGCAACAGCTTACTACTGATCGCTGCGATGGGTTCGATAAGGATGCGGCGCTTGGCCGCGTGGGCGGCGATATCGAGTTGCTAAAGGAAATTGCCCACGTTTTTCTCGATGATTGTCCGCGCTCCCTCGCCGAACTGCGCGATGCTGTCGCACGCGGCGATTGCGCCGTAGTGGAGCGGTCTGCCCACACCTTAAAGGGTGCCTCCGCCACCTTCGGCGCGACGAGGCTGGTATTCGCCGCCCTGCAGATAGAAAAAATGGGTCACGCCCGCGCCCTGAACGGCATCGCTCCCGCGTTGGTTGCAGTCGAAACGGCGCTAGACGCGCTTCGCGCCGAACTCAAAGTACTGTGCGACTCGTAGTCGCTCTTCGCTTTGTACATCGCATAGTTCGTACCGCGACTCGCTTCCACCTGTTATCATCAAGATTCATCCTGCATGCCTTCTCCCGTAGCTATCACGTGCGCCCACAGTCCCGATTCCGACGATGCATATATGTTCTACGCGCTTGCCACGCGTAAAATTCGCTCGAATTTGGTGGAGTTTCAGCACGAACTCTCCGACATTGAAACGCTAAATACGAAGGCCCGCGCCGGGGTCTATCATCTGACGGCGATTTCTTACCACGCTTATCCCTACGTCGCGGACAAGTATGCGTTGATGGCCGCGGGATCCAGCATCGGCGACGATTACGGCCCGATGGTGGTGGCTACCAAGCCGCTGGCCGTCGACGAGCTCAAAGGGAAACGTATCGCCATTCCCGGGCGTCTCACTACGTCGTACCTGACGTTGAAATTGATGCAGCCCGATTTCATTCCCGTCGACACGCCCTTCGATCAAATACTCGATGCGGTGAAGGAAGGCCGGGCCGACGCGGGCTTGATTATCCACGAAGCGCAGCTTACTTATAGTAAGAGCGGTTTTCACAACGTGATCGACCTCGGCAAATGGTTCAAGGGGAAATACGGCCTGCCGTTGCCGCTGGGCGCGAACGCCTTGCGGCGCGATCTGGCTCCGAACATCGCCTCCGAATGCTGCCGTCTGATGCGCGAAAGCATTCAATACGCACTCGATCACCGGGAAGAGGCTTTGAATTACGCGATGCAGTTTGCCCGCGACATGGAACCGGCGTTGGCCGAGAAATTCGTGGGCATGTATGTCAACGATTACACCGTGGATTGCGGAGAGATTGTGCCTAAGGCCGCGCAGAAACTCCTGGATCTGGGCCATGAAGCCGGTCTCCTGCCGCACCGCGTCGAACTTGAGTTCGTGCGTTGATTAAGA
The DNA here is from genome assembly GCA_963699945.1 of Terriglobia bacterium. Taxonomy (GTDB): domain Bacteria; phylum Acidobacteriota; class Terriglobia; order Bryobacterales; family Bryobacteraceae; genus Palsa-187. The sequence goes on from CAVOVW010000010.1 coordinate 158,918, forward strand.
AGACGCTCTCCATCTCGACCCTGGCCGCGGCTGCGGCTTTCTCGATCGCCGTGGCGACGATCCCCGTGGGCCTCGCGCAATCCGGCGATGCCAGCCCGAAAGATCGCGCGCGTTCCGTGCGCGACATGGGCAAGCAGGGCGAAGATGCCATACCCCGCGTAATTCCCTACCTTGCGGATGCCGATCCGACTGTCCGCGTCGAGGCTACCAAGGCGCTGGTGATGATCGGCGGCCCGAAGACGGTCGACGGTCTGGTGAAGGCCGCCGGCGACAACGATGCCGAAGTTCAGATCCGCGCGACCGATGGTTTGGTGAACGTCTATCTGCCTGGCTATGTGAAAACCGGGCTGAGCGGAACTCTCTCGCGTGCCGGGACCACGGTGAAAGGTAAATTCACCGATACCGACGACCGCATCATCGACGCCTATATCATGGTCCGGCCTGAGGTGATCGCGGCGCTCGGCAAGCTGGCGCGCGGTGCCGCGAATTCCGATGCGCGGGCCAACGCCGCGCGCGCCCTGGGAATCCTCCGCGGACGCGCTGCCATCCCCGACCTGATCGAGGCGCTGCATTCGAAAGACGGCAAGCTGATGTACGAATCGCTCGTCGCGCTCCAGAAAATCGCCGACCCCTCCGCAGCGACGCGCGTAACATTTCTGCTCCGCGATCTGGAGGAAAAGGTCCGCGTAGAGGCGCTCGAAACAGTCGGCCTGCTCCGCGACAAATCGGCCGCGCCCGAAGTGCGCGACGCTTTCAATCATGCGCGCTCCGCAAAAGAGAAAAGAGCGGCGCTGGAAGCCCTCGCGATTTTTGCCGAGCCCGCCGACCGGACACTGTTCCTAAACAATCTGGTGGATAAGGACGACGGCGTGCGCGCCGCCGCGGCCGAAGGCCTGGGACGCATTCACAACCCGGCAGATCGTACGATGGTCGAACAATCCTTCAACGGCGAGCACTCGATCAACGCGCGCCTTTCCGCTGCGTTCGCGCTCGTGGAGCTCGGGCAGCTCGGCACCGACCGCTTCGGCCCCCTGCGCTATCTGGTCAACACGCTGAATCAGAGAACCTGGCAAGGCGTAGCCAGCGGCCTGTTGATCGAGCTCGCGCGCGATCCCGCCGTACGTCCTCCGCTTTATATGATCATGACCGATTCAACCAAGGACGAGAAACGGCAAATGGCCATCGTTCTGGCTGCCTCGGGCGGTCCGGACAGTGTCCCCGTGCTCGAGAGTCTGTCGCGCGATCCCGACCCCGACGTCGCCTCCGAAGGCGTCCGCAGCCTACGTATTCTGCGTGCCCGGCTGCCGTAGCCGCCATGCGTTCAAGTGCCGTCTCGTCCACGGCGTCATCCCGAATCGCATGAGGGATTCGTCGTGTGCCGCGCTCACGTAAAAAGTCTTTAGCGTATGCGATGACCGGCCCCGCAAAAACAAAAACCGCGTCCACTCACGAGGAGCGGACGCGGCAGGACTAAAGGAAATTCGCGGAAAGCGATTACTTCGCCTTCTTCTGCTTCTGTTGGCCGACGCGGACCTTGAACTGCTTGGCTTGGGCTTCCCCATAAGCCTTCCAGTCGAAGCGCTGCGCGGCTTCCGAGAGATATTTGGTGACGTCGATATCCTTCGGCAGGACCGCCATCAAACTGGCTGACATCGTGCCGTCCGGGCTGGTGATGCGATAGCGCTTAACGTTGGCAATAGACATAGCTCCCCCAGAATAACACGGAGCGTATCAGTGTGGATTTTGGCAGCAGTTAGTGCGTCCCGCCGGGTCTTATCTGATCCTGAAACGAGGACGCTAGGTCTGCGGCCGCTTCGGTTTCAACCCTCTCAAATATAATTGAGCAGATACGAGTTTGGTGGGGGACGAGTTTAATGTGAAACGGGCCTAGGTTCACAACTTCCAAGGTAATACGTCCACGAAAAGTTGTGTGCACAGTCGGAGCAGTGAGATGCACCAACAGCCCCAGGCGCGCCAACGAACTCTTGCCTTCAACTCTTGCCGCAATCCGATGTTCTCGATCAAGTCTAATCCTCGAACGCGTCTGGCAGAGGAAGTGCCACGGATGCTCTGAATAGGGTGGAATTATGAGGCATCCATCGGTGGATAGCGGTGCGTTGAGGAGATAATTCTCAGCGGTTTCGGGAAACTTCTGGAGGGCTAGATTAAGCGTGATCTCGGCTCCGCCCTGGCCAAGGCGCTTCTTGTCCCACATCTGGAAATCATCACCGAGAAGAAGGTCTAGCGACGAGGGATCGAAATGATCATCCTCCAGAGGAGGATCGATCTTGATTGCGCCGTTCTTTAGTGCCTCTTTAATTCCCAGATCGCTTAGGATCACGGCTTGCAAGATCTCAGGCTGCTTCAGTTATGGCTGTTGGTACAGAGATGCGGGTTCCTCCGGAAACCGGAGTACCTGTCATCTCGATAACTACTTCAAGACCACGATGCTCGATTAGATAGGCGAATACCTTCCCTGGAACGGATTCCCCTTTTCCTGGAACTTTATTTACCTGTACATCCTCGTGGTCTACGTAGAAGCTCGCTCCGGGCGCGTCGGGCGGCACTGATACCAAGTACTCCGTTTTGAATAACCCGCGACCAACCTCGCATTTACAAGTAGACTCGCCATCTTTGACCTCAGGAAAACAAAACGTGTCTTGATTTACGTCGCTTAAATTATGTATAGTGTACCATACCAAAAAACGGCGAAGACAAGAGAAAACTAGTATATTAATTGCGATCTAATTGTATAGTTTACATTAGCCATGGAGAGAACAAACGATCTACCTGAGCGAATCCGGCGTTATCGAAAGTCTCAGCGGGAGAGCAACGCTAAGTTTGCAAAACGCTTCAACGTAACAAGGCTAACAGTGATCAACTGGGAAAAAGGGACCAATCCGAACCAAGGTCACTACGAGCAGTTAATGATATTGCTAACTGAAACCCAACCCGACGGCGGGTTTCAATTGCGATTGCCTTTTGATGCTCCGATAGAGCTCACTCTCCGAATCTCTCCGCAGTCGGAACAGGCTATACATTTCGATATACAAATAATCCGAACCGCTAGCTAGGAAGCGTTATTTTCCCCGCCGGTGTTTTTCAAATAGACCACCACGGCACCGCTACTACGATATACTTTCGTCTGCAACACCCTTCAAGGAGCTTTCCATGCGGCGTTCCATCGTTCCATCCATGTTTTTCACGTTAGCGGCGGCTCTCGCCGTCACTGCGCCTCCGTCGTTTGCCCAAACTGGCGCGAAAGGCGGTGAGTGGAACACCTACGGAGGCGATCTCGGCAACACCCGCTATGCGCCGCTGAACCAGATCAGCGCCGACAATTTCAATAAACTGCAAATCGCCTGGCGATTCCACACCGATAACCTCGGTGCGCGCCCGGAATACAACCTGGAAGCCACGCCGCTCGTGGTGAAAGGCGTCATGTACTCCACGGCCGGTACCCGCCGCTCCGTGGTCGCCGTAGACGCTGCCACCGGCGAACTCCTGTGGGTCCACGGTGAGAACGAAGGCAAGCGCGGCCAGAGCGCTCCGCGCCAGTTATCGGGACGCGGCCTGGCTTATTGGACCGACGGCCGTGAAGAACGCATCATCTATGTGACGCCCGGCTATCGCATGGTCGCCTTGAACGCAAAAACCGGCGCTCCGGTCACGACCTTCGGGAAGGACGGCGTCGTCGATCTCAAAGTGGATGACGATCAGGAGATCGATCCCATCACGGGCGAAGTTGGCCTGCACTCGGCGCCGGTCGTGGCGAAGGACGTTGTGATTGTCGGCGCGGCGCATCGTTCCGGAGGCGTCCCCCGCGGGCAAAAGAACGTGAAGGGTTTCGTACGCGGATTCGATGTCCGCACGGGCAAGCGCCTGTGGGTGTTCCATACCATTCCCCGTCCCGGCGAATTCGGCTACAACACCTGGCAGAATGATTCGGCCGACTACACCGGTAACACCGGCGCCTGGGGCCAGATGAGCGTCGACCCCGACCTGAACCTGGTCTATCTGCCCGTGGAGCTTCCCACCGGCGATTATTACGGCGGTCATCGCCCCGGCGACGGACTGTTCGGTGAAAGCATCGTGGCCGTGGATCTCCACACCGGCGTCCGCAAATGGCACTACCAGTTGGTGCATCACGGCATCTGGGACATGGACATCCCGTGCGCGCCCATGCTGGTGGATATCAACGTGAACGGCCGCATGATCAAGGCTCTAGCGCAGCCCACCAAGCAAAGTTTCCTCTACATGTTCGATCGCACCAACGGCCAGCCCATTTGGCCGATCGAGGAGCGGCCCGTCGAACAATCCACCGTTCCGGGCGAAAAAACCAGCGCCACGCAGCCGTTTCCCACGAAGCCTCCGGCCTATGATCGCCAAGGCTTCACGCTCGACGACGTGGTCGACTTCACGCCCGAAATTCACGCCGAGGCTTTGAAGGTTGTGCAGCGCTATAAGCTGGGCCCGTGTTCACGCCCCCGGTCGTGAGCGTGGCGGGCGGTCCACTCGGCACTCTTGCGATGGCCACCGCGCAGGGTGGAACCGTCTGGCAAGGTGGATCGTACGATCCCGAAACCCACACCGCGTATCTTTACTCGCGCAAGTCGCCTTCGATCCTGGGCCTGGTCAAGCCCGAACCCGGCACCACCGATTTCGCGTGGGTTCAAGGCACGGCGACCGCAGGCGTCAGAGCGAGTGCAGGAGCCGGAGCCGACGCGACCGCCGCACCCGGAGCGGGTCCCGCCGAAGATAACGAGGCCTCGCTGGCCGTCCACGGCATCCCGCTGATGAAGCCGCCCTACGGGCAGATCACGGCCATCAACCTGGATCGCGGCGAAATCGTCTGGCAGGTGGCGCACGGCGAAACGCCCGATAACATCAAGAACAATCCCGCGCTCAAGGGAGTGACGATTCCGCGCACCGGACGCGCCGGCATCATCGGGACGCTAGTGACTTCGACGCTCGTGATCGCGGGCGAAGCCGGCAACGCCACCTATCCGCAAGGCCGCGGGGCGATGTTACGCGCTTACGACAAAACCAACGGCAAGGAGGTCGGCGCCGTATTCATGCCCGCTCCGCAAACCGGCTCGCCGATGACCTATATGATCAACGGCACGCAGTACATCGTCGTGGCCGTGGGCGGCGCGAATCATCCCGCCGAATTCATCGCTTATAAACTCGCGAAGTAGCGCGCTCTAGCGTACAATCTACCGGTACGTCCTTCGGCACGCTTGCGTGCCCAAAAATCAGGACGGCCGTGAACGTGCGCCAATTCAGTAAGTATTCTGGGCCATTCCTGATCGCCTTGTGCGCGGCGTTTCTCATCGCGCAAGTCCTGGTGCGCCCCGCCGTCGGTCTCGCCAATAACGGCGATTTCTCCAAAATGGCGGGTCCCTTCGGGCTCGGTCCCGAGGATGGCAGTTGGGAAACGCGCGACCAGTTCGCCGAGTTTATTTATCGTTTCACAAAGGCGGATCGATTCAACTACAACGGGCGGTTCGCGACCGCCGAATTTCTCTCTTCTGAGTTTTTTCTCGTTAAAGCCGCGCGAGGGTTGCAAAAACTCTTGCACCCCGGGCCGCGATTCGATATTCGCTGGCTTGGCGGCGTAGGCGCCGGACTTTTTCTTTTCGCCATCGGCATCTGGATTTATGCGCTGCCCTCGCCGTGGAGAATTCTGGCGGGCCTGTTCGTGGTCTTCATCTGGACCGACGTCGCGTATGTGCAGTATCTGAATTCTTTCTACATGGACACCCCCGCCCTGATCTTCCTGGTCCTGTGCGTGGCTGCCGCGCTGCATTTTGTGAAGAACCGCCAGAGCCGATTGTTCGCCCTGATCATGGTTCTTGCCTGCATTCTTTTTGCAACGTCGAAACCCCAGCACGGCATGGCGGCATTCGTTTTCGTGCCTCTATTTCTGGCGTTCGCCTTCTGGAGCCGCGACCGCGTGGTGCGCGTTATGCTGATCGCCGGAGCGGTGGTATCGGTTTGGGGCGCGATGGTTGTTATGGGGCGCATCGGGCCGGATTGGGGCACTCGGAACGTCTATAACGTGGTGTTCATGCACATCACTCCGAATTCCGCCAACCCTGTTCGCACGCTGGAGGATCTCGGTCTGGGCCGTGACGAACTGCCTCTGGTGGGGACCTACGCCTATATGGAAAATAGTCCCATCCAACACAATCCGGAATGGACCCGCGCATTTAGCGAGCGCTGTACGTACGGCACGTTGGTGCGCTATTACCTGTTCCATCCCTTCGCGACAGCTCACGTCGTATACCAGCAGTTGAAAGTTTTCGGGCCGCAAATCCGGGCGTGGGGAGATCTGGCGCGCGAAGACGGATTCACGGGACGCGCGCAGGCGAGCCACTTCGCTTATTGGAGTGATCTGCGCTCCTATCTGTTCGAACACGCGCCCTGGTACGTTTTCGTCCTGGCTTTCGCCGTGATCTTGGGAGCTTTATGCCTTTTGTTCGGGACGCTGGAAGACCGCGCCTTCGCGGCTCTGGTCCTGGCAGTTCAACTGATCGCCGCCCTGGAATGCGCGAGCGCGGTGCTGGCCGATGGAGTGGAAACCGAAAGGCATCTTCTGCTCTTCCACGTCGCGACCGATATCACGATCCTGTTGATCGCCCCTTTGATGTTGAGGGTTTGGAAGCTAGCACGCCATCAAGCGAACCGACCTGCTCAAACAGCTTAGGCGGGTAATCGCGCGATACACATCAAGCGCGCGACCATCTCGATCGCAAATCTCTAATGACTGCTTTCCACGTTTCCCAGCGGCAAGCTCTCGGGAGCAAAGCCACCAGTCCGATATCGCCATACTGGCGATTCAGTTCTCGTGCTTTGCACGTCCTTCAGGAGTACATAGTGCGGAGTCTTGACGCCGTACATCCAATGAACACCGGGGATAAACCACCAGGCTTCCTGCTCGCTCAGCAGCACCTTGTCGGGATTGTTCAGATAGAATTTCCCCTCGCATTCGGCACGGGCCGTCATGGCCACCCAAAGCTTGTCGGTTTTCGCAGCACCTGCTCCCAGCACGATCATCGTCAGCAATCCGAGTGCGAGCTGCATACGTGTTGTCAAATAGCGAACAGCCAGGCAGCCGCCCGAAATAAGTAAAACCGTATTTAACAGAAACACGATTCTGTACCAGGTTCCAGGCACTCTGATTGTTCCGTAAAGCGGGTAGGAAACAGGGATGATGGTCGCGATACACAAGCCCGCCAGAACCGCGATGCCGAACGCGAGCGGACCGCGGCGTTCCTCTCCCGCGGGAACCGCACGCGCGGAATAAGCACACAGCACCGCGATGATTCCCCACAAAACGTAACCGCCGTAATTCGACGAGAGCGTATACGGCAGCTTGGAAAGGAACTTCAGATACTGGGGCGCGCTCAGGAAGGCCATATTGTAATCGAGCGCCGCGCCCAGCATCCAGAATCGATAAACGCCATACGCGATCGTCATCGCCACTGCACCCATCGCAAGCCCGCGCGATTTGTATTTCCAGGAGTACCCCAGAAAGAACGCGGGGACGATGACGGCGTAAATTTCTTTATAAAGCGCCGCGATCACGCCGCACGTAAATGCAATCGCGTACGCCCGCCAATCGCGCGGACGGTTTTGCAAACCGGCTCTGCTCAAAACAAACACCGCCAGGAGCGCGAAAAAAAGCCCTTCCAGATAATGTCGAGTCGCCAGAAACTGGACCACAACCAAGGTGGACGGCGCCAGCATCCACAAAAAACTGATGCAGAACGCCGCGGCCTTATTGTTTCGCAGCAGTCGCAGCAAGAGGAAATACAGAACCAGCAGAGTGAGCAGGAAGCTCGACGCCTGATGTGCGTAGGCGAACGCGGGTGAAAGTTTCGCCAGTCGCGTATCCACCCAATACGAGACAAGCTGCATCGGTACCAGCGCTTTGCCCGTCGTGAAATGGCGCAGAACAGCGGGATCGAAAAAAACATTCGCCGGATTATGGATCTCGTTGGCATACGCAAAGAGCGACGGATCGTCTTCGAACCACCACCTGGATTGCAGCCTGAGGTACGCCCACAGATAAGCCGCACCCAACAGAAGCAGCGCCATCGGAGCGGATATGGACGACCACTTCGACATTGCCGGGCGAAGGCTTCTGTTCATAGATCGAAAACTACTCGTAGCGCAGAGCTTCCGTCGGATTCAGCCTCGCCGCCCGATTTGCCGGCAGAATTCCGAACACCAGCCCCACTAAGAGCGACACGCCGAATGCCACGATAATCGACAGCGGCGAAATCGGCACGGCGATATCGTCGGTGAGATAGCGTACGCTCACGGGAATAGCTACGCCGATCAGGATTCCGGCCAGCCCACCCGTCAGGCTGATCGCCACGGCCTCGGCCAGAAACTGCTCCAGCACGTCGCGCCGCGAGGCGCCGACGGCCATCCGCAATCCGATCTCGCGCGTACGTTCCGTCACCGTTACCAGCATGATGTTCATAATGCCGATGCCGGAAATAATCAGCGCCAGGGCCGATACCAGCATCAGCACAACGGTCATCACCGTCGCGATGCGCCGCGCCGCGGACAAAATCGCCGCCAGATTATCCACCCTGTACCGCGCGCCCGCCCTGTGCCGGCTTTCCAGGATCGATTGCACCATTTTCGTCACCGGCTCCACGTCTTCCGGCGTCTTCGCCTGCACGTATAGAGGGTCCACGCGCTCAATCGGCGTAAAGTATCGCAAGACAGAAATCGGAATCAGCGCGTTCTCGCCCGAAAGCTCCGACAGACCGAAGCTTTCCGTCTTTTCTTTAAACACGCCGATCACGGCGAACTGCAGGCCGTGAATCTTGACCGTCTGCCCTACCGCCGCGCTCGATGACCCGAACAACTTTTTCGCCAGGCGTTCCATCAGCAGCACCACGCGATGGCGCTGAGCCACATCGTCGGCATCGAAAAATCGCCCGGCCAGGCGGTCCAGATTGCGCACCTTCGGATATTCGGCATCGGAGCCGATGACGGCTACGTCGAGTTGGCCGCCCTGAATCCGCATTTGGTCGTAGCTATTCATCACGCCCGTCACCGCGACCACCCTCGAACCCAGCTGCTGGCGCACGGCCTCCACATCGGCAATCTTGATGTAATCGCCCGCCGCGACGCCCATCGCCGGGTTGTTGCCTGCGTCGAACTGCGCGTAAATCAGGTTCGAACCGATGCGCTGAATCTGGTCGAGGATGTAATCCCGGCTGGTTAACGAAATCGTCACCACCAGGATGACCGACGCGTTGCCGATCACCAGGCCCAAGGCGGTCAGGAAAGCCCGGAACTTATTGGCACGCAGAGCCTGGAAGCTGAACCGGATCGCTTCGGAATGAAACATGAGGAGCTTCTCTAACAATACAACCCTAACGGTTGCCGGAGAGCATCGGTGCGTATTCTCTGCAACTTACGGGCCTCGCCGGATTGGATATCGATCAGGATGCGCGGGTTCGGTGAATCTCCCGCCTCAAATCTGGCGTCTCTTAGCTTGGAGAGCGCATATTTGCTGGGCTATGCCCAGCCATGACGGATGTAGTATCCTGAATGGCGGCATCACTATTTACCCCTGGAGGTCGCGAAACGGCCATGTCTGGTACGTTACGTAAAATTCTTTTTGTTCTGCCGGTAGGTCTGATTTTTTCCATCGGCGCATGGGCTCAGACGGCGGCATTTGAAGGCACGGTTAAAGGTCCCGACGGGAAACCGGTTCAGGGCGCGCAAATGAAAATTGAGCGTCAGGACGTCAAGGGCAATTACACGGTCAAAACTGATAAGAAGGGCCACTATTTCTATGGTGGTCTGCCGCTCGGCAACTACAAGATCACGGCCATGATCGATGGCCAGGATCGCGGCTTTCAGACCGGCCGTACCAAGGTCGGCGAAACCATCGACGTCAGCTTCGACCTGAAGGCTGGCGATGCGCCGCCCGTCGATAACGACGCCGGACGCGGTCTATCGGCTGCGGATAAGGCTGCTCAGGAAAAGCAGGATAAGGCCAACTCCGCCGCGATGGCCAAGAATAAAGCCTTGAATGAAGCGTTCAATGCCGGCAAAACCGCCGCCGCGGCCAACAATTGGGACGGAGCAATCGATGGCTTCTCGAAGGCCACCGAGGTGGATCCGAATCAACATGTGGTCTGGGGCAACCTGGCGGATTCCTACGCCGCGCGCGCTAAAACGAAGACCGGCGCGGACCAGACGGCGGATTTGGGCAAGGCGGCCGAAGCGTATCAGAAGGCGCTCGCCATTAAGCCCGACGACGCGGCTTATCACAACAACTATGCCCTGGTGCTGGCGCAGGAAAAGAAGTATGACGATGCGCAGGCGGAGCTGACCAAGGCGGCGCAAGCGGATCCCACCAACGCCGGTAAGTATTATTTCAACCTGGGCGCCGTTTACGTCAACACCGGCAACGCCGACGCCGCGGCGGCCGCTTTCAAGAAGGCGATCGAAGTGGATCCCAATTATGCGGAAGCTTATTATCAGTACGGTTTGTCACTGATGGGAAAAGCGACGGTCGACAACGGCAAAACGATCGCGCCTCCCGGAACGGCTGAAGCCTTCCAGAAATACCTTGATCTCGCTCCGACCGGGCCGAATGCCCAGACCGCCAAGGACATGATCACGAGCCTCGGCGCCACGGTGCAGACCAACTTCTCGAATCGCCCCGCACCGAAGAAGAAATAGGCGCTGTTTCCAGCGGATTTTTTTCGAGGGGCCTGCGTTCGCGCAGGCCCTTTTAAGCTTCGGGCGACGCCCTCGGAAGAGCCTTTAGGTTTCAATTATGCTGCGCGCACTCGTAGAAATGATCGTCACGCTTGTGGCGGTTTATCTTGTGCGCCAGATTCTGGCGATCCTCGCCTCCTCGTTCAAGAGTGGCGGCTTTTCCGGCCGCTCGGGCGCGGCCGGCAGCCCGCCTCCCCAAGCTCCCCGTGGTGCCACCATCGGCGAGTTGAAAAAAGATCCCGTATGCGGAACATTTATCTCCACTGAAACGGCGTTCCAAAAGTCCGTGCACGGCGAGACGTATTATTTCTGCTCCACCGAATGCCGCGATAAATTCAAAGGCTGACCATTGCGGATAGGCGCTTCAAATTTTCCAATCCGGCGCAGTAACGTGCGAGCGCGTGATATCGGCCACCGACTGCGTACCGCAATTGCCCATCACGAGTTTTAACTCGCCCTGCAAAATCTCCACGACACGGTCCACACCCGGCTGCCCGAACGCGCCCAAGCCCCACAGGAACGGACGTCCGATGCCGACCGCTTTGGCACCCAGCGCCAGCGCCTTGAATGCGTCGGTCCCGCGCCGCACACCGCCATCGACGAATACCGGTATGCGACTGCCCACCTCCGCCACCACTTCGGGCAGCGCTTCAATGGTGGCACGCGACGTTTCAGTCGACCGGCCGCCGTGGTTCGAAACCAGAATGCCGTCGAAGCCGTGTTCCAGGCTCAGCCGGGCGTCCTCTCGCGTGTCGATGCCTTTGATGATCAGCTTACCCTTCCAGAATTTGCGCAGCTGATCGACAAACGTCCAATCCATGGCCGGATTTTGCGTGCGCACGCCGGTCATATCGATCCCGTCATACATGCGGCGCTCCTTGATCGACGTCCCGGGCTCGCCCTCGTGGCAGGACGCGCAGGCGCGCAAATCCTTGGGACGCATCCGCCGGAAAGTTTCGCTGTTCCGCCCCGTTGTATTGTCCACCGTCAGCGCGACCACCGTGGACCCGGAAGCTTCCACGCGCTGCAGCATTTTTTGGCAGACATCCCACGACGTAGGCGCGTACAGTTGAAACCACACCGGGCGCCCCAGTGCCTTGTTCACGTCTTCAATCGCGGCCGATGTCGTGCTCGACAGAATTTGCAGCGTGCCGCGCGCCTTGGCCGCGCGGGCAACGGCGATCTCGCCCTCAAAAAAGAACGATTTCTCGCCACCTGTCGGGCATAGGAAAATCGGGCTGTTATAAGTGGTGCCCCAAATTTCGACGCGGGTGTCTACCTTCGTTGCGTCGTGCAATCGCCGCGGACGCAGTTCCACGTGCCGATAGCCTTCGCGATTGGCGCGCAGCGTGAGATCGTCATCCACGCCGCTGGCCATGTAATACCAGTGACCCGGATTCACCTTCCGTCGAGCAGCCTCTTCAAAGTCAAACACGTTTAAAGCGTCGGCCGGATTCGCAATCACGTCGGCCACTGCTCCGCCACCAGCCGGCGCTTGAGCCGAGGCAGTGCGCCGCAAGAATGCCGCGGCGCCGCCCACGGCGGCCACGTAAGGGCTGGCGGCCACGAATTTCAGGAAGGCGCGGCGTGCTGCCTTTTGCGCGCGCGGTGTAAATGCAGATTTGGATGTAGAAGTGGACGGCTGCGAAGGGAGGTTCGTCATCGTTGGTATTTTACCGCCGCGAGGTCGCAGCTTGTCCGGATACAGTCCGCATGTGAGCCGCGAACATACGCCCTTTCGCTAGCGCCACGGTGTCGCGTTCGCGTGCCGTTCACGTGCCAAGCGCGCAAAGCCGTAATCTATAAAAATGAAACTTCGCGATCTGGCCGCGGCATTGGGCTGCGAACTTCACGGCGATCAGAACCTCGAAATCACCGGCGTCGCCGGCATGGAGCGGGCGTCTTCCACGGAACTCACCTTTCTCGCCAATCCCAAGTACGCGCACAAAGTGAAGCAATCCCCTGCCGGAGCCATCCTGGTTTCCAGGATCGTGGAGGGCCTTTCCATGCCCCAGCTCCTTTCCACTCAGCCTTACGTGGATTTCGCGCGCGCCCTTGAATTGTTCTACCAGCCGCCCCGCCCCGCGCCCGGCATCCATCCGATGGCGGCGATAGCGGCCTCTGCCAAAATTGGCGACAACGCCTCAATCGGCGCATTCGCCGTCGTCGGTGACAACGTCGTGATCGGCCGCAATGCCGTTCTGCGTCCGCACGTGGTGATTTACGAAGGCGCCCACATCGGTGACGATTTCTACGCGCACTCCCATGCTGTCGTACGCGAATTCTGCCAAGTCGGAAACCGCGTCATTCTACAAAACGGAGCGGTGGTGGGCGGCGACGGCTTCGGCTTCGCCAAGCGTGCCGATGGAACCCACTACAAGATCGTGCAAAGCGGCGTCACCGTCATTGAAGACGACGTCGAAATTCAAACGCTCACCTCCGTCGATCGCGCTACCGTCGGTGAGACCCGCGTACGCCGCGGCGCGAAGATCGATAGCCTGGTGCAAATCGGTCACGCCTGCGAAGTGGGCGAAGACAATATTATTTGCGCGCAAACCGGTCTCGCCGGATCCACCGTCTTGAAAAAGAATGTCCTGCTCGCCGGCCAGGTGGGCGTTTCCGGCCACCTGACCATTCACGACAACGCCATCATTTATGCGCAAAGCGGCATCGGCGGCGATGTCGCTGCGGGAGCGGTGATGAGCGGATCGCCTGCGTTTGAGGCTCGCGAATGGCTGCGCGCCGTCACCGCGTTTCCCAAATTGCCCGAAATGCTGCGGCGCTTGCGCCAGCTCGAAAAGCACGCAGGCGCGCGTGAGACGGATGAATGATTGACTCGCAGTGAGAGAATGGAGTCAGCCGGTTAGGTCGATATCCGGTCCCCGCGTTTGGAAGATTAGTACGCCCATCATGAACGAAAAACACACCGACTTTGACGGCCGTCTGCCGCTCGCCTATCGCAACAAAGAATTCATGGACACGTCCGCCGCGCGCCCCTTGCGGATCATGAGCGAATATATTTACCCGCTCTCGCACTTCCGCGATCAAAAAGTGCACGATACCGTCGTCTTCTTCGGCTCGGCGCGATTGACGGAGATGGGTCCGCTTGGCCGCTACTACAATGAAGCGCGTGAGCTGGCCCGCCGCCTGACGGAGTGGTCGGATTCGCTGGAGGAGAGTGCCTGCCGCTTTGTGGTCTGCAGCGGCGGAGGTCCCGGCATCATGGAGGCAGCGAACCGCGGTGCGGCCGACGCCGGCGGAAAAACCGTCGGCCTCAATATCGGCCTGCCGCATGAGCAGCGTCCCAATCCCTTCATCACGCCGCAGCTCAATTTTGAGTTCCACTACTTCTTCATGCGCAAATTCTGGTTCGCCTATCTGGCGAAAGCTCTCATCGTGTTTCCCGGCGGTTTCGGCACGCTCGATGAGCTCATGGAAATACTCACTCTGGTGCAAACCCAGAAGCTCATGAAGAAGATTGTCGTGGTCTTGTACGGCACCAGTTACTGGAAGGAGATCATCAATTTTGACGCGCTGGTGCGTCACGGCATGATCAGTCCGGAAGATTTGAGCCTGTTCGAGTTTGCCGACGACGTCGACACGGCGTTTACGCTTTTGAAGGAAGGCTTAACAGCAAACTATCTGCAACCGGCAAAAGAGGAGCCCGAGATCGCCAAGACGCAGGTGTAGTCGCCAGTGCCTGATACAATCGTGGCAGAGTGCAATCGGCGGGGACGTAGCTCAGATGGATAGAGCGGCCGCCTCCTAAGCGACAGGTCGGCAGTTCGAATCTGCCCGTCCCTACCAGTATTGCTGAATTCGAGCGCACAGCGCCGCCGTTGTGCGCGATTAATTGGTTCGAGCGCACAGGCATAGCTGTTGTGCGCAATTCATTTAGGCCACCGGCGCAGCCGTCGTGCGCGGCTGAATCGAAAGCATTCGACAGCTACCAACGCTTCAGGCCCTTGGCTCCAATGTCGCGCCGGTAATGCATCCCGTTGAAGTGAATCTTCTCCACAGCCGCATAAACATTGCGAATCGCCTGCGGAAGATCTTTGCCCGAGCTCGTCACCCCCAGAACCCGGCCGCCGGCCGTTTCCAAGCCTTGCGCCGTGAGCTTTGATCCCGCATGGAACACCTGTGTGTCTCGTGTTAAAGATTCCGCGCTCTCAATGCCGGTGATTAAATCGCCGGTCCGCGATTTTGCCGGATATCCGGCCGCAGTCATAACGACGCACACGGACGGGTCGGATTTCCAGGCTAATTGCGCATCCGCGAAGTTTCCGTTCGCAGCCTGATAAAGAGCGTCCGTAAAACCGCCGTTCAGGCGATGCATCAACGGTTGCGTCTCCGGATCTCCCAGGCGCGCATTGAACTCGATCACCTTGGGTCCATCAGCCGTCATCATCAGCCCGGCATAAAGAAAGCCTGTGAATCCGGTCGCCGCGACCGTCGGCTGAATAATCGTGTCGAGGATCCGCTGCTCTTCGGCGGAAGTGAGAATTCGCCCGTCGCAGTAAGCGCCCATGCCTCCCGTGTTCGGTCCCTGGTCGCCGTCAAAGATTGTCTTGTGATCCTGCGTGGCCTCAAGCGCTATCACCTTGCGACTATCGCTGATCACGATGAAGCTGACTTCCTCGCCCTCTAAAAATTCTTCGATGACCAGATGCGGACCCAGCGCTTGCACGGCGGCCGCGGCCTCCGCTGCGGTTTGCGCCACGACCACGCCCTTGCCGGCAGCCAATCCGTCAGCCTTGATCACAACTGGAAGGGAGAACTCGCGCAGCGCGGCCATGGCCTGTTCTGAAGAAGTCGCCCGAACAAATCGCGCCGTTGGAATGCCTACGCGGTCCATAAATTCTTTTGCGTAGATCTTGCTCGATTCTAGCTGGGCTTGTTCCTGTGTCGGGCCGAAAATGCGCAGCCCGCGCGCACGGAATTGATTCACAATCCCTTGTGCAAGCGGTGTCTCCGGCCCCACTACAGTTAGATCGGCCGCGATGGATTCCGCCGCTGCGACGTAGTCCGCAGTATCCAGCAATTTTGCTACGCGTGCACTACCGGGGTTGCCGGGAGCAGCAAAAACTTCATGTCCCTCAACAGAGATTTTCCAGGCGATCGCGTGTTCCCGGCCGCCGCCGCCGATGACAAGTATCTTCACGGTGAAAGTGCCAGTGTAGCGCGTCCCTCCGCATTATTCGATAAAGTAACGGTTCGTTAAAATTGCCTTTTCGTTAAACTAGAAATACTCGTGCCCATTCGTTATCAGGTAATCGTCATCGGCGGCGGCCACGCCGGCTGCGAAGCCGCGCGCGCATGTGCTCGTCTCGGCATGAAGACCGCCATGATTACGATGAATTCCGACCTGATCGCGCAGATGTCCTGTAATCCTGCCGTGGGCGGCATCGCGAAGGGTCATTTGGTTCGTGAGATCGACGCGCTGGGCGGCGTTATGGGCGAGGTGACCGATGCCGTCGGCATCCAGTTCCGGCTGCTGAATACCAGCCGCGGTCCCGCCGTCTGGTCGCCGCGTGCGCAGTGCGACAAAAAGCAATATCGCCTGAAGATGCGCGAGTTTCTGGAGCAGGAGCCAAACCTGCGGATCCTGCAAGCCGAGGTCGCGCAACTTGCCATCTCGAACTCTCCCGCACGACACATCCAGGGCGTTACATTGCGCGACGGCCGTATGCTTGAGGCCGACGCTGTCGTCGTCACCACCGGCACGTTTCTCAATGGACTCGCGCACGTCGGCGAGCAGAAGTATAGTTGCGGCCGCAATGGCGAAGCAGCCTCGAACCTGCTGGCCGAACAATTCCGTGGCCTCGGCCTGCAATGGACCCGCCTCAAAACCGGAACCCCGCCGCGGCTAGACGCCCGCAGCATTGATTGGTCGCGCTTCGAGGCACAGGAGGGCGATCCGAATCCAACTCCATTCTCTTTTATTACCAACAAGATAGAGAGAGAGCAGATTAAGTGCTATATCAGTTATACAACGCCTGAGTCCCACGATGTCATCCGCGAAAACATGGCTCGTTCGCCGCTCTATAGCGGTCAGATCGAAGGCATCGGCCCTCGCTACTGCCCGTCGCTCGAAGATAAGATCGTAAAGTTTCCGGACAAGCTGCGTCATCAGATTTTTCTGGAGCCGGAAGGGCTGGACACCAACGAGATCTACGTGAATGGCATGTCGACCAGTATGCCCATCGACGTGCAAACTCGCGTGCTCGCCTCGATTCCCGGTTTGGAGGACGCCGAGATGATCCGTCCCGGCTATGCGATCGAATATGACGCGATAGACGCCCGCGAGCTGAGCGCCTCCCTGGAAGTGAAAACACTGCCGGGGCTTTTCCTGGCCGGCCAGATTAATGGGACCTCTGGATATGAAGAGGCTGCCGCCCAGGGTCTTATGGCCGGCATCAATGCCGTACGCTGCCTGCAACGCCGCGAGCCGATCGTGATCTCCCGGGCCGACGGGTATATCGGGATCATGATTGGCGATCTGATCTCAAAGGGTGTCGACGAGCCCTACCGGATGTTTACTTCGCGCGCCGAGTTCCGTCTGCACCTTCGGATCGATAATGCCGACGAGCGCCTCACTCCGCTGGGCCGCGAGATCGGCCTGGTTCAGGACGATCGATGGACTCTCTATGTGCGAAAGGAGGAACAAAAAGCCAAGCTTCGTAGTTATTTCGACTCCAATCCGACTAAGAGCGCATGGTTACGGCGCCCGGAAATCAAACTTGCGTCGCTGCAATTGGAGGAGATTCTGGCTGAACCACTGCTCCGGGGCGTCGGTGAAACGATTGAGACCGAAGTGAAGTACGCCGGCTACATATCCCAGCAGGATCGGCAGGTGGAGCGTCTGCGCTCCGCGGAGCGGCGCCGGATTCCGACCGAGTTCAGTTATCAGCAAATTCCGGGTCTATCGCGCGAGGTTCGGGAGAAACTCGAGCGTGTCCGCCCAGAAACGCTTGGCCAAGCCGGAAAGATTCCTGGTGTGACTCCGGCCGCCATTGCGGTTTTGGATGTTTATTTGAATTTTGCCGCCACTTGCTGATGGATTTCCAGGCGCTGCTGTCCTCCGCGTTCGCTCCTTACGATATCCTTTCCGCAGAACAACTCGGCGCGGCTGAATGCCCACTACGATCTGCTCCTGAAATGGAACAAAAAGCTGAACTTGTCTCGAATTGGCAGCCTTGTTGAAGCCGTTGAATTGCATTACTGCGAGAGCCTCTATCTGGGACTGCGGCTCCCCTCCGACAAGCTCCGCGTTGTCGATGTCGGCTCTGGCCCTGGATTTCCCGGCTTCCCAATCGGGATTCTCCGCCCCGAATGTACGATCACGCTTCTTGAGGCCGATCAAAGGAAGGCATCTTTTCTGAGAGAGGCGTGTCACGGATTGGGAAATTTTCGTATCATAGCGGAGCGCGCAGAGGACCACACGGAGCGGTATGATTGGATGGTCTCAAGGGCCGTGCGCGCAGACACAGTTAAAGGGCTCAAATTGGCTAAAGAAGGCGCTCTATTGACCAGCCAAACCACCGCGATCAAGGTTCCCTGGGGTGACCGGCGATTTATAGAGATGTTTCACGTGGAACTTTGATAGGATCTCCCTGATGGCTAAAGTCATAGCGATTACAAATCAGAAGGGCGGCGTCGGAAAGACGACAACCGCGATCAATTTAGCGGCCTCACTGGCCGCAAATGACCTTCGTGTGCTCGTCGTTGACGCAGATCCTCAAGGCAACACAACAACCGGCCTAGGAGTGGAGAAGAAGGAAGACAGTCCGACTCTTTACACCGCACTCATCCAAGGCGTGCCGCTTGCCGACGTCATCGTCAAAACCGCTTGCGAAGGGCTCTATCTCGTCCCCACAGACAAAAATCTAGTGGGTGCGAACTTGGACCTTGTCGACCGCCCGCAGCGCGAATTTGTTCTCTCAAATCTGCTCGCCGCCGTTTCAGAGCAATACTCGTACGTCCTTTTAGACTGTCCTCCGGCGCTGGACCTTCTCACGCTAAATGCCTTGGTCGCGTCGGACTCCGTGCTGATACCGATTCAATGCGAGTTCTTTGCGCTCGAGGGAATCTCGCAACTGATTGATACTATTGAACGTATTCGCGAATCCTTCGGAAAACCCCTGCCTCTCGAAGGCATCTTATTGACCATGTACGACGATCGGACGAACCTGGCGCGCCAAGTTGCCGACGACCTACGGGAATTCTTCCAACACGAGATATTCGAAACAGTTATTCCGCGGAGTATCAAACTCGCGGAAGCCCCAAGCTATGGAAAACCCATCCTGATGTATGATCCCCGGTCAAAGGGAGCCGAAAGCTATATCAAATTGGCCAAGGAGATTTTGGAAAATGAACAGCGGAACAGACAAGCGAAAAGTGCTCGGTAAGGGTCTTTCAACTTTACTCCCCGCCCGCCCCCGCGATCCCGCACCGGTGGCCTCGGCAGCAGCGCCCGCCCTCGCGACGCCCATCGCTCCGGCCACGCTTCCCATCGATCAGATCCATCCCAATCCCGTGCAGCCGCGCGTCGTCTTTCAGGCCGATCGCCTGGAAGAACTCGCCGCTTCGATCCGGGCGAACGGAATCATCCAACCGTTGATCGTTCGCGCGCACCAGGGACAATATCAACTCATCGCCGGTGAACGTCGCTGGCGTGCCGCCCGCTTAGCCGGCTTGACCGAGGTCCCCGTAGTCGTCCAGGAGGTCGCCGAACCCCGCATTCTGGAGTTGGCCCTCATCGAAAACATCCAGCGCGAGGATCTCAACCCGATCGAAACGGCGCAGGCCTATGATCGGCTCCGCAAGCAGCTCGGTCTCTCGCAGGAAGAAGTCGGGCAACGCACAGGCAAGGACCGCAGCTCCATCGCCAATGCCCTCCGCCTTCTGAACCTCCCGCCGGAGGTCCAAATGCTTCTGGCCGAACACCGCCTCTCCATGGGTCACGCCCGGGCCATCCTCGGTTTGCATTCAGCCGAGGAGCAGATCGAAATCGCTGAAAAGACGGCGGCGCAAGGCCTTTCCGTGCGGCAGGTGGAGACCATCGTTCAGGAACGCACTTCCGACCGCCCCAAGCCCAAGGCAAAACGTGAAACCGCGGTGGACCCCAATGTTAAGGCGGCTACCGATCAGCTCGAACGCGTGCTCGGAACAAGGGTCCGCATCGTAGCGCTCACAGACCAGCGCGGCCGCATTGAGATTGAGTATTACTCCCAGGCGGAACTTGATCGCGTCTTTGAACAGATCTCGCGCGAATCCTGAAGCGGAGAGTGGTGCCGGCGGTAGGAGTCGAACCTACTACCTACGGATTATGAGACCGTCGCTCTAACCACCTGAGCTACGCCGGCTTACCTTCCAGCGTAGGCAGCGCGCGCCTCCTGTGTCAAGTTAAAAGACCAGAGTATCCGAAACTATGATTCTGGTCTGCGCCCAACCCCTGGACTACAATTTGGTGTAGTGTCGGCGGCCGTAGAATTCCTTAACGTATCGAAAAGCTACCCGATTTACGGGACGCCGGGCGACCGGCTCAAAGAACTCGCCACGCTCCACCGGCGCCGCTATCACCACGATTATTGGGCCCTCCGCGATCTCTCCGTCACCGTGAATCGCGGTGAAACCTTCTGCATCGTCGGTGAAAACGGTTGCGGCAAGAGCACCTTGCTCCAGATCTGCGCCGGCATTTTGCAGCCTTCTTCAGGCACGGTCAACGTGCACGGGCGTGTCGCGGCACTCCTCGAACTCGGCGCCGGATTCAATCCCGAATTCACCGGCCGCCAGAACGTCTATCTCAACGCCGCCATCCTCGGTTTTTCCACCAAGCAGATCGATCAAAGATTTCCCGAGATCGCCGAATTCGCTGAAATCGGCGAATTCATAGACCAACCCGTAAAAACTTACTCCAGCGGCATGATTGTCCGCCTGGCTTTTGCGGTGGCCATCCACGTCGATCCCGAAATTCTACTGGTCGATGAAGCCCTCTCCGTCGGCGACATCTATTTCCGCCAGCGATGTCTCCGCAAGGTGCACGAGCTTCGCTCCCAGGGCGTCACCATTCTTTTCGTCTCTCACGCCACCGCGGAAGTAAAATCGCTTGGCGACCGCGCACTATGGCTCGATCATGGTCAGGCCATGGCGATCGGCGACACCGACACCGTCGTCTCGAAATATCTTGCCGCAATGGCCGCGAAAGACGCCCAGTATTACGAACACGACGTGCACCTCCATCCGCCCGTCTCCACGGACGCGCCTATCGAAGTCATCCAAGGCATTCCGCACATCGATCGCCGCTCGGGCGACGGCCGCGCTGAAATCATCGGCATCGCCGTTTGCGATCTGGACGGCCGCGCTCTGCATAGCGTCTCGCCCGATACCACGGTCGTCGTGCGCATCAGCGTCCGCACCAACGCCGCGCTCGATCAACCCATCATCGGCATACTTTTTCGCAATCAACTCGGCGTGGATTTCGCGGGCGCCAACACCACTAACGAAGGCCGCGCCCTTCCGCCCCTAGCCCCGGGCGAAACCTGCACCGTTGATTTTTACGTCGACATCCCGACGCTTTATTCCACGTCGTTGTCGTTCTGCCCCGCCATCTCCGATGGCACACTGGAAAAATACGGCATCTGCGATTTCATTGAAAACGCCGTGGTCCTCGAAATGCTGCCGCCCGAGGGTCCCCTTTATGGGCACTTTCGCTTTCCCTGCCGCGTCCAGGTGAACTCACGCCTCGGAGCCGGAGCCGCCGCCCTGTGACGGATTTCACCGGCGAGCGCGTCATCCCCGGCCAAGTCGAACCCGATCTCTGGGCCGAGCATCTTTCGCGCTATCGCTTCGCGTCCCATATTGCCGCCGCTTTCCAACGCCCTCCCGATATCCTCGATCTCGGTTCGGGCGCAGGCTACGGCACCGCCGTCCTGGCCGAACACGCGGCTTCTGCTGTGGGCCTCGACATCGCCCCGGACGCCGTGGCTTATGCTCGCGATCACTATCCGCACGCCGGTCTGCAATTCCTCACAGGTTCCGCCACGGACGTCCCTCTTCCCGACGCGTCCTTCGATCTGGTCACCGCCTTCGAGGTCATCGAACACATTGACGACGGTACGAAGTTGCTGGCCGAGGCCCGGCGTCTGTTGCGACCCTCCGGCCTTCTGCTGGTCTCCACGCCCAACACCACCTACTACGCCGAAACGCGTGCCGCATCCGGGCCCAATCCGTTCCACGTGCGCGAGTATACCTACGACGAATTCGCCGCAGCCATCGCGACGGTCTATCCGCACGCTGTCATCTTTCTGCAAAATCACACGGATTCTTTTTCGTTCTATGAACCAACCGCCGCCGGCGCCTCCGATGGCCATCTTGAAGCGGCTTCCGGTTCCGCGGCCGACGCGCATTTCTTTCTGGCGATTTGCTCTGCTCAGCCGCTCGCGCCGCTCAAGAGTTTTGTCTACGTTCCCGTAGCCACTAATCTCCTCCGCACGCGTGAGCATCACATCACGCTTCTTCAGACGGAGATCGAGCGCCTCAAGGCATTAATGGAAAGCCTCAAAGCGGACCTTGCCACCACGCACGCCGAACGCGACACCATGATCCGCCATTTCGACGAGCAAAGTCGTGAAATGGATCGACGCACCGAGTGGGCACTCCGGCTCGACAAGGAAACCGCGCAGCTCAACACCGCCTTAAAATCAACAGTCGATGCTCTGCAAAAGGCGGACAGCACCGTGATCGAGCGGACCGAGTGGGCCTTGCGGTTGCAGACAGAATCGAAAGCCCGGCTCGCGTTGTTACGGCTGGTAAAGGATTCCAGTTGGGTTCGCCTGGGCCGCAGGCTTGGCCTGGGTCCGAATATCAGTGTTCCCGACAAAGACGACGATGCCTGAACAGCCGGCGCCTCGCCACCGTGCCTTCATGCGGTTTCTGCGCGGCTTGCTTCCGTTCTTAATCTCGCCTGTGCTGCTCGTGCTCACCGCATTGGCGCTCGCCGCTGCAGATCTCGTTTCGCACCTGCGCCGTTCCGTCCCCCCGGCCAACACCCAGCCGAATACCTCGGCCGCCACTATCGTCATTCCCAACTGGAACGGCAAAGACCTGCTGGAAAAATACCTGCCTTCAGTGCTGGCCGCAGCCGTTCGCGTACCCGGTAGCGAAGTCATCGTCGTCGACAACGGTTCTACCGACGGCAGCGCCGCTTTCGTCGCAACAGCATTTTCCGCAAGCCCGCGTTCTCCCCCTGCCCGAAAATCTCGGCTTTGGAGGCGGTTCCAACGCCGGCTTCGCGGCCGCCAGAAACGACATCGTCGTGCTCTTGAATAGCGATATGCGCGTCGAGCCCGATTTTCTCGCGCCGCTGCTCGCGGGCTTCACCGATCCTGCCGTCTTCTCCGTGACGTGCCAGATCTTTTTCTCCGATCCCGATAAAGTCCGCGAAGAAACCGGTCTCACGGAAACCTGGTGGCAGGGTGGATCCATTCGCGTGCGCCATCGCAACGACCCTCACGTCACTCAGCTTTTTCCCTGCGCTTACGGCGGCGGCGGCTCCTGCGCTTTCGATCGCCGAAAATTCTTCCAGCTAGGCGGCTTCGACGAAATCCTCGCGCCCTTTTATATGGAGGATACCGACCTCGGCTACCTGGCCTGGAAGCGCGGCTGGAAAAATATGTACCAGCCCGCGAGCATCGTCTATCACGAACATCGCGGCACCATCGGCAAACGTTTTTCGAACGCCTATATCCAGGGCGTGCTGCAAAAAAACTTCCTGCTCTTCACCTGGAAGAATATTCACGACTGGCCGCGCCTGCTCTCGCATTTCGTCCAAACCTGGATCGGCGCGCTCTTCACCTGGCTCGCCGGAGATTCGCCGGAGCGCAGCAGTTTCCAGGGCATCGCCCGCGCGTTCCTGCAGCTTCCGCAAGCGATGGCCGCCCGCTCCCATGCGCGAACGCTCGCCATGATCTCCGATACCGAAGCGCTCCGCCGCCCTCTGGGCGGTTACTTCCGCGATACGTTCGCCCGAATGCCCGCCGCGCCCGATCCGTCTCCGCGTCCTTTTCGTCGCGCCCTATCCGATTTATCCGCCCGTGCATGGCGGCGCCGTCTTCATGTATCAAACCGTGAAGGAGCTCGCACGTTTATGTGAGCTCCACGCCGTCATCATGCTCGATGAACCCAACCAACGCCCGCCGCATCGCGTCGTTGACGAACTCTGCGCTTCCACCGATTACCTGGTGCGCACGGATAAAAAGCAAAAGTCCCTCGCCTCGCTTGAGCCTTATGCCTTTCGCGAATTCCGCAGCGCCGATTTCGCCTGGATGCTGCATCGCCAAATCTATCTGCAAAAGATCGACGTCCTGCAGATCGAATACACCATGATGGGCCAGTACGCCAGCGCCTTCCGGCGCATTCCGCGTATTCTCTTTGAGCACGATATCTATTTTCAATCCATCGCGCGCCGCCTGCCGTTTCTCGTCAGCCCCGTTGAAAAGCTGAAGGCCCGCTGGGAATATCTGCGCGCGCTGCGCTATGAGCTCCGCATGTTGCCCAAGCTCGATCGCATCCAGGTTTGCAGCCACGATAACGCCGCGCACCTGCTCTCCTTCCTCCCCCAACTGCGCGGACGCATCGACGAAGGCTATCGCGCCGGCATCGATACGTCGCTCTATGCGTACACGTCCTCCGGCCGCCGTCCCTTGACCGTGCTTTTTTTAGGAAGCTTCCGCCACATTCCGAATCAGGAAGCTCTGCAGTGGTTCGTCGCCAGCGTTCTGCCTCTGATCCTGGCGGAGGAGCCTCGCGCGCGCCTCGTCGTCATCGGCTCCGAGCCGCCTCCCCAGCACTCGCTGCACCCCGCCGAGGCCATCGACCTGATCGGCTTCGTCGAAGATATCCGCCAGCCGCTCGCCGAATACGCCGTTTTCGTATGCCCCATTCTCAGCGGTTCGGGCGTACGCGTGAAGTTATTGGAAGCGTTCTCGGCCGGAATCCCCGTAGTATCCACGCGTCTGGGCGCGGAAGGTTTGGCCGATAAAGATGGCGAGCTCTGTGCGCTGGCCGACGATGCCCCCGGCTTCGCGCGGCATGTCGTGAATCTATTGCGAGATCCACAGTCGGCTGCCGCGATGGCCGCCCGCGCCCGCGCCGAAGTCGTCGCCAAGCGTGATATGCGCGTCATGACCGAACGCCTGGTAGATTGCTACCGCTCAGAGGTAACGCGCGTCCGGTCTCGTGAGCAATAACCAATAAGTTACTTGTCGCCGGCAGGCGTCCGGCCTAGTGCCTTCGCCAGACGGTTCGCGATATGTGCGGCCGTGCGCCGCGTCTCTTTCACAGTGTTGTCCTTGGGAAGTTCCTGGTCGCTCCACAGCACGTCGCGCGTGTTGCGATCCACCAGGAAATACGTGCCTCGCGAGCGCTGCCCGCCACCCACGCGCGCGAACGTCGTCGTGTCGCCGTTCTTATCGTCCTTATCTTTTTCCGCCTTCGGAGCTGTCGAGCCGTACAACTCATCCAGGCGCTGCTCAAAGTTTTCGCCCACGTGATCGGTGAGGACCGCATCGGCTTTCTTGGGATCAGTCACCACCTGGAACACGGAATCCGACGTAAGGCTCGACGCCAGATATTGATCCAGCCCGTTCGACATCGGCAAAAGATAAACCGTTTTAACGGCGTGAACATCCGCCGCCCCGGCCGCCGCCACCCACGCCAGCGCCATCGTTCCGATCAAAATCTTACGCTGCATAACTACACGTTGCATGACTATCATGATACGCTTCCATCCCTTTTCTTAGTAGTGGGTCAGTTTGAGCCAATGCACCCCGCTGCATTTCTGTCGCGGCTCGGTAAAACCGTGATATTGCAGCGGTGTTTCGAAGCCGCGAGAGTCATCGAGCGGGGATAAAATGAACCCACTCTGGCGAACTGACCCATCCCTTTTTCTTTCAGCCTTCCGCTTTCGGCTTTTCTGCTTTCGGCGATTCTTCTTTCCGCTATTCGGCTTTCGGCTATTCTGATGGAAATGCCGCCTTCGCCCACGGCGCTTCCCCCTGTCGGGGTGGTCGCCGTCGTCCCGCACTGGAACCGGCGCGATCTGCTCGCCACACTGCTCGATAACTTGACGCTGCAAACCCGTCATTTCGACGAAGTGATTGTGGTGGATAACGGCTCCTCCGACGATTCCGTCCGTTTGGCGCAGGAAAAAGGAACACGTGTCGTCGCCTTAGATCGTAATCTGGGCTTCGCGGCAGCCGTGAACCGGGGAATCGCCGCGGCGCTTGACGGCCCTCAGCCGCCCGCGTGGATCGCGATCCTGAACAACGACGTCACCCTCGCTACCAACTGGCTGGCGCGAGCTCCTTGCGGCGGCGGAAACGCAATCATCCGATTCGGCGTTTCTCACGGGAAAAATCCTTTCCGCCGCAAATCCTGCGCTCCTTGACGGCACTTTTGACCTGCTGTCGCGCGGCGCCTGCGCCGCCCGCTGCGGCGCGGGATTACCCGACGCGCCTCTTTGGAACCAGCCTCGTATCATCAGGTTCGCTTCTATGACGGCCGTTCTGTTTCGCGCGAGCGTGTTTCGTTCGCTAGGTACTTTGGACGAAACCTTCGGCTCTTATATGGAAGATGTCGAGTTCGGGTTACGCTGCGCGCTTTCCGGATGCCATGGATCCTACATCCCCGCGGCCGTCGCCTACCATCAAGGCAGCGCCACCTTCGGCCAATGGAGCTCCCAATCCGTATTCCGCATTTCGCGCAATCAGCTCCTGCTTGCCGCCAAACACTTCGCGCACCAGCCGCGCCTGCCGCTCATTGTCGGCCAAGGCTTATGGGGACTCCTCGCTCTGCGCCACGGTTGCGGCGGGGCCTTCCTTCGCGGGAAGCTGGCCGGGTGGCGCGATCGCCGCCAGCTCACCCGGCCTGACAAAACCGACAGCGCGGCCTTACGCGCTCTTCTCGAAAAGAGCGAAGAGGAAATTTTGAAACTCGGACGCGAAACCCGTCTCGACCAATACTGGAGGGCATACTTCTGGTTGTCGCCGCGATAATCGTTACATACAATTCCGACGCCGTCATCGAAGCCTGCTTAGACTCGCTTCGCCGCGAAGCCCCGGGCGTGCGCATCGTCGTTGTGGATAACGCCTCCTCCGACGACACAGTCGCGCGCGTCCGCCGCTATTCCGAAGCTCGAAGCTATTCAGGAGTCCAATGCATCGCCAACTCCTCCAACCGCGGCTTTGCCGCCGCCGTGAACCAGGGAACGCGCGCCGCTGCTACTTCGGACGCCGTGCTCCTATTGAACCCGGACGTCGAGCTCTCGACGCCTCTCCAGCCTCTGATCGCCGCCTGCCAGCTCCATGGCTTAGCCGCCGGCCAGTTGACCGATGCCGCGGGTCGTCCCCAGGCCGGATTCACCATCCGCCGCCTGCCCACGCCATCCACTTTGGTCTTTGAGCTGCTCGGCATTAACCGCTTGTGGAAATCGAATCCCGTTAACCGGCGCTATCGCTACCTCGATCGCGACCTTCAGCAGCCCGGCCCGGTCGAACAGCCGGCTGGAGCGTTCCTTATGGTTCGCCGCGACGTCTGGGACAGCCTGGGCGGCATGGACGAAACCTTTTATCCGGTATGGTTTGAGGATGTGGATTTCTCCCGCCGCGCCCTGGATCGCGGGTTCCGGACGGAATATACGCCCTCGGTAACCGCGCGCCATAAGGGTGCTCACTCGGTCGGTAAGCTTCCCCTGGGATGCCGAATGACCTATTGGTGTGATAGTCTACTGAAATATGCCTTTAAGCACTTCCAGGCAAACCAATTTAAGGGAGTGTGCGGGGCTTTGGCGATAAGTTCAATCGTACGGGGAACGGTAGAAATATTTCGCAACCGGGGCCAGGATTCTCTCTCTGTATCTATGAGGATCGCAAGGGTAGCCGCCCGATGCCTGCTGTCTGGACAAATCCGACAGTCGGCCGGGGGCGGGGATTGAGATAACGATTCGCATGGCGACGACCGAACTGGTATCCGTTACTTTAGTTACATATAACAGCGGCCGCTTCATCAAACGCTGCCTTGACTCCGTGCTCGAACAAAAGTACCCGCACCTGGAGGTCGTTATTGTTGATAACGCTTCCACCGACGGTACGGTTGACATCCTCGAGCCATTTGCCGGCCCCTGCCGCATTTATTACAACGAGCACAATCTTGGTTTCGCCGCCGCCCAAAATCAGGCCATCGCCCTGGCCAATGGGGAATGGGTGCTCACCTTAAACCCGGATGTCCTTCTCCTGCCGAACTTTATCCAGGCGATGGTCGACGCCGGCACTATCGATCCTAAGGTCGGCACGGTTTGCGGCAAGCTGCTCTCTATCCTCGCGAACTTTGATCTCCCTGAACAGCAGTTGGTGGATTCCACCGGCATCTACTTCACGCCCATGCTGCGCCACCTGGACCGCGGCAGCCAGGAAGTAGACAACGGTCACTATCTTAATTTCGAATACGTGTTTGGAGCCACCGCCGCCGCGGCCCTTTACCGGCGCAAGATGATCGACGATATCTCGATCATGGGCGAGTTCTTTGACACCGATTTTTTCGTGTACCGCGAAGACGCCGACGTCGCCTGGCGCGCGCAGTTGCTGGGCTGGCGTTGCCTGTACACGCCGCTCGCCCGCGGCTATCATGTGCGTAACGTCCTGCCGGGCAATCGCCGGGCGCTGCCGCCGGAAATCAACATGCACTCGGTGAAGAACCGCTTCCTGATGCGTATCAAGAACATGACGCCGGACCTGTACAAGCGCAACTGGTTCTCCATAACCGGCCGGGATTTGGTCGTGATGGGCGCCTGCCTCCTGCATGAGCATACGTCGATTAAGGCCTTCGTCTATGTTCTGCGTCATTGGCGCCGGTTTGTGGTGAAGCGCGAAGAGATCATGAAGCGGCGCCGCGTCAAAGACGACTACATGGCCAGTTGGTTCGCGTTCCACCCGGTAAGCCGGCCCGCCGCCAAGCCCAGCGCCCGGCTTCTGGCGCGCGCCCGGGCTGCTCGCGGATAGTTTCCAGTCGGCAAGTCAAACGTGCACTTTGCAATTCTCGGTACCCGCGGGATTCCCGCTCGCTATGGTGGTTTCGAAACCTTCGCCGAAGAACTTTCCACGCGATTGGTAGGTCGCGGCCATCGGGTTTCCGTTTATTGCCGCGAACGCCACCGCACGCCTTCCTATCGCGGCGTAGAGCTCACGCATCTCCCCACCATCCACCACAAATATCTCGACACGCTGGCGCACACGTTTCTTTCCACGCTCCATCTGTTGGGCCACCGCTTCGATGCCGTGCTCTATTGCAATTCGGCAAACGCGATTTACACCTGGATGCCGCGCCTCGCCGGGATGCCCGTTGCTCTCAACGTCGACGGCCTGGAACGCAATCGCAAGAAATGGAACGCCGTGGCGAAAGCCTGGTTTCGTGTATCGGAATGGCTCGCCACCTGGATGCCCACCGCTCTGGTGACCGACGCGCGCGCCATCGCCACCTACTATCGCGACTATTACGATCGCGATTCTGTAATGATTCCCTACGGCGCCGACCTCGGACCGGTCCCGGGCACGGCGGTTCTCGACGAACTCGGCCTCGAGCGAAAACGCTACTTTCTCTACGTCAGCCGCCTGGAGCCGGAAAACAACGCGCTGCTCGTGCGCCAGGCCTTCGAACAGGTGAAGACCGACATGCGGCTCGCGCTCATCGGCGACGCGCCCTACGCGGCCGACTACATACGCAGCGTGCGTGATACCACGGACCCGCGCATTGTCATGCCCGGCGCCATTTACGGTTCGGGCTATCACGAGCTCGGCTCTCACTGTTACGCCTACATCCATGCAACCGAGGTCGGCGGCACGCATCCCGCGTTGATCGAAGCGATGGGCCGCGGCGCTCTCACGCTGTATCTCGATACACCCGAAAACACCGAGGTCGCCGGCGGCGCCGGGATCCCCTTCACGCATCACAACCTCCCGCAAGTCATCGAAAGCGTCTTAGCCATGAGCGAGGCCGAACGCGAGACCTGGCGCCAGCGCGCAACGGCGCGTGTGCGAGCTTTCTATGGTTGGGAACGGGTCACCGACGAGTACGAGAAACTATTGACTGGGCTCGCGCACTGTCGCCGCGTGGTGATGTAGAGACAAGTGGTGTAGAGGCAACGTGGCTTAGGGGCAACATCGTGCGCGAATTTCACAAAGAGAATCGGTAATGCGAAGTTGGGTGGAAGTTTCCTTGCGCCAGATCCGCGCCAATTACCGCGCGGTTAGCGATCTGGTCGCGCCCGGCGTGGAAGTCATGCCCGTCGTGAAGGCCGACGCGTATCGCCATGGCGCCGTCGAAGTTTCGCGAGCTCTTGTGCAAGAGGGCGCCACCTGGCTCGCGGTGTCGAACGTCGACGAAGGCATCGCGCTGCGCCAGGCCGGCAACAACGCGCGCATTCTCGTGATGGCCGATTTCCTGCGTGAGGATCGCGAAGCGCTCTCCGTCCACCGTCTCACGCCCGTTCTGCACTCACTCGAGGACGTAGCCGCGGTTGGAGTCCCCTATCATTTGAAGATCGACAGCGGAATGGGCCGCCTGGGTACGCGCGCCCAGCCCGAAGAAATTCTCCGCGCCACGGCCGCGGCCCGCGCGCCTCTCGAAGGGCTGATGACGCACTTCGCCTCGTCGGGCAACTACGATAGCCCGCAGACCGAAGAACAAATCCGCGCGTTCGGGCGCGTGGTCGACGCGTTTTCGAGCGCAGACCGCCTGCCTCGCTACGTGCATCTTTCGAGCACCATCGCCGTCGCCTACCAACGCAAGCAGGCCTGGGGCAATCTGGTTCGACCCGGGCATTCCATTTACGGCTACGTTTCTCCGGCCCGTGGCGCGGGCGCGCCCCAAGCCGCGCTGAATGTCACGCCGGCGCTTACGTGGAAAGTCGCCGTGCTGAACGTCAAGGAAGTGCCGCCCGGTTCGCTGATCGGCTACGGAGGCATCCATCGCGCCGCGCGTCCCATGCGCATCGCCGTGCTCGCCGCCGGCTACGCCGATGGCATTCCCCATCGCCTCGGCAATCGCGGGCAGGTCATTGCAAAAGGCCAGTTGGCTCCCATCGTCGGTGCGGTCTCCATGGACCTCACCACGATCGATGTCACCGGCATCCCCGCGTTGCGCGCCGGAGACTCCGTCATGCTACTGGGCAAAGAAGGCAGCGTCTCCATCGACGCGCAGCAGATGGCCCGCACCGCCGGCACCATTTCTTACGCCGTCCTCTGCGGCATCCACGCCCGCGTCAAGCGCGTGTATGTGGATTAGGCAGCCCCCGTATACCGCTTACGTTCAAACCTGTCTCCTAAACTCCGGCATGAGTGGCTGGCCGCACTGATTGGGTTACTCTTCAGCGGAACATCGGTAGAAATCGGACTCCGCAATGCCATTTTCGAGGACGGCCACGGTCGGGAGCAGCCGCCTGGATGGATGTTCAGGCTTTGGCGGCGGCAAGATGGCGTACGCGACACGCACGGGGGACGCTTCTGCGCTGTCGGTCGCGAATGTGCATTCGATTGAGCCAACGTCCCGCCGGGCCGACGCGCTCGCGTTTCCATCAACTCGTCGACAGCCCGTGTCGTACTGCGGAATGAAATTCCGATCCGGGCGGCCGTCAGTCTGCGGTTTCGGGCGCCTCCGATGGAGCTGACCTTCAGTTGAGGATCCATCGGCGATATGGCCAACTGCTTCTTCGCAACATCCCGACCGGCTATCACATCCGGTGAGGGATGCTTTACGCAATTCGAGCCGTGCGGTCGGCAAGGACACTTCAAATTAACTCCGCATGCGGTTGTTGGGCATCCCGAGCTTTTATTTTCACTCGTGAATGCAGCGATACAGTTGATGCCTCTCACGTTCCAGACCAGCAAGCAGACGCTCTCACGATTTCAAATGCGTTCAACATGCCAACTGATTCCCTGCGCGGCAAATAGATTCTTTCGCCGCACGTCACCGCATCAAAGCCGGGAATGTGCCAAAGCGCTCTCATGCGCGCTCCCAAATCCTCAAAAATCAATCACCTGAAGATTTGCAAAAAAACACGCGTTTGCAGGCGTTCTGAGCCACTTTCCGGCCCCAGATGGACCCACAGCATACCCCTTTTTAAAATCGATTTCTAGGCCCCTGGCAGGCCCGTGGCGCGATCGTGCTAAATTTTTGCGCCGAGCCCCATCTGCCGAAGCGCCGCCGCGCCCAAAATCCCATACGGATTTCCCAGCGTCTCGATGAACTCGAAATGATTGTAGCCCTCGCCCACCAGAAACTCGACCGGTTTGCGCGCCGCCTTCAGCGCCGCAGCGAATTCGCGGCTCTGGCGCTGGAACTCCGGCGTGTCCAGGCTCGCGTGCGCCACCACTACGGGCACCCGAATCCTCTCGAGATGCCTCTGCGCACTTAAATTCTCTAACGTCGCTTCATCGAACTTCACGTACTTGTTGCGCCCCGACAGGCTCACCGGTTTCATCTCATACATTCCGCTCACCAGCACGGCTCCTTTGATCAAAGCTCCCTTGATCACGTCGTCTGGTATGCCGTATTCGCGCTGCCAGTCGGTGATCAACGCGCATCCAGCCAGGTGCGCTCCCGATGAATGCCCCGACAAATAAATCCGATTCGGGTCACCGCCGAAACTATTTGCGTTCTTCGCCACCCACGCGACGGCCGAACGCACTTGTCCCTCCATCGCCATCAAACTTCCGCCGAGCTCCTCCACACCATTGAAATCCGGAAGCACGACATGAGCACCCGCGCGAACAAACGGCTCTGCGATATAAGCGAGGTTCTTCACCGATCCGCGGCGCCAAGCGCCACCGTGGATAAAGATATGCACGGGCGCATTCACGGCTTGCGTCCGAAATATGTCCACCCGCTCGACATCTTTGTCGCCATAGGCAACGCGCATGGGATTCCCGAGCCGCTGCCGCGCGAGCTCGCTGTTCTGTGCCGTGCGCCGCCCGATTTCCTTGGTGTTGAAAGCCCACTGAAATTGGTCGTATTCCGCGTCGAGCTCCACCTGATCGTAGTCGAGAAAAACGTTGGGACCGTGTTCGTGCGGAGGAGGACCCGGCACTCGCTGCTGCGCCCGCAGCCAGTCCATCGAAGCAAGCGTGCCAGCGGCTTGGAACGCGCTACGGCGGGAAAATTTCTGAAACGGAAACATGGGACCTCCGTGACGCCTTCGATCCCCACGAATATACCGCAGAGAGCGGCCGGTAGGCTTCGGAGAGACTATGGTATCGCCGCTCCAACATTCGTTAGTGTTGTTGCGAAAATGTGCTGCGAGCCGCTTACGAAACTGGTCTACGCAAAAATCAAAAATGATCTAGACGTCCAGATTTCGCACGTCGAGCGCGTTGTCTTCGATGAACTTGCGGCGGCTTTCGACGTCCTCGCCCATCAGCGTGGTGAAGATCATGTCGCTTTGCACAATGTCTTCCAGTGACACGCGCAACAGCGTGCGCGTCTCCGCATTCATCGTGGTCTCCCACAACTGCTCCGCGTTCATCTCACCCAAGCCCTTGTAGCGCTGCACGTTCACTTCGCGCGTGCCCTCGTTCTTGATGTGGTTCAGCAGATCTTGCCAGGAAGGCTGCATCTCGCGCTTGTCATTCGGCGCAGGGGTCGCGGCCTCGGGTTTATCTTCCTTGATTTTTTGTTCCTTGATCACTGCGAAGGGCGGCTGATTGTATTTCGCCATCTGCTTCGAGAGCGACCGCAGGCGGCGATACTCGGCATTGCCCGCCAAGTCGAGATTAATTAAGCGTTCGGCGTGCGTCTGGTCCTTGAACGTCACGGTCCACGAAGAATGCTCTTCGTCGCGCTGCATTTCGGTCTCGATCTTCAGTTCTTTGATCGCGTCGAATACCGGCTTAAGATTCTTTTGCTCGGCGAAGTCCGCGCGTGTGTCGATCGCCAATCCGGGATCGGCCAGCACCTGCACCACTCGCGGGTCTCGCAGCCGCCGCTCCACGCGTTTCCAGGCCTGCTGCAGGTCGTCCAGCAGCATTAGATAATTGCGGAGCTCGGCGCCTTCCAGCACGGTTTTATTGGCGGTTTCCACCTTCAGATTCTCGGTCGCGCGACGCAGAATTTCGCGCGTGAACTCTTTGTCGTCCTTGATATACTTTTCCGATTTACCGCGCTTAATACGATACAGCGGCGGCTGCGCCACATAAATGTTGCCGCGCTTGATCAGATCCTGCATGTGGCGGAAGAAGAACGTCAACAGCAGCGTGCGAATGTGCGAGCCGTCGACGTCGGCGTCCGTCATGATGATGATCTTGCTGTAGCGAAGCCTCGCGACATCGAAATCGTCTTTGCCGATGCCGGTGCCGATGGCGGTGATCATGGCGCGAATTTCTTCGTGCCCCAGCATCTTGTCGTAGCGGGCCTTCTCCACATTCAGGATCTTGCCGCGCAACGGCAGAATCGCCTGATAGCGGCGATCTCGCCCGCCCTTCGCTGTTCCGCCCGCCGATTCGCCCTCCACCAGGAACAACTCGCAGCGCTCCGGATCGCGCTCCTGGCAGTCGGCCAGCTTGCCGGGTAGTCCGCCGGAGTCCAGCGCTCCCTTGCGACGCGTCAAATCACGCGCCTTGCGAGCCGCTTCGCGCGCGCGGGACGCGTCGATTGCCTTGGAGACAATCTTCTTCATCACCAGCGCATTCTTGTCGAAGAATTCGCCGAGCTTTTCGTTCACCAACTGAACGACGTAGCCCTGAATGTCGGAATTTAGCTTGCCTTTGGTCTGCCCTTCGAATTGCGGCTGCGGCAGCTTCACGCTCACCACAGCCGTCAGTCCTTCACGCACATCGTCGCCCGTCAGGTTTTCTTTGACGTCCTTGAACAGGCCGCCCGCTTGTCCCGCCGCGTTGATGGTACGCGTCAGCGCGCTGCGAAAACCGCTCAGATGGCTGCCACCGTCCACGGTGTTGATGTTATTAGCGAAGCTGAACACCGAATCCGAGTAACTGTCGTTATACTGCAGCGCCACTTCCATGGTGAGCGTGCCGTTCGGCACTTCGCGCTCGCCCTCGAAGTAAATGGGATTTTCGTGCAGCACGTTCTTGCCGCGATTCAGGTGCTTGATGAACTCGGCGATGCCGCCGTTAAACTGAAACTCCTGCGACCGCGGCGGATCTTCCCGCTCATCGGTGAGCGTGATCTTCAAGCCCTTGTTCAGGAACGCCAGTTCGCGCAACCGCGTTGCCAGCGTGTCGAAGTTAAACTTCGACGCCGTCATGATGGTGGTGTCGGGCTTGAAGGTGATCTTGGTACCGGTCTTTTTCTTCGCGGTACCGGTGCGCGCCAGCGGAGCTTGCGGAATGCCCTTGCGATACTCCTGCTGGAATGTGCCGCCATCGCGCCAGATTTCCAGCTCCAGCAATTCCGAGAGTGCGTTGACGCAGCTCACGCCCACGCCGTGCAGCCCGCCGGATACTTTATAACTGTTGGAATCGAACTTGCCGCCGGCGTGCAGCTTCGTCATTACGACTTCGGCGGCGGAAACGCCCTCTTCCTCATGCATGTCCACCGGGATGCCGCGGCCATTATCGATCACAGTGATGGAGTCGTCCTCGCGAATGAAGACATTCACTTCATCGGCGTGTCCGGCCAACGCTTCGTCGACGGAGTTATCCACCACTTCATAGACCAGGTGATGCAGTCCGGCCTCGCCGGTCGAGCCGATGTACATCGCCGGGCGCAGCCGTACGGCCTCCAGGCCCTCCAGAACTTTAATACTTGTTGAATCGTATGTTGCCATCTTGGTTTATTGCCTGATTAAAAAACTGCGGTCGAAGTGCTCGTGTCAAATGCGCATCGGCATGATCACGTAGCGGTAATTCTCGGCCTTGTCTCCGGCCGGCCGAAGCTCGCCCGCGCTATGTGGATCCTTGAAGTGGAACCCCATCTCCTCAGTCGAAACCGCTCTTAGAAAATCCACCAGGTATTGCGCATTGAAACCGATCTCCACGGCGACACCCGTGTACTCCACCGGAATGATCTCTTCGCTTTCGCCGGTGTCCGATACCGACGAATGAATCCGCACTTCGCCCGGCGACACACGCACGCGAATGGCGCGCGAGCGTTCATCGGAAAACTGCGCGACGCGTTCGATTGACGAACGAAATTCTTCGCGATTCAGTATGACTGAGTTCGGTTGATCTTTTGGCAGCACGCGTTCGTAATCCGGAAAGTTGCCGGTAAGTTTGCGGCTCAGCAACAGGCGGTCGCCCAACTTGAAAAATAGATGATTTTCGTCGCCGGAAAACTGCACCATTGCCTCGGGCGCCGAATCGTTCGCCAGTTTTTGCAGCTCGAGCATTGCCTTGCGCGGAAGCAAAGCCCGGAACGCGCCCGTCACACCCGCCAACTCGCCGGAGCTTTCGATCATCGCGAGCCTGTGTCCGTCGGTCGCCACCATCACCAGGCCGCCTTTGCGCAACACCAATAAGCGCCATTCAAAGTGAATCGCGATTCTTCGGACGAAATCGAAAACACGGTTTTATTGATCAGGCCCGCCAGCACGCCGATCGGAATCTCGGCCAGCACTGTCCGGCATGGCCGGCAATTCCGGAAAACTATCGCGCGACATGCCTGCGATGCGCGTCTTCGAACGGCCGCTGGTAAGATTCGCCCAATGATTCTCGCCGATCTTCACTTGCACATCGCCGTCCGGCAGCAGGCGAACGTAATCCAACAGGCGCCGCGCGGGAATTGTACCGGCTCCCGTTTTCTTTACACGCGCCGCACACGAACAACGAATGCCCAATTCCAAATCCGTAGCCGTGAGATTGATTTTGTCTCCGTCGGCCTCGACCAACACATTCGACAAAATAGGAATGGTGGTCTTCTTCTCCACCACGCCCTGCGAGAGGTTCAGTTCCCGTACAAGATCGGCCCTGCTGACGGTGAATTCCATGGAAGGTTCCTTCTGCGCTTCTCTTCTAGATCGGTCTCAAACTATATTAGAAGAGAACCGGAATCATAGGGCTTGTTGAAACCGTTGATTTCCTTCTAAATTATAGCAAGAATCGTGGGGTTAAAGATCATCACAAGTTGTTGGTTACAGCCGCGTTTCCGGTGCATGAATCGGCGTACGCCGATTTGTTCCACAGACAGTCCACAGGCCGGCGAAAGCCCGTTCTGTGGATAACCCCAACAACCTCAATGGATCGAGTCAATTACATTGTGGATCAGCCTGTTTAAATCCGGGTCATTCTGGCGCAGCTTGTCGATTTTGTGCACGGAATGCAGCACGGTGGTGTGATGTTTGCCGCCGAACATGCGTCCGATCTCGGGCAGAGAGGACTGAGTCAGCTCCTTGATCACGTACATCGCGATCTGCCGCGGATAGGCGATTTTCTGCGTGTTGGTCTTCTGCTTCAATTGCGCGGGCTGCAATTGGAAGCTGGTCCGCGACGGCGCGAAGGATCGAATCCATCGTGATGCGGCGTTCTCTGACCCGGGATCAAATATTTCAAAACCTGCTGCGCCATCGCCAGCGTGATGGGCGACCCCGTCACCGAGGAATAGGCCACCAGCTTCACCAGCGCGCCTTCCAGCTCGCGAACGTTCGATTTGGTCTTCGTCGCGATGTACACGCGCACGTCTTCCGGTAGCGTGACGCCTTCGGATTCAGCTTTCTTATCCAGAATCGCCATCTTGGTTTCGAGATCCGGCGGCTGGATATCCACCATCAAGCCCCACTCAAAGCGCGAGCGCAGGCGTTCCACCAAACCAGGCGTGCTTTTAGGCGTGGAATCGCTCGAAACCACGATCTGCTTCTGGTGCTCGTACAGCTCGTTGAAGGTGTGAAAGAACTCTTCCTGCGTGCGTTCCTTGCCCGCCAGGATTTGAATATCGTCGATCAGCAGCACATCGGCCGAGCGGTAGTGCCGGTGAAACGCCGGCATGCGGTCGCTCTTGATGCAGTTGATCATCTCGTTCATGAAGCGCTCGCTGGAGGTGTATACAATGCGCATCGCGGGATACTGCTCCAGGAGCGCCGTGCCGATGGCGTGCATCAGGTGAGTTTTGCCCATGCCCGACGCCGCCATAAATAAACAGCGGATTGTAGCTGCGCGAAGGGCTGTTGGCTACCGCGCGCGCCGCCGCATGCGCGAATTGATTCCAGGAGCCGACCACGTAATTATCGAAGCGGAATTTCGGATTCAGCTGACTGTGGGGCGAGCCGAAGAGCGACTCGGAAGCCTCGGGCTTCGCGGCCAATTCGGCGCGCGGCGCGTATTGCACCACAGTTACATCCAGATTCAACTCGCGGATGATGCGGAGAACGTCGTCGCCATGCTCCTGCTCCATCCATTGCTTTGTCACATGGTCGGGTACCGCCACGTGGAGCGTTTGACCCTCCAGGCGGTCAAATATCGTCCGCACAACCCAATCTTCAAAGGCCTTTGGACTGATCTTGGCGGCCAGACGCTGCTTAATTGCCTCCCAGGCATTGTCCCCGTACTCTCCGGCGTTGCCCACCTGCCTCGCGGGTTGCAAGGCTGAACTGCTCATTGCCACTTTTGCTCCTCCTAGTCGCAAAAAATACCCACACAATTTCCACACGCTGTGGAAATTCCGTTCTTGCGCGTGATTGTCTTGAATTTTCAGCCACCGAAAAGCTGATAAGGGGGAGTCCAAAAACGCAACTCAGCTTTTTAGCGGACCTTCAGCATAACACAAATTTTAAAAATGGAAGATGCTTGAAAAAAAAATTTAAAGCTCCTGTTTTGTGTGAATTACAGAGACGTCCTCAGGTAGCCAAACATTTAGGGAAAGTACCGTTTGTGCTATAGAAACATATTTGACATTGGGGGTTTGGACGGGCGAAAATAGCAAAGTCCCTCCACGAGCGGGAGTAGCTCAGCTGGTAGAGCGCGACCTTGCCAAGGTCGATGTCGCCGGTTCGAATCCGGTCTCCCGCTCCAAAACACCCATTTTCCAGGCTATTTATCCACAGCTAGCCTTTCTATTACCTACCCGCTAAGCAGGCGAGGCGTTGCGCCGATAAGCGGATGTATGCGCGAAAGGCATCAAAAGCCAGCCAAATCGGGCTTCCCTGGAAAAAAACGAACACAGGCTGGATTATTGGTGATTATTTTGTTTTCGCTGTGCCTGCTGTTGCTGCCGCAAGCTGCGCTCGCGCAGGAATATGCCACAAACGCCGTGTCGCGGCACGTCCTCACAAACCAAGGTGTGGTTGCGCTGGCCAAAGCGGGGTTCGACGAGTACTTCATCGTCGAACGGATTCGTACGTCGCGCACCAGGCTCGACGCCACCGTGCAAGGACTGATTTCGCTCAAAGATGCGGGCCTGTCGGAGGATCTGATTCGCGAGGTCGCGCTGCAGGATCGTCGCAATTATCTGGCGGAGCAACGGTCTTACACCGCGCCGCCGGAACCGCCAAACAACCCATTGGCTAACCCAGGCGGCAATACGACGCCCGCCGCGCCCGCGGGCTCAACGAAAGTCATGGTCGAGAGGCACTGGTGGGGGTTCCACTGGGTTCGTGTGTCACCCTGACATTGGGTCCAGTGACATCGAGTTCCACGTTCAGCTTGACCGCGTTCAGCACCTCCCAGGCGTCCACCACGACCGTCGCGCTGTAATGCCCCGGCTTCAGGCTGGCCACATCCACGCTGATCACGGCATCATCGCCGGTCAGAGCCGAAGAGGGCCGAGGCGTGAAGCCATGCGCAGGCGCGATCTTCAGCCAGTCGGCGCTCGAAATCGCGCGATAAGAAAGCCGCGGCCACGTGGAAGAGATGCGGACTGTCTTTTCTCCTGCGCCTGTGAAAACCAGCCGCTCCGGCGAAATCGTAATCACCGGCGCGCCTGTCACCGTCAGTACGAATCGTTTTACGGTCCAAGTGCAGCCGTTCGAGACCCGGACTCCAAAACCGAAGTCGCCGGTGCGCACGGGCGAGCCCGAAAAATACCCCGATTTCGACAGTTCTAATCCGGGGGGAAGCACACCCCCAATCACCGTATACCCGACTCCGCCATGGCCGCAGCTTCCGCTCGACCGTACCTGAAGCGGCGGCGGTGCATACGGCTTATCGGCAATGGCCCAGGGGAGATCCGGGGTTAAGAACTCGATGTCGGCGGCGCCCAACGGGCGTGATCGCGCCCGCGAAGGCCAACGCCAACGGGACCCACAGGGTGAGGCGACGCGCGCGATTGGTCGTGCGAGGCCTGAAAAGCCGCGTTTCGCCCCATTGACCCAGTGGGAAAGGTGTATAGATCACAAGCGAAGCATCCGATATAGAAGCAAGGACAGGTCTCTCGCCAAATTAGTCGCCGCGACTGAGCAAAGATCTCTTCGGAGGATTCTCTAGTGAGCTCGTACCTAAATTCGACGCCCGATCCCCGGCGGAAAACCGAAACCGAGAACCAGGGTTTGAAGCAATCACTTGAACCTCCTTCGATATTCCGCAAACCGGAGCCGCCGGCTCCCTCGGTGTTGAGACCCCCTTCACCACCTGCGTCCGCGCCCAGCGCTCCCGCCGCCGTCAGCATTTGGAAAACAGAGCCCGTCACAGAAGAGCCGCAGGAAGAGCGAATCGAAATTCCCGCGCCTCAGAACTTCGGGAACGGCCGCGACAATCAGGCAAGTTCGCTGAACGCGCTGGACGCGGCCGTGGGGCCTGTGGCGCCTACGGTTCCGCGCACCCTTGAAGAGCTGGGCGTGCAGGCATCGCTGGTGGAGCAACTGATGCTGAAGTTCCTGTATTTTCGCGGCGAGCTGTTGGGCCGCGACATGGGCGGCCTGCTCGGGCTGCAGTTCAGCCTGATCGACGAACTGCTGGAGACGCTCAAGCGCCAGCATCACGTCGGCGTCAAGAAATCGCTGGGCATGGGCAACATGTCGGCGATGTTTGTCGCTGACCGAATCCGGCCGCAACCTGGCGCGCGAATATCTGGAGAACAATCAGTACGCCGGACCCGCTCCGGTGCCGCTGTATCAATACTCGGAAGTGGTGCGGCGCCAGAAGCTGGCGGAAAACTGGCTGAACCCGCCACGCTGAAGAAAGCGTTTCAAGCACCTGGTGGTGGAGGCCGATATTCTGGCGCAGATCGGACCGGCGGTGAACTCCAGCAAGTCGTTCCTGATTTACGGCCAGCCCGGCAACGGCAAAACCGCGCTGGCGGAATCGCTGTTCCGCGTGGAGACCGAGCCCATCTACATGCCCTACGCGATCGAGTGCCAGGGCAACATCATTCAGCTCTACGATCCCATCTATCACCAGAAGATCGACGACGAGCGATTCGAGGTCGCGCCGCGCTTTCGATCGACCTGCCTTACGACGGCCGCTGGTTCAAGTGCCGGCGCCCGTTCATCATCACCGGCGGCGAGCTGACGCTCGGACATGCTGGATCTGAGCTACAACCAGCACTCGAAGGTCTACGACGCGCCGTTCCAGCTCAAGGCCAACAACGGCATTTATCTGATCGATGACTTTGGCCGCCAGAAGGCCACCCCCGCGGAAATTCTCAATCGCTGGATCGTGCCGATGGAGCGGCACATCGATTATCTGAGCTTTCAGGCCGGCGGGAAAATGACGGTTCCGTTCGAAGCGTTCCTGATTTTTTCCACCAACCTGCGGCCGGATCAGTTGGGCGACGAAGCGTTCCTGCGCCGCATTCAGTACAAGATGTTCCTGCGCAGCCCCAAGAATCCGGAGTTCATCCAGATTTTCGAACGCTTCGCCGGATCGCGCATGCTGGAATGCCCGCCCGGGCTGGCCGAAAAATTCGTGGAGAAGCACTACGACGCCCCGAAACGCCGCTTCCGCCGCGTGCCATCCGCGCGACGTGATTACGCACGCCATCGACATCATCAACTTCGAGAGCCTGCCGTACCGCCTCACCGAAGATGTGCTGGACCGCGCCTTCCGCAGCTGCTTTGTCGAAAACGTCGACGTCAACGATTAGCCGCTAGATCCGGATATCGTTTTCGCCGATGATCGTGAAAACCCCCAGCAGGTTGGTCACGCCCAACAGCTCGCGAATCCGTTTGCCCAGGTTCACCAGTTCCAGGCTGCAGCCGGCCGACTTCGCCGAAACATACAGGCGGATAATCGTGCCGAGGCCCAGGCTGTCCATGTAGTCGACGTCGGTCAGGTCCAGCACCACTCGCTTGTGAGTGGGCAACAGCTTGCCGACCTCGCCGTAGAGAATGCTGCCGACGCCGGCCACCAGTTTGCCGTGGCAGTGCACCAGCGCCTCGCTGCCCGCGTCCTTCACATCGCACCAGAATAATTTCGGGGCTGCCGCCTCCGCCATAATGAATCCCCTCCTGTAGGATTTATTTTCCGACATCTGGGCGCTCGCGTTTGAGATAGTTTTTTGAGCGCGGCTTTTTCGTTTCGGCGAAAAATCGGAGCTAAGACAATTTACTGCAAAAGGCAGCGGTAACAGCGAGGCAAATATGCGAACCTCAAAAGTACGTGAACCGATTCGCTGAAGGCTTGGACCAGCTCAGGAACAAGCTGCTGGAGATGAGCGCGCTGGTGGAGAGCGGCATTCTCCGCAGCATCCACGCGGTGGTTCACAAGGATCGCGCGGCGGCCGAAGAAGTGTTCAAGATCGAGGCGCGGATCAATGCCACCGAATTGGAAATCGATGCCCTTGCGGTGGAGCTGCTGGCCTTGCATCAGCCCATGGCCAAGAATCTTCGTTTCATTATTGCGGCTCTGAAGATCAACACAGACCTGGAACGCATGGGCGATCTGGCCGTCAATATCGCGCAAAGCGCAGTGGCGTTGATCGAGGCTCCGGCGGGCGCCCCGGTTGTCGATATTCCGTATTTCGCCGGCCTGGTGCAGGCGATGGTGCACAAAAGCGTGGATGCGTTCGTGGCGTCCG
Source organism: Terriglobia bacterium (assembly GCA_963699945.1). Taxonomy (GTDB): domain Bacteria; phylum Acidobacteriota; class Terriglobia; order Bryobacterales; family Bryobacteraceae; genus Palsa-187. The sequence continues at coordinate 201,626 of CAVOVW010000010.1, forward strand.
ACATGGATTTGGCGCGTGAGGTACTGGCTTCCGATCAGGCCGTGGACGATTTCCGCACTGTCTGCTACGGCCAGTTGACCGCCTTCATGCAGAACGACCGCGCCAGGATCCGGCCGACGCTGAGTCTCTTAAACGTCATCCGCGCGGCGGAGCGCCTGGCGGATCACTCCAAAAATATCGCCGAAGATGTCATCTTCTACGTAAAGGGAGTCGACGTGCGGCACCGCTCCAGCGTTCCGGGTCCGCGCTCATAATCGCGTCTATCAGGCCGTGAAAAACTGAATGATGACCATGGAAATCCATCCGCCAGCAGCGGCGGCAGGAATGGTCAACACCCAGGCCCACACAATATTCGCCGCTAGGCCCCAGCGAACTGCTTTCAGGCGTTGCACCGATCCTACGCCGGCGATCGCGCCCGCGGTTACGTGCGTGGTCGATACCGGCAGGTGCGCGTATTCGGTGGCGAACAAGATTGAAATCGCGGCTGCCGTTTCGGCACAGAATCCGCTGCGCGGCTTCAGCCGCGTAAGGCGCGAACCCACGGTATGAACGATGCGCCAGCCGCCGGAGAGTGTCCCCAGCGAGATGGCTCCATAGGCCGAAAAAATCACCCACTTCGGAATTACGAACGTCTTCAGATGCCCGGAGGCCAATAGAACGCCGGCGATGATGCCCGCGGTTTTTTGCGCGTCGTTGCCGCCGTGGGAAAAACTGAGAAGCGCGGAAGAGGCCAGCTGCAGGCGGCGAAAATAGTTGTCCATCTTCGCGGGAGAAAAGTTTCGGAACAACCAGTAGACCGCGATCATCATGGCCCAGGCCAACACCAGGCCCAGCAGCGGAGCCAGAAATATGAAGAAGATCGTCTTGATCCAGGCGCTCGCAATCAGGACGTCGAAGGAACGGTCCAGGCCGCGCAAATGCGTCACGTGCGCCATAGCCGAACCCGCATATCCGCCAATCAGGGCGTGCGAGGAACTGGTGGGAAGTCCGAACCACCAGGTGATCAGATCCCACACGATGGCGCCAATCAGACCGCCGAGAATGACGTACGGCGTGACGTACTGCAGATCGATCATTCCGCTGCCGACCGTCGAGGCAACCCCGGTTCCTACGACGAAAACCGCCAGGAAGTTGAAGCCCGCGGCCCACACCACGGCCTGGAAGGGAGTCAGCACGCGCGTCGCGACAATGGTGGCGATGGAATTGGCGGCGTCGTGGAAGCCGTTAAAGAAATCGAAGGCCAGCGCCACCAGCACGATGACAATGACCAGGATTAGCGAACCGTTCACGCGTTCGGGCCGCCTAACTGTTCTTCACCTGCACGTTTTGCAGGGCGTCGGCGACGTCTTCGCAATAGTCCGTGGTTTGTTCCAGAAATTCCAGAATCTCCTTGAGCTTGATGATGCGGATGGGATCCTTTTCCTTTTCAAACAAATCTTTCACGGCGGCGCGTCCCAACTGATCCGCAGCCTCTTCCAGGCGGTTGATTTCGATGCTGTGGTCGATGAACGGCTTGCCCTCGGCCAGCGCATCGAAGGCTTTTTTTAGAATCAGGCAGCAGGATTGAATAATGCGGCACAGTTCGATTACGGTACCCGGCAACGGATCGATGTGATAATCCAGCATGCGGTGGACGGCGTCTTCGATGCCGTCGATCACATCGTCCAGGTGCGAGGAAAGCGACTGTATGTCTTCGGGATCGAGCGGCGTGATGAACGTGGAATTCAGGCGGGTGAAGGTTTCATGCAAGATGCTGTCCGCCTGTTCCTCCAAAACGTGGATCTGGTGCGCCGCGCTGGCCAGATGGGCGTTACCCGCCGCCGCCCCCTCCACTAAAAGATCCGCCGCCTGGCAAATCAGTTTTACCTGCTGCTGAAAATATTGGAAGAACTTCTCATCACGGGGAAGCAAATTCATCGTCGGATTATCATCATCGCACATCACTTGCCCTGCCTTGCTAAGCAACAGGATGAGTTTGTGACAGCGTCCGGTCCGCTGCCTTGCTAATCTTTGTGTATTGGGCGTCGCGTCGAGCCGCGACTGTTAGCCGTCGCGATTCACGCGACTGTTACAGGCTGCGGCCTTTTGCCGCGCGACCGGCCATTATCAGGAGCTCCGCACGCCGATGAATCTTCGTCAGTGGTTTGATCTTACCTTTGGCCCGCGTGCCCATGAGGACGCGCTGGAGTGGGCGGGCAAGGTTTATACCTTCGGCGAAATCGATTCGCGCAGCAATCGCATGGCGCGGGCGCTTGTGGCGCGCGGCTTCTCGGCGGGCGATCGCCTGTGCGTGTATCTGCCGAATTCGATCGAGATCATCGATTTGTATCTGGCCTGTGTGAAGCTCGGTGTGATTTTCGCGCCGATCAATATTTTGTATCGCGATCGCGAGATGTCGCACATTCTGAGCGACGCCGAGCCGAAGCTGCTGGTGACCGAAAAGGAAATTCCCGCGCTGTTAGCAGAGGCTGGGAAACTTTCGGGCGAGCGCCTTCCCGATTCAGGCTTGACGGGTCATGCTGTGGCGTCGCTGATTTACACCTCGGGCACCACGGGCGTTTCCAAAGGTGCGATGCTCACGCACAACAATTTCGCGGTGAATGCCACGAACCTGATTCAGGCGTGGAGAATTGTCCCGCAGGACCGCTTCTTGCTCGCGCCGCCGCTGTTCCACGTGCACGCGCTGGGCAACGGTTTACACTGCTGGCTTTTTTCGGGATGCCGCATGCATTTGCTGGAACGCTTCGATCACACGACGGCAGTTGAGCATTTTCTCGATTTCAAACCGACGCTGTTCTTTGGCGTTCCCGCGATGTATGTCCGGCTGCTTGATACGCCGCCTGCGCAAGCCCGCGAGATCGGGCAACGTATGCGGTTGTTCGTGTGTGGATCGGCGCCGCTGCCCGCGCAGATTCTCGAAGAGTTCCGCGCGCTGTTTGGGCACACGATCCTGGAACGCTACGGCATGACGGAAACGATCATGAATATCTCGAATCCGTACGACGGCGAGCGGCGTCCGGGCAGCGTCGGGCTGCCGCTGCCGAATGTCGAAGTGAAGGTTATGAAGGCGGCGGGCGAGTCGTCGTTTGAACCGGCTGCTGGTGGCGAAATCGGCGAGCTGTGGCTGCGCGGCCCTAACATTTTTGCAGGTTACTGGCGCAGGCCGGAAGCCACGGAGGCGGCGTTCGTGGACGGATGGTTCAAGACGGGCGACATCGGCGTGCGCGCCTCCGATGGCTATTACACGCTGAGCGGGCGCAAGAGCGACCTGATCATCTCGGGCGGCTTTAACATTTATCCGCGCGAGATCGAAGAGTTTCTTATGGAACAGCCGGAGGTGGCCGAGGCCGCTGTCGCAGGCGAAGCGGACCGTGTGCGTGGCGAAATCCCGGTGGCGTATGTGGTGTGGCGCGAGGGAGTCGCGCCCAATCCCGCGGAGCTCGAAGCGCGGTGCCGGGAAAAGCTGGCGTCGTTCAAAGTGCCGCGGAGGTTCGAGGCCATCGAAAAAGTGCCGCGCAATGCATTGGGAAAAGTGCAGAAGCATTTGCTGGTCCGCGCGTCGTGAGGGGCGCCGTGAGGGTCGAAGAATTTAGCATGGCGCGGATTTTGATGGTAACGCCGGAGGCGGCTCCGTTCGCGAAAACCGGAGGCCTGGCGGAAGTTTTGGGGTCATTGCCCGCGGCGCTCGCCGCGCTGGGCGAGGAAGTGGTGGTGGTGATGCCCCGCTACGGCGCGGCCGCCATCCACGGCGCGGAACGCATCTGGCATTCCATGCCCATCACCGTGGGGCCGAACAGCTATACGGTGGCGATCGATCAGGTAACCGCCGCGCACGGCGCGCGCTACATGTTCGTCGATTATCCGCCGCTTTACGACCGCGCCGGCATTTATGGCGACGGCGCCGTGGACTACCCCGATAATCATCTGCGCTTCGCGCTATTGAACCAGGCGGCCATCGCTATCGGCCGCGAAATTTTTCGTCCCGATGTGTTCCACGGGCACGATTGGCCTGCGGGCCTTCTGGGGCCATATCTACGCGAAATGTTGAAGGGTGACCCCACGTTTTTCAATGCGAAGATTGTGCAAACCATCCACAACATCGGCTACCAGGGCAATTTTCCGGTCGCGGCCGCCGCCGAACTGGGCCTGGACGCACGCGCCATGCATCCGGAAGGCGCGGAATTTTGGGGAAGCTTAAGCTTTTTGAAGGCGGGCATCGTGTGGGCGGACGCCATCACGACCGTTAGCCCCACCTATGCGCGGGAAATCCAGACCCCGGAATTCGGCTATGGCTTGGAAGGGTTGCTGGCGGCCAAGGGCGGCCGCGTGGTCGGTATTCTGAACGGTGCGGATTACGAGGAATGGAATCCCGCCGCCGATCCCTACATTGCGGCGAAGTATTCCGCGTCCGACCTGGCAGGCAAAGCGGTCGCGAAAAAGGCGCTGCTCGAAGAATTTGGCTTGCCGGTGACGCCGGCGCGCCCCCTGATCGGCATCGTTTCGCGATTCGCTTATCAGAAGGGCTTCGATCTGCTTGCTCCTGTGGTGGAACAACTCATGGCGGAACGAAAAGCAGATGGCAAGGCGTTGGACTTCGCGCTGGTAGCCCTGGGTTCGGGCGAAGAGGCAATCGAGCAGAGTTTCCGTGATCTGGCGCGTGCCTATCCCCGCCACTTTGCGGTGCAGTTCGGCTACGATCATGCCCTCGCGCACCGCATCTTCGCGGGATCCAGCCTGTTCCTGATGCCCAGCCGCTACGAACCGTGCGGCCTGGGCCAGATTTACGCGCTGCGCTATGGGACGGTGCCCATCGTCCGCGCGACGGGCGGCCTGGACGATACTGTTGATCCGGAGATCGGCTTCAAGTTCCATGAACATACGCCGGAAGCTTTGCTGGCAGCGATCCACGCGGCGTTCGATGCCTGGAAGGATCAGAAACGATGGCAGCAGCTGATGCTGCGCGGCATGCGCAAGGACTTCTCCTGGGACGCGTCGGCGTTGGAATACCAGAAACTCTATCGCAGCTTATAGATACAAGCATCGATACACGCATAGACCGGGTCACGTGCCGGTACCAGCCGGAAGCGAGTTGCATCCGGAAGGGCCCATCGAGCATCATTATGTTTAGTAATTCAGCAATATATTAAGCAAGGGAGCAGAACGGAAAAACCATGTCCGGCACCAATACACTTAACTTTAATGACGCCGCCTTTGACCAGGACGTGATCAATTCAGACGTCCCCGTACTGGTGGACTTCTGGGCTCCCTGGTGCGGACCCTGCCGCGCGATGGGCCCCACGGTGGACGCTGTCGCCGACGAATACACCGGCAAGGTGAAGGTGGGCAAGCTCAACACCGACGACAACCCGGGCACGGCAGCCCGCTATCAGATTCGCGGCATCCCCACGCTGCTGCTGTTCAAGGGCGGCAAGGTGGTGGAGCAGCGTATCGGCGCCGTGGGTAAACCCGACCTCAAGAAAATGATCGACACCCACGTCGGATCGTAATCCGAGTCAAGGCACACTAAGACAACCGGCCGTCGCCGCTCTTTACGGGCAGCGGCGGCCGGTTTTTCTTTGTAGACGTAGGCTGCTTACTGGCCCGTAACTGCGCCTTCCGACGCCGAGCCCACCAGCTTCACGTACTTGCTAAACACACCCGTCGTGTACTTCGGTGCGGGGGCCTTCCACGCCGCTTTGCGCTTGGCGAGCTCGTCGGCCGGAACCTCGAGCGTGATCGAGCGCGTGTCCACATTGATTGAAATCGGGTCGCCATCGTTCACTAATGCAATCGTTCCGCCGACCGCCGCTTCGGGAGCCACATGGCCGATCATGAAGCCGCGCGTTGCGCCGCTGAATCGCCCGTCGGTCAGAAGCGCCACGTGATCGGCGAGGCCCGCGCCCATGATCGCGCCCGTCACGCCCAACATTTCGCGCATGCCCGGGCCGCCGCGAGGGCCTTCATAGCGGATCACGATCACATCGCCCGGCTTGATCGCACCGGGCGTTCCTTGAGGAAGCTGCACAGCCTTCATGCCGTCCTCTTCGCGATCGAACACGCGAGCGGTTCCCTTGTGCTCCTTGCGATTCGTGCCCGCCACTTTGATCACGCAGCCCTCTTCGGCCAGGTTGCCCTTCAGAATGACGATGCCCCCGGTCTTCTTGATGGGATTGTCCAAAGGCCGGATCACCGCTTGGCCCGGCGTTTCTTTTGCATCGGCTGCTTCTTCGGCGAAGGTGCGCCCGGTAACGGTTTTCGCGTTTCCTTTGACGTAGCCGCCGTCGACGAGGCGCTTGGCCACCACGGGCCAGCCGCCGGCCTGATCCACGTCGGACGCCACATAATTACCGCCTGGTTTTAGATCGACAAGCAGAGGCGTGCGCGCGCTGATGGTCTGGAAATCGTCGATCTTCAGATCGACCTCCGCCTCGCGAGCCATCGCTAAAAGATGCAGCACCGCGTTCGTCGAGCCGCCCGTGGCGGCGACCGAAGCGACGGCGTTTTCGAACGCGTCGCGCGTGGCGATGTCGCGGGCTTTGCGATCGTTCTTCACCGCGTCCATGATCACTTCGCCGCAGCGGAAAGCCACCTGATGCTTACGCGGGTCCACCTGCGGCACGGCGGCCGTGTTCATGGGCGAGAGACCTATCATTTCCATCACCGTCGCCATCGTGTTGGCCGTGTATTGGCCACCGCAGGCCCCAGCGCCCGGGCACGCGGCATTCTCAATCGCCAGAAACTCTTCATCCGACATTTTGCCTGCGGCGTTCGCGCCCACGGCCTCGAACACGTCGAGCACCGTGAGATCGCGGCCTTTGTAGTGGCCCGGCATGATCGTCCCGCCGTACATGATCACGCCCGGGATGTTGAGGCGCAGCAGAGCCATCGCCGCGCCCGGTATGGTTTTATCGCACGCGACCAAGGCCACCACACCATCGAACATGTGGCCGCGGGCAACTAATTCAATAGAATCGGCGATCAGGTCGCGGCTCACCAGCGAGGCCTTCATGCCCTCCGTGCCCATGGTGACGCCGTCGCTGATGGCGATGGTGTTGTATTCCATGGGCGTGCCGCCCGCGGCTCGGATGCCCGCTTTCACGTGCTCCGCCAGCTCGCGCAGGTTGTAGTTGCACGGCATGGTTTCGATCCACGTATTGGCGACGCCGATAATCGGCTTCTTCAGATCCTCATCGGTGAAGCCGATGGCCTTGAGCATGGCGCGTGCAGGCGCGCGGTTGGGTCCCTGCGTGATGGTATGGCTCTTCAGTTTCATTTTTGGATTTCCAGGGGTGAACTTCTATGGTATCGAATCGGTCAAGCAGGGGCGAAAGCTAGAATAAACAGATGCGAACGGCGATCGTTGCGATTGGCGGAGGCCAGATCAGAACCGGAGAAACTACCGCGATCGATCGCGAGATCATCCGGCTCTCGAACAAAAAGCATCCCAAGCTGCTCTTCATTCCCACCGCGACCTCCGATTCCGAAATTTATTGGAAGCGCGTTCAAAAACATTTTGGCGAATTTTTGAAATGCGAGACGGACGTGCTTTTTTTGATCAAAGAGCGTCCTTCGAAACAACAAATCGAAGCCAAGATCATGTCTGCCGACATAATATACGTCGGCGGCGGAAACACGCTGCTTATGATGCGCCTGTGGAGGCGGCTGGGAATCGACAAACTTCTGAAAGCCGCCTACCGGAAGGGGACCGTACTCGCGGGTCCAAGCGCCGGTTCGATCTGCTGGTTTGATTCGGGGCACTCCGATTCGATGTCCTATTACAATCCGCAAAAATGGGAGTACATAAACGTGAGGGGACTGGGGCTCGTGAAAGGAATTCATTGTCCGCACTACAACGGCAGGACCGGAGGGGTTCCCAGGAGAAAAAACTTCCAGGACATGATTCGTAAAATCGGCGGCATGGGAATTGCGATGCAGAACAACTGTGCTATCGAATTCATAGACGGCAAGTTCTACAAAGTGATCACGTCGAAACCCAACGCACGCGCCTATCGGGTATTTAAACGTCAAGGCCGAATTGTTGAGGAACGGATTCCTCAGGCGCCGCACCTTACGCCGATTGAATCCCTCTTCCTCCGCCCGTAGGCTTCGCCGATGAGGATTTCTGGATTTCCGGAGTGAAGTTCTATGGTGTCTGAATTTTGTTATTCTTCCGTCCGTGGACGTATTTGAGTTTGAAAGGATGACTAATGGCGCTTCTTGCCGAGAGTCTCGTCGAGGAATGGCTCAATCGGAGCGGTTTCTTTACTATCCGCGGCACAAAACACGGTGTGGACGAAATTGATCTTCTGGGCATTCGCCGCGACCGAGACGGTTCTGTTACCGGTTGGCACGTTGAGGTCCAAGCAAGCTTTCGGCCGATTGGCTATATAGGAAAACTGACAAAAGATCTTGTCGAACTGAAAGGAAAAAAATCAGCTTCCGCTATTAAGCGCACTCCGGAGGAAGTAGAGTTGTGCGCGCGTGGTTGGGTGCGCACCAAGTTCAGTGCCGAAACTAAGGCGAGAGTGCGTGAACGACTCTGGCCCGGCGTACTCTGGTCATATCATCTTGTTCATGGGGTGGTGCGAGAGCCTCGTGAGCTCTCTATTTTTGAAACAGAAGGCGTGACATGCCATCCGTTTCATGCGGTGTTGTCGAAGCTTTTAGAACGCGATGGCACATTCTCGGGTTCCGCTGGTGGCGACTTGGCCGAGATCGTGGGCTATTACCAAAAACACTCCGATAGCCATAAAGATCGACCGGTCGCGTTAGCATGAAAGAGAACTTGCTCGACGCGACGGCATCCCTACCTTCGACCTCCGACCTCATCGCACGCGGAGAACAGCTGCGGCGCGAGGGCATCGTCATTCGCACGTGGGATTTGCGCAAGATCTACTCCATGGGCGGCGAAGAGATTCATGCCGTTGACGGCATCGATCTGGAAATCCGCAAGGGCGAATATGTCGCCATCATGGGGCCTTCGGGCTCCGGCAAATCGACGCTCATGAATTTGATTGGATGTCTCGACTCGCCGACGAGTGGGCAATATTTTCTGAACGGCTATCTGGCGAGCGCCATGAGCGACGCCGAGCTCGCGCGCGTACGCAATCGGGAGATTGGGTTCGTATTTCAAACCTTCAATCTGATGGCGCGGGCCGACGCGCTGCACAATGTCGAACTGCCGTTGATCTATGCCGGTGTTTCCCGTCGCGAGCGGCACGAAATGGCTCTGGCCGCGTTGCGCGCCGTGGATTTGGAGGCTCGCAAGGATCATAAGCCCAACGAACTATCGGGAGGCCAGCGGCAGCGCGTGGCGATTGCTCGGGCTTTAGTGAATCAGCCGTCGCTGCTGTTGGCCGATGAGCCCACGGGTGCGCTCGATTCCAATACGGGCAACGAAATCATGGCTCTGTTCGCGCGCCTGCATGCGTCCGGCAATACGATTGTGCTGGTAACCCATGAGAGTGATATCGCGCAGCATGCCGAGCGGATCATTCACATCCGCGACGGGAAGATTGAACGCGACGAGCGCATCCGATAATTCAACGCCTGGCGGGTTGCCAACCCGCCGCAAGTAATCAACTTGCCCCACCCGAGGTTATTTCATGAAGAACGGCCAGTGCTGCACGAAGTGGTAGGCGAGCTTGAGTAAAACCCAATACGCCACACCGCCGAGTAAGGCGAGTGATGGGATAAGTATCGCGAGCACGGTGGCCCACGGGAACTTGCGTCCTTCGCGCTTCAGCACCAGCAGGTAGCTGGCAAACACGCCGATGAAGAACAACAGGCACATCGGCACAGCGAACAACATCAGGTTAAAGAAATCGGGCGTGGGCGTGATGATGGCCGCGATGATGACGATCGCGAGCACCGCGTAGCGCGAATGCTCCAGCAAAAAGCGCGGGGAGGCCAGATGCAGCAGCGTGAGGAAGAAGATCGCCACCGGCAATTCAAACACCAGGGCGACGCCCAGCATCACATTGACGAACAGATCGAAGTAATGCGTGATCGTTACCAGCGGCTGCACGCCGTTCGAGATGCCGATGCCCAGCAAGAACGCGAGACCGTAGCGGAACGCGACGAAATAGGCGAACAGTCCGCCCGCGATGAAAAGTCCCGCCGTGCTCAGTACGAAGGGCACGGCCAGGCGTTTCTCTTTTTGGTACAGGCCGGGCGCAATGAATGCCCAGACCTGGTAAAGCACCCACGGCGATCCGAGGAAGAGAGCGAAGACCAGCGGTACCTTCACCCAGATGATGGAGAAACCCTCCATAGGCTCGTTGATGATCAGCACCGGCGGATTGACGCCGATCTTTTTCAGCGCGTCGACTGCGGGTGCGCGCACGAAGTCCCACAGTTGGTAACAGAAGACGATGCAGACCAGAAACGCGACGCCAAAGCCATAGAGTGCGCGAATGATGCGCGTGCGCAATTCCTCGAGATGCTCGAGGAAAGACATCCGCAGCATGCCTTCATCTTCTTCGTCGCCATCGCCCCCGCCCACGAGTGGAGGCACGGTGCCGCCGGTTCCCGCGAGCGCGGGCAGACGAGTGGAATCGGAAGACGAATCTTCGCCGTTGGCCATGAGTGCTTACTCTAATTCGCGCTCTCTAAAAGCGTTCCTACGTATTCTGAGTCTCGTGCGCCGGGCTTTCCTCGGCCGCATCTGTATGCGATCCCGCATGCGATCCATTCACCGGAGCCGATGCAACTGGCAGCGCCGACCCTCGCGCGACGGTTTCTTCGGCGGCATGTACCACCGGAGGCACCGTTTGCACGACGGACGTTTCGTTCGCAGCTTCTCGCAACGGCTCGGGTAAGGACCCGTGTGACTCAGCGCTCGGAACTTCAGAAGCGCCTACAGTGGTTGATGCGCCGGACTCTACTCCATGCCAGTCCGCTGCGGCGATGGCCGGTTGCGTTTCCGCCCCGTACTCGCCGCCTCCGCCAAAAAGTTCGAGATGCTTATCGAGATCGATGGTAGCCGCGCGAGTAGCCTCTTGAATCGAGATACTCTCCTGCTCCAGCGTTCGCATTTCGCGTTCGAATGTGGCTTTCAGATCGTTTTGCGCTCGCCGGAATTCGCCCACCGCCTTCGCGAGGGTTTTGCCGAGTTCCGGAAGTTTTTTCGGACCAAACAGGACTAGGGCCACGAGGAAAATTACAATCAATTCCTGGACGCCAATGGGTCCCATACGTTGCCCTCCCTGGTTTGATCATAGCAAACGGGCGTTCAAAGGGCCTTCCTGCGGGCATCGTCGCTCCGGATCGAGGCTGGGCGATTGGCTTCAGATTTCTCTAATTCCCTGTCGAATCCAACGCTTACAGACGCCCGCCCTAGGAGGCGAACGTTGGCTGCGAACGAAATCACACGCCGGTGCGTCTCCCTAAGAGAGGCTGTATGAACGCGGTCAAGACTATTTTATTGCTGGGGCTGATGAGCGCCGTCCTGTTGATAGGCGGCGAGGCGATCGGCGGCCGCCAGGGTCTGGAATGGGGCCTCATACTGGCTCTCGGCATGAATTTCTTCGGGTATTTCTTCTCCGACAAGCTGGCGCTGATGTCGTATTCGGCGCAGCCGGTGACGCCCGACGAAAATCCGGACGTTTACGCAAGGCTTGCGCCGCTGGTCGGGAATTTGTGCCGAGCGGATGGGCCTGCCGATGCCCAAGCTGTGGCTTCTGCCGGAGGATTCGCCGAACGCCTTCGCCACCGGGCGCAATCCGCAACACGCGTCGGTGGCGTGCACGGTGGGCATTTTGCAGTTGATGAACGATCGTGAGCTGGAGGGTGTGCTGGCGCATGAACTGGGGCACGTGCTGCATCGCGATATTCTGATCAGCTCGATCGCTGCGACTTTGGCCAGCGCGATTACATTTTTGGCGCGGATGGCGTTTTGGTTCGGCCCGCGCCGCGATGACGAAGACGAGCGCGGCAACGCGTGGTCCGGCCTGTTGATGATGATCCTGGCGCCGATCGCGGGCCTGCTGATTCAGATGGCGATTTCGCGCACGCGCGAATTCAGCGCCGATGAAGCGTCGGCGAAATATACCGGGAATCCGCAGGAACTGATTAGCGCGCTGGGAAAACTGGAGAGCGGCGTCGAGAGATTTCCCATGACCGACGCCTCGCCCGCGACGGCGCACATGTTCATCCTGAACCCGTTCGGCGCCGAGGGGCTGACCAGATTGTTTTCGACGCATCCTTCGACCGAAGAGAGAATCGCGCGGCTTCGGGCAATGACGGCAACGGGGATTGCCGGAACAGCGCACCCGGCGCGCACGCGGGTGTCGCCGCGCGGCTCGACCAGTTAATGTCTAGGCGCGGTTATACGCGCCGTTATACGCATAGAGCCAGTCAATCACGCTGAAGTCGTCGGGCGCGCGCATTTCGAAGAGCCGGTTGCGAAGCTCGCGGCCGATGCCATCGATGTGCTTGATTTCACCAAAACGCAGGGCGCTGAGCTGCACGCGTGCGGTGCGCGGACGGCGCGCCTCTTCGTACGCTTGCAATGCGGCAGGGAAGTCGCCGGAATTGGCTGTTAGCTCGCGACCCAGGCAAACCGCATCTTCGAGGGCCTGGCAGGCGCCTTGCGCCAGATATTGCAGCATGGGATGCGCGGCATCGCCTAACAGCGTGATGCGCCCTTGCGTCCAACGTTCGTAGGGACGGGCAAAATACATGGGCCAGCGACGCGAATGATCCAGCAGCGGCACACAGGCGCGCAGATAAGCGCACGTCTTGGAAAATGCTTCGACGAATTCGTCTGCCGTGCCCCACTCGCCGGTTGGGTCCATACCGGGGCGATATTTATGGCTGCGGAAGACGGCCACCTGATTGTAGAGGTGCCCGGTGCGCAAAGGGTATTGCACCAGATGCAGCTCCGGCCCGATCCAGATGGTCATGTTGTCGAGCCCGTCGCGATGAGGGATGCGCTCGGGCGCCGTGGTGCCGCGGTAGGCCACGTATTCGCTGCATTCAGGACGCTGATCGGTGATGCGCTGGCGCACCGTTGACCACAACCCATCGGCGCCAATCAGCGCGTCGGCATCATATTGCGAGCCATCGGCGCAGTACGCGCGAACCGTGCTGCCCGTGTCTTCGATACTCACAACCTCTTTGCTGGATAGCAGCGAAATAGAGCTGCGGGACTGGCAGGCGGCCACTTCAGCGTCGAGCAGGTCGGCGCGATGCAGCACGAAATACGGGTAGCCGTAGCGCTCGGCGAACTTCGCGCCGGATTCCACATAGGTGAGCTCTTTGCCGGAGATCGCGTCCATAATGACGAGCCTCGGAGGATAGCAGGCCTGCTTGCGCACTTCGTCCAGGATGCCGAGCGAGGCGAGCATGCGCGAGGCGTTCGGCGCCAACTGCAGGCCCGCGCCGATCTCGGTGAAGCGCCCGCCCTTTTCGAGCAGCTGCACTTCGCAGCCCGCAGCGGAGGCGGAAAGAGCCGTGGCCAGTCCACCGATGCCGCCGCCGATGACAAGAAGACGCGGAGATTTCATGCGACTGGATTATTTTAGCGGAGTAATGAGACAGAGCCCCGGCGCGTAGCGAAAGCGTGTGCACGGACCATTAGTTCTCGCTTGGATTTTCGATATGATCGATCACAAACATATCGATGACCGCTTTTTGTGGTTCCATGCGAAGGCCGAGTTTCTCAAAGACGTTGAACAGAGTCTGGCGTTCGAAATCATTCGGATCGTTGTTCTCTGCAACACCGTCGAGGTCAAGCTGCCTGAGGCGCAGCGGCGCCCAGGCGTCGGTCTGAATATCATAAAATCCATTGAGGCCGGTCTTATCGAGGAGCGGCCGATCCGTAAAATTCTGTACTCTTTCCACGACCTGCGCGAGCGTAACAGAAGCGCCACGGAGGCCAACGTCCTGACCGCCGTTTAGAAAGTGACAGGCAGGGTTGTCGAGCCGTTTCGGGCCGTTGTCACCGCAGTCTTGATCCTGAAACTTTGATTTCGCCAGTTTGGGACCGTCTTTTCCGACCACCAGCGCATATACCGGGCGTTCTTGCGGCTCGGCGTGAACGCTTAGCTTGAAGCGGTCCTCGAGGAGAGAACGAAGCATCAGTCTCATTCTAAGGACACGCTGCTCCGTCGCCAGCCCTCGGGGAAACGCACCTTCTTCTGTGGTGGCTTCGATGTCGTAAACATCGCGCGGCATCTTCACACCGGATGCCAGCGTCAGCCGTTGCGATTGAAATGGCAAATTCCAAGCAGCGGCGACTATACGGATTAGCGGAAGGTTTGTGGCAACGAATCTACCGCTTCGAAAAAACTGAAAGTGCGATTTGGCCAGATCGGGCGACCTGTTCGGTTTGACAGAGGTCACTTCGAAACGCAGCCTGGGAGTGGTATCTGCGGGAGTCTGCGCCAGCCCGACAGACGCGACCAGCGCGAATTGGGCCCACTTTAGGATGAGAATGTTCCTCCGGGGATATCCTATCGCAAAGAGGAGTCCTTCTCACCGGGGGGCGTCGACACGATTGTCGACGCGGCAGGCTTCCTTCACGATCGCTCACGCCGCGAGGGCGCGCGCCACGTCGCTCCGCAACTACAGGCCTTTTTTCCCCAGGAACAGAGCCAGATCCACCACGCGCATGGAGTAGCCCCATTCGTTGTCGTACCAGGAGACGACCTTGCACCAGATTGCCGCCGATCACTTTCGTCAGCTGCGCATCGACGATGGAGCTGTTGGGATTGTGCAGCATGTCGGTCGAAACCACGGGATCTTCGGTGTAGGCGAGAATGCCTTTCAGAGGACCTTCGGCCGCGGCCTTCAACGCCGCGTTGACTTCTTCGGCGGTCGTGTTCTTGGTGAGAACCACAACCAGATCGACCACCGAAACATCGGGCGTCGGCACGCGCATCGCGTAGCCATCCAGCTTGCCTTTGAGCTCCGGCATCACCAGGCCGATGGCTTTGGCGGCGCCGGTGGTGGTGGGGATCATGTTGATAGCCGCGGCGCGCGCGCGGCGCAGATCCTTGTGCGGAAAATCGAGGACGTGTCTGATCGTTGGTATAGCTGTGGATGGTGGTCATCGAGCCTTTCTCGATGCCGAACTTTTCGTGCAGCACCTTCACCACCGGCGCCAGACAATTGGTGGTGCAGGAAGCGTTCGAGATGATGTTGTGCTTGGCGGGATCGTAAGAACCTTCGTTCACGCCGAGCACGATGGTGATGTCTTCGTTCTTGGCGGGAGCCGAGATGATGACCTTCTTCACTGTGCCGCGCAGGTGTTTCGCGGCATCCTTGGCGTCGGTGAAACGGCCGGTGGATTCCACCACCACCTGCGCGCCGACGCTGGACCAATCGATCGCGGCCGGATCTTTGATCGCGAAAATCTTAATGCGCTTGCCGTTGACCAGCAGATCGAATCGCCCTCCACTTTCACGGTGCCGCGTCAAGGTGCCCGAGAATGGAGTCGTATTTCAACAGATGCGCCAGCGTCTTGGTGTCGGTGAGATCGTTGGCGGCGACAATCTCGATATTCCGGATTGTGCGAGCGCCGCGCGAACAACATTTCTTCCGATGCGGCCGAAGCCATTGATACCTACCTTGATAGACATGAAAATCCCTTTGCAATAATTATCCGCTAAAAATGAAAAGTTGCGCTGAACGCGGCGCGGTGGAGACTAATTCTCGTGACGCAGTTCGCCACGGATCTCGGTAACCAGCTCGTCACGAGCATGATTTTCCAAGTCCCGTTGCAAACGCCGCAAGGCGACGCCCACCACATCGCGGTGATGCAGGCGCGAGCCGAGCTCGTTGCTTTCGGAAAGCTGCAGCCATAGCTCGTGCAGCAAATCGACGTCCTCCGGCCACAAACGCGGTGGGTGCGGACCGAGGTTCACAAACATGGAAGGCCGGTCCGCGCTGATAATTTCGAGCGAAAAAGGATGCCGTGGTTCGGGCAGGCGCTCCCAGGCAAGGCCGATGCGCTTGGCCAGTTCCTCCGACGACATCTGGAGGCTGACGCCGGTCACCAGGCGCGACGCGCGCAAACTGTTGGCCGCCTGCGCCAAGGCGTCGAAAGGATCGATGGCCGGCATGACCAGCAGTTCGACCGGTTTGCCCTCTTTTTCGGCCACCTCGACCACATGGCTGAAGAGTTCGCGCTCCTGATCGCTGAACAGCTGCGCGTCGGAAAGTTCGTACTCGGCGGAGCCGGTGGAGAGTTGGCGCACGGTCATGACGACGATGTCGTGGCGGCGCAGATTGGTTTTTTCCAAAACGCGCTTCAGCGGTTCCAGGCGCCGTCCATCGCGCACGGCCACCAGAACGCAGCCGGGGCGGGCGTTGATGCTGGAAGCGTCGATCTGCGGCCGGTGTTCGAGATTGAATTCTTCGAGCGGCTTCTGATTGCTATCCTTGCGCCGTTTGTTGATCTTTTCCGAGATCGTGAACATGACAAAGAAAACCAGCGTAAAGCCCACGCCCCACTTGGTAGCGATTTGCTTGGAGAAGAGATTCGCCAACGCGACAAAGCCCAGGACGAGGGTGACCAGCCCCAGGCCAATGGGAATTTCCACGCCGCCAATGTGGATGTTCAGCGGAACTTTATATTCCTGGTCGGTGCGCTGGTAGCGCAGCACCAGCACGCCTAGCGACTTCATGAAAAAGCTCCAAACCACGCCGAACGCGTAGGCTTCGGCCAGGATCGTCATATCGCCGCGGCTGGCAATGATGGTGGCGATCTGCAGCAGCACGATCATGTTGATCATGCGATAGGTGGTCCCGTAGCGCATGTGCGGGCGGCGAAACCACGGCAGCAGGACGCCGTCTTCGGCCACGCGGTTTAGCACGCCGTTCGCCCCGATGATGGAAGTATTCACGGCGCCGGCCAAAATCAATCCGCCGACGATCACGACGAAAACGTGGAAGCCGAGGCGGAGCAGATAGGGCCCGGAAAGATTCATGGCCAGGCCGCCGATGAGATTGTCGAAATACTTCGGCCGTAAATCGTCCGGGATGATGACCGCCGCGAAAACAGTAATGATTCCGGTACAGATCACCGCGTACCAGCAGGTGATGTTTGCCGTGATTTTGAGATTTTTCAGCTTGGGGTAGGCGATTTCGCGATACACCTGGGCCAGGGTTTCAAAGCCGCTCATCGAGAGCAGCGAGTGGCCGAAGGCAATCACGATCAACACCACCGGGATCTGTAGCCAGAACGTTCCTGCGAACCATCCCTGGGCCACCGGAGCCAGCGTAATATTGCGCGCCAAGGGAGCGGGTGGGAAGTGGCCCCACTGATTTTTCAGCACGATCGTAAGCGGGCACCAGATCAGTAGAATCCCGACCATGACCGACGTGATCTGCATGATGCGCAGCGCTTTGCCGCTGGATTCATGCATGCCCTTGATGTTTTCCCACCAGAAATAAATCGTGCACAGGATACCGGCGCCCGCGGCGAACAGGTTGACGTCGATGTGATAGGGCTGGTGCATCAGATCGAAGATTTCGTTGAGCAGAGCCCCCAGGTATTGGCCCGCGCTGACGACGCTGATGGGACCGGTCAGAATGTAATCGAAAACCAGCGACGAAACGGAGAATTTGGCTGCTACGGGCCCCATGCTGTCGTGAACCACGACATAAACGCCGCCGCGCACGAACATGCCGCAGCTTTCCATGTACACGCTGCGGACGGCGAAGCTGAACAGCATGACGCCCAGCACGAACCAGGGGGCGGATTTGCCGACGGCCGCCTCGGCGGCGCCGCCCGCGTAGAACATGGACGACGCAAGGTCGCTCAGGACGATCGACGCGCCGCGCCAGAAGCTGATAAAAGCGAGAGCGACAGTGGTCGCGACAACGACCTTAGGGTTCGCGGCCGCCGCGAGCCGGCTATCTTGAGTGGACATCCAGTAAGTATTATCTTAACGGTTTTTGCAAAAACCGGCGCATCGCGGCGGCAAAATGCAATCGAAAGACGGCTCAGATCTACCCGAAAGATCTATATCCCGACTTACATCCCAACGCTGAGACGGGCCGCCAGGAAGTCCGGTAAGCCGGCGGCGCGAATTTTGGCGCTGGCCCGATGAATGTCGTAGGCGACGCGGCGAAAATCCACCGTGCCTTCCTCGGCCGAGTATATCGCGTAAGCGGCGCGTGGGTCGCCGTCGCGCGGCTGCCCAACGGAGCCGGGATTGACCAGATAAAAATAGTCCGGCTCGATGTTAAGGGTCACCTGCGGCGGGATCATGCGGGCTCCGCGCGGGGCGACGAGGAAGCCGCCCTGGATGTGGGTGTGGCCAAAGAACGTCAGCGGGCTCGCGAGGTAGGGATATAACGCCGGAAGCTGCTGGGTGCTGAGAAGATATTCGTCTTCGTCCGCGGGCGAGCCGTGCACCAGATCGACGCCGGCGTGGGGCAATGGACCGCGCGGCAGGGTCAGCAGGAAATCGCGATGGGCGGGGATGAGCTCGGCCTGGGTCCAGAGTGCGGCGGCTTGGGCGGCCTGGTTGTAAGTTTCCGTCGAATCGATTCCGACGCAGACTTTGTCATGGTTGCCGCGCACCATGGCGCGGACGTGCTCCGACGCCCAGGCGACGATGGCATTGGGATTGGCTCCGTAGCCCACCAGATCGCCCAGGCACAGGATCTGATCGTAAAGGCCGTCGGCATCGGCCAGCACGGCTTCGAGCGCCTCCAGATTGGCGTGTATGTCACTAACGATTAGGTACGGCACAGACGCAGAAGCGTCACCTCCGGTGGCGCACCCACGCGTGTGGGAATGCCGATAGTCCCCAGACCGCGGGAAACAAAAATCGAAGCGGCCTTTTTTGTATAAAGACCGTCTACGTAAGGCGTGTAAAAGCGTCCGACGTTGAGATCGGCGCCCAGGATTTCAACGCGCACCTGGCCGCCGTGCGTGTGGCCGCTGATGGTTAGACCGTATCCTTGGCTCGCGGCCACGTCGAACACGTCGGGGTTGTGCGACAGCATCACGTTATAGGCGCCCGGAACGATCCACTGCTCTGCGCCCCGCAAATAGGAAGCGTGAAGGCGCTGATAGTCGACGCCCGCAAGATTAATGCGCGCATCGCCGAACGTCAGCAATTGCGTGTGGCGGCGCAGAAAGCGTAGGCCCTGGCGGGCGCCGGCCTTTTCCGCGTAGGCCTCCGCGTGAGCGTATTTTTCATGATTGCCCAGGCATCCGAAGACGCCCGCGTCGGCGCGCAGCGCTTTCAAACCCTCCAGACAGCTGTCGAGAGGATCATGGGCCGTGGTGATCAGGTCGCCGGTGACCAGGGCGATGTGTGCCTGGGCTTCGTTGGCCAGCGCGACGGCGTGGTCCAGATCGCGGCGGCTGAAGAACGGGCTCATGTGGATGTCGGTGACCTGCACCAGCCGCAGGCCGTTCAAATCGGCCGCCAGCCCCGGGACCGGGATATCGTGCTGGCGAAGAGAAATATTCCGCCGCTCAATGAACGTACCGTAAGCGAGCGTGGCGGCGGGCGCGGCAAAAAGGACGGTGTACGCCGTGCCGAGAAATCCGCGGCGCGCGGCGTTGAAGCGCGGACCGAACCGCAGACCGAAGCGTTCGCCGCGGGTCAAATGCCCGATCGCGCGAATCAGCAGGAAGCCAGCCGCCCAGACCAGCGAAAGCAGCGTCCAGGCAAACAGCAGGCTCCGCAGCCAGGCCACCCACGAGCCGCGAATCGTCCCTAGTAGGAAGTCCGCCCGCAGCAGCAGTCCCAAGGCCATGGCCGCAGAGGACACGGCGAGAGAGACGAACAACGCCCGCTGGCGCGCGCGGCCGCGCTGGTCCCAGCCGGCTGTCCAGACGGCCAGGGTCTGGGCCAGGCACGCCAGCAGCAGGACGGAGACATCGGGAACCCAACTCAGAAGACGATCGGCCACTACCTCCATCTTATCGGCCTAATTCACTACAATCAAAAGATGTCACTGGTAGTGGTGGGCTCAGTAGCCTACGATGGCGTCGAAACGCCGCATGGAAAAGTGGAGCGGATGCTCGGCGGAGCGGCTACTTATATAGCTTTGGCCGCCAGTTATTTTACGCAGACGCGCATTGTCGCGGTGGTAGGCGACGATTTCGCGACCGAAGACGAGCAGTTGCTGACCGGCCACGGTATTGACCTGGAAGGGCTGGAACGCGTTCCCGGAAAATGCTTCTTCTGGGCCGGTAAATACTCGGCTGATATGAACGATCGCGAAACGCTCACCACGGAGTTGAACGTGTTCGCGGATTTCAAGCCCAAGCTGCCGGAGAGCTATCGCGCGGCGCGCTATCTGATGATGGGCAATATCCAACCGGGCCTGCAGCGCGACGTGCGCGGGCAGATGACGCACGCGCGGCTGGCCGGCGGCGACACGATGAATTACTGGATCGGCGATCATCGCGACGAGCTGCTGAAAACCATTCGCCAGTGGGATTTCCTGCTGATCAACGATCACGAAGCCCGCATGCTTTCGGGCGAAACGAACTTGCGCAAGGCGGCCAAGAAAATTCTGGCGATGGGTCCGCACACGCTGGTGATCAAGCGCGGCGAATTTGGCGCGATGCTGTTTCGCGAGGATTCGTATTTCATCGTTCCGGGGTATTTGCTGGACGACGTTTTCGATCCCACCGGCGCGGGCGATTGTTTCGCGGGTGGATTTATCGGCTATTTGGCGGAGCACGGCTTCAGCCTGGAAGGCGACCACATCAACCGTGGGATGCTGAGCCGCGCCGTGATTTATGGATCGGTGATGGGCAGCTTCTGCTGCGAGCGTTTTGGCGTGGAGCGGTTCCGCACGCTGACACGGGCGGAAATCGATGCCCGATTTGAAGAATTCCGGACATTTACGTCGTTCTGACGCCGGCGGCCTGAGCCAACTTAGCATCGGTCCCGTCGTAGCCGTGGCTGGGGTGCTGGCCGCTGTCGGAACCATCGCTCTATGGTGGTGCGCGCGGCAGGGCTACACGCTCTATTACGGTGACGCCGAGGCGCACCTGAATATCGCGCGGCGCATCCTGGATTCGCGCACGCCCAACGGCGAGCAGTTTGGCACCGTCTGGCTGCCGCTGCCGCATCTGCTGATGATCCCGTTTGTGCTCGGTATGCAAGCCTGGCGCAGCGGCTGGCCCGGCGCGATTCCTTCCTGCGCCGCGTTCGTGGCGGTGGGTACATTTTTGTTTGCGGCCACTCGCCGGGTATGCGGGCCTTCGGCAGGTTTCGTCGCCGCGGCGCTGTTCGCGGCCAATCCCAACATGCTGTATCTGGCGTCCACGCCCATGACCGAAGCGATGTTTGCGGCGGCGCTCGCGGCGCTGCTGTGGGCTACGGTTTGGTATCGCGACCAGCCGACGTTTGCTGCGGTTTTGGCTGCCGCCGTGGCGTCCAATGCGGCTTCGCTGACGCGCTATGAGGGCTGGGTGCTCATCCCCTTCGTTGCGGCATATTTTCTTTTCGGAACGCTCAAGCCGGACGCTGCTGCAACGGAGCGCGAGCGCGACACGTCTGGCACTGTCAAGCGCAAGCGGGATGCATTTGCTTTTGCCGCGCTCGCAGCCATCGGTCCACTGGCGTGGCTGGCGCACAATCAGTTTTACTTTTCGAATCCACTGGAGTTTTACAACGGCCCGTATTCGGCGCGGGCGATTTACGCGCGGCAAATCGCGCAAGGTGTGCATCGGTACCCCGGCGATCATGATTGGCTGCAGGCCGCGCACTATTATTTTGACGCGATGAACTTAACGATAGGCCCGGTGGCTTTGGGCGCCGCCGCGCTCGGGTTGCTGATTTGCCTGGGCCGCAAATACCGGTGGCCCGTAATTCTGCTCGCACTGCCTCCCGTGTTTTACGTGGTGAGCATGCATGCGGGAGGGACGCCGGTTTACGTCCCGGCATTATGGCCGCACACCTGGTACAACACGCGCTACGCGATGGCCGCGCTGCCACTGGCTGCGTTCACAGGCGGCGTACTCATCGCGTCGCTGCCGCGGCCGTGGAGGTTGACCGCAGGAATCGTACTTGTGGTGGGCAGTGTCGCGGGTGCTCTTGCGGCGTTCGGTTCTGCGGCGCCCGGATCTAATGACGGCCGCAGCGGGACGGTCGCCTGCTGGAAAGAATCCGAGGTCAACTCTGTCGCGCGGCGCGCCTGGACGGCGGAAGCCGGAAAATACCTGGCGGACCACTACCGGACGGGGGGTGGAATCCTCTATCCCTTCGGCGATATGGCGGGCGTGCTTCGAGCGGCGGGCATACCCCTAAAGGAGGGATTGCATGAGGGCAATCATCCGGCTTTCGACGCGGCGATGGCTCGCCCGGAGCTGTTTCTGAACGAAGAATGGGCGCTGGCCTACGACGGCGGCGCGGTGGAACGAGCCGTACTGAGAAGTAGCAAGGGTGGTCCGCACTATGAACTGAAGAGGCGGGTTATCGTGGAAGGAGCGCCGGTTGTGGACATTTTTCAACGAGAACCACCGCGCGGACAACAATAACACGCGATGAAGATTCCGTTCACGAAGGCGCATGGCGCTCACAACGATTTCCTGCTCACCTGGCGCGAGGAATTGCCTGAAGCGATTGAGGATTTTGCCGAAGCCGCCCGCGCCATTTGCGACCGCAATACGGGGGCCGGCGCCGACGGGTGGCTCCTAATCTCGCAAGCAGTTGCGCCCGATAGTTCAGTAGGGGGGGCTTCGGAGGCCGCCACCGACCGATCGGCCGATTGTTCCATTGAATTGTGGAACTCCGACGGTAGTCGCAGCGAGATTTCGGGAAATGGGACGCGCTGCGCCGCCGCTTTGATGGTGGAGACCGGACATACGGCGAAGGAAGTCCGCATCGCCACGGGGGCGGGATTGAAAAAGCTTCGGTTGCTGGAGCGCCGGGGTCGACAGTATTCATTCGAAATGAACATGGGACGTCCACGGGTAGAAGAGCTGCATGCCACAATCGAGGGCCGCGACGCGGTGGTTTTGAACGTGGGTAATCCACAGTGTGCATTTCTGGTGGACGATTTCGATTTCGATTGGGCGGCTCTGGGTGCGCGCGTGGAACGGATGCCGCGGTTTCCGAATCGGACGAATGTTTCTTTTGTGCGGACGGCGGACGCGCACACGGTGGAGGCTCGATTTTTTGAACGGGGCGCCGGCGTGACGATGAGCTCGGGCACAGGCTCCACGGGGGCGGCCGCGGCCGCACACGCGCGCGGCTGGGTAGAGAGCCCGGTGCGTGTCGACACGCCGGCGGGTCCTCTGGAGTTGCGATGGGAAGGCGCGGATATTCTGCTGGCGGGTCCGGCGGAGATTGTCGCGCGCGGCGAATTTTACTGGGAAGGATCGAAATAGGAACTCTTCATGAGTCAGCAAGCAGAATTGGAAAAGAAGCTGCAAACGAAGACCGCCAAGGTGGGCGTCGTCGGCCTGGGATACGTCGGGCTGCCTCTGGTGGTGGAGTTCGCCAACGCGGGCTTCGAAGTCACCGGCATCGATATCGACGAAAAGAAAGTCGATGCGATCAATCGCGGCGAGTCCTATATTCAGGACATCTCGAGCGGCGTGCTCGGGCAGCTGGTGAAGGCGGGGCGCGTGAAGGCGACGACCGACTTTGCTGCGATCGCGGGGATGGACACGGTGGACATCTGCGTCCCCACACCGCTGCGCAAAACCAAAGACCCGGACATGAGCTTCATCGTGAATGCGTGCCAATCCATGGCGCCGCATTTTCATCCGGGCATGCTGGTGATTCTGGAATCCACCACCTATCCCGGCACGACCGATGAATTGCTGCTGCCGATGTTCGAGACGCCGCAGTGCAAGGTGGGCAAGGACTTCTACCTGTGCTTCTCGCCGGAGCGCGTCGACCCGGGCAACCCGCATTTTCAGACGAAGAATATCCCTAAAGTGGTTGGCGGCATCACGGACGAGTGCACGAAGATGGGCGCGCTGTTCTACGGCCAGGCGCTGGAAAAAGTTGTGCCGGTGAGTTCGACGCGCGTCGCCGAAATGGTGAAGCTGCTCGAAAATACTTTCCGCATGATCAATATCGGCCTGGTGAATGAAATTGCCATGCTGTGCGATCGCATGGACATCAACGTGTGGGAAGTGATCGATGCGGCGGCGACGAAACCGTTCGGGTTCATGCCCTTTTATCCGGGGCCTGGACTGGGCGGCCACTGCATTCCGATCGATCCGTTTTATCTTTCGTGGAAGACGAAGCAGGCAGGCATTGAAGCGCGCTTCATCGAACTGGCGGGCTACATCAACGGCACCATGCCGCACTTCGTGGTGGATAAGATTCAGAACGCGTTGAACGAACATGCGAAGCCCTTGAAGCGGCTCGCACATTCACATCATGGGCGTGGCGTACAAGCGCGATATCGACGACGTGCGCGAATCTCCGGCGCTCGACATCATTCATTTGCTGGACAAGCGGCACGCGAAGGTCACCTATAGCGATCCGTACGTGGCAGCCCTGCGCGCCGATGGCGTGGTGCCGGAAATGACGGCGATCGATCCGCTAAAGGCCGCGGCCGAAGCCGATTGCGTGGTGATCGTGACCGATCACAAGAAGTTCGACTATTCGCAGCTGGTGGACAAAGCCAAGCTGATTGTCGACACGCGGAATGCGTTGAAGGGTATCAAGTCTGACAAGATCGCGCGGTTGTAAGGACGCTGGCAACCGGCACAACAGAGAACACTTACGCGGCGATGCCCGCTCATTTACGTTCGCGCTCGGTAGCGCGGGTACTGTTCCCAAGCAGCCCGTCTCGTTTACCTTGTGGGAGACCCCCATTTTCAGCGCCAGATCAAGCTGTTAAACTGAGGCCGGAGGCTCGGATGCCCGCACTCCGTTCTCATATTCGTCAATATCTGATCCCATTCGGGGTCGCCTTGTGTTGGATCGCGATGGGCACTTTCGGCGCTCGCGACCTGGCGGCGGCAGACGATCCGCTCAGCCAAAGTGTGAAGTCGTTCACCGACGTTTTTGCGGCGGTGGAGCAAAACTTCGCCGATAAAGTGGACCCTGACAAGGCCGTCTACAATGGCGCCATTCCTGGTATGCTGCGCACGCTCGACCCGCATTCCAATTTCATGGACCCGAAGGCCTACGCGGCCACGCGCGACGACCAGCGCGGGCGCTATTACGGCGTCGGAATGAGCGTGGGGCCAGTCAACGGCAAGACGTTGGTCATGTACCCGTTTGAAGGCTCGCCCGCCTATCGCGCAGGTCTGCGGCCCGGCGACGCGATTGCAGCCGTCGACAATCACAGAACCGACGGACTCAACACCACGCAGATCGCCGATCTTTTGAGGGGAGCGCGCAACACGAAGGTACGGGTCACGGTGAGCCGCGAAGGCGTGGCCGCGCCCATCAATCTCGATATCGTCCGCGATGCCATTCCTCGCTCGTGCGTCCCGAACGTGTTTTGGCTCAGACCCGGGGTCGCCTACGCCAGTATTTCCGAATTCATGTGCGAAAACACCAGCCGAGACTTGATCGATAAACTGGCGCAGTTGGGCGAAGGCAATATCCAGGGGCTCGTGCTAGACCTGCGGGGTAATCCCGGCGGGCTGGTCAACGAAGGCGTAGATGTGGCCGGGCATTTTCTGCCCAAAAATTCCCTGGTGGTGAGTCTGCGCGGACGGGCACAGCCGAATAAGAACTACTTTGGCAGTTCGGACAACGGCGGCCGCGAATTTCCGATTGTCGTCGTGGTCAACCGTTCTTCGGCGTCGGCCTCGGAGATCGTCACGGGCGCGCTGCAGGATCATGACCGCGCGTGGGTTTTGGGCGAAACCACCTTCGGAAAAGGGCTAGCCCAATCCGTGTTCCCGCTCAGCCAGGACACGGGCCTCGCGCTGACCACCGCGCATTACTACACACCCAGCGGACGCCTGATCCAGCGCGACTATTCCAACATCTCATTCCTGGATTACTACTATCACAACACCGGCGATTCGAAGAATATGTCAGACGTGAAGATGACCGATAGCGGTCGCACCGTTTACGGCGGCGGCGGCATCACGCCGGACGAGAAGTACGAATCGCCCAAGCTGAACGTGTTCCAGATCCAGCTGCTGCGGAACTCCGCCTTCTTCCGCTTCTCCGCACACCACTTCGGGCCCAAGGCCGACGCCCATCTGCCGCAGGGCTGGGAGCCGGACGAGGCGCTTGTCAATGAACTGCACGACTACCTGCTGCAGAACAAGATCGCGTTCACCGAGGCTGATTTCACCGCCAATCATCAGTGGCTGAAACAACAACTGAAGCGCGAGCTGACCATCACGGCCTTCAGCTACGAACGGTCGGTACGCGTGGGCATCGAGCAGGATGCTGAAATCGCCAAAGCCGCCGATGCGCTCCCGAAGGCCGTTACGCTGCGGGAGTCGGCGAAAAAGCTGCTGGTGGAGCGGGTGAACCGGCAGCCCATGCTGACGCGTTAAAGATCTTCTTTTTAAACGAGCGGAACGCTACGCTCACACATTCACGCGTCACTCCGTCGCGCGGACTTCGGCGAGGCGCTCGGCGAGGACCGGCGATAATGTCGCTTCGATCTCAGGCGTGATGAGTCCTACGGCGTCCATGTCCTGAATATGCACTTTGTCCTTGAGACGGAAGCTGGTGAGCTTCATGTGGACTAGGTCGACGACGGGGGCGATGAGGATGCCTTCTTTGGTGCGAGCGGGTTCCGAAGACGGCACGGTTTCCACGTACTCCGGCCGCACTTTCTCGTTGAGAAACACTACGTGAACCGCGCCGCGCGCGCCAGGATGCTGGCGATCGAGAAACATATCCACGCCGGCAACGTGGCGAAATGTAAACCCGTAGGGTTCCAGGGCTTTACCGACTCGATCCAAATCCTGGCGGGAAAGCCCCACGTCCACGTCTTTCGTGAGTCGTGCTGCCATCGGATCGATATTATCGACGTGCAAAAATACGGCTAGGCCGCCAACAACGCGATAAGGAATACCGGCAGAGTCCAGCGCTTCGCCGAAGCGTTTCGACACGTCGAGGATTCGTTCCACAGCGCCCTCGAAGATGGTGTTGGCAAGCACAGCAAATTCTCAACCTACGTTCGCGAGATTTGACCCGACGAACGGCGTTTACTACGCGGGCTACCGCCCGAAGTAATCCTTGTCATAGCTGATATCCGCCTTGCTACGGATTTCGTCGACGGCCTTCTGCGCGAGCTCCGGCCGCAGTTTGGCTTCGATTTCGGGGCGGGCCTCATCCAACGTCTTGTTGGAGTGTTCCGTCACCTGGATGATGTGATAGCCGAACTGGGTTTTGATAGGCTCGCTGACTTCGTTGACTTTCAGCGAAAACGCCGCATCCTCGAACGGCTTCACCATGGAGCCGTGCCCGAACTCGCCGAGCGCGCCGCCGTTCACGCCCGAGCCGGTGTCGTCGGAATCCTTCTTGGCAATCTCAGCGAAATCGCCGCCCTTTGCGATCGCGGCGCGGACTTCCTTGGCCTTGGCGAGCGCCTCGGCGTCGCTGCGTTCCGTCTGCCCCTGGCGCAAGGGCGCGGGCGAATCCTTGAAGCGGATGAGAATGTGGCGGGCCTTGACCTTTTCGTAGTCGCCCTTGTGAGCGTCATAGTAGGTCTTGATCGCCGCGTCGTCGATCTTCACGGTGTTGCCCATTTCCTGATAAAAAGCGCTGGCCAGAAGCTGATCGACGCGCATGACGATCTGCGCCTGGACGCCGGGCTCCTGATCAATCTTACGGAGGCGGGCTTCCTGGGCCATGGCCTTGAGCTCGGCGAGCTGCTCCGCCAACTGGCGCTTGCCATCCGGGCCTTGCAGGCGGGCGCGTTGCTCGGGCTGCATGGATTTCAGCACGTCGTTGTAGAGCACTTCGAACTGCGATTTCGTGATCTTCTCTTTGCCGACGGTGAGGACGACAGGATCGCCGGATGCGGCGGGGGCAGGCTGGCTCCAGGCGGGGAGGGCGCCGAACCAAATTAACGCAGCGGCGGGGACGGTGATGTATTGCTTCATGCTCCTAGCATAGCAACGCGGGATTTGCGGGGCTTCCCGCTAATGACACCTGCAGGACACAAGAATTTAAATCTGCCTTTAAGATCAAAGCATGGATTTAATTGCCTATGCTGTTGCCGCGGGCGTCGCCCGGATCACACTGCAGCGTCCGGAAAAACGCAACGCTCTGAATCCGGAAATGATCGCCGCGCTGCGCGAGGCCCTGGCGCGTGCGGCTCGCGAACCCGACGCTCGCGTGGTTCTGCTGGCGGGCGCGGGCAAGGATTTCTGCTCCGGGCTCGATCTGAAAGCGCTGGACGAGGCGGGGGGCACGGGCATCCTGGACCAGTTGCAAGGGGCGCGCTTGTTTGGCGATCTCATCCTGGACATCCGGCGCCATCCGCGGCCGGTGATCGCGGCGGTTAACGGGCGCGCGTTTGCCGGAGGAGCGGGGATCGCGACGGCCTGCGATTTGATTCTCGCGGCGGAATCCGCATCGTTCGGTTATCCGGAAATAAAAATTGGTTTCGTGCCCGCGGTGGTGTCCGTGCTGCTGCGACGGTCGCTGGGCGAAAAACGCGCGTTTGAATTGTTGGCGGGCGGCGAGACAATCTCGGCGGGACAGGCCCACGCACTGGGACTTGTGAGCCGCGTTTTCGCGGACGGCGAATTCACAATGGGAGTGGATGCATTCGCCGCGGACTTCGCTGGAAAATCCGCGTCGGCGCTGGCGCTACTGAAAACCCTGATGAACCAGACCGACGGCATGCCATTGGAGAAGGCAATTGAAGCGGCGGTGCAGACCAACGCTGTGGCTCGCATGACGGAGGATGCACAACGCGGGTTTGAGAAGTTCGTGAAGAAGGGCTGAGGAGTCTGGCCGACAAGGAATAGGCGCGAACGCCCGCTCATTTACATTCCCGGTTCCATCCGGATCACCTGCATGGCGCTCCTAAGCTTTAACCGGCGCTTCTTCGCGCGCGCGGAGCGCATCAAGTTTGCGTAAATCCGGGAACAGGTACATCCACAGCGCCGCGATGACGATGCTGCCTACACCGCCGACCACCGCAGCGGGTATGGTGCCCCACCAGGAGGCGGTTACTCCCGATTCGAACTCGCCCAACTGGTTTGATGTCCCGATGAACAGCGAGTTCACGGCGCTGACGCGGCCGCGCATCTCGTCGGGAGTTTCCAGTTGCACCAGCGATTGCCGGATCACGACGCTGACCACGTCTGAGGCTCCCAGTATGAACAGCGCGAGCATGGAAAGAGGAATCCAGTGCGAGAGCGCGAAGACCACGGTCGCCGCGCCGAACATCATTACGGCACTGAACATGGCCCGGCCCGCGTGGCTGGGAATGGGCCGGCGCGCCAAGGTGACCGACATCGAAAGAGCTCCCAGGGCGGGGCAGGCGCGCAGGAGTCCGAGCCCCCAGGGGCCGGTGTGCAGGATCTCGCGCGCGAACACCGGGAGCAGAGCCGTGGCCCCGCCGAGCAGGACTGCAAAGAGATCGAGAGAAATGGCACCCAGCACCGTGGGCCGGCTGCGAATGAAATTGATCCCGAGAAATATTGATTTCAACGTGGGCGGCTCGCGGCGCGGCACAACAAATTCGATGCGAATCGATGAGGTTGCGAGGCCTCCTGTCAGAAACATCACAGCGGCCAAGCCATAGGCGGCATGCGCTCCCAGCACGTAAAGGAATCCGCCGAGCGCCGGACCGACAATCGCCGCCGTTTGGAAAAACGATGACATGGTGGCCATGGCTTTCGGCAATTGCGACCTTCCCACCAGCCCGGGTGTCAACGCCTGTGTCGAGGGACCTTCGAAAGCGCGAGCCGCACCGATCAGCGCGATGGCCCCGTAAATAGCGGGCGCGGTGAGCCATCCCGCATAACTGCCGACGGCAAGAAATGCCGCGGCCGAGCCCTCGATGAACTGGCAGATCGCCACGATGTTGCGGCGATTGTAGTGATCCGCTACATGGCCTACCACCAGATTGAGCAGGACCATCGGCAGGAACTGGGCCAAGCCCACCATGCCCAACTGAAACGTACTGTGCGTCAGTGCATAGATTTGCCAGCCGACGGCCACGGCCTGCACCTGAAACGCGAGCGTGGAGGACGCGCGCGAGCCGACCAGCAAAAGAAATGACCGGTGCCAGATCGAGCTATGGGACGCGGGAGGGTCCGGCGGATTTTCAGGCGTGTTCAGGAGATGCTTCCTTGATGTTTACTTATGGACGATGTTTACTTATGGGCGACTACTTGTGGCGCAGCACCGAGATGATGTCGTCTGCCGTGACCACGCCCGCCAGCTTTCCAGTGTCATCCACCACGGGCATGGCGAGCAAATTGTATTTATCGAACAGTTCCGTCACGCGGTCCTGTTGTTCTTCCACGTTCACCTGGATGAGCCTTTCGACGGCAAGCGTATCGAGCCGCGTCAATCCTTCGTGCAGGAACAGGCGCGCGAGCGGGACGGCTCCTTTCAGGCGATCTTCGGAATCCACCAGAAATAGCACGCTGGTGCCGTCGACCAGAGCCTCGCTGATTTTGAGCGCGGCCAACGCATCGGCCACCGTGGCCGTTTCTCCCAGCGCCAGATATTCGGTGTTCATCATGCCGCCGGCCGTGTCTTCGTCGAACTCCAGCAGATCTTCCACATCCTGTTTGGGCTCGCCTTCCATCTCTTCGAGGATTTCGTCGCTGGTCTCTTCTTCCAGCTCGGCCAGGGCGTCGGCCGCGTGGTCGGGCGACATCTCTTCGATAATCTCGGCGGCCTTTTCCGTCTCGAGAGATTCCAGAATGCTGGCCTGAATATCGGGATCGATTTCGGTGAGCGCGTCGGCGGCCACTTCGCTGTCGATGTTTTCGAAGATGGCCTCGCGATCGTCGGGACCCAGCTCCTCAACGATGTCGGCCAGGTCGGCGGGGTGCATATTCTCGAGCAGGCGGTTCGAGATATTGAGGCGCAGGCGGCGCTGCGGATCAGGCTCCAGGATGTTGCAAAATTCCCAGCGAATGGAGTGCGGCGCGATGAGGCCCTGCAAGCTGCGCACCCAGCTGGCGGGCACAATTCCCTGCAGCACGCGGCGGACGATGCTGCGAATGCCGATGTCGACCTCCAGAATCCACAGGATTTGGGCGCCGTTTTCGTCGCGCAGCTCGAAGGTCACGTCGTTGACGCGCACTACCTTGCGGCCATGCGCGTCGATGATCTGCTGATCGAGCAGGTCGCGATTCAGACGCAGCATGTACTCGTCGGAATGGTAGGGCGTGAGGTTTTCGTCGCGCAGGTGGATGCCGTCGAGGCCGATGGAGCGGACCTGATCGTAACGCACGGTGAGCAGCGTGCCGTCGCCGCCAATCAGGAAACGGTCGATGCGGACGGGATCGACCAGCGGCACCAGCGCGGCATCGCGAACCGCACCCAGCTTGCGCCCCTTAAGGTCGTAGACCTTGAGGCCGACAAGTTCGGTGAAGAACAGGAGTTGATCCGCCATCGATCGCCTGAGCCCATAGATTTTGACGTTACGCCGAAAGGTTGCGCAGACTGCTGCGAGGCCGATCGAGCACCGCCATTCCAACTATGACAAATGCGGTCGCGGAGGCGCAAGAATTATCTTGCCGAAATATACCTGAGGAAGTGAGTGAAGATTTCCGTTTCATCACCGGCGCGGCCGTTTTACTGCGCTCGAGGACGCTCGCGCGTCCGAAATAGTTTTGGGCGCGCTGTCAAATTGACCTGCGACTTCAAGCTCGGGCGGAGCGCGCCGCCAGGATCTCGATGGGGATGGTGATGGTGAACTCGGCGCCGCCTTCGGGCCGGTTGGCTGCGTGGACTTCGCCCTGGTGCTCGGTGACGATCGTGTGAACGATGTGCAGCCCCAGGCCGCTCGACGCACAGCTTGAAAAATCGGGGTTGAAGATAACCGGCATCAGCTCCGGCAGGATCCCGGTACCCTGATCGGCGACCGTGATACGGATGCGATTTCCGTCGCGGCGCGCCTGCACGGTCACGGTCCCGCCGTGCGGCATGGCGCGAAGGGCGTTCGAAAACAGATTGATGAGCACGCGCTCCCAGGCCCAGGCCCGCGGCAACACCAGACCCGGCTCGATATTCTGAACGAAATACACGGCCGGGCCGCGCCCGGCGATCATGGAATCGCGCATCAGGGCGACGGCGTTTCCCACGACTGCTTCCAGAGTGGCAGGCGGCTGGCCGGCCGTTTGTAAGCTGGACGTAATTTCTTTACCGCGTTCAATGCTGCGGAGAATGGCGGCGGAAACCGAGCCCCATTGCGGATCTTCGGACAGCAGATCAGCCGCCTCGACCAGTGTTTGAAACACGTTGTTCAGGTCGTGAATCAGACAGCGAAGCTGCAGATCGGGATCATGGGATAGATCGCTCCCGGCGCTGGGGGTACTTACGCCCGGGCTACGTCCGATATGATGTCCGCTCGTCGACATACTTCTCCTGTCCCGCACCCTCTGTACAGTATCCCTCTCCTGTGCAGCAGCCATTTCCCACAAGCATGCGCCGCCCGCCTGGGGGGAGACTATGATTTTGCAATTTCTTGCAGTGTACTAAAAAACTCGGGGAAAGAAACCCCCGCCGATTCCGCATCGCTAATCGCGCAAGGTCCATCGGCCGCCAGGGCCGCAACGGCGAAGGCCATGGCGATGCGGTGGTCGCCGGCCGAATCGATCTTAGCGGCGTGAAATTTCTGGCCGCCCGGGAATCTGGAAACCATCGGGCGCGGTCTCGATCTCGACGCCCATGCGTTTGAAATTCGCCTCGAGCGTGGCGATGCGGTCGGTTTCCTTGACCCGCAACTCGCCCGCATCGCGCACCGCGAGACCCGTCTCGCTCGCGGCGCCCAGCACAGCCAGCGCCGGAATCTCGTCGATCAGCGCCGCGGTAAGAGCGCCTTCAATCACGCCGCCTTTGATTTTCGAAGCCTGGACGCGCAGATCGCCGATCAGCTCGCCGCCGCTTTGCTGCACATCGATTACTTTGATCGACGCGCCGATCGCCGACCAGGAAATCCAGCAGCGCGGAACGCGTCGGGTTTAGTCCCACCTGGTGGATCAGCAGATTGGATTCCTGCATGAGCAGCGCGGCCACCAGAAAAAACGTGGCCGAGGAAAGATCGCCCGGGACCATCAGCTCCTGGCCCGTGAGCTTCGCGCCCGGCGCCAGGCGGATCACCTTGCCTTGTACTTCGAGATCCGCGCCAAAGCCGCGCAGCGCGATCTCCGTGTGGTCGCGCGTGCGGACCGGCTCGCGGACGATGGTTTCGCCCTCGGCGAACAGGCCGGCCATCAGCACGCAGCTTTTTACTTGGGCGCTGGCCATGGGAAGCGTGTAGTCGATGCCCTGGAGCGTGCGGCCGTGAATGGTAAGCGGCGGATACTGGGGCTCGCCTTTGCCTTCCAGTTGCGACCCTTCGATCTCCGCGCCCATTTCGCGCAGCGGCCGCATGACGCGCGCCATGGGACGTCGCGAAAGCGATTCATCCCCCCCGATGCGGGTGGTGAAGTGCTGAGCAGCGAGGATGCCCGAAAGCATGCGAATGGTAGAGCCGGAATTGCCGGCATCGAGCATGGCCCGAGGCTCCGACAGTTTGCCGCCGTGGATGGTCACCTTCGCGCCATCGCGCTCTACGCGCGCACCTAAGCTCTGCATGCAGCGCAGCGTGGATTGGCAATCGCCGCCGGTCGCGTAGTTGTGAATCGTCGTCGTGCCTTCCGCAATCGCTCCCAGAATTCCGTAGCGATGGGAGATGGATTTATCGCCCGGAAGCCTGACGATCCCCTCAATGGCGCGCGCAGGGGAAACCGTAATGTCCATGAGCTTTTAGTGTAGCGGGTTCACGCGCCAATGCTTTAAACGGAGTCCGCCGCTCATGTTTCGGGGATTCACCTTAGTACTGCAAATATTGACGCTAAGGCATCTGTCGCGATTTGCCGATAGAGACAGAGGAACGCCCATGGACATCCGCCCGACCGAGCAAACGGTCATTCACATCCCAGATCCGGGCGTCATCGACAAACGTCCGTCCGTGGAACTGCCGGTGTGGGAAAGCGCGTTAGAGGGTGGCGAAACGCACACCATTCTTTTGGTGGACGCCTCAGAAGTGAACCGGCGCCTGTTGCGGGCGATCCTCAAAGCAGGCCGCTACCGCATTCTGGAGGCCACGCGGCCTTCGGTCGCCCTAATGCTGTTGGACGAGGAGCGGGTGGACCTGGTTCTGGTGGACCTGGTGATGCCGGAAATGAGCGGCCCGGATTTCTGCCGCCTGTTGAAGAACAATCGCGCGACGCAGTTGATCCCGATTGTGATGACCACCACCATCCTGGATGCCGAAAATGAGATCGCCGGTATAGATTCCGGCGCTGACGATTTTCTGGTGAAGCCGCTGCGGCCGGATCTGGTTCGGGCGCGTGTGCAAGCGATGCTGCGCAATAAGGCGCTGATGGATTCGCTGGAGGAGGCCGAGACGATTCTATTCGCCCTGGCGCAATCGGTGGAGCATCGCGACCCTTGCACAGGCATGCACTGCGAACGCCTCGCCGCGCTCAGCTCGCTCTGGGGCGCGCGCTGGGGCTGCCGCAGTCCGATCAATTGGCGTTGTATCGCGGAGGATTTCTGCACGATATCGGGAAGATGGGCCTGCCTGATGCGGTGCTGTTCAAACGCGGTCCCCTGAACCCGCAAGAGTGGGAAATAATGCGCCAGCATACGATTCGCGGCGAAGAGATTTGCCGCCCGATGAAATCGCTGGCGCCGGTCCTGCCGATCATCCGCAGCCATCATGAGCGTTGGGACGGCACGGGTTACCCCGACGGCCTGCGCGGCGAGCGGATTCCGCTGCTGGCGCGCATCCTGCAGGTGGCCGATATTTACGACGCGTTGACCACCGCACGTCCTTACAAGCCGGCCTATTCGCACGACGAAGCGCTGAGGGTGCTGATGGAAGAGGCTGCCCGCGGGTGGCGCGATCCCGAACTGGTGTCCCTATTTACCCAGACGACGTTCGCCCAAACGATACCCGATAAAAAGGCATCCGATGGTGACCTGCCGGATGTGGCCAGCGCAAACATGGCGGCATCGCTCGAGAATATGCGCCGCGAGCTCGCGACGTAGCGCACAGCGTTTTGCGCGTCGTGCGCCATAGCCCGTCGCCTGTCGTTGTGCGCGGTATGAAGGATCTAAAGCGCACAGCTTGTCGGTTTGCGCGGTATGAGGGAAGAAAGCCTTTCTCCTTTCCCTCCAGGA
This sequence comes from Terriglobia bacterium, assembly GCA_963699945.1. Taxonomy (GTDB): domain Bacteria; phylum Acidobacteriota; class Terriglobia; order Bryobacterales; family Bryobacteraceae; genus Palsa-187. The sequence continues at coordinate 236,866 of CAVOVW010000010.1, forward strand.
GATTACCTCCTCCGCTTCCCCCATAACGCGCGGACAGCGATATAATCGGGCTATCAATCAATGGAAGCCCTTAAAAAGAAGCTCCAGGAAGAAATCAACGCGCTTGAAATCGAGCTGCGTATCGAACTTCCAAGGGAAATTTTAAAAGCTCGGGAGCACGGCGATCTCAGCGAAAACGCGGAGTATCATGCTGCCAAAGAGCGGCAAGCTTGGGTGAACGCGCGTTTAGGTCAATTGCAGGGACGGCTCCGCGAACTCTCCATGGTCGATATGTCGACCATTCCTCACGACCGCGTGGGCCTGGGGTCGGTGGTCCAGGTTCTGGATGTCGATAAAGACGAAAAGCTGCATTACACCTTCGTGACGAGCGAAGATGTGGACGTCTCCAAGGGAATGATCTCGACAACATCTCCCATCGGGCGCGGCCTGCTCGGCAAGAAGGTCGGTGACACCGTCAAGATTCAGGTTCCTGGCGGCATCGCGCGAGATGGAAATTGTGGAATTGATCACCATTCATCAGACCGACGGAAAACCATGACCGTAACGCGAGCCATCGGCGTCAGCTGCAATAACGTCATCCGCCTGATCGTCCGGGGCCTGGCTTTGTCGCGCATTCACCCCAACGTTCTGACCTTTCTTGGATTGTTGATCAACATCTACGCAGCCTGTCTGCTGGCCGTGGGCGCGTTTCGCGCCGCCGGATTCGTGATCATCGGCGCGGGATTGTTCGACATGGTGGACGGCCGCGTGGCGCGCGAAACGAATCAGGTGACGCGCTTCGGCGGATTCTTCGATTCCGTGCTGGACCGCTATTCGGATCTTGGCCTGCTGATGGGTTTGCTGGTCTGGTATGGCTCCATCAACCGTCCCTTCTATGTGGTTCTCACGGCGCTTGCCATGACGGCGTCGCGTGATGATCAGCTATGCGCGCGCACGCGCCGAAAATGCCATCCCGACGTGCAAGGTCGGATTCCTGGAGCGTCCGGAGCGCGTTGTGCTCATGATTATCGGCGCGCTGTTCGATCGCATGGCGCCGGTGCTATGGGTGATCGCCGTGCTGGGCAACCTGACGGTGATTCATCGTATGATCTTCACTTTCCAGGAAGCGAAGCGCCTGGAAAACGCCCAATTGAGCCTGGAACAAGCAAAGTCGATGCGTTCCTCGGCCCAGGCCGCGTCGAAGATCTAGGCCGCGAATTTTAGGCAAGTGTGGCCTCGCAAGCCCAATGGATTGATCTAACTCGCCACAAATTAGGTCTGACACGGGCTGGGTCTGAAACAGGGCTAAAGGAAGCGCTTTCGCGCGCCGATCCATTTAATAGTATGTTCATAGCCAATTTTGGCTTGAAGACCGCTATTCAGAAGCTCATTTTCACGCTGCGGGATTTCGCCGATTACGCCGAACTTCATCCTGCGCGTGAAATGAAACGCCTCGCACTGATCGAAAGCGTGGAGCTGATCCGGAAGCGCATGCCCCATGCACAGGGCGTCGAAAGCTCTCGCGAAGTTCTCACGATCGCGCTCAGCCAAGTGATGCCGGAGGGCCACTGCCTTGAGTTCGGAGTTTTCAAGGGCGGGACGATCCGCTTCATCGCAGACAAATTCCCGCAGCGCCCCATTCACGGGTTCGACAGTTTTCAAGGACTGCCATCCCGCTGGACGGGAGATGCTTTCAATTTCGACGCCAAAGGCGCGCCCTCTATCGGCCGTCAAAACGTACAGTTGCACGCAGGATGGTTTTCGGACTCTCTGCCGAAATGGCTGGCGGAGAATCCGGGGCCCGCGGCGTTTATCCACGTGGATTCGGATCTCTACGAATCCGCAAAGTGCGTGCTCGAACTTCTGGAGCCACGCATCGTGCCCGGCACCGTGATCGTTTTCGACGAGTATTTCAATTATCCAGGCTGGACGGAAGGCGAACACAAAGCGTTCATGGAGCTGGAAGAGCGCGCTGGTCTTGCGTTTGAGTATTTAGCTTACGCTCGCTTCCAGGTCGCGGTGGTTGTCACGGGGGTGGGACGCCACAAGTCCACCGTATCGCCGTTGAAAGAAGCTCTTGCCGGTAAGTGGTGATACGCTTCCCCCAAACAAACCCAAGCGTCGGCACGAAACCGCGAGCGTAGGATGACCGGCCGTCCGATGTAAGTTCGCCACGGCGGATTTCTCCCGCTTTAGTGACTCTCTGATCTTGGCTTGAGCGGAGTTTGATCTAGACGGTTTCGCCCACGCGTTCTGCGAGGCTATCAGCCGCTTGAATCGCCGAATCGGATCGTAGGGATTTCTTCTCCACTGCGGCGCCCCAACAGAGAATGGCTGCCGGAATCACCGCCGATGCCGCAAGCGCGAACCACGCCGCCTGACCGGGAGGAATCGCCAGAGCGGCGCCGGTTCGGAACGAGACGAGCCAGCCTAGCGTGATGACCGATCCAACGGCGAGGCCCATGGGCCGCAACGAATCCGGGACTCCCTTGAACGCCGATTGAACAGCCAGCACCAAGGCCGGCGAAACCATAAGATCAGCCAGATAATGTTCACCCGATCCCATAGTGGCGAAAATCGTGCAGCCCAGGAAGAATAACCCTGCGGGAAGTAGAATACGCCGGACGCGTAAATTCCACGCGAGCAACAATGCCCACGCGACGTGCAGCGACGGCATGCCATTGCGCGGCGCCGGAGGCAGTTGAATCCGCGCGACGTCGAGAACGTGCGGGATGCGCGCCGGGAAATCGTCGGGGAACAAATATACGGGGCCGGCCGCGGGGCAGATCTGATAGAGCAGGAATCCCACGACGCCGATCGAAAGCACGGCCGCACCCATATCCACCGGGAACTTCACGCGGTGCTGCCACTGCATCGCCAGGCAAGCAGAAAGCGCCAGCGGCAGCGTGTTGTAAATCACGCCGCACGTGGCCCACAACCACATATGCGCGTGAAACGCCCGCGCGATGATCCAGCTGGGATAGCCGAACTTTCCGTCAAAGGCGTAGATCACCGGATCGTAGGTGAACGGCGTCAGCTGCGCGGCCACTCCCACGGCCAGCATGGAACCTACGCACAGCGCCGGAATCACGCACGCGTAGCGCAGGTTCTGCACGGCGCGCGCCGCCCACCGAGTGTCCCGTTGATTCCTGGACTTCGAGAAAATCCATTCGCCCATCAGCGTTTGCACGGCGCCCATGCCCAGGAACCCCATGAGCGTACCGAAATTGCAGCCGAAATAATCCGCCCGCACGCCGTGGTGCAGATGATAAACGGTGGCAAAGACGGCCGCCAGAACCAAGCTCTTAATGAGGGAGGCGCGGCTGGGGCGAGTTCCCAGAAAAATGAGGAACGACCCGCCGAACGCAAACGCGATATACGCCGACGCTCCGATTTTGAGCAAACCGCAAATCAGAATGAGGCCGAGCGCAATCGCCAGTTCCTGTGTTCTTTCATACAGCGGAAACGGGCGCGCGGGCCTTCCGGCAGCGGACTGGCCGGCATCCGAACTTACAGAGGAGTTCTCGGGCACTCTTGTCTATCGGACGGCGGCGGTGAACCATTAGCCTACGGATCCTGCTGTCGCTCGGTGAGTTACGACGCCCAAAACTGTTACCAAGGTTATGAGCAGGTTCCCGGTGGCGTCGCAACGATAGGCCCAGCCTGGCGGAATTAAAGTGGTGGAGCCGTAATCCAGAATCAGCGCCGGACCCGTTTTGCGGCGCGTGGTGAGTTCCGCGCGTTCGCGCACGAGAGCCGTGCGCCACCGGCCAGCGATCCAGATATTTCGTGTTTCCGCGCGCCGGTTTTTCATCGGCGTCTCTTCGGCGCGAAGCGTGCGCGGTCGCAGCGTCTTGCGCCGCGCGCGAACCCGCAAGGTCACAATTTCGATCTCGCGCTCGGGCGTTGAGTAGCCATACAAGCGTTCGTGCTCGCGATGAAAGGCCTGGTTAAGACCGCGGCGCGCCCAATGAACCGGGAGCGCAATATTGAGCTCATAACTCTGGCCGCGATAGCGAACGTCGGCGCTGCGCTCCAAAATCATGGACGGCTTCCTGGCCGAACTCTCGGCGCGCGCCTTACGCTCGAGCGTCGCGTACATTTCCTCAAGATTCGCGCCGCCCAGCACACCGGCGGCATAATCGCGCACTTCGTCCGCCATCAGCATGCCCAAGGCCGACAACGCGCCCGCGTATTGGGGAACGATTACCGTGCGGATACCTAACTCATGGGCGATCTCGCATGCGTGCAATCCTCCGCAGCCGCCAAAAGCCACCAGCGCGAAATCACGCGGATCGCGACCCCTTTCGATAGACACCGCGCGGATGGCTCGCTCCATACCCGCGTTGGCCACGCGCACGATTCCTGCCGCGGCGGCTTCGCGATCCAAGCGCAGGCGCTTTGCAATGCGATCTACGGCCGTCTGGGCGCGAGCGGGATCGATCGCCATCGCTCCGCCTAAAAGCTGTTCGGCGCTGATGCGGCCGAGAACCACATGGGCGTCCGTCACTGTGGCCTCCGTTCCTTTTCCGTAGCACGCGGGCCCGGGATCGGCGCCGGCGCTTTCCGGACCCACGCGCAACAGTCCGCCCGCGTCCACACGCGCGATGGATCCGCCTCCCGCGCCCACGGTGTGGATGTCCAGCATAGGAACTCGAATCGGAACGCCGCCAATTCGTGTGTCAGTGGTCTCGCGCGGAGCGCCGTCGGACAAGCTGACGTCGGTGGACGTGCCGCCCATATCGAACCCCAGGATGTGCGTGAAGCCACTGCGCCGCGCCATGCCGATGGCGCCCACCACGCCACCTGCCGGCCCCGAAAGCACCGTGCGAACCGCCTGGCGAGCGGCTTCCGTAGCCGAAAGAAAACCGCCGTTCGATTGCATAATAGCGATGCGGTAGCCGCGCGCGCGTCCCAATTCCGCGAGATACTGCTCCATCAAAGGCCCCACGTACGCGTTGACGAACGTCGTGGCGGAGCGCTCGTACTCGCGGAACTCCGGGCTGATTTCGTGCGACGCACAGACGTATAGAATCTGGCCAGCAAAGGCATTCTGCAACGCCCTCGTCGTGGCGCGCTCATTCGCAGCATTGCGATACGAGTGCAGAAAACAGATGGCCACCGCTTTCACGCGAGCCTTACGAAGCTGCGCCGCGAGTTTTGCAAAATCCGCCTTCGATGGCGCACGCTCGATGGTGCCATCGAAAAGCGCGCGTTCGCGAACGCCGAAACTCAATGCGCGTTCCGCCAATAGTCGTCGCGGCGCCGGCGTTAAGTTGTATAGCTCCGCCCGGTTCTGGCGCCCGATTTCGAGCAGGTCCTCGAACCCTGCCGTGGTGACGAACGCCGTTCGCGCGCCTTTTCGCTCCAGCAGAGCATTGGTGGCGACGGTCGAGCCGTGGATTACCTCACACGCGCCGCGGCCCTTGCGCCTCATCCGCGCAAGCCCTTCCAGAATCACGCGCGCGGGCGACTCGGGGTTCGATCGAAGCTTGAAACTCTCCATACGGCCGTCGTCGTGGAAGACCACGAAATCGGTGAAAGTGCCTCCCGCGTCCACTCCGATGCGCATGCGTATTCCCGATTGTACAAGGGCCACGCCTGCGGAAGATCCACAGATTGCAACACGGTATTCCAGCACCAGTCGGTGCGCGTGCGACATCATAGAAGTAGTGATCCACCTCCGGGGCGTCTCCAAACAATTTGACGGCAAACGCAAAGTCACGGCGCTCGAGCGCCTGGACCTGGACATCGCCCGCGGCGAAATGGTGTCCATCGTCGGCCCGTCAGGTTCCGGTAAATCGACGCTCCTGAATTTGATCGGCGGGCTGGATCGCCCCACCGAAGGCGAGATCGAAATTGACGGAGCGAAACATGTCGACGCTGTCCGACGACGGGCTGACGCGCGTCCGCCGCGACAAAATCGGATTTCATATTCCAGTTCTTCAATCTGCTGCCCACACTGACGTCGCTCGAAAATGTCTCGCTGCCGCTGCACCTGCGCGGCTGGCCGCGCACAAAAATCGACGCGCGTGTGCGGGAGCTTCTCCACCTGGTTCAACTGGGCCACCGGCTGGATCATCTTCCCGACGAACTTTCCGGCGGCGAGCGCCAGCGCGTGGCCATCGCCCGCGCGCTCAGCATTTATCCGCCGATTCTGCTGGCTGATGAACCCACCGGCAATCTCGACACGCACACCGGCGCGGAGATCCTGAAGCTGATGCACGATCTGCACGATCGGCTTGGCGCCACGGTGCTGATCGTCACGCACGATCGCGACCGTGGCCGAAAGCTGCGCGCGCACGCATCAGCCTCCGCGACGGCCGCATCGTGGAAGACATTCGCAGAGAAGCCATTCGGCGAGGTGACAGTGCGGCCCGGCACCCAGGACCCTGCACCCCAGGAGACCACGCGCGCATGAGGCTATTGCGCCTCGTCAGCTGGCCGTACGCGCGCAAACATCTGCTGCGCTGGCTGCTGACCACGGCGGGGATCGTCCTGGGCGTCGGCGTTTTCGTCGGCATGCACACGGCGAACCAAAGCGTGTCCGCAGCATTCCGCGAGACCATCGACCGCATCGCCGGAACCACACAACTGCAAGTCACCGCCGGCGAGCCGGGCTTCGACGAAGACGTCCTTGAGAAAGTACAGAGCATTCCGGAGGTGCGCGCCGCCGCGCCTGTGATCGAGGCCACGGTCTCCACCGGCTAAGGCAATCTTTTGATTCTGGGCGTCGATATGTTGGGCGACCGCAGCCTGCGCACGTACGATCTGGAAGGCAGCGACGACGTCGATCGACGATCCGCTGGTGTTTCTGGCGCAGGCGGATTCTCTGATCGTCACCAAGACCTTCGCTGAAAAAAACGGCCTGCATGTAAATAGCCGTATGCCCATGCGCACCATGCAAGGCGATCTCGCGTTTACGGTGCGCGGCATCATGAAGCCCGGCGGCCTGGCGAGCGCTTTCGGCGGCGATCTCGCGATCATGGACATCTACGCCGCGCAAAAATTCTTCGGCCGCGGCCGCAAGTTCGATCGTGTGGACCTGGCGCTCGCCGACGCACGTCGCTCGATCAAGGCACCGCCAAACTGCGCGCCGCGCTGGGCCCGGGTTACGAAGATCGAGCCGCCCAGCTCGCGCGGCGAACAATTCGAGCAGACTTCGCGCATTTATTCGCTTGCCTCGGACATCACCAGCATGTTCGCGCTGTTCATTGGAATGTTCATCATCTACAACACGTTCGCCATCGCGGTGACACAGCGCCGGACGGAGATCGGCATTCTGCGCGCGCTGGGCGCCACGCGCCACCAAATCCGCGCGCTTTTTCTGGGCGAAAGCGCGATCGCCGGAATTTGTGCGGCTCGACCCTCGGCGTGTTGTTCGGCATCGCGCCTGGCGCGCGCTATGGCGGGCTACATCGGCGGCATCCTCACGCAGGTGTACGGCGTAGCGCAGCGCGCGGGCGCCGTCGCGATCGACCCGTGCTCATCAGGCGCGGCACTGGCGATGGGCATCGTTACCAGCATGTTCGCCGCCGTCATTCCCGTCGCGCGCCGCCGCGTCGGTAGATCCCGTGAAGGCGCTGCAGAAAGGGCGCAACGAAGCGGTGGGCGAAGCGCGAGAACCGCCTGCGCCAATGGGCAGCCACCGCCTGCGCGGTTGCGTCGGTGGTCGCGCTTCTGCTCAGCCGCAACACAATCATCTTCTATGCCGGATTCGTTCTAACAGCGGTGACGGCTGTGCTGCTTGCGCCCAGCCTGACCCTGTGGCTCTCGCGCCTGCTGCGTCCAGTGCTGCAATGGGTGCGGCCCGTCGAAGGGACGCTGGCGGCCGATAGCCTGATTCAGGGACCGCGGCGCACATCGGGCACGGTCGCCGCGCTGATGCTCTCGCTCGCGCTCGTGATTGCGCTCGGCGGTCTCGCGCGTTCCAGTTACGATTCGATCTCCGACTGGATGCGCATCGCGCTCAATCCCGACTTATTCGTCACCACCGCGCAAAACGTCACGGCGCGCAAATTTCGTCTTTCCCGCGTCGCTGGGCGACGGATTGCGCAAAATGCCGGGAGTGGCCGAAGTGCAACTGGTGCGCAGCGTTCGCGTCAACATAAAAGGCGCGCCCGTCATGCTGGTCGCGCTGGACGTGCATTCCATGGAACACCGCGCGAAACTTCCGCCCGTCGAGGGCGACTCCGCGGATATGTATCGCCGCACCGAACGGGAGAAGCCGTGATCGCCTCCGAGAACTATGTTCGGCTGCACGGCGCCAAACTCGGCGAGGTACTCGATATTCCCGCTCCATCCGGAACGCTGCATCTGCCCATCGCCGGAATCGTGCGCGATTTTTCCGATCAACAAGGCAGCCTCCTGATCTCGCGCGACGCCTACATCCACGCCTGGCATGACGATTCCGTCAATGTGTTCCGGCTGTATCTGGCGCCCGGCGCGAAAGCAGCGGAAGTCCGCCAGCGTATCATCGACGGGTTCGGAAAAACAGCAGCGCCTGTTCGTGCTCACCAACAACGACGTGCGGCAATTATGTCACGCGCCTGACCGATCAGTGGTTCGGACTCACGTACGTGCAGATCGCGGTCGCCGTGCTGGTGGCGGTGCTCGGCATCGTCAACGCGCTGACGGTTTCTATTACAGATCGCCGTCGCGAGCTCGGCGTGCTGCAGGCCGTGGGCGCGCTGCGCCAACAGATCCGTCACACCGTCTGGATGGAGGCGCCGCCATCGGATTGATCGGTCTCGCGCTCGGTTGGCTGTTAGGGGCCGTCACTCTGTTCTACGCCATGGGCATCTCGCGGCGCGACCTGGTCGGCATCGAGATCGGCTATTCCTACCCCTTCGCGACCGCGTTGACCTTGGCCCCCGTGATCCTAGGCGCCGCATTTTTGGCCGCACTTGGCCCGGCGAGAAGCGCGGTCGACGGGTCGTTGGTCGAGGCTCTGGAATATGAGTAGGAGAATCGTCGTCTTTGTCGCCGCCTGCGTAGCCGCCGCGCCGTTCACGACCCGTGCTCGCGCAGGACCCGCGGCAGATCATGGAAGAGGTCCAGCGCCGCCAGCGCGCCGAGTCGCAGCACTACGAAGGAACGCTCGAAGTGATCGGCAGCGGCAGCCGCATCGCGACCAAGCGCTGGGTGTATCGATCGTCTCGGCGTCCTTCGGCGCAGCAAGGGCATGCTGCGTTTCACCGTGCCGGCCGAAGTGAAAGGTGTGGGCCTGCTGATCGTGAATCACACCGATCGCGCCAGCGACCAATGGCTGTGGCGGCCGAACATCGGCCGCGAGCAGCGCATCGCGTTCCAGGACCGCTCCACGCGCTTTTTCGGCACGGATTTCAGCTTCGAAGATCTGGAAGAGCGCGACGTCGGCGCAGTACGACTACAAGCTCGACTCCGACGAAAAGGCAGCGTGGAAGATCGAATCCACGCCCCGCAAGACTTCGCAGTATACGTACTCGCTATCTGTGGGTGAGGAAAAACAACTACACCGTCGCGAGCGTGGAGATCTACAACAAGAAGGGCCTGGTGCGCGTCATCGACTACCGCGATTTCGAGCTAGCCAAAGGCATCTGGACAGCGCGCACCATCGAGGTCGACGACATGACCCGCAACAGCCGGACCACCCTCAAATACGACAAACTCGAATACAATGTGCCGATGAAGGACGGCGACTTCACGCTTGACGCGCTGCGGCGCGGGACATAGTGCGAAGACCATGACCGGCGCGAGCCTCCTTCTTCTGACGTTGCTGGCGCAGAAATTTCGAGACCAGCGCGGCTTCATCGAAAACCAGGCGCTGTTCTATCCGCAAACCGCCCCGAACGACAGCGGCCAGGTCGTCGATCAGGCGGCGATCCGCTGGGAGGCGTCCTACAAAGCTCGCGCCCTGGTTGAAGCTGAGCGGCTCCTTCGACGCCCGCGCCGATACGCACCGGCAAGTGGATCGCGAATGCTCGTCTCGACCTGGACGACCGCACCATTCAGCGCCCCGCGCTCTCTCTGCGCGAATTCAGTGCCACGCTTCACAAGGGTAAAGTCACGGCCGAAATTGGACGCCAGATCATTCGCTGGGGCAAGACCGACATTCTCACTCCCACCGACCGCTTCGCGCCCAAGGACTATCTGAGCAGCGTTGTCGACAGCGATTTTCTGGGCGTGCCCGCGGCGCGCCTCACGCATCGCCGGAGCGCAGCGATTCGCTCGACGCGGTCTGGCAGCCGTGGTTCACTCCCAGCCGCACGCCGCTGCTCGATCAGCGCTGGACGGCGCTGCCTCCGGAGGCTACGGCGTCACCATCACTCGACGCGGGCGCGCGCTATCCCGGAGGCGGCCAGTTGGGCGCGCGCTGGAATCACGTGGCGTCGCGCTACGAATATTCGCTTTCCTATTTCGACGGCTTCAATAATTTGCCGTTGATTCAGCCGCAACGCTTACCTTACCTTATGTACCCGCGCCTGCCATCAAGCGCAGCGCTATTATCCCAGCATGCGCATGTATCGGCGCCGACGCGGCGATTCAGCTTCCGTGGCTGACGGTGAAGGGCGAAGCCGGCTACTTCACCTCGTCCACACCCGGCGCGCAGGATTACGTCCTGTACGTGATTCAAGTGGAGCGCCAGATGAAAGAATGGTCGCTGGTCGGCGGCTACGCGGGCGAATCCATCACCGCATGGCGCCCGAGGCTGTCACAGTTCGCGCCGGACCGCGGTTTCGCGAAATCTTTCGTCGGCCACGCCACGCTCACCATCGACGTCAACCGCAGCCTGACTTTCGAAACGGCCGTCCGCGCCGCGGGATCGTTCCTGCGTGCCGAATACTCGCAGGCGTTCGGCCAGCACTGGCGCGTGACGCCCGGAATCGCCTGGATTCGCGGCGACATGACGGATTTCCTCGGCCAATATCGCCGCAATTCCTATGCATCGCTGGCCGTCCGCTATAGTTTTTAGCGTGAGGGCTTTCGTATTTCTATTCGTCGCTTTGTTCGCGGCCCGCCCCACGCGCCTGCCCAGGATTTCGAACCACGTCGAAGTCCAGCGCATCGCCAAAGGCCTGCATTTCGCCGAAGGCCCCGTATGGTCGTACGACGGTTTTCTCACTGTTCAGCGACACCGTCGTCGACACGCATGCACAAGTGGAAACCCCGGCGTTGGCGATACCGAAGTTCGGCCGAACGCGCCGGCGGGGCCATCGGCAACGCCTATCGATACGGAAGGACGCCTGTACACCTGCGAATTCCGTGAGCGCCGCGTCACCCGCACCATGAAAAACGGCAAGGTCGAAGTGCTGGCCGCGCGCTTCGAGGGCAAGCGCTTCAACGCGCCCAACGACATCGTGGTGCGCCGCGACGGTCATGTCTATTTCACAGACCCCGCGTTCGGCGCGCAGCAGGATTCGCGGGAGCTGGATTTCTACGGCGTCTTTCACATCACGCCCAAAGGCGAACTGGAAGCGATCGGCCGAAATGGAAGACGCGCCCCAACGGGATCGCGCTTTCGCCCAACGGCCGCACGCTGTACGTTTCGGATTCGGACGACCGCAGCGTGCGCGCTTACGACCTCGACGGCAAAGGCGCCGCGTCAAAGGAACGCATCGTGGTGGACAAGATCGCCGGCGTGCCCGACGGCCTGCGCACCGACGAAAAAGGGAATCTATACGTGGCCGCGAACGCAATTCTACGTTTACGCACGCTCTCGCAACGGCCCCGCGAAATTGCTCGGCGAAGTGCCTCTTGCGGAGACGCCGTCGAATCTCGCCTTCGGCGATCCGGACATGGAAACCCTCTACATCACCGCGCGCACGTCCGTGTATCGCGTGCGCCTGGGCGTGAAAGGAGCGCTGCCTTATTAGCCGCCGATATCCGCAATACCCGCTGCTCGGCGTGGGCGCATCTATTTTCGACGGCGATTCGACGTGCTGTTGGTGGAGCGCGCGGGCGAGCCGCTGAAAGGCTGGTGGTCCATCCCCGGCGGCCTGCTCGAAACCGGCGAGTTGACTCGAAGACGCCGTGCGCCGCGAAGTCTCGAAGAGACCGGCCTGGAGGTCGAGATCGTCTATCGCTTCGACATCTTCGAGCGCATCATGCGCGACGCCGAGGGCCGCGCCGAATATCACTACGTGCTGGTGGATTACGTTTGCAAGGTGGCGGGCGGCGAGTCTCGTCCCGGCGATGACGTGAGCCGCGTCGAATGGGTGCGCTGCGAAAAGCTTCGCAGATTACAAAGTGACGGCCGGAACGATAGAAGCAGTCGAGAGAGCGTATGACGATGTTCCCGCCATGAACGCTGAACCTCACGCCGCCCGACGTTCTTGAATTCGAAGCACTGCGCGAGCTTGCTCGGCCGCTACGTGCGCAGCGCGCTGGGACGCGGCGAGCTAGAGCAAGTCGCTCCGTCCGACCGATCGCGCCTCCATCGAAACCGCGCTGGCCGAAGCCGCCGAAGGCATCGAATACTTGCGCGCGGCATCGCAGCCGCAGGCGGCATCGCGCGGCGCGGCCATTCGCATCAACTTCGGCGACATTGCCGATCCCGCGCCCGCCGTGGCCCGCCTGCGCATCGAAGGGGCGACTGCTCGAGGCGCGGGAAATCTGCGGACTGACGCGACTGCTGGATCTGGCCGCCGAGGCGCGTGCGCATCTTGGTCGCCGCCGGCACAACGATTTCCTCGACTGAGCGCGCACGGCGCGGCAATCGCCGATCTGCGCGAGTTGGCGCACGAGCTCAGCGGCAAGATTCTTCCCGACGGCACGCTGGCCGACCACGCCAGCGTCGCTCTCGGGCGCCTGCGCCGCGAGATCGGAAAGCAGCGGCGGAGCGATCCAGCAGTCGCTCGAACGATTTCTGCGCGCGCATCATGCGGACGGCACGCTGCAGGAGGATTTCGTCACTATCCGCAACGACCGCTTCGTGGTGCCCGTAGTCACCGGCCGCGAGCGCCGCGTCGATGGCGTGATTCACGGCGCCAGCGGCAGCGGGCACACCCTTTTCGTCGAGCCGCTCGAAACCATCGACCTCAACAACGAACTGGTGCGCCTGACCGAAGAAGAAGCGCGCGAAGTCCACCGCATCCTGCGCGAGTTCACGGCGCGCCTGCGGCAGCGCGCCACCGAAATCGCAGCGTACCGTCGAAGCGCTGGCGCGGCTGGAACTGATCTTCGCCAAAGCGGAATTCGCCGTGGACTTCAATTGCGTCGTCCCGCGCATCAGTCCCGAAAATCAACGCCGCCTCCTCCTGCGCGAAGCCCGCCATCCGTTGCTCGAAGACATTTTGCGCAAGCAGCAACAAGCCGGTCGTGCCCACATCACTTTCGATCTCGATCAGGAGACAGCGCACGCTGCTGATCAGCGGCCCCAACACCGGCGGCAAGACCGTCGCGCTCAAAACCGCCGGGCTGCTCGCGCTGATGGCGCACGCCGGCTTGCCGGTTCCTGCCGCCGAAGCCGAGTTCCCTTTGTTCGACGAAGTGCTGGCCGATATCGGCGATCACCAATCGATTCAGGAAAGCCTCAGCACTTTTTCCGCGCACATCGTGGCGATCCGCTCGATGCTGGAACGACGCCACGCCGGATTCGCTGGTGCTGATCGACGAACTGGGCCGCGCCACCGATCCGGAAGAAGGCGGCGCGCTGGGCGTCGCCGTGCTCGATGCGATTCCGCGAGCGCGGAGCGTTCACCGTGGCCTCCACGCATCTGATGGCGCTCAAACTCTACGGCGCGTCGACCGCAGGACGTCCGCAACGGCTCCATTGAAGGATTCGACGGGCTTCAACGAAGCCACGCTCGAGCCGACTTATGTTTTGCGCCTCGGCGCGCCCGGAAAATCCGCCGGCCTCGACATCGCCAGCCGCCTCGGCCTCGACCCTGCGCTGATCCAAGATGCCCGCGCGCGCATGACCACTACCGAGCGCGACATCGCGCATTTCTTGAGCGAGATGCACCAGCCGTCTGGATGCGCTCGACGAAGAGCGCCGCCAATTGGCCGACGCGCGAACGGCGCTCGCCGCCCGCGAGCAATCGCTCGAACAGAATTGGGAAAAGAAATACGCCGCGAAGATTCGCGAGCTCGAACAGCGCGCCTCCGAGCTCTCCGCGCAGTTCGAACAAGCGCGCCCAGCGAGACCATCGGCGATCTGAGCCAGAAAGCTCGCGCGAAAATCGCCAAAACCCGCCGCGAATTTCAGGAGGCCGTCAGACGATCAGCCACTGCGGCGAGACCGCGTGCAGCACCGCCGCGCCACCGTCCGCATTGAAGCTCGCGGAAGGCGTGCGCGTGCGCCTGAAAGGCATCCGCCAGCCCGCCACCGTTCGCCGCCTGCTTACGAACGGCTTGCTCGAAGTGGACGCCGGGTTTCTCGAAATGCAGGTTGCCGCCGCCGACGTCGAAGAAGTGCTGCCGGCCGCCGCCGCGCACATCGACGCGCGCCCGACGTGTCGTTTCGCCAGGGACCCAGCTTCGACGGCGCCTTATCGCGAGATCAACATCATCGGCCAGCGCGCCGAAGAAGCGTGCCAGCAGGTGGACAAGCTGCTGGATAGCGCCGCGCTCGCCGAAGTAGACCGCATTCGCATCATTCACGGCCACGGCATGGGCATTTTGAAGCGAGCGATCGCGGAGCTGCTCGCGCGGCATCCGCACGTGGAGAAGTTTTACATCGCGCCGCCCGAGGAAGGCGGCTCCGGGGCGACGATTGTCGAATTTAAAGAGTAACGATCTTACGCTTTGACTTGCTGAGCGGCTTCCGCCAGCGCGCGCTGCCGTTCGCACGCCAGCTTGCCCTGGTATTCTTCCCACAGCGTGGTGAAGCCCGCCCAGTAATAGCCGCCCACGAACAGCAACAGGAACGGCACCGCCAGATAGTTGAAGGATTCAATCGCGAACGCCGTCATCCCCAGGAAGTACGGTGCCCACGCGCGAGCTCCGCGTAAGGCAGCCAGCCGCTGCGGCGGCGGTACTGCATATTCTCCAGCTTCACTTTCTGCGTGCCGCCGATCGCATACTTCGGCGTGCGCGCAAAACTGGTCTGATAGCCGAACAGCGCTTCCAGCACGGCCGTCGAATTGATGATCGTCAGCGCCACACCCGCCGCCATCAGCGCCGGCAGAAACAGGAACGCCCGCTTCCATGTTTTCGGGGAACAACTCGCGATGCGCCACCACGTAGAACGCCGAAATCGACCAGAACGACGCGACGATCAGCGGCAGATCGATCAGTCACCATCTGGAACCAGCCCATGTAAAACCGCACGATCATCACCGGCAGCATCAGCGCGCTCACCACGATCATCAGCGGATACGAAATATTCGGCGTCAGATGGAAGAACGCCTCGGCCTTCACCTTGCAGCGGCAGCGTCCGATTTCAGAATCGTCGGCAGCAGCTTCATCGCCACCTGCGTCAGACCCTTGGCCCAGCGCGATTGCTGCACCTGGAAGCCGTAGGTTTCGACCGGCAGTTCCGACAGGCACTCGATCGACGGCACGTACACGAACTTCCAGCCCTTCAACTGCGCCCGATAGCTCAGATCGGAATCCTCGGTTAGCGTGTCGTGCTGCCAGCCGCCCGCATCGTCGATCATCGAGCGCCGCAGAATCCCCGCCGTGCCGTTGAAGTTGAAGAAGCGTCCGCCGCCCGACCGCGCCACATGCTCCAGCACGAAATGCCCGTCCAGCAGCATCGCCTGCACTTCCGTCAGCAGGTTGTAATGGCGGTTCAGATAACCCCACCGCGTCTGCACCATGCCGACCTTCGGGATCGGCGAAAAAATCCACCGTGCGCCGCAGGAAATCCACCGGCGGAATGAAATCGGCGTCGAAAATAGCCACGATCTCGCCGGTGGCCGTCTTCAAGCCATTCTGCAGCGCGCCCGCTTTGTAGCCGTGGCGATTCGTCCGATGAATGTATTCGATCGGCAGCCCTGCGCGCCTGATATTCGGCCACCAGGCGCTCGCGTGAACGGATGCGTCTCGTCGGTAGAGTCGTCCAGCACCTGAATCTCCAGCAGCTCATGCGGATAATCGATCTTGCTGGTCTCTTCGAGCAGCCGCTCCACCACGTATTGCTCGTTATAAATCGGCAGCTGAATGGTCACGCGCGGCAATTGTTCGTAGCGTTGCGGAGCCTCGGTCGGCATCTGCTTGCGATACTTCCAATACCCGCGAATCATGTGGTAGCGATGCAGGCCGTAAAACGAAAGCACGATCAGAACCGCGAAATACGGCACCAGAATCGCGTAGTCGAATGGCTGCAGCCGGTAAATGTCCGTGAAAGTATCGTCGAGCAGCGCATCCACAAATTTGCTGGCGGAAGCAGGTATCAGGCTGGCGGCCAGGATAGGAGCAGGAAGAGCTGTCCAGGCGATCATGCTCATTCCATTATATCGCTTCAGCTATAATCGATCCAAACTGTACCGGCGCATCTCTGGCCACTGTTTTGTTGACCCGTGTCGCAGACCCAAGTTGACATTACGACTTTATCGCTGATCGCCCTTGCGCTAATTGCAGCGGGCGCGTTGATCGCCATCAAGCGCCACACCACTCCCGAAAAGCGCGAGAAGCGCCGCCGCCTTCATCTCCATGAAACCGGCCGTCTGGGAGAAGCCCTCGTCGACGAAGTGGGAGAGAACCTGCTGTATTATTCCTACTTGATTCGCGGCGTACAATACACCGCCTCGCAGGACGTAAGTACGTTGCGCCAGCAACTGCCCGAGGATTTAAGCCGTCTCATCGGCCCATCCAACATGAAGTACGCCACCAACAACCCTGGCAACTCTATCCTGTTATGCGAGGCGTGGAGCGGTTTGCGCGCCCCCGCCGCGCCGCGTAATTCCGCGGCATAGTGCCCCGCGTGGTCCGGCTCCGTCTAACGAGCCTCGGCTAACGAGCTTCGTCTAACGAACGGAGACGCTGTACGGCATGCGGCTCATCATGCCTCCCTGCGGCACCCCGTATACCAGCGCACGCAGCAGCGAACGCATTGTCCGATCCCCGGTAAGTGCGTCCAGCTTCTTATCGATCCGCGATTCCATCATGCGCGATTCCAGTTCCGTCAGCTGTTCCCGATCCATCAAAACCTGCAGCAACGTCCGCCGCGGCGGATAAGCGACCAGCTTGATCTTGTCGGACGCGGCGATCTTCGCCCGCTGCTTCACCAGTTCAATCGCGCGATCGATGCCGCCCAGTTCATCCACCAAACCGTTTTGTTTGGCCTGCGCGCCTGTCCACACGCGGCCCTGCGCCAGTGCGTCCACATCCTCGTACTTGCGATGCCGCGCCGTCGCCACGCGTTCTACAAACGATTTATAGAACAGTTCAATTTCGGACCGGAGCTTCGCCCGCTGCTCGTCATTCAAAGGAGCCGATTCCGTGTCGATATCCGCGAAATGCCCGCGCGTCATCAGCACCTTGTTCACGCCAATCTTGTCGTACAATCCGCGCAGGTTCGGCTTTCCAAAAAATACGCCGATCGATCCCGTCTCCGTCGCCCGATAAGCCACAATCGGATCGGAGGTCATCGCGATAAAATAGCCGCCCGATGCCGCCAGGTCTGACATCGATATCACCGTCGGCTTCTTTTCGCTCAAGAGCTTCGCTTCATGCAGAATGTCGTCGGAGGCGATTCCATCGCCGCCCGGCGAATCGATGCGTAGAATTACGCCTTTGATCGAATCGTCGTCGCGCACCTGGCGAATCGATTTAATCATGCCTGCCGAGGTGATCATGTCCGCGGTGGCGCCGTCATTCGTCGCTCCGCGCACAATGTCTCCTTCACCCACCAGCAGCGCGATCTTCGTCGATCCATCCACGCCCGGCGGGCGCGGGAGCTCTGGCGTAATCATGCTCCCCGATTTTCGAGTCGCTTGTTTTCGCCGCCGCTTTTATCTTGGCGAATACCTGATCTTCATACGCCAGCTCGTCCACCAGGCCGCCTTTCAACGCCTCCGGACCCGCGAACGGGCCGGTGTCGATCAGAGCGCGTACGTCCTGCTCGGATTTTTTGCGCGCCGTCGCGACCGTGGATACGAAATCTCCGTAGAACTGATCCAGCAATTCGTTGATCACTTCCTTGGTCTCAGGACTGGGCCCCGTTTTCGTGAACATGTCGGGTGCGTCCTTGTACTTGCCCACGTGCTCGAATTCCATTTCCACGCCCAGCTTGTCCAGCGTTCCCTTCACGTAGGTCAGCTCGGCACGCATCCCCTTCACATCCAGTTCATCTTCGGGCGACGTGTAGATGCGATCGGCCGCCGTCGCCACGTAATATTCGCGCATGCCCGCGCCGCGCAGGTAGGCGTACACCGGCTTGCCCGATTTCTTGAAATTCAAAATATCCATGCGGAGTTCTTCAAGCTTGGCCCAGCCGACGCTCAGCCCCCGCGGCTCCAGCACAATCGCCTTGATCCGCGTGTCGGCCGCGGCGTTGCGCAACAGTTGCCAGTTTTCCGCCACGCTCAGCGATTGCTGCTCGCTCAGGAATGGCAGCCCATAGTCCACCGGCGCCTGCTCGGGCAAATCGCCCTCCAGATGCAGGACCAGCGTAGAATTGGCGGCCACTTTGGGCGCGCCGCCTCCTCCCAAACGCGCCGCGGCGTATACCAGAACCACCAAGCCAGTCCTGCGAACACCAGCCCGACGATGAAGCCGACCAAAAACTTCTTCATGGTTCTAGTGTATGTGCGCCGGCATTCAGTATGGGATTGTCCAAAAAAATGGCCTCCCGAAGGAGGCCGAAAAACGTTTAGGCGTGGGTTACAACCAAATCGAAAATAGAGGAAACAGACTGACGTTTATGCCAGATTCGGAATCTTGATAATCTTTTTCTGGATCGCGTATTGCACCAGCTGCGCCTTGTTGTGAATGTCCAGCTTGCGCATCAGGTTGAACTTGTGAGCTTCCACGGTCTTCACGCTCAGGTTCAAATCGCAGGCGATCTCTTTGACCGAGTTGCCTTCGGCCAGCATCTTCAGCACTTCGCGCTCGCGTGTCGTCAGGGTCGCAAAACGCGGCAGCCGGTTCGCGGACTTGATGCGGCTGCGGAAATCGTCGACCAGCTGCGAGAGCATCCGCGGGCTCAGATAACTGCCGCCGCGGCAAATGTCGCGCACCGCGGCCACCAGTTGCTGGCTCGGGCTGTCTTTCAGAACATAACCGCTTGCGCCCACCTCCATGCCTTCGACGAGATAGTCCTCGTCGTCGTACATGGTGAGGAAGAGGACCTTAGTCTCCGGCCGATTCTTCTTGATCTGCCGTGTGGCCTCGAAGCTGCTCAGACCAGGCATGCCGATGTCCATCAGCACCACGTCCGGCCGGACTTCATTGGCTTTGTCTACGGCGTCGCCGCCATTGGATGCTTCGCCGACCACTTCCATATCCTGCTCGGCGGAAATCAAAGTGCGGATGCCTTGGCGGAACAGTGTATGATCGTCCGCCAACATGATTCGTATTTTGGCCATAAAGTCTATGCCCGACTTTCTGTCTGAGTATTTAGCCTGTCCACGCTTCCTCGTGGAACACCCTACTACTTAGCTATCGGCAGATCGATGGAAATCTTTGTACCTCTTTTCGGAGCTTCTGTCCGACTTTCCACCTGGAAGTTGCCTCCGAGCAGCGCCACGCGCTCCCGCATCCCCGACAATCCAAAGGACTCGCGCTTTTCCTGCGCTTCCTCGATTTTGAAACCCACGCCGTTGTCCTCCACCGTGAGCTTCAGGATTCCATCGGTGGAAGTAAGGGAAATGTTTACCTGAGAGGCTTGCGCATGTTTACCGATATTGTTAAAGCATTCCTGCACAAGGCGATAGGTGATTACCTCGGTTTGTTGCGGCAGCCGTCCGCGCATCTTGGAAAGCTGCAATCGCACGCGGCATGTCTGCAGGCGCTGGAAACGATTGATCAGTTGCCGCAGCGCCGCGGCCAATCCCAATTGCTCTAACACCGCCGGACTCAGCGCCGCGATCAGACGCCGCATTTCCAGAATGGTGCGCTCCGTCAGGTCGCGTGCCTCGCCCAGCTTGCCGCGCCACTCGCGCTCAGATTCGGGCAGCGCCTGCTCGATCAATTCCAACTGCAGGCGGATGCACAACAGGCTCTGCCCCGCTTCATCATGCAGCTCGCGGCTAATGCGCCGGCGCTCCATTTCTTCCACGTGCAGCATGTGCTCGGCCAGCCGCCGAACTTGCTCCTCGCGACGCGCCAGATCTTCCATCAGCCGCGCTTTTTCCGCGGCCATTAAACAGCGCTCGGCCGCCGCCGCCAGCAGTTCCTGTTCGCGCGGCAGCCATTCATAGGGCCGCGAAAACGCAAACTGCATCACGCCCGCGGTACGTCCATCCGCCGCCAGCGGAATCGACCAACACGACGTATAACGTTTGTGCCAATTGGCATCCAACACGGCCGCGTTCTTGCGACCGTCGCCGTTCATGTAGTGCGGCTCGGCAAGCCGTTTCGCCAATCCCGGCCGGTTCGGCACCGCAAGATCGGCCATTTTGGGCGACCCGGCCTTCAGGATCCAGGTGTTGCCGTCCTCGCTCAACATGTACAAGCGCCCGGCATCGGCGTTGCACGAATGCACCAGCGCGTCCAGGAATCGCCGCAACAGTTCCTGCAAGTTGCGCGACTCCAGCTCGATCCGGAACAGCTCGTAAAACGATTGCGTCTCCGCTTCGCGCACCTGATAGTACGCATTATTCAGCGTCAGCGTGACGCAAAAATGCAGTTGCTCGCGCACCCACTGGAAATTCGATTGATCGTCCTGCGCCAGGGACTCAAGCGCCGGGGTAAGGATCCGGTCGTACTCCTGCAACGCTTCTAAAATCGCGCTGGGCGGCAAATTGAGCTTCGCTAGGCGTCGCCCGTTGTATTCCACCGTTTCGATGAATTGGAGCGCCGTTTTTCCCGCCGCCAGAATACGCGCCGCCGCACCCGGCGTAATCGCCGCCAGCGCCGCTCTCTGCGCCGGATCGAATTCCAACTGGCGCAACCGGCTCATGAACTTACGTTCAATCCGGTCGGCGTGCGGTTCCAATAGGACCGCAAGTCGTAATAAGTGAACCCTTAACTGATCGCTAAGTACGTCCGCCGCGTCGGCGAGCTCCGGCGAAATCTGAGCCTTCTGCACGAGTTCAAATCGGCAGCTTAAGGTGAGTCCTTTAGTACCTCGCTCTAAGGACGACTCAGGATTGGGCAAAGAGTGACATAAAAAAGAATGACATAATTATGTCATGGCCATTCGCACTACCGTGGACATCCCCGAGCCCCTACACCACCGCCTGCGGGAGCAAGCCGAGCGCTCCGGAACGTCTATGCGTGCGCTGGTCATCCGTGCCTTGGAGCAGGCTTATGCCGAACCAAAAAAAGGCCGTTACGTAACCGGTCCGTTGATCAAAGGCAAAGGCAAGCGCGGGCCGCTCTTCCCCACCGACGAGAACCCGCATGACGTTGTATTTTCTTGATCTCAACGTCTGGCTGGCGTTGTCCGATCCGGCTCACGTTCACCATGAAGAGGCTTGGGGATGGCTCAAACTTCTGCCAAACGATATCGGCTTGCTCTTCTCACGCTACACCCAGATCGGTCTATTGCGACTTCTCACGAATGAGGCCGTAATGGGGCCCGCCACCATGACGTTAAGCCGCGCCTGGGATGCATACGACGCGTGGCGCACCGATCCGCGCGTCGCCTTCTATCCCGAGCCCTTCGGACTCGAAGATTCTTTCCGCGCTGCTACCAGGCCGTTTCATACCAAGCCGGCATCGAAGTGGGTCGGCGACTGTTACCTGATTGCCTACGCCAAGGAATGCGGCGCAACGTTGGTCACCTTCGATCGAGCTCTTTTACAGGCGGCCAAGAAGGGTGGCTGCTCGGCGCTCACTCCAACGTCGGCGGGGCGATAGGTTTACTTCTTCACGTACTTCTTCAAATCTTTCGGCCCGACTTCCGCCCCGTAGATCGTGCCCTTCGAATCCGCAGCCACGCCCTCGGCCGCACTCGTCGTCGTGGCGACTTCCACCGGATCGGGAATGAACGCCGTAATGGATCCATCCCTCGCGCTCCCCACGCGAATGCCGCGTTTCCATCCATCGTGATTCTTCGACACCGACATCGATTCCGAATCCGCCACGTAAATCACGTCATGCTTGTCGATAAAGATGCCACTCGGCCTGCTGAACTGCGTCCATTGATCCAGGTATTTGCCATCCTGATCGAAAATCTGGATGCGATTGTTGTTGCGGTCGCCCACGAACAATCGTCCCTTGGAATCGAACGCCAACGCGTGCGGAATATCGAACTCGCCGGGACCCGTCCCTTTGTGGCCCCACTCCTTGACATATTTGCCGTCCTTCGAAAACTTCACGATTCGATTGTTCGACATCCCACCATGACCGTCGCCGATAAAAATATCGCCATTGGGGGCGATCGCTACTGCCGAGGGCATATTGAACGTGTCGTGCGTATTGCCGGCCACGCCCGCTTTCCCGAGCGTCATCAGAACCTTCCCCTCAGGAGAAAACTTGAATACCTGATGACCGCGCCCGTCCTTGCCCTGCCCGTCGGTGACCCAGACGTTTCCCGCCCGATCGACCGTAATGCCGTGCGGAAACACAAACATCCCGCCGCCGAAGTTGCGCAGCATTTTCCCATCGCGGTCGAACTCGAATATCGGATCGAGCTTCGAATCCGCGCAGGAGTTCGCTCCGCATCGCTCGGCAACCCAGATGTGATCGTGCGCATCCACGAACACGCCGGCCGTCGAGCCCCACGCGCGCCCCTGCGGAACGTGGAACCAGCCGGTGATTGTTTGATAAGGATTCGGCGCGGAATTCGTCGGAGCCGTTTCCGCCAGGGCGGCGACCGTTAGAATCGCGAGAAGAATTGCCACACGTCGAAGCTTTATCATTCTGTCTCCTGACTTCTTTCCGCCTTACTTCTTCACATACATCTTGAACGCGCGGATCGCCACTTCAGCCCCGTAAACATTCCCCTTCGCGTCCATCATCACGCCCTCCGCCGGGGGACCGTTCGACCCCGGTTTCGGATCGGGTCCCTCATAGGGAATGAAAAACTCCACTTTGCCCGTCTTCGCGCTGCCGATGCGAATGCCGCGCTTCCATCCCGGGTTCCTCTCCGAATCGGAATCCGAATCGGACACCAGCAGCGTGTCTTGCTTGTTGATGAACACGCCCGTCGGCCGGCTGAACTGCTTCCATTGATCCAGAAATTTTCCGTCCTGATCGAAGATCTGGATGCGATTATTGCCGCGATCCGCCACGAACAGGCGGCCTTTGGAATCGAACGCCAGCGAATGCGGCGCATCGAATTCGCCAGGAGCGGTTCCCATCTTGCCCCACGTCTTAATAAACTTTCCGTCTTTAGTGAACTTCACGATCCGCGCGTTAGTATCGTCGCCGCCGTGCCCGTCCGCCACGAAGATATCGCCATTGGGAGCCACCGCCACATCCGACGGCTTATTGAACGTATCGGGACCCGTGCCCGCCACGCCCGCCTTGCCTAACCGCATCAGAACCTTCCCGTCCTGGTCGAACTTGATCACCTGCTGACCTTTGCCGTTTTTGCCCTCGCCGTCCGTCGTCCAGATATTGTCGGTCTTTGTCGATAAAAATGCCGTGAGGGAACACAAACATCCCGCGCCCAAAACTTTTCAGTAGCTTGCCGGACGCATCGAATTCCAGCACCGGATCCAGCATGCTGTCCGTGCAGCGCGTTTCGCCGCACCGGTCCAGCACCCAGATGTGTCCCTTGCTGTCGATATCCGCCGTCGGCACCTGCCCCCACTTCCGCCCCTCGGGCAGCTGGAAATGGTCATCCACCTCGCGATAGGGATTCGGAAGATTGTTCGTCGGCGCAGCCGTTTGGGCCGCGAGGGGCTGCAACAAGCTCAGGCACGCCGCTCCTAGCGCCAGCGCGCCCATCGGCATCGCCTTCCATCGGTGAGGGCTCACACGGACCTCCTATAAATGACGGATCAGCTATTTCTTTACGTTGAACATCAGGTCGAGCGCGCCTGGGAACTTCGGGTCTTCCACTTCGTTAGCGTTCCAGTCGTGCACAATGTTGCCGTTCGGATCGATCGCGAACACATGCGGCGTGTCAAACTTCATAGCCTTGAAATAGGAGAAAGCCATCTGGCCTTGATCGAAAAGGATGGGGCTCGTGACATTATTCGCCGTCATGTATGCCTTTACGGAGGGCTGCGTGTCAGGCGGTGAAATCACAACGCTGACCACCTCGAACTTACCCGGATGCTGCTTCTTCTTCTCTTCCAGGAGCTTTGTCAGCGCCTTGCAGCCGGGGCAAGTCGTCTGCATGTAATCGATCAGCAGCCATTTCCCACGATAA
Source organism: Terriglobia bacterium (assembly GCA_963699945.1). Taxonomy (GTDB): domain Bacteria; phylum Acidobacteriota; class Terriglobia; order Bryobacterales; family Bryobacteraceae; genus Palsa-187. The sequence continues at coordinate 261,200 of CAVOVW010000010.1, forward strand.
TCGGCAAGGTCGTGCTGATTTACGAACGCGTCGGGCAGCGAAAATCCCGGCGCCCTGCGTCCCGATAACGAGTCCGCGCCCGACGGCTAGCGCCGCCATCATACACATGGCAAAAACAAACTTACGCATCAGCCCAAAATAGCACGAAGCGACTCCGTATAAGGAGCCCTCGCCACGCCTTTTTCGCAGATGATCGCCGTCACGTACTTCGCCGGCGTCACATCAAACGCCGGGTTCTCCACGCCGATGTTTTCCGGAGCCACCGGAACTCCGAACACATGCGTGACTTCGTCCTTCGCCCTCTGCTCAATCGGAATCTGGTCGCCCGATGCCAGCGTCAGATCGAACGTCGATGACGGAGCCGCCACATAAAATGGCACGCCGTTTTCCTTCGCCAGCACGGCCACCGAATAGGTGCCGATCTTGTTGGCCACATCGCCGTTGCTTGCGATCCGGTCCGCACCCACCACCACGCACCCAATGCGACCCGACTTCAAAAAATGCCCGGCCATATTGTCCGTGATGATCGTCGTCGGGATACGATCCTGTTGCAGCTCCCACGCCGTCAGCCGCGCGCCCTGCAGGAACGGACGCGTCTCATCCGCGAACACGTCGATCTTCTTCCCCGCTTCCACCGCCGCACGAATCACACCGAGCGCCGTCCCATATCCAGCCGTCGCCAGCGCCCCCGCATTGCAGTGCGTCAGCACCGTCTTGCCATCGGGCACCAGCGCCGCGCCATGTTTGCCGATCGCCATGCACATCGCGATATCTTCGCGCCTGATTTCCTGCGCCTCTTCGATCATGCTTCGCAGCAGTTCCTCGCGCGAAGCGCCGTTCAGAGCGGCCCTCACGCGCTTCATCCGCTCAATTCCCCAGAATAAATTGACTGCCGTCGGCCTCGTCCCCGCAAGCGTCGAGCACACGGTCTCGAAATCCGCGCCCTGCTGCACCCCCAGCGCCACTCCCATCGCCGCCGCCACCCCAATCGCCGGAGCCCCGCGAATCACCATCACGCGGATCGCCTCCGCAACTTCTTCGTATGTCCGGCACGTCACAAACACTTCTTCCCGAGGCAGCTTACGCTGGTCGATCATCACGACCACGCCCAAGCCGCCGTCGGAAACCCACTCAATTGTTTCAACCATGAACTTCCATTTTCGCGCAGGCTGCTCGTGTCTGTTCCACCCGAAGCCACGATTCGTCGGTGATGACGACCCGGAGCATCGCGCCGCCGCCAAACGCTCCACCGCAATCCACGCTACGCTAGAGAGACGCGCTACGCGCGACGTTCAAAAAAGACGCGCTGCGCGTGGCGTGCCAAGAAAGACACGCCCTCCGCGCGACCGGTCACGCAGCTGAGCGAATCTGCCCCTCGACGTTGCGCGCGCCTGTACGCAAAAGAAAGATTTCATGTCCCGCAAGCACTACGAATGGAAAGTCCGCGATAAAACCCTCCGCCTTGGCGAGCGCACGCTCGTCATGGGCATCCTCAACGTCACGCCCGACTCGTTCTCCGATGGCGGCAAATACGCCGATCCCGACCGCGCCTTCGCCCGCGCGCTGGAGCTGGAAGAGCAGGGCGCCGACATCATCGACATTGGCGCCGAATCCACCCGCCCCGGCTCCGCCCGCGTCTCCGAAGGCGAAGAGCTGCGCCGCCTCGTCCCGGTTCTCAAGCGCCTCGAAGGCCGTCTGACGGTTCCTCTGTCGGTGGACACCTACAAATCCGCCGTCGCAATGAAGGCCCTGGAGCTCGGCGCCGACATCATCAACGATCCTTCGGGCCTCACCTTCGATCCCGATCTCGCCAAGGCCGCGGTGAACGGCAACGCCGGGCTCATTCTGAATCACATGCGCGGCACGCCCGAAACCTGGGCCAAGCTGCCGCCCTTGAAAGACGCCATCGCGACCATCGCGGCTGAGCTCGACTCCGCCATGCATCGCGCCGTGCGCGCCGGTCTTGACCGCAAGCGCATCGTCATCGATCCCGGCCTGGGCTTCGGCAAGCGCAAGGAGCAGAATGCCGAAATCCTCGCGCGCCTCGACGAGCTCAAGCCTCTCGACCTGCCCCTCCTGGTCGGTGCGTCGCGCAAGCATTTCGTCGCCAAGCCATCGGAGGACGAAACCGAATTTGCCTCGGCCGCCGCAGTCGCCGCGGCCATCCTCTATGGAGCCCACATCGTTCGCGTGCACGACGTCATCGCGATGAAGGCCGTCATCGAAGTGGCCGACGAAATCGCCCGCGCCCACGCCGAGCGCGAAGAAGCCGAACTTGCAGCCAAAGCCGCCCTCCGCGAGGAAGCCAAGCGCGAACGCTCTTCCGGCCCCCGCCGCGATGCACCTCCCCACCGCCAGGACGCCAATCCAAAAAAGTTTTCTGTCCCCGCCGTGACCAGCGTGGTGACTGGCGTCGTAACCGGTGTGGTCCGGCCCGCGGCGTTTTCGCCGCTCCGCCCCACGCTCAACCGGGCCGCTCCGTCCGCACGGCCCATCATCGACAAGCATGAAAAAGACAAACATGAAGAATCGGAGCTAACGGAATCGACGGAATTGGTCGCGCGACCCGACATCGCCCCAGACGATTTTCTACCTTCTTACGAAACTCCCGATCTGAAGGCAATTGCCGATGAACTGCCGAGCCTGGATGCAGACGCCGATTTCGAGGGTCTCGACGACATCGATCTCGATGACGAGGTTTCACCAAAGGAAGTCCCACTGAAGGAAGCTCCATTGAAGTACGCGGCCGCCGCCAAACGGAACTCCGCCGCGCCCGCTCCTGCGGCGATGAAAAAAGACCGGGACGCGAAAGACCGCGATACAAGAGGCCGAGATTCGGGCGATCGCGACAAAGCCAAGCCGCGCACCTTCCGCCCCGGCGGTCCGATGTCCAAGCCCCGTTTCGGGGACGACCGAGGCGAGCGTCGCAACGGGCCCCCTGCCTCGCGCGGAGCCTACAGCCGCCAGGGTCCGTCGGACGACCGTCGCTCTTCGAATCGCGGAGGCGCCTCTCGTGACGATGGAGCTCGCGGCGAACGCCCTCCTTTTCGTGGCAAACCATCCTTTGCCGCAAAGCCTTTCGGAGACAAGCCCGCTTTCGGCGGCAAGAAAACGTTCGATGGAAAACCGTCCTTCGGCCGAAAGCCTTCCGGTGGGAAGCCGTTCGGTGAAAAATCGTTTGGGGATAAGCGATCCGGCGGGAAACCGTTCGCGGGAAAAAGTTTCGGGGCAAAGCCTGCAGGTAGACCTGATGGAAAGTTCAGCGGCAAGCCCGCTGGAAGGCCCAGCGGCAGACCGTCTTTCGGCGATCGGCCGTCGTTTGGAGAAAGATCGTCTGGAGAAAGGTCATCCGAGGGACGCCCTTTGGGTCCACCGCGCGCGGGCAAACCCTTCGCGCCCCGCGGTCCGTCCGGCGGAGCCCCCTTCCGCGATCGTCCTTCGGGCAGACCGCCCAGCGGCCCGGGAGGCAGACCGCCGAGTGGGCGGCCCAGCGGCGGAAGGCCCGGAGGCGCTCGACCTTCGGGTGGTGCTGGCGCTCGACCCGGAGGCGCTCGACCAGGTAGTGCTCGGCCTTCAGGTGGACGCCCCTCCGGTGGCAGACCGTTTGGTGCAAGACCTTCCGGTGGAAAACCTTTTGGAAAGCCAGGCGGTAAACCGCGCGGAGGCCGCCCTCCCGGCCGCGGCTAGCGCAACAGGCGTCCAGCCCCGGTTGACTGCAAACCCGGCCGCCTCAGCGTCCCGAACCAGATGCGCGGCAAACCCCACCTGTGAAGTGGGAACTACAGTTTCCTTAGGAAGTTGAATCGCAGCCGCACGCCCGGCGCCGGCGGAAGATCCACGTTGGCTTTAAAACGGGCCGGGAATACAACGACGCATTAGCTCACGTGCGAGTCAAACGAACCCGGTGTCGAGCTATCTCTTCTGGCACTGCCCGCAGAAATGCGTGCCTCTCTGCGCCACCAAAATCTTTTTGATCACGCCGCCGCACCGCAGGCACGGCTCGCCCTCGCGCCCATACGCGTTGTGCAGCACCTGGAACCACCCGCGCTCGCCCGCCGCATTCACGTAGTCCGAAATGGACGATCCACCATGCTCAATCGCCATCGTCAGGATCTCGCGCATCGCCTGATGCACCGCCGCCGCGCGCGCCTTGCTCAGCGTTGCGGCCATCGCTAGTGGATGCACCTTCGCCGCATACAGAATCTCGTCGGCGTAAATGTTGCCCACGCCCGCGACGAACGCCTGATTCAGCAGCAGCGCCTTGATCCGCATCTTATGCTTCTTCAGCCGCGCCGCGAACTCCTCTGCGCCGATCTCCAGCGGCTCCGGCCCCAGCTTGCCGATCGCCTCGGCGGCATCTTTGTACCAGCCGATGCTGCCGAACTGCCTGGGATCGCGATACATCAGCAGCCCCTGGTCCAGGTGAAACGTGCCGTAGGTGTGATCCACCGGCCTCGCATCCAGCAGCAACTGCCCCGTCATGCCCAGATGAACCACCAGCACGCCCTTGTCCAACCGGATCAATATGTACTTGCCGCGCCGCCCCACCGATTCGATCCGCCGCCCCGCGAGTTTGCGCGCGAGCGCCGCCCGATTCCCGGGCGTCACGTGCTTCGACCCAAACTCGGCGCTCACAATCGTGCGACCCGGCAGATGCGGCACAAGCGATCGCACCACCGTCTCTACTTCCGGCAATTCAGGCATTGATTTATAGCCAAGCCCTTCGCAGTGAAACCTCGGGTGTCAGGCAGGGATCGACGAGTAACTGGCGCGGGTCAAGCACAATCCATGGAGGCAGGCGGGTCACGAAAGATCCACAAGAATATCCGCGCCCTCCACCTTCACTTCGAAACGCGCTTGTCGCACGGTGTCGTCTTCGGCATTCAATCCCGTGACGCAATCGAATGCCCAGCCGTGATACGGGCACACCAGAAAGCGGCCGTGCAGCGCGCCTTCGCCCAGTGGACCGCCCGCGTGCGGACAGATTCCGTCCATCGCATGCAGCGCGCCCTCCACATTGCAGATCGCCACGGCGTCGCATCGACCAGACGCATCGCCCACTTCGACATGCAACGTCGAGCCCTCCGGCACCTGCGACACCTCTGCCAGCTTCACGAACGCCATACTTCGTTTGTAGCATTCCGAACGGCGCAGCGTCCTATCCGACCTGAGTGCGCCAGCAGTCCGATCTTTATTCTGGCTCCTGAATGCTTTTCCATTACTCGCCGCCCTCTTCCGCCAGGGGCTTCTTATGTTTCGGTTTCTTCCTGTCCGCCTTCGGCACAATCGTTTGCCCCGCCTTCACCTTCCCCAGCCGCTCCCGGGCGATCGTCCGCACTTCCTTCGCCTGATCGAAGACAACCGTTTCGGCCGTCCCCGCGGGCGCCTTTCTCGGGCTTGTTTTCAGTTGTTTCCCTGGCTTGGGCCGTTTCATTGGTTTTCGCTATGCTATGCTGTCGGAAGAAGGAGGCCGTATGTTACGTTCTATCGGCTTGCCTGAGCTGTTGGTCATCCTGGTCGTCGCTGTCCTGCTATTCGGCGGGAAGAAGATTCCCGAGGTAGCCAAAGGCTTGGGAGAAGGTATTCGCAATTTCAAGGATTCCTTGAAGGGCGATTCACAAACAACTCCGCCCGACGAAAAGAAGCAGGCGTAGGCTTCCTGGCGCGCGTCCGCAGTTTGGACGAGGCCTCAATCGGTTTTCAAAAATAGCAAACCCCGCCATGGCGGCCTGCCACGCGGGGTTTGCTTTTTACCACTACCTTCACAAGAGCGAACTCTCACTCGCTGTCTTTCCTATATACCTATATACCGGACCATCAACCTTGGGTCGTGAACTTAGGCCCGACGTTTTGTGCCCGCTGAGAAGCTCGGCTGCCTACTTCTTTTTCGGCGGAACGATCGAGTCCTTCACGGCCTTGGCCACGCGGAACTTCACGACCTTCTTGGCCGGGATCTTGATGGTTTCGCCGGTCGCCGGGTTGCGTCCCAGGCGAGCCTTGCGATCCACGCGCACCAGGCGGCCTACGCCCGGCAGAACGGCCATGCCGTTCTTCTTGGTTTCCGCCACAGCCAGATCGGCGTACGCGGTCGTAAGCGACTTGGCCACTTTCGTGGTCACGCCGACCGTCTCGGCCAGCTTCTTGATAAATTGCGATTGCGTCAGCTTTGCTGCCATATTGCTCCTTTTCTAAAACCGTTCTCCCAAACTTACATCACTGCTAAATCCCGTCACTTTTCGCGCCGTGTTGCGCCGTGTCGTTTGTGTCAAAAGCACCGCAGGCACGCGTTTCCTAATGCATCATACGGGATGGTTCCCGTAGAAGTAAAGAGAAAAATGCGCAAAAGGCCCATTTTTGTTGGGGTTTTTGCAAATCAACATTTTCCACAGAAAATGTTTTTGGCACTTCCAGCGGTTCTCTGCCTCCCGCCGCGCATCCGCAAGCTCTTTATATTCGCCGCTCTACGCCGCCCGACCTCATGTTTTACTCAAACCGCCGAAGTTGCTCCGCGAGCCCTGAAACCGCACCTTCCGCGCACCTCACCCCGCATTCGTAGTTTGGCATCGCGCCCGCGAACACATACTCCGCAGAGCATCCAAAACAACGTCCAGACGTGAGCGATGGGTACGGATACAACGGCCGGGCGTCACGTGAAAAGCATGCGGCGAACGAAACGATAAGGATATGGCAAGCCCCACCTGTCAGGGTGGGGACTACAATTCCTTAAGAAATTTGGATCCCCGATCTGACGACCGGGGCTGACCAAGTGGCCTGCGCTAACTTTTGACACGGACTAGTCAGCCAGGGGATACCCCCAGACAAAACGTCAATGCTATTCTGCGATCAAGCAGTCTCCGTGAACTTCTCGCTCCCCGCGCGCGCATGACCGAACTCCAGGAACAGCTCGCTGCCCTTCGCCGCCGTATGGCCCGCACCATGGAGGAGTGCGACGCCAAATATGGAAAGCTGTCGGGAAAGCTCCATTCCACGGGCTTTCCGCGCACCTCCGCCGCGCCTCGCGATGCCACTGAAAGACGCTACGTAAGCGACGACGCAGCAGCAGCCGATCTGGTTGCCGCAAGCTTACTCGATCCGCACCGCTTTCACGTCGAATCCTGGCTTCCCGGCGAAGAAGTGGAAACTTCCGCCGGCCGCCACTATGAGACCGAAACGCTCTACGCGCGTCACAGACGGCACGGCTCGGCGGACGTAGGGGCGTTAGCAGATCTGCCGTCTAATCTCCTTGAAATCTTGTCGAATGGCGCCGTTCGCGGTGTCCCCCCTTCCGAGTGGGCTTTCCTCGACACCGAAACCACGGGCCTCGCCGGAGGCACCGGCACGTGCGCGTTCCTGGTGGGCGTAGGCCGCATCACGCCCGAAGGCTTTCGCGTCCGCCAGTTTTTCATGCGCGATTACGGCGAAGAGGCCAGCTCGCTCGACGCCCTGACGCGTCATCTGGAGCCCTTCCGCGTGCTGATTACCTATAACGGCCGCACCTTCGATCAGCCATTACTCGAGACGCGCTATCGCATGAACCGCGCCCGTCCACCTTTCGCGCGCTTCGAGCATGTCGATCTGCTCCACGGCGCGCGCAAACTCTGGAAGCTGCGTTTCGATAGTTGCCGCCTCGTGGAGCTCGAAAACCGCATCCTCGGCGTGGAGCGCCACGGCGACGTCCCCGGCGCCCTCATCCCCTATCTCTACTTCGAGTACCTCCGCACCCAGGAAATCGACCGCCTGGCTCCCGTCTTCCAGCACAACGCCACGGACATCCTGACGCTGGCCTGCCTGACGGCCATTGTGCCGCTCGCATTTAACGATCCCTCGAGCGTAGCCCCTCGCCACGGCGCGGAGCTCGCCGCCCTGGGCCGCTGGCTCCGCGAAGCAGGCGAGCTCGACCAGGCCTGCAAGCTTTTCCGTCGTAGCATCGACGCTGGACTCCGCGACGATCTGCTGTTCCGCACGCTATGGGACCTCGCCGCATTGGAACGCAAAAAAGAAAACGCCGAGGCCGCCATCGCCATCTGGACCGACCTTGCGGCATCGAAAAACGCCTTTCAGGTAAAAGCCCACGAAGAGCTCGCCAAGCACTACGAGCACGACGCGAAGGACTACGCCCGAGCCCTAGAGCTCACCCGCGCCGCATTGGAACTCGAGGATTCCGACGACATTCGGAAGCGAGAAGAACGGTTAATGAAGCGCATTCGCACCGCCAATCCAAAAGCGAAACGCCGCAGGGCCGCTCATCGCTAGAACTGTATAAAAGGATCAGACCTTTTTACGCGACACGCGCAGGCCTTGGTCCAAACCCCGGTGCTATCCTTGCCGCATGGTTGCATCGAAAAAAGCCGCGTCCACCACGCTCTGGATCGGCACCCGCAAAGGAGCCTTCCGCGCTACCAGCAAGGACCGCAAGACCTGGAAGCTCGACGGCCCGCATCACGCCGGCAACGAAATCAACCACGTGGTCGCCGACCCTCGCGATCCCAAGCGCATCTACGCCACGGTGAACAACGCCTGGTTCGGCTCGCATCTGCACTCCAGCACCGACGGCGGCAAAACATGGAAGGTCACCGATAAAGGCGTCGAACTGAGCGGCCTTCCCGACCAATCCATCAAGCGACTGTGGCACATCGAGCCCGGCCACGCCGATGAGCCTGGCGTGGTCTACCTCGGGGCTGATCCGGGCGCGCTCTTCCGCAGCCGCGACGCGGGCGAAACCTGGCAGCAGGTCAACTCGCTCACGCTCCACCCCACGCGCGAGAAGTGGCAGCCCGGCGCGGGCGGCATGTGCCTGCACTCCATTCAATGCCTGGGCCAGGGACGCCTCATCGTCGCGATTTCCGCCGCGGGCGCTTTCCGTTCCACCGACAACGGCGCCACCTGGGAGCCTTACAACCAAAACGTCCGCGCCGATTTTCAGCCCAACAAATTTCCCGAAGTCGGCCAGTGCGTCCACAAACTGCTGGCCCACCCCGCGACGCCGACGCGCTCTATCAGCAAAACCACTGCGGCGTTTATCGCGGTAAATTCAGCGGCAAGAAGTGGACCGATATCACGCGCGGCCTGCCCACCCGCTTCGGTTTCGGCCTTGCCGTTCCCACCGGTGAGCCCGAAACGCTTTTCACCGTCCCCATGAAAGGCGCGGAATATCGCTGCAATCTGGACGGTGCGTTGCAGGTCGCCCGCAGCCGCGACGGCGGTAAGAGCTGGAAGCTCCTGAAAAAGGGACTTCCGCAGAAAGACGCGCATGTCACCGTCCTGCGTGAGGCCATGACATCCGATAATCACGACAAAGCCGGGGTATACTTCGGCACGCAGGGCGGCACGATCTTCGCCACTCGCGACGCCGGTGATAGCTGGTACACTCTCGCCGAAAATCTGCCGCCTGTCTATTCCATTTCCGCCATTTGATTTGCGTGCCCGAATATCCTTGCGGTCTCGCGCCGCCTCCGTTACGATTGGGGCCTGGAGAACCGGGCATGTGCAATCATCGACTGGCTCTGACGTTTCTGTTGTTGACCGCATGCGCGAACGCGCAGTGGCTGAACTATCTGCCGCCCGGAACTCCTCGCCTGCCGAATGGGAAGGTCAATCTGTCCGCTCCCGCGCCGCGCACTGCCGACGGCCATCCTGATCTATCAGGCGTCTGGATGCACGAGATCACCACCGTCGAAGACGTCAGGCGCATTTTCGGCCACCGCTGGGATGGCGAGATCGCCGGCTCCATACCTGGGATGGAAATTGGCACCCAACACAAGTACGGATTAGATCTCCTGGCGGACTTCAACCCCCCGGATTCGGCCATGCTGCCCGAAGCGGCGGAGCGTTACCACAAGCATCTGGCAGCGATGGACCCGTCCCGCGTCTGCATGGGAACCCTCGGCTTCCCGATGGGCGATCTTATGTCGGAGCCGATCAAAATCTCACAGGCGCCCAAGCTGACCATCGTTCTCTACGAAGCTGGCAACTATTACCGCCAGATCTTCACCGACGGCCGCATTCTTCCCAAGGAGTTCGACTTTCCCTCCAACTTCGGCTATTCCGTCGGCCACTGGGAAGGCGATACTTTCGTCGTGGAAACGGCCGGCTTCAACGATAGGACGCCCCTCGACTGGTCCTGGCACATTCACAGCGACGCTCTGCACATCACAGAGCGTCTTCGTCGCAAGGATTTCGGCAACCTGGAAATGGCGGTAACCATCGACGATCCGAAAACCTTCAAGCAACCCTTCACGGTCAAAATCCCGCACCAGCTTTGGATCGACGCCGACATTTTTGAAAACTTTTGCGAAAACGAGAAGGATGCCGTTCACATCTCTGGCAGTGGCAAATCAGAAGCCCGCTGAACGCAGCGCACGCGTTGCGCTTTTCGCGCTTACTCCAGCCACTTCTTCGCAAACGCCGCGGGATCGTCGCGCTCCAGATCCAGCTTCGTCCGCTTCGTCTCCTCGCCATCCACGGAGAACACGGCGACAATCCCTTCGGCAGTCGGCTCAAGCTCCACGCGCTTGTCGCGTTCCGATTGCCGGGCGTCAAGCCTGAGCGCCTCGCCCACCCATGTGAACCGCACGTGCGTGCGTTGCGACTGTCCAATCACCCGGCATTCGGTCAGCAGCTGATTCGTGAACGCCGATCTTTTCAGAGCCTCGGCGTACGGAGCCCGCAGTACGGCGGATTTCTTATCCGCCTCGCGGCGCTCGCGCTCCCGCTGCACCTTTACCGGATCGCGTTCTTCCTGGTTCTCCAGCGCCTTCAGGTTGTTTTCTAAATTGTCGGAGTAACTCATGATTCAATCAATCACACGTTGTCATCCCGAGAAGCGAAGCGATTCGAGGGATCTCGCGCCTCCGGCACCCAACATTCGTTCTCAGTGCGCCTCGGGCTTATAATCCGGCGGCAGCTCGGAGCCCTTCCCGAAAAAGTACTCCTCCATCTGCTTCAGCAAAAACTCTTGCGCTTCCGAAGTCCCCAGATTCAGGCGGTATTCGTTCATGATCATCTTCAAGTGTTCCACCCACTGTTTCCAGGCTTCTTTCGAAACATTTTCGTAGATGCGCTGGCCTAGAGGATGACCGTCAAACGGCACCTCATCCAGTCCGGGCAGTTGTTTTTGCAGTTTGACGCAGAAGACGGTACGCGGTTCGGCCATATATTTCCAGGTTAGCAGCGAATGCCTTGACCGAGCGCGAGAGCTCTCTCACCCACACCCCAAACGCACGTCATCCTGAGCGCGAAGCGGCGAAGGGTCTGCTTTTCGGTGTTCTTAAAGCGAGCTTGACGCGACCGTTTCCACGGCCCGCTTCGCCTTCACCGAATCCAAATATTCGGAAAGCTTCAGCGGCAGCCGCGCGCCCTTTTCCATGTGGCGCTGCACGGCCTTCTGGTAGCGTTTCAAAATATCGCGCCGATTGCCGTCGCGCAGGTTGCAGTTCTCGATATCCAGCAGGATATCGATCTCCCACGGACGGAACGTATTGCGCTGCATGTTGCCGCGCAACAACTCCTGAATCAAACGGTTAAACTGCGCAAGAATTGCGTCGCTGTCTGGAAGAGTGTCGTACATGGCCCTAAGGAGAATATCGCCTGTCTCGCGAAAAACGTTAGCTCCCGCATCTTAACACGGGGGTACGCACGGTTCCTTCGCAAAAATCCCGTAAGTGCCTAGCAAAATCCGTAGGAGGAACACCTTATAAATTGCGAATCGGCTCGATATCCGTCGGAATATCCTGCAGCCGCTCCAACGCCTTTTCGAGCGCCGGACGAATCACCCCCAGCTCATCCAGCATCTTTTTCGCACGCGCGTAATCGCCCGTCGCCTCGATCTCCAGCAGATCGTGCACCAGGTCGCGCACAGCGCCCTGCACTTTCGTGAAATCCACCGCGAACGTTCCGTCCGGCCGCGCCACAAAGGCTCCCTTGTCCGTCAGATAGTTGAACTGCAGAGCCATCCCGCGTCCATGCGCTTCATGCACGCCGAACCGCAGCGTGCGGAACGCCGAGGCCAGAAACGTCGTATACAGCGAACGTTCATTCGCCGGCAAAATCTTGTGGTCGTACAAATACTGCAGCATGAACAGACCCGTCACATCGGCCTTGGCCTCTTCAATCGCCGCGTGCAGTTCCTTTAGACTCTGGCGCACGTTATTCTGCGGGCCGATGCCGTGCGTCATCTCATGCGCCAGAATATGCGTGAAGAACGCGTCGAAGCTCAGGTTCTTCTGATCCGCTGGAGATAGCACGCGCCCGGCAATCGGCTGGAGGATCTTCGCGAACTTGGCCTCCTGCACGTTCTTCAGCATCACGCGCTTCGATCCCATCGCTTTGACGATCCGCTCATCGTTCGGCAAATTGAACGCCGCCGTGCGGACCCCATGCGCTCCATCGCCCGTCGCCAGCACTTCATTCACAACGCGGATCGGAGCCAGCGCCCCCAGTTTCGGATTCTTGTACTTCGGTTCCAGCGGAAGATTGTTCTCGATCTCCTGGATGTGGTCCGCGAAGTTCCGCATCTTCGCCGTCTCCGCATCATCGCGCAAAGTAATGTACGCCTCGAACGCTGCTTTGTAGCCGAACAGCTCGTCGTTGTACGTTTCATACGGTCCGATCGTCACATCGATCGGCGCGTCGAGCTTCATCCACGCCACATCGGAGGCGTAGTAATCGTCATCCAAAAACGCCTTCGCTCGCAGCTTGAGAAATTCTTTCAGCGTCGCATTAGGCGTGAGGGCAGCGGCCTGTTCTAGAAGCCTAGCCGCGAGTTGAATGTCGCGAGGATAAGCCTTGTTGTATGGAACAACGGTAAGGTTTCTGTCCGCGCCGCGCCGGATCACACTGAAAAATCCACGTGCCGATTCTTGTTGATCTGGCGGGAGCTTGGCCACCCACGTTTCGAATTCGTCCTTGGACATGTCTTCGGGATAAAAATTCCCCCCGGCCGGCTTTTTGGAAGGTATATCCACCTGGCCGAGCACGTCACCCCTTAGCCAGTCGAGTTTTTCGGGAAGAAACGAAGCCTGCCCGTCGAGTTCTGACCACGGACCCTTGTTCAAATCAAAATAATGAAGCCGGGCTTTCGCCAACGCATCGGGGATGTCGGACTTCTTGCTGGGTCGGGCGCGGACCGGGATGACTGGTGCTTCTAATGCCTCCAGCGTGTCCTTGTTCTTGCTCCATCGTTGCTCCAGAAAAACGTCATCGATCACCTTCGCCGCCTCGATCAGCTTCTTCAACGCCTCTTGATCCCCCGGCGACAGCTTCGACGTGTCCACCTTCAGCTCCACCGGAGCATAGCGGGCGATCATCCTATTCAATTCGGCGAGGTCTGGCACAGCGGCAGTGAGGCTCATAACAGAAAAGGCAGCGGCAAAAGCGGCAAGCAACCGGATGCGCATGCCCCCAGAATACGCCCGACGTGGCGCAGAGCGCCAGCTCTGCTGAGTCGAGAGTCGTCTCGACTCTTCCGTCGGATTTGTCGGAGATCTTGGCAGGCAGAAGAGTCGGCAAGGCTGCCGACTCAGCAGAGCTGGCGCTCTGCGCCACGTCACTTCGTCTGAATATGCTTGAGGTCTTGCTCGTTTTCGCAAAACGATTCGAGCAGATCCGTATCCGGCACGTACACCTGCCTGATCGTGAGGCTGAACGGACGCGTATAAGTCTTCGGATCGTCGATCGTCTCCTGCAGGTCCATCTGCCCGAAGTCGCGGCGGCGAAAACGCTCCGTCACGCGCATGTCCTCGCTATGCGGATGCCCCGCCGCATCCAGCCAGCTCTTGTCGTTGAACCCGATCGAATCCACCACCAGTGTGTCTCCATCCCACTTCCCGATCGAATACCCCATCCATGTGGGAGCCGCCTCCTTCGGAGGCTTCCGTCCATCCATAAACACCTGGCGGAAATTTGTGTCGTGTTCATACAGCAGCACGATTTCACCCGGCAGGTTCAGAATCTTATAGGGAAACGGAGCCGCATTGATCAGCGGCAGTCCAAACGGCAGACAGCGCGTCGACGGAATGTCTTTTGCCCGCGCCGCAAGGCGTTGCTGGAAGGCCGCCACCAACTCAGGCCGCAGCGGCGAATCCTGGGGCTTGTAGTCGTACAGAATGTTCATGAAATACGCCGACGGCACGTCTTCACCCAGGTTGTTGATGCCGTCGAAGAAAAACTTGTAACGCTCCTCACGCGTGGGGTCGATGGTCTGCCATACGCCTGAAAGATCGGGCTTGCCATTCTTCTGCCGCGGCGCGGGCGCGCTCAGGTTAGGCTTGCCGTCCTTCGTCCGCGGTATCCCCGACGCCGGCTGATTGATCCACTGGGCGTGAAGCCCCGTGGACAAAGCGATCAGCCCGATTAGTATCGTCCGCCACATCGCTCTTCAGGTTACTCAAAACCGCCGCTGATTTCTCGGGTAACGTGGATTGGCATATAGGCAGCCCACAAAAACAAAACGGGCGAGCCTTTCGGCCCGCCCGCTCCTAACTTCTGACTTTCTTAAAAACTATTCCTTCGCGCCTTCGATCCTCATCCCGTAGAAGGACCGGTACACGAAGAACACGGAAATCGCCAGGAACACGGCGCCGAGAATCGTCGTAAAGTTTCCACCCTGCGTCTTGCTCATGGATACGGCCAGTTCCACGGCCAGCAAGCCGAACAGCGTGGTGAACTTGATGATCGGGTTCAAGGCCACCGAGGACGTATCCTTGAACGGATCGCCCACCGTATCGCCAACGACGGTCGCATCGTGCAGCGGCGTGCCTTTGGCTTTCAATTCCACTTCCACAATCTTCTTGGCGTTATCCCACGCGCCGCCGGCGTTGGCCATGAAGATCGCTTGATACAGACCGAACAGCGCGATCGAGATCAGGTAGCCGATGAAGTAATACGGCTCGAAGAACGCAAAGGCGAGAGTGGCGAAGAACACCACCAGGAAGATATTGAACATGCCCTTTTGCGCGTACTGCGTGCAGATCTCCACCACCTTCTTCGAGTCAGTGACCGAAGCCGCGGCGGCGCTCTCCAGATTGATATTTTTCTTGATGAATTCCACCGCGCGATACGCGCCGGTGGTCACGGCCTGAATGGAAGCGCCGGTGAACCAGTAAATGATCGCGCCGCCGGTGATCAACCCGAGCAGGAACGGCGGGTGCAGGATCGAAAGGTTCGACATCAGTTCCGGCTTCAGTCCGTCGGTCAGCGCCACGATGATCGAGAAGATCATGGTGGTGGCGCCTACCACCGCGGTACCGATCAGCACGGGCTTGGCAGTCGCCTTGAAGGTGTTGCCGGCGCCGTCGTTTTCTTCCAGGTGATGCTTGGCTTTTTCGAAATCCACGTCCCAGCCGTAGGTCTTCTTCAGCTCGCCCTTAATGTTGGGGATGTTCTCGATCTGGCTCAATTCGTAAACCGATTGCGCGTTGTCCGTCACCGGTCCGTAGGAATCCACGGCGATCGTCACAGGACCCATGCCCAGGAACCCGAACGCCACCAGGCCGAACGCGAACACCGCGCCGGAATTCGCCAGGAATACGCCAGTCGGCATGGAGGTGCTGACGCCGTATCCGACGGCCATCAAAGCCATCATGGTCAACCCCAACCAATAGGCGCTGAAGTTGCCAGCGACCAAACCGGAAAGAATGTTCAACGATGCGCCGCCCTCGCGCGACGACGTTACCACTTCCTTCACGTGCCGCGATTCCACCGACGTGAAGACTTTCACCAATTCCGGAATGATGGCGCCCGCCAGCGTGCCGCACGTGATGATGCTCGAAAGCTTCCACCACATGGACGTGTCGCCATTGATTTCCGGAATCATAAAGTACGAAACCGCATAGGTCGCCCCGATCGAAATGATCGAGGTCAGCCACACCAGCGACGTCAGCGGAGCTTCATAGTTCATCTTGTCGAGCGTGGCGTACTTCGCTTTTGCGAACGCTTCGTTGATGAAATAAGACAGGCCGCTCGCGATGATCATCATGACGCGCATGACGAAGATCCACACCAGCAGCTCCACCTTGGTGATGTCGTTGGTGACCGCCAGCAGGATGAAGGTGATCAGCGCCACGCCCGTCACGCCATACGTCTCGAAACCATCGGCCGAGGGTCCGACCGAATCGCCCGCATTGTCGCCCGTGCAATCGGCGATCACGCCGGGGTTGCGCACGTCGTCTTCCTTAATCTTGAATACGATCTTCATCAGGTCGGCGCCGATGTCGGCGATCTTCGTGAAGATGCCGCCCGCCACGCGCAGCGCCGCCGCGCCCAGCGATTCGCCGATCGCGAAGCCGATGAAGCACGGACCCGCGTAGTCGCCCGGAACAAACAGCAGGATGCACAGCATGATGAACAGCTCCACGCTGATCAGCAGCATGCCGATGCTCATGCCGGCCTGCAGCGGAATCGCGTAACAGGGAAACGGCTTGCCCTTCAGGCTGGCGAACGCCGTGCGCGAGTTGGCGAACGTATTCACGCGGATGCCGAACCAGGCGACGCCATAGCTGCCCAGGATGCCGAGAACGCTGAACGCCAGAATAATAATGACGCGGGGAATCTCCATCCCCTGCAACACCGCAAAGTAAACCGTCATGATGACGGCGATAAACACCCACAGCATCGCCAGGAATTTACCCTGCGTGAGGAGGTACGTTTTGCAGGTCTCGTAAATCAGCTCGGAGATCTCGAGCATCGATTTGTGCACCGGCAAATTCTTCAGGTGCGAGTACATCCCAATGCCGAATACAAAGCCGAGGACGCTGACGCCCAGGCCGATCATTAACAGCGTGGGACCGGCAATGCCGCCCAAAAACACGGCTTGTCCCAAATCCGGGAGCTTCAAGTCCGCCTCGCCCTGGGCGAAAACGGGGGACGCGCCGGCTGCCAGTACAAGCGCCAGCACAAAAAGAGACCATGCGCGTCTGGTAAGGCGCGACAACGGGGTCGTCAGCATTAGGGGAAAATCCTCCAAAGTTTCAACGTTGGTATAGTGTGCGTCTCTGCGAACCTGACCCTTTTTAAACCACGTTACGCAGCGACCCGGGAAAACTTGCTCCTGTAACCATACCGCAGGCCCATAGCCGTCCGCAACCAACTTTGGTACCCCGGAACGCCGCGTCGAAAGCTATAGAACCTGTAATATCAGGCACTTCAGGTACAACGTCTCCGGTACCGTCAGTAAGATCGGATGGTCCTGCGCCTGCACCCTTCGCTCTAGTACCCTGCAGCGTTCTACCTGCGTCCAGCGCCGCCTGCGCCACCACTTCCAGCAACATTGCTTCGCTCATATGATGCGAGCACGAACACGTCACCAGCACGCCGCCTTTATCCAGCAGCCGCATCGCCCGCAGATTAATCTCTTTGTAACCGCGCGCGGCGTCGTCGAGCGACCGGCGCGACTTCGCGAACGCCGGAGGGTCCAGTATTACCATCGAATATCTTCGGCCTTCATTCGGCGAAACGCCCGAGAGAAACTCGAAGACGTCGGCCTGGCGATATTCGATATTGTCGATCCCGTTCGCTTTCGCATTCGCCTGCGCGGTGGCCAACGCGGGTATCGACGAATCGAGCGCTTCCACCGACCCGGC
This sequence comes from Terriglobia bacterium, assembly GCA_963699945.1. Lineage (GTDB taxonomy): Bacteria > Acidobacteriota > Terriglobia > Bryobacterales > Bryobacteraceae > Palsa-187. The sequence continues at coordinate 278,776 of CAVOVW010000010.1, forward strand.
GGTTGCCGCCAGATGCAGCGCGAAACCACCTGTCGATGTGAAACAGTCGAGTACACGCGCGTGGCCACGAAACGCTTTTAGATATCGCGCTGCCGCCACGTAGTTTTCGCGCTGATCCAGATAAATGCCGGTCTTTTGGCCGCGCAGCAAATCGGCCTCCAACGTCAGCCCGTTCATCTTGACGTGCACCCGCTCCGGAATTTCGCCGACGAGTGTCGCGACCTCCAACGGCAGCCCCTCCAGCTTCCTCACGCTGGCATCGTTGCGCGCCAATATTCCCGCCGGCGAAAGCAGATGCTTCAACCCGCTTGCGATCAAATCGCGCGAACGCTCCATGCCCTGATTCAGCGTCTGCATCGTCAGGTACGGCCCATAGCGATCGACAATTAAACCCGGCAGCAGATCGGCCTCGGAAAAAACCAGGCGGCAGGCATCGGAATTTTCGACGATGTTTTCGCGATGCGAAATCGCATCCAGCAGCCGACTCGCGAAGAACGTCGCGTCCACCGGCTCTGCCTTCGCCCCGAGCATCCGCAGCGTGATCTGCGATTCGGAACTATAGTGCGCCATGCCGATAAATCGGCCCCGGTCATCGCCCGCATTCCTTGATTCAATGACCTTGACCACCTCGCCCGGCTGCGCGATGCCGCGATCCAGCACGTCGCTCGAAAAAATCCACGGATGTCCGCTGGCCACGCGACCTCCGCCTTTGCGGTTCACGCGAACCGTGGGGTATGCATCCGCCAATTTATTCGAACTCCCGTCCGGCGTATAGCTCGTTCACTAGTGCGCGGTGATTTTCGAGGATGCGGCTCTTGCGCAGCTTCATGGTCGGCGTCAGCTCGCCGCTCTCGATGGAAAAATCGCGGTCCAGGATCTTGAATTTGCGGATTTGCTCGAACGAAGGCAGTTGCCTGTTCACTTCTTTTACCGTGCGCTCCACCACAGCGGTCGCCTCGGCGACGTCGCCCGTCACCGTGATCAGCGCCGTCACGAACGGGAGCTTATCGCCAATCAACAGCACGTGGCTGATCAAAGGCTCGCGCTTGAACAAACCCTCGATGCGCGCCGGATAAATTTTCTTGCCGTTCGACGCGACGATCAACTCCTTCTTGCGGCCCGTGATGTAGTAGTAGCCCTCTGCATCGCACTCCGCGATGTCGCCGGTCGCCAGCCATCCATCGCGCAGCACCGCGGCCGTCGCCTCGGGATCTTTGTAATAGCCTTCGAACACAATCGAGCCGTGAATCATCAGCTCGCCGTCTTCCTCGATCCGCACCTCTGCACCCGGAAGAGCCGGACCGATACTGCCCGGCTTCGCCTTCCCTGGCCGGTTCACGGAAACCACACCGCCCTCCGTCAATCCATAGCCTTCCAACAGCGGCATGCCAACCGCTTCGTAAAACTCCGCGAGATGTTTGCCCAGCGGCGCGCTGCCCGATACCGGCGCAATCATTCGTCCTCCGAGCCGCTCGCGAATTTTCGAGAACATGATTTTATCGGCCAGCGCCAGCGGCAGGCGAACGCGAAGCGGCACAGCCTTTCCCTCGCGCTTCAACGTCGCTGCTTTACTTCCCAACCCGAGCCCGAGATGAAACATCTTCTGAACGGCGGCCGGTTTCTTCTTGATCTCCGCGGCAATGCTCGCGTAGATGCGCTCCCATAAGCGCGGCGGCGCCAGAAACAGGGTAGGTCGAATCGCGCGGATCTCGTTCGGGAGTTTGGAGAGTCCTTCGGAAAACCAGACGGCCGTGCCGCTGAAGACCGGCAGCAGCTCGCCCACCATGCGCTGCGCCATATGTGCCGAAGGCAAAAACGCGATGGTGGAATCGGCGGGCGATAACGGCAGCACGGGCGGCACCATATCGAGATTCGTGACCAGCGCGCGATGGCTCACCAGCCCCATTTTTGGTTCGCCCGTCGCGCCCGACGTCATATATAAGATGGCGACGTCGCGATCGGTATATTCGGCGCGCATGCGCTCAAACGCGCCAGGATCTTCGGCCAGTTCGCGGCGCCCGGCTTCCCACAATTCGGCGAAGGTCATCACCGAATTTTCCGTGGAACCCACTTCGCTCACATCGCCTGTTAGCAAGACCCAGCGGATCTCCCGCGCGGCATCACCCAGCGCCGTGACCAGCCCTCGATAGGCCTTGGCGTTTTCCACCAGGGCGATTTTGCAACCGCAAAACTGAATCGCCTTGGCCTGATCGCCGAAAGGGACGCTTGTGTAAAGTGCCGCGGCCACTGCTCCCGCAGCCATCACGCCCAGATCTGCGAAATAAAATTCGGCGCGCGTTTCCGATTGCAGCGCGATTATCGATCCTTTCGCCGCGCCGATCGTACGCAAGCCCACGGCGGTCCACTGCACAACGTCGCGCACTTCACGCCACGTGTACTTTTTCGTTTCACCGCGCCCAGTGGGTTGATGGATGGCGGGCTTATCCCCATGCGCAGCGGCGGTTTGCTCCAACAGTGAGTAGACGGTTCGTCGCGAACCGCCCAGCTCCGAAGTGAGCGCAGAACCGGAGGCCGGCTCAGAAAGAGACATAAATGTGATTTTAACGTTTTCCTACGCAACTCCCGCGCGAGAGACGGGATTAATCAACTAGAAGCAGGATGAAGGCAGACGCGCTTCGCAGGAAAAAACCAGGAAGGAATAAAACGGAGGAATAAAACAATGACACGCAAATATTTCGTAATGGGGCTGATGACGGGAACGATACTCGTCGCCTCGAGTGCTTCCGCATTTGCTGAAAACGAGGTCAATGAACGCCAGCAGCGCCAGCAGGAGCGGATTGCGAACGGTGTGGCCAACGGCTCGATGACCGCGCATGAAACCGCAAAGGTAGAGCATCAGGAGGCGGCCATTCACCACGAAGTCAGGACGGATCGCGCGGCCAATGGCGGCAAGCTGACGCCTCAGGAACACGCGCAAGTCAATAGGCAGCAGAATCACGAAAGCCGCGAGATCTATCGCGACAAGCATAACGGTCGCAATCGGTAGCCGTCGCTGGATTCTACGATTGCCTCATGTTAGAGATGGCTCGGAAGGCCGGGCACCTACCGCTGGGCCCCTTTTGATCGCAATCTCGGCAAGCGGGACGGAACGCGAAAACCCCAGTCTTTGCGCCGTTCCGCTGGGGTGCCGGTACGATTCCCTTAGTGGCGCGTCTGATAGGCTAGAGCCATGAAACGCCTAGCCCCCGCGTTTGTCGTAAGTGTTTGCCTCCTTTTCAGCCAGACCGGTTTTGCCCAAACCTCCTCGCCCACGAAAGTCACGTCGGTCGAAGGCATCACCGAATACCGGCTGGACAACGGCCTCAAGGTCCTGCTGTTTCCCGATAATTCCAAGCCGACGGTCACGGTCAACGTGACGTATCTGGTGGGCTCCCGCTTTGAAAGCTATGGGGAAACGGGCATGGCGCATTTGCTGGAGCACATGCTGTTCAAGGGCACAGCCAAGCGCAACGGCATCATGACGGAGCTATCGAATCATGGCGCGCAATTCAACGGGACCACGTCATACGATCGCACCAATTACTTCGAAACAATGACCGCCAGCGACGATAATCTGCAGTGGGCGCTCGACATGGAAGCCGACCGCATGGTCAATTCGCGCGTGTCGCGTCAGGATCTGGATTCGGAGATGACGGTGGTGCGCAACGAATTCGAGCGCGGCGAGAACAGCAACAATCGTGTGCTGGAGGAACGCGTCCTCTCCACCATGTATTTGTGGCACAACTACGGGCACAGCCCCATCGGTTCGCGCAGCGATATCGAGCACGTGCCGATCGACCGCCTGCAGGCTTTCTATCATCACTATTATCAGCCGGATAACGCCGTGCTGGTGGTGGCAGGCAAGTTCGATCCGGCGAAAACGCTGGACCTCATTACTAAGACGTTCGGCGCCATCCCGAAGCCGGCAGCGTAAGCTCGATCAGCCTTATACGGAAGAGCCGGTGCAGGACGGCGAGCGCGAAGTGACGCTGCGCCGCGTGGGCGATGTGCAGACGTTGATCATGGCCTATCACGGGCCCGCGGGCTCGCACGAGGATTCGGTGCCGCTGCAGGTTCTGGTGGGCATGCTGGTGGATCCGCCCTCGGGGCGATTATATAAGGCGCTGGTGGAATCGAAGAAGGCCATTTCCGTCGGAGGCGATCACGATCAGCTTCACGATCCGGGCTACGCGGAGTTTGAGGCCGAAGTGCGCAAGGACGTCTCGCTCGACGAAGTCCGCAAAATCATGCTGGATGTGATCGAAGGCGTGGCGAAAGAGCCGCCCAGCAAGAATGAAGTGGATCGTATTCGCACGAAGGTCCTCAAGGAGTACGATCTGGAGTTCAACAACTCGCAGCGTGTCGCCCTCCAGTTGAGCAACTGGGCGTCGATGGGCGATTGGCGACTGATGTTTCTGGATCGCGACCGTTTCGAAAAGGTGACGCCCGAAGATGTGGCGCGCGTGGCGCGGACATATTTGAAAGAGTCGAACCGGACAACGGGCGAGTTCATCCCGACCGAGAATGCTGATCGCGCCGTGGTTCCTCCACCGCCGAATGTTTCGGAGTTGTTGAAGGATTACAAGGGCAAGGCCGCGATTGAGGACGGCGAGGCGTTTGACTCGTCGGCAGCCAATATTGATGCGCGTACGCAGCGCTTCACGCTGGCGAACGGGATGAAGGTGGCGCTGCTCCAAAAGAAGACGCGCGGCGGAGCGGTGACCGCGACCATGGTGCTGCACTATGGCGACGAGAAGAACGTGTTTGGCAAAGGCACGGCCGCGCAGTTCGCGGGCGCAATGCTGATGCGGGGCAGCGCGAAGTACACGCGGCAGGAATTGTCGGACGAGTTGGATAAATTGAAAACGCAGATGACGGCCAATGGCGGCGATAACGATGCCACGGTGAACCTGACGACGGTGCGCGCGAATTTTCCCGCTGCGTTGCGGCTGACGGCCGAGGTGTTGCGCCATCCGGCATTCCCGGAATCGGAGTTCGAACAATTGCGGCAGGCCACTTTGGGTCGCATCGAAAATAGCCGGCATGAACCGGGAGCACTGGCGCCGCTCGCCCTGCGCAAGCATCTGATCCGCTATCCGAAGGGCGATCCCCGCGCCGTGACGACGCTCGAAGAAGACACGGAAAACGTCCAGAAAGTGACGCTCGCCGACGCGAAGAAGTTTTACCAGGATTTTTATGGCGCGGGCCACGCGGAATTCGTGGTGGTGGGCGATTTCGATCCGGCGGAAGTGCGCAAAGTGATGGAAGCGGAGTTCGGCGATTGGAAGAGTCCCGCGGCCTATGCGATGGTGCTGCGCAAGCGCGATCAGGTGCCGGCCGTGGATCAAATGATCGAGACGCCGGACAAGGCGAACGCTGTGTTCATGGCCGGGTTCACGCTGGAGATGAATGAAGACTCGCCCGACTATCCGGCGCTGCTCTTTGCCAATGAGATGTTCGGAGGCGATCTGAAGAGCCGGTTGTGGCGTCGCATCCGCGAAAAAGAAGGCTACAGTTACGGCGTGGGCAGCCAGCTGGCGGCATCGGCGCGATCGCCGTTCGCGCAGTTCATGGTGCAGGCCACCTGCGTGCCGCAGAACATTCTTAAAGTGGAAGACGCGTTCAAGGATGAGCTTGCCAAGTTGCTGAAAGACGGATTCTCCGATCAGGAAATCGCGGAAGCGAAGAAGACCTACGCGGAAAAGCGGGCCATCGCGCGGGCGCAGGATAACGGCCTGGCTCGGACGTTGGCGCGCGACGCGCAGTTCGATTGGAGGATGGCGCACGAGGCGGAACTCGACTCCAAGATCGCGGCGCTGACGACGGCTCAGTTGAACGCGGCTGTGAGGAAGTATCTCGATCCGGCGCAGATCTCCTATGTCAAGGCTGGAGATTTCAAGAAGGCCGGAATAAGCCAATAGAGACACTTCGGCTGTCGGCGTGTCGGGAAGTGTATCCCTGGGTAACAAGTCTGTGTGAAAACACCGTTGGACCGCTCCCTTTGGTCACGGCTCGGCGGCGGCGTTACCTTGAATCAATGGCATTCCGAGCCTCGGCAGCGTTGCAGTGCCGATAGTTTTCACACTCTCAAAGTACGTTGCGAGCGGCCAGGGCTTCGGACTTATCGCCGGCGTGCTGGCCGCCCATGAAATCGAGTGCTGGCTTGAGCGAGGAATCTTGGCAGTCCGCTGGAGGGCGGCCCGTTTTTACTCTTCTTGTTCGATCGCGCACCGCGATTTTTAAGTCGCGCACAACGCTGTAAACGCTGTGCGCTCAAAAACCGCCGTGCGCTTTCTCCATGCACCCGCTGATGACCTGGTGGCTTTCCCGATTGCTCCAGCTCCCGGTGTTTCGGAAATCGATCTCCAAAGTCTCTCGTCGCCAGCATACCTATAGTTGCGTTGACGTGCAGCCGTTAACCAGCCTACGAGAGTTCAGAATCACACTGTTGAGTCGCGCACAACGAATTTGCTGTGCGCTCCCAACCACAACGCTCCTCGGCCGAGAAGTTTTTCTGATGGCAGTATGGCGGAGGCGTCGGGAGATGCGGCGTGGATGAGATGGCAAGGCGCTAAAGACTTGGGAGTTAGAAGACGGGGGTTAGAGGTGACGGGCAGAGAAAGCAGATCCTTCGCGGTGCTCAGGATGACTGCGTGTGGATGGACTTTGGATGCAACTGCGGCGCGAGATCCCTCGACTTCGCTCGGGATGACAAGCGGTAGAACGCTGCTGTAGAGTGTCCGCTCATTGACATTCGCGGTTCTCTTTGACCGCTACCGGTGGTCGCGGCTCGGGACAGCAGTGGGGATGAAAGGACGGCGCGAGATCCCTCGGCTCGCTTCGCAGCTCGGGATGACAAAATGTGAGGCATATGGCGAGGAGTGCCGGTTATGGATCATGCCGTATCGCCCCAGCTCCAGCTTCATGCTTTTGAACCGGGGCGATCACGAACGCGAAATGGTTCGATCTCACGTGGGGCGAGGGTAACCAATCGGAAGCGGCGGGCATCATCAAGATGCACCGCGAACACCGCGAAGATGTACCGCAAATATGCACAGCGAAGATGCAGCGCGAGAAAATAGACCAATCGGAAGCGGCGGGCATCATGAAGATACCGCGAGAAAATAGGCTGCGAGAAAATCAGATGCGTTACGAGAAGATGAAGTATAGCCTGTGATGTGGCGGACGGATTTAGCTGGCGAAACCGGGGGCATGGGCTGGTTTTTCCGGGCTCGCTGCGATCCGGGAGTTTTGCTGGAGGAGCCGATTGATTCGGATTCGCGAGTTTTGCCGGATTTTGATGGCCCTCCGCGTGCAATGTGTAGAAGGGAGGTTTCGCCATGCTGAGTCCGCGTCGCATGATGTTCCCGGTTGATTTTTCCCAGCCGAGTGAGGCCATGGCACCGAGGGTGGCGGCCGTGGCAAGGCATTTTCACGCCTCCGTTACGCTGTTGCACGTGTTGCCGGCTAATCCTGTCGACGAGCATCGGCGGCTGGCTCAGGAAGATCTGAGCGCGCTGGGATGGCCTCATTTTATGGGAATCTCCACCAGCCAGGCGATTCTGGAAGGCGATCCGGCCAAGGCGATTTTGAAATATGCCCGTGACGAAAAGGTGGACCTGATCATGATGCCGACGCACGGCTTTGGTCCATTTCGCCGGTTCCTGCTGGGGTCGGTAACGGAAAAGGTGATTCGCGACGCCCCGTGCCCCGTGTGGACGGACGCGCACAGTGAGATTCACAGAGAAGCGCCCCGTGTGGAGCAGGCGGACGGCGAAGCTGACGGCTTGCTGCCGGTGAAGAACGTGGTGTGCGCGGTGGACCTTTCCGAAGAATCCCAGCCGGCGCTAAAGTGGGCGGCCGATTTCGCCGCCGATTCGTCCGCCAAATTGACGATTGTGCATGCCCTGCCGCGCACGCTGCCGGTGCCCGAGCTTCCGGGGGACTGGACGCCAGAATTGGAAGAAGTTGCGCGGGAGCAGCTGGCGAAGTTGCAGCAGGCGGTGGGTACCCATGCGGAAACACGGGTGATTACCGGCGAGGTGGCGCATGTGCTGCACGACGCGGTTGCCGATGTGCATGGCGACTTGCTGGTCATTGGCCGGCATGCGGCTGGCGGCGGATGGACCCACATGTTGGATCACGCTTATCCGATCGTACGGAACGCGCCTTGTCCGGTTGTGAGCGTATAGTCTTTCGGCCAGGCCAAATTTCAGGCAAAGGGGGTAGTCGCTCAGCGCGTCCCGTGATAGCGTGAATAATCAAGCGCTATGGCGATCCCTGCCTTGCCCCCCGCGTTCAGGCCGGTCTCTCCCGAGGCGACCGGGCCGGAACTTCGGCATAGGACCCTGAAGCCGACGTGGCTGCTGCGGCCGCAGCGCACACTGCTGCGCAGGGCCTTTTTTCAGGTGCATTTGTGGTCCGGCTTGATTCTGGGCCTGTACATTGTGGTGGTGTGCGTCAGCGGCAGCGCGCTGGTGTTCCGCAACGACATTTACGACGTTTTTGAAAAATGGTTTCGGGAGGGGAGGGCGACCACCCAGGATCTCGGAATCCGGGCCACCTACCGGGCGTTACAGTGGACGGGAGATTTGCACGGCCGGCTGCTTTTAGGGCCGCGCGGCCTCGAGTTGAACGCCATCGCCGGATTTCTTACGGCTGCGGTTTGCATCACCGGCCTGATTGTATGGTGGCCGGGCATCCGGCGTTGGAAGCGCGCCATGATTGTGCGTCCGGCCGTCGGGTGGAAGCGGCTGAACTTCGATCTGCACAGCTTTGTTGGATTCTGGACCTTTCTGATTCTGTTCATGTGGGCCGTGACGGGCGGATACTTCGTTTTTCCGGAGCCGTTCCGGGCGGTTATAAATGTGTTCACGCCGATCGACCCTCCGCGAGTGGCGGCGACCCCGGGCGGGCACTGCGAGCGGCGACGGCGCAAGCTCCCACGAGCGCAGCGAATACTCCTTCGGGCACGAACGGGGCGCCTTCCGCTCCCGCGCGGCGGCCGGCGCGGAGGCGCAGACCGCTGACCACCGGCGGCAAGATCCTGCGCGGCTTCAGCTTCGCGCATTACGGCAACTTCGCGGGTTGGAAAATCAAAACACTGTGGACGCTGCTGGGGTTTGCTCCGGTGCTGTTGTTCGGGACGGCGCTGGTGATGTGGTGGAATCGGGTGCTGGCGCCCATGTGGCGGCGGCGCGAGCGCGAATGGGACGAGTCCTCGAGTGCTGCCGAATTGGCACCCGCGATTCAGATGGAACGCGACGAAGCGTGATCCTTGGGCCATCCGAGAACTGCTAAATAGAAAACGCCGAGCGGTCATTCCGCGAGATGCTTCCAATACTGCTCCGGGTGTTCGAGGACTCCCCGTGTGATCTGATAATGCGATGTCTCCTCGAACGCCGTGCAGCGTAGGGGTGTTTCATCGAAGCTTACGATTTGCGCGCCGGGATAGGACATCAGGATCGGCGAATGCGTGGCGATGATGAACTGCGCGCGGCCCCTTGTGACTAAGTGGTGGATCAGGGCGAGCAGCGCGAGTTGCCGCTGGGGCGAGAGGGCGGCCTCCGGCTCGTCTAACAAAAACATTCCAGACTCAAGCCGATTTTGCAGCACCGCGAGAAAGGCTTCGCCGTGAGATTGCTTATGCAGTGACTTGCCGCCGTACAGCCCGTATGGGTCGAGAGGGAAGTCGGGGTCCTGCTTTCGTGCGTCCAAGAGGGAAGCGAAGTGTGCCTGAAATTCCGCGCGAAAGAAATAGCCGTCGCGCGGACGTTTGCGAAACGACGGCCGCAGCGCGCCCACGAGTGGGCTGTCTTGTTCGGGACCGTGGGTGCTCGCGAATTCCGCGCGGCTCCCGCCGGAGACTGGTAAACGGCACAGCGCGGCGATCGCTTCGATCAAAGTTGATTTGCCCGAGCCATTCTCGCCCACAAAGAACGTGACGGGATGCTCGAATGAAAGATCCAGGTTCCTAAGGCACTCGATATCGAAAGGGTGCGGGATCTCGTCGGGAATGCGTTCTTTCACGATGCGCACTCCGAGCAGATATGGCACGGCCTGAGCCATATATCACAGGATAGACCGGCCGCGATTATTAGCCCGTTTTATTTTTGGCCGGTCTTTAGATGCGGCAGATGAGCAGTTCGCGCTCGTAGATCATCTCGGGCGGCAGGTGATCGTGGAGCTCGATGAACAGCTCTTCGTGGCCGATCACTTCCTGCTGCCAGGCGGCGGCGGTCGAACTTCTGCAGCTCGTCGAATTTCTCCTGCGAGAAGTCGAGGCCGTCCCAGTGGATGTCCTCATAGCGCGGCATCCAGCCGATGGGCGTTTCGCGGCCCAGCGCGCGGCCGTGGGCGCGATCGACGATCCACTTCAGCACGCGCATGTTCTCGCTGAAGCCGGGCCACAGGAACTTGCCGTCGGCGTCCTTGCGGAACCAGTTGACGTGGAAGATGCGCGGCGTTTCGCTGAGACTGCGCTGCATCTTGATCCAGTGGCGGAAATAGTCGCCCATGTGATAGCCGCAGAAGGGCAGCATGGCCATGGGGTCGCGGCGCACTTTGCCGACGGTGCCGGCGGCGGCGGCGGTCGTTTCCGAGCCCATGGTCGCGCCGGTGTAAACGCCCGCGCTCCAGTTGAAGGCCTGATAGACCAGCGGCATGGTCGTCGCGCGGCGGCCGCCGAAGATGAGCGCGCTGATCGGCACGCCGTCGGGAGCTTCCCAGGCGGGATCGATGGTGGGGCATTGCGACGGCGGGCGCGGTGAAGCGCGCGTTGGGGTGCGCGGCCTTCGCGCCGGTCTGCTTGGCGATCTCCGGCGTCCAGTGGTTGCCCTGCCAGTCGGTACACTCGGCGGGCGGCTCATCGGTCATGCCTTCCCACCACACGCCGCCTTCGGGCGTGAGCGCGACGTTGGTGAAGATGGTATTGCGCGCAAGCGTCGCCATCGCGTTGGGATTGGTCTTGGCGCGAAGTGCCGGGCGCGACGCCGAAGAAGCCCGCTTCGGGATTGATGGCGCGCAGGCGGCCGTTGGCGTCGGGCTTGATCCAGGCGATGTCGTCGCCGACGGTCCACACCTTCCAGCCGTCGAAGCCGTCGGGCGGAATCAGCATGGCGAAATTGGTTTTGCCGCAGGCGCTGGGGAACGCGGCGGCGACGTAGGTCTTCTCGCCCTGCGGATTCTCCACGCCCAGGATGAGCATGTGCTCCGCCATCCAGCCTTCGTCGCGCGCGATGTTGGAGGCGATGCGCAAGCGCGAAGCACTTCTTGCCCAGCAGCGCGTTGCCGCCGTAGCCCGAGCCGTACGACCAGATCTCGCGCGTTTCCGGGAAATGGACGATGTACTTTTCCTTGTTGCAGGGCCACGGCACGTCCTTCTGGCCGGGCTCGAGCGGCGCGCCGACGCTGTGCACGCAGGGCACGACGCGCTTCTCGTCCTTATCGATTTCCTTGAACACGGCAGGCCGATGCGCGCCATGATGCGCATGCTGACCACGACGTAGGGCGAATCGGTCAGCTGCACGCCGATCTGCGACATGGGCGAGCCGACGGGGCCCATGCTGAACGGCAGCACGTACATGGTGCGGCCCGCGCATGCAGCCGTTGAAGAGCTCCTTCAGCTTTTTGCGCATCTCGAAGGGATTCACCCAGTTGTTGGTGGGGCCGGCGCCGTCTTTCGAGAGCGAGCAGATGAACGTGCGATCTTCGACGCGCGCGACATCGTTGGCGTCGGAACGGGCGTAGTAGCAGCCCGGCCACAGCTCCTCGTTGAGCTTGATCAACGTGCCGCCGGCGACCATTTTGGCGCAGAGCTGCTCGTATTCTTCCTGCGAGCCGTCGACCCAATGGATGGCGGCGGGCTTGGTCAAGGCGGCGATTTTATTGACCCAGTTAACCAAGTGCGTATTCTGGCTCAGAGGCTGAGAGGACTTCTTGGCGGTCACTTGCATGATGTCTCTATTTTGCCACGGCTTTGCGTCGCATAGATCGGCATTCGCAGGAAAGCCATGCCCGAATAAAAATGCGAAGGGTGGTCGAAGATTTATCCGCCTACCAAGCGACGAACCGGCGGCTGGTTTGCTATTCTTTCGAGTGAAGCAGTTTGATGCAATGCTGGAACATTTTCGGAGTAAATTGAAGCAACAAGCGGATACGGGCAGGATTCGGAGAAGGCGCGGACAATACCCGTTCGCGGCCGTTTTGGGAGCAGCAGCCATGTGTGTGGCTGCTTGTGGATTAAGTTCCTGCGGCACGGCGGCGCTGGCGGCGGAGGCCGCTCCTAACACGGCGCCGATCTCGGGCGACATTCCGCGTTCGCGCGAAGCCGACGATGCGGCGCGGTTCCTGGCCGGGATGCCTTCGCGCGCGGGAAGCGCGTTCGCGCAGCTGGAACAATCACCCATCTGGCAGGATCACAGGCGCAAAACCGATGAGGAGTGGAAGGGCGCGGAGAACGGTTTCGTTTCCGGCTTACGGGCGTTCGGCGAAACCACCTTGAAGCAGGGGATCGATCCCACGCGCCGCGTGTTTTATCCGTTCGGCGGTCCGGACGCGCTGACGGCTACGTCGTTCTTCCCCGAAGCGTCGGACTATGTGCTGGTGGCGCTGGAGCCTGCAGGGTCGGTGCCCACAGCGGCGCAAATCGAGAAAAAAGACTTGAATTTGTTTTTGGGCGCCGTGCGGCAAAGCATGGCGAGCGTGCTGGGACGCAGCTTTTTCGTCACGCGCGAGATGGACAAGGAATTTCGGGGACAACTCACCGACGGGCTGCTGCCGCCGATCCTGTTTTTATTAGCGCGCACGGATCACCAGATTCTGGGCCTGCGATTTATTCGCGTGGATGAAACGGGGCGCGTGGTGCCATGGCCGGCCGAAGGATTGCAGGGCACGCGATTTCCCAACAAGGGCGTCGAGATCGAGATGCTGAGCAAGGGCCGGATGCAGCGGCTGTTTTATTTCTCGGCGAATCTCGCGGACGATCACCTGGCAAAGAACACGGGCTTTCAAACGTTCATCACGGGATTAGGTACGGTGCGGACGCTACTGAAGGCGACGTCCTACATGACGCATCATCCGGAATTTTCGATCATCCGCAACGATATCCTGGCGCAGAGCGAGGAGATCACGCAGGATGACTCGGGCATCCCGTATAAGTATTTCGATGCATCCGTGTGGCACGTGCGCCTGTTCGGGGAATACGAGAAGCCGTATGGAAGTTTCCGCTGGCTGGAGCAGGCAGATTTGCGCGCGGCGTATCAAGCAAAAGAAGAGCCGCTGCCGTTCCGTATCGGATACGGATTCCACAAAGCTCCTTCGAATCTGCTGATGGCGCGCCGGATCAGCACGGCGCAAGCGACCAAGTAAATGCTGCGCGCGGGTTTCGTTGCGATCCCCCGCCTAATTTTGCGCGACTGAGGCTTTCACAGGCCGAACAATTTTTTGAACGTCCGTGGAGCGGTCGACAATCACGCCGAAGTGGTTGACCAGCATCTCGTCCCAGCTCTGATCGCCCCAGTGAATGGTTGCGGTGGGGTCGGGATTCCATTTGTTGTTGGCGGAATTGTCCCACGTGGCATCAATTTCCATCACCGTGTCTTTCGGAATTTGCAAAGGCTTCTGGTGGTAGTAGACCAACTGCCAATTGAAATCGTAGTGCGGAACATTGAGGATGGTTTCCGACTCGCCCGTGGGATAGGTCATCTTGACGGACATCGCTTTGCCGCGAAGATGCATGTGCGGCTGCTGCTCCACGAATTCGACAGGCTCGTTAAAGCGGAGGACGGATTTCGCTTCGTAGTTGGCGTCGCCCGGCGGAATCGCAAAATCGCGTGAGGCTCCCGCAAGCGTGATATAGCGCTTTTCGGGAGCGGCCTTCGCCAGCGTCAGTCCGACCTTGCTGCGATCGGTGGCGGCTTTGCCGTTGGTCGTATAGTGCACTTCGAAGACGATATCGGAACCCGCGGGAATCAGCTTGGCCGAATGGTCCGCATCGTAGCGCTGCGGCTGCATTCCGGGCACGTAGCCAACGAGAAATTCGTTCGACTCCTTGGCGGTTTGTTCCGCAAGCTCGGGACGCGCGCTGGTGGCGTCTTTCCTGGGCGGAACATAAGGGATGCCGACTTGCGCGTCCTTCATCCAGGTTGATCCCGGAGGACGAACGAACGCGATCACGTGATGCACGTTGCCTCGCGCCTGCGGTCGGATCTCACCCATCGTGACCCAGGTGTCTTCTTTGAGATTCGTGTGCGTGACGAAATATGTGTACTCGACGGTGCCCGACGCAGGAATTTCATACGCCGAGGACATCTCGAACGTGAGGTCCGGCTGGATGTTCCAGCCGTCTTTCCATTGCATCGGCGCGGGCTTGTCTTGCGGGTCACCTTCGGGCGCGCCTGAATCCACCCACGCGGCGATTGCGTTCAATTCAGCAGGCGACAGGGTCCGATCATTGGAAAAGTGCCCCGCGCCCGGATCGGCAAACCACGGTGGCATCTTGCGGCTGAGTACGGCGGCGCGGATAGCTTTCGCCCAGGGGCGCGTGCTTTCATAGGTAAGAAAAGACATCGGCCCGATCTCGCCCGGACGATGACAAACCTGGCAGTTGCGTTGCAGCACGGGCAGGACGTCTTTATTGAACGTTACTGGCCGATTAGTGGTCGCAGCGTCGCCCGCGAGACCCATAGCCGCCAGTGCAAACGCGGCCGAAATAACTGTCAGGATGCGCCGGTTACCCATATGGCATCCCTCCTTTGACTACATCTTAATCGGTTCCGAACGCCAGCAGCACGTTGCCGTTCTTATCGTTGCCGCCGAAGCCGTAGCCGGAGCCGACGAACAACATGCCGTTCGCGACCACAGGTCCGGCGGAGCCGATGGTGCCGCCGTGCGCGGGGATCTTGTTCACGGTGTCGAAGTCCTTGGCCGTATCGTATTCCCAAAGCACGTGGCCGTCGCTCGGCGCGAGGGCGTAGAGAATTCCGGTGCGCGCGGCCGAGAACAGAGCGCCGGGGATGAGCGTCACCGCGGCGGAATTGCCGGCGCGGCCGCGTCCGGCGGGCGGAGGCATTTTGTTATACCAGACCTTCTCGCCCGTGGTGAGTTGAACGGCGATCACGCCGCCGCCCGACAACCCGTAGTAGGCAAATTGATCGTCCACAGCGCCGCCCCACGTAATGCCGGCCATCGGCAGGCTGAGGTCCGGCTGGACGTTGGTCTTCCACAACAGCGCGCCTTTTTTATCGGGATCGACGGCGAACAGCGTGCCGTTCTTCATTCCGGCGATCACCATGCGCTTGCCGCTGGGCAGTTTCTTGATCACAACGGACGCGCCGATATCGGCGTCGGGGCCGATTTCATCGGGACAATTTTCGGTTTTACCGGAACCGCCGCAACCAATGATAAACGCGTCGTTTTTGTAGCCCTGATAATGCCAGGCGAGTTTGCCGGTTTTGATATCCACGGCCAGCAGCGAATCGGTGGTGTCGCCGGCGGGCTGGCTGGTTCCTTCACCGGAACCGAAGTAGACCATGCCGCGCACCGGATCGACGGCCGGCGTGTTCCATACCGAACCACCGGAGGGCCCGTAGAGCTGCGTGCCGATAGAGTTTTTGTGCGTGGGCTTGGGAGGCTCAGGTATAACGAAGTGCTTCCAGATAATTTTGCCGGTGTTCGCGTCAAGCGCCGTGACGCTGCCGCGCACGGTGCAGCAGGGATAGTTCAGGTCCTTCGCGTCAGCCGATTCCCACTTGGCGAGCGGCACGTAGACGCGGCCGTCGTAGGCGGCAGGCGCTCCGGTAATGCGGCCGGCGTAATTATCGTCGACCTTGGTGACCCACAGCTGCTTGCCGGTTTGCGCATCGAGGCCGTAGGCGTTGCTTTTGAGGTCGCCGAAAAAGACTCCGTACTTCACGCCCGCAACGCCCTTCACCGGAATCACGGTCATGGCGTTGCGCATGGCGCCCTTGGTCATATAGGCCCAATAGAGGCAGCCGGTTTTCGCGTCGAGCGAATACACCCAGCCGACGTCGGAGCCGAGAAACACGCGGCCTGCCACTACGGTCGGCTGGCCGTTCATCGTATGGCCGCCCGGCATGCCGAACGCCCACTTCACTTTCAAGTTCGATAGCTGTTCGGGCGTGAGGCCTGCGTTTTTCTGATAACGTGCGTTGTCGGGAGTGCCGCCCCAGCCGTTCCAACTCGGCTCGGATGCCGGATCGGCCATGGGAGGATTCGCGGCACAATGATCTGCCATTTTCGCCGGGTCGCCCGAGGCGGCCGTGCCGAGGATGCGTCCGCTGAGCGCCTCGGCCGTGTGCTTGCTTTGATCGTCGGTGAGCTTGAGATCTTTGTGCGTGGCGTCGAGGTGGGTGAGGAAGTCGTAGATCTTTTCACCGGGGATCTCGCGAAGCGCCGCGACGCCGGGAGCCTTCGAGCCGGCCTTGTCGTGACATTTCATGCACTGCTGCTGGATGACCGTGAAGCCGGGCTCCGAGGCCCATTGCGCGTAGGCGCAGCCGGCGAAAGCCATCGTGGCCAGGATGAAATTACGAATGCAGGATCTCATGAAACCTCCTTACGATTTGTGCGTTGTGCGAATTATTGCTTGCCAAAGTTCTTAACCAGGTAGTCGAGGATGGTCGCGAGCTCTTCATCGGTCGCTTCGGCGCCGTAGCCCTTCATGGCGTCAATCGTGTCCTTCCATTCGTCGCGCGTGCGATGCTGCTCGGCGATGGAATCCGTCGAATGACATTGCGTGCAGACTTTGAGCAGCACGGCTTTGCCGGGGCCATCGGGGAAGGCGCTGTCGTCGGCGCGCACGGCGGGGCCAAGCGCGGCGCCCAAGGTAAGAATCAGGCCGACCGCGGGCACGCGTGCGGCTAGGCGGAAAGAGCGGCTCAAACGGGGGAACGGCTGCATGTGCGAATCTCGTTCATCGAACCTCGGTGACCGAACCGAAATTCGGGGACCGCACTTTTATATCACGAAACTGCGCCGGGCCGCAGAGGGAGGTCAGCGGCGAGGGCGGGCGGCGGCGACCACGATCTCGTGGGCAGCCGGTTTATTCCAGGCTGCGCCGCCTTTGCCGTAATACGTGGCGAGGTAAGTGGTGATGACTTCCATCTGGGCGTCGGAAACTTCGGCGCCATAACCGACCATGGTAGTCACGACATCCTTCCATTCGGCTTTGGTGTGCTTCGCCATCGTGATGTTGTCGGTATCGTGGCAAGTGGTGCAAACCTTCATCACGACGTCTTTGCCGGGGCCATCCGCCAGACCGCCGGCTGCTGCGCCTCCCCCGTTGCTCGCCGCGGGACCGGCCGCGGGCGCCTCGCCTTTGCCAAAGTTTTTCGCCAGGTACGTGGTGATGACATCCACGTTCGCGTCGGAGATTTCGGCGCCGTAAGCCACCATCGTGTCCACCACTTCTTTCCATTCGGCCTTGGTGTGCTTTTTGCTGGTGAAGTTATCCGCATCGTGGCAGGATGTGCAAGCTTTCACTACTACGTCCTTACCGTCGCCAGCCGGCAAATCCTGGGCCTGGGCGCGGGGAGCGGCTGCTCCCACCACAACGAAAAGTGCGAGAACGCTGGTAATAATGAGTCGGCGTGTTTTCACAGGGGGTACTCTCTCTTAGACGTATATTCTCTCACAAAGCAATTTTTGAGAAAACCGCTCTGCGAGCCTTCCCGACACACATTATAAAGATGCGGCTCCCTGGGGATCGGTTTAGGGCGGGGTTAAATATGGACGCGTTTTAATTTGCCGGGCGCCATCGCGCCGCAGACCTCTACAGAGGACGGTCCGGGGTGATGATCGTGCGCCACATGTGCGCGACGGGGCTGTTGTCGAAGCCCAAACCCTCTTTAGGCTGCTTAAAGTGGCGGCCTAAGATATCGACGAACGGATCAATGGAAACGTGGCTAGCCGGATCGAAGGCATATAAATCGTTCACCGTGACGGCGCGCGGCAGGTGGTACCATGCGTGGTCCTTCAGCATACGGTAGGCGTTTTCGATGTAGGGGTCTGGTTTGTAATCCTCTCCGAACAGGGTGCGATAGAGGGCCGGGTAGGCGTAGCCGGCGGCTTCGTCCGGATAGAACCGCAAGACCTGGTGATAGCGGATGGCGAAGGTAACCTTTTCGGAAACGTAGGGCTCGTACAATTGGGCGGACCACCAGGCATGGTCGGCCTTCATCAGTTCCTGGGCGGTATCGTGCAACAGGCAGGCCAGAATGACCTCTTCGCTCTCGCCGTTTTTCAGGGCGAGATGGGCGCTTTGCAGACAATGGTTGGCCGTGGTGGCGAAGCGCAAGCGGAAAAAATCGAGCAGAGTGGGCGCGGCGGGCATGGAAGGGAGCCTCTGAACGTTGCCCGCGACGCTATGGAAGGAATTGCCAACGCCGCGGCGAAACGGTCGCGATGCAACCTGCTTTTCCAGTTCGGCCACGGTGGGATATCGGGATTTGCCGAGGGCGACGCGGTTGAGCTCGTTCTGGAGCATCTGCTCCATCGCATCGGCACGCGCTTCGGGACTTAATGCGGCGACTGCAGCGGGGCCGCCGAGATTCTCAATGAGTGTTTTGCGATCGAGTTCCATACAACCTCTTCGCCACCCGCTTTCATGCTAGCACCGGTGTTACCGCGGGAGACATTCGGTTTGCGTTTAGCGGCGACTCATTGACTTACGTACCAAGCACGTTCGTGGAGGGGAATTTGTTCTTTTGCCGGCTGCCCCACGGATTCGAAATGATCTTTTCGCCAAGCGTATTCGGTCCGTTTTCGCCAGGTCGCACAGCACGCGCCTTCGCTTTCGTCCGGTTCATTCAACTCGATAACCAGATGTCCGTTCCCCAGATATACACGATGAAGACCGCCATCGGTACGAGTCCCTGTTTCGAAGGCTGCAATAAGAGCGGGCGCTCCATTTCGTACCGTGTATAAGTAAATGAATTCCCAGTGCCCTGTTCCTCCGCCCGAATAACTCAGAACGACAATCGCATCTTGCACATAGTCGTTGTTGACGTCGCCGTACTGGATTCCTTGAAGCGACAGATGGGGACAGCCCGGGCCGCATTGTTCGGAGACAAATTCGTGGACGCCATCCCGCAGCGATACGACGCCGTTGAGTTTAGGTAGCCACCCAAAGTTCTCTGGGACCTCGGATGTACGCCACGGATATGCAAAATCCCGAAAGTCTACTTGGCGGATGTCGGTCAAGGCAGGCTTTTTCTGTGCAGCTACGAAAAGCGCACAACCCACAATTGCGAGAGGAATCGAAATAGCTCTCATGGTCATTGACCACGGTATTCCGGATCGTAGCGGCGCTCACTTGTAAACAGCACCAGCGTGATCCACAAACAGTCGGCCGTCAGCAGATGCGCGAGCTGCATGGCGAGCGGAGCCCGCAAGAGAAAGGTGAGCGTCCCGAGGAAAACTTGCCCGCCGAGTAGTGCAAGCAGCAAGGTGGAAAGCCGCTGCAGAGAATCCGCGCCGCCCGCGCGAAGCTGCTGCAAGGCGATCACAGCGATCCACAGGGCCGCGGCGATGGCGAGCGCCGGATGAATTACGCGCAGCCGGATCAGGAAGCTGGCGGTGGAGGCGAAGTCGCTGGCGATGCCCTCCGCCAGCGAGTGTGCGGGGAACAGAGTATCGCCCAAGGCCGTGATCACGCCGGCAATCGCGACCAGGACCAGCGCGATATCGCGGTGACATCGGTAGCGCCGGAGCCCCTGCTCGCGGATGGATGTGCGGGGCGCGAAGAATCGGGCGCCGGGCGCGTGGACCACCAGGCCGTGAGCGCGAGCGAGGCGAGCAACGCAAACGTATTGATCAGGTGCAACGATAGCGAATACACGCGTCCCACTGATTCGTCGCGCGCGACGTGGCCTAGCAGAACGAGCGCGGCTCCAATGAGAGCCTCGGTCAGCATGAAGACGAGCGAGGCCATCGACCAGCGTCGGGCGGGATGCCCGGCGGGATAAGCACGCCAACCCCATGCGGCGAGAATCGCCGCGGTGACAAGGGCCACGCCGCTCATGGCGCGATGGACGAACTCGATCGTCGTGGCGATCTGCGGGCTGGTGGGCAAGACCTCGCCATTGCACAGGGGCCAGTGACCGCCGCATCCGGCGCCGGAGCCTGTGGCGCGCACTAAGGCTCCCCACAAAATCACCGCGAGGTTATAGATCAGAACGGACCACGCGTAGACGGGAAATCCGCGTCCGATGCGCGAGATAGCCGTTTCGGCGTAGGCAAGAGTCGCGCCGCCCCTCATACTTTAAGAATAGCGTGCGGTCTTGATCGACGCTGACGTCAGTGCAAGCCCATGCGGCCGGCTCCGGTTCGCGTCCGGTCAGCCGCTGGGTTGTTGCTGGGGTTAGGTGCGGTTGAGTTGGCGAGGCTCCCACAGTTCCCGGATGCTTCGATATGACGGGAGCCGCGACTTTTTCCCGCTAGGGTTGGGGGCAGGTGTTGCGCAATTGCGGCTGACCAGCGACCACGGTGTCGATACAAGGAATCGCGCTTAGGAAAGTCCAGATCGCCGTGAGCTGATGGTCCGTCATGTTTTGGAAATTAGGCCAAGGCATCACCTGTAAAACGGCGCCGTTCAGAGGAGCGGTTAGGTTTAGGTGTAGATGGTCAAAGTCAACTCCCGTGCGCATGATCTGGATGAAATCCGAAAGCGAGTGACCGCCTTCCGGCAAGCCCGTGTTATCGGGAGTCAAATTTCGGGAGTAAATGCCGACCGACCCAGTGGGCGCCGGGTTGCCAGTGGGCAGCGTCGCAAAAAGCTGACCACCGCCCAGATACGTAGCTGCATTCACCTTCTTGACGCCTTTAAACGGCGGCTGCAACAGATATGGATTGCCTGTGGGGGCCCATTCCGTCATTGGGTTCTGGGTGTGGCAGCCGTTACAGTCGCCCGCGACGTTAACCAGAAAGCTTCCATATCCAACCAGTTTCTGGTCTTTGTTTCGCATATTCAGTACGATCCCATCGCTCGATGCAACGTTTAGGCCGATCTGCGACATTTGTTGTTCATTGTCGGTACCGTTACCTGAGTTGTCCGCGCGTCCAGGAGCCGGAAGGATGGACATCCCAAGGAGCACGAGAGCCGCGAACGCCACACAGGTCGTCAGTGTTTGCAACCATCCGTTTTTTCGCATAATGTCCCTCCTCAGAGACGGGCTGAATCGGACTATAAACCCCTTGGTCCTCCGTTGGCAAGTACCAGGTACCAAATGGAGAATGTTGCTGATGTAACGCACGTATCCTGACGAAAGAGTACGATGGCTGAAAGGGTGGCGAACTAATTCCTATGGCGAATCCGCAAGCTCCGACCGCCGATTCTTACGACCGCATACAGTGCCAGTGGTGTCAGGGCCAGAATCCCAAAGGGGCGCTTTCGTGCCAGGCGTGCGGCGCGCCACTTGATATCCGCAATCTGGTGAGCGAATCGGGATGGCGCGAGGCTCCGCGCATTCGCGACATGACGGAGATTCATTTCGGGTCGAGCACCTGCCAGGTGGAGGGCGAAATCGTGCCCGTCGCCGAAATCAATCTGGGTCAAGGCGACTCCATTTTCTTCGAGCATCACGTGATGCTGTGGAAAGACGAGCAGGTGCCGCTGGGCGTGATGCAGCTTTCAGGCGGCTTGCAGCGAGCCTTCGGAGGCATGCCGTTCATCATCAGCATGGCGGGCGGCCCCGGGCGCATTGCGTTTTCGCGCGATGCCACGGGCGAATTGGTTTTGCTGCCGCTGCATCCGGGCATGGAGCTGGATGTGCGGGAGCATGCTTTTTTGCTCGCTTCGCATCACATCAGCTATTCGTTCATAAGGGTCAAAGGGCTGGTGAATATTTTGTTCGGCGGCCAGGGCATGTACATGGATCGGTTCGTCACAGGGAATCAGCCGGGGCTGCTGATCCTGCATGGGTACGGCAACGTTTTCGAACGTCGGCTCGCACCGGGCGAGACGATCATGGTGGAACCGGGCGCGTTCCTTTATAAAGATTCGTCGGTCACGATGGACGTCGAATTCCAGCGCCTGGGTTCGGGCTTGTTCGGCGGGACGAACATGGCGCTTGCGCGGATGACGGGCCCGGGACGCATCGGCATTCAATCGATGTATGTGCATCATCACACGGAATAGAGAGAGGCCATCATGTTCTGCGTACAATGTGGCAATCGAATTCCGGAAGCGGCCAATTTCTGCGTGGGCTGCGGGACCTCTGTGGCAAAGACGCCCGTGGCACAAGCGCCCACGGCCAGCGAATCCGTGAGCGCCGCGTCTCCCTTATCCATCAAGTCCCGATCTTGCGGCGAATCCTCCCTGCGCCCCCGGCCACCGCGTCGTGACGTGCCCGCGAGTGGCCCACGACGTAGCGGCCAGACACGGGGCGTCGGTGAAATGTTCATGGTGCGGCGAAGTGTCCGATGGCTCCGTCGCGAGCTGTCCGCGTTGCGGCGCGGCGCTCGACGTGCCGGACGACGTGGACGATTCAGGTTGGATCGAAGTGCCCGGCCGCAAGGACATGACGAAGATCCAGTTGGGGAATTCGTCGTGCCAGATTGAAGGCAACTACGTGCCGGTGGCGGATCTGAACCTGGCCGAGGGCGATAGCATTTATTTCACGCATCACGTGCTCCTGTGGAAAGAGCCGCGTGTGAACGTGACCACCATGCCGATGGCCGGCGGCTGGAAGCGTGTGTTCGCAGGGCTGCCGCTGGTGATGACGCAGGCGACGGGCCCCGGGCACATCGCATTTTCAAAGGACGATCCCGGCGAACTGATGCCGGTGCCGCTGGAACCGGGGCAGGCGATCGACGTGCGCGAGCATCTTTTTCTGGTGGCGACGTCGAGTATCGCTTACGATTGGTTCCAAACCAACGTCTGGATCCAAACACGCAACGGTGACGAAAGCGAGACGCATTATCCGATCGGCATGTTCATGGATCGCTTCAGTGCGCCGCAGACTCCGGGAATGCTGCTGCTGCATGCCGCGGGCAATGTGTTCGTGCGCCAGTTGGGCGATGGCGAAACGATTCTGGTGAAGCCCACCGCGCTGGTGTTCAAAGATCCCAGCGTGCAAATGCATCTGCATTTCGAGCGCCCCGGCATGATGTTTACGGGCTGGGGAAGTTGGGCGAACCGCTATACGTGGCTGCGGCTGATCGGGCCGGGGCGCGTGGCGATCCAATCGGTGTTTGAGCGGATGGAAGGTGAATCGCGAAACCTGGCCAACTGTTCGTACGCAACGGAACAGCGATGGTGACTACGGTATTGCTCATCGGCGCGGAAGAAACTAAACTGAACGGTGGGTGAAAAAGGGCCGGCGCGGCACAGGCGTTAGCTTAGACACATCCGAAAAGGCTTAAGCAACGCGTCCAATTTTGGCCGCAGGCTTCGCAGAACAGACTTTGCAGAACATATTTTGCAACAACAGACTTTTGCAACAAGAGACTTTGCAACAATAGGAAACACCATGAATAAACTTGTCGCTGTGATCGCGTTGGCCGGTTCGCTCGGCGCCGGTTGTTTGGCTGCGAAGAGCGTCACCGTTACGTTGAAGGATGCCAAGGGGATGGATGTGGGGACCGCGAGAATCGCCGACGCCGCCAAAGGGGGCGTGACCATTCTGCTGAAGGTCAAAGGGCTGACGCCGGGAGAGCACGCCGCGCACATCCATACGGCGGCGAAATGCGAAGGCCCGGGATTCACCACCGCGGGTGGCCACTTCAATCCGGATATGAAGCATCACGGTCTGGACAATCCGGAAGGTCCGCACGCGGGCGACATGAACAATTTCACGGTCGACAAAAAGGGCCGCGCGAAGGCGCTGCTGGTGAACACGCGCGTGAACCTGAATGACGATATGCATTCCGTGTTTTCCAACGGCGGAACGGCGCTGGTGATCCACGCCAAGGCCGACGACTATAAGACCGACCCGGCCGGCAACGCGGGCGACCGCATCGCCTGCGGGACCATTACAAAATAACGAAGCCACAAAAAACGTTATTACGACGCACGAAATAACGTTCCTGGGAAACCGGTTCCTTTAAGAAGCCTGAAACCGATAGCCGATGCCACGCACCGTGAGCAGGTGGCGCGGGTGCGCGGGATCGTCTTCGATATAGCGCCGCAGACGGACGACGAAGTTGTCGATGGCGCGCGTGTCGGTGTCGCCCTGCAATCCCCACACTTCCTCGAGCATGGCTTTGCGTGAGACGGTCTTGCCTTCGTGCTTCACCAGATAGCGGAGGATGTTGGCCTCCATCAGCGTCAGCGGAAACTTTTCGCCGCGCACGTCGAGCTCCAGCAAATCGAAGTGAATGGATTTATCGCCAAAGTAAAACGCGTCGGAAGGCGCAGGGCTCGGCGCCTCCGCCGTTAGCCACTGTTTGCGGCGCAGCAGTCCGCGAATGCGCGCGATGAGAATTTCGAGTTCAAAAGGCTTGGGCAGATAATCGTCCGCGCCTGCCTCGAAACCTTTCAGGACATCTTCCGGCCGGCCGCGCGCAGTTAGCATCAATGTCGGGACGAATTGGTGGGCCTTGCGCAGCTCGGCGGCGACTTCGAAGCCGTCCTTACCGGGCAGCATAACGTCGAGCACGATCAGGTCGAAAGGCTCCTGCGCCTCGCCCGACGGGCTGGGCAGCAACAGATCGAGCGCGGCTTCGCCCGTGTCCACCACCTTGACCGGGTAACCTTCGGCCTCGAGATTGAAGCGCAGGCCTTCGGCGATGTGTTGTTCGTCTTCGACGATCAGAATGCGTTCGTTCATCGCGGGCTGTGGGCCGCCTTATTGTCCGATAGGCAATTGCAGGATAAACGTGCTGCCGCGCCCATCGCCTTCGCTTTCTGCCCACGCTTTTCCGCCATGCCGCTTGGCCACGGAGCGCACGATGAACAGCCCCAGGCCGGTGCCCTTAATGCGCGTGGACTGAGGGCCGCGCACGCGATAGAAGCGTTTAAAGATTTGATTGGCTTCGGCTTTGGAGATGCCGGGGCCGTTGTCTTTTACCTTGATCGCCACGTTGCGGTCATCCACCGGATTCATCTCCACTTCCACCTTGGGTTCCTTGCCCGCGTATTTGATCGCGTTGTCGATCAGGTTGGAGACGGCGGCGCGTACCTCATCTGCGTCGCAACGGATGGTGGTGGGAGCGCCGGCGCGGAACGTCATGGCGTCTTCGGATAGATGGTAAAGGCGCCGCTCACGTGTGAGGCACTCTTCGACCAGCGCGCCGAAGTCCACGGTGGAGAGATGCAGGTGGCGTCGCGTGTGTCCGATGCGTCCCGTGCGCAGAATTTGTTCGATGGTGCCGAGCAGCCGGTCGCTGTCCTCGAGCATGATCTGGTAAAACTCCTTGCGGCGCTCGTCGTCTACGGGCCGCGATTGCAGAGTTTCGAGATACAGGCGGATGGAGGCGACGGGCGTTTTCAGCTCGTGGGTCACGGCATTGATAAAGGCGTCGTGCTGGGCGTTGCGCCGGATTTCGCGCACCAGGAACGTGGTGTTCAGCACCACGCCCGCGATCAGCAGCAGCGTCAGCAGAATGCCGAAGAACAGCAGAATGCCGTGGTGCCAGCCGAGCAGCACCCATCCGA
Source organism: Terriglobia bacterium (assembly GCA_963699945.1). Taxonomy (GTDB): domain Bacteria; phylum Acidobacteriota; class Terriglobia; order Bryobacterales; family Bryobacteraceae; genus Palsa-187. Next base: position 304,391 of record CAVOVW010000010.1, read on the forward strand.
CGTACAACAGCAGGATGAACGCAATCAGCCCGACGCCGAGCGCGATGAAGAACGCGATCGATTTGCGGCGTCCGCCAACGACCATATGTTGATTATCGAACTAATTTACGATTGCAAAAATGTAAAGCCGGGCGAAAATGCCCGGCTTCTTTCAACGATACATGCAAGATGTTTGAGTACGGCCTATGCGGCTTTCTTCACGGAGATCTGGCTATTGAGGCTTGCCACGCGCACGTGTTTGATCAGACCGATGGCTCGCAGGAACTTCATCGTGATCCAGGAAATGTCGAACTCCCACCAGGCGAGGCCATGGCGCGCGGAGGTCGGGAACGTGTGGTGGTTGTTGTGCCAACCTTCTCCGAACGTCAGCAAGGCCAGGAGGAAGCTGTTGCGCGAATCGTCGCCCGATTCGAAACGCTGCGTGCCGATGACGTGGGTCAGCGAATTCACCAGCCACGTGCAATGCAGGCCGAATACGACGCGCAGGCAAATGCCCCACAGGAAGAAGGGAAGCCCGCCCCAGGCCAGCAGGCCCGCGCCCACAATCACGGAGGGGACCCAATGATAGGTATTCAGCCAGCAATAGAACTTGTGCCGTGCGATATCGGCCGCGTACTTCGTCATGTAGGCGGTGTCGTTGTGATGGGTTTCGCCGAACACGATCCATCCCATGTGCGCCCAGAACACGCCTTCGCGCGGCGAGTGCGGATCGCCGGCTTTGTCGGACGTCGCATGATGAATGCGGTGCGTGCCCACCCAGAACATCGGTCCGCCTTCGAGCGTCAGCGTCCCGCAAACGGCGAGAGCGTACTGCATCCATAGAGGACACTGGTAGGACTGGTGCGTGTGCAGGCGATGGTAGCCCAGGCTGATGCCGAAACCGACCGCGATCCAGTGCAGGGCGAACGCCACCCAAAAAGCCTTCCAACTAAAACAAAATAAAGCCGCAATTGCACCAATATGAAAGAGCGCCAAAATTAACGCGGTGGGCCAGTTGATCTTACGCTCGGGGGAGATAGAGATAGCGTGCTTACTCATTTTCTCGGGGAATCCTCGCAGATCCAAGTTACCAGCAACTTTTCGGCGGAATTGTAAGAGTTCTGTAATTTCAGTGGGATAGGGCGAAAAGCTGCCCCGGTCTAGGGGCGATCGCCTACCGTCAGAAGGGTCTGGAAATGGGGCGACTCGTCCTCGCGGTGTACGATCGATGTCTCGATATGCCGGAATCCCGCATCCGTCAGAAAATGAAATACTTCCGCCTCGGTAAAGCCCAGCCAGACGTCGGCGTAAAGGTCGCGGGCCTCCTGGTAATTGTGGCGCAGGAGATCGAGCACCACGATGCGTCCGCCGGGCTTCAGAATCCGGTAAGCTTCGGCCACGGCGCGCTGCGGATGTTGGGCGTGATGCAGGGCCTGGCTGAAAAATGCGAGGTCGACGGTTCCGGTGCGAATGGGGATCTCTTCGATATCGCCGTTGCGGTATTCGAGATTGTGTGACGCCGTGTTTTTGCGCGAGTTCTGCGCCGTAGTCCACCATTTTTTCGGAGTTATCGATGGCGATGACTTTTTTGGCGCGGCGCGCGAGTAACTGGGAAAAGGTCCCTTCGCCCGCGCCGAGATCGGCGATCACGATCGAAGGCATCAGCGTGAGAAGCGTTTCGGCCAGTCCCTTCCAGGAACGGCCGGGGACGTAGTGGCGGCCGAATTTCCCCGCCAGATTGTCGAAATAGGAGCGGACTTTGTCGCGGCGGCGCCGCATGACCAGGGTGAGGGCGGCGGCATCCTGCTCCACTTCGGGAATTTCGACGGCGGTGGATTCGAGGACGGACTTGAGCTTGGCGAACGATTCGGCTTCGACGCCGCGGCGCGGGCGGAGGCGATAAAAGATGCTTTTACCCTCGCGGCGGTCCTCGAGCAGGCCGCGCTGTTTCATCTGCGCCAAGTGCGTGGAGATGCGGCTTTGGCCCATGCCGAGGATATCCTGCAGCTCGGCGACCGATAGCTCCTCTTTTTCGAGCAGGAGTAGGATGCGCAAACGGTTGGGATCGGCCAGGAGGCGCAAATGGCGGAGCGTTGACGGCATCGGCTGATTGCCTTATCATATCAACATATCTAGATTCGTCGATGTATTATTTGTGGTCGATAGGAATATCTGAAGGCGCCATCGCAGAGATACGAGAAAGAGATAAGGACCGGGGGGAATAAGCAAAATGAGCACAACGCTTCCAAACGTCGCGGTTGATAAAAAGGCTACCGATTATAAAGTCGCCGACATGAGTCTGGCCGAGTGGGGCCGCAAGGAAATCAGCATCGCCGAGCAGGAAATGCCCGGCCTGATGTCGATCCGCAAGAAATATGCGACGGCGAAACCGCTGAAGGGCGTGCGCGTGACCGGATCGCTGCACATGACGATTCAGACCGCCGTGCTGATCGAGACGCTGGTCGATTTGGGCGCGTCGGTGCGCTGGGCGAGCTGCAACATCTTCTCGACGCAGGATCACGCGGCGGCGGCGATTGCGGCGGCCGGTGTTCCGGTGTTTGCCTGGAAGGGCGAGTCGCTGGAAGACTATTGGTGGTGCACGTATCAGGCGCTGCGGCATCCGGGCGGCAAAGGTCCGGAGCTGATCGTGGACGATGGCGGCGATGCCACGTTGCTGATCCACAAAGGTTACGAGCTCGAAAATGGCAACGAGCTGGGTGAACTCGGCGTCGGGCAACCACGAAGAGAAGGTTATCAAGGACCTGCTCAAGCAGGTTCATGCGGAAACTCCGAAGCGCTGGCACGATGTTGCGAAGGAGTGGCGCGGCGTGTCGGAGGAAACCACCACGGGCGTGCATCGCTTATATAAGATGCACGAGCAGGGCGCGCTGCTGGTGCCGGCGATCAACGTCAACGACTCGGTGACGAAGTCGAAGTTCGACAATCTGTACGGCTGCCGCGAATCGCTGGCCGATGGCATCAAGCGCGCCACCGACGTGATGGTGGCGGGCAAGGTCGCGGTGGTGTGCGGATACGGCGACGTGGGCAAGGGCTCGGCGCATTCGCTGCGCGGCATGGGCGCGCGCGTGGTGGTGACGGAAATCGATCCGATCAACGCGCTGCAGGCGGCGATGGAAGGCTTCGAAGTGACGACCATCGAAGACACGCTGGGCCGCGGCGATATTTACGTCACATGCACGGGCAACGTGGACATCATCACGCTGGAACACATGCAGCACATGAAGGATCAGGCGATTGTGTGCAACATCGGCCACTTCGATAACGAAATTCAGGTGGATCGGCTGAATGGCGCGAAGGGTGTGAAGAAGACCAACATCAAGCCGCAGGTGGATATGTACACGTTCCCCACGGGAACAGCATTTTCCTGCTGGCTGAAGGACGCCTGGTGAACCTGGGCTGCGCGACGGGCCATCCGAGCTTCGTCATGAGCAACAGCTTTTCGCAACCAGACGCTGGCTCAGCTGGATCTGTGGGAGAAGAAGGACACCTACAAGCCGGGCGTGTACACGCTGCCGAAAAAGCTGGACGAAGAAGTCGCCCGCCTGCACCTGGAAAAAATCGGCGTGAAGCTGACAACGCTTTCGAAGACGCAGGCCGATTATCTGGGCGTTGCGGTGGAGGGTCCGTACAAGCCGGATCATTACCGGTACTAGTTCGCGCGTCGTGAGCGTCTTGAAGAAGAAAACGTCTTGAAGAAATTGGCGTCTTGAAAAAATTGGATTTATACTCACTGAGGAGATTGAAATGGCAGATCAAATGAGGCATATTTTCACGTCCGAGTCGGTGTCCGAAGGCCACCCGGATAAGATGGCGGATCAGATTTCCGACGCCGTGCTGGACGCGGTTATGAAGGACGATCCCACGGGCCGCGTGGCGTGCGAAGTACTGGTCACCACCGGCATTTGCGTGGTGGCGGGCGAAATCACGACCACGACCTACGTGGACGTGCCGAAGCTGGCGCGCGAAGTGATCGCGAGCATCGGCTTCACCGACGCGCGCATGGGCTTCGACGCCAAAACATGCGGCGTGCTGAACACTATTCAATCGCAATCTCCCGACATCGCCATGGGCGTGGATACGGGCGGCGCGGGCGACCAGGGCCTGATGTTCGGCTACGCCTGCGACGAGACTCCCGAGCTGATGCCGCTGCCGATCATGATGGCGCACAAGCTGGTTCGCCAGCAGAGCGACGTCCGCCGCGATGGCAAGCTGACGTATCTGCGTCCCGATGCCAAGAGCCAGGTGAGCGTCGAGTACGTGGACGGCAAACCGAAACGCATCGACGCCGTGGTGCTTTCGACGCAGCATGACGACGACGTGACCACCGAACAACTGCGCGCGGACGTGAAGAAGTACATCATCGATCCGATCATGCCAGGCAATATGGTGGATTCGCAGACCAAGTATCACATCAATCCCACGGGCCGCTTCGTGATCGGCGGACCTCACGGCGATACGGGCCTGACGGGCCGCAAGATCATCGTGGATACGTACGGCGGCATGGGCCGTCACGGCGGCGGGGCTTTCTCGGGCAAGGATCCGACGAAGGTGGACCGCTCGGCGTGCTATATGGCTCGCTACGTGGCGAAGAACCTGGTGGCCGCGGGTCTGGCGGACCGCGTGCGAAGTGCAGCTGGCTTATGCGATCGGCGTCGCCGAGCCGGTATCGGTGATGGTCAATACGTTCGGCACGGGCACGGTTCCGCCGGAGCGCCTGACGGAGATCGTACGCTCGAACTTCGATCTGACGCCGAAGGGCATGATCAACACGCTGAAGCTGCGCCGCCCGATTTATCGTGCGACGGCGGCGTTCGGACACTTCGGCCGAACCGAAGACACATTCACGTGGGAAGCGACCGACAAGGCCAAGGCGCTGAAAGAAGCGGCTCTCACAGCGGCGGCGGCGCGTTAAGCGATCCGAACAGGGTTTGATGAGAGGCAGCCATCCGAGAGGGTGGCTGCTTTTTTTTGCGGTGGGTTATTTTTTCGGTATATCTCTTTCCAGATGTCTTTTTCCGGTATATTTATGCCGCTTTCGCCTTCCAGAGCCCGATCGCTGCGCCGGTGGGGTCGAGGATGATGCTGAATGAACCCATTCCCGGTATTTCGGTCACGCCCTTGATCACTTTCCCGCCCAGCGACGTCGCTTTGGCGGTATCGGCGGCCAAGTCTTCCACCTGAATGTAGGGGATCCAAATCGAAGGCTGTCCAGGCATGGGGTGTTTCATCATTCCGCCGCCCACTCCGTTCTCGACACGGATCATTGTGTAGGCGCCTTCCGGCATCGGCATGTCTTCCAGCTTCCAACCCGGAAATAGTCCCCCGTAAAAATGCTTGGCTTTCTCCGGATCGGTCGTGTTCAGTTCAATGTGTACGAAGTTATTTGCCATGTGGCCTCCTTCTCAAAATTAATTGTCCAATATAAAGGGCGAATGACAAAGGCCGTCTGGGGCTCGAGCTTCGGCATGCTCCCTGTGGATTCACAACTTCCTCTGGGCAGCGCCGCCGAAACGGGAGGCCGGCGAAGCCCTCAGAAAGCAGTGCGGTGGGCATAAAATCTCCTTTCGAATGCTCCGGGTAGCGGATGACATTACCGCGAAAAAAGCATAGCCATCAGGAGTTTCCAGCGTGGAACGGACGCCGCGGCGCCGCGTCAAGGTAGAATACAAAAAATGGCATTAGTAGAGGGTTGTAAACACGCGCTCGAAATCAGCATTCCCGTCGGGGAGGTGGAGCAGGAGACGGAGCGCGCCGTCGCTGCGATTCAGGCCAAGGTAAAGCTGCCGGGGTTCCGCCCGGGCAAGGCTCCTGCGGCGCTGGTGAAAACGCGGTTCGCGGGTGACGTGCGGCAGGAAGTTCTCGAAAAACTGGTACCGCGCTATTTTCAGGCAGCGGCCGGGCAGGATCATCTGCAGGTGGTGGGCCGCCCCAACTTCAGCGACATTCACTTTCATGCGGGCGAGCCGCTGCGGTTCAAGGCCGAGTTTGAGGTAGCGCCATCGTTCGACCTGGGCGAGTACACGGGCCTCACGGTGACCTACGCGGAGCCGGTGGTCGCGGATGCCGACGTCGAGGCGCGTCTCGACGAGATTCGCGAAAAGAAGGCCGAGTACGTGAACGAGGAGCCTCGGCCGCTGGCCGATGGCGATTACGCCTTGATTTCGCTCGAAAGCGTTTCGGGAGTGGAAGAAGGCGTCAAGCAGGATGAGCTGATGCTGAAGCTCGGCGACGAGGCGACGATGAAGGAGTTCACCGAGAACTTGCGAGGCGTCTCGCCCGAGGAATCGCGTGAGTTCGATGTGACCTATCCGACAGATTACGATCGCGAGACGCTGGCGGGCCGTACGGTGCGTTTCAAGGCGACGGTGAAGGCCGTGCGTCGCAAGGAACTTCCTGAGGCGAACGACGAATTCGCGAAGGACCTGGGCGATTACCAGGCCATCAGCGAAGTGCGGGATGCCATTCGCAAGGCGATCCTGGCAGAGCGCGAAAATCAGGCGCGAGAAGAAACCAAGCATCAGATTATCGAGAAGCTGGTGGACTCGCATCCGTTTCCGGTGCCGGATTCGTATGTGGACCGGCAGATCGAAATCGGCCTGGAAAGCCAGCTGCGACAGTTGGCGTCGCAGGGTGTCGATCCGCGTCAGTTGAAACTCGATTGGAACAAGATTCGCGAAGCGCAACAGGGGCGGGCCACGCGCGACGTGCGGGCGTCCTTGATCCTGGATAAGATTGCCGACCGCGAGTCGATCCACGCGACGCAGGAGGAAGTGGATCGCGAGGTGCAGCGCATTGCTCGCCAGCAACGCGAAGCCGTGGCGCTGGTGCGTCCCAAACTGCAAAAGGACGGCACGCTGGGCCGCATTGCCGGACAGATCCGGACAGAAAAGACGCTCAACATGCTGTTCGACAAGGCCCGCAAGGAAGCGCCGAAGCCGGGCGAGAAATCCGAAGCGAAGGAAGATGGCGAGTAGCCCACACACCCGGCAAGCGCTGCGTATCCGTACCGATCCCTCCCCGCGTTTTCGATCGAGCTTTGCATGATCCTACGGCCGGGAAGCTGATATACTGAAGTTCGCGGCTGTCCATCCCTGACTTTGGGCCGCCGATTATTCTCTCGGGGCGTGGCTCAGCCTGGTAGAGCGCCTGGTTCGGGACCAGGAGGCCGGTGGTTCGAATCCACTCGCCCCGACCAAACTTCTTCCCTAATTTCATAATCATGCGGCCGATAAAGCGGCCTTGTCTGAATCGGCATCTTCGCGACTGTGCCCAGTTTTGTGCCGACTCTGGCGTCGGAGCTGTATCCGCGATGGGCTCCACTTGCCGAGCCGTTCGTTCATCATCCGGCCGGTCATTTTCGGAAGCCAGTAATAAAATCTCGCGAACACAGAAAATAGGTTGGCTCCGATGGGCACGTAATGTATGTGAGCAACGACGTAATAGGTGCTGTGCGCCTGCCAATCCACGGGAATGATTCCCGTAAAGACACACTCAGACCGCCGATCACGAGAAGGGCGACCGAACCAAGCGCGAAATACATTGAGGCGGTGGTTACTGGCCTGTCCTTCCAAAGCGTCGCCACCCAGGCAAAGACCGTTACCGTCGTGAACAAGGAGATGGTCTTACTCCCTGCGTTGAAGAAACTCATCGCCAAGTCTGACATGCCGACCGTGAACATGTGGCGCAGCCAGACGCTGAAGCCCACCAATCCCGTAGGAATCGTTGAAACTGCCACATACGGATATCCCACAATCGGTCGCCGGGAAAAGACAGGAACGATCAGGGATATCATTCCTGTCGTTGGCAGGAAGATGATGTAAACCCACGGGTGGTGTCCTGATTCTTTTGACCGCTCATCGTCTCAATCTCAATCAACGAGGAGTCAGGCACCAGCTGACGGACGAGCCATCTGGACCCCGTCGTTCCACGAAGGACACGTCATAACGGCACTGAGTTGCGGGTACCGATAGCGAAACTACGAATTGGGCAGGGATGTCGCTGAAGAATGAGATCGCGTGATGCCCATAGAAAAACACCCCACTGGCCCGGATACAGGGTGGACTTACAAGACTCGCTACGGCCCTCTTACGTCCCTTTTCCGAATCATCCTATTTGACTGAAAATGAAAGACATATCCTGTAAACGGGGTATCGTAACGGTAGTCACCTTGCGCTGCGGGCGCAAAACCGATATTAAAGACCCTGGCCATGTCTTCTGTTTGCGCTTTGTAGTTAGATTGCTCAGGGGCTGAGATGAAATCGCCAGTCAAACCTCTCGTATTTGCCATTTTCGCCTTGGCCGCAGTTGCGCTCCAGGCTCAACAGGTGCCAGACCTGGAAGGAGGATGGACGCGGTTGGATCTCTCGGGAGGCGGTAGTTACACGGGCATCGACGAAATGTTCCCTCAGGCTGTGCTGACGCAGGCGGCGCTGGCGCAGATTCCGCAGCCGCCTCCGCCGCAATTCTCCTTTGCCGAAAACGGCCGGCCGCACGCGGTGGGCGAGGCCTACGTCGTGACCACGGGACGCTGCCGGGGTGGGGACTTTGGCGGCGTGGATGTGAACTCTGCGGCGTTCTTCATCGTGCAGACGAAAGATGAGGTGCTGATCACGCGGGAAAGTCCGTCGGGGCGGCACATATATATGGACGGCCGAAAGCATCCGGATGCATCACGCTGGAATCCGACGGTGGGCGGCCACTCCGTGGGCCATTACGGGAATGGACAAATGATTGTCGATACGACGGGCTTCACAACCGGACGCGTGCAGTTCGGCAAGGGCTGGCGCACGCCGGAGACGCACTTGGAAGAGCGATTCAAGCTGTCGCCGGACGGTAATCGGCTGACGGTAGCCTACACGTGGACCGACCCCAAGCTTTATGTGAAGCCCCACGTTTACGACATTTCGTTTGACCGGCAGCCCAAGGGCAGCTATGCGTTCGAGGACTGGTGCGACTCGGGAGATCCTAAGCAGCGGCAATCCATCGTTCCGCCGGCACAGCTTCCCTGAAGATGGCATGAAGATGCAACCCCTCGCGCAAAATAAGGCACAGGCTGGAGCAGGGCTCTTAGCGGTCTTGCTAACGTCGTTCAGTTGGGGGCAGGGCACACAAGGACGCACCACGGCCTTCGATCCGCATGATGTCTCCGGATTTTGGGAACTGACGTTCGACGGACAGCGCGTACCTCCTGCGCGGCTGGCCGATGGTGTTACGAAAGATCGGTTGCAGACTCAAGCCGAAAAAGACGCGAAGGCGATCCGCTGGTGTAACATTCTCGGGATGCCGTTCCTGATGGGCTCGGGGCGGCCGCTGGACATCCGCCAGGGTAAGCGCGAGATTGTGATCGCCGCCGAGTCTGTTGTTGCAGTGCCGCGGCACATCTACACCGATCGCGGGACGCACATTGACAAAGACATCTTCGATCCCACGACCAATGGCGATTCGATCGCGCACTGGGAGGGAGACACGCTAGTGGTGGATACGACCGGCTTTGAGCCGGAGCACGGCATGACCGCGATTCCCGGCGGCGGATATCGGTCGGCGGATGCACAGCTGGTGGAGCGGTTCAAGCTTTTGAAGAACGGCACGGTGCTTTCCGTTACGTCCACATGGACCGATCCGAAGGTGTTTCGCGTGCCGCAGACGTATGAGTATCGTTACCAGCGAGCGGCTCGGGATTATGAAGCCCGGCAGCCGACCGCCTGCGATCCGTTTGACGAAGAAAGAGCCGCGTTTTTAGGCGGAGGGGCTCCTCCTTCTGTAGCTGCGAAATAATTTCAATTTTGAAAAAGGGGCAAATTATCATGCAGTCAAGACGTGAATTTGGAAAACGCACTTTGTCCGGACTGGCGCTTGCGGCGCTGCCCGCCACCCGGGTCTGGGGAGCGAAACTGAACTCGACGGTGAAGGGCGTCAAGCTGGGCTTGATTACGGGCTCGCTCCAGCCGTTCAAGGAAGAGCCGGGCAAGGACATCATCGATACGGTCGTGGCCAATTGCGTCGCGGCCGGCGCAGCGAACATCGAGCTGGTGAACATGTTGGAGCCGAGGCTGGTGGGCGCCGTGAGCTTCGGGCATCCTCCTTCACCGATGACGCCGGAGTATGAGAAATCCCGCGCAGCAGTGCGTGAGTGGCGACTGAAAACGCCGATCAGCCGGTTCCACGAAATTCGAGGAAAGTTCGATGCGGCGGGATTGAACCTGATCTCTTATGTGATGACATTCGACCTGGACTTCACCGACGAAGAGATCGACGCCGTGTTCAAACAGATGCAGGCGCTGAAGGTCGGTTTTTTTTGCACGAATCAGAGCCGCATGGATGTGGCGCCGCGCCTAATTCCGTTTGCCGAGAAATACAAGATCAAGCCGGCGTGGCATCCGCACGCCATGGTCAACGACCCGAACGAAGTGGCGAGCGTTGCGAACTTAGAAAAATTGCTGGGGATGTCAAAGCACTTCGCGATCAACCTGGATATCGGCCACTTCACGGCAGGCAACAACGATGCCGCCGCTTTTTTAAAAGCGCATCACGACCGCATCACGCACATCCACATCAAGGACCGCAAGCGCGACAACGGCCCGAACGTGGCGCTGGGCACGGGCGATACGCCGATCAAGGAATGCCTCGCGATGATTCGCGATAACAAGTGGCCCATTTACGGAATCATCGAGCGCGAATTCCGCGGACCCGGTACGCCCGTGGATGAGACGAAAGGCCAGCTGGAATATCTGACACGGTTGCTCGACTCGTAAGCCGGCACGCGAACGCGATTGCCAACACTTTCGCATCGGCGCGGCTCACGATTCATCATGCGTTCCGCTGAGCCGAAAGTGATGCTCATTTCGGAGGCTGAGGCGGATCGATCAGAAAGCGCGCCCGAGCGCCATCCATAGGGTCGCAAAGCCACTCACGAACCGTGGTGGAGGCAGGCAGCTTTTCATACATGAACGCGTAGGTGTGAGGCCTGGTGAAGACCTTGTCGTCGATCCACGTAAAGGTCGCGTGTAGCTTGTGGCCTTGATCGGTCAATTGATACTGTTCGATCAGGTGAGAGTTCTCTCCGCGTAAACCTCCGCCGGGGATCGCGTTCAAGCCCGCGTTGTTGAAACCGATGGTGTCGACGATGAGCGTTTCTCCGTCCCAACGGCCAATGGAGTTCCCGAGCGTTGTCGGATCAAAGGTGTCGCGATCGGGGTGCCGGCGGCCATCCATATAAATGTGCCGCACCGGCGAATTCGATTGCGAGGTCATCGCGATTTCATTCTTGCTCTGGCGAATATCAAGGGGCGATCCATCATCCATCATGAACGGCACACCGACGTGATTACACCAGCGGATCACGTGAAATTCCTTTTCTTCTTGCGCCTTTTTATCCGCACCGGCGGCGGCCGCGGTAAGCGAGGCTTTGGGAGTATTGCGGCTGTAATAGCGCAGCTCCCAGAAGCCGGAAATGTCGGTCGATTGTGCCCGCAGCGCGGGAGCGAGCAGGAGGCAGGCGAGCGTGGTTGAAGCGATAGTGATATTCGCTCTGGGCATCGAAAAACGCATGTTCTGAAAACTCCAAAATAGCGGCATGAATCGGCTCTATTGCTGCGGAGGCGGGGGAGGCGGTTGCGCGGGCCGATTGTTTTGCTCATATACGCTGGTGGCTCCGATGACTGGGATGCCCTGGACCGATTGGTATTCCTTCGGATCTCCCGAGTCGCAAGGATCTTCGAAGGCGTAGGTGTCTTTTGGCATTTTGTAGTAGTTCAGCGTGTAGGCGTGCGGCTTGGTGTAAATCGAGGGATCGTCCCAGGTAAAAGTGACGTCGATCCGCTGTCCGTCGTCGGCGAGCTGATAGCGTTCCACGAGATGCGTCTTCGGTCCGCGGCGGCCGCCGCCGGGAACACCCGTGAATCCGAGGAAGCCTACGGTGTCGATCACCAGCGCATTGCCTTCCCAGTGGCCGATGGAGTGGCCGTTCGAAGTAAGCTCCAGGTCGGCCGGATGCACGCGGCCATCCATATATATGTGGCGCGAGCCGCCCTCGCGCTCCGTGATGATGAGGAGCTCATCGCTGCGCTCCAGAATGTCGAACGGCGGCGACGAGGTCATGAAGAAGGGAAACGCCAGGATGCGGCAGGCGCTCCCGTCCACGGGGTCTTTGGCGCCGTAGGCGGGATGCTCGCCGCGCGGACGCTGCATGGGCACCAGGCCGGGCACCAGAGATGCCCGATCTACCTTGCCGAAGACATCGATAAAAGCGCCGGAGCCACCTGTGTATTTCGGCTCCCAAAATCCGGCGAAGTCGGGATGATTTTGGGCGCTCAGAATACCGGCGATGCCGATGGTGATCGCCAAAAGCGCGACGCGCTGGATGATGGCGTTTCGTGATCTCATAAGGCTTACGCGAGCACCTGCTTGCAGTATTCGAAACACTTCTTCACCTCTTCAACGCCGGAGAGCTTGCCTGGATACTCGTATTCGATATAAGCAGGAATCGGGTATTTATCCTTCTTCAACGTCAGGAGCACTTCTTTGATGGGCGTGTCGCCCTGGCCCCATTCGACGTTCGGTCCGCCATTCTTTTTGCGATCTTTCAAATGCAAGTGCGTAATGTCGGCGTGGCGCTTCTTGATATACGCCACGGCGTCGAAATTGGCGGCGGAGAAATGGCCGATGTCCAGATTGATTTTGAAATACTTCGACATTGAGAGCGCTTGCTGAAAGCTTTCCGGTGTGGCGAATTCGTCGGGGTCGGAAAGATTCGCGTGGCCGTGCATGGACACGTACGTCTTGTGTTTTTCGGCAAAGGGTATGAGGCGCCTGGCGACGGTGAGCGTGGTGGATGCGCTGATGATGTTCACGCCGAGGGCTTTGGCGTGTTCGAAAATGCGATCCATTTCGGGATCGGTGAAGCTGGAGTTGAAGCTCAGGTTGTAAACGGGGACGCTGATGCGTGCGACGTCGAACTTCTTACGAATCGCCCGGAAGTGATCGAGAGGGACTTCCAGGCGCCACTTGCGCAGGTCTTCGCGAGCTTTGATCACTGCGTCCTGCTTGGCCTTTGCACGCAGTTTTTCGGTAAGGGCGCCGCCGTCGGCCCCTGCGCCGAGTTCCTTGGGATCGAACCCCGACCAAAAGTTGGTGGCGATATTGGGAGGCTCGGCGTGCTGGGCGAAGAGTTCGCATTCAGAGAGGCCGGTTTCGGTCATGGCGCGGATGATGGAATCGATCACGCCTTCCATCGGCAAATCGCGATAGCTATAGGTCTGGACGCCGATGTGGACGCCATTGATCACGGAGCTCAACCCCGCGGCGCGGGCGTTCCGCGTGATCGCCAGCGGGAGGCCTGCCAGCATGACTTTGCCAAAGTCTCTTCTGTTCAATACTGTTTTGTGAAACATGAGTACTCCTTGGTGGCCGTCCATATCGTAGTGCTATTGCAAATAAAACGCATACAGTGAATCGGCCCCGACGAATGAGAGTGCATTGTTGCGGACAGGTTTTTCATTGCGCCATCTCCCGACGAAGTGCTCGATAGCGTGCGAGATCCTGACGAACAGCGTCGAGTGGAGGCTCGACGCTCGTCTCCTGCTCGATCACATAAAACTCGGCGCCGCCTTTGTCCTCGGCCGCGGTGAAAACCTCGCGCCACGGCACTTTCCCCTGGCCGAACAGTACGCCGTATTCCTTTTCGGGCGACCAATCCTTCAGGTGCAGCGAACGGATGCGGTCCGGATGAGCTTTGATCCATGCGAGGGGATCGGCGCCCGCGGCGACGCAGGTGCCGACATCGAGCTGGTGGCCGAAGGTCGGATCGGTGTACGCCATCAGCACATCCATGGGCGTCTGGCCTTCCATCGGTTTCCACTCGACAGCGGTGTTGTGATACGCCGCGCGCAGGCCGGCGGCGCGAAGCTTTTCGTTACCCTTATTGAGGGCATCAGCGACGTGCTTCCAGCCGTCGAGATTCGAGACCATCGGGTGGCGGGCGGAGATCACGGTGCGTGCGCCTAAAGTTTGGTTCAACTCGATCGCTTTGCCAATGCCTTGTTCGGTGAATGCGTCCATGGTGTTATGTGTGGACGTGCAGCGCAGGTCTGCGTCCTCCATTTGCATGCGGACCTCCTGAGCACGATCGAGCGTCCACGTGAAATAGAACGGTACATAAAACTCGATGTACTTGTAGCCAGCACCGGAAACCTGCTTCAAGACGGCGGGGAGTTCCTTTTCGAGATCGTTGCGCAACGTGAAAAGCTGAACGCCGATCGGAAAGTTGGCGCCTTGGGCTTGCAAGCGCGTTAGGGTGCTGAGCGCGAACGGGGCCGCGAAGATTTTTTTGATGTACAGGCGCCGGTTAATCACGGATTGAAGAATTTCCCCAGTCGTCGTCGAAGATCAGTTGATAATGGTCACAATTTCTTTCCACACTCATCGAATACTTGTGGGGCAGGCTCCCACGGGCAATCGGACAAGTAAAACACCCCCGCTGGAGCTTTTCAAGATCCTTTACGGTAATGGGCAGGCAATTTCTTCTAAGTGCTTTATCTACAGAAGGAAAGGCCCCTTTTGCCGGGCTGTATCAAAGCGTATCGACAGGCCTTGCTACGTTTTGGGGAAAGCACAGTGAAACGAAGGCTTCGCCAGACTGATACAGTAGCGTGCTTGGTAGCTGCGCGGGACGCGCTTATACTGTTGCGAGGCCGAACCCTGAGGCCGCCTATATAATGAGTGCTTCCTCTGCGATAACGGGCGTACAGCAGCACGCCACCTACAATAAGGCGCGGCTGTTCACGGCTGGTGCGCTGGCGCTGGCCATGACCGGTATCAACGCATCCCTCCGTGCTAACAGCGCCGCCGACTTGCAGCGTATCTTTTTAGACCCGATTGATAAGGTTCGTTCGGCCGAAATGATTGGCAGCATTCTGGGCCTGCCCTTCCTTGGTTACGCAGTGACCATTGCCATAGGCAGCCCCTTGCTGGATTACATCGGGATGGGCTTGCTGCTGCCGCTTTCCGGCGTGCTGATGTCGATCGGCATGTTGATCATGATCTTCGCGGGAAGCCTGGCGTCGGGCGCGGGCATTTATGGCGTCCTGTGGACGGGCGCGCTGGTGACCGGCATCGGCTGGGGGATGGTGGAAACCGTCACGAATCCGATGATCGCTTCACTTTATCCCGATGAAAAAACGGCCAAATTGAATGCGGTTCATGCGTGGTGGCCCGGAGGCCTGGTGATCGGCGGATTGCTGGGCGTCGGGATGTCGAAGCTGGGCATCGGTTGGCAAGTGAAACTGGGCGTTGTTATCTTCCCCGCGATTTTGCTGCTGCTTTTGTGCGTCGGCCTGAAGTTTCCGCCGACAGAGCGCAAAGCGGCGGGCGTCTCCGCGGCCGAGATGTTCAAAGAGCTGCTGAATCCGCTCTTCTTTATTCTGTTCGCGTGCATGTTCCTGACCGCGGCGTCGGAACTCGCGCCCGGCCAATGGGTGGATTTCGCGCTGAGCCGGACGGTTCACATGCCCGGAATCCTGCTGCTGGTTTATGTCAGCACGTTGATGTTCGTGATGCGGCATTTTGCGGGTCCCCTGGTGGAAAGACTTTCTCCGGTGGGCGTGCTGTGGTTCTCCTGCCTGGGCGCCGGTTTGGGCCTGATCGCGTTGAGCATGGCGAATTCGCCAGTTACGGCGCTGCTGGCGGCGACGGTTTGGGGGACGGGCGTTTGCTATATGTGGCCTACGATGCTGGCTGCGGCGTCCGAGCGTTTTCCGCGCGGAGGCGCCCTGCTAATGGGATTAATGGGTACTGCGGGAACGCTTTCAATCCAATTCGTCCTGCCGATCATGGGCGCGATTTACGACAACAAAAAAGTGGAAGTAGCAGGTGGGACTGCGGCCTTTAACGCGCTGCCTCCCGGGCCTGAGCTGGATCGTGTCCTGGGGATCGCGGCGCAGACCTCGTTCCGCGACGTTGCGGCGCTGCCGGCGTTTCTGCTGCTGGTCTTCGCTGGAATCTGGCTTTACGATCGCTCGCGGGGCGGTTACAAGGCCACGAAAATCTCCTAAATCGCGAAGGCCCGCCCTGCGAGGGTGGGCGGCTGCCCGATATACTCGCGCTTGGCGGTGAGTTATAATTCCTCGGGGGTTCTTACGCCGCTGCCGGGTTCGCAGACCGAAACGCATGGATCCTCCGCTACGGGTTGGGTTCCCGAGACGGAGGCCGAGCGAAGTGCTATTCGCGAACAGTTGGAACGAATTCTCGCGAGTTCCCTCTTCAAAAACAGCAAGCGATATCCGAATCTGTTGCGCTTCGTCGTGGAGCGCGCGCTTGAGGGCCATACAGAGCCGCTGAAAGAGCGCACCCTCGGCATTGAAGTCTTCGGCCGCGAGCCGGATTACGACACGAATCTGGACCCGGTTGTGCGCACGACGGCGGTTGAAATTCGCAAGCGGATCGCGCAGTACTACCACGAAGCGAGCCACGAGAGCGAAATCCGCATTGAGTTTCCGCCGGGCACGTACATGCCCGAGTTCCGTATGCCGCCCAAGCCGGCGGTGTCGGTTCCTCCGCCGAAACCTGCCACGAAAAGCCACGCTCGCGCGATGATGCTGACGGGCGCGAGTGTTCTGGCTTTGATCGTGGCGGCGCTGATGACTGTCAGGTCCAAGCCCACGGCGCTTGACCGGTTTTGGGCGCCGGCGTTTGCGTCCGGGGAGCCGATTTCCTTATACATCGGGAGCGACAACAAAAATGCCAGGGATGCTGTTACAGTCCTGGATTTAATGCACAGCGAAAGCGTCGCTTTCTCTGACGCCACAGCGCTGGCGAAGCTGACTTCGCTACTGGTGGAAAAGAATAAGCCTTATCGGATTCGACTGCAGCCATCGGCGGACCTCGAGGATTTGAAGGATGGGCCGGCGGTTTTGATCGGCGGGTTTAACAACTCCTTTGTGCTGCGACTCACAGGCACTTTGCGATTTGGCTTCGTCCGAAACGGCGAGACGCACGTCAATTACATCCAGGATCGAAAGAACCCCGGATCGACGCAATGGTCGGAGCTTGTTTCCGCGCCGTACATGGACATGAAGCACGACTATGCGATCATTTGCCGCCTGGTGGACCCGTCGACCGGCAAGCTGGTGGTAACGGCCTCCGGGCTTGCCAAATATGGAACCGAAGTGGCTGGCGAGTTCCTGACCAGCCCGGCCGCGTTGGAACAGATCGACCGGATGGCTCCCAAAGGCTGGGAGCAAAAAAGCCTGGAGATTGTCCTGGTCACGGATGTAGTCGGCCGGCGCGCGGGCACACCCAAAGTGGCCGCGGTTGAGGCCTGGTAGTTCTTCAAAGACGTATCGCTACGGGGTATATACTCCCCACAATCGATTTGTAACACTCTGCAAGAAAAAGACCTTTTCAACTTTCTTCGTAGTAAAACCGTACCGACCTTGCAACTCCCTCAGATGGGTTTATCGTAAGTCGATCCCTTTAGGCCCGGCCGTTTTTTAAATGCATGCGGGCTTGCGGGGAATGGAGTGGTGGGGGTCGGTACCCGGGTGTACCAGAAAGTGTGAGGGGTTCCATGTTGAGCGTTAGATCATTGTTGGGGTTCCGAGTCGGGCGCGCGTTGGCGACGACGGCTCTGTTATGGGGCGGACTCTTTGTATTGCAGGCCGACCGGGTTATGGCTCAGGGGACCGCCGACATCGTCGGGACAGTAACCGATAACAGCGGCTCGGTGGTGCCGATGGCGAAGGTTACCGTTAAGAACGTAGAAACGAACCTCATGCGCACGCAGCAGACCGACGCGTCGGGTCAATATTCGTTCACGTTGCTGCCGGTCGGCAACTATTCGATAACGGTAGAGGTAAAGGGCTTCAAGACGTTCACGAACCCGCGGCTTGGCCTCGCAACCGGCGATCGCGCCCGCGTAGACGCGGCGCTGCAGGTTGGCGAGGTGACGCAGACCGTGGAAGTATCGGGTCAGGTGGCAGGTGTCCAGACGGATAGCTCAACGGTTGGTGCACTGCTCAGTAATCCCGCGGACCTTCCGACTAATGGCCGCAACTTCGTGACTTTGGTGCAGTTGGCGCCCGGCGCGACGCAGTCCGTGCAGAGCTCTCTAGGCGGCGGTACGCGTCCCGACGATCGACGCCAGACGTCGACAGTCTCGGCGAACGGCCAGACCGACTCGGCCAACAATTTCCTGCTCGACGGTATGGACAATAATGAACGCGCGATCGGCACCATCATTGTCAAGCCGTCGATCGATGCCCTGCAAGAGGTGAAGGTCGATACCAACCTCTATCCGGCAGAGAGCGGACGCGCGGGCGGCGCGGTGATCAACCTCATCACCAAGTCAGGCACGAACAATTTCCATGGCACGCTATTCGAGTTCCTGCGCAACGACAAGATGGACGCGAAGAACGTTTTCAACGTACCCCAGGCAGGCAATCCCCTAGCAGGCGTCAAGCCGGAATACCGACAGAACCAATTCGGCGGGTCGGTAGGTGGCCCCATCAGGAAAGACAAAACCTTCTTCTTCGCCGATTACGAAGGTTACCGCAAGATTCAGGGCAACACGTTTCTCGCCACCATTCCGACGGCCTGCGAATTGGGCCGCGTGGCCTGCAATGGAGTACAACAGCTTGGGAATTTCTCGGACGTAACGACGCAGATTTACGATCCGGTGTCGCACGTTGCGTACGGGAACAACGTGATTCCGCTGGGAAACATCAACACGGTTGGCGCCAACTACGCGGCGCTATTCCCGACGCTGACCGGCTGCGCGCCAACGTGTAATTTCATTTCGAGCCCGGTGCAATCGCAGTTTGCTCACACCGGCGATATGCGCATCGATCAGCGCTTCGGCGATAAGGACAACTTGTTTGTCCGCTACTCCATCAACAATACCGACACCGCTTCGCCCGGATTCCTGCCGGCGGCGACGGTTGCCGGAGTCACGATTCCCGCGCCTAGTCCGCTCAATACGAATAACTTCCCCGGCTCCGCTTATCAGCGGCAGCAGTCTTTCAGTTTGAGCCACGTACACATTTTCTCGCCCTCGGTGGTGATGCAATTGAATGCGCAATTCGCGCGTTACGTGACGGATTCAGAGAGCGCAAACATCGGCATCGCCGGTAATACGGCGTTCGGCGGCCCCGCCAATATCAACACGAGCGTGCCCGGCACCAGCGGCCTGGCGCTGATGCAATTCCAGAACGGCGGCTATGCGGCTTTGGGCGACGGCTTCGCGCTGCCGACGGCCTACTGGGATACCAACTATCAGTATTCGGGCAATGTCACGTGGACGCACGGCGCGCACACGATCAAGTTCGGCTCGAACCTTTTGCGGCGCGACTGGAGCACGTTCCAGGTGCTGTTTAAAGGCAACTTTAATATCAATTCGGCGCAGACAAGTTCTACCGGCACATCGAGCGGGACGGGCGGGAACTCGGTCGCCTCGTTGCTCACGGGTTATTACAACCAGGCGACGCGGAACATGGCGCTGGCGGCTCCGCAGTATCGCGACTGGGAAATCGGCGAATTCATCCAGGACAACTGGCGCGTCAACCGCTCTCTCACCGTGAACCTGGGATTGCGCTACGACATTTACACTCCGTTCACGGAAAAGCATAATGCCTTGTCGAATTTTGACCCCACCGATCCTGCTACGCTGGCCAGCGGGAAAATTCAGGTGGCGGGCGCGCCAGGCGTCAGCGAGTCCGTCAATATCGGCACGCAATATGGCGACTTCCAGCCCCGCATCGGATTCGCTTGGACGCTGGGAACCGGCTTCGTACTGCGTGGCGGCTTCGGGACCAGCTACTGGCCCAGCAACTATGCATCGCCCGCGAATTTGAAGAACGCCCCGATGGTGGCTAATTACACGATCAACCAGCCGGCGGCCGTTACGACCAAGATCAGCGATCCGGTTCTGCCGGTCGTCCCCAACTCGGTTTGCGTCGCGGCGATTTGCGGCGCGTCGACGAGTTCGCCGGGTTATACGCCCAGCGGCTTCTCCATCGGCGCGGGCACACAGCTTCCGTTCAAAAACACGATCATCTACATGACGAACCTGACGCTGGAAAAGGAGATCGCGGGTAACGTGATTAGCGTCGGCTTCGTGGCGGAACCCGTTCAGAACCTTGGCCGCGTGGTTGGGAACATCGCGACGAACCTGCCTCCGAACGGCCCGGGCGGTTGCAACACCACCATGGGATTGGGACTGACGTCGTCGCCCACTCTTGGGAGTCCATGCCTGCCGTTTGCCACCACGCTTCCGCTGGTGGGTACGGCGCAGTTGCTTGAAACTAACGGGGTGAGCAACTACACGGCGATGCAGGTGATCTTCCAACGCCGCTACAAGGCGGGTTTGACAGTGAACGCCAACTACACTTACTCGCGCGACCTGTCGGACGTCGGTGGCACGGGTGGCGCGTGCACGGGCTGCGCTCAGGTACTGAACAACTTCGGGCGTGATTACGGCCCGAGCGACTTCATGGCGAAAAATCGCTTCAATGTCGCGGTCAACTATGAATTGCCCTTCGGCAAGACGATGCACGGCGTTGCGGCACAGATCGTAAAGGGCTGGACGGTCAACGGCATCTACTTCTACAGCACCGGTCAGGCGTTCACGGTGCTCGATGGCGCTTCGAACCAAGGTTCTTTCGGTATCACGACGGACCGTCCGAACGTAGTACCTGGCCAGGGCTTCACGCAGAGCAACGGCGAATGGATCGACATCACGCAGTTTGCGAGACAGCCGTTTGGAACCGTCGGCACGGAAGGCCACAACGATTTCACCATGCCGCGGACGGTCCGCGTGGACCTTGCCCTGTATAAGGACTTCCAGATCCGGGAAGGCATGAAGCTCCAGTTCCGAGCCGAGGGATTCAACGTCACGAATACGCCGTTGTTCGGTATGCCCGGCACGACGATCAGCGCGTTCAACTCAAATGGGGTTCCGACCAACGCTGGAAACTTTGGCGTGATTACGAGCACCAATGCGTTCTATACGCCGCGCGATATACAGCTCGCGCTCAAGTTGATTTTCTAAGAAGCGAGGGCTTTTCGGGTCAGCGAACAGCTATAAAAATGACAATGCCGGGTAGCCTTCCGATTCCCGGCGTTGGCGTTTAAGATGAAGTCGGGCAGGTGCGGTTTTTCCGCGGCGGGCCCTCCTATTTAAGCAGGGAATTATGCAGCAACATCGAAAGGGACGCGGGACACTGGCGGTGATGACGGCGGTGTGGTTGTGCGCCGGGACCATAGTTGCTCTCGGCCAGTCGGCGGGAGCGAAGCCGCCAGTGCCCGATCTCTCGGGATTCTGGGAGCGTAAGGACGAATTCGGCGGCGGCAGTTTTGGCGGCACGCTGGAGCGCATCCCGCGAGCGTCGGTGAAGCCGGAGATTATTGAAGAAGCCAAGCGGCAGGCGGCGGCACAGGCGCGCGGCGAGGTGGTCGCCTTTGGCTCGCGCTGGTGCCTGACCAACAGCTATCCGTTCTTTATGCAGCATTCGGCGGCGTGGGACATCGTGCAAACGGAGAATGAACTGGTACAGGCTCCCGAAGTCCACACGTTTGCGCGGCACATCTATCTGGATGGACGGAAGCATCCCGATGCGGATCATTTGATGCGTTCCGTCAATGGCCATGCGATTGGACATTGGGAGGGCGATACGCTGGTGGTGGATACCATCGGTTTCGCGGGTGGAGGCGGGACGCCGGGCGGCGGACGCGTGGGTCCGGGCACGCACCTGATCGAGCGCTTCAGGCTGATCGACGGCGGCAAAACGCTTTCGGTGACCGATACATGGGACGATCCCGCGATTTATCTGAAGCCGCACACATACGAAATGACGTATCACCGGTCCGATCCGGGCACGTATGCGTTCGAAGAATACTGTCACGCCGATGATGCCGCGCAGGCGGGCTCCGTTGTGGCGCCGCCGCAAAAGTAGAAATGATGAAGATCGCAACACGTTTGTTTCGAAGCGTGGTGGGTAACGCCAAAAGCTTCGCATGCATGCTCGCCTTGTCGGGGTTTGTCGCGCCGGCTGCGCATGCGGCCGAATTGGGTAAACCGCGCGAGTCTTTCAGGTTTCTGGGAACTGCATTTCGACAGCACCAACGCTCCGCCCGCGGCACTCACGCCCGCCGTGGCGTCGGAGGACCCGGGCGTGCAATACAAGCACGACATGTATGAAGTGCGATGGTGCCACTTCTTCGGGATTCCTTATGTGATGCTGCAATCTCCGATCGACATCGTGCAGAACATCAACGGCAAAGAAGTGATTATTTCAACGCCGCTGCGTAATCCGTCGCGGCATATTTACACGGATGGGCGAACGCACGTGAATCCGGATATCTTCGATCCGGTGGCGAGCGGCAATTCGATAGGGCATTGGGAGAGCGATACGCTGGTGGTTGATACCGTCGGATTCTCCGATGAGGGCGTGACGCGGATTCCCGGCGGCGGCCGGCGCACGTCGTCGTCGCATTTAGTCGAACACTTTCGGCTGATCGATGCCAATCGGTTGTCGATCGTCTCGACGTGGGACGACGCCAAGATCTTCGCCAAGCCGCACACCTATGAGATCCGTTATTTTCGGGCGCCGAAATTCACGGAGCTGCGGGAGTTTGATTGCAACGCGTCGGATGAGGCTCGCGGGAAATACTTGCTGGAGCCTCCCGGCAGCCAGCACAAGTAATTTGCAAGGCTAGTCAGTGGATTTGAAAGTATTTTGTTAAGGAGTTGAGAAAAATGAAAGTGAAAACGTTCGCGCTGTTGGGCATGATCGCGGGGGCCGTTCCGTTGCTGGCGCATCACTCGTTTGCGATGTTCGAGTTGACCAAGGACACCACCTACGAAGGCACGGTGGTGGAATATCGCTGGGAAAATCCGCACACCCACATCATCGTGAAAGTGGATCCGGGTGCGGCCGATCCTTCGACAGTGGGTACCTGGGATGTGGAAGGCGGAGCCACCAACATTATGGGCCGCCAAGGCTGGACACGCGCGACGTTCAAGCCGGGCGACCACATCAAAGTGGTGGCGCATCCAATGAAGGACGGTGTCACGAAGGGGGCGTCGCTATTCTATGCGATCATGCCCGACGGAAAGCGTCTGTACCACGATATCGCTCGTCCTAAAGCGGAGGGCGGCGCCGCGGTTTCGCAGTAGTAAGCGTGAGGTTTGCCCGGAGGCCATTCGTCACACGATTATTTCCTAGGAACGGCGCGGCTCGGAGTGTCGGCTCCGGTCGGCAAAGCCGGGGAGAGGATCACTTCCATGCGGCGTTACGCGAAGGCGATCCACTTTTATGCTCGAATTATTTCACTGGATTCAAAACACGGCAGGGGCAACCTGGTTTCGGCAAGCGGACCTCATATTCCCGCTGGTTGAGGGCAGCCATATCCTGGCGCTATCGTTTTCCGTGGGGTTGATCCTTATGCTCGATTTGCGACTGCTTCACCTTGCTTTTCGTACTGAACCCGTATCGAGAATCATGGAGCAGGTGATGCCATGGGCGTTGCCTGGTTTTGCAATCATGTTCGCAACCGGTTTGTTATTGTTTGCCGCGCAGGCCGAATCGGCTTATACGAATAGCTACTTTCGAATGAAGATGTTGATGCTGGTGTTGCTGGGCGTGAACGCCGCCGTTTACCAGTACAAATACTATCCGCATATGGCGGAATGGGACAGCACTGAAAGGATTCCATGGGGACCGCGCGTGGTGGCGATTGTGTCGCTGGCGCTATGGATGGCCGTGATTGTTTTCGGGCGCCTCACGGCGTACGAGTTGTAGGGATGGGAACAAGGCAAATATGAATCTCACTCGCCTCTGGCAGATGTCTTATGACTCGCCTACGGTCGACATCCTACGCAACTCGAAGCACGCCATTCCGATCATTCAAGGAGTCCACTTGCTCGGAATCGCCCTGCTGCTCGGTTCCGTGGTGATCCTTAATTTCCGTTTGATCGGCATCGGTCTTAGCGGGATCAAACTGGAGGTCGTGGCGAAGCAAGTGTGGAGCTGGGGCACGGCGGGCTTGATTATGGCAATAGTGTCCGGTTTCTTTGTGTTTCTGCCCGATCCGGCGCGCTACGCCGCGAACACCTCGTTCGTGACCAAGATGAGCCTCCTGCTGGCGAGCATCCTATTTCAATACACGATTTATCGCCGCATCGTAAGGGCCGAAGTGGCCTCGCATGCTGAGCGGCGTCATGTCCTGCTTGGAATTGTGTCGCTATTTTTGTGGTTCGGGGTCGGCTGGGCCGGCCGAGCCATCGCGTTTTTGGGCTAGATACCGGGCATTGTTCCGGATAAGGAGGGCATCGATGATGACTGTCCTGAAAACTTCCGTTCGCTGTGGCGCCGTTCTGCTGATAACGGCGGCGTTTGCGATTTCGGCCATGCCAGAACTGAATCACCCGACGGGCACGCAGGGTTTGCTGCTGATCGATAAACTTGGCGCCCACATTCGGTTCTTCGATCCGGTCACGTTCCAGGAAAAGTCTAGCATCGAAACGTCGGCAAATCCCCACGACTTTGCGCTCACGGCGGATCATAGGACGGCTTACGTTCCCATCTATGGCGATGGCGTTTATGGACGTAATCCGCATCCGGGACACGAAATCCTGATCGTCGATATGGTTGCGGGGAAGGTGACGGGCAACATTGATGTTTCGCCGTATCGTGCGCCGCACGGGATTCAAATTGACACGAAGGGTTTGCTGTATGTCGCCTGCGACCTGGATCGAAAGCTGCTGGTGATCGATCCGAAAAAGCGGGCGATCGAGGCCGCGATCGATAACGAAGGCACGGGTCATTGGTTGGCGATTCTTCCCGACGCGAGCAAAGCCTATGTGACCAATAAAGAGGATAGGCCGTTTGTCAGCGTGATTGATTTGAAACAACGCAAGATTGTCGGACGGATTCCTGTGCCGGGCGGCACGGAAGGCATCGCAGCGTCGCCCGACGGCAAGAGAATCGTCGTGATGGCTCACGCAGAACCGACAATGGTCGTCATCGATCCCGCGACCGATGTGGTCACGGACCGCATTGCCATCAAGGACCAGGGCAGGGGCGCCTACAAGGTTTACTACTCGCCTGACGGCACGAAAGTGCTGACGATGAATTTGGGAGCGCGGCTGATGAACGTCTTCGACGCCGCCAATTTGAAGGGTGAACAGAAGGTTCTCCCAACGGGCAAAGACCCAATGGGATTCGCATTTTCGGCGGATGGCCGGACGGTGCTCGTGGCGAATCACGGCGACGGAACGGTGACAGTGGTGGATTTGTTGAAGATGCAGGTGGTGAGCAGTTTTAAGGCGGGGACGGGAATCGAGACGCTGACTTATTACTGAGTCTGGGAATCGCCCATGAACGGAAAAAACTGACGCGGCGCTGCGCGCAAAGCGACGGTCTAGAGGATATGTCATGCAAATCGTAGCCGGTGTGGATCTAGGGGGAACCTCGATCAATTACACCCTAGTGAACGGTGAGGAGACGTTTCTAATTGATGGGCTGTGTGAACACCCTTCACGCTCCACCGATGGACCGGACGCTTGCCTGAGGCAAATCGAGGAAGGACTGCGCGTCGCCGTGGATCGGGTGGGGGTTTCGTTCGTAGATGTGGCTGTCGTTGGTCTCGACACGCCCGGGCCGGCGAGCGCGGAAGGGGTCCTGAGTGCACGCGGCTCGACGAACTTCGGCGATCCGCGCTGGATCGGATTCGACATCCGCGGCGGACTTTCGACGCGATTGGGGAAACCGGTTACGTATCTCAACGACGGTAACGCGGCCGCGCTGTGGGGTCATTTTTCTATTTTTGGAGCCAAACAACTGGCTACGTCCATCACGACGGTGATCGGCACGGGCCTGGGGGGCGGCATCATCATCGACGGCGAGGTCGTCAAGGGACGCCGCGGATTTGGTGGCGAGCTCGGACATGTGCTGTTGCCGTACCAGCGGATCGCCACGGTCGACGGGCTGACCCCGAAATGTAATTGCTGGCGTACCGGTGACCTGGAGTCGCTGTGTTCGCTCACCGCGATCGAGAAATCGCTGCTACCGTATTTCCTTAAAAAACAGCCGGGGCATGACCTCGCCAAGCTGGATGACATTCGCTACGCGTCGAAACTGGTGCGGGGTTTGGCAGAAGCTGGCGACCTGATGTGCCGAGATATTTTTCGAGTACAAGCTCAGGCGCTGGGGCTCTTCTTCGACGAGATGATTAACACGTTCGATCCCGACGCGCTGATTATCGGGGGGGGAGCACTGGAGACGACGCAGGAATTTCAGCAATGGTTCATTGACGAAGTGCGGGCGGGAATGCCTATCCAGCGCGAGGAGCAGGCCGACATCCCCATTCATGTTATGCCGAACGGCGACACGGCCGGTGCACGTGGCGCGGCGATTGAAGCGCTGAATTTTGCGGAAAGGAATGGTCTTGCGCTCCGCTGCGCGTGAAAGGCTACGCAGAGCCAGGATCTGAATCAATGTATTCACGGCGGCAGTTTGGAAAACTAGCTCTCGCGAGCCTCCCCGTCGCGGGTGCCTTCGGTCAAGCTAACTTCCACCCCACCGTGATCGCCGGGATTCCCTTCGGCGTCGAGACATTCAGTTATCACGACCTTCCCGCGGCCGGCGACACGCGCCTGATTTCCACCCTGATTGAGGATATGAAAGCGTCAGGCATCACCGAATGCGAAATCATGTCCGGTCACGTGGAGCCGATGGGCAGCTACGCCACAGGCTGGTGGGTGGCGACACGGCACGCGCCCGGCTACTCGAAGATGCGCGAAGACGCGCGGCGATGGCGGCTCACTGTCCCCATGGACTACTATCGCGCCGCGCGCCGTCAGTTCGATGACGCAGGCTTGCGCATGCATCTCTACAACGTGAATTTCAACGAGACGTTCACAGACGAGGAGCGGGATCGAACTTTTGAAGCGGCAAAAGTGCTGGGCGTCGAGGGCTTCAGTTCGTCTACGGTTTTGAGCGAGGCGAAACGGCTAGTACCGTTCGTCGAACGCCACAAAATGTACGTGGCGATGCACAATCACAACAATCTTACCGATCCCGATCAGTTTGCCACACCGGGCAGCTTCGAGACAGCGTTGGCGATGTCGCCGTATTTCAAGGCTACGCTCGATATCGGTCATTACGTTGCCGGAAACAACGATCCTATGACGTTCATTGAGAAGCATCACGATCGTATCGTGAACATTCACGTCAGGGACCGCAAGCGAAATAACGGGCGCAACATGCCCTTCGGGCAAGGGGACACGCCGATCAAGGAAGTGCTGCGGCTGATTCGCGACAAGCGATATCCGATTCGGTGCTACATCGAGTATGAATATGGCTCCTTCCACTCCTCCACGGAAGAAGTGAAGCGTTGCATGGATTATTGCCGGGAAGTGTTGGCCTGACATGCGAACACCTATCCTTCTCGCGATTCTCGCCTTGTCCGCGGCGGCTCTCATGGCACAGGCGGCCGGAGCGAAGCGCGATGCAGGCGGATTTCCGGCGCCGACAGAGCAGCTGGAACGAGGACGAGCGGTTTACGTACTGAGTTCATGCCACTTTTGCCACGGGATCGACCTTACCGGCGCCGCGATGGGTGCCGCGGATCTTATGAACGTGCCGCTTGTGGGCCGGGATGAAGGCGGGAACCTGATTGGTCCTGTGGTGCGAAAAGGACTGCCCAACTTGCAGACTTCGATGCCGCAATATTCCGACTATACTGACCAGCAAATTTCAGATCTCGCCGCGTACATCCACTATTTGCGGCAGCAGGGCCGGTACCGTGCGCTCTCCTCCGCGCGCGATGAAGGCCCGGGAGACGCGGCGGCTGGGCGCGAGTACTTCAATGGAGCTGCGAAGTGCAGTAGTTGTCACGCCCTGGACAATGACCTGAAGGGGATCGCCACCAAATATGACGACGCGCGGCTTCGGTTACGGCTCTTACGTCCGGGGCCGGACAATGCGGTTACGGGCAATAGCGTTAGCGCCGGCCTGACGGCCCATTTAAAGCTTCTGGAGATATATAGTGATGCCGATGTGCGCAATTTGCTAACGTTTTTAAAAACCGCGCCGCGGTGACTGGAATTGAGATCGAAGAGATAAGTTCGAAGCCGGAAGTTTACAACTGTTTGACCGCGTGACGGCACGCTGGGCTTGGGGTAAAAAATGAAACGACATTTCGTAATGCGCTGGTTCGAGCTGGCGATTCTATTGATGGCAGCCGAAGGATTATGGGCGCAGGTATCGCCGGAAGCGCCGCAGCAAACTCCGGATCGTCCGTTCATGGCGGCATTCCCCACGCGCCCTAAGGCCGATGCGAAAACGCTTGCGCGTGGCAAGCAGAACTACAACACAAACTGTGCCTATTGCCATGGCGAAGATGCCCGGGGCGGCGACAATGGCGGCGTGAATCTCCTTCGCTCAGAAGTTGTGATGAAAGATCAGAACGGCGAGCGGCTTCGAGCGTTTCTGTTGAACGAGGGCGAGAGCGGACATGCTGCCGTGCGCGAGGGCATTCTCAAGTTCAATTTCACGAGCGCTCAGGCGAAGGACCTTCAGGCATACCTTGCGGATCTCTCGGCGTTTATCCACGACTTCCGGGTTTCGAGTCGCGATCCCGGTCGAATGCGCCCGCCAACAATCCTTGTCGGAGACGCCAAAGCCGGCCAGCGATATTTCGAGGAGAAATGCGCATCATGTCATTCCGTATCCGGCGATTTAATGGGAATCGCTACGAGGATTACGGATGCCAGATCTCTGCAGCAAACGTGGCTGATGCCGGCGGTATATGGCTTCCGCGGTTTTAATCCTCCGGCCGACGCGCCTACGCATGTCCCGCCGCCGACTGTCATCGTGACGATGGCAGACGGACGCAAAGTGGAGGGTCGGCTGGGGCGCATCGATGATTTTGTCATCACGCTGATAGAGGCCGACGGGACGTCGCGCAGTATACGGCGGGACGGCGACGTTCCGCTGGTGGAAGTTCACGATCCTATGAAGCCTCACAAGGAGCTGCTATCGGTTTACACCGACACCGACATCCACGACGTGACGGCGTTTCTGGCAACGCTCAAGTGAGGCTCTTATGACATTTCCCAAACTTCCACTGCTCTTTTCGATCACTACGGCACTGTTGGTCGCACAAGGTCTTGATCCGTCGACGATCTTCAAACCGTTGGGAACGACAGACGACTGGCCAACTTACGGTGGCGATTACACCGGCCAGCGCTACAGCGCCCTCAAGCAGATCGACCGCACGAACGTGAAAAACCTGAGCCTGGCGTGGTCGTCCCGGCTGATCGCCGGCACCGAGAACCGACGTCCAGGATCGGTGCTTGCCGTCGGAGGCATCGGTAAGATGGAAGCGACGGCGCTCGCCAATATCAAAGGCTCGATCCTCGAGGTCAACGGACTTCTATACCTCTCCGCGCCGGACAACGCATGGGCCCTTGACGCTCGCGACGGGCATGAGCTGTGGCACTACGTTTGGAAAACACGTGGTGGCACGCACATCGGAAATCGTGGGCTCGGCATGTGGCACAACCTGCTGTACATGGAAACGCCGGACGACTACCTTGTGTGCCTGGACGCCAAGACTGGCAAGGAACTTTGGCACAAGGAAATTGCCGATTTCGACCTGCAATATTTCTCCACGACGGCGCCGATCGTCGTAGGCAACCATATTCTGATCGGCACGGGGAACGATCTCGACGAACCTGGTTTCATTCAGTCCCTCGATCCGGAGACCGGCAACGTTCAATGGAAGTTTTACACCGTTCCGATGAAAAAAGGCGATACGGGGCTGGAGACTTGGGCCAACCTGGATGCCTCGCGGCATGGGGGCGGCAACGCATGGGTTCCCGGCTCCTACGATCCGGAAACGCATCTTTATATCTTCGGAACCGGTAATCCATCACCGGCTTATACGACGGGCACACGGGGAGAGGGCGACAATCTTTATACCTGTTCGGTCGTCGCGGTGAATGTCGAAACGGGAAAGATGGCGTGGTATTACCAAACATCGCCGCATGATACGCACGATTGGGATTCGGCGCAAACGCCGGTGCTCTTCGACGGCGAGTTCAACGGGCGCATGCGCAAATTGGTGGTGCAGGCGAGCCGCAACGGCTACTTCTTTACGCTGGACCGTCTGACGGGTGAGCATCTTGTCACCAGCAAGTTCGGTGAAACTGTTAACTGGGCGAAGGGTCTGAACGCCAACGGACAACCCATGCGCGATCCTTCGAAAGATTTTCATCCGGCGGGGGCGCTGGTTTCGTCGGCCAATCAGGGTGCAACGAATTGGCCACCGCCGGCCTACAATCCGCAAACCGGCTTGGTGTATGTGCCAACGCAAAATAGTTACGCCATGTACTACCTGACCGAACTTGATCCGCGTGGAGCGATGGGGCTCGGCGGCAAAGAGGAAGTCACGCTGGGAACGATGAGCAGCTATATTTCGGCGATTGACTACAAAACCGGTAAGACAATCTGGAAGCATGTCTATCCATCGCTCGGCGGCACTCTGGGGTCTGGTATGTTAACTACCGCCGGCGGACTGTTATTTGCGGGAGACGTTTCCGGAAATCTGATCGGCTATGATGCCACGAATGGCAAAATTTTGTGGCACGCTTTTTTGACAAACCTAGTTTCGAACGCGCCGGAGACATACTCGTTGGATGGTCATCAATACGTGCTTGTGGGCGCCGGCGATACGGTGTACTCGTTCATATTGAATTAGAACTCGGATGATTCCCGTCATGAAATGTCGCATCAGTGTTTGCGTGGGCGTTGCTATGTTTGCCGCGGCCATAGGAGCACCAGCCCAGAACGCCGTGCCGCCTGATTTTTCCGGCATGTGGCTCGTTCAAGATCCGGGATCGGGGAGTTTCGAAGAGTGGTTTGCGAACGTGCCCAAACCACTGCTGCGTCCTGAGATCATCGAGGACAATGCGAGGCTCGAGGCTAGTGCCAAAGCGGGCAACGTGATTAACACGGCGCGCCGTTTGGCGACGTGCCCGGTAGGAAATCTCCCGCTGATGATGGCGTCGTCGCCTGCGCTCAATATCGTAGCCGCGCGCGACGAGGTTTTAGTCGGCGCAGAGTCGAACCGCGCGCGGTTTATCTACACGGACGGCCGCGATCATTCCGAAGTGAAGCGCCCGGGGTACCGGCCGAACGGCTTCGGACATTCGATTGGGCACTGGGAAGGTGACACGCTTGTGGTCGATACTATCGGCTTTCCGGCACGTATTTGTGATACCCGCCATCCAGTGATGCCGACTCCCGGTGGGGGCCGCGCGAAGGACACAACGCATCTGACCGAGCATTTTCATCTTATTTCCCACGACGAGATGACGATCACTTTTACGTACGAAGATCCGACTGTCTACATCGCGCCGCACACCTTCACGTATAAATTCAAACGCGTGGATCAGGGGACGCCGTTCGAAAACAACGACGATAATCGCGATCCAGGCTATCAGCAGCGCCAGTTGGGTTCGGTCAGCACGCCCGACCAAAAGTGAACGCAAAATTATGAGGACTCTATTCAACGGTCGTCGCCTATCGGTCGTCGGAATCGCGCTTGTATGTTTGACGGGCTTCATCATGGCGCAAGATGCGTCGCCGCCGCGCGATCTTTCGGGTTACTGGGAACTCCGATTCGACAGCTTCAGTGTCCCGAAAGCGTCATTGACACCGGCCGCCGCATCAACGGTGGATGCGCAAATGCGGCACGACGTGGACGCGATCCGCTGGTGCAACAATCTTGGCGTGCCCTACATCCTTGGCGATCGTGCACCGCTCGATATCCGGCAGAGCCCGACCGTGACAGCGATCGTCGCGATGGCTCCGTCATCGGCCCGCTATATCTTCTCCGACGGCCGCAAACATCCAGATAAGGAGGATCTCGATCCGACTACGAACGGCCATTCCCTTGGGCATTGGGAGGGCGACACGTTTGTCGTTGATACAATCGGCTTCAATGATCGTGGTGCGACGCGAATTCCTGGGGGCGGCGTTCGAACCGCGGATTCACACCTCGTGGAACGGTATCGCCTGCTCGATGGAGGCGCACGCCTCTCGGCTACATTCACGTGGGACGATACGAAGGTGTTTCAAAAGCCGCACACCTATGAATTTCGCTATTACAGGATTGGCCCAATCAGTGGGCCGCGCATTCTTCCCTGCGATCCGGGCGATCAGGGCCGCGCGGCATTCCTGACGGCGTCGTACGCAGCGAAGTAGCAGAACGAAGCTGTTCCACCCGAAGGAGCATTAGAGTGAACGTCGGTGTCTTTACGCCTTTGCTGTCCGGCTTGCCGCTGGCCGAGGTTCTCAAAAAACTGGCCGCGTTGAACATCCGTATGGTCGAACTCGGCACGGGTAACTATCCGGGCGATCCACATTGCAAGCTATCGATGCTCGATCGTCCAGATGAGCTCGTTGAATTCGAAAAGAAGCTCACGGATCAGGGCTTCAAAATCAGCGCGCTTAGCAGCCATGGGAATCCTCTGCATCCCGATGCGGATCGCGCGAAGCATGATCGCGATGTCAGCCGTAAGACGATTTTGCTCGCCGAAAAGCTTGGGGTTCCTGTGGTCGTCGACTTCAGCGGATGTCCCGGCGGTTCTCCTGGAGCGAAATATCCGAATTGGGTCACGTGTCCATGGCCACCGGAGTATCTCGAAATCCTGGAGTGGCAGTGGGAGAAGGTCGTAGCGCCTCATTGGGTCGAACACGGCAAATTCGCCGCCGATCACGGAGTGAAAGTAGCGATTGAAATGCATCCTGGATTCGTCGTTTACAGCCCGGAAACGATGCTGCGGCTGCGCAAAATCGCAGGACCATCGATTGGTTGCAACTACGATCCCAGTCACATGTTTTGGCAAGGGATCGACCCGATCGCTGCCATTCGCGTTCTTGGCGATGCGATCTTCCATGTTCATGCGAAAGATACGCAGATGTATCCGGTGAATCTGCCGCGCACGGGCGTGCTTGACGCCAAACCATATACGGACGAACGCAATCGCGGCTGGATCTTCCGCACTTGCGGCTATGGGCACGATGCGAACTGGTGGAAAGAATTCGTTTCGACTTTACGCATGTACGGCTACGATTACGTCCTGTCGATTGAGCACGAGGACAGCCTGATGTCCGCTGAAGAAGGTCTGTCGAAAGCGGCGTCGTTCTTGAATGAACTGATAATCCGGGAGCAGCCCGGTGCGGCGTGGTGGGTATAACGAGCCCATGAAAAAGCTGAAGGCAGTCGTTTTCGGGACTGGATTTGTAGGGCGCATCCACGTGGAAGCTCTTCGGCGCCTGGGCAATGTTGAGCTGTACGGGATCGGCGTTGGACCTGACGATGACGGCGCGAAACTTGCGGCCGAACTGCACGTGGATCGCGTAAGCGCGGATTATGAAAAGCTACTGAAGGACTCGGAAATTGACGCCGTTCACATTTGTACGCCCAATGCTTTACACTTTCCCATCGCGAAAGCGGCCTTGAGCGCGGGTAAACATGTATTGTGTGAGAAGCCTCTGGCGACTTCGGTTGCGCAAGCGCGCGAGCTTGTCGAACTCGCCGCGAAAACCGGGTTGCAAAACTGCACTTTTCACAACCTTCGCTTTTATCCGATGATTCAGCAGGCCCGACGCATGGTGGAATCCGGGGAGCTCGGTGAAATTCTCATCGTGCAAGGGACCTACTCGCAGGACTGGCTGCTTTATGAAACCGATTGGAACTGGCGCTTAGTCGCAAAGGAAGGCGGTCCTTCGCGGTGCCTCGCGGACATCGGCTCGCATTGGTGCGATGGCATCGAGCATGTCACCGGCCATCGCATCACTTCGCTGTGCGCCGATATTCAAACGTTTTACAAGACGCGCAAGCGTCCGATACGCGCGGTCGATACGTTCTCCGGAAAGGTGCTTCGTCCTGAGGATTACGAAGACGTTCCGATCGACACCGAGGACTACGCGGCAGTCATGTTTCACATGGGCGAGCGGACGCGCGGCTGCTTCACGGTCAGTCAGGTGAGTGCGGGGCGCAAGAATAGCTATCGTTTCGAAATCTTTGGCACCAAAGCCGGCGTTGCCTGGGATGGCGAACACCAGGACGCGTTGTGGATCGGTCATCGAGACACCGCGAATCAGGTGTTGTTGAAAGATCCTTCCTTGTTGAACGCGGCCGTGCGGCCCTATGCCGATTTGCCTGGCGGTCACAGCGAAGGATACGACGATACATTCAAGCAGCTTTTTCGGCGCTTCTACCACAGCATCGAGCATCCCGAAACGAAGCCTGAGTATCCGCAGTTCACGGATGGATTGCGGCAACTAACGATTCTCGAAGCCGAGCTCGCAAGCCACCAGCGACACGGCTGGACGGATGTGGCAGGTTAGTAATAAGGTACGAGTTGTGAAACTAACTCCCGGCAAAATTGCGGCGATGTTAACGGGCGCGGGTGCCACTGCCGCAGCAGTCTGGGTATATCGCGATTACCAGAAATGGATCGATTTGGGTCCCGGCGGGTTGCCGCACAACTTTGGGGGATACGTCACCACAACGCATATGCGTTTCCGGAAGATCGATCCTCTCGATACAACGCGCTTCGCGAAGACTGCCCGCAGCGGGCGCGATACTGGCCACCTTGGCGGCCTTCCGCGGCGTAAGGGGAGAAGACCGGTAATCGACGTCCATCCCATTCCGCATCGCCAAATCGATCAAATACCCAGCGCTGAAATGAAGCGCAGAATCGTGAGCACTTTCGACGCGGCTGTGGAACGAATGGAGGAATACGTTCAGTACAAACTCAGCCACTTTGAAAAACGCCATCCGGCGATCACGCTAAAAAGCGACATTGCTCGGCGCGGGCATGCGACCGCGAGTCGCGGCGAGATCGCGCACGTCCATCCCTCTGATGGTTCCATGCACATGATTTTCGATCCGCGCGATGCGGTTACGGTGATCGAGAGCGGTTGGGGAGAAAGCCATCCGCTGGCAGGCGTGGCAATGGACCTTCCGGACACATATCTTCTGATTTATCCTCCGCGCGATCGGCATGAGCTTGCGATTACGAAGCTCCTTCTCGATGCGGCCATCGCACACATGGTGCAGTCGGCGGCGCCAGAGCGACTATCGGAGGAAGCTGTCAGCACTGCAGCTGGGGTATTTCGTCGACGTGCGAACGAATCAGAAGTGAGGCATAACTATGAATCTAACGCGCAGAGCTCTCGGTAAATTCGCAACGATGGCGCTTCCAATTGCGTCACTTATTCCAAGCCGCGCCTTCGCTGCTCCGAATTCGAAAATCGCCGGTGTGCAGATCGGCACCATCACATATAGCTTTAAAGGCGACGTGAAGAAACCCGACGACATCATTCCGGATTTAGTGACAATCGGACTCAATTCCGTCGAACTGATGTCCGACGATGGTGAGCGCATGGCCGGAGCTCCACCGATTCCCAACTTCGGATTCGGGGTCAAGCTGACGCCAGAGCAGCGAGCGCAAGTCGAGGAGGGCCGGCGCAAACGGAAGGAATGGCGCGCCGCGGCAACGCCCGCGACTTTCGAGAAAGTTCTGGCGATGTTCAATGAGGTTGGCGTTCATCTGGATCTGCTTTGTTACAACATGGGCAAGGATATCGAAGATGCCGAGATAGATCATGCGTTCCGCATGGCCAAGGCGCTGAAGGTACGCGCGATTTCCTCCACCAGCACCGTTGCTGTAGCGCGGCGTGTGGCGCCGGTCGCGGACAAGTACAAAATCATTTGGGGCGGGCACAATCACGCGGCGGTGGACGATCCTAACGAGTTCGCGTCGCTGGAATCTTTCGAGACAATTCTCTCTTTGAGTAAATATATTGGCGCAAATCTGGACATCGGCCACATGACGGCCGCGAACCTCGATTCAGTCGCTTTCATTCAAAAAAATCACACCCGCATCACCAATCTGCATTTGAAGGATCGCAAGAGAAACAACGGCCCAAATATGCCTTGGGGCCAGGGAGAGACGCCGATTAGAGAAGTGCTTCAACTTCTGCGGAAACAAAAATACGATTTTCCGGCCAACATCGAACTCGAATATCCAATCCCGCAGGGTTCGAATTCAGTGACAGAAATCGGCAAATGCTTGGAGTACGCGCGGACTTGCCTGGAGGCCTAGCTGCGGGGTCCGGGTTGGAACAAAAAACCATGGGTCTGACACGGCGTGATCTGGGTAAGCTCGGTTTGTCGGGTATTCCCGCCTTCGTAGGCGTGGCCTCGAAAGCATCGGCACAACCGGCAGCGAGGCGTAACCGTTCTCTCATTCACGGGGTGCAGTTTGGTTTGCAGCCTTTCTGTTATCACGACCTCCCTATGAATCGAGAAAATCGGCCCACTCTCGTGAA
The DNA here is from genome assembly GCA_963699945.1 of Terriglobia bacterium. Lineage (GTDB taxonomy): Bacteria > Acidobacteriota > Terriglobia > Bryobacterales > Bryobacteraceae > Palsa-187. The sequence continues at coordinate 340,792 of CAVOVW010000010.1, forward strand.
GCGGCTCGTGCAAAACGGTATGGGCATGGTGGAGCTCCACGCCACTTGGTGCGAGCCGCGGTTTGATGAACCCGGCGTCCGCGAACAGGATGCGCGCGACAAGCTTCGTCAATGGCGCCTGAGCACACCAGCCAGTTACTACGAGAGCATCAAGCGGGAATTCGACAATGTGGGCATCACGATTTTCACGTACTACGTAAACATTGGCGATAGTCACACCGACGCAGAGATCGACGCCATTTTTGACGCCGCAAAGGAGCTCGGCGCCCAAGGTATCATCGGTTCGTACGGATTGGCCATCGCGCACCGGCTGAGTCCGTTCCCCAGTAAACACGGGATGTTTCTGGGGCTGCACAATCACGATAATTTATCTGATCCCGACGCATTCGCCAGTGAAGCAAGCATCGAAAGAGGCCTTTCATTCTCGGCCGATTTTAAAGCGACCCTCGACACGCGCCATTTCACTGCGGCCAATGGGGATTGCCTAGGATTTCTCGAAAGGCATCATGAGCGTGTATCCAGCGTTCATTTGGGCGATCGCCGGAAGAACAATGGCCGCAGCACTCCGTTCGGCGAAGGAGATACGCCAGTCATTCAGATTCTGAAGCTGATTCAGGAAAACCGTTGGCCCATTGTCGTTCTGCTCGAATTCGAACATGGCACCTTGCGTACCGGAGTCGACGAAGTGCAGTTGATGTTTGACTACTGTAAACGGGCGCTTGCGTAGATATTGAATCAGAGAGTAAACAATGGCGTTTTGCAAACAACATGTTGTGCTCCTCTGCGGTGTAATCCTAGCCGCGAGCCTCGCCGCTGGGCAATCGACGGCAAGGCAGGGTTATGACGTCAACTACATCGGTGCTCCCCTCGCTGACCCCATCCTGCAACACAGCAAGGAAACCTACGTGCTATTTGGCTGTAGCTACTGTCATGGCTTGAATCTGATGACGCGCGGCGAAGCCACGGACCTGATGCATTCCCGCCTCGTGGGGCGCGACGAAAATGGAAACATCATCGGGCCTCTTCTCCGCGCAGGAATTCCTCAAACCGCCAAACTATCTCCGATGCCGCAGTTTTCCGATCTTAGCGATCAACAGATCGCGGATCTCGTTCGCTGGATCCATTATGCGCGTCAGCAGGGCCGGTACAAGGAACTAGTGGAAGACAAAGCATTGTATTCGGGAACGGCAGAGGCCGGCAAAGGCTTGTTCGATCAGAAATGTGGCGCGTGCCATTCGGCCCAGGGGGATTTAGCGGACATTTCAACGAAGTATGACGCCGCGGCTCTAAAGGCCCAAATTCTGCGTCCTGCCCGACTAGGTTCAGCGCCTTCGTGGCAGATCGAACGCTTGAAAGACACGAAAACCGCCGAGGCCCGCAGTCGCCACCTGTGGCTGTTGGAAAACTACACGTCCCAAGAGGTTGCGGATTTGATAGCGTATCTGCGGAGCCCTCACTAAATTGTGTGAGTCGTGCAGGCTTGCGATCTGGTGTTACGGCTCTCGTCGACCAGACAAAAGGCGTTTCAGATCGTCGCTATCAACGCCGTAGGCAATATTTATGCCGCGGAAGCACAGCTCAGGGGCAAAACGAAATAGTCAGGAAGTGAGGCGGCGCGTCGGCTGCTCGACTACAGTAGCTTCATACGACGCAGCAACTCGGCGAAGCGAGCATCCGACCGCAACGAATCCAGCATGATATCGTCCCTCGGCCCCAGAGCGATTTCGTGTTCATCAGCCGCCTTGAGAAGCCACTCAAAGGCATGATCCTTGTCTCCGAGTCCGATGTAGACCTGCGCTACGCGCAGTGGCCGTGCCCTTCCCGTTTTCGCCGCCTGTAATAGGGTGACTAGCAACTTTTCGGCGGCGGCTCGACGTCCTGCCATGCCGTACGCGTAGCCGAGTTCGCCATCGATCGAGACATCCTCTTTATCCAGCGGCGCGATCCGCTCCAGTAATTCGATTCCCTTGTCGTAATCGCCATGCAGCACATACGTGATGCCTAGACCGCGCAGCAACATTACATAGTTAGGATCGAGCGCCAGTCCTTTTTTGTACTGCTCAATGGCCTCATCGTAACGGCGCAGGTCCAAGTATGACTTGGCGACGCCTTCCGCCAAGTAGGGTGAAACGGGATCGAGTTCCTGCGCCATTCGAGTCTGCGCCAAAGCCTCCTCGCCGCGGCCCATTCGCCCCAGATAGTACGAATACCAGCGGTGCACCACCGCATCGCCCGGGCTCAATTCCAGCGCCTGCTTCAATTCGCGCTCCGCCTCGGCCCATTTATATTCCAGGAAAGCCGCCTCGCCTAATTGCAGGTGCGCTTCGCCGAACGTCGGATCGAGCACGAGCGCCTTGGACGCCACTTCGCGAATCTTTGGGACCACGTCCATCGACGGAGTCGCTGTGAATACAGGAAGCGCCGTGTAGCACCGGCCCAAGCCTGTGTAGATCGGCGCATAATTGGGATCTTTCGCCAACGCCTGATTGAAGTAGTCAATCGCCGTTCGAATACTGGAGGAGGTATTTTTGTTCCAAAAGAACAGTCCCTTTAAATACGCCTGATACGCGTCGGGATTGATGCTCGCCACCGCGCGCCTGGAATCGCCCACCTGGGCCCAATTGTTTCCTGCGAATTCAATACCGAGAGAGTTCACCAGTCCCTGCGCTATCTCTCGTTGAATCGCGAGCACGTCTTTTGAATCACGTTCGTAGATGTCGGACCAGATGCGGTAACCATTCCTGCTGTCGTCCAGGTGAACCGTAATCCGAAGCCTGGTACCGAATTTGCGGACACTGCCCTCCAGCACGGTCCGAACGTTCAGCTTGCGTCCGACTTCCCGAATGTCGTACGTCTTGTTCTTGAATTGGAAGGCTGATCCCCGGGCCACGACCCGCAAGCCCGGCACCCGCCCCAGCGACGCGATCAGTTCGTCCGTCAGGCCGTCGCTAAAATACTCTTCCTCTTTGTCGCCTCCGACATTAGTAAAAGGGAGTACCGCGATGGATTTCGTGTCCGGCGGGGGCACCGATCTGTTCCAGGCGTATGCAGCGGCCAAGGCGGCAAGACCGGCACACGCGACTCCCGCGACGATCCACCAACGCCGGTTGTGATTTCGAAGATTCGCTTGCCGGGCTTCCGGCTGCCCTTCTCGGAAGTCGCCCTTCTCGCCGGGCACTGGCTGGTCAATCGCCGCCGTCGCGGAAGTGTCGCGAAACCTTGGGACATAGCCGCGCTTCGGGAGCTCGATGCGAACGGGATCCAACCGGCCTTCGTTTTCGTAATAAGTGGCTAATCGAGAACGTAGTTTGGTGGCCTCGACCCGAACAACAGGGTCCAGGCGAGGGTCGAACGACTCCTTGCGGCCGAATACTTCGGTAGCAATACAGTATTCCTTGATGAGGCCCGAATTTCCTTCGAGTGTCTGTTCAACCACGTACCTGAGGAACGCACCTGGACGCTGAGATCCCTGAAACGCCTGACTGCCTAGGACTTGATCGAGTTCGGTCTTGACGGCTGCCGCTGAATCCCTGCCCAGGCCCTGATCGCAACCGTCGTTATTGACTTCCTGCATATGACACCGAGTACACGTTTCCCGGTCGCTCCGGGTGCCCCTCAATCTTTAATCGCCTGCAAACAAACGCCTCGTAACGTTAACGGCGTAAGCGGCAACGTGCAAAAGATTGTCTAATTCCGGATTGAATGTTACCAAACACAGAGGCTTCACTCAAGGGCCTAAACACGATTCGTGTGAGCTGGCTTCGCAGGGCCAGCTATCGCCGAACGGCAAGGGGAAGAATCAATGTTGGCCAGGAAGTTCGTTGGCGTATCGCGCACATGTTTGTTAATGGCTTGCGCTCTAGCCGGCCCGATGTTCGGCCAGACGGCGGGAACAGGAGCTCTTACCGGTACGGTGACCGATCCCACCGGTGGCGTCGTGCCCAACGTGTCCATCGTGGCCACGAACACCGGCAGCGGACAAGAGCGTTCCGTCACGTCGAGTGCTGATGGCAGCTACACGCTCAGTCTCCTTCCGCCCGGAACCTATAGGGTGAAATTCTCCGCGGCGGGATTCAAGACAGCGGAAGTCGGCCCGGTGACCATAACCGTTACGGAAACTCCGGTGCTGAATCGAGTGCTCGAAGTCGGCTCGCAAACGGAACAAGTCACAGTGGAGGCGAACGTCGAAACAGTGCAGACTAGCAACGCAACGCTCGGAACCGTCATTTCGACACGAACGGTCACGGATCTGCCTCTAAATACGCGCAACTACACGAACCTGCTGGCCCTATCGGCCGGCGTCAATTCGACCGTGAATAACGCGACCGCCATCGGCAAGGGTTCGCAGGATTTCGCCGTCAACGGCTCCAGCAACTCGCAGAACAACTTCGCGATGGACGGCGTTTCCATCCAGAATTACGGCGGCCAGGGTACTACGCATGAGGGCGGATCGTACACGTCGTTCGGTATCCCGAGTCCCGATGCGATTCAGGAATTCAAGATTCAGACATCCCAGTACGATGCGGGCTATGGCCGCAATCCCGGCGCGAACGTCAACGTGGTAACCAAATCCGGAACGAACCAATTTCACGGGACCGCGTTTGAATTCTTTCGGAACACCGACCTGAATGCGAACGATTTCTTCCTGAACCGCGCGGGCCTTCCGCGGCCGGCCATCAATCAGAATCAATACGGAGGCGTGATCGGCGGCCCGGTGAAGAAGGACAAAGTCTTTTTCTTTTTCTCTTACCAAGGAACGCGTCAGAAGAACGGTGCATCTACCACGACGTTTCAGCCAGGCGTGATTCTTCCACCGATTCCCGGTGGCGATCGCTCGAACACGGCTGCCTTCACCGCCGCTATGGGCGCGGCATTTTGTGCCGGTAATCATCCGAATGACCCTCGCTATACCTCCTTAGGCGTGCCGGTGAATTGCGACGGGTCGAACATCAACCCTGTAGCCATCAATATCCTGCAGGCGAAGCTCCCCAACGGTAACTACCTGATCCCGAGTTCTACAAGTGGCGGATTTCAGAACGCGCCGTTGAGTGTTCCAGGTGTCTATCGTGAGGACCAATACATTGGGAACACTGACTGGCTGCTCAATGCGAAGAACAATATCGCGACGCGCTTCTTCGTTTCACAAGATCCGCAAACGCTGGCGTTCACACCGATTTGCGGCGGGAATTGTTTGGATGGATTCCCGGCGCATCAGGAATTCACGAATCTCTATGGCACTCTGAAGGACACTTCGATTCTGAGCAGCAGCCTGGTCAACGAGGCGTTGATCTCCTTCCAGCGCAACTATACGAACGACCTCCCGCTCAATACAACCAACACGAATCCAAGCGTCGGCATTACGCCGACGACGCCAGGCATTAACGCGCTCTCGCCGATGATGATCGGCGGACTGTTTCAGATCGGCGGCGGATCTTTCGATAACCAGCAGATGGCGGTAAATACGTGGGTCTTCAGCGACCAGCTCTCCTGGGTGCGCGGGAAGCACACGGTGCGTGCCGGATTCGAATTCCAGCGAATTCAATGGAACTGGGATTTCACGAGCATCGCAAAGGGCGCGCTGGTGTTCGTAAACTTTGACGATTTCCTGTTGGGCCACTCCGCGTGCGCTCCCGGCAGTTTCCCGGTTTCGTGCAATCCCGGCAATCCCGGCAACACAACCGGCATCCCGGTGAGCAACATTATCGCGGAGATTCTGCCGACGCACGCCAATTCACCGGCTGGGCTGGTGAACGGCTATCGCGCCAGCAATTCCAGCGCATTCGTTCAGGACGATTTCAAAGTGAACAGCCGCTTCACGCTGAATCTCGGCGTCCGCTGGGAATACGACGGCATGCCAAGCGACAAATACGGCAACCTGACGAACATCTGGCCAAGCCTGGTGGCTGCGACGGCGCCCGGCACCTCGGCCGCGAACGCGACGCTCGCGGGTTGGGTGGTGCCATCGAATTTCCAGGGAACGGTACCAACCGGGGTTCTCAAGAGCGGGCACTCGATCGCCAGCCAGTCCGATCCTTCGTTCGCGAATTTCGCTCCGCGTATCGGTTTTGCATGGCGTCCGTTCGATACGAATCGTTTCGTGGTGCGAGGCGGATACGGATTCTTCTACGACCGCATCCCTGGCGACAGCATGATCGAATCGGTTCAGTTGATGCCGCCCTATGCCGGCAACGCGTCCGCGCAAACCGCCGCTACGTTGGCGCAGCCATTCATCGTTCCGGCTCCGGGCTTCCCCGGACGCTGGGTGGACTTCAGCTCCGGAGCGAGTTCGCAAATCAATCAGACGCTGCTGGCGCAACAGTTCTTTACGCCTCTGGTTTACTCGTATAACCTGAACTTCCAGTATCAACTTGGACAAACCTGGGTGGCGGAGGTGGGCTACGTGGGCTCGCATGGCATCCATCAGCTAACGACCGGATCAGCGCCGAACGCGCCCTATCTGGCAAGCGCGGACCATCCGATTAACGGCGTGACCACAAACACCACATCGAACTATCTGCTTCGCGTGCCGTATCTGGGCCTTTCGCAGAGTTTCACTGAAGAAGCCACTAACGGAGATTTCAAGTTCAACAGCTTGCAGGGAACGCTACGCAAGCAATTCTCGCGAGGACTCACGATGCAGGCGGCCTACACGTTCAGCCGCGCGTTCAGCACCGGCAATCTGGCGTTTGGCGACCAGCACAATTTCAATGATATGTATGGCTTGAATGCGCAATACCGGCCGCAGCGTTTTACCCTCAACTATAGCTGGGACATCCCGCACGGAAATCTGAAAGGCGCGGCGAACGCGTTGCTTGGCGGCTGGAATTTATCGGGCGTGACGACGATTCAGGGGGGCACTCCGCTGACAATGACGGACAAAGCCGGTGCCTCCGTTTTCGGGCTGCAAAGCTTCTCCCGCGCCCAAATGTGTCCGGGCGCCACCTACGCGAATATTGCGACTGCGGGCGGCGTTACCTCGCGGCTTGGCGGAGCCAGCGGTGGCCCCGGATATCTCAATCTGAGCACCTTCTGTACACCTCAGGCAATCAATCCCGATGGATCTCTCACTACACTGGCAGCATGTTCCACCTGCGGCACTCTCTACGGCAATAGCGGCGTCGGCGTGATCTTCGGACCAGGCCAATTCGATTGGGATGTGTCTCTGGCGAAGCTGACCCGCGTCGGCGGCCTGCGCGAAGACGCGACTCTCCAGTTCCGCGCCGAGTTCTTCAACCTTTTCAATCATCCGCAATTCAGCAATCCAGCCGTGGCCGTGGATTCCCCTACCAGCTTCGGCCAGATCACCGGGCTATCGGTGAATCCGCGATTGATCCAGTTCGGCCTGAAGTACTCCTTCTGAGCGATGATATTTTGACGGAGGGCCTGGATTCGGCGAAATGCGCATCTCAAGAAACAACTGGATCAGAGCCCTCCTTTGTGGCGCCGTTGCTGCGCGCTTAGCGGCTCCCGTCGTGGGTCAAGTTGATTTGTCCGGCGAGTGGGGACAAAAGATGCATGAGGACGCGCCGGAGCGCGGAGCAGGGCCCGAGATCGGCGACTACACAGGCCTTCCGATCAACGATCGCGCTCGCATGCAGGCGGATTCCTGGGATGCGGCCAAGTGGACGCAGATGGAGCATCAGTGCGAGCCGCATCCCGCCGACTATGCGGTGCGCGGTCCGGGCAGCATGCGCATCTGGTCGGACATAGATCCATTGACGCAGCAGATTACGGCATGGCACACGGCGATCATGTGGATGAATCCGCAGCGAACTATTTACATGGATAATCGTCCTCATCCGAACGAATGGGCTCCGCACACCTGGGAGGGCTTTTCAACGGGTACCTGGGTCGGTGACATGCTGAAAGTGGATACGACGCATCTCAAAGAAGGTTGGCTTCGCCGCAATGGTCTTCCGCGCAGCGAGAAGGCGACGATGACGGAATATTTCATTCGCCACGGTGACGATCTTACAGTCGTCACCATCGTCGATGACTCGATATTTCTCACCGAGCCCCTGATCCGCACGTCGAATTGGATTCTGAACCTGGGATATGCTCCGACGCCGCAGTCGTGCGTTCCGAGTCAGCAACTGGATAAGCCTGAGAGCTACGTCCCCCATCATCTTCCGGGAACCAATCCATGGCTCGACGAATACGCGACTAAGAACGGCTTCCCTGTGGGAGCCCTTCGCGGCGGCGCGGAAACGCAATACCCCGAATATCAAAAGAAGCTGAGCGAGATGCCGGCGCCGCCCAAGCCGCCGACGGCTTCGAAACCGGCCGGGAGATCCGGTAACTAGCATGCGCTTTTTGATGGCAGCTCTTGGCCTCACGATTGCCGCGTGCACGCCGGCATGGGGCCAATCGAAAATCGGCGCGATGCGGGTGAAGGGCAACGTCTATTTGATTTACGGCGCGGGGCCTAATATTGCCATGCAGGTTGGCGAGCAAGCGGTCGTTTTAGTCGATACTGGCAGAGCCGAGCTCAGCGATCAAATCCGCGCCGCAATTCGAACGATCACGCCAAAGCCGATCATCGCGATTTTCGACACCAGCGCGGATCCTGATCGCATCGGTGGCAATGAGAATCTCGCGAGCGGCGGTTTCTTTCTACTGGAATCCGCCAATCAGTCCAGGGCGCAAGCTTCCGTGATTGCGCATCTCGGCGTGCTCGATCGTATCACCGCGAAGGATTCGGGCATCCCCGCGGCCGACGCACCCACCGACACCTACGACAGTAGCGATTGGAAGTTCTACATTAACGACGAACCCGTCATAGTCGAGCATGTACCCGCGGCGCACAGCGACGCCGACAGCATCGTATTCTTCCGCCGCTCCGACGTCGTGGTCACTGGCGACATCTTCGACATGACTGGCTATCCGGTCATCGACACGCAGCACGGCGGCAGCCTGCAAGGGATTCTTGATGGATTAAACCATATCCTGAAAGACATCACTGTTGCGAAGGAAAACGAACAGGGCGGCACGATGATCATTCCGGGTCACGGCCACTTAGTTGACCGTAACGATCTCGCGAATTATCGCGACATGCTGACCATTATTCGCGATCGCGTCGCTGATCTCGTGAAAAAGGGCCGCACGCTCGAACAGGTCAAGGCAGCGAAGCCCACCTATGATTACGACGGTGGCTATGGTGTTGACCGAGGATCGTGGACCACGAACATGTTCGTAGAAGCGGTCTACCGTGAATTGAGCCAGGGCGCATTGAATAAGAAAGGAAGCAAATGATGCGATCGGCTGCCTTGTCGTTCGCCTTCCTGTTGAGCTGCGCCGTTCCGGTCTGCGCTCAGGGACGCGGTGCCGGTGGTCCGCCGCCCCCCGCCAAAGCGATATCTCCGATCGACCTCACAGGCTATTGGGTCTCGATCGTAGACGAGGATTGGCGCTGGAGAATGGTCACGCCACCCAAAGGCGATTTCGCAAGCGTGCCCTTGAATGCCGAAGGCCGAAAGGTTGGCAACACATGGGACCCGGCGAAAGATGACGCGTCCGAAGCTCAATGCAAGGCCTACGGCGCGGCGGGCCTTATGCGGCTGCCGACGCGTCTGCATATCACGTGGGCCGATGACAGCACGCTGCGAATCGATAGCGATGCGGGTAAGCAGACGCGCTTACTCCATTTCGACGGTTCCAAGTGGAAGGGCGGCGAGCCGACATTGCAGGGCGATTCGGTGTCATTGTGGCAGAAGCAGGCGCAGCAGCGTGGATTCGGTCCGCCTGCGGGTGGCGTAAGAGCTGACGGTGGCGGAGCATTGAAGGTGGTGACGAGCCATATGAGCGCGGGCTATTTAAGGAAGAACGGCGTGCCCTACAGCGATCAAGCGGTACTGACCGAATACTTCGATCGGATAGAGTACAAGGGCGTGTCCTATCTGATTCTGACAAGCGTCGTGGACGATCCCCACTACCTGGCGGATACGTTCATCACGAGCGAACAATTCAAACTGGAGGCTGACGGATCAAAATGGAATCCTCAAGACTGCAAGAGCAAATAAACGCGCCTCACATGCGTACGTTCGCGTGGCGCTTCGCGCTGATATCCGCTGCTCTCACATTGGCTGCTCCTGCCACGTGGGCGCAAGCCCAGACCGTAGTGAAGCAGGCTGCGGAGGCGCTGGGTGGCGCTGCCCGGGTCGCATCCGTCAAGAACATCACGCTGGTGGGCTACGGCCAATATGCCTATATGTTCGGCGGCGGACGCATTACCGGCTCTCCCGACGCGCCCGAAAAATATCAGGCAGCCAACGATCTGCGCCGCGTCTACGATCTGGAACACAGTCGCTTTCAGCAGCTGGAACGACGCAATATGCTGTTCCCATTTCTGATCGCAGCCGGGCACAATTTCGTTCCCGTCAATCTTGTCCTGGATGGCGACATCGCCTATGACATGGACGCCGGCGCCGCACGGCGCGTCGCTCGCTGGAGCGAGTCTCCCTTGCAGCTCGATGGCGTGCATATGCGCCGCATGTGGATGATGAACAATCCGGTGGCTCTGGTACGTGCCCTCTCGGATCCCGCGGCAAAGCTTTCGGCACCGCGCCAGAACGGCGATGAGACCGTGCTCGACGCGACGCTGAAGGAAGGCGACAGACTCACGGCCGGGTTCTCCGCGAATCACTTGCCCGCGTGGGTCCGTTGGATGAATCCCCAAACGGACCTGGGACAGGTCACGATGACCACGCATTTCACAGGCTATACGGCTTACGGCGGCCTGCTGCTTCCGCTTGGTTACGACACGCGCCTCGATTGGCGCAATATCGACTATTTCAAGATTTACGTCGACAATTACCTGGTCGATCGCGATATTGCTAACCTCGCCGCTCCGGCCGACGTGCGCAACGCGCCCGAGCCTGAGTCCTATCGTGTGCGTCCCGTGACTTCGGAAGTGGTCGCCAAAGGAATCTGGCGATTGACTCCCGGAGGATCGACGGTCGTCGAGTTTAAGGATCACCTGGCGATTTTTGAGCTCGACATCGATACGCACCAGGCCAAGGCCGTGATCGCGTACGCGAAGAGCCTGGTTCCCGCAAAGCCGCTGACGCAATACATCATTTCGCACGGCCACTTCGATCACGTGGCCGGCCTGCGCGAGGGCGTGGCTGAAGGGCTCACGATTATCGCGCGTCGCGGCAACGAAGGCCTCTTCCGCGAAATGGCCACGCATCCGGCGGCCGATTATCCAGACGATCTTGCGAAATCACCGCGGCCGTTCAAGTTCATACCGGTGGACGACAAGCTGCGGCTTTCCGACGACACAATGACGCTCGACGTGATGTGGACCCGCAACAACATTCACATGGCAGATTCCGTGTTCGCCTATGCGCCAACACAGCGCGTGATTATCGAGGGCGATATCGCCACGGCAGCCTACGATTATCAGTTCTGGCCGGATAATTTGCACGATCTGATTGACTATTACAAGTTGAATCCCGAGAAGCTTTCGCCCGTGCACTCCATTTCGCGCGAACATCCCGGAGTGCTGACCATGCCGCAGGTTGAAGAGCTGATCAAAGGCGGTACCCAGCGTGCCCGCGAACGCTGCGCCTCGGAACTCGAAAAGGGAAACTACTTCCCCGGCTGTCCGGTGTGGAGCAACCGCTATTAAATCGGTGGGAAAGGCGAACGCTTAAAGCCCCGTCTCGATCATTGCCAATCTCCTCCATCGCTTCATGGGGTCATTCGCGAATGCGCTTTAAACAGCCTTACGTCACGCTGAACCACGAACACATGTGAGCCTGAGGGTGCACGTAGCGCCGTGGGTTGAAAAATCACTGTGGCCGGCTAGGTAGGCCAATGTATACGCATCCATGTAAGCAACCCGCCGAGTGAGGTAGGCGTGCCGGAACGTGTCGCGGCTTGCCTAGCGGCGCAGGACTCGAGCTACTCGGTCGCCCACGTAAGGCGGCGTAAAGTTGAAATTAACCAGGGGTTCGGCATGGTGCAGCCGGTGATGACGGATTTGAATCGCCCGCAAGGTGCGCAGGATGGGAATGCGACCGACGAATCGGTCGAAGCTGTTGCCATCCACGTGCGTGTACCAGTGCGTCGATTCGTAAATGATGAAGTGCAGAGTAACCCCTAGGAAGAACGCAGGGGCAAGAGCAGCGCCGAAAATCGCGGCGAAGATGGAATAGTGAATCGTCAGAAGCAGCGGGAAAATGTACCATGAGGTGACGATTTCGCGGAGCGCCAACGGATCGGTGGTTTGAAAGCGATCTCCGTAGAATGTGCGATGGTGCATGGCATGGCGGGGATCAGGGCGACGGCTGTGCATGGCGAACCGGTGCCAGATGTGTTCGAAAACGTTGGTGTAGAGCGCGCCGGCGAGTACGAGAAGGAGCGCTCGAACGGAGATTTCGGGCGGGGCCGCCAGAGAGAGTTGCACTGCCAGCGCGGCGAGGTAGGAGCCGGCGGCCCAAGCCACGGCGACGAACAGCGGCTTGGAAGATGGCGGGCTCATTAGAATAGTTTAGTCAACTCACACCGGACGGCGATCCGCCGGGTAGTGAGAAGGGACACAGAATTATCGGACTACCATCCGCCGGCCGTTCCCCGCACCGTGCGAATCCGTCAGTTGCTCCTGAGCTTGTCTCAGTTAGAACACTTATTCGGCCAAGGGCGCACGTCCGGCATAACCCGTCATTTCCAGATAGCCTTGACCCTCGATCGGCTGTCCCTTTCTGGTTCCATTCACCTCGATAGCACCCTCCCAGTAGGCGGGCGTCGAGTGCGACTTCCCTGCGAGTTCCTGTTGCGGCAGGCGCGTTGAAAGCGCTGCCTCTAGAGCGAGCGATGGTACACGAATGGTCCATGCAATGGGATAACGAGCGCCCGAGATCGCGCTGGTCCAGGTCATGCCCGGTCCTGTTCCAGGAGTCAGCGAGAAATCCTTGGCCGTCAAATGCGTCGCTCGGCCTTGCCGATCGATGTAAGTTCCCGCCGAGTACGGATCGGCCGTTCCATCCTTCCGCCGTAGCTGAAACAGCATGATCTCTGATCCGTCGTTCCACTGCAGACTGAACCAGTCCCAACCGCTCTGGTCCGCCGAAAGCTGGTGCGTAAAGAACTCATGATCCATCCAACTTTCGCCTTCCACATTGAACCGCTGGCCATCGAGCACGATCGCGCCCGTCGTGATCAGCCGCGTAAAAGAAATATAGTGAGAGGCTCGCCCGCTGCCTTCTGCCTTTTGGCTGATTCCATTTTCGCCGTGGATCACCGGAGGCTTCTCCGCCTTCATCGTCAGGTCGAAGGAGAAGTGATCGGCGACTGCCTGCAGCCTTTGCGACGCGACCGCGCCCGGAGCCGTTGCATCCAGCTTCCACTGCGTTTGCCAGTTCCCATTCCATACACGCGCTTGCTCGCGATCGGCTCCCGCGATGCCTGCACCCGCGCGATTCAGGCGTTCCGTGTGTAAAAATCGCCCGTGATCCAGGTCGCTCAACGCCAGATGCGCCAGCCATAAGTCGCGGACCTCCCATACTTGCGGCGGAGCAGGTTTGCGACTCACACCTTGCCGGAAGAACGTGAGCTCGAAACCGAACCGTCGTCCGTCGGACGTGTGCAAGTTCCCTGTGTAATACCACCACTCGGTCTGGAATTCAGGATGGTTGAAGTGATCCCTTGGGAATGAATACCGATAACCGGGCTCGGCTGTGCGGTACGGCTCGGCGTTGCGGCTGCAATTGCAGCATCAGCAAGGGAACCAGCCAATCCGCAGACGGCTACTCCTCATGAATCACCTCGATGGGCACTAAATGGGTAGCCACCCTCGCCGGGTAAATTCCTGCGATCACCGTCGCGACGTACACCAGCGAAAGCGCGCTCAACAGAACGGTGACGGGCCAGTGGAATTGGATGGTCCATCCGAACGACTGCTTATTGATCACGAAGATCAACAGCAGCGACAGCAGGAATCCGAGGATGATCCCCGCCACGTTCGCGAGAAGTCCCAGCAGACCGGCCTCAAACAGAACGATACGGCGCACTTGTCCGTGGCTCGCTCCCAGAAAACTCAACAAGCCGAACTCGCGGCGGCGATCGAGCACCAGCGCCAGCAATGCCCCGCCCACGCCCATGACGGCCACGAAAATCGCAACGGCTTCCAGCGCGTAGGTGATCGCGAACGTTCGATCGAAAATTCGAATGGCCTCGCCGCGCAGCGTACGATTTGACGCAAGCAATACTTTTCTGCCGGCCAGCGCCGTCTGCACCGACATTTGTCCCTGCTCGGCTGAAACTCCCGGCTTTAAGTACACTGCCAGATTCGATGGACCAGTGTCGGGAAGATATTTGAGCAGCGTGCTGCTATCCATCAGAATGAATCCGCGCTCATTCGTGTAGTCGTAGTAGACGTCCAGAACACGAAACGGAATGCGAGCCTCGCCCAACGGGAGCATCAGCGTGTCGCCCGCATGCACGTGGTGCTTGTTGGCAAAAGGCTCGCTCACCAGTACGGAATCGCTTCCCACCAGCTTCGGCCAAACATCCCTGGGACGTGCGCCCGAAAGCAACGGCCGCTTTCCGTAGTGTGCCGCGATCCGGGCTTCCATCCCCCCGAGCGTCACCGGCAAACCTCCGTAGCTGATCTCGTAGGCGCGAAGCGTATCGATCGCTTCGACTTCGGGAAGCTTCGCCAAGTCCTTGGGAATTTCTGGCGACATGGTGGGATGCCGATCGGTTCCCCCCGAGCCCGCTGGTCGCACATATAGATCCGCCTGCAAGCGATCGTCCATCCACACCAGCACCGTTTCGCGAAAACTTCCCACCATGATCCCGACCGCCACCAGCACTGCGAGCGCGGTGGACAGCGCCCCCACCAGGACCGATGTTCGTCGCAGCGATCCCGCGAGACTCCGCGCCGCGAGGAACGCCTTCGACTCCGAACACAGCGCGCACCACGGCCGCTAGAGCGGAGGATACTCCCGCGACCAGCGACGGGATCGCTGATGCGGAAGCTCCCAGCAGCAGCACGGCCGCCAGATAACCGAAGATCGGCTTGCCTCCGATCGGCTCCTGCCGTGAGGCAATGAATGCGCCGGCCGCGAACACCGCCGCGATCAGCAGATTGCGAATGCTCTGCAATCTCGGCCTTGTGTTCTATGCGTCCGCGCGCCATGGCTTCTACGGGCGCCACCCGCGATGCTTCCCACGCAGGCGAGAACGCAGAGAGGACCGAGATACCCACGCCCACCGCGACCGCCACCCAGACTTCGCTCCAACCGATCTCGATGGCGCCGGGACGGCTGCTGACATACAAGGACGTCACAGTTGCCGCCACCATCTTGACTGCGCCGGTCGCCATCAGTCTTCCCATCACGACGCCAGCGAGCGACCCCAGCAACCCCAGCGCCGCGGCTTCTCCTAAGAAGCCCGCGAGAATTCCTCCGCGCGTCACACCCAGCGCCCGCAGAATGCCAATCTCGGAACGCCGCCGGACCACTGAGACGGAAATCGTGTTGTAAATCAGGAATGCGCCCACAGCTAAAGACACATAGCTCAACACGCGCAAGTTCCACCGAAACGCCGCGAGCATCCGGCGATTCTCTTCCGTCTGGCTACCCTCGGGCGCCAGCGACAATCCTTCGGGAAGCGCCGCGCGGAGAAGCTTCTGCCACTCGCCGATGTCGCCGCGATTCGCTCCGGCCGGGAGATCGATGAGGATGCGATCCAGATTTCCGGTACGCCGCAGCACCGCCGTCGCCGTCGCCAGGTCCATCAGAACGATATCCCCAGAGGCTTGGCCCAGCACTCCCCGGACCGTGTATTCGCCGGAGGTGTCGTTGATCGTCAGCGGCAGTCGATCGCCGACCTTGTATCCCAGACTCTTGCTGACCCAGACCGAATCTTCTACGGACGGCGTTAGCCCATCCAAGCTAACGTTGGGGCTAACGTCGGGGCTATCGTTGTGCGCGCCGTTTTCCGCGTCAGACTCGCTCACCAGATCCAATCCGATCAGTGGCACTATTCTGCGCGTGGCCGTGATCGTAGCATAAGCCTCAATGCGTGGATGAATTCTGAGCGCGTACGGCAGCGCCGCCAAGCGTGTGACGGCTTCAGCAGGAACGCCTCCTCCTCCTGTCACCTCGAACGAGGCATCGCCTAGAAGTGTTTCCATGGACGATTGGAACGACCCCGTCGCAGCCTCCCCCGCCAGTTCGATCGCGACCACAGCCGCCACGCCTAATGCCACCGATAGAATCGCGACGCCTGTGCGCACGCGCTCTGCGCGGAGCGGTCGCAGGATAAATCGGTAAAAGAGTGCGAACGGCAGCATGATCGCGGCGGACTAACTCCCGTTCATTAATGGCAGATGCTCGATCACACGCCCATCATGCAAGCGAACCATCGTATCCGCGATCGCCGCCGCCTCGGCGTTATGCGTGGCCATCAAAATCGTCGTCTTTCTCTCGGTTGCGATCTTCCGCAGCAGAGCCAGGATCAGCTCGCTCGTGGCCGAGTCCAAATTGCCCGTCGGCTCATCCGCCAGCAAAACGCGGGGCGCGTGGACCAGCGCGCGCGCGATCGCCACCCGCTGCATCTGTCCTCCGGAGAGTTGATACGGCATCCGGGACGCATAGCCGTTCATCTCCACCGAATTCAGGCTCTCCTGGGCCGTCTCGCGCGCTCTGGCGCCGTGATTTAGTAGCAGCGGCAATTCCACGTTCTCTATCACTGAGAGTGTCGGCAGCAGTTGGAAAGATTGGAAAATGAAGCCGACTCTTTCCCGCCGCAATCTGGTCAGCCCTTCATCATTCTGTTCAGACGTCACCACGCCATCGAGCGTCACCTTGCCCGACGTGGGAAAATCCATAGCGCCTGCCAGATTCAGAAGCGTGGATTTACCACAGCCGCTGCGCCCCACTAGGGCCGCGAATTCCCCGGCTTGAAATTCGAGAGAAACGTCCTGGAGTGCCGGCACCGGAATTCCGTCTGTGAGGTATTCCCTACTTACGTGGTCGAAGTGAAGAACACCCATGCTTTCAGTTTCGTCGTAGTGGGAGCTTTCTCCAAGTGGGCCTGTCGCATGACGGCGTTTCCTGCAGCGCCGCGCGGGATTCTGCCCGTGCGGAATCAACGTCCGGCGGTCTTGGCCTCAGCCGACCCCAGACTGGTATAAATTGCCTCGACGAACATGTCCGTAGTCCACGCGCCAGAGGTGGCCCCATAACGGGGATCATAGTCGACCGTCAAGTGGGCCGCTTTGATTTGATCGAGCGTTGCGCCCTTGTCCATCATCGCTTTCACGCGGTCGCGAATCACCACCAGCATGTCTCGGGATTCCGCGACCTCAAACTCGTCGCACACTCGCCCATGCCCCGGAATGATCAGCGTCCCACCCTCTTCGTCGTGCTGATAAACCGTCCTGTCGAGAATTATGTTCAAAGCGGCGATCAGCCCCTGCAGACTCCCCCCGTTTTTGACATCGATGAACGGATACCGCGTGGTGTCGAACAGATCGCCGGTCACAATCACGTCCGCGCGTCGAAAATGTACGAAGCTATCGCCGTCCGTGCTTGCACGGGGGGTCCAGATGGCCTCGACGGCTTCATCGTTGTAATATTTGCGTCGCCGCCCTTCGAGCCACGTATCGCTGGGAACGCCATCGGACGGAGCGCCTGCTGCTTCCATTCGATTCTGCACATTCTGATGGGCGATGATTGTCGCGCCCTGGCCGGCATCTGCGAATTGGCCCGAGAAAAAGGAACCTTGCACGCTGGGATCGGCTCCCGCGGCGCGAACTTTGACGTTTCCGCCCGTGTGATCGGGATGAAAGCTCGTGTTGACGATGAACTGGATCGGTTTGTCGCCGACCAGCTTCTTGATGGCGGCCACGGTCTTATCGACCAGCTTGCCTGCGCCCGTATCCACCACCAGAGCGCCTTGCTCGCCGATCTGAACCGCTATGTTGCCTCCGTCGCCTACCAGCATATAAATGTTTCCCTGCACGGGAAGCACGTGTATCTCGCCATCGTGCGGATCTGGATCCACACCCTTGGCCACCTGCTGCGGGCCGGAAACAGGAAACAGCACCGTCTTCGCAGCCGCCTCGGCACTTTCCCGATTCTGTAATTTCGCCACCATCTCCGGGTATTGCGATTCCACGCCGCCCATGGCGCCGAGCAATGGAATTTTGTATTTGTCGGCATATTCACGTAGATAGGGGTTCGCGCCGAACAGATAGGCAGGTACTTGATCGGGAGCTCTCCCTACAATCTGTTCCCCGTCGTCGCATGCATACAGCCAGGCATCGGGATCTCTGTCGTTGCGTTTGAACAACGACGTGCGGATCAAGGGCTCGGCCAAATACACGGGATCCGTAATGATGCTGGCATAAGTGAGGATCTCGCCGTGGCGCATGAAGTGCTCCACCAGCGTCGCTTGATCGCTCATCGCCACGCCATTCGTGCGGATATAGTTTCGCTTCAGATGGGTTGTATAGACGGTAAGGACGTTTCCCTCGTACTTGCCGGTAGAAAATCCAAGAAAGCTATGTTTCGCATATGCCGGCGGGTGAGGACGCCCATCCATCCAAATGGTCCGCGTGCCCTCCGTGATCTGCCCATACATCTTGATGTCGATCAGTCTTTGCGTAAACGGGTCGCGATCCTCCCAGAACCGGTCGTTGCCTCCCCCGTGCAGTAAACGCGTCGGTTCATAGGCCATGCACTGCTGTTGTCGCGAGGTCCAACGCGAAGGATCCCACGTCAGCGCGTATAAGCGTCCCGCTTCGCTGAACGGAACGCCTCCGTAGTCGGTCAGCATAACGGCAGCGCCGCCCACGCCGGTCTCGGCGACCGTGGTCCAACTTCCGGAAATATCCAGACCGGAGGTTTGCGTGGCGGCGACCTGACCCACTACGTCACTGGCCGTTAAGCCAAGCGCAAATAAAACAGCAAGAGCCAAGCCAATTTTCATCAGACGGGTTCCTCACCGAAAACGATCGCCGCAAGTATACATCAAGAGCGCCGCCATTGGGATTTCCGACAAAGCTGCGGTGAGCGGCTTAAGCGCGATCAGAACGCATCCGCTCATGCACCCAACAGGGGCAGATGCGCTGCGTTTATTCCGCGTTTGAAGGAACTAGCCTTAGGGAGTGCAGACGGAGAAAATCCACCTCCGCCGGCGCCTCAGGTGCATTTTCCACCAACTTTTTTCCGCCAGCCGCGTTAATGATAATGTGAGGCTGAAACCAATGCGCCCGTATTTTGCAGGGAAGCGTCTTGCGGCAGCCTTTCCTTTGTTCGCTTTGGCGGTGCTTCCTGGCGCGATCGTCGCGGCGAAAATCGCTCGCCCCGGAACCGATTACTCGGCATTCCAGCGCAAACTCTCTAAAGACGATCAGATTCTGCAAGCCGCCAACCGGCTGACTTTCGGACCCAAGCCTGGTGAAATCGATGAGATTCGCAAAATGGGCGTCAAGAAGTGGATCGACCTGCAGCTTCATCCCGAGCGCATTGCCGAGAATCCGGAAGTGGCCGCGAAACTTGCAGCCGCTGGAATCGTTGCGGCTGACGCAGGCCGACGCCGCGAAAAATTATCCGAATCCGCAGATGATCCGCGCGATCGCCCTGGGCCGGCAGCCGATGCCGGAAGATCCGGTGACGCGCGCCGCCGTGCAAAGGCTGCTCAGCCGTTTCAAGCGTGAAAAAAGACGTGCCGGAAAACGAGGCGCTGGAGCCGGTCACGCCGCTCGGATCAGCTGCTGACCGCCGAACAAATTCGCACGCTGCGCACAGGCCCGCTCGATCAGAAGCGCGACGTGCTGGCCTCGATCCCCGAAAACGAAGTGGATGATGTCGCGATCGCGCTGCCGCCGGGTCTGCGCTTTCAACTGATGCCCGCCGCCGAAGCCAGTCTGCGCCGCAAGCTGATGCTGATGAACGCGCCGCAGCAGTTGATCGCCTACGATCTGAGCGAAGGCAAGCTGTATCGCGCGATTTTGAGCAACCGGCAGCTTGAAGAGGAACTGGTCGACTTCTGGTACAACCACTTCAACGTGTTCCTGGACAAGGGCGCGGACCGTTTCCTGGTCCCGAGCTACGAGCGCGAAGCGATTCGTCCGCACGTGCTGGGCAAGTTCCGCGATCTGCTGGAAGCGACGGCCAAGAGCCCGGCGATGCTGTTCTACCTGGACAACTGGGAGAGCGTGGCTCCGATCGCACGCAGCAAGGCCGCTAAGGCGCAAGCAAGCCGGTGCGCGGCCTGAACGAAAACTACGCGCGCGAGCTGATGGAGCTGCACACGCTGGGCGTCGACGGCGGCTACACGCAGAAGGACGTGACCGAAGTGGCGCGCTGCTTCACCGGCTGGACCATCCGCGCAGCCGCGCGAGGGCGGCGAATTCTACTTACAACGACCGCGTGCACGACAAGGGCGAGAAAATCGTGCTGGGCGTGAAGATTCCCGCGGGCGGCGGCAAGGAAGACGGCGAGAAGGTGCTGGATATTCTGGCGCGGCATCCTTCGACGGCGCGATTTATTTCGACGAAGCTGGCGCAGCGGTTCGTCGCCGA
Source organism: Terriglobia bacterium (assembly GCA_963699945.1). Classification (GTDB taxonomy): domain Bacteria; phylum Acidobacteriota; class Terriglobia; order Bryobacterales; family Bryobacteraceae; genus Palsa-187. The sequence goes on from CAVOVW010000010.1 coordinate 361,331, forward strand.
CGATCCGCCGCCAGAGCTGATCGACAGGATGGCGAAGACATTTCTCGAAAAGAACGGCGACATCCGCGCGGTGATGGAGACCATGCTCACGTCGAAGGAATTTTTCTCGCAAGGCGCGTATCGCGCCAAGGTGAAGACGCCGTTTGAGATGATCGTCAGCGCCGTGCGCGCCACCGGCGCCGAAGTCGATTTCGCGTTCCCGCTGGCGAATCAGATCGCGCAGCTGGGCGAGCCGCTCTATCGCAAGCTTGAACCGACCGGCTATTCGAACGTGAACGCGGAATGGATGAATTCGGCGTCGCTGCTGGCGCGCATGAATTTCGCGCTGGCGCTGGCGCAGAACCACGTGCCGGGCATCAAAGTGGACCCCACGGCCTTTAGCAATGATCCGGCCCAAGCCGCGCAGCAGGTTTTGTTCCACGCGCCCTCGCCCGACTCGGAAGCGGCCATGGAAAAAGCCTGGCCGCCGTGCCGGCCGATCCCAAGGCGAATCACGATTCTCCCAACTCGGCTTTTCCGACCGGGACTTTGCGGCCCGGAATGGTTGCGGGACTGGTGCTCGGGTCGCCCGATTTTCAGAGGCGGTAGGGCAGAGCTTCGACTTACAGTAGGAGGTTTCTACGATGGAGTTTCCAGTAAAGACGCGGCGAATATTTCTGCGCGATATGGGCATCGCCATGTTCGGACTGGGTACTGCTCCGGCCTGGCTCGCCCGGGCGAGCGCGGCAGAAGTATCCGGCGCGCGCAAGAAAGTGCTGGTGGCGATTTTCCAGCGCGGCGCCGTGGACGGCCTGAACGTGGTGGTGCCGTTCGGCGAAAACATTACTACGATCTGCGCCCGACCATCGCGATTCCCGCCCCCAAGGTAGGGATCGGCGGGCCCGGCAAGGATGCCGCCATCGATCTCGACGGCTTCTTTGGCCTGCATCCCGCGCTCGCGCCCCTGAAGCCGATCTACGATGGCAGCCACCTGGCGATCGTCCACGCCGTCGGCTCGCCCGATCCCACGCGCTCGCACTTCGACGCGCAGGATTACATGGAATCCGGCACGCCGGGCCGCAAGGCCACGTCCGATGGCTGGCTGAATCGCGCGCTGCCGCGGGAAACCGAGGAAGCATTATCGCCGGTGCGCGCCGTAAGCCTGGGCCCGCAGTTGCCGCGAGCCTTGCGCGGCACGAACGAAGCGGTGGCCGTCAACAATCTGAACGAATTCAAAGTGCGCGACCCGCTGGGCTCCAGCCTCTACGAAGCATGTACGATACTTCTTCCGATCCCGATCCTGAACGGCACGGGCCGCGAGACGTTCGAAGCCGTGAAGATGATGCAGGCGATTCAGAAGCAGCCCTACACGCCTGCAAACGGCGCGAAGTATCCGAACGGCGGCTGGGCAATCGCTGAGCAGATCGCGCGGCTGATCAAGGCGGACGTGGGCCTGGAAGTGGCGTTCACGGACGTGGGCGGCTGGGACACGCACGTGAACGAAGTGGGCGCGACTCCCGTACAAGGCAATTGGCGAACCTGCTGGCAAACTTCGGCCAGGCGCTCGCGGCGTTTTATCAGGATCTGGGTGACCGCATGGCAGACGTCGACCGTGGTCACCATGAGCGAATTCGGCCGTACCGCGCACGAAAACGGCAATCGCGGCACCGATCACGGCCACGCCAATACGTGATGTTGCATTGGGCGGCGACATCAGAGGCGGAAAGGTTTACGGCGATTGGCCAGGGTTGGCCCCCGAACAGCTCTACGAACAGAGGGATCTGGAGCTCACCACCGATTTCCGTGCCGTTTTAAGCGAGCTGGTAGACCGGCATTTGGGAAACCCCAATATCGCCAACGTCTTCCCGGGCTACACCCAGGGGCGATACCCCGGCATACTTACGGTCTAAGGTAATCATCTAAGCGCCGGGGCCTAAATGTTACCGAAATTCGACCGATGTAACAGTTAGTGATCCTTACCAGCGGCGACAAGCTTACCTTACAAAGCCCCGAGCTGTGGGTTTACCTTCTCGGTCTTTCCATCCTTTTGGGCATCGCGTTGCGGCGTGTTCTGGCACGCCAAACGCCTTTGAATGATGAGCTGTACTCCAAAACGGTCGCCATCGAACACGTTCAAAGCGGTGTGGCATGGGTGAGAGCAGACGGCACAATCAAAACGATAAACGCGGCGTTTTCTCACATTCTGACCGGCCAGGTGAGCGACTTCCTGGGACGACACTGGCACGAGTTGTTCGCCGAGCAGGAAAACAAGCGCCTGGACGAAGCTTACAGCCAAATGCTGTTGTTGGGGAAGACCACCTTCGAATCCTACGGCAAGCGCGTCGACGGCACATTCGCGGGCCTGGAGGTGCGGCTGGTGGCGGTACACGATCACAAAATGCGTTTTGTCGGGCACCATTGCCTGGTTGCGGATCACACCAAGGAACTGGTGCTCGAAGAGCAGATCCGCGAACAGACCGAAGCCGCGCCGCAAACGCGCACCCTCAAAAGCGCCTGATAGCGAGATCGCCTGGCGAGCGGTTCATGCGGCCCAAATCGTTTTGGCGTGCGCGATTCACGCGCGCTGGCACAAGCTAATGCGCGCGGTTCATGCGCGCTAATTCAATCAAGAAGTAAGTGGTAGGAATCGCCAGCAGCGCGGCGGCAGCCAGCATTGCGAGCAATAGTAATTGCCATGGCTTGAGCCACGCAGCAAACCGCGCCCGCATGGGCATGAGCGCAAGGGCGGCGCCTCTTTCGAGTTTCGGATCGAGATCCCGCGGCTTCTGCGGCTTATGCTCCAGGAAAATTTGTGCCAGAAGCAGCCGGTCCGCGCACTCCTCGCACGCCACTAGGTGGGATTCGAAGGCGTCATGCTCGTCGGTGGGCAAGGCATGTTCCAGGTAACGTTCCGCCACGCCGTTCTCGTCGATATAGCGATGGTCCATGCGGCCGGGAAAATGTTTCGCCGCCTCGATTATGCCATCGCCGAGGCGTCTGTGCTAAACTGAACGAGGTAAAACAGTACTAGGAGTGTATTCGAATGGCGAAGGTGTGTGAGATTTGCGGCCGCGGTCCCCGGTATGGCAATCGGGTGAGCCACGCCCACAACGTGACTCCCAGGCGCTGGGAAATTAACCTGCAGAGGGTGCATGCCCTGGTGGCAGGCGCGGGCAAGCGCATTCGCGTGTGCACGTCCTGCATTAAGAGTAACAAGGTCCAAAAGGTCGCGTAAGCGATTTTCCGCTGACCGACGCTCGTTCGGCCAATCGTAGTCGCGAGCTTTCCTAACTAGGGATTTAAACAAACCGGCTAAGGATTCGTGTGCCCGCGCCCATTTTGGTGCCGGGGTGGAGCGGGCTTCAGCCTGCGACGTTGGCTTTAGCCAACGCGCCTTGAGGTTTTATCTCAAGGGGCACTACTAACGGAAGCTTGCTCCACCCGGTTCCAAGGATTCCGCGCGAGGCATTGCTAGTACGCCTTAGCGATCACAACGCGCCGGTCCACAGGCTCGCCCGTCACAATGCACTTGCCGGGTCCGTCGTAGCGATCCACTTGCGGGATGCAGCGGATCGTCGCCTTGAACTCCTTCATACGCGCGTCGCAGCGGGCATCGTCCTTGATGTGCGCCATGACGAACTTGCCTCCGCCCCGTTCGGCCGTTACGGGTTTTAGAATTTTTTCGACTTCTTCGATCGAGTTCGCCAGCACCGTATTGTCGTCCAGGCGTTTCTTCGCCGCCGCGAAAAGCGTCGTTTGAATATCCTCGAGCACCTGCGGCACACGGGCCGCGATTTCTGCTTGCACCACCACTTCCTTCGCCCCGGTGTCGCGCCGCTTCAACACGATGTTTCCGGCTGCGACGTCACGCGGCCCCAGTTCCAGCACCACGGGGACACCGCGGCGCTCCCAATGATAGAACTTCGCGCCGGGCGACTGGCCTTCGCGATCGTCGAGTTTCGCGCCTAAATCCTTCGCGATCTTCGACGCGACCTCCATGACGGAAGCGCGTTCCTCGTCCTTGCGATAGATCGGAACCAGAACCGCTTTCGTCGGCGCGAGCTTAGGAGGCAATACCAGGCCCTTGTCGTCGGAGTGGCTCATGATCAAGCCTCCCACTAGGCGCGTCGAAACGCCCCAGCTGGTTTGCCAGACGTAATCGAGCTGCCCTTCTTTGCTCTGGAATTTCACGTCAAACGCCTTGCCGAAGTTCTGGCCCAGATCATGACTCGTCCCAGCCTGCAGCGCGAGCCCGTTCTGCATCATCGCTTCGATGCTAAAGCTGTTCAACGCGCCCGCGAATTTCTCCGATTGCGTCTTCAGGCCCTTGATTACGGGCATCGCCATCACGTTTTCGGCCACGTCCGCGTACACGTCCAACATCCGCAGCACTTCTTCGCGAGCTTCGTCGTGCGAAGCGTGCGCCGTGTGCCCCTCCTGCCACAGGAATTCGGTGGTGCGCAGGAACATGCGCGTGCGCAGCTCCCAGCGGATCACGTTCGCCCATTGATTGACGAGCATCGGCAGATCGCGCCAGCTCTGAATCCACTTCGCGAAAAAATGTCCGATGATGGTTTCCGACGTCGGCCGAATCACGTAGGGCTCTTCGAGCTCCTTGCCACCGGCGATCGTTACCACGGCTAGCTCGGGCGAAAATCCCTCCACGTGCTCGGCCTCTTTTTCCAGGAAACTTTTCGGGATCAGCAACGGGAAGTACATGTTCTGATGCCCGGTTTCTTTGAACCGCCCATCCAGCTCGCGCTGCAGCACTTCCCACACGGCGTAGCCGTTGGCGCGGATGACCATGCATCCCTTGACGATCTCCGCCGGCTCAGCCATATCGCCCGCTAGTACAACGTCCTGATACCACTGAGCGAAATCCTTGCTGCGCGCCGTGATCGGAGATTCTGCCATAAATAGTGAAACGCCTGACGGGACGTGTTCCCGGGGAGTAATTTCTCAGGTTACGATAGTTGACCGCCGCCGCGCGACTTTACTGAAGGCTGGCCGAGCTCAGATTCAAACGGTTCCGTCCGTCACTGACGCTCCGCTTGGTCTTGTTAGTTTCGTGGGCCGAACGCGCTCGAAGTAGTACCAAAGAAAAGAATAGGGAACAAAAAGCGCCATCAATATTAGAGATCCCGGGTATTGCTCGTACCGGATCGCCATGTAGACCATCCAGAACGCCCCTATGGGGGGGCACGGCGAAAACTAGAACGATTAGAAGAGTTATCAGTGGATTCTTGCCGACAGGAGTTCCGATCAACCAAAACGCCAGTCCGGTGACGGCGAGGCCTAGCAGAATCCACAAGAATAGTTTCATAACTTAGTACTATTAGTCGCCAACAGCCTTCGCGGAGGAAACCGAGGAGGCCGCGGCCATGGCCGCGCGGCGCGCCCTGCGCTGCTGACGTTGCAATTGAAGTAGCTCCAACCGCCTGCGATGCTTTACGCCCAGGTCAACCTCGCGCCAGAACTTATGGAAATAGTCCGCGGCGGATGCCAGCGCAAACAGCACTACCGCCCACATCGCCATCATGCCGTATTCGGACAACGCGGGCCAGCGGATGCCGCCGATCACCAGGGCGATCGCCACCACTTGCGCCACCATCTTGGTTTTCCCCAGCTCGCTTGCTTCAATCGTGTACCCGGCCGCGGCTGCGATAGAGCGCAAGCCGGACACCGCGAACTCGCGCCCGATGATGAGGATCACCATCCAGGCCGGAATCCTGTGAATGTCCACCAGCGAAACCAGGGCGGCGGAAACCAGGAGCTTATCGGCGATGGGATCGAGCAGCGTTCCGACCGTGGTGATCTGTCCCCAGCGCCGCGCCAGCGCGCCGTCGAGCAGATCCGTGGCCGCCGCGGCCAGGAAAATCGGCCAGGCCCCACGTCTCGCGCGAAAACAGAAAGCGGCCCAGCCAATCCGAGTCGCCGAGCAGCGCGGCAACCAGCAGCGGAACAAAGAAGATCCGCAGCAGCGTCAGTAGATTCGGCCCATTCATCCTACGCTCACAATGATATCCCAGGTTTGAATATTCGAGGTTCGGCCAATTCGCGGCCGAACATTAGCCCGCCTGTCACGCCGGTGTCTTTTCGCGCGGCCGCTTCCGGCGCGTGGCGCGCTTCGTCGCCACGTATTTTGTCAGACGCCGCCGGATGGATTCCGGCACCAGCGCTTCGATCTCGCACGCGTCTTCTGTGTAGCGCGTCGCCGTGACCTTGGCGCACTGATGCAGCATGTTCATCGGAGCGCCTTCGCCGACGGGGATGCGGAACACGCACGGAGACACCGGATCCAGCGCCAGCGTCTCGTCGATCTTGGCGAGCAGCGCGTCGAAACCCGCGCCCGTGCGGGCGGCAGATCGCCACGGCGCCCGCGGGCTGGTGTTCGGGATCCTCCAAAATGCGCCGCGCCAGCGCCGACGCGTCGGGCTCGCCGGGGATTTGGTCGATCTTGTTCAGCACCAGAATCTGCGGCGTCGTCGTCCGCGCCGATTTCCTGCAGCGTCGCCAGCACGTGCGCCGTCTGTTCGGCGGCGTGCGGCGAGCTCGCGTCCACCACATGCAGCAGCAGCTCGGCCTCCACCACTTCTTCGAGCGTCGCGCGAAAAGCCTTCACCAGCGTCGTCGGCAGATTGCGAATGAAGCCGACCGTATCGCTCACCAGCACCTTGCGGTGCGAGGGCAGAGTGATGTGGCGCACCGTGGGATCGAGCGTGGCGAACATCTTCGCGTCGGCCAGCACGCCTGCGCCCGTCAGCCGGTTGAACAGCGTCGATTTGCCGGCGTTGGTGTAGCCCACCAGCGCGATGGTCGCCAGCGGCACGGCCTGCCGTTGCCGGCGCTGCGTGGTGCGGCCGCCGCGCACGCGCTCCAGATCGTGTTCGATCGCATGGATGCGCTGATGAATTCGCCGGCGGTCGGTTTCGAGCTTGGTTTCGCCCGGCCCGCGCGTGCCGATGCCCGCGCCCAGCCGGGACATGGCCGCGCCGTGGCCCGTCAATCGCGGCAGCAGATAATTCAACTGCGCCAGTTCCACCTGCAACTGGCCTTCGCGCGTGCGCGCGCGCCGCGCGAAGATGTCCAGGATCAGCTGCGTGCGGTCCAGCACCTTTACATCGAGGATCCGTCTCCAGATTGCGCTGCTGGGTGGGCGTCAGCTCGCGATCGAAGATCACGGTGGTCGCCTCGTGCAGCTGGATCAGCGCCTTCAGCTCTTCCACTTTGCCGGAGCCGACCAGCGTAGCCGCATCGGCGTGGGGACGCGATTGAATCAGCGCTCTCGGCGACGCGCGCTCCCGCTGTCGCCGCCAGAGACGCTAGTTCTTCGAGCGAATCTTCGCGCCGAAATCGAGGGCGTCGGAGCTTGCGCGGACCTTGGCGACGCAGCTTGCGAAACAGCCTTGCGGCTGGTGAGCTGCAGACCCGACCAGGATCGCGATTTCTTCCAAACCGGAACTGTCTAAGGCCGCCAGTTTAATGGTGTCTTCGCCCGCCGGTGCGCCCGGCGCGGCGTGCACGGCTGTCGCCGAGTTGGACGCCGACGCATGCGGCGGCCCGCCGTGAAAAGGCTGCGAGAATACTACGGTGGAAATCGCATGTTTGAAAATCAACTGCTCCTGATTGTTGGTTTCAAGAACCACCGAATATTTATCGAAGCTCTTGATCCTGCCGGAAAGCTTCACGCCGCTCATCAGGTAAATAGTCAAGAAACGTCTTATCTTTGCGCGCATTGTTTAGAAATGCTTCTTGTATGTTTTGCGCTTGTTTTTCCATGGAGGCTTCATCCCTACTGTGCCCACCGTGCTTTACCGTCTGCTTGGCGTGGGTTGTTGTTTCCATCGTCACTCATCATACCGCAGCGGACGTTTATCCTAAGGGTGGCGGCGAAGAATTCGGCACGGCCTACGCATGAAAATGATCGGCCGGGTTAGACGATTGAATCAGGCGCCAGACCTCGGAAAGGCCGGGGCCCCGGCCGGGCAGATGGGGGAGCGTGGCGAGTACGTTTTGTATTGGTCGCAGATGAACCGGCGCGTCGCATCGAATCACGCGCTCGCCTACGCCGTGCACTTAGCGAACAATCATGATCTTCCGGTGCTCGTTTACGAGGGCCTCACCTGTTCCTATCCGTACGCAAGCGATCGCTTCCACGCGTTCATCATGCAAGGCGTACAGGAAACGGCGCGGACGCTCGCGAAGCTCGGCCTCGGGTACGTGTTTCACCTGCGGCGCCGCAAATCGGATCCCGACGATGCATTCTACCGACTCGCGCAAAAGGCCGCCGCCGTCGTTACCGACGATTACCCCGTCTTCGTCGCGCACACGCATAATCGGAGTGTTCCCTCGAAGCTCTCGATCCCGTATTACGCGGTGGACTCAAGCTGCATCGTGCCGATGGCGCATTTCGAAAAACAGGAATACGCCGCCTACACCATCCGTCCCAAGATCAAGAAGGTTTTGAGCGATTGCTTGAAACCGGTACCTTCCTGGAAGGTCAAGCGAAGGTTTCAGCTTGCGGCGTCCGAAATGCAGATCGAGCTGCATACGGAGGTAACGGATCAGAATCTGGCCTCGCTGATCGCGTCGTGCGAAATCGATCATTCCATCGCACCGGCGACTGCTTTCCCCGGCGGCCGCCAAGCGGCGGAGGATTGCTTGAAATACTTTTTAGAACACAATCTGCGGCACTACGCGAAGATGAACCGGGAGCCCTCGGCGCAAGCGACTTCGGGCATGAGTCCCTACCTGCACTTTGGGCAGATTTCGTCGCTTGAAGTGGCCCTAGCCGTGCAAGCATTCGCGGAGGAGCATGAATTGATCGCCGAGGAATTTCTGGAGCAACTGATCGTTCGCCGTGAACTGGCGTTCAACTTCGCGCGATTCTCGCCGGCGCTCGATTCACTGGACGCTCTGCCTGCTTGGGCGCGCGCGACGCTCGCGAAGCATGATAAAGATCCCCGCGAGTACGTCTATCCGCGCGAGCAATTCGAACAAGCCGCCACGCACGACGAGTTGTGGAACGCCGCGCAGACCGAACTTCTCACGCGCGGCATCATTCACGGTTACTACCGCATGTATTGGGGCAAAAAAATCATCGAGTGGTCGCCATCGCACGCAGAGGCCCTGGCGACGATGATTTATCTCAACGACCGCTACGCGCTCGACGGACGCGACCCGAACACCTACACGAACATTCTCTGGTGCTTCGGGCTGCATGACCGTCCGTGGACGGAGCGTCCTATCTTCGGAATGATTCGCTACATATCGCTCGATGGGATGCGCCGAAAGACGGATGTGGACGCCTACATCGAGTCCGTTACACAAGGGAGGCTCGTATGAATATTGCCATCAGCGGCGCGTCAGGATTCATCGGCCGCGCACTTGTGGCACGTTTCGCCAACATCGGTCACACAACCCGCGGCTTTTCGGCCCGTTCGCGCATAGCGCCTTCGACGCTGAGCGGCTGCGAGGCGGTGGTCCACCTTGCGGGCGAGCCCGTGGCCCAGCGTTGGACGCCTGCCGCGAAGGAACGGATTCGGAACAGCCGTATTGAAGGCACGCGCCACCTTGTGCAGGCCATCGCCGCGATGGACACCAGGACGCCGTCCGTTCTGGTGAGCGCTTCAGCCATCGGCTACTACGGCCCGCGCGGCGATGAGATGCTGACCGAGCAATCGTCGCCCGGCACGGGTTTCTTGAGTGACGTCTGCGTCGCATGGGAACAGGAGGCGCGCGAAGCGGAAAAGCTGGACGTCCGCGTCGTCACGCCGCGCTTCGGCGTTGTGCTGGGGCAAGGCGGCGGCGCGCTCCAGAAGATGCTGCCCCCGTTTCGGATGGGCGTAGGTGGACGAATCGGCAGCGGAAAACAATGGATGTCGTGGATCCATTTGGACGATCTCGCGAACCTGATCGTCTTTGCCGTAATGAATGCCTCGCTGAGCGGTGCCGTGAATGCAACCGCTCCGAATCCGGTGACGAACGCCGATTTCACGCGCGAAATGGCACAGGCAGTGAACCGCCCGGCAGTGATCCCCGTGCCGGAATTCGCATTAAGCCTGCTGTTCGGCGAAATGAGTACGATGTTGGTGGGAGGCCAGCGCGTGATTCCGCGCGTGGCCCTCGACGCCGGATACCGGTTCCGCTACTCAGATTTAGATTCGGCGCTGGCGGCTTTGTTCGGCTCCCACAAGACTTCGGGCACGCCCAGCGCGTGATTCACCCAGCGGCTCCAAACGAACAGAGCATCGCTCAAGCGATTCAGATATTGAATGGCTTCCGCCGGTACGGATTCGGTGCGTGCGAATCCCACCAGTAAACGTTCGGCGCGTCTGCACACCGTTCGGCAAACGTGAAGCTCGGCGTTCAAACGCGTTCCGCCCGGGAGCACAAAGCTCCGCAGCGGCGGCAGGCCTTCGTTCATCGTATCGATCTCGCGTTCCAGCCGCGTGACTTCGGCCTCGGTCACGCGCGGCTGCTTGGGATGCACATCCTGCGGCTCGGTCGCGAGAATCGAACCGAGATTGAAAAGCTCGTGCTGCACGCGCAGTAGGATCTCGCCGAGCGCCGCGAGCCGCTTATCTTCTGCACACGAAACGGCCGCGAGCCCGACGGTAGCGTTCAATTCGTCAACCGTACCGTAAGCCTCAATGCGCGGAGTATCCTTACCGACGCGCTGGCCGCCTACCAAGCCGGTCTCGCCCGCGTCGCCGCGCTTCGTGTAAATCCGGTTGAGCGCGATGCCGCGTGGCTCGTTGAAGGGTTTGCTGGCGTCTTCTTGTGCCAAACATCCATTGTCTCGCCGATGGCTCGGGACGGGGGCCCGCTGGCCTGCACGGAGGTGTTGCCTCCGCCCTTTGCCCCATCTTCAACCGCAGGGAGGAAACCCAGGCAGACGCCACGGTGCGGAACCGGCGCTCCGCCGTCCCACTCGTTGACGTTAGTTGGCAAGAAAATGGGGACTGCCCCCGAGACAGCCCCCATCGAAATCAGCGCATTTGCCTAGCCCGCTCCGTGTTTTCCCCATCACCGCTGGTTACGGTTTTTCGACGATGTCGGTCTTCATCGGGCCCAAAGCGCCCAACAGATCGTTTTTTTCTCGATCACCGACATGAAATTTGTCCAGTGCGGCCGCCAGATCTTCCACCAACGCGTTGAAATCCGCCGTTGAAATGCCCATGCCCATATGGGCCGACTTCATATCTTTCCCCATGTACTTGCAAGGGCCGCCCGACGCCATGCAGATCTGGTCGACCAGATTCATCTTGAACTTCGCCAGCCGTTGCGGATCCGCCGCTGTCTTGGCGAAATAGCTATTGATGCGCGTATCGGCCGCAACGCGCCCGACGAATTCGTCCACCACGGCGACGATTGGTTTCTTGCCGCCCAGCCGTTGGTACAGCGTCTTTTCCTTGGCTTCCAAAGGCGCCTGCGACGCCCCCGCGAAGAAAAGTACTGCCGCCAGCGCGGCTCCTCCGGTCATGGTTCTAATCGCTTTCATCATTTTGGTGAGTATCTTCCTCCGCTGATGTGTACGACGAGAGCAAAAATTTGGATTTAGAGCGGGACGGGTTTTTTGTGAGATCCATGGCGCCCGATTCTGGAATGCGAACGTCAACGGGAGTATGATAATTGCGTGCGAATCGCACTGCTTCTCCTCGCCTTGGCAACAGCCTCCGTCGCTCAAGTCGGCGACCGCTCTTCTTCAAACGCTCAACAAAAGAAGGCGCTCCGGTTGCTCTCGAAGGCTGCGCCCGACGTGCGATGGGACGGAGCCAGTCTGGTCACTGGCGATGTCGCATGCGACGGCCGCGCCGACCAAGCGTATGTGGGACACGCCAACGGCAAGATTTATGTGGGTCTGTACCGCGCGCAAACGGGCAACGTCCAGATTCTCGAATTTCATGTGGATGGAGGTCATCAGGACGCAATCTGTCGAGAGCCAGGAAGGCTTGCTGTCGAAGCGCTCGACTATGAGATGGATTCGGACGTGGAAGGGTACGAGAAATCCAAGGTCTGCAAGGGCCTGATATTGAGTGATGACAGGTGCGACGCGCTCCACTTCTTCTGGAACCATACCACCGGCCTGCTGAATTGGTGGAGACACTAGCCCTAACAATCCCTTGACAATTCGTTCTATACTGTGAACGGGTGCACCGCACTGCCTCTGGGCATCGGCGGCGTACTCGCAAGAGGATCAATCCGGCAAACCGTTCGCAAGGGCAGGCATTACAGGGGTAATCAGCATGCCGAGGCGTCGATTGCAGGATTAAAAGTCTCCGTTCCGCTGATGATGGATTCAAGAATCCGGGTGCTGGTCGCAAAACCCGGCCTCGACGGACACGACCGCGGCGCCAAGGTAATCGCCCGGGCGCTCCGGGATGCGGGCATGGAGGTTGTCTATACCGGTCTCCGCCAGACCCCGGAAATGATCGTCAACGCCGCGCTTCAGGAAGACGTGCAGGTGATCGGCCTGTCCATTCTTTCCGGAGCGCACAACGCCATCGTGCCTCGCGTGATGGAGTTGCTCAAGCAACAAACAGATGACCGATGTGGTGGTCATCGTCGGCGGCATCGTTCCGGATGAAGATGCCGCGCAACTGAAACGGCTGGGAGTGGCCGCGGTGTTTCAACCCGGCGCCTCCCTCCAGGAAATTGTGGAATTCATCCGCAGCTCGGTGAAACAGACAGTTTGACCAGAGCGCAGCGCATGAGCGCCGATGGCGCGTGCGGATTGGAGAAGAAACTGAAAATGCAAGATAAATTGAATATCGCGGTGTTCGTCGATTACGACAACATCGAGATCGGACTCAAGTCGACATTGCGTCGCGAGTTTGACGTATCGCTCGCGCTGGATGCGCTCAAGGAGCGCGGCGACATGGTCGCCAAGTTCGCTTACGCCAACTGGGGACGCCAGGACGGCGCCACGCGCCAGATGGCGGAAAACGCCGTGCAAATGGTGCAGCGGATTCCTTCGCCGCGCGGCGATAAGAACGGAGCGGATATCAACCTCGCGCTGGATGCGCTGGAGATGGCGTTCACGCACACGCATGTGAACGCGTTCGCCATCGTCAGCGGCGACAGCGATTTCATTCCGCTGGTGAACAAATTGAAGGAATACGGCAAGACGGTGTTCGTGGTGGGCGGCAAGGCGTTCACCTCGACCATCCTCCAGCAGAATTGCCACGAGTTCATCAGCTTTGAATCGCTGCTATCGGATGTGCCGGCGAGCGTCGTCTCTGCCCGGGCGAAACCCGGGCAGCAGCGGCCGCCGTCGGCGATCGGCCGGAAGTGAGCAGCGGCCCGATCGAGGCGACCGCGCCGCGACCGCGGAGATCGTCCCGACCGCGGTGGCGGACCGCGGTGGTGACGGCGACGCCAGCGGCCCGCGCCGCTCGAACTGGGGCAGGCCATGCCGCTGGTGGAACGCGCTCTGCAGGTTCTGGAACGCCGCGGCGTGCAGCCGCAGCTGGGATTGCTGAAGTCCACCATGCTGCAGCTGGATTCCGCGTTCAACGAGCGCGCCTACGGCGGGTCCAGCTTCTCCGATTTCGTCGAGAAGCTCAAGCGCGCCGATCTGGTGAACGTCAGCGGAACCGGCGGGCGCTACGTCATCGAGCGCAAGGGCTCGTCGCAGCCGGAGCGCGCCATCGCTCAAGCCCGAAGACCTGCTGCCGCCGCTGCGCGACGTGCTCGAAAACCATCGTCTGGAGATCGAAAACGGCTGTCCCGGTGGAAGATCTGGCGCGGTGGTTCAAGGAAGAGCAGCCCAGCCTCGATACCACCGCCTACGGATTCCAGCAGTTCAGCGAGTTCCTGAACTACGCGCAGGACAAGACCGTGGTTCGCCTGGAGCCGCACGAAGAGCAGGGCGTGATGATGGTGTATCTGGGCGCGGAGTTTTATCCGCCCGCCGAGCCGCCCGCTCCCGAGCCGCAGGCCGCCGCGGAAGTCGAGGAGGAAGAAGAGGAGCCGCAGCCTTACGTGGAAGGCCAGCCGACCATCTTCGAGCCGAATCCGCCGCCCGCCAAGCCGAAGAAGGCTCCTGTTCGCAAGCGTACGCAACGTCCGACGGGCGGCGGCGCTCCGCGCAGAGTTCGCCGGAAGAAGCCAGATTAGGCAGCTGGATTAAATAGGAAAACGCAATGCCCGGACGCGGGGCGGCACTTAGTGCTGCCCCGCGCCCGCAGACATGATCGATGCGAGTTGTTTCGACGTCCGATTCGCTCGTTTGTTGCGATAGTAGCGGGCGATGCTGGGATAAAGCTCTTTCGCGAAATTGACTCCCGCTGTTTTGCCGTACCAGATCAGATAATTAAATCCGATATTGTTCCAGCCCTGGAAACTTCCCGGCGTCCAAGCCAACTGCGTGGCCGAATAGGACGCGCTTCCCAGAAACTGCGCGCCTGAGAAACGCGTGTGGCCGTTATCACTTCGTGCGACATACGGTGACATGATCACGTGCCCCAGCCTTCCAATGAATTTATCGGAAGTCGATCGAAAATACCGGGTGTCCTCGTGCAATGCCGCGGACGCTCCATAGACAACCGTGTTGCTGATCAGCGTGCTGCCGTAGCTGCTCGCCACCCGAATCCCGTAAGCTCCCCATCCCTGTCCCCATTCTTTCGGACTGTCGTCCCACTGGCTAACCGCGCCGGCCGCAGCCACGCCGAGCGCTGCCACCGGCGAAAAGGTCACCCCCACGTAGTCCCGGAACCGCTCCTGCGGGGTGATGGGGCGCCACGGCTCGCGTTCGGGCTTCGGCAGGAGCCTTACGTATGAAGGCAGACCACGCGTACTGGCAACCGGATCTTCAGGCGCTGCGCCTTGCGCCCACAAACCAGCGGGTCCCAGAAGAAGAGCGGCGAAAATGTATCGGGAGCGTGAAAAAGTCAAAGTGTCTCCAAGGTAACACCGGAGGAAATATTTTGGGAATCGGCGGCCCTTGCGTCCGCCGGCTCAAGACAAACGGTGGACCACCGCTCAAGGCAGCGGTCCACCCAGGATTTAAATTTACCGCGAAAGTTATTTTTCTTTCGATTGGTGGTAGCCCGCCTTATCGGCATCAGCCTGCGCCATGTACTTGCCCTGCTTCGTCTTTCCATACCAGCGATCACCCGGCAAGTGGTACACCTTGGTTTCGGTATTCACCCACACCATGCCGGGGCCGCCGCCGGCAGCGGCGGTTGCGGCTGGCTGAGGCGCGGTTCTCGCTGTAGCGGAAGTCGGAGCAGGCTTCGACGCTGGCGTAGGCGCTGGCGCGGGTCTCGATGTGGCTGCCGCCGGAGCACCGGATACCTTGAGGCTCGGCGAAATTTCCGCCAGTTGCTTCGACGTGATGCCGGCTTTTGACAAATCGTTGACCGACGCATAGGGGCGGCCGGCAATGATCTTCTTGGCGGTGGCCGGACCGATGCCTTTCACCGATTCCAGGTCGCTCTGGCTGCCCGTGTTGATATCGATAGGGCCTGTGGGAGCAGCAGCCTTCTCTTTCTTTGCCTTCGTTGTTTGCGCGCTGGCGGGCACGCCACTCAGCAGCAGGCCAACAATCCCCAAACCCAGAAACAATTTTTGAAACGTCTTCATTGCAGAACTCCTCCCCCCGATTCCGTTACGGCGCTGCGGGGCGCGCCTTTATCTCTGGCATGACGATAGCATAAGTTTTCGCGCTTCGACGTTAAAACATTTTTATCTGCGCAAAGCGCCGGAGCCGCGATTTCAGCGGTCGAAATGCATGCAGGAGTTATTCGAGCGAGCCCTGAAAACCAACGTGACCCACGCGATGCAGCTTGATCAGATTGGCGCTGCCCGTCACGCCGAACGGCGCGCCCGCCACAATGATCACGCTATCGCCGATGTTCGACCACGCCTCCGGCAGCAGCCGCAGATCGCTGATTTCGAGCATCTCTTCGGTCGACTTCACCCGCACTGGCGCGATCGTATGGACGCCGTAAATCACGGAGAGCTCGCGCGCCACCTCCGTGTTTTCGCAAAAGGCGAAGATCGGCACGCGCGGCCGGAAGCGTGCAATCAGACGCGCCGTAGTTCCGGACGCCGTGAACACGACGATGGCCTTCACACTCGCCGACAGCGCACAATGATACGCGGCCTCGGCGATAATCTCCGCGTGGGCCGATTGCGCGCCGCGCGGCGGCTCCGGCAGCGGATGGTCCGCCGCAAAGTTTTCGGCTTCCTCGGCAATCGCCGCCATCATCCGTACGGCCTCCAGCGGATACTGGCCGGTCGCGGTCTCCGCTGAAAGCATCACGGCATCGGTTCCGTCCAGGATCGCGTTGGCCACATCGCTCACTTCGGCGCGCGTTGGCGTCGGCTTCTGGATCATCGACTCCAGCATCTGTGTCGCAGTGATGGCGAACTTGCCGCGCATCCGCGCCCGTTCAATGATGGTTTTTTGCGCTGCCGGCACCCGCGCCAGATCCAGCTCCACGCCCAGGTCGCCGCGCGCCACCATCACGCCATCGGTCTCGTCCAGAATGCCGTCGAGATTCTCCAGCGCTTCGGGCTTTTCGATTTTGGCGACAATCGGAACGTTCCTGTTCAGGCGCACCAGACGTTGCCGCAAGCCTGCGACATCCGCGGGCCCGCGAACGAAAGACAGCGCCACCATCTCCACGTTTTGCGATAAGCCAAATTCCAAATCCGCGATGTCCTTCTCCGTCATCGAAGGAATGCTAACGCGCACTCCCGGCAGATTGATGCCCTGGTGATTCTTCACCGTGCCGCCGTCGGTCACTTCAAACGTTACCGAGAGGGCGTTCGATTCCACGGCGCGTAGCGCCACGGCGCCGTCCGCCAGCAGCACACGATTCCCGGGCGCGACGTCGGAGGGCAGCGACTTGTAGGTTGTCGACGCCAGCTGTGCGTTCCCCATCACCGGCTGCACCGTGATGGTGAAGCGCTCGCCTTTTTCGAGCGTAGCCGCGCCGCCTTCAAAGTCTCCCAGCCGGATTTTGGGACCCTGCAGATCCAGAAGAATACCCGGATGGAGGCCTGCTTCGCGGCCCAGTTGGCGGATCAGGCGAATGGCGGCGGCGTGATCGCCGTGTGTTCCGTGCGACGCGTTGATGCGGAACACGTCCACGCCAGCATCCAGCAGGCCTCGCAGCATCTCCGGCGACCGCGATGCAGGCCCCACCGTCGCTACGATCTTTGTGTTTCGCACCCAGCTTCTCCTAGTCGATCCTGGCAACGCCAAATCGGTTCCGGCAGCACCAAATGTCCGCTGCCAGAAACGCGGTCCGCAAACTACATCGCGTCCCCATCAAATGCCTTCACGAACCTCCGCCAACGCGGGCATCTGTGCTCGTCTAAATCTTATCGGTTGCGATGATCGGACGAAGATGGCACAGGAACGCCAAGGGGAGCTCATCGGAGAGCGAGGTATTACGCCGGAGAATACCAGGACGGACGACCCCTTTATTATACTTTGCCGCCCACGCAGCCATTCAGAATGAGCGGCTACCACGGACCATCGCGTATGGACATCGAAAGGGAATTCCGGCTCACGTCGAGGTTTTTTCCACTCGACATGCGTCTGATGGTCGCCACGGCGTCCGCCACACGGCCAGCCCACCGATGGTGCGGCGGCGCGCGGCTGCAACCTCAGATTCCGGCTCCGGCGGTAAAGCTCGAAACCCGATCCACGTTCAGAATCATGTTGCCGTCGCCGTCCATCTCAAAGGTAGGCTGGAAGTGAGCCTGCCAGACCATCTCGTCGTAGCGATAGGAATAGCGCGCGTGCACCGATTGCGCGAACGTGTCGTCAAACGCCTTGATCATCACCACGAATTCCGCTTGCAAGCGTTCCAGATCTTCGCGTGTCTTTCCGAACAGCGGGCTGTCTTCCTCGATCGGGTGGACAATCGTCCAGCTCAGCGCCAGAAAATAGAGGTCCTCGCGCTCCAATTTAAGCGGCTGATAGCGGCGCGTCAAGGCCCCGGGAGGGCCTTCCACGGTCATCAGGATCAGGTGTGCCTGAATTTCCATCAGCACATTTGGCCGCAGATTCAGAATCCGGAACTGCACGCTCGACCGGTCCTGATAGGGAGCCATCAGGATCCGTTCGCTGAACGCAATCCGCGCCGAAGGCCGTGAGAATCGTCCAAATAGCAGTCCCGTTGCCAGCGCGACACCGAGCAAGCCGGACAGAGCCTCGATCACACTCAGCACGTTGGCCCCGGGGCTCACGGGTGCGATGTTTCCGTAGCCCACCGTGGTGAGCGTGTGCGCGCTGAAAAAGAAGGCCGTCCAGAAACGGTGTCCGCCGTTTGCGAGGGCAGAGCCCCGCAGAGCATCGGGACCCAACAGAAAATAGCCGGCGGCGAAAATCAGGTTGACGAAAAGATAGGAGGCGAAAACCGTCAAAAAGAAATCGGCCCACGTCATGTTGAGCAGCGTCAGGTAGGGATGCAAATGACGCCAGCTTCCGCCTCGCCGCCGCACGTTGAAGCTGCCGTCCCGATTGATGCTGCGGCGCAACGTGCCCGTATACTGCTGGGTTAAACCTGGATCAAAGGTAGGCCTCTTCATATTCCACGATCTTAATGCAACGGCCCTTAATCCAACAGCCCTTAATCCGACAGTGACCGTCGGCAGAAGGAAGGGAAGAACCCGCGGCGGCGTCGCTCAGGCCGGCAGATAGTGGAGCAGCGTTCCGTAGAACGATTGTACAAAGTCGACGGCGCTTTTCGTCGCGGCGTCCTCATCCCGGTCTACCACCGGAACCACCACGCGCACCAGCGCCGTGTCCGTCCGATTCATCCTCACGGCGTCGGCCATCACCCAGAACTTGGCTTTGTACTCGCTGGCCACCGCACGATTCCGCGATTGATACCAGTACAAAACCACGCTGCGCTGATCGCCGTGCGCCACTACATACCGGTTCACGGTGATGGGAAAACCTGCGCCCGAGTCGATCGTGATTTCTCCCGAGTCCAACGGAAGCCAGCCTGTGCCGGGCAGGCAATTCTTCGGCGAGTGCGGGGCTTTGCCGTTCCGCTGCGAGCGAAACGCCGCCACAAACAGAAACGCCGGCGCGCCGCCGCGTCCGTAAACGCGGTTCAGGATGTCGTCGGCCTTCAGAATATCCAGCGTTTCCTGATCGATAACGCCATCGCCCGCGAATTGCCATGGGCCCAGCATCTTCGGCACATCGGCCAGCGGCAGGCTCGGGGGAATCGACTCGGGCCGGTCGGCGCTGTAGATCGCACCAGCCTGCATCAACAGCACGATCGTCGCGGCAATCACAGTTGTATTGCGCAGGAAGCTAAACACCAGGCTGTTCCTTTCGCCGTAAGCCCGGAATGCGGCTGATGATCTGGTGCGTCATCAAAAGCAGCACCAGCGCGATCATGAAAATGATCCAGCCTTCCAGGCTATGAAAAAATCCGCGCGCCAATTCCGGATTCACTTCGCTCAGCATGCCGGTGATCGTGACGCGTCCCGCATTGGCGATGATCGCGATGGGAATCGTGAGGAAAAACAGCACCCAGCGCATCCACACGCGGCCGTCGAAAAAGTACGCGTAAACCAGCGAGAGAAACGTGAGCGAAAGCAGGCTGCGGATGCCGCTGCAGGCCTCGGCTACCGAAAGCTTCTGGCTGGCCAGCTCCAGGACATTGCCATCGCGCAGCACGGGAATTCCCACCCAGCCGAGCACCGTTTCGGCCACGCGGCTCGCGAAAAGCTGCAAAGGAAATGTGAGTTGATTGTAGATCACCGTCGGGATCGGGATCATGAACGGCAGCAGCAAAAGGGGAAACAGCAGTTCGCGGATCAGCGCTGTGCCGCCGACCACCAGTAACAACCCGACCAGCGTGATGAGAAATGACGTGCGCTGCAAAAACAGCTCTGCCGCCAGCATACCCAGGTAGGCCTGCGCGCCTCCCCACGCCATGATCCCGAGTCCCCACCAAGCAGGCTTGTATTCCAGGGCCAGGATTCTATCGCGACGCTGCCACGCAATGAACAACGCCACCAGCGGCACGAAGAACCCATGGCTGACGTCTTCGTCGTTCATCCACTGCGTCACCAACGCGCGCAGAATCGGAAAGAAGACCGCGACCAGCAAAGCGGTAAACCAGCCCAAAGCAGCCCACGGAATCGTGGACGCCCGCGGCTCCGTTACTTGTTCCGGGATGTGCTCCGGGATGTGCTCCGTAAGATGCACTTGCGTGCTCATAGGGTCGTTTCCAGTATATTTGATTAGACGGCACTTAAGGGTGTCCACTTTATGACCTTGAGAGCACTTTCTTTTATTTGTTTGTTCGGCTCGCTGGCCCAGGCCCAGCTTCCGTCTGTTCAGTGGGAATCTCAGCGCGCGGAACTGCTCCGTCACTACCGCAGCCTGATCCAGATCGATACGACGTCGCCGCCCGGCAACGAGACCCGCGCCGTCGAATATTTGAAGAAGGTGTTCGAAGCCGAAGGCATCCCGACGAAAACATTCGCCGTGGATCCCTCCCGTGCGAACCTCGTCGCGCGCATCAAGGGAAATGGAAGCAAGCGCCCCATCTTATTGATGGCCCACACCGATGTGGTCAGCATCCAGCGCGAAAAATGGCCCGTCGATCCCTTTGGTGCGGTGATGAAAGACGGCTACGTGTGGGGACGCGGCAGCGCCGACGACAAAGACATTGTCGCATCGAATTTAATGATAATGCTCCTGATAAAGCGCTCCGGCGTCATGTTGGACCGCGATGTCATTTTTCTGGCCGAGGCCGGCGAGGAGGGCGACAGTCAGTTCGGCGCCAAGTTCATGGCGGAGCAGCATTTCGACGAAATCGATGCCGAATTTGCGTTAACAGAAGCGGGCGGCGCCGTCATCCGTGACGGCAAGGTCGCGATTGTGGAAATCGAGACAGCAGAGAAAGTGCCGCATCCCATCCGGCTGGTCGCCAACGGAATTTCCGGGCACGCTTCGCGGCCGCGTGTCGATAATGCCGTCGCGCACCTGGCGGGAGCAGTCGCCAAAGTCGCGGCCTGGCAGACGCCCATGCGGTTGAACGATACGACGCGGACCTATTTTGAAAAACTCGCCACCGTCAGTTCGCCCGATGATGCCGCGCGCTATAAGAACCTGACGCGGCCCGATCGCACGGAAGCCGTTCAAAAATACCTCGCTGAAAACGATCCGTTTCGCTATTCGATGTTACGGACGTCGGTTGTGCCCACCATCATCAAGGGCGGCTACCGCACGAACGTGATTCCTTCGGAAGCCGAGGCCACGCTCGATATCCGCGCGCTGCCCGATGAGGACATGCCGAAGTTCTTCGCCGAGATGAAGCGCATCATCAATGACCCGGCAGTGAAGTTCGCCGAAACGGATTTCGGCGCGCGCCCCACCACTGCACCCTCCCGCCTGGATAGCGAAATGTACCTGGCCCTGGAGCGCTCCGCCAAACGCATCTATCCTCAGGCGACCGTGATCCCGATGATGCAGACCGGAGCCACCGATATGGCGTATCTACGCGCCAAAGGCGTGCAATCTTACGGAATTGGCCCTGGCCAAACCGAAAACGACTATACAAATTTCGGCGCGCATAGCGACGTAGAGCGTCTACCGGAATCGTCGCTCTATTCCTTTGCCGAATTTACGTGGGATGCGGTCGCGGACCTGGTGTCAGCTAAGCCTGCCGGCAGGTAAGTAAAACCGCGCGAGTGCGTTATCCGACGGCGGCGTCACCCGAACCGATCTTGTCTTCGGATTGATTCATCAGCCGGCGCGGGTCCAGCAGATGCTGGGGACGGAACTGGCGCTGCGACCATTGGTTACCGGGCTCGAACTCCACGCCCAGAAAATACCCGATCTCGCGGAATACGCAGTACCGGACTTTGCCCATCAGCGTACCCGTCGGGTAGGCGATGCGGAACGCGGTACCAAGGGGCACCGGCCGCTCCACCTGCAAACATGCACCGGAAAGAGAAATATCCTCCAGATTGGCTACGCCCCTGCGAATGCGGCCGTTCGGGTCCTTCCATTCGATATCCACAATGTCCGCGCAGAGCAGCCGCGGCTCGATTCGCCTGTTTAGCATAACTAATCGTGTATCGACTTGCCCGTCTCTATTGTTTAGCTTAACAGCCTTAGACAATCTTCCCCTATGCCCACTTTAGGGTAACCGACCTAGCTCATTGATGGCATGCAGCCTATTCGATTTTCCGCCTTCATTGGTACCATAAACCACGTGCTGCTTCACCTGCTGCTGGTGGCGATTTTCGGGATCGTAATCCCTTTCTGGAAGGGGCTCGATTTCCTGGATCCCACCATTACCGCGGCATATGCCTGCCTGGGCGGACTGTTCTCGGCACCGGCCGCCGCGCAAGCTTTTGCCCGCAGTCGTCCGCAATCCATGAAAGACGCCTTCTTGCGCATCGGCAAGGCGATTCTTTATGGCGAGGGCATGGCGCTAACGTTCTTGATTATTGGTTCAGTCACCGTCAGCCTGACCCATGGGCCGCGGCTGATGCTGCCGGAGCTGGACGTCGCGGCCGAAGCCTCCATCCTAGGAATCGCCGCAACCATTGCGGTCGCGGTCCTGGCCGCGTGGGCCACCTTGCGCTTCTCGCCGACCAGCGCCCGAATGATGATGCGGGTGATTTTCCTCGGCCTCCTGATCGCCTTCTACTACAACGCTCGCCGCCTGGCCGACGTCGCGCTGCAGGGCTCGCTGCTGTGCATCGCGGCCGCGGCCGTTGCCGTTTTCCTGCTGCGCAAGGAAGTCTCGCCTCAATGAGCTCCAAGCCCCGGCACATGAGCGCCGACACCATTCGCGTGATCGTCCGCATCACGCTCTATGCCGCCGCCTGTTGGATCACCTGGCGGCTGATGCCGTTCCTCATGCCGCCACAGATCAATCCGCTGGTGGTTTCGACGCTCGCGTCGTTCGCCGCCGGAGCCGTGGCCAACGGGCTGCTCGTACGCATGTACGAAGAGAGCCGCCTCTCCGCCTTCGGCATGGCGTGGGCGAAATCGTCGGGACGCGAACTCCTCGTGGGCATTGCGGGAGGCGCAGGATCGGCCGCCGCCATCTTTCTATTTGCCTTGATCACCCGCATGGCTCGACTGGAATTTGCGCCCGCTTCGTCGGGGTCCTCGCTCGCAGGCAGCGTGATCGACGTAGCCTTCATCCTGGTGGTCATCGCCTTCGGAGCCGTGGGCGAAGAACTCATGTTCCGCGGCTACGCGTTTCAGCTGATGGTGCGAACCATGGGCGAGTTCGCGGCCGTGCTGCCCATCGCCGTGCTGTTCGGGGTGGCGCACATGGGCAATCGCGACGTCACACCCATGGCGATCTTCAACACGGTGGCCTGGGGCATTCTGCTGGGCTATGCGTTTCTGATCACGCGGGCGCTGTGGCTGCCCATCGGCCTGCACTACGGCTGGAACGCCGCCATGCCTCTTCTCGGCGCCAACCTGAGCGGGTTTACAATGGAGGTGCGCTACTCGCTTCACTGGAGCGCCAACGACTGGTGGAGCGGCGGCGCCTACGGATTCGAAGGCAGCATCATGACCACCGTTGCGGTGGTAGGGCTGTTCTTCTTTTTGCGCCGGGTGATTCCGGCGCGGGAGTCCGAGCAAGGGTAGAAGACAGCAGGCAGTATATGGCACGGCTTCGAGCGGCAAAAAGCGTGGCGCTGAGTTTAGCAGCGCTCCTGGCCTGCGCGCCCGCTTTCGCCGATTCCAAAAAACTGACCGAAGATCAGCGCATCGATCTGCTGCGCGGTCTCTCTGCCGAATACGCCAAGGTCAAGGTGCTGCTCCCCATCTCAAAACGCACTCTCGACTTTCACAGCGATGGCACCTGGGATCAGAAAGCCTGGAAAGAGGCGGAGAAGCAATACGGCCCTGCCGGACGGGTAGGCGACCTGATGCAGGTGACCAGCCTGCACATCGAAAAGGACCGAATCCTGTTCGAGCTCAACGGCGGCTCGAAGACCAAGTGGTATCAGCACATCGAAGCGGGCGCCGGCACCAGCACCACGCCCATCAATCCGGCGACCAACGCCCCCGGCGGCACCACGCTCGCCCTGGTGTTCGAAGGATCGATCGGCCAGGTGACCTCCGCCGAGGTGAAGCAGTTGCTCAAACCGGTTCTGGATTTCGACAAGGAATCCGCGACGGAGAATCACATCGAGAATCTGCCGGAGCCCGTCAAACAGGCCATCAAAAACCAGAAGGTGATCGAAGGCATGACGCGCGATCAGGTGCTGATGTCCGTCGGACGCGCGCTGCACAAAAGCCGCGAGACGAAAGAAGGCAAGGAAATCGAGGATTGGATTTACGGCGAGCCCCCCGGCCGCGTGACCTTCGTCACATTTTCGGGCGACCTCGTCGTCAAGGTGAAAGAGACCTACGCCGGTTTGGGCGGCTCCGTGGCGGAAACCGCGCCCGTACAATAAATCCCGTCTTGTGAGCATCTTGAATTCGGTACCATCCGTGTAATGGTACAGCGTAACCCGAAGTACCTTGTCTCTCCACCGCCCGGCGAAGAGACTAGACCCTGAGGAACTAGCCCGCCCATGGAGCGCACGGACTTCGAGCAGTGGAAGGGAAAAGAGGTTGCGCGCCTTCTCGCGCTGGTCGAGACCGAACGGCGGTATTACCAGGAGATGGTCGCTACTTTGCCCGTGGCCATCGCGGTGCTGTCGAACGACCGCTCCATCGTGCTGGCGAATCGCGCCTTCCGGCAGGTCTTCGGTCTCCGCAGCGACGAAATTCGTCGCCGCCCCATGGAACAAATCCTGCCCTCCGCGGAGCTCCTGGAACGAATCCGCGCGGTCCATACTGAATCGAGCGTCGACACTTCGTCGCACGGAAGCCTGATCGTCCCGCTCGGCGATAAACAACTCCGCGTCGACGTTCGGCCCATCCGCAGTTGGGATGAGGAGATGGACCTCGAAACGCTGGTCGTCGTCCAAGACCTTTCCGGTGCAAGCGTCGCGACGGTGAAGCCTTCCACTCCGCCTTTCCCCGATGCCGAACTACCCGCGGTTGTCTGGCAGGCCGCCGCCGCCACGTTCGAATTTTTAGCTGTAAGCGGCTCCGCGGCCACATCGCTGGGATTCCCCGCGGAACACTGGCTCAACACGCCGGAGTTTTTCGAACAACGTATCTCTAACGAAGACCGCGCAGCCACGCTGGCCCTCTACCGCTCGGCCATCGAACGCGGCAGCGCAGCCGGCGCGGAATTCCGCATGCAGGATTCGACGGGCGCGCTGCACTGGTGCCGCGAAACCGTTATCGCTCCCATCCCGACGAATGACGAGCCGCGCAAATTGTATGGCGTGCTCACGTTGATCGACGAACGCATGCAGCTCGCGCTTCAGACGCAGGTGGCCGCCCGCCACGAAGCGCTCACTGGCTTAAGCGCGCGCCTCGCGCACGATCTGAACAATCCGCTGATGCTGATCGCCGGCTACGCCGAAGAGATGTCGCACGCGTTCGCCGAGAGCGACCCGCGTCGCGAAGACGTCGGGCAGATTCTCAAAGCCACTGAGCGAATCTCGGAAATCACCGGGCATCTCACGCGCTACGCTCGCCGCGGGACCAGCCAATCGCGCGCCGTCGATCTTCTGGCGGCCGTCGCGCGCCTCGAAGCGAAGCTCGCCGTCATTTGCGGCGATACAATCACGGTTCGCACCGAAGCGGGGCAACCGGTTTGGGCTACGGCCGATCCGCAGGCGCTCGATCAACTGCTGCTCACGCTGGCGGACGCGGCCCGCGAGGGTTCAGAGACTACGGAAATTCGCATCACATGCGACGCGGCCGCCATCACCGAACAGTTTCCCGGCGCGGCGACGCCCGCAGGCAGCTACGCGCGCGTCACCGTGCATGCCAACGGCACAGGCATCGCCGCATCCAAGAGCGCGTCTCTTTTTGAATCGATTCTCGCCAAAAGCGCCGAGAGCGCGCTCGGCGAATCCCTGGCCCACGCCTATACGGCTGCTCGCGAATGGGGCGGCGATCTGGCCTATTCGGGCGACGCGGCCGGCTCCACGTTCGTTCTTCTTCTGCAACCGGCGGAGGCGCCTCCGGTGGAAGACACTCTGCCGGAAATCACCATCGTGGCTCCCGAGCCGCTACAGCCTCTGATCCTGGTGGTGGACGATGAGCCTGGCATTCGCGCGCTGGTCGCGAAGATTCTGCGACGCGAACGCTACGATGTGGTCGAGGCCTCCTCGGCGACGGAGGCGGGTGAGGTTGTGGCGGCGCAGCTTCGTCCCGTGGAACTGCTGGTCACCGACATCATGCTGCCCGATCACACCGGGATCGTGCTCGCTGAGCAATTGCGGAATCAAATACCTGGCCTGAAGGTGCTCTACATGTCCGGCTACACGCAGGACGATCGCGCTCGCACCGGCGACTTCCCGCCGGGCTCAAAGTTCCTGCAAAAGCCATTTACCCTGGGCGCGCTGGTGGCGAAGGTGCGCGAGTCACTGGAAGAATCCGGCGATGTTGATCACAGCGTTGATCGCGGGTAGCGAATCGATCTACTCTAGCCTGTTACTGAATGGGACCGGGCGCCTTGGGCTCCAGCTTGATCTCGCCGAACGTGGATTCATACTGCGAGACGTTCTGGGTCAGCACATTCACCAACGCCTTGGCCTGCTGCGGGCTGAGAAATATCGCCTGAAAATTCTGAATGGCTACCGCGTCCGGTGCCGACTGGTTCGCGATGCCGAACAGCAGGTGGAAATCCCACAGGCTGACGCGCACCTGCACGCTGTTCGCGTAGTTTTCGCGGTAATCGTTGGTGCTGGACATCTGGATTTTCGGCTGCGGCTGCTGCGGGTTCATACCTCTTAGCATAGACGCCCGGCTTCGGCGCCCGCAGCCTCTTCCGCTGGCTATCACGTAAGCACGGCAAGAAGAAACGCGTACTCAAAAGCCCGCTCCTTCAAATATTCGTAGCGACCGGAGGCCCCGAAATGACCACTGCCCATCTGTGTCTTGAGCAGCAGCACACGGTCATCCGTCTTCAGGGCGCGCAGCTTCGCCGTCCATTTCGCAGGTTCCCAATATGACACGCGTGGATCGTTCAAACCCGCCGTAATCAGGATCGCCGGATAATCCTGCGCTCGCACGTTTTCGTACGGCGCGTAGGCTTTCATGTAGTCGTGGAACTCACGCTGGTTGGGATTGCCAAACTCTTCGTATTCGCCGACCGTCAATGGGAGCGTCGAATCCAGCGCCGTATTGAGCGAATCGACAAAAGGAACGCCTGCCACAACGGCGGCGAACAGATCGGGCCGCATGTTGGTTACGGCTCCCATCAGCAACCCACCGGCGCTGCGTCCATTGATTGCTAAATGCTCGGGCGACGTATAGCGCTCGGCGATCAAATGCTCGGCAGACGCGATGAAATCCGTGAACGTGCTGTTCTTGCGCAGCATCTTGCCCGCGTCATGCCATGGCTTCCCCAAATCGGCCCCTCCGCGGATATGCGCGATCGCATAGGCAAAGCCGCGGTCCAGCAGGCTCAGCCGATCGGACTGAAACACGGGATCGATGCTGATGCCATAGGAGCCGTAGCCGTAAAGCAGCATGCGCCCCTGGCCGTCGCGCTTAAAATCGTCGCGGTATACGAGCGAAATCGGAATCTCCACGCCATCGGGCGCCTTGGCATACAAACGCTCCGACCGGTAGCGCGCGGGATCGTAGCCGCCCAGCACCTCCAGCTGTTTTTGCAGCACACACGTGTGCGCGTCCATCTCGTAGTCGAACACTGAAGTCGGCGTGACCAGCGACGAATACTCGAACCGCAGCGGATGTTGAATCGAACTCGGCGTTTTCAGCCACGCCTGCCGTATAAACAGGCTCCGGAAATTCGATGGCGTGCGTCGCGCCGTCCGCAAACCGGCGAATATAAATCTCGGTTAGGCCGCGGTGGCGCTCCTCCGTGACCAGATGATCCCGAAACGCCTCCACGCTTTCGATCGTGATGCCCGCGCGCCCCGGAATAATTTCTTCCCAATGCTCCTTCGCCGGATTCGCCGCAGGAACCTGGACAACGCGAAACGTTTCGGCGATGTCGTTGATCCGGATGAAAAAGGTCCCGCCGGCGTCACGAGTCTCGCCCGCGCGGTCTCCCGTGTGATGGGTAACGTCGTACTCGACGCCTTGCACACGCGGCAGCAGCACGTGAAACTCGCCCAGCGGCTCGCTCGCGTCCAGAATCCGCAGCTCAGATGTTACCGGACTGTCGGACGAAATTAAAACAAAGGCGTGGGTCAGCGTCTTGGCGATTCCCAGCGTGAACCGCTCGTCCGCCTCATGATATGCGAGCTCATCTTGAGCCATGCCCAAGCGATGGCGAAATACTTTGTATGGCCGCAACGTTTCGTCGAGCACCGTATAGAAAAACGTGGCGTTGTCTTCGGCCCATTCCAGCGTGTAATACGTGTTCGGAATTTCGTCTGGCAACAAAACTCCCGTCGCCAGATCTTTGACGCGGATCGTGTACGTTTCATCGCCGTCGAAGTCCACCGAGTACGCCAGCAGGCGATGATCTGGGCTCGGAGCAAAATTTCCCACACGGCAATACTTGTGCCCTTCGGCCAGCGCATTGGCGTCCAGCAGCACCTGTTCCGCGGCATCTTCCAAGGACGTTCCTACCGGCACGTGCTTGCGGCAGTAAATGGCGTATGCCTTCCCTTCTTCCGTGCGCGTATAGTAATAAAATTCGTCGCGCTTCAGCGGAACCGAAACATCGGTTTGCTTGATCCGCCCCAACATTTCCGCGTAAAGACTCTCCTGCAGCGGCTCCGTCGGCTTCATGACGGACTCCGTGTATCGGTTTTCCGCTTCCAGATAAGCGGTTGTATCCGGATCGTCGCGATCGCGCAGCCAGAAATAATTGTCGACGCGCGTGTCTCCGTGGATCGACGTCTCCTTGGGCACACGTTTGGCGGCGGGCGCGGATAACTCCGGGGGAGCAAGTTTCATCGTCGAAAGTTTA
The DNA here is from genome assembly GCA_963699945.1 of Terriglobia bacterium. Classification (GTDB taxonomy): domain Bacteria; phylum Acidobacteriota; class Terriglobia; order Bryobacterales; family Bryobacteraceae; genus Palsa-187. Next base: position 390,292 of record CAVOVW010000010.1, read on the forward strand.
GCAGGCGGCAAGCGAACCGATACGCGGACGAGGAAATTCTGGCGCCGTACGGCTACTGTTCCAGGTACGTGTACCCATTCAGGCCGTCTTCGTAGAACCGCAGCAGAAGCCCGGCTTCTTCATACCCGATGCGGCCTTCGCGCACCGCCGTTTCCACATCCCGACGGAATTCTTCGGCCAACACCGTGGACTTGAACTGGACGTAATCCAGCACTTCGCGAACGGTATCGCCGCGAATCACGGCCTCCAGAACCACCTGATTGTTGGCGTCTAGCCGGGCATGCACGGCGTTGGTGTCGCCGAACAGATTGTGCAGATCGCCGAGAATTTCCTGATACGCCCCAACCAGAAACGCTCCCAGGTAATAGGGCTCGCCCGTGAACGCGTGCAGAGGCAGCGTCTTCTTCACATCGCGGCGATCGATAAACTGATCCACCTTGCCGTCGGAGTCGCAGGAAATATCGCCCAGAATGCCGTGGTGGAACGGCTCTTCCTGCAGCCGATGGATCGGCATGATCGGGAACAGCTGCTTCACGGCCCAGCTATCGGGCATGCTTTGGAAGAGCGAGAAGTTGCAGAAGTAAGTGTCGGAAAGCAGCGTATCTAAGCCTTCCAACTCTTCCGGGAAATAATCCAGCGTCTTCGCCAGCTTTTGAATCTGCCGGCAAATCACCCAGTAAATGGTCTCCGCCCAGCTCCGCTGCTGCAGCGGAAGGTAACCCAGGCTGAACAGATTCAGCGCCGAGTCCAGCGCCTGCTGCGCGTCATGAAAACTTTCGAGCAGATTCTTCGTGCTCAGCCCGCGCAGCGTTTCTTTCAGATCGATCAGCGGCCGTTCGACGTCGTCGCCGAATTCCGGCAGCGCTTCGTCCGCGCCGAAGCCCGTCACGCCCAGCACGTTGAACACAAGCACGCTGTGGTACGCCGCCACGGCGCGCCCGCTTTCCGTCACGATCGATCGGATGCGGCACCTCCGCTTCGTCGCACACGCTCTGGATGTGATAAACGACGTCGTTCGCGTATTCCTGCAAAGTGTAATTGACGCTCGATTCGAAATCCGTCTGCGAGCCGTCGTAGTCAATGCCCAGCCCGCCGCCCACGTCCAGGTATTGCAAGCCCGCGCCCGCGCGCCGCATCTCCACGTAAGCGCGCGCTGCTTCGGTCACCGCGCCCTTGATCTGCCGGATATTCGTGATCTGGCTGCCCAGGTGGAAGTGCATCAGCTGCAGGCAATCTTCCATGCCCAGCGATTTCAATTGCTCCAGCGCCTTCAACGCTTCGGTGATCGTCAGTCCAAACTTCGATCGGTATCCGCCCGACGACTTCCAGCGGCCCGAGCCGCGGCTGGCGAGCTTGATACGCATCCCGATCACCGGCCGTATGCCCACCTTCGCCGAATGTTTCAGGATCAGATCCAGTTCCGTGTACTTTTCCACCACCGGAATAATCTGCCGGCCGATCTTGCGCGCCAGCATGACCATCTCGATGTATTCGTCGTCCTTGAAGCCGTTGCAGATGATCGGCGTTTCGTTGTCGGCGATGGCCAGCACGGCCAGCAGTTCCGGTTTCGAACCCGCTTCCAGCCCAAACTTGAAAGGACGCCCGTACTGGAAAATCTCCTCCACCACCTGCCGCTGCTGATTCACCTTGATGGGATAAACGCAGCAGTAGCCGCCCGTGAAATTGTTTTCAGCGATGGCGCTCGCGAACGCCTGGTGGATCTCGCCCAGGCGATGCTTCAGGATCTCTCCGAAGCGGATCAGGATCGGCAGCCCAATGCCGCGCAGCTGCAGATTGTCCACCAGCTCTTTTAAATCGATATGGCGGTCGGGATTTTTGTCCGGATGCACGCAGACGTGCCCGCCGGAGCTCACGCTGAAATAGCCCTTGCCCCAGCTATTGACGTCATACAGCTCGGAAGCCTCGGCGATCGACCAGCGGTCGGCCGGCTCGCGAACCGGAGCGGCGTCATTGATACGTGCAGTGGTCATGAAATCTCAGTGTCCTTCGATTTGTTCTTCTTCGCAAGAAAAATATTCCGGCCGACGCGCCGTCGTGAACAACCCGCGCACGCTACAGGCGAGAATAGAGCGGGCGGCGGTGCTTCTAAAATCGTCCTCGTCGCGCGACCACATGTTATATTAGAGGTCGTAGTCCTCATAAGGGCGGCTAGCTCAGTTGGGAGAGCACCACGTTCGCAACGTGGGGGTCGTGGGTTCGAACCCCATGCCGTCCACCACCCTTTTCCTTATTTCATAACGGCGCGGATCTCGCAGTGGAGGTTCCGCGCTGTCTCCGTGCGCCGCCCCTATACCAAACCATCGGCTCCGCTTTATTTTTCTTTGCTTCCGCATGCCGTGTGACTGCTTGCAATAGAACACTCGACGATCGCCGCGTCATTCGTGGATTGCAAACGGAGATCCCACGCGCTACCCGAGGGCGATGCGGATTTGCGCAGCCAAATATATCCGAAATCCACACGGAGCTGGCTGCCGTGCACGGCATTCCCCTGAATTACCGTTCCGTCGACGCTTTCCGGCACGGCGCCCGAGAGCGCCGTCCCTCCGTCGCCCGCAACAATCTGCAGGGGGCGGCCCGAGTCGAACGGAATCACGGAGAACATATGAACGTGGCCGGAGAGAATCATTTCGATACCGGCCGGCGCTGTCTTCGCCCACGCGGCTTCCAGCGGAGCCGACAGCGGCTTCACGCCCTTTCCGTTGGTGCCCGGCTTAATGCCCCAAAACGGATGATGATCCACCAGCCAGGCGTGCTCCACATGCAGCGAGCCTAGCTCGGATGTAAATTCGGCGACCTGCTCGCGATCCAGCACATCTTCCTCGGTCGCCGATGAGTCCAGCATCACAAGCTCGCGGGTGCCCGCGCGAATCACGTAGGGAGGCGTGTAGTCGGCGCACGTGTTGGTCCAGGGGCGCGGGTCCAGGTAATAAAACCAGCCGCGCCAGCTCCGCCTGCAATTTTCGTGATTCCCGCGCGAGAACGCCAGCGGAGCCGCCCCCAGCAGGTTCGCCGCGGGTGCGAAGAAATCGGCATTCCAGGTTTCCCAGTTATCGCCGATCGGAGTGTCTCCGCATTTTTCCTGCTCGGTCGGCGGGCATGCGGTTTCGCGATAGAGATAATCACCCACGTGGATGATCAGGTCGGGATGCACGCTCGCGGCGTTATCGGCCACCGCTTTCAGCGGCCACTTGGACATGTCGCTGCAATCCTGCACGGCCTCGCCTTTGATACGGCAGCCTGTGTCACCAATGACAATGATCGAAGCCGGGTCGGGTCCGGGAAGACGCAGCGTGTTGCCTTCGATGCTGGCCCACGCGGCGCCGGCAGGCAGCGCAAACTCGCAGGCTGGTTTAAATCCGTCGGGCACCGGCCGGCGGAGAGACATCGGCTGGCTGGCACCATCAACCGTGATCGAAGGGCAGGTTTCGGAATCGACAATCACGCGGGCGATCGCCTGGCCGCCTTCGCCCAATTCCACCCACGGAGACGTGAGCATCTGCGCCTGCATCGACGCCGCCGCGAACAGCGCGCACCCGAAGCTCAAGCGCAGTATCAAGTGTTTTCCTCCTTCGATCATAAAAGAAAAACGCTGCCGGCTTTTGGCCCGGCAGCGTCATCCAATATTCATTTTTCGAAACTATCGCCGGGGAGCGTAACCCACGGTCAGCGAAATCATCACGCTCCGTCCCGGAAGGAGCGTCAAAGTATCGTTGGGACTCGGCGTATAGGGCACCGCCAGCGTGGGAGCGTTGCCTGCCGTCGGAATGCCGACGATGTTGTGGCTGTCGAAAAGATTGTTGACCGCCACGCCAATCTTCGTCCCCCGCAGGAACGACTGGCTCTTGATCGTATAGTTGACGTAAATATTGGTGAGATCGAAGGGATCGATCGAAATCGCCTCGTTCACCGGGTAGGAAATCGATTGGCCGTTAATCAGGTAGCTAAGGGTACCGTTGTCGTTGTACATGGAACCCACACGCTTGTTGACGAATCCCACGTCCCAGTTCTTACGCTGCCACAGCAACGCGAATCCTTCGATGTCTCTCGGCGTGTTCGCTACCCATAGCCCGCCGTTCGGATAATTGACGCCTTCCTGATATTTCGCCGATCCGAACGACGCGTTTAGGTAAAGGCTCAGCCCGTAGCCCAGAAAGATATTGCTTTCCGCCTCTACGCCCTTCGTATTGGTAGGACCGGTCGGCACATACACCGGTTCCGCCGTGTCCGGATCGAGGTAAGACGCGTAGCCGTTCTCGAAGTGGATGTAATACGCGTCCATATCCAGCGTCCAGCGGTTGAACTTCAGCACGGAGCCGGCCTGATAGGTCTTCGCCAGCGTCGGCTTCTGGGAGGTCAGCACGTTTCCGCCCGTCACGTCGAAATTGCCGCTCGGCGGAATGATACTGCCCTCGGCGAACTGGCCGTATACGGACCAGTTTCTTTGCACGCGATAACGGGCCGTCAACGTCGGCAGCCAGTTGTTCCAATCGATGCTGTGTGTGGTGAACGCTCCGCCGCCCACGCACATTGCAGGAGTGTTGGTCGATGTGTTGGCTTTCACCAGCGTTCCGCCCAGGCATCCTACGGTCTTCACGTCCTGATACTGATTCAGACGCATGGCATAATTCGCGGCTTTGATTCCGGCCGTGACCACCAGCTTCGAAGTGGCCCTCCACTCGTATTCGGCAAATGGCTGGAACGACTGCGTGGTGTAGTGCTCGTGGAAGTTGCCGAATGGCGTGTCCACCCAGGTGATGATATTGCTCGGAATCTGGTAACGATCCGTGTACGCCCAGTCATACCAGGCGCCCGCGCGAAACACTCCCCATTTGGATTCCTTACTTAGGATGGCCGTGTCGCCGGCGTGCCGGTAACCGTTCAGTTTATCGACGCCGCTGGGGGACGCCGCCGTCAGGTTAATGGTCGCGCCATTCTGATAGTTCTGTTTGTTCCAATAGCGCGTCGTATAGGCTTTGTCTTCGAATTTCCATCCATCGCCCAGGTCGGAATCGAACGCGATGTATTCGAAATCTGTCTGCACGTGATAAAAATCGAAACCGTAGTAATACGGGTTGTACACGCCGGGCGAAAGAAACTGGTCGCCGCTCAGCAGGAAGTTATCGCCAAACTGTGCCACTTGGGCGCGCGTCGGGCCGTTGAACTTCGGTGTGTTGGCCCATAGATCCACAAGGCCTGCGAAGAGGGTAATGTGCGTCCGGGGTGAAAGCCGATAAATATACTTGCCGTTCCCGGCGACGCGTTTCTGGCGGTTGAACGTCTGGTATCCGTCCGAGAGCATCTGATGCAGATCGATGCTTAAACTGTTATTCTTGTCGCCCGGTCCGAAGGCACCGGAGTCGTAATCCAGCTCAAGCAGGCGCGTATTGAAGGAGCCATAAGACCCGGTGGCCCGGATATCCTGCGTGGATGGAACTTCCTTCGACAGCAGATTGATGGCTCCGCCGAAATTCGTCGGCCCGAAGTTCGAAGCCTGACCGGGACTGCGGTCGAAATCCACTCCGCCGATCCACGGAGCCGGGAAATTCGACCACGAGTGGTGCGTCGGCGTGTTCGTGTCCTCGAACGGAATGCCGTCGAAGGTCATCGTGTATTGGCCGTCCTGGAAACCGCGAAAATACGTGCTCGCCTGGCCCAGGCCCGTTCCATTCGTGTTGACCGTAAATGTCCCCGGGGCAAGCGCGACGTATTCGCCGAAGTCAGCCAGCGGTGACTCGAAATTTTTAATGAAATCGCCCGTGATCTCGGTCCTCGCAGACGTTGCGTCAAGCGTATTGCCCGAAGGCGCCGATTGCGCGGCGAGCGAGACGACCGCCTCCACCGTAACCGAATCTGAGGCAGTTCCCACTGCCAGAGTGAGGGAGATATCTGACGGCGTGGTGCTCGCCATAATCCCGGACGCCGTTGCCGTCGAGAAACCCGCCGCCGACGCTTGCACCGAGTAGGTGCCGGCCGGGAGCCCCGTCACAACGAAGTGACCTTCAGCATCCGTTGTCGCGCCTTTCGAAATAGGAGCTGTATCGCTCTTCACGACAACAGCCGCCTTCGGAATCACCTTGCCGGCCTGATCCAAAACGCTGCCCGTGATCGAAGCGTCTTGCGCCTCTAACGGTATCAAGCAGGCAAGCCCAAGCAGACCGAGTGCGAATACACGTGTAACGCGCGACATTTTTTTCAATGAAAGACCCTCCCCAGAACAGAATTTGATGCGACTGGTTAGGCTCAAGGCTAGCGGGATTTCATCACAGCGAAATTACGCGGCGATGAATATAGCGTGTTGGACAGTTGTCGAAAACATTACAAATTGACGGCTTTTCGGCAACACAGCGTTAAACTAAAGGCGACACGGTATTTCGTCACCTGAAGGTTATCTGAAGAAGTGATTGGGTCTGTTGGAAATAATTTGAAGTTCACGCAAGCGTTCGGCTCTCTCGCACTGATGTTGGCTTTTTCGCACACCGGCCGCGCCCAAATTATCGAGTTCGAATCCGGCGGCCTGCAATACAAAGCCCTCACGCACAACGGCGTGACGCTGATGTTTTCGCCCATGGCGATGCGCATCCGCGACTACGCGATCCTGCAGCTGGCGGCCTCGAACGGATCGTCCATCTCCTGGACCGTCGCCCCTGAAGACTGCCTGTTCGAGCGCGCCGACGGCACCACCGTTCGGGCGCAGTCCGCGAAAACGGTGATCAACGAATTGATCGCGCACGGCTCGCGCGGCGATGTCATTAAATTAGTAGCGGCCTACGAGGCAAGCCTCTATAACAACGCGCAAATGCATTCCACCAACGGCTACGAAAAGCGCCGCCAGAATGCCTTCGCCGATGTCGGCTCGAACAAGATCAAGGCCGCGGCCGCCGCTTCGGCCATCGCGTTTCCCACCAGCATGCTCAAACCCGGGCAATCCACCGACGGAGCCGTTTTCTTTCCCAATCAAGGCCGGCCTCTGGGCGCGGGACGCCTGATCGTCCACGCCGCGGCGGAAGATTTCGTATTTCCGGTGGATGGCGAGCTTCGCACAGCACCGCACGAAGCGCGTTAGCAAACGCGCGCGGTGAAGACGCCCGTGTCAATTACCGTGCCCGGCTCGGCGAAAGGCGCCCGCACGTACGCCAGCGCGACCGCCTTGCCCGTCGCGGGCGAGATCGCGCTGCTCGCGATTTCCGCCGCATCGGCGCCGCCCGCCGTGAGCTTCGTGCCCGCTGCGGGCTGCTCCGCCGTTTCCAGCTCCAGTTTTCGCAGCAGGCGATGCACTTGCCCGCGGCTGCGCACACGCTCCACGATTTCCTGGCCCAGATAGCAGCCCTTGCTCAGGTGCACGGCGCGCATTTGCGCGGTTTCCTGCACCAGATACCGGTCGGTGATCTCTTCGCCGTAGCGCGGCAGGCCGTTTTCGATCCGCGCGACGCGCGCCTCGGCCGCATTGGCTTGGGGCACGGCGCTAAGCCTTGCTACCAGCCCGTCTCTCGCGGCAGTGGGCACAAAAATAAAATAACCTGGCGCGCCGGTGGAACTGACCTGCGCCACAACCCTCCCGTCCCATAAAGCGGTCCTGTGATCGCCTTCAGGCATCGTCGCGCCCAAACCGCGCAGCACGCGTTCGGCCCCCGGTCCCTCAATGGAGATAGTCGCGATCTGCGCCGTTTCATCCGCCAGCGACACGTCGTCGGCGATGATGTAGCGGTCGATGTGTTCGAACAGGCTGCGTGCCATTTCCGGCTCGGTGTCCAGCAGAAAATGATCTTCGAAACAAAAAATATTCGCGTCGGAAAGAATGCGGCCCTGCGCATTCAGGAAAAACGCGTACGCTCCCTCGCCCGGCTGCATGTCGGCGATGTTTTGGGTGCACAGCGCATGCAGCAATCGTGCGCGATCTTCGCCGGCCACGCGGATTTTTCCGCGCGCCGAAAGATCGATCCACGCAGTGCTCTCTCGCAGAGCCTGGTACGCGTTGCTCATAGCGCGAACCGCGGTCTCGGATCGCCGAATTCCCCAACTCTCCATGCGAAGCGCGGTAGCGGCCGCGGCGCCAGAATTTGCAGTGCGAACAGCAGTTTGAGTTTGGCCCACGAAAAGTAGTGCGCTGGTGTACGGAATTTGCACTCGGAAATACCGGCTGCCGCAAGTAGGATTGCCCTGATGAACCAACCCGGCAAGAGGATCCGGCGATTGACGATCGCCGAAAGGGAGTGCATACCTCGAGTATACAATCGGGTATGATTCACGAGATCCTGCCGGTGGGCCTGCTGCAATGCAACTGCTCGATTTTTGGCGACGAGCACACCGGCGAGGCCATCGTCATCGATCCCGGCGACGAGATCGAAGACATTCTCGCGATTCTCGAAAAACACACTTTAAAGGTGAAGGCCATCGTCATCACGCACGCGCACATCGACCACATCGGCGGTGCGGCGAAGCTCAAAGCGTCGACCGGGGCGCCCGTGCTGATGAACGCGCGCGATCAGGAATTGTACAATCACCTGGACACGCAGGCCGAGTGGGTCGGCATGGCGAATCCGTCGCGCACCACGATCGACGCCGAGGCGCGCGAAGGCTTAGCTCTTATGTTGGGAGAGGCGGCGTTTCAAATTATCGAGACGCCGGGACACACGCAGGGCAGCGTTTCAATTTGGATTCCTTCCGAAAATAAACTGGTCGCCGGAGACACTCTGTTTCGCGACAGCATCGGCCGCACGGACCTGCCGGGCGGCGACGGCCGGCAGATTCTACGCTCCATCAAGAATCAGCTGCTGCCGTTGCCGGAGAGCGCCGTGGTCATCCCCGGCCACGGTTCGAATACGACCATCGGGCGCGAGAAGGAACGCAATCCGTTCCTGCAAAACCTATAGAGCAAAACCTCTAGCGCAACATCTGTACGACCCGTGGATCAGAACGGCGCTCTATTCGCGCGACGCTTCGAGCTTCTTGCGCTGGATCTCGGCCATGACGCTCGCGATCAACTCTTTGGCGTCGATCAGGCATTGCTGAATCAGTTGGATGTCCATGGCCGGTTTGCCCGGCTGGCGAGCGCTTTGGCAGTATACGCCGTGTTGGCCGACCAGTACTAACGCGTCCGTAACCAGGTCGAGTGTCACCGCCAGGCGTCCCCGCTCCTGCCCCATGCGGAATTCATATTCTTCGAGCGCGGCCTTGCGTTCTTCATAAACCGACATGCCCCTACGATAGCGCCGTGAGAGATCTCGCGCGCTCGCTGCACTAGCTTTCGAGAGCATTATGTCGAACGCCCCACGGTTCGCCCGCATCAGCCGGAAATGGCGCCAAATCGCGTCGAGCGACCTGTCTGCTACCGGAAAATTCGCGTACAGCCTAGACCTCGCCCTCGGATTCTTCCGTTCCCCTTCGCGCCAGGGCCATCAGAAATATCGCCTCAAAGGAGGCGCCACCGTCGCGCTGCGCGAAGGCTCCACCGATCGGAAAGTCTTCGACGAAGTTTTTTTGGAGAACACCTACGGCGGGCTCGCGGCTTCCTCCCCCGCGCCCCGCGGTTCCAAGCCAGCCTCAAACACCGCCGCGGCTCCCGTCGTCCTGATCGATCTGGGAGCCAATATCGGACTCAGCGCCATCGCGCTTGCCCAGCAGCTACAGCCCGCCGGAATCGTTGCCGTGGAACCCGATGGCGCGAACTTCGCGATGCTGCAACACAATCTGCGCCTCGCCGGATTGTCGGATCGATCGAAAACCATTCGTGCGTTTGCGGGCGCTGAGCGCGGCTTTGCCGAACTGGTGGATTCCGGGAACGGCGCGTGGGGCATGCGCATGGGCGCACCGGCGCGCGCGGGGATTCCCGTGTGGCGCATCGAGGATCTGGTCGCCCTTGCAAAACAGATGTTTCATGACGACGGTCATGTTTCTAATGGCGCCCGGCATCCCTTTGGCGGTGCAACGAGCCCCGTCAAAATCGTCCTGAAGTGCGATATCGAAGGCGCCGAAGCGCAGCTGTTTCAATCGCTCACCCGCTGGGAGCATCTGGTGGAGCGTGTGGTTCTGGAACTCCACACCGAATTTCTCTCCGTCGAAAGTTTTCGCGCGTGTCTCGACGCCTCACGCTACGCGTGGCGCATAGAGGGAGAAATCCCGGCGGGCGCGTTGCTCGCCGTCATCGCGCTGGAACGCGGCGAATGGAAGTTAACGCCGCAAACGCAGCACGCCGCCGTTTCGTAGTGCCGTTTCCTGATACCAGTTTCCTGAGTATGCCGTGGAGCCCACTAGTGGGTCAGTGTGAGCCAAGACATCCCGCTCCATTACCTTCGCGGCTCTGTAAAATCGCCATATTGCAGCAGTGTTTCGGAGCCGCGAGAGTCATCGAGCGGGGATAAAATGACCTCGCTTTGGCGAACTGACCCCCTACCCCGCCGATCATTGCGTGGTCCACGTTCCGATCGACACCCATCCGGTGGAGGACGTCGCCTCATTGGCTTCGAAATAGACGTTCTTCGGCCCGGAGAACGGACCCGTGGTGAACAGAATCTGCACCAGAAACTGTACGGAGTTTCCGGCCAGCCCGATCGACGCATACCCGATGGCGCACTGCGAATTCGACAGCGGAGACGATGCGGCGAAAGGCTTGCCCGTAAAGGAAGTGCCCGCATCGTTGTATAAATTCACCGTTCCGGTGGTACGGTCCATGAACACGTAGCACGCATTCGCCGTCGACGATGACGTGCCCGTGTTGAAAAGCATCAGTCCGTTGGTGATGTTCGCCTGATTGGAAGAATCGGTGGCGGTGAAGGTGAAGAACGGGAAGTGCCCGGCCCCCGCATTGGGCGACATCGAATTGGCCACCGGCGTTCCCGAGGTCACCGTCCAGGTGCCCACCTGCACCCATCCGGAAGTCGTCGATGGCTCGGCCGCCAATACATACATGTTTTTGGTGCCGTTCCAACTGGACTTAAACGTCAGGTCGACAGTGACCGTGACGGACGTTCCGCTGGACGTCACGGTCGAAGCCAATCCACTGATCGTACATTGATTGTTCGACGCCGTTCCGCTGACGCCCGGCGTAATCGGCGTCGCTCCCAGCGAAGACACATCCCATCGCAGCGCGATGGTTCCCCGCGAAGAATCCCAAACCAGATAGCACGCGTTATCGAAGGCGGAGGGCGAAGACGAGAACAGCATGCCCATCGCCACCAGATTGGCCGCGCCCCCCACGTCGCTCATGTTGAACGTGAACCGTTGTCCGGTTCCCGCGCCGGAGTTCGGCACAACGCCGTTCACCTGCGGAATTCCCGCAGCCACGACGTTGTATGTCCCTTGCTGAGACCATCCGGTGTTGGCTCCTATCTCGGCCGCCTCCATGAAAATCCCCTTGGACCCGGCGAAGGAAGCCGTGAAGGACATGGCCATCGTGATCGATAGAGTTTGTCCGGAAAGCACCAGGCTGTTGGCACCAATCGAGCAGTGACTGTTCTGCAAAGTCGCCGGGGAGTTGATGGGTTTGGAATTGGCGCCCAGCATGTTGTCCCACTCCAGCGCGATGGTGTTTTGGATCAGGTCCACCACGATGTAGCACTGATTCGCGTAAATGGTCGAACTGGTGGAAAACAAAACGGCGACGTCCGCCAGATTATTGGCCGACGTAGTGTCTCCAAACGTGAAGATAAAGGTCTGGTTGAAACCGGTAGCGGAGCTGGGCGAGACGGAAATCACCTGGGGTTGCGGTGGCGGAATGGTCGCGGTCCAGGTTCCGGCGGCCACGAATCCCGTAGCGGCGCCGGCATCGGCGGCCGACAGGTACACGGTCTTCGCGCCCGCGAAGCTGTTCTGGAAATGCAGCGCCAAAGTCAGCGTCAGCGTGTTGCCGGAAATGACGACCGAGGAACCGTTGCCGGTCAAAATGCATTGATCGTTTTGCACGCTGGCGCCGCCGGGAATCGTATTCAGCGAGGTGGACGTCGTGGTGTCGCCCGCCAGCGTAAGCGTCTGGGTGGCGACGGTATAGGTTACGTAGCACGCGAAACTGGTCCCGGCCGTCGCGTTCACCAGAAAGCCGACGGTCCCCAGCGCCGCCGCGCCGCCCGTATCGGCGTACGTGGCCGTGAACGTAGCATTCGCGCCCGATCCGACGGTAGGCGTCACGGAAATCACCGAAGGGCGTTGCGGCGGCGCGGCCGTCACGCCCAGGCGCGCCACCCAGCCCGTGGCTCCTCCGTTGTTGGCCGATTGCAAAGGCGCCACCAGCGGCAAATTCGTGGAGTTGGTTTGTCCGCCCACGAATATATTTCCACTGGGATCCACGGAAATAGCGTTCGCCTCATCTATTCCCGTCCCTCCGTAATAAGTGGAAAAGACCAGCACGCCGCCGGTGGTGTTCAGTTCGGTAACGAAGGCATCGTAGCCGCCGGCGAAAGCGGCTTGCGTGGCACCCACCACCGGAAAATCGAATGACGACGTGTAGCCGGTGACGAACGCATCGCCCGCGGTATCGAGCGTAATGTCGGTGGCCCAATCGAAACTGGTGCCGCCCAGAAACGTGCTGTACACCACGGCCGAGCCCGCGGCATTGATTTTCGTGACGAACGCATCCTGGGCTCCGCCGTAGGCTACTTGCAGCGAACCGGCTTTGACCGGAAAATTCGCGGAATTCGTCACACCCGCCACGTAGGCGTTGCCGCTGGCGTCGGCGGCGATGGCGTTCGCCAATTCGCCCGCCATCGTTCCACTGCCGCCCAGATACGTGGAGTAATAAATGAACGTCACCGCGGAATTCATTTTGAACACGAACGCGTCCTGCCCGCCGGCATTGGCGTGCTGCAGCGGGTTTACCAAAGGGAAATCGGTGGAGGTGGTGCCGCCGGCCACATAAACGTTGCCCGACGGATCCAGAGCCACGCCGCCCGCGTGCTCCGCCCCGCTGCCTCCCCAGTAAGTGCTCAGGGTCAGCGCGCCGGTGGATGTCAACTCCGCGATAAAAATATCGGTCCCACCACCCCACGTCGTTTGAATCGCATTGGTGGTCATGGGAAAATTCGCGGATTGCGTATCGCCCACCACCCAGGCGTCGCCCGCCGTGTCCACCGTGATCGCCGTACCCATGTCATAAGCCGTGCCGCACAAATACGTGCTGAACATCAGACCCGTGCCGGCGCTGTTCAGCTTCAGCACGAAGGCTGCGCGGCTGCCGCCCAGCGTCGAACGGATGGGCGAGGCGAGCGGAAAATTCGTCGAGGCCGTGAAGCCCGTGGCATAGGCCTCCCCGGCCGCATCCACCGCGATGCCCGCTACCTGATCCGCACCGTTGCCGCCGATGTATGTGGCGTACAGCAGCTGGGTGCCCGTGGAATTCAGTTTGGCGATAAACGCATCCACGTTGCCTTTGTTCGAAGCCTGGAAGGGAGTGTGCGTCGGAAAATCCACCGCGGATGTCCAACCGCCGACGTACAGATTCCCGGAAGCGTCGACGGCGGTGGCCGTGACGGCGCCTGTGTTGGAGCCTCCCAGATACGTGGCGTAGCTGACTACCGGATCGATCACCAACGGCAGGCTCGGATCATAGGCTCCCAGCTCAAACGTAGCGGTGTTCGGATCGAGCAGACGATAGCGCGCGGCAATTTTAATTCGCCCGCCCACGCCTTGTTGATGCGTCTCCTGATAAACGTCCGGAGCCTTTTCGCGTAATTGCGTTTCGCCTTCGCCCGCCAGCAGATCGCCGTTCGCATCGATCGCCACCGCGCGCGAATAGTGCAGCGCAATGCGCGTAGCATCGGCGCCAGGAGCCACGCGAAATTCCGATTTCAATTCCGCGCCGGAGCCAAAATAGGCGAGCTCGATTCCCGGATATAACTCGCGATAGCGAAGCTCATTGCTGGTGGCGAGGTCCGTCCGCCACTGGTCGCTGGTGGAACCGATGAGGAAGTTCGCGCGGGCTTGCGCGGTTCCCGACGCCGCGACGTCCGCATGGCTATTGGAGCCGGGGAAGCTCAACTCGATCTGGCCGCCCGGAAGGCGAAACACCACCGAGCCCTGCGCGAAGCCCGCCGTGAAACGCGGCGCCTGTACCAGATAACGGAAAGAGGCATCCGTCAAACCGGCGTTCGGCACGAAAAAAAGCGGCAGCGCGGCATCCCGAGCCTGAACAAATCCCGCCGCGCAAAGGATTATCAAAAGCCTACCTAACCATCGCATCAGCTATGCTATCGACCCACTTGCGCGCTGTACGAGTTCGCGGGCTATCGGAGGATCGGAAGAGCGTTCTCGGAGAGTTCGCTTTGGTCGTTCCCGAACAACACCGCGGCAGTACGAGATGAAGGCGTCAGCCGCAAAGCAAAGGAAATGCTCGGCAAGCCCCACCTGTGAAGGTGGGGACTAAAATTCCTTATGGAATTTGAATCCCCGGTCTCACGACCGGGGCTGGCCACAATCCATCACGCGCCGACGTAGCGCGCATACAGGCTGCGTGCGACGCCCGGATCGGTGGTGCCTTTGATGATCGCGCGGCCGTCGGGAAACACGGTCAGCTCATACGCGTCAATGGAAGCGCGCAGCGCAAATTCATTCGCTCTGACGGGCGCGATGGCGCTGAGGCGCGCGGCCAGTTCCTTCAAGTCCACCGGGCGCGACCGCTCGTGAATCTGCACGGCGTTGCGGCCGCACAAACTGATCGGTGCCCGGCGCGTTCCATCCAGATAAGAGAACTCGCGATGCGCGCAGCACGGGCACTCGCCATCGCGCGCCGGTGTGGCGATCTGCCGGATGGCGCCGGTCCAAACATCTACCGTAGTGAGACGCGCGTTCCAGGGCCTCGGGTCCCGCGGCCAGAATCTTCAGCGCATCGGCCGCCGCCAGCGACGCAATGGCCGACGTGAGCGGTCCCAGCACGCCATCGGTTTCGCATGTCGGCTGCGCGCCCTGCGGAGGCTCGGGATAAATGCAGCGCAGGCACGCCGTGCGGCCCGGCACAATCGCGAACTTCAGGCCGTAGCTCCCCACGGCGGCGGAATAGATCCACGGGCGATTCGAAGACACCGCCGCGTCGTTGATCAGAAAGCGTGTTTCGAAATTATCCGTGCCGTCGACGATCACGTCGGCGTTTTCCAAAAGTTCTTCCGTGTTGGCGGGAACCAGATCGGCCACCACCGCTTCCAGCTCGACTTCGGAATTCACGCGGGCCAGCCGCCGCACCGCCGCCACCGCCTTGGGCAAGGCTTCCTCGGCGTCCGCTTCGTCGAACAAAAACTGCCGCTGCAGGTTCGAAAGCTCCACGAAGTCGCGATCCACAATCCGCAGCCGCCCCACGCCCGCGCGCGTCAGAAGCTCGGCGGCCACCGTTCCCAGAGCCCCGCATCCGATCAGGACCACGGTGGAGCGCCGGATGCGCGCCTGCCCCTCTTCGCCCACAGGAGCGAAGCGGCTTTGGCGGGAGTAGCGCGCGTCGGGGGATTTTGTCACAGAGGTCTGGTCGCAAAAAAAGACCGGCGGTACCGGGACCGCCTCATGCACGATAGTACCAATATGATGGAGCGACACAACGGAAATCCTTCCCGGGAATCGGCGAGTACGCCACCCTTGGCGATATGATTGGTAGAAGTGCGCCCGCCGGTGTGGTTGCTGGTCACGTTTGTCGTCGGCGTCGCGGCTTCGGCTCAGAACGCTCAGCCGGACGCCCTGTCCTCTTTCGAAGGCCAGATCATCCGCAGCATTCGCTTCGATCCTCCCAATCAGCCCCTGCCCAGCGATGAATTCGAGCGCCTGCTTCCCCTGCATTCCGGCTCGCCCCTGCGGAGCGAGGACGTGAAGGCCGCGCTGCAAAAGATTTACGAAACCGGCCGTTTTTCCGACGCCTCCATCGACGCCGAGCCGCGTCCCGACGGCGTCGATCTGCGCATCTCCACCGAGTTGACCTACTTCGTCGGCGGCGTGACGGTGGATGGCGCCTCCAGTCCTCCCAGCCGCGCGCAGCTGCTGGCCGCCACCATGCTGGAATTGGGCACGCACTTCGACGCCAATCAAATGGGGCAAGCCGTCGCCAATATGCAGGAACGTCTGCGCGCCAATGGCCTCTATGGAGCCAGCATCCAATATCATTTGTCGCCGAACCCTTCCACCGAGGAGATGGGGATCGACTTCGACCTCGACCCCGGCCCGCGCGCCCGTTTCGACGGCGTGAACGTAGAGGGAAAATTCGCGCGAACGCGGGAGAGCGTCATTCGCGCAACCCGCTGGCGCCGCGGCTTCTGGGGCTTGCAGTTTCCCGGCTGGCGCCCCGCGACCGGAGACCACCGTGCAATCCGGCGTGAATCGCCTGCGCCGCAGCTTCCAGCAATATGACCGCCTGCTGGCGCGCGTGACGCTGGATCGTCTGGACTACCACGACAAGACGAACACGGTCACGCCGACCTTGCAGATCGACAACGGACCTCTCATCAAGGTGCAGACTACGGGTACCAAAGTATCGGAAGGGCGCTTGCGGCAGCTCATCCCCGTCTATGAAGAACGCACGGTGGACCGCGGCTTGCTGCTCGAAGGCACCCGCAACCTGACCGATTATTTTCAGGCCAAAGGCTACTTCGACGTAAAGGTGGAGTTCACGGACACCACCAACGACGCCGACGTGCGCGTCATCGATTACTCGATCGCCCGTAACGACCGCCATCGTCTGGTGCGGATCGAGTTTTCCGGCAATCATTTCTTCGATAACGCCACGCTGAAGGAGCGGCTCACCACGCGCGAGGCCGGCAAGCTCCGCTATCGCAACGGGCGCTTCTCGCAGCGCATGCGCGACGACGATCGTGACGCCATCCGTCGATCTATATCGCTCCAACGGGTTTCGGGACGTGGTGGTGGACGCTCGCACCATCGACGATTACATGGGAGCCAAGGACGCGATCGGCCTGCGCTTTGAAATTCACGAGGGCGAACAATGGTTCGTGGAAGCTCTGGATATTCAAGGGACCTCTGCCGAAGACGCCGATCGCCTCGGCAAAATGGTGCAGTCCATGCCCGGGCAGGCGTTCAGTGACGCGGGTGTGGCCGGGGATCGCGACACCGTGCTGGCGTACTATTCCGACGACGGCTATCCCGGCGTGACATTCGATTGGCACCAGATGCCGGGCACGGGCGACCACCGCGTCCGGCTGACGTACGTTGTCCACCCGGGCGAGCGCCAGTTCGTGCGCGACGTGCTGATGCGCGGCTTGGAAACACACGCGCCCGTCGCTGGTGAATTCGCGCCTGCAAATACACGCGGGAGATCCGGTTTCGCAAAGCAAGATCTCGGCGACGCAGGAGAAACTCTACGATCTGGGAATCTTCGCCAAGGCGGACGCCGCCCTTCAGAATCCCGAAGGCGTGGAAGAACGCAAATACGTGCTGTTTCAGGTGGAAGAAGCCAACAAGTATTCACTCACGGCCGGCATCGGCGCCCAAATTGCACGCATTGGCACTGGCATCACGAACTTCGACGCGCCGGCCGGGCAGACCGGCTTCAGCCCGCGCCTGTCGCTGGGGCTGAGCCGCCTCAATTTATTCGGACTCGCTCACACCGCCAGTATTCAAACGCTGATTTCAACGATCGAGCAGCGTGCCATCGCCTCCTACATCATCCCGCAATTCCTAAATAACGAAAACCTGACGCTAACCCTTTCGGGCCTGTTCGACAATTCCTACGACGTTCGGACATTTCGGTCGCGCCGTCTGGAGGGATCGGTGCAGGTGGCGCAGCGCGTGTCCAAAACGAACAGCCTGCAGTATCGATTTTCTTTCCGCAAGTCGATCATCTCCGACCTGAAGATTTCGCCGGGACTGGTCCCTTTGCTCGCGCAACCCGTGCGCGTGGGTTTGCTTTCCACGTCCTATATTTATGACCGCCGCGACAATTCCACGGACACGCATCGCGGCATCCTGAACACGGTGGACGTGGGCATTTCGCTCGCCGCGTTTTCCTCGCAGACCGATTACACGCGGCTCATCCTGCGCAACTCCACTTATCACCCCATCGGTAAGGACATTGTACTGGCCCGCACGTTGCAGTTCGGGCATATCAATCGAATCGGCGGGCTGCCCGAGATCCCTTTGGCTGAGCGGTTCTTTTCCGGCGGCGCGTCCACGCAGCGCGCTTTCCCCGATAACCAGGCCGGGCCGCGCGACCTGGAGACCGGCTTCCCCTTGGGCGGCACGGCGTTTCTCTTTCATTCCACGGAGTTACGTTTTCCGCTGTTCGGCGACAATCTGGGCGGCGTACTCTTTCACGATATGGGCAACGTCTATTCTGATTTGAGTTCGATGAGTTTCCGCTTTCGCCAGCGCGACGTGACGGACTTCAACTATACGGTGCATGCATTCGGTTTCGGCATTCGCTATAAGACTCCCGTGGGACCCTTGCGCATCGATCTCAGCTTCAGCCCCGACCCTCCGCGCTTCGACGGATTTGCCGGCAACACCCAGCAGCTGATCGACTGCACCTCCACCAATACGTGTCAGGTGACGCACCAGATCATCAGCCATTTTCAATTCCATTTCTCCTTGGGGCAAACTTTCTAAAGATGCCTTTCTTGCTCAAACGAAGCTACCTGATTCCGATGCGAACAGCATCGGCAACTCTGCTGGCCTGTTTTGCGCTGGCGTCTGCGCAGGCCGAAACGCTGGACCGCATCGCCGTTACGGTCGGGAAACATGTCATCACGCAGAGCGACGTGTTGCTGGATCTGCGCGTGGACGCGTTCGTCGATGGCAAAACTCCCGATCTCAGCGGTCCGCAGGCTCGCAAGGCGGCGCAGCGGATGGTGGATCTGTATCTTGTATTGCAGGACGCGGCCGCCACGCGCGCACCGGAGCCGCCCGCGTCCGACGTCGCCGCCTTGCTGGCGCCCCTTCGCGCGCGCTATCCCAGCGATGCGGAATATAAAGCCGCTCTGGCCCGCGCAGGCATCACGGAAGAAGACTTGAAGAAGCATCTTCTGGATGGCTTGTGGATGATGCGCTATACCGATTTGCGGTTCCGGCCGGAGGTGCAAATGTCGGACGAAGACCTGCGCGCGGCGTTCAATGCGCTGATTGCGAAGCTCCCGGCCGGCTCGCCCGCGCCGTCGTTCGAAGCCAGCCGCGCGAAGTTGGAAGAGCTGGTGATGAATCAGCACATGCTCGACGCCCTGGACCGGTGGCTGGCCATGGCGCGCACTGAAACGCCGATCCTTTATAGAGACTCTGCCTTCCGATGACGGGGTCTCGATAATGGAGTTTGGCTGACTGGGCTTAGATGACTGGGCGTATATGACTGGGCTGATATGACAAGGCTCAACAGAACCGTGAAGCGCATGGCGGCGGGCATCGTCGTGCTGCTGATCGCACTGTCCATCTCCGTCGTTCTTGTCTTCAAGAGCGGCTGGTTTCAGGAGCGGCTGCGTGAAAGAATCCTGCAAGAACTGGTCAAGGGCACGGGCGGCAAGGTGGAGCTCGGCACGTTTTCCTTCGATTGGCGGACGCTGGACGCGACCATTTCTCCGCTGATCCTGCACGGCACCGAATCTTCGGATGAGCCGCCTCTGGTTCGCATCGAGAAAGTGTCCATCGGACTTCGCCTCATTTCGGCGCTGGAGCGCAAAGTCGATCTCGCGTTGGTCCGGCTGGACCACCCTTCCGCCTACATCGCTATATATGACGACGGTTCAACCAACCTGCCCACGCCGCCCGGCGTGAAAGACAACGTCAGTTGGGCGCAGCATGTGGTGGACCTCGCCGTGCGGCGCTATGAAGTGATCGACGGCATGGTCCAATACGATAACCGCGAGCTTCCCATCAATCTGCAGGGTGAGGACCTGCGCCTGAGCATGACCTATGAAGGCGCGGGCAAGCGCTACCGCGGCGAGCTCGCGTCGCATCAAGTACACATGGCTCTGGCGGTCGCGACGCCCGTCGAGATCGATCTGGCCGCCGCCTTCACTCTGGAGAAAGACCGCCTGGCATTTTCGCGTTTTCGCGCGACCACCGGCCAAAGTGGTGTGGATCTGGTTGGCTCGCTTACCGGCTTGAATGCGCCGTCCGGCATGTTCCAGGTGAAAGGCCGCGTGGCCGCGCGCGACGCGGTCTCAACATTTTCCCTGCCGATTCAGCCGGTGGGGACCGCCGACGTCAACGGAACATTATCCGTGGATCTGGGGCCGAAACCAGGGTTTACGCTCGACGTCAGCGCCGCCGCGCGCGGCTTGGGCTTCACTCGCGATCGCGTCAGCGTCAAAGACGTGAGCGCTACCACGCGCGCCGTGTGGAATCCGAAGGGCATCACGCTACGCGGCCTGGTGCTGCACGCGCTGGGAGCCAGGTTTACGGGCACCGCGTCGCTGACCACCGATCTGGTTTTTCACACCAACGGAAATTTCGAAGACCTGCAACTGGCCGACGCCGCGCATGTCCTGACCGATCGCGCCCTGCCGTGGAACGCGATGCTGACGGGCGGCCTGACGGTGGACACGGCAGCCCGCGGCACGGCTCCCCGAATCGATGCCACTTCCACGATCGTGCCGGTCCCGGGCGGGCCTACGCTCGACGGTCTGGTCGCCTTCCACTATGACGAAACGGCCGGGCTCCACATCAACGATTCGCATCTTGCGACCGGCTCGACGACGATCAATTTTTCGGGCACGCCCGGCAAGTCGATTGATATCCGCGCCCGCTCGGCGCACCTGGAAGACGTGCTTCCGGCGCTCGCGTTTCTTGATGTGAAAGTTCCGCAGCCGTTTCCAGTCGAGCTCAAGGGTGGCGACGTCTCCGTCAGCGGCACCCTCACGGGGCCTGTAGAGAACAGTTCGTTCCACGGCGATGCCGCTCTCACCAAAGCGACGATCCAGGGACACGCGCTCGATCGCCTCTCCGCACAGGTGGATGCGAACGCGAGCGACATTTCGCTGCAGGGCATCGAATTCGCGCGCGGCATGCTGCAGATTACGGGCGACGCCGATGTGAAGGCGCGCGGCGGCCAGTTCGACGACGGCGCCCTCACCGCTCGGCTCGACATTCGCAGCGCCTCGATCCCGGAGCTGCTGAAAGAAGCCGGATTCGCGCAAGATATCCAGGGCACCGTGACGACGGCCAACGCGCGCATCGCGGGCACGGTGCGCCATCCCGAAGTGGACACGACTTTCGATATCACGGCGCCCGCGGGCTTTAACGAAAAGCTCGACCGCCTGCGCGGCACCGTGCATTACGCTGCGAGTTCGGTCCGCTTCACAAACGCGGAAGCGTCGCAGGGGGCGGCCCGCGTCACTTTTTCCGGGAGCTATCAATCCGCCTCGCCCGATTGGAAGCGCGGCGATCTTACGCTCGATGCCAACGCCCGAGCCGTGGATATGACGCGCGTCGCGGCCTTACACGCGCTGCTTCCCGACGTGGCCGGCACGGTGGATAGCAAATTCAATTTGCGTGCCAGTGTGGCACCGAACGCGTTCGCACCGCACGAATGGAACGGCGACGTGAACGTCCACCGTCTTGTCATTGCCGGCGAAACATTGGGCGACGTGACGCTCACGGGCCAGACACACGGCACCGACCTCGCGGTGCGCACAACGGCGAAGTTCCACGACGCCACTCTGGAAGCGCAGGGAACCTGGAAGCTGGAAGGCGATCTTCCCGGCTTCGCCACACTGAAAGTTTCAAGACTCAGCGTCGCGTCCCTGCGTGATCTGGCGACCATCGGCGGCCCGGAAGCAGAGAAGAACACACCGCTGCCCTTCGACGGATTCGTCGAAGCGGGCGCCACGCTGAACATGCCGTTGCGCCGCCCCGATCAGCTGCGCGCCGAAGTGCGGATCGATGCACTACAACTCAGCGCCGCGCACAAACCGGTGCCCCGGCCGGAAGTGACGCCCGACGAGATCGTGCTGAAGAACACGCAGCCGATTGTGATTGACGTCACGGCAAAGGAAGCGCGCGTCCGGTCGGCGGTGTTCACAGCGCGCGATACGAACCTGGAAGTAACGGGCGCCATTCCATTGAAGGCGGACGCCAGCGCGGATCTTACGGTGAAGGGCGGCATCAACGTAGCCATCCTCGCGTTGCTGAATCCGGATTTGCAGGCGCGGGGAAACGCCACCATCAGTGCATCGGTACGCGGGTCCATGCGCGATCCCCAGGTGAACGGACGCGCGGAAGTGAAGAACGCTTCGCTCTACATGGAGGGCGTCACCAACGGCATCGACAGCGTAAGCGGCGTGGTGCTGTTCGATCGCAAACGCGCCACCATCGAAAGCCTGCTGGCGGAAACCGGCGGCGGCAAGATCAACTTCACCGGTTTTATGGAATTCGGCGAACCACTGATTTACCGGCTGCAGGCCGACGCTCGCCAGGTGCGCGTGCGCTATCCGGAAGACGTCAGCACGACAACCAACGCGCAGCTTTCGCTTTATGGAACGTCCGAGTCCAGCACCTTATCCGGCACGCTGACCTTGACCCGCGCGGCCATCAACGCGCGCGCCGATCTGGGCAAACTGCTCGCGGCCAGCACCAAACCGAGCGCGGCTTCCGAAACCGATCCAATACCTGCACGGTCTTCGTTTCGACATTCGCGTGCAAAGCGCCGCGAACCTGCAACTGGAAACCACGCTGACGCGCGACGTGGAGGCCAGCGCCGACCTGCGCCTGCGCGGAACGCCTGCGCAGCCGGTGCTGCTGGGGCAGATTACGGTGAATTCGGGCGAGGTGCAGATCTTCGGCAATCGCTACACAGTGAATCGCGGCAACATCCGGTTTTTGAATCCGGTGAAGATTGAGCCGACACTCGACGTAAACCTGGAAACCAGTACGCGCGGCATCACGGTGGATGTTTCGCTAGCGGGGCCGCCGCAAAAACTGAACGTCAACTACAGCTCCGATCCGCCCATGCAGCCGCGCGACATCATCGCGCTGCTGGCCGTGGGGCGCGCGCCCAGCACCACTTCGGCCAACAACGACGTAGCGGCCACAGCCGGCACCGCGGGCTTCGCCGATGCCGGAGGCGTGCTCGGCCAGGCCGTGTCCGAGCAATTGTCGAACAGTCTGCAACGTTTTTTCGGCGCAAGCCGCGTGAAGATCGATCCCACCATGACCGGCGTCGATAATCTTCCCGAAGCGCGGCTGACGGTGGAGCAGCAGGTGTCGCGCGATATCAGCCTCACCTACATCACCAACCTGAACCGCACGCAGGAGCAGATCGTACGTCTGCAATGGGACCTGAGCCCGCGCTGGTCGGCCATCGCCGTGCGCGATTCGAACGGTCTGTTCGGAATGGATCTGCAGTATCGCAAACGCTTCAAGTAGCCGTCGAAAGAACACTCGGCGCTATTTGCGAGCCAGATGCAACGCGACCGCGCCGAACGTCATGCGCTCGAATTCGGCGTGCGTGAAGCCAGCCGCGCGAATTTGCGCCGCCAGATCTTCCGCTCCCGGAAATTTGCGGATAGATTCCGGCAGGTACGAATACGCTTCCGCGGAGCCCGAGATCATCCCGCCCACGCGCGGCAGCACGCGCGTCGAAAAAAATCCGTAGACGCTCGCAAACACCGGATTGGTCGGCTGGGAAAATTCCAGAATCGCCAGCGTGCCGCCGGGTTTCAGAACGCGGGCGAGCTCGACAAGTCCTTGCCGGTAGTTCGCCAGGTTCCGGAATCCGAACGCGACGGTAATCAGATCGAGCGAGTTGCTGGCCAGGGGCAACGCCAGTGCGTCGGCCTCAAACAGAGGCGAGCGAAGCTCGCGGGCTTCAATCTTGCGGCGAGCTTCGACCAACATGGGATGGCAGAAATCGCTGCCCAGAATTTGCGGGCGCGCCGTCGCCGAAGCGCGCGCCTCCAGCGCCAGAAGAATATCCGCCGTGCCGCAGCATAGATCCAGAACGCGTGCATTCGGTCTTGCGAGAATTTCCGCCACCCGGTCCACCGTGCGCGCGCGCCAGCGCTTATCCAGATTGAAGGAGAGCAGATGATTCAGCAGGTCATAATGCCCGGCGATTTTGCCGAACATGCCGCGCACCCAGCGCGACGCAGCCTCCTCGGTGGCCATGCCCGCCGGCGATGCCCCATGCGCGGGCGCGGCGATGCGTGAAGAATCCGTGGCGTCCTCCGCGTCCTTCTCCGTCTCCTTCAACGTCATGCCACGACCGCTTCGGCAAGCTCCGCCTCGATCACTTCGCGAATCATGGCGGGATCGATGCCGGAAACGATCTCCACCGCGCCGATCCGCGTGGGAAGAACGAAATGCACTTTGCCCTGCACCGTCTTTTTATCGGACTTCAGGCGCGCCACAAGATTCCCGGCCGCAATGCCGTCGAGCGTGGGCACAGGACCGTAGCGGCGCAACACCTCATGAATTTCAGCGGTGGCCTGCGCGTCCAGTTTCCCGATTTTGTTCGCGAGCCGTGCGGCCGCACGCATCCCGAAGGCGACGGCTTCGCCATGCAGGAATCGCTCGTAACGCGTTTCCGCTTCCAGAGCGTGGCCGATGGTGTGGCCGAAATTGAGGATGCGCCGCAGGTCGCCCTCACGCTCATCGGCCGTCACAACTTCGGCTTTGATGCGAACAGCCGCCGCGATGATGTGCTCCAGCGCATCGGCGTCGCGCGAGAGTACACGGTCCGCGTGTTTTTGCAGAAACCGAAACAGCTCCGCATCGCGGATCACGCCGGCTTTGATGATCTCGTAGAGCCCCGCGCGGTACTCGCGATCGGTTAGCGTTCCGAGCACGTCCGGATCGATCAGCACGGCCAGCGGCTGATGAAAACTGCCGATCAGATTTTTGCCGGAGACCAGATTGACGCCTGTCTTGCCGCCGACGGCCGCATCCACCTGCGCCAGCAGCGTGGTGGGAACCTGAATCACCGGAACGCCGCGCATGAAAATCGCCGCGAGAAATCCTGCGACGTCCGTACAGATTCCGCCGCCGAAGGCGACCACGATACTGGAGCGATCGCCGCCACCCGCCATCATCCGCTCCGCCAGCACTTCCACTTCGTGCAGGCGTTTGCGCGGTTCGCCGCCGGGAAAAAACAGAACCTGGTGAGGGTGATTGCCCAGGGCCCCTTTGACCTTGCGGCCGTGCAGCTGCCAGACGTCCCCCGTGGTTACGACAAAAACCGTCCCGGCTCTTGCCGGTAGAACATCGGGAATGCGCGAAACCGCGCCGCGCTCGACGACGGCGTCATAGGCGCGCTGCGGCGTTTCCACGCGAAAAGACGGCATAAGTTCGTTGTACCATGTGGCGTCCCGGTCAGGCCCGCGGCTTCAGCTTTTCCTCGAGCCGCGCCTTCACTTCGGGCCATTCCGAATCGATGACGCTGAAGTAAACGGTGTCGCGCAGGCGGCCGGTCCAGGTGATGATGTGCTGGCGCAGCGTTCCCTCCTCGCGGGCGCCGATGCGCAAAATCGCGTTGCGCGAACGGCGGTTCAACGCGTCCGTTTTCAGCTCCACGCGAATCGAGCCCAGCGTTTCAAAGGCGTGGCGCAGCAGCAGATACTTCGCCTCTGTGTTGATCGCGGTGCGCCGCCACGGCCGCGCGATCCACGTGGCGCCGATCTCCACCCGGCGGTTCGCGCTATCGATATTCATGTAGCGCGTGCTGCCGACGACCGTGCCGGTGGCCTTGTCGATTTGCGCGAAGGGAAGCGCCGAGCCGGCCGCCTGCGCGGTTAAAGCCTGCCGCACGTAAGCCAACATTTCGTCGCGCGTGGTTATTCGATAGGGAACCAGGTGCCACAAATCGGGATCGAGCCCAATCTCGCACAGGCCCGCGGCGTGGCGCTCCTCCGACAGAGGTTCCAGCCGGACATAGTTGCCCTCCAGAGTGACAGGTGCGTATTTCAAACCGGCTTCGGAAGCGGCCACGGCGTTATTGTACTGCGGGCGCGGGAAGCATTCGTTGACAATAGGAAAGCATGTCCACCAAGTCGCCGCCACGCCAGAGTGAACCGCGCTGGCCTGCATCGGTCGCCCTGCTCGGAGCGGGCGCCTTGTTCTACGCGCTGCCCGATTCGTTGAAAGTCGGCCCCGATTGGCTGATCGTCGTGCTTGTGGCGGCGCTCTCCCTCCCTGCGTTGGCGCTTCCTCGCCAGCACCATTATCTTTTTCTACGTATTTGCGGGCACCTGGCTGTCGGTGTGATCACGCTCGGGATGCTGGTGTCGCTGGGCCTGTTGATCGAGCGCCTGCCCGGCCACAAAGAAACACCCAGCGAGCTGCTGCGGGCGGCGGCGGCGTTGTGGATCACCAACGTGCTGGTGTTCGCGGCATGGTACTGGCGGCTGGACGCCGGAGGTCCGCACATGCGCGATTTGCGCCGATGCCATACCGACGGCGCGTTTCTGTTTCCACAGATGATGCTGGATCAGGAGTTGCGCGAAGAAATGGGCGAGATGGATTGGAGCCCGCAGTTCGTGGACTATCTGTTTCTGGCTTTCAACACCAGCACCGCGTTCTCACCCACGGACGTTCCCGTGCTCTCGCGATGGGCCAAAGTGCTGATGATGGTTCAAGCGCTGATTTCTCTCACGACAATCGCTCTGCTGGCCGCGCGCGCGGTCAATATTTTGTAAACAGATTCTCTATGAACAATTCGATCTCGATGGTTCCGATCGGAATCGTGCACAGTGCAGTTGCGAAGCCGATCGATGATGTTTGGGGAGGATTAGTCTCTCGAATCGATCTCGACACATCGCGCTTCGCGACCGAAAGCCTGGCAGGTTTGGATGAATTTTCACATGTGGAGATTGTTTTCGCGTTCCATCAAGTAGGCGAGAGCGAAATCGAATCAGCGGCACGCCATCCTCGCGGACGGAAGGACTGGCCAAAGGTCGGGATCTTCGCCCAACGCGGCAAGAATCGTCCGAACCGGATCGGCGTCACCGTTTGCAGGCTGAAGTCGGTGGAAGGCACGTCGGTTTCGGTGGAGGGTTTGGACGCCATCGATGGGTCGCCGGTGCTGGATATCAAGCCTTACATGCGCGAGTTCGGAACCCGCGAGGAAACTTCCCAGCCGGCGTGGGCGACGGAGCTGATGGCCGGCTATTGGAAACCGGCGGGTAATGGCGGCCGGTAGGGGCGCGCAACGCTTGGTACAGTAGAACCAAGCTTCATCCATAAACACGCGCATGGTTCTCTCCGACGTCGATATCAAGAAATATTTAGAATCCGGCAAGATCAAAATCACGCCGCCGCTGCCGCCCGAGCAATTCGGCAGCTGCTCGGTGGATTTCCGGCTGGGTAACGAATTCAGCATCTTTGAACACAGCCGCCATCCGTTTATCGATCTCCGCGATGGCACGTCAATTCAGGATCTGATGCGTCCCATCGTGGTGCCAACGGGCGAAGCGTTCATTTTGCAGCCGCACGAGTTCGCGCTGGCGATCACGGAAGAGGTGCTCGAGCTGGACGACGATGTTCTAGGTCGCCTGGAAGGGCGTTCAAGCCTGGGGCGCATCGGCATCATCGTACACGGCACGGCGGGCTTGTTCGATCCGGGTTGGACGGGCAAGGCGACGCTCGAACTGAGCAATCTGGGCCGCATGCCCGTGGCGCTGTATCCCGGGATGCGGATTTGCTCGATGACCTTCGAGCAGTTGTCGTCGAAAGTCGCCGTGCCCTATCGCAAGAAAGTGGGAAACAAGTACGCCGGGCAGGAGCGGCCCTTAGCGAGCAAGCTCGCGAGCGAGACGAGCAAATGAGACAGCAAACTTGCAAGCGAGACATATAGACGGGAGCAATAAGACAGTAAGCTTGCGAGCGAGACGAGTAAATAACCGGCGGGGGATCCGAAAGGAAGGTCAGCTCATGAAATTCACATTGCTTGTTTTGCTTCTGGTTCCCTTCACAAATACGTTGTTCGCGCAACCAAAAATGAGCAAGGCCGCGCAGACGCTGGTGCAGATCGAGCGTGAATGGAGCGATGCCGACGTGAAGAAAGACGTGGCGGCGCTGAATCGCATCATGGCCGACGACTGGACCGGCATCGATTTTCAAGGAGCCGTGCTGACGAAAGCGCAGGCGCTGGGCGAGGTGTCGAAACGGTCGGAAGACACAGGGACGTCCATCACCACCTTGGCAAATATGAAGGTCCGGATCTTTGGCAATACGGCGGTTATCAACGGCACGGATGTGGAGACCAGCAAATACAGGGGCCAGGATAGTAGCGGCGAGTATGTTTGGACGGATATCTTTGTGCTGCGCAAGGGCCGTTGGCTGGCGGTCTCATCGCAATCGACCAAAAAGATCGCGGAAAAGGGTGAAGAAGTACTCGCAAGCGTTCCCGGGGGTGCCGGGCATCGCCGCTTGGTTGCCGCTCGTTCGTTCTGAACGGTTCAACGGCACACTGCGCCCGTACCTTTCGGACACGCAGAGCTTTAAACTCTTGCTCTGGCGTGAAATAAAAATACTCTTTTCGTGCTAACGCACTTTGGGTCGCCGTGTGCCAATTCCGCGCGATTCACGCGACTAAAGCCAATAAATTTAGATAGATCGATGTTTCGAAATGAAGACACGCGTTTGCAGGCGTTTTAAGCGGTTTTTCGGGCCCGGTTGGTACCTGGGGATACCCTTTTTTAAAATCGATTCTAAGGGCCCTGGCGGGCTCGTAGAGCGATCGGCGGAATTTCGCGGCAAGGCGCGCTTCCCGAACCTCGATCCTGGCGCTACAGATGCAGCAGCCGCTTCGCGTTTCCGCTCAAAATCCTGAGGCGGTCGGCGGCGGGCAAATTAAATTGATCCAAAACAGCCGACGGATACTGGATATCTTTCGCGGCGAAGTTGTCGGTGCCGACGACGATGCGGTCGGAGCCGACCATAGTCATGAGAAATCGGAACGCCTCCGGGTAGTAGATCAAATAGTCATAGTGGAAGCGGCGAATGTAATCGCGGAACGGATGCGCGAGGGTGACCTTGTTGTTCATGTGGAACAGGAAGTGCTCCATGCGTCCGGCGAGATAGGGAAACGCGCCGCCGGCGTGCGGCAGGACGATTTGCAGGTTTGGATATTTATCGAGCGTGCCGGTGTAAATAAATTTGGTGGCGAGGAACGTGTGCTCGATGGGCGCGTCGATGGCCGAGGCCAGATCGGGTGGCCCGTGCGTTCGGCTGCCGCCGAATGCATTTTCCACTCCATCCATGTGATGAAAAATGATGGGATAGCCGAGCGCTTCGATTCGCGCGAGCACAGGCGCGAAGTTCGGCTCGAAGAGATAGTCGCGCCGCTCCATGGAGTCCGGGAGATGCACGGCGCGCACGCCGGGCTGGCCTGCGACGCGATTCAGTTCCTTTAAAGCAAGTTCGGGATCGCGCATGGGCAACTCGGCGCCGAGGACGAAGCGGTCGGGATATTTTTGGTGGGCCTGAATGCCGGCGTCGTTGATGATCTTCGCCAGATTCGCCCCATCCTTCGCCGAGACGCGCTGCCAGGGCATGGAACCGGAGAGCGTGAGACAGTGCATCAGGTCGCCATGCTCATCCATCCACTGGCGGCGCTTGTCCAGATCGTAATCGAGCGGATAGGGGTTCGCGATGGGATGGCCGAGAGCGGCGAGCGCTTTTTGATAAGGCTCCGGCGACCAGTGCGCGTGCATGTCGATGGCGGCGGGCGGGAGTCCTTTTTTCGCAGGCTGCGCGGCCCAGAAGGGAACGCCTTGCGCCGAAGGAGTCTGGGCCTCGGCGCTTTTCAGCATTCCGAACGCGGCCGTGGCGCCTGCGCCCAGCTTCAAAAAATGGCGGCGCGCGGTGGCGGATTCGCGCTCATGCCAGTCTGATTTCTTCATGGTCAGCCTCCCGGTGCGGCGTTCAGCGGCGATGTGCTGCGACGCACCTTGTAACGGGGATGTTATAGCACAGTGAAACGTGGGAGGGCGAGATAAAACAAAAAGAGCGGATATCCGGTAGATATCCGCTCCGTATTGAATCTCAGAATAAGTGACTATCTCTGCTGAGGCTGATTGGGTTCCAGAGGCGGCTGATTGCCGATCACGGCTTGCAGTGCCTCAAACGCCATTTCTTCGTCCTTGTTGCCGCCGCCAACGCCAATGGTGCCGATCATCTGGTTATCGACAACGATCGGGAGCCCTCCGGACGTGGTGTAGACGCCGATATCGTGCCACTTGATCTGTTGCGGAATATTCGTGGGGATCATGTTGGCGCGCTTGTGCGAAGAATCGCGGGTTTCAAGCACGCTTTTGGCCTTAAGCAGCGCTGTGTCGATGTTAATCGGCGACTGGCCGTCCATCCGGTGCGACGCGACAATCTGGCCGGTGGGGCTCAGGATGAAGATGGTGATAGCCATATTCGCCTTGGTTGCGATGTCGATGCATTTATCGATGATCTTGCGCGCGGTGTCGGCGTTGATTTCGTACTTGTTCAACGTCTTCTTCGCCGCTGCGTCAGAAAGTACGAACTTGTTGATGTCCTGCGCGGAGGCCGCGCCCGCCGTGAGCGCGAGCGCCGCGACCGCGGCTAAAAATGTGTTGCGAAATGTTTGCATAGATGTTGTCTCCTGAAGATCTGCTGAATAGACTTAGCTGCCATGTAGGCTTTGGCATTTCAGTTTATCCCAGACAGAGGCGCGAGGGAAGACGGAATTTTTTCGATCGACAGCGACTATCGCCCAGACGACCCGAATCCGCCGGCGCCGCGCTTGGAATCGCCGAGCTCGTCGCCTTCTTGCCAGTCGACGGCTTCATACTGCGCGACGATGAACTGCGCGATACGATCGCCCTTTTCGATGATGTAATCAGCGCCGCCGAAATTGAACATCACGACGCGAATCTCGCCGCGATAGCCGGGATCGATGGTGCCGAAGTTGACCGAGACGGAATGCTTCAACGCCATGCCGCTGCGTGGTCGAACCTGCGCCTCATAGCCGGGAGGGAGCTCGATAGCGAGGCCTGTGGGCACGCCTTGCGCGATGCCCGGCGAAAGTACGATTTGTTCCAGGGCGCGCAAATCCATGCCGGCGTCTTCTTCGGGGCCGTGCGCATAGTGAGGCATGGCGGCGTCTGGGTGCAGTTTTTTTATGCGGATGTTCATGTGGAAATCTAACGTTCTGAATCGACGTGTCGAACCCGCTATGATAACCGTTTGGCCCATACGGCGGCATAACTTCCCTCCGAAAAGATGACGACTCCCGCCCATCCCCGAGTTCTGGCCGTTGCGCCGATGCCTCCCGAAAAAGTGGCGTATGCATTGGCGCGCTATTCTCGCTCGCCTGATTCGATTCGCGATTCCATCGAATGGGTGCGCACGCACGATTCGATGAAGTTTTTGGAGAGCTTCTATTTTCAATACGGGCACGCGTCCATCGCCGATCTGGGTCACGTGGTGTTGTGCTTTGAAGGCATCTCTGAGCTGGCGGCGACCGAGATCGAAGACGAACAGCTGTGGGATGGACAGGCGCGGTCGTCGCGTTATCAGGATTTTTCGCGCTCGGGATTTGTGACGCCGCCGGAGTTGGACGAAGCCGGCGTAGCGATTTATCGGACGGCGGGCGAAAAGCTGCTGATTGCCTATGCCGAGATCCACGCGCGCATGACGGAGTTTCTCAGTGAGCGGCTGCCGCGTCCGGAGGACATGAAGCCGGACGCGTACCAGCGCAACATCGCCGCGCGAGCGTTCGACGTGGCCCGCTACACGCTGTTCTTCGGGATCCCGACGGGCGTTGGCCAGGTGACCAGTATTCGCACGCTGGAGCACCAGATCCGCCGATTGAAGGCGTCCGAATACGCTGAGATTCGGGAACTGGCGACGGAGATCGCCGACGCGTGTGCGCGGCCGCCGGATTGCACGTGGGATGAAAAGACGGCGGGCGAGCCATTGGCGCCGACGCTGGCACGGCATGTGGAGCCGGACGAGCATGCGTCGCAATCGCGCAAGGATCTGGCGGAGTGGGTGCGACAGAACTTGCCGCAGCCTTCAAGAGACGCGGGCGAGATGGTGGATTTACTGCGCCCCACGGACATGCATTCGGAGATCGCCGCGACGTTGTTGTATCCGGTGACGAACTATTCCTTCCGCGCGCTGTATGAAATGACGAGCGACTGGAGCAGGGCGCTGCGCAATGAAGTGATCGACACGGCGCTGCAGTCGCGCACACGTCGCGATGACTTGCTGCGCGGTTTCCGCGGAGGGCTGTACGCATACGACATTGTGATGGATATCGGGGCTTATCGCGATATGCATCGGCATCGCAGGTGCCAGCAATACCGGCAGGCGTACAGCGGGAGGCTGGGATTCGATACGCCGGCGTCACTCATTGAAGCTGGCTTACAGCCGGCATACGAAGGTGTGATGAACGATACGTTCGCGACGATGGCAGCAGCTGCCGGAGCCCGCGTCGCACTATCTGCTGCCGTTCGGCGCGCGGTCGCGCTTCCTGTTCAAGATGGATTTCGCCGAGGCCGAATATATTTCCCGGCTCCGCAGCGGCGTGAAGGGACACTTCAGCTATCGCCAGGTGGCGTGGGAAATGAAGCAGAAGATGGAGCGCCTGGAGCCGGAATTGGGGCGGCTGATGGAAGCGACTCCGCCATGGGTGGAGGATCCGCTGAAGCGATAAGCGTTCCGATAGCCGAACGCGGTAGAACACTGCGCGGCAAGCCCACCTGTTAGGGGTGAGGACTACAATTCGTGAACAGCATTTGAATCCCAGTCTTACGACGGGGCTGGCCGAAGGGCTTCGCGGATCGACGCATGCGGATCGATCACGACAGCTTCAGAAGCTTCATCATGTTTCCGCCGAGGACCATTTCTTTTTGGGCATCGGGAATCTCGGCCTGCAGGATGGTATCGATCGTATCGGGCCAGACCAGCGGGATGTCCGTTCCGTAAACGACTTGCGTGGGTCCCATTTCGGCGACCAGGTGGCGGATGGCTTCGGGCGTGAAGACCATGGAGTCCGCCAGAATCTGTTCGTGGAGATATTCGCGCGGATGCTTCTTATTTACGCATTTGGCGTTCTTGCGCACCTCGCAGGCTACGTCGACGCGGCTGAAATAAGAAGGCAGATAGCCGCCCGCGTGCGCACCACAAATGCGAAGACCCGGGTAGCGATCGAATACACCGTCGAAAATCAGATGGGCCAGGAAGAGCGTCGTCTCCAGCGGATTTCCAATGATGTTGCCCAGATCGCCGACACCCGCGAAGGCGTCCTTTTTGGCGACGTTTTCGGCGTTATTCGGATGCATGAAGACCATGACGCCGAGGTCTTGCACCTTGGCCCAGAACGGATCGTACTTGGGCATCGATAGAGGCTCGCCCGCGACGTGGCCGCCGATGGCGACGCCGCGCATGCCCAGGTTCTTGACGGCGTGCTCGATCTGCTGCGCAGCGAGGTCGGGAAACTGGAGCGCAGGCGAAGAAAATGCCACGAAGCGATCGGGATGAAGGGCGACCCATTTGGCGAGGCCTTCGTCGTGCACACGGACAATGTTGGTGGCGAGATCGCGATCGGCGGCGTACCACCAGAAGGTATTAATATCGAGCGCCTGAATGTCGATGCCGCGCATATCATTCTCGGCGATGCGGTCCGGCCCCAGCGGTCGGCCGCCGCCGCGGGCGTAGCGCTCCAAAGGCGTGCCCTTGATCACATCCGCTACCTCAGCGATGGAGGCGTGCGCGTGCGCGTCGATTACTTTGACGCGCTTGCCGCCGACGCGAACTTCGCGGCGCGTGCCCTGCCCTTGCGCGGTGGGCAGAGAGCCGCGCGTCGAGACCAGCGCCGCCGTGGCGAGACCCGCCGTCTTCAAGAATCCTCTGCGATTGTGCATGATTCCGTCTCCTTCAGTAGGCCGCCGCGCCACTGGGCGAAATGCTCTTCGCTTGTGTGAGGCAACCAAATAAGTCTACCTCGAACGGAAGGTTTGCCTGCAGTGCCTTTGGAATCGCAAAATGAAAAATTGGTTTGTGTGTGCGTTCGTAATAACTTGCCAGCTATAAAAATTCCTTTGGTGTGCCATCGAAAATCGCGATGGTTCGTCGCCATGGGGCTGTGTTACATTTTAAAAACACCAAGGGTCAATCGAGGCGGCATCACCTCTACTGACGCTCTCAGCGCTCACCGTTCGAGCGCTCTACGGCTCGCAGCATTGCGAACCACGGCAGCGTCTGCCTTCCTGTTGTAACAAGCATGGCAGTCTGTGTTTTTCGACATCCTGTCACGCTATCCAAACCAATTGTGTGGCCGCATCCGGTCACCGGAAAACGAGGCATTAGTGACGATATTTGGGAAGAAAGAAGTGGTTTTTGCGCTGTTGGGCGGCCTGATCGCAGCGGCTCCTCTTTCGTACGCGCAGGCCAATTTAGGACCCATCACGGTGGGCGCCGGGCTGCAAACCAGCTATTCAGGGGAAAACGTGACCAACGGTGATTTCGTCAACACGTTCGCCCTCAACCATGCCCGTCTGTACGTCAGTGGGCCGGTATACGGAGACACCATCAAGTTCATGTTCAACACGGACTACGACAGCGTCACGAACAAGATCGGCGTTCTGGACGCGGTGGCGCAATTCGCGTTCTCGCCGCATGTTCAATATCTGGGCCGGGCGCTTTCTGCCGCCGAGCGATCGCGCGAATCTCTATGGTCCGTTCTACGCCAACGAATGGGCTGGTCTATCACGGACGGCATTCAGGACGGCTATCCCTTCGTGTTTCAAGGCCGCGACAACGGCGTCGTGTATTGGGGCGACTTTGGCAAGAAGATGAAGGTCTCGGTGGGCGGCTTCGACGGCGGTTCCGCCGACCGGTAAACCACGACATCATCGGGGCCGCTCGCGTCCAGATCGATTTCTGGGACAAAGAAGACGGCTACTACCTGAACGGCACCTACTACGGCGACAAGAACCTGCTGGCGCATCGGCGGCTGCGACCCAGGTTCAGGATCGGCAAGACGGCCACCACAGTGGATTTTCTCCTCGAAAAGAAAGGTGCTCAACGGCGGCGCCTTCTCGATCGAAAGCGAGTATGCCGAACTACAACGGGCTGGGCGGATACCTGCCGGACTTGCCAAGAAGCCAGGGCGCCTATGCGCTGGGAAGCTATCCTCTTTCCGAAAGAAGTCCCGTCGGCAGTCAGGGCAAGTTCGAAATGCTGGGCAAGTATCGCCAAGGCCGAGTTCACCATGGGCAGTCCACGTAGCTACAGCCAGAAGACCACCGAAGTGAACTTCAACTACATCATCAAGCAGTTCAACGCGCGCGTGATGACGTTCTTCCAGGACACCAGATTCAACCAGAAAACGATCCCGAATACCTGGCAGGCGGGCATCGGCCTCCAGATCCAGATGTAAGGCATCGTTCCTCAAAATTCAAAGAATGAAGGAGCTCAATTCATGAAACTAAAGACAATGTTTATGACCGCTCGGGCTGCTGATCGCCGGGATGCATTCTCCAACCGTCGCATCGGCCCAGGACACGATCAAAGTAGGCATACTGCATTCGCTCTCGGGCACGATGGCCATCAGCGAGACGACGCTGAAGGACACGATCCTGATGATGATCGACGCCCAGAACAAGAAGGGCGGACTGCTGGGCAAGAAGCTGGAGGCGGTGGTCGTCGATCCGGCTTCCGACTGGCCGCTCTTCGCCGAGAAAGCGGCGCAGTTGCTGGAGAAGGACAAAGTCGCGGTGGTGTTCGGATGCTGGACGTCGGTGTCCAGAAAATCGGTGCTGCCGGTTTTCGAAAAGGACGACGGCTTGCTCTTCTATCCGGTGCAGTACGAAGGCGAAGAGTCGTCCAAGAACGTGATCTACACCGGCGCGGCGCCGAACCAGCAGGCGATTCCCGCCGTGGATTACCTGATGAAGGAAGTCGGCGTGAAGCGCTGGGTGCTCGAAGGAACGGACTACGTTTATCCGCGCACCACGAACAAGATTCTCGAAGCGTACCTGCTGGCGAAAGGCGTGAAGCCGGAAGATATCTCGATCAACTACACGCCGTTCGGTTATTCCGACTGGCAGGCGCGCGTGGCGGCGATCAAGAAGTTCGGCTCGGCGGGCAAGAAGACCGCGGTGGTTTCGACCATCAACGGCGATGCCAACGTTCCCTTCTATAAGGAGCTGGGCAACCAGAAGATTTCGGCGGAGGAGATTCCGGTGGTGGCGTTCTCGGTGGGCGAAGAAGAGCTGTCGGGCCTGGATGCCAAGCCGCTGGTCGGCCACCTGGCCGCGTGGAACTATTTCGAGAGCATCAACACGCCGGCGAACAAGGCGTTCATCGATCAATGGCACACGTTCATCAAGAATCCGAAGCGCACCACCAACGATCCGATGGAAGCGCACTACATCGGCTTCAATCTGTGGGTGAAGGCGGTGGAGAAGGCGAAATCGACCGACGTGGAGAAGGTGCTCGCCGCGCTTGCCGGGCACGGAGACGCCGAACCTGACGGGCGGCATCGCCAAGGTGCTGCCGAACCATCACATCACCAAGCCGGTTTACATCGGCGAAGTGAAAGCGGACGGCCAGTTCAACGTGGTTTGGAAATCGCCGGGACTGGTTGCCGGGCGATGCATGGTCCGACTTTCTGCCGGGCAGCAAGGACATCGAGGCGGATTGGGTGACGTTGAAGTGCGGGAACTACAATAAAGTCACCAAGAAGTGTTCAGGACAAAACTACAAATAATGCAACATCCTCCCAAGGGGCGGGCGGTGGCGCTGCTTGGCGCTGCTGCTCGCCCTTTCGGGCGTTTGGCGCTGACAACACGCCCAGATCTCCTGAATGACGCGACTTTCCTCTCGACACTCGGCGAGTTGCGCGAAGCATCGTACGCCGACAAGGCGATGATTGTCGAACGCCTGAGCCAGAGCGGGCATCCGAGCGTTCGTGCGGTTCTTACGGCATTCCTCGAAGGCCGCCTTTATTTCCGCAACAGCGATCAGAAAATTTTTATCGCCAAGATCGGCCGATGTGGATCCCGCTCGAATTTGATCGATCCCCTGACGCTGAAAGACGCCGGCACGGCCGCGGCGCGACAGCATGACCACGATCGGCACGAACAACGGACTGCGCAGCACGCTGCGGACAACAGTCGCACACTTTTCCTTGTCGAGCCCCGGATGCATCGGTGCGGCTGGACGCGGTGCGCGAGCATGGCGCAGGTCGCTGGACGAAGCGAACGTCGCGCTGTTGCGCGAGCGATTGGCTGTGGAAACGGATTCCGGCGTCAAAAAAGAAATCGTCGACGGACTTGGCGCTGGCCGCTTTGGACGGCACCGATACGCAGGCGCGTCTCGACGCGATCAACACACTCAGCGGCAGCCTCAGTCAGGACGTGCGGAACAAGCTGGCCGCGTTGATCGCGAAGAATCCCGACGGCAGCTTCACCGAGAAGGACGACGCCGTGCGGAAAGCCGCGTCGGCCGCGGTGGCGAGCCATCGACCGATGGCGCACCTTCTATTCGGGTATTGAAACGTTGTTCTTTGGACTTGAGCCTGGGATCGGTGCTGGTGCTGATCGCCATCGGCCTGGCGATTACGTTCGGCGTGATGGGCGTGATCAATATGGCTCACGGCGAGCTGATGATGCTGGGCGCGTACACGACTTACGTGGTGCAGACGCTGATGCCGGGGCACATCGGGATCTCGATTCTGGTGGCGATTCCCGCGGCGTTTCTGGTTGTCGGGGCTGGCGGGCGTGCTGATGGAGCGCACGATCATCCGGTTTCTCTACGGACGTCCGCTGGAGACGTTGCTGGCGACGTTCGGCGTCAGCCTGATCCTGCAGCAGACGGTGCGGTCGATTTTCACGGCGCTGAATCGATCGGTGGTGACGCCGGATTGGATGAGCGGATCGCTGCGGTTGAATGACGCGCTTGCAATCACTTATAACCGTCTCTACATCGTGATCTTCACGCTGCTGGTTTTCTCGCTGATCTTACTGGTGCTGAAGCGCACGCGGATCGGCCTGGACATCCGGGCGGTTTCGCAGAACCGGGCCATGGCCAAGGCGATGGGCATCCGCACGGAGTGGGTGGATGCGATGACGTTCGGACTCGGCTCGGGAATCGCGGGCGTCGCGGGCGTGGCGCTGAGCCAGTTGACCAACGTGGGTCCGAATCTGGGGCAGTCGTACATCATCGATTCGTTCATGGTGGTGGTGTTCGGCGGCGTGGGAAATCTGTGGGGCTCGCTGATCGGCGGCATGTCGATGGGAATCGTGAACAAGTTGCTGGAGCCCTACGCCGGCGCGGTGCTGGCGAAGATTTTCGTCCTTGTCGGTCTGATTCTTTTCATTCAGACCCGGCCGCGCGGGCTGTTCCCGCAAGCGGGCCGCGCGCTGCGGAGGACAAGATAGCGGAGAAGGAATGAAGCTGGTAGAGGAAGACGACAATCGCGTAAAGGACGGCGAGCAGGAGCCCGGCCTCTGGCGACGGAGGACGCTGGTTGTTCGCAAAGGCTACGGGCAAGCGACGCGGCGGAGCGTGGTTTCTGGCGTGCTGGCCGTGGTGGCGATCGCGGTGCCGATTCTCAATCAGGTGGTGCCTGCGTCGTCCGCGTTGCATCTCTCGGCTTACGGAATCACGCTGATCGGCAAGTATCTGTGCTACGCGATGCTGGCGCTGGCGCGTCGATCTGATCTGGGGCTACTGCGGCATCCTCAGCCTCGGGCCACGCGGCGTTCTTTTCGCTGGGCGGCTACGCGATGGGCATGTATCTGATGCGCCAGATCGGCCCGCGCGGCGTGTACGGCGATCCGATACTGCCGGACTTCATGGTGTTTCTGAACTAGAAGTCACTGCCGTGGTTCTGGTACGGCTTCAACCATTTCACGTTCGCGCTGCTGATGATGATGTGGTGCCGGGGCTGCTGGCGCTGGTATTCGGCTGGTTCGCGTTTCGCTCGCGCGTGACGGGCGTGTATCTTTCGATCATCACGCAGGCGCTGACCTATGCGCTGATGCTCGCGTTCTTCCGCAACGACATGGGCTTCGGCGGCAACAACGGCTTCACGGATTTCAAAGACATTCTGGGTTTCGATCTGCATTCGGATCGTACGCGCGTGGTGCTGCTGGTGATCACCGTCGATCTGCGCTGGCCGCCAGCTATCTGGCTTGCCGCGCGATTGTGGAATCGCGCGCCGGACGCGTGGTGCTGGCCATCCGCGATGCGGAAAGCCGGACGCGATTTCTCGGGCTATCCGGTGGAATCGTTCAAGCTGTGGCTGTTCGTGTTTTCCGGCGTTCTCGCGGGCATCGCGGGCGCGCTGTACGTGCCGCAGATCGGCATCATCAATCCCAGCGAATTTGCGCCGATCAATTCGATTGAAGCCGTGATCTGGGTGGCGGTGGGCGGACGCGGCACGCTGTACGGCGCGATCGTCGGCGCGGTTGCTGGTGAACTATGCGAAAACGTATTTCACCGGCGCGTTTCCCGAAGTATGGCTGTACGCGCTGGGCGCGTTATTCGTGCTGGTGACGGTGTTCCTGCCGCGCGGCATTGTCGGGCTCTGCATCAGGCGCAGAGCGCGGGGAAGAGATCGAGAATGAGCGCCCGCGAACAAGCGGCTCTATCTGGAAGACCTGACCGTCAGCTTCGACGGCTTCAAGGCGCTCAACAAGCTGACGCTGTACGTCGATCCGGGAGAGATGCTGTGCATCATCGGTCCGAACGGCGCCGGCAAGACGACCATGATGGACGTGATCACCGGCAAGACGCGGCCGGATTCAGGAACGGCGTGGTTCGGCGACGGCATCGAATCTGCTGGCAGATGTCCGAGCCGGAAATTGTGGAGGCCGGAATCGGACGGAAATTTCAAAAGCCGACGGTGTTCGAGCAGCTGACGGTATTCGAAAACCTCGAACTGGCGTTGGCCGGGCACCCGGTCGTTCCTGAAGACGCTGCGCGCCCGCATTATCGCCCGCGCAACACAAGACGAATCGACGAGGTGCTGGACATCATCGGCCTGGCGGAGCAGCGCGAGGCGCTGGGGAGAATTCTCGTCGCACGGGCAGAAGCAATGGCTCGAAATCGGCATGCTGCTGATGCAGAACCCGGAGCTGCTGCTGGTGGACGAGCCGGTGGCCGGCATGACGCCGCAGGAGATCGAGCGCACGTCCGAGCTGCTGCTGTCGCTGGCGGGCGAGCATTCGATCATGGTGGTCGAGCACGATATGGCGTTCGTTCGATCCATCGCCCGGCGCGTCACGGTGTTGCACGAAGGGCAGCGTGATCGCCGAGGGCGATATGGACAAAGTGCAGAACGATCCGCGCGTGATCGAAGTCTATCTGGGAGTGTGAGCCGTGCTGGCGATCAAGACCCTCAATCAGTTTTACGGCGGCAGCCACACCCTGTGGGATGTGGATCTCGACGGTTCCCGCCGGCTCGCGCATGTGCCTGATGGGCCGCAACGGCATGGGCAAGACCACGCTGCTCAAATGCATCATGGGTCTGCAGCCGGCGAGCTCCGGCGGCGATCAGCTTTCGAGGGGACGAGTTGCTCAAGCGCCCGGCCGAGCAGCGGGCCCGGCTGGGCATCGGATACGTGCCGCAAGGCCGCGAGATTTTTTCGCATCTGACGGTGGAGGAAAATCTGCGCGTGGGTCTGGGCGTGCGCAAGAACGGCCCGCAGGCGATTCCCGAGCGCATCTATCGATATGTTTCCCGGTGCTGAAGCAGATGCTGAACCGGCGCGGCGGCGATCTTTCGGGCGGCCAGCAGCAGCAGCTGGCGATCGGCCGCGCGCTGGTGCTGGAGCCGAAGCTGCTGATTCTGGATGAGCCGACCGAAGGGATTCAGCCCAATATCGTGCACGAAATCGGCGACATCGTTCTGAGGCTGAATAAAGAGGAAGGGCTGACGGTGCTTCTGGTCGAGCAGAAACTGCCGTTCGCGCGGCGCGTGGCGAGCGAGTTCTGCATTCTCGACAAAGGCCGCCGCGTCGCCGCCGGGCCCATCGGGGAGCTGACGGACGAAGTGGTGAAGGCGCACCTCAGCGTCTAGCGATCGCACGGCGCGCTGCTCAGTGCGAATGCGTGCCTGCCGTGCGGATGTGGTGCCGATGCGCTGATCGTCCTCGTCGTGACTATGCGAGTGCGGAATAATCGCCGGCCGTCCGGAGGCGGTGAGGCCGTGCGCGCGCTGCTCCTCCAGCCAGGCGATCACCTTATCCAGGCCTTCCTCCGTTTTCAGATTCGTGAACACAAACGGCCGGTCGCCGCGCTTGCGGCGCGAGTCGCGATCCATCACTTCGAGCGACGCGCCGACGTGCGGCGCGAGATCGATCTTATTGATCACCAGCAGTCCGCTGCGCGTGATGCCGGGGCCGCCTTTGCGCGGGATCTTGTCGCCGCCGGCCACGTCGATCACATAGATCGAAAGCGTCCACCAGCTCCGGGCTGAACGCCGCCGCCAGATTATCGCCGCCGCTTTCGACGAAGATCAGCTCCAGGCCCGGGTGCGCGCGCTTCCAGATCGGCGATCGCCTCCAGGTTCATGGACGCGTCTTCGCGAATGGCCGCGTGCGGGCAGCCGCCGGTCTCGACGCCGCGCACGCGGTCGGCCGGCAGCGTGCCCTGGCGGATCAGAAACTCGGCGTCCTCTTTGGTGTAGATATCGTTGGTGACGACGGCCAGGTTCACGCCCGGCCACAGACGCTTGCTCAGGCGATCGACCAGCGCGGTCTTGCCGCTGCCCACCGGTCCGGCGATTCCAACTCGAAACGCTCTCATGTCGATGTTCTCCTCAAAACAAGAAAATATCGTTGCGCCAGCGGCAGGACGCTGGCGGGTTCGCAGGTCAGCAACTCGCCGTCGGCGCGCACTTCGTAGGTCTCCGGATCCACTTCGATCTTCGGGCGTCGCGGAGTTGTGAATCATGTCCGTCTTGCCGATCGTGCGGCAGTTCTGCACCGGCACCGGCGCTTCTTGCGGAACAGCTTTTGCGACGCCTGCGTCCATGCGACGCTTGCGAAACGAAGGTCACGCGAGGTGGACGCGGTGGCGCCGCCGAACGATCCGAACATCGGGCGGTAGAGCACCGGCTGCGGCGTGGGGATGGAAGCGTTGGCGTCGCCCATCACGCTCCAGGCGATGAAGCCGCCCTTGACGACCATCTCCGGCTTCACGCCGAACAACGCCGGCTTCCACAGCACCAGATCGGCCAGCTTGCCGGGCTCGATCGAGCCGACCTCGTGCGCGATGCCGTGCGTGATCGCCGGATTGATGGTGTACTTGGCGACGTAGCGCTTGACGCGGAAATTGTCGTTGCGCGCCGAATCCTCGGGCAGCGGCCCGCGCTGCATCTTCATCTTGTGCGCCGTCTGCCAGGTGCGCGTGACCACTTCGCCGATGCGGCCCATCGCCTGCGAATCGCTCGAGATCATGCTGAAGACGCCCAGGTCGTGCAGGATGTCTTCGGCCGCGATGGTCTCCGGGCGGATGCGGCTTTCGGCGAACGCCACGTCCTCGGGCACCAGCGGATTCAGGTGATGGCAGACCATCAGCATGTCCAGATGCTCGGCGATGGTGTTCACGGTGAACGGCCGCGTCGGATTGGTGGACGACGGCAGAATGTTCGGCATGCGCGGCGATGCGGATGATGTCGGGCGCGTGGCCGCCGCCCGCGCCTTCGGTGTGATAGGTGTGAATGGTGCGGCCGGCGATGGCGGCGATGGTGTCCTCGACGAAGCCGGCTTCGTTGATCGTGTCGGTGTGGATGGCGACCTGCACGTCCATACTCGTCGGCGACGCGCAGGCAGGCGTCGATGGCGGCGGGCGTGGTGCCCCAATCCTCGTGCAGCTTCAGGCCGCAGGCGCCGGCGCGGATCTGTTCGTCCAGCGGCTCGGCGGTCGACGCGTTGCCCTTGCCCGAGAAATCCGAAATTCATCGGCCACGCCTCGGCGGCTTCGCAGCATGCGCGCGAGGTTCCAGGCGCCCGGGCGTGCAGGTGGTGGCGTTGGTTCCGGTGGCGGGTCCCGTGCCGCCGCCGATCATCGTGGTGATGCCGTTCGAGAGCGCTTCGTAAATCTGCTGCGGCGAGATGAAATGAATGTGGCTGTCGATGCCGCCCGCGGTGACGATCAGATTCTCGCCCGCGATGACTTCGGTGGACGCGCCGACCACCAGCTCCGGATCGACGCCCGTCCATCGTGTCCGGATTGCCGGCCTTGCCCACCTTCACGATGCGGCCGTCGCGGATGCCGATGTCGCCTTTCACGATGCCCCAGTGATCGATGATCAGCGCGTTGGTGATCACCAGATCGAGCGCGCCGTGCTCGGCTCGCGCGTCGCGCGGCGAGCTTTGGCCCATGCCGTCGCGAATCACTTTGCCGCCGCCGAAGGTGATCTCGTCGCCATAGACGGTGAAATCCTTTTCGACTTCGATGATCAAGCTCGGTGTCGGCCAGGCGAACGCGGTCGCCGGTGGTGGGTCCGTAGAGATCGGCGTAGGTGCGGCGCGGAATCGAGAGGCTCATTTAGCGCTCCGTTCACCTTTCCCTTGTGGCCGTAGCACGACGCGCGCTGCCGCCGAAGGCGACCAGCGCGACTTCTTTCTCTTCGCCCGGCTCGAAGCGCACGGCGGTTCCGGCCGCGATATTCAGACGCATGCCGTAGCGCCGTGCGCGATCGAAATCGCAGCGCGTTGTTCACTTCGAAAAAGTGATAGTGGCTGCCGACCTGAACGGGACGGTCGCCGGTGTGGCGCACCACGCACGCGCGCGGTCTTGCGGCCGGCGTTGGCCTCGATCGTCGCCGTCTTCGAGAAGATATTCGCCAGGATTCATGCGAGTCTCCTCATTGAATCGGATCGTGACGGTCACCAGCTTGGTGCCATCGGGAAAGGTCGCTTCCACCTGCACTTCGTGGATCATCTCGGCGACGCCCGTCCATCACGTCCGTCGCGCTTCAGAATGCTGCGCGCCCAGTGTCATGATTTCGGCAACGGTTTTTCCGTCGCGCGCCG
The DNA here is from genome assembly GCA_963699945.1 of Terriglobia bacterium. Taxonomy (GTDB): domain Bacteria; phylum Acidobacteriota; class Terriglobia; order Bryobacterales; family Bryobacteraceae; genus Palsa-187. Next base: position 434,175 of record CAVOVW010000010.1, read on the forward strand.
CTTCCAGAATTTCCGCCGGAGAGGATGGCCATCGCCTCCGGATAGTTCAGCTTCAGGCCGCGGGCGCGGCGCTTGCGGGCGACTTCGGCGGCGACGAAGATCATCAGTCGTTCCTGTTCGCGGGCGGTCAGATGCATGAACCTTAATAAACCTTTCTGGGAGGAACCGCGTCTTCGCCTGTAAGGAATTTTTTGGAAACTTTCCAAAGATCGGCGAGCGTGGCCGGGATGGTGCGAGCCGAGACGCTCAGGCCTCGCACGGCGATGCCGTCGGCGGCCAGAGCACTCGTTCCCCATATCATAGCTCCGGGCTGGGAATGCGCGCTACAAAATTCGGCGAGCTGCATTTCGAGCTCGCGCCATCGCGCCGCGGGGACTCCGGTGGCGAAGGCATAGAAGCTGGCGGTGTGCGTGTAGAGGCCGAGGCGCGCGGCCGAGTTCAGCGGACGTTTGCCGGGCTCGAGCAATAGATTTTCGAGCAGGAGCGGCCGGGTGGGCGAGTCGCACCTCGGTCTGGATCCGCAGAGAATCGAAAGCGAATGTTTCGCCCATCGCCTGGCGGCCGGGGGCGACGGTTTCCCACCAAAATAATTTCGCGCCGTCGGCGAGCGTAATGCGCGTGTGCTGATGATGGCGCGAACGGGCGAAGGGGATGAGCGCGTCCGGCAGATATTCGAGCAGCGCGTCTTGGCCCACGCGGATGTTGGTGTGCTGTTCGGAATCCGCGGAGGCAGGGCGATGGCGGTAGAGGCGTGTGGCGCTGGTAGTTGTGACCTGCGCGGCGCTGCCCGCTCCGAGATCGATATCGAGCGTGAGGCGGTCGCCTGAGAGGACGCCTCCCGATACGTTGTGGAGATGAACCAGTGTGCTGCCGTTCGCGTGCGGAAACGCCCGGAGGGCGCGCCAGGGCGGTTGCTGCGCGTCTACAACCATGCGCGTCCGGCCGCCCGCGGCTTCGAAGCGGAGCGCGAGATGCGCGTGGAGCTGCGGCGCGTTTAACTGATGAAGAGGCGCGTTTCGAGCGACCCGTGGCGCATCGACCCGAGCTCCAGGAGCGGGGTGAAGCAACTGACCTCCGTATTCTTTGAGCCAAGCGCGGTGGCTTCGGCGGCCGTTCGCTGCGGTTCAATGGATGGCTTCAAATTCCACATCATGCAGTTGGCGGCCACCTGGCCGATGGGCATCAGCCGCTGGCAGGCCGAAATCAATCCGGCGATGGATTGGCGCAGGTAGGCCAGCGTGACGTGGTCCTGCGGGATTTCGAGGCGGGCGCCGGCTGCGCCGAACGCCACTGGATAACAGATATTGTCGGCGAAGGCAGGCATCGACCCATCATAGCGTTGACCAGACGCGAAAAACGCTGGCCCATTTTGAAAGCCGCCTCACGCGATTCGCGGGCCGGGCGGCGGGCGCCGAACTCGTCGCTCAGCGCGTGGGCATTATCGCCGTTCCAGGCCCGGCGCACGAAGCTCGCTTCCAGGGCTCCGGCTTCACACAGGTAATCGTGGAAGAACGCTTCGGCGGTTTCCGGCGTCAGGCAGGCTTCTTCGGCCAGCGTTTCGAGGCCAAACGAATGCGCCGTGCCTCCGATGGGCAGCGCGGAATCCGCAAGATGGAGCAGGTCGAGAAGAGTCTGCAACTTAGAATTCATGATAGCGGAGGGCCGCTACCCTCCGTCATAAAAACTTTGAACGAGCGTCAGAAGATGATCTTCAATCCAAACTGAACCTGACGGCTGGTACCAACGATGGTGGTGATCTGGCCCGCCGTCGGGTTGGGGCCGCTCGCCGTGAAAATGGACGCGTTGGGCAGCCCGTAGCTGGGATGGTTAAACAGGTTGAAAAGTTCCGCTCGGATCTGCACCCGGACTTTTTCAGTGATGTTTGTATCCTTCAACAGGGCCATGTCCACGTCGACGCTATTCGGACCGATGACGGTGTCGCGTCCCACGTCGCCCAGCGTGCCTGCGGCCTGCAGTGAGAAGCAGGCCGGATTGAACCACTGAGCCACCGTGCCCTCCTGCACCTGGCAGCCGGAAACATAATTGGGACGCGGCGTGCCGGTAGATGCGTAGCCGACGCGATCGTATCCGGTACTGATGCTGAACGGATAGCCGCTGGTGGCGCTGGCGATGCCCGAGAGCTGCCAGCCGCTGACCACACGATTGCCGTGGAAGGGCAGCACATACATGGCATTGATGCGCAGCGCGTGCTTCACATTGAAGAAGCACAGGCCACGGTCAATGGACCGGTCATAGGGATTCTCGTACGCCGTCGGCGAATTGCCGCCATTCAGGCTGCCGATGGGGAATCCTCCATCGTCGATGCAGCGGGAGAAAGTGTAGGCCAACTGCGCCTGCACGTCCTTCGTCAGGCGGCGGTTGGCGGCCACCTGCAGCGAGTTATAGCGAGACGTGGTGTCGGGAACCGCCATTTCCAGGAAACTGAAGTTGGAATTGAGGCGCGCGTTCACGACAGGCGAACCGGCGGCATTCACGGTGGCGAAATGATACACGCCGCCCGCGTCGACAGTGGCGAAGGGCGGATTTTGATCCTGCTGCGTAAGCAGATGGACTCCGTGAGAGCCTACGAAGCCGACGGTTAAAACGGTACCGTTCAAAATCTCGCGCTGGATATTCAGGTTGTATTGGGCGAGGTACGGAGCGGTGTTGATGTGCCAATCGAAACCCGTGGCGACAGAGGGCAGCACCGGTGAAACCGCCGTAAAAGGCTGGCCGTAGATGGGGTTGCTCTGGGTCAAGCCGTTCCAGGGGGGCGACGAACTGTAGTTCGGGTTGAAATTGCCCACGTAAATGGGGCTGTGCGTGATGGCGAAACCGCCGCGGATGGCGGTCTTGTGATCCGCGAAGAGATCGTAGGCGAATCCGATGCGCGGGTCCAGATTCCACCACGAAGCGTTGGATTGCGTGGCGTGCGGCACATTCACGAAGGCGGTTCCGTGCGCATAGTCCGTGACCGCGTAGAACGCGTTGTTGTGGTCCACGGGGTTGGTGGTGAATTCCCAGCGCAGCCCGAGGTTCAGCGTGAGCTTCGAAGTAACTTTCCAATCGTCCTGCACGTAGGGCGAGAAATCGATTTCGCGGTAGTTGCGATAGGGATAATATTGCGCGCCGAGCGGCGTGCCCGTGAGCGTTGTCTGCGCGTTGCCGCCGGCCTGGAAGACCGCGAGGCTCGGGAAGCTCCAGGAGGAGCCACTACGCACCGGGAAGAAGACGTTCGTATCCTGCCGGAGGACGGCGGCGCCGAAGCGCATCGTGTGCGAGCCGTGCGTCCAAAGAAGATCGTCGGCTTCGCCGAATTTGTTTTCGAGCTGCGTCGCCGGCGCCATGGGATTGGGCCCTACCAATGACAATCCCTGAATCGTGACGGTGGCGTTGGGACGTCCGGAGGACGCCGGAAAAAATTGCAACGCCGGCGTCGAGCTGGTGGAATACGTCGGCGTATTCGGGCGCGAAAAACTGGCGCGCGCCGTGTTCACGATGGAGGGCGTGATGATGCGCCGCCATTCCAGCGTGTTGAAGTAGTTCGCGTTATAATCCGTCTCCGGCCACAAGGGGATGAGACTGCCCGAGGGCGGGTTGGGCTCCAGCAGATATTGCTTGTCGAGCACGAAACGCAGGAAAAGCGCGTCTTTCTGGGATACCGTGTAATCCCAGCGGGCGAGATAGTAGTTTTCGTGCACGATCTGGTTGGCCACTTCCGTATATTGCCCCGTACCGGCTGCGGCGTTCAGGTTGAATGTCGGTAGCGGATAGAGCGCGAGCGTGCCGGCAATCGCCGCCGCGACGTTGGAATCGGTGACGCTGGGCAAAGCCGTGCGATGGCTGGCGTCGGGAACGGTGATGATTTTGCTTTCGCCGAGCAATTGCCGGATGCCTTCGTAGTTAAAAAAGAAAAACATCTTGTCGGTCTTGATGGGGCCGCCCAGGCTCGCGCCATACTGATTTTTGCGGAACGAAGGTGGACTGCTGCCCGGATCGAAAGGGCTGCGCGCATCCATCGCGCTGTTGCGGAGAAAATCGTAGGCGGACCCGTGAAACGTATTCGTTCCGGACTTGCTGACGGAGTTGATCACGACGCCGTTGCCGCCGAATTGCGCGCTATAGGTGTTGGTAAGTGTTTGAAATTCGGCGATGGCCTCGACCCCGAGCGACGTTCCGGTGACGGTACCTACGCCGCGGCGATAGAAGTTCTGCAGGTCTTCGTCATCGAGCAGGATCGCTTGTCCTTCGGGACGCGAGCCGGCGGCGGACATGGACGCTTCCTTACCCTGCCGGCCAATGGGCGCGGTGCTGGTGATCACCTGAATGCCGGGCGACAGATAGATGAGCTGCTGAAAATTGCGGCCATTGAGAGGTAGCTCGCGCACTTGCCGTTGATCGATGAGCGCGCCCACCGATGAGTTCGTGGTTTCCACCTGCGAAACCTGGCCTTCGACCGTGACGGTTTGCTGGGCTTGTCCCACGGGCAGCGAGAAATCGACGACACTTTGCGCGCCGACAGTCAGCGTGATGCCTTTGTGCACCACGGTGGAGAAGCCGGATTTTGACGCCTGCACCTCATATTCGCCGACGCCCAATTCCGCCGCCGTGTAGCGGCCTTGCAGATCGCTCTGCGTGGCCTGCGTTGTTCCCGTACCGATGTTTTTGACCTGAACGGCGGCGCCGGGCACAGCGGCACCGGAGCTATCGGTTACCACACCCTGAATCGAGGCCGTGGTTCCTTGAGCCAATAAACGTCCGATCGAACTATTTCCGGTGAGCGCAAGGGCAAGCGCCACCACGAAAATGAATTTCATGGTCCCTTTGAGACGGACTGACATGCTGAGTGATCCTCCGGTTCGGCCGAATGGGAACTGCACAAGAGCGCGATGAAGCATATCATTTTGCGTCCTGCGAAACATCCCTGCCCTGGGAACGGAAGACGGCGACCCTTGACACTGATATCGCACCGAAATAAACTACGTCATCGAGCGAGGAGGATTAATGAGTCGTAATAATTCTAAAAAGTCTGGCCGTCGCGGATTCATACAAGGAGCCGTGGCGGGGGCCGCGGCATTCGCGGCGCAATCGCAAGTGGCGGCTGCTAAACCGCAGGAATCGGCAAGCGCACCTGCAACCGGCGCGGGAGCCGTTGTCGAAGCGCGAACCATTGATCGTCCCGGTTCCGACTTCATGATGGACGTATTCAAGCAGATTGGCTTCGATTACATCTTTGCCAATCCCGGTGGCAGCTTCGGCGGCCTGCATGAATCGGCCATCAATTACTGCAACAATTCGCCCGAATTCATTACGTGCATGCACGAAGAATCGTCCATCGCGATGGCCCATGGCTACGCGAAGATCGAGGGCAAGCCGGTGCTGACGATGGCCCACGGCACGGTGGGATTGCAGCACGCCTCTATGGCGTTGTACAACGCGTGGTGCGACCGCGTGCCGATTTACATGGTGATCGGCAATTCGCTGGATGCCGCGCACCGCGGGGGCGAAGTGGGCTGGGACCACAGCGTGCAGGACGCGGCGGCCATGGTGCGCGATTTCACCAAATGGGACGACACGCCCGTTTCCTTGCAGCATTTCTCGGAGTCCGCAGTGCGCGCCTATAAGATCGCAATGACGCCGCCGACGCTGCCAGTGGTGCTAATAGCCGATACGCAATTACAGGACGAACAGATTCCAGCAGGCGAGCGGCTGACCATCCCGAAATTGTCGTTGACGACGCCTCCGGCGGGTGATCAGAACACGGTAGCGGACATCGCCAAAATTCTGGTGGCGGCTGAGAATCCGGTGATCGTGACGGGCCGCAGCGGCCGAACCGGAGAGGGCGTGAAACTGCTGGTGGAGTTGGCCGAGACCCTGCAAGCCGGCGTCTGCGACCAGCACCTGCGCATGAATTTCCCCACGCGCCATCCTCTCTACCAGGAGTGGAGGAGTCGCGCCGCGCTGGCCGATGCCGACGTCATCCTGGGGCTCGAGACGGTAGATTTCTACGGGACGATTCGCCAGCGTGTTGCGAATACCGCCAAGCCGCTTAAGGTAATCACCATCAACTCCGGCGACCTTTATCTGAAGAGCAATTACCAGGACTTCCAGCGCTACACCGCCGCCGACATCGCGGTGGCGGCCGACGCCGAGGCGACGCTACCGGCGTTGATCGAAGCCTGCAAGAAGCTGATCACGCGGAGACCGCAAGAACGCCTTCGCGGAGCGCGGAAAAAAGTTGGGCGAGGCCAGCGGGCAGGCGATGGACCGCCTGCGTTTGCAGGCGTCGTATGGTTGGGACGCGAGTCCGATTTCCACGGCCCGCGTGAGCGCCGAGTTGTGGGCGCAGATTAAGAACGAAGACTGGTCCTACGTATCCGACGGGCTTGTTCTTCAGCTTCTGGCCGTTGAAGCTGTGGGATATGAAGCAGCACTATAACTACATCGGGAACAAAGGCGGAGCGGGCATCGGCTACGGGTCGCCTGCGGCGGTGGGTGCCGCGGTCGCGAACCGCAGGCATGGGCGCCTGACGATCAATATCCAGAGCGACGGCGATTTCATGTACGCGCCGGGCGTTCTGTGGACGGCCGCGCATCACAAGATTCCAATGCTGACGATCATGCACAACAATCGCGCCTATCACCAGGAAGTGATGGGCATTCAAGGCATGGCCGATCGCCGCAGCCGCGGGATTGAGCGGATCGGCATCGGCACCAAGATCGAGGATCCGTACATCGATTACGCGAACCTGGCCAAGAGCCTGGGCGTGCGGTCGGAAGGGCCGATCAAAGATCCGAAGGATCTGGCTCCGGCCATTAAGCGCGGCATCGAGATCGCGAAGAACGAACCCTATCTCATCGATGTTTGGACGCAGGGGCGCTAGAGGAGACATGCAAATGAAAACGCCTGCATATCTCAAAATGGTCGGTCTCATCACACTGGCGGCGCTCGCCGCGCTCCCTCTCGCGGCGCAAAATGCTGAAAATGGCAAGCGCCTGTACATGCGCAATGGTTGCTACGAGTGTCACGGAACGGTGGGGCAGGGTGCGGGCAACAATCCGACGGCGCCGAAGCTCGCGCCCAAGCCACTTACGGTCCAAGCGATTACCACCTACATCCGCAAGCCTGCGGGCGGCATGCCGCCTTATACGAGCAAAGTAATGTCGGATGCCGACATTGCCGATGTACGCGCATACCTGGCATCGATACCGGAGCCGCCTCCGGTGAAAGATATTCCGTTATTGAAGCCGTAACCGGTGAGCAGAGACAGAACCGCCGCGTGCGGCCGTTCGTGCAGTAAGCAGGAATAGGGGCAGTTGAGGGGATCGGGTCGGGGCCGATTCCATGGTAGTGGGTTCGGTGAAGTTCTAACACGGGGGTCAAAATGAAAACCGCTTTGGGTTTGGCGATCACGCTGTTTTTTGCCTGCGCGATGGTGTTTGCGCAGAGCACGGCTCAGATTCACGGCACCGTTCAGGATGCCTCCGGCGCCGCGATTCCGGGCGCCGAGGTAAAGGCCACACAAACGGACACGGGTGTATCGCGCACGGCGAACTCCGGTGCCGACGGCGGGTATGTGCTGACGAATTTACCCCTCGGGCCGTACCGCCTGGAAATCACCAAAGACGGATTCACTAAGGCCGTAGAAGCGGGGATCCTGCTGCAGGTGAATGGCGATCCAGCCGTGAACGTGGCGTTGAAGGTGGGCGCGGTCAGCGAGCAGGTGACGGTGGAGGCGAATGCGGCGCAGGTAGAAACGCGCAGCTCCGGCGTCGGCGAAATTGTCCAGAATCAGCGCATCGTGGAGCTGCCGCTCAACGGCCGCAACGTCGTCGATCTGATCACGCTGGCGGGCGCGGCTGTCGTGACCGGGCAGACCCGATCGGCTCTCTTCTACAATCTCAACTACATCAGCGTCGGCGGCGGACCGGCCTTCGGTACCGACTATAGCCTGGATGGCGCAAATCACAACAATTTCATGACCGGCACGTATATGCCATTGGCGTTTCCCGATGCCGTGCAGGAGTTCAAGGTGGAATCGAGCGGCCAATCGGCCCAGCGCGGCGCGTCGGCCTCCGTCAGCAGCGTGACGCGATCCGGCACCAACGACTATCACGGCGACTTGTTCTACTTTATCCGCAACGACGGATTCGGCAGCGCGCGCGAATATTTCGCCCAAAAGCAGAGCACTTACAAACGCAACCAGTTCGGTGGCACGATCGGCGGCCCGATCATCAAGAACAAACTCTTTTTCTTCGGCGGCTATCAAGGAACCATCCGCCGCGAAAATCCCGGCGTCAGTATCGCCAATGTTCCGACCGCGGACATGCTGGCGGGCAATTGGACCGACTTCGCGTCGGCGGCGTGCAACGGCGGCACTGCAAAGACCCTCGCTGCGCCATTTTCCGGCAATCAGATCAATCCGAACCAGTACGTTGCGCCCGCGGTGTACGAAACCAATGCCCTGCTGAAGACGGTGGCGCAGGACGGCCTTGTGCCGGACAAATGCGGCAAGATCACCTACAACACTCCTAACGACGAAGACGAGAAGCAATACGTAGCCAAAATCGATTTCCAGAAGAGCGACAAACAATCCATCTTTTTCCGCGCGCTGGTGACTCAGATCTACGTGCCCAACGCATTCAGCGTCGATCCGATTTTGCTGAATTGGACGAGCACCGGACTCGATCAGTTGGCGAATTCCTGGGCGCTGGGCGACACATATTTGTTCACACCGAATCTGGTGAACTCGGCGCGCATCGCGTGGAACCGTACGGCCCACCGCTACATTCCGAATCTGGCGTTCTCACACTGCACGGCGGGCGTCAACGCCTGGTGCGACGCAAATCCGCAAACGATCGGCGCCATGAGCATCACCGGACTGTTTACGATGGGAAGCACATCGGCCCAGGGCGAATACTGGACCGGTACTTCCTATGCAATTAACGATGATGTCAGCTGGGTTAAGGGCGCACATCAGATCACATTCGGCGGCGGCGCGATGCAAGGGCGCCTGGCCGAGTTCACGCACTTTGCAAGTACCGGCCAAACCAACTTCAACGGAGCTGGTTTGCAAGCCAGCGGCGGCCTGGGAGCGGCGGACTTCTTCCTGGGAAAAATCAACACTTGGTTCCAGGGCCTTCCCAATACCAACTACAGCCGACAGAACATCGTCAATCTCTATGTCACCGACATCTGGAAATTGAACTCGCATCTCACAGTGAACTTCGGTGTGCGATGGGAGCCCTACTTGCCTTTGTCGACGCCTCAGATTTCCAATTTCGACATGGGCCGCTTCCTGGCGGGGACGCGCAGCACAGTGTTCTTGAAGGCGCCTCTTGGTTTCTATTTCCCCGGTGACGCGACCTTCCCGGATAGTACCGGTGCCTATAAGCAGTGGGCTCACTTCTTCCCGCGCGGCGGTCTGGCGTGGGATCCAAAGGGCGACGGGAAAACGTCCATTCGCGCGGCGTATTCCTTCGGCTACGTATACGTTCCCGGAATTCAGCGCGAAGATCAGGCGGGCTCCAACCCGTGGGGCGGCCGCACAACGCTGACCCGGCCGCCCGGCGGCTTCGTGGATCCATGGCAGGGTTTTACGGGAGGCAACCCCTTCCCGTATGTGGTCGGCCCAAACGTGCCCTTCACACCGCTGGGACAGTTCATCTCAAGTCCCTACGATTTGCCAACACCGACCACCTACTCCTGGAACATCGCCATTCAAAGGCAGCTTACGCCGACCTGGTTGGGATCGATGAGCTATATCGGCAGTCGCATACAACATCTCTATAACAACGTGGCGATCAATTACGCGCAAATAACCGGCCCGATCGCGGCAAACGGTACCTGCGCGGCCGGTCTCACGATCTTCCAGTGCTCGGGCTCGAATAACACGGACGCCCGGCGTCTGCTGACCGTGTTGAATCCCAACGAAGGGCAATACGTCGGAAACATGGACCAGTGGGATCCGTCTGGCACGCAGACGTATCACGCCATGTTGTTCCAGTTGCAGAAGCGCGTCAGCCATAACGTGAGCATGAATGCGAACTGGACCTGGTCCCACTGCATCGGTTCGTTCTCCGGGTACAACTCGAAGACGGACCAGACGGTCACTGTTCCTGGCAATCCGTTGTTCGACCGCGGCAACTGCGACAGCGACCGGCGCAATATCTTCAATCTGACCGCCGTGGCTATGACACCGCGCTTCAGCAACAATCTCGTACGGCACGTCGCAACGGGCTGGCAAGTCGCAGGTATTTACCGGTTCCAATCCGGTATGCCTCTTTCCGTCCAGGACGGAACGGACCGGGAATTGACGGGCATAAACCATCAGCGCCCGAACGTGGTGGATCCCGCGAACGTTTATACCGGCCAAAACTGCGCAGGCTGCACATACTTAAACGTGAAGGCCTTCTCGCCGCAGCCGTTAGGAACCGTCGGCAATTTGGGCTGGAACAGCATCGTCGGCCCGACGTACTGGGATATCGATCTGGCGCTTTCTCGTGAATTCACAATTAGGGAAGGGCAGAGGCTCCAGGTGCGCGCCGATGCCTTCAACCTCACCAATAGCTACGTCTCGAACCCTGCAAGCACCGCGACTCCGACATCCGCTGCTGTCCCGGCGTTCGAAGGGGTAACCAACAATCTTTTCGGTGTCCTCAATGCCGCGTATCCGACGCGCAAAATGCAGTTCGCGTTGAAGTATACGTTCTAGCAGGGCGGCTCGCCGCTCGAAGAACGGAAAGCCCACGGTTGATTCGCCTCTCGAGGCGGTTAGCTCGTGGGCTTTTTCTTTGAGCTTTCTGCGGTGGCTACTTCGGTTGCCGCCAGCAGCCGTGCTCGTCCTGATGCTTGCAGAGATCGGCCCACGCCTGGGCGCAAAGAGCGCCGGCGGCTTCGGAGCGATCGGCGCCTGCCGAAGGGCCGCGGCCTCGCGATTCCTGCACTGCGGTGCCGAAATCCTGCAGCGCTTCTCTCAGCCTCGCGAGTAGATCGTGCCGCTGTTGGCAATGCTCCCAGGACGCAGCGCTTTCGGACGTGCGGGTGCGCTCAGGCGTCCTCATCTTTTGGGATCTCCGGTCGTAACTCCGGCAAGTGACTGACGATCGCGTCAGAACCTTGCGCCGCCAAATCCTTTTGCAGACGGGCTAAGGCAATGCCCACCACGTCCCGGTGGTGCAGGTGCGAACCGAGCCTCGTCGCGCTCATTTTGAGCCACATTTCGTGCACCAGGTCGACGTCCTCAGGCCATAGGCGCGGCGGGTGCGGTCCCAGGTTGACGAATACAGACGGCCGTTCCGGGCTGATGACTTCGAGCGAAAATGCGTGACGCGGTTCCGGCAGCGCCTCCCACGCCTGGCCGATCCGGTGGGCCAATTCGTCGGATTCCATTTGCGCACTGACGCCGGTGACCAAGCGCGAGGCCCGCAGCGTGTTGGCTGCCTGCACCATCGCCACGAAGGGGTCGAGGCCCGGAACTACCAGCAGCTCCACCGGTTTGCCTTCCTTTTCGGCAACCTGCACGACGCCGCTGAACAATTCTTTTTCGTAATCGCTGAAGATTTGGCTTTCGGCCAGGTCGCCCGCTCCGGACGCAATGGTGCGCACTGTCATGACGACAATGTCGTGCCGCCGCAGGTTGGTCTTCTCGAGCACTCTCTTCAGGTGATCCATACGACTGCCGTCGCGCACGGCCACCAGCACGCATCCCGGACGAGCCGCGAGACTGGCAGAGTCGACCTGCGCCTGATGATCCAGATTGAACTGTTCGAGTCCCTTTTTTTCGCTACTTTGGCCGCGTCCCACGCGCTCCGATATCACGAACACGAGAAAAAGGACTACCGTAAAAGCGACGCCGTACTTTGTAGCGAGCTGCTTGGTAAAAAGATTGACGATCGCTACAACGCCCAGAATGGCCGTGGTGATTCCCAGACCGACTGGGATTTCGCGGCCACGCAGCCGGAAGTTAAACGGAAACTTGTACTCCTGGTCGTGCCGTTGGAAGCGCAAGGCCGTGACTCCGAGCGCTTTCATGAAAAAACTCCAGACGACGCCGAACGCATAGGCCTCGGCGAGGATGGTCATGTCCCCACGGCTCCCGATGATGGTCGCGATCTGCATCAGCGTGATGAGGTTGATGATGCGCGAGGTGGTGCCGTATTTTGAGTGCGGCTTGCGGAACCAGGGCAGCAACACGCCGTCTTCCGCCACGCGGTTCAAAATGCCATTCGCGCCGATAAGCGAGGTGTTCACGGCGCCGGAAAGAATAAGGCCGCCCACCATCACGACGAAAATGTGGAAGCCGAGCCGCAGCAGGTAGGGCCCGCTGAGGTTCATCGCCAATCCGCCGATCAGGTTGTCAAAATGTTGGGCCCGTTCCGCGTCCGGAATAATCATGGCCGCGAACAGGGTGATGACGCCCGTGCACAATACCGCGTATACGCAGACGATGTTGGCGGTAATCTTCAGGTTCTTAAGCTTGGGATAACCAATCTCGCGGTAAACCTGGGCGAGGGTCTCGAATCCGCTCATCGATAGCAGCGAGTGTCCGAAGCCGATCAGGATCGCAATGAACGGTATTTGGAGCCACATGCTGCCGCTTAGCCATCCCGTTGCATCGGGAGAGAATGTCAGATTCGCAGCGATCGGAGCGGGTGGAAGATGTCGCCAGCGGTCCGTCAGCAATAGCGTGATCGGGCACCATATCAGCAGGATCACTACCATCACGGTGGTAATCTGCATGATGCGCAAAGCGGTACCGCTGGATTCGTGAACGCCCTTGACGTTCTGCCACCAGAAATAAATCGTGATCAGCACGCCGACGCCTGCCGCGAAAACATTAACGTTTAACTGGACGTCGCGATGCGTAAGCGCGCCGATTTCGTTGATGAGCGCGCCCAGATACTGGCCCGCGCTGACCACGCTAATCGGTCCGGTTAATATGTAATCGAATACCAGCGCGGAAACCGACAGCTTCGCCATCACCGGACCCATACTGTCGCGCACCACCACGTACACGCCGCCACGCACGAACATGCTGCAGCTTTCCATGTACACGCTGCGCACGGCAAAACTGAACAGCATGACGCCCAGGACGAACCACGGGGCCGATTTCCCGATCGCCTGCTCCGCCGCGCCGCCCGCGTAAAAGGCGGATGAGGCGAGGTCGCTGAGCACGATGGAGGCGCCGCGCCAAAAACTGATAAACGAAAGCGCCACCGTAGTCGCCACCACGACTTTCGGCGATGTCACGCTGAGTGTGTTTTTTTCTGCGATCATTGTGAAACTAAAATCGGTGCCCGCGACGGCCTGCGGCAACGCACAAGCTCATTTCGCGGAGCACCGTAGTACTCCATTCGTAATTACATGCTTCTCAGGGAGGGGAGTCTAGGGGCCACGATCCTGGTGTCGCCCGCGACTGCTACAGACCCAAGCTAATATGTACCCGGCGAGTTTCAACTTCAACTCAGACAAAGATATGTTTAACCTATCTTTCGATCCATAAGCCGGCGTCAGTCGCAGTCAGAGAGTCCCGACTGGATTAAAGCTGGTCCCGATATTGTTCCAGCGCGATTTTCACCAACTGAGCGCGGGTGCGGACGCCAAGCTTTCCGAAAAGTTGGCGCAGCGAGGATTTTACGGCGCTCTCGGAGATGCCCACCCGCTCGCCGATTTCGCGATTGCTCAATCCCTGGAAGATGAGTCTCAGAACGACGCGGTCGCGTTCGGTGAGCCGCGGACGGTCCTGCGTTTTTGTGCGATCCGCCGAGCGGTACAGGGCCGCGAGATATTCCTTTTCGAGATACACTTCGCCGGCGGCGACCTCCCGGATGGTACCGCACAGCATTTCCGTGGAATGGTGCTTGTGGACGATGCCGGATACGCCGCATTGCACCAGCTGCACTGCTTCCTGGCTGCTGATGCCAGCGGTGACTACCAGAATCTGGCCTTCGAACTTCCGCTCGCGGGCCTCGTGCACGAAATCGAGCGCGCGCTCGCGCCCCATATCGACGTCGAGCAGGATCATGGTGGCCTGACTTTCGCTCAAGGCGGCGAGGGCTTCGGCGCAGGTTGTATATTGACCCGCGATGCTGAACTCAGGTTCCTTTTCGAGGATGCGCGCCAGGCCCTGGCGAAACATGGCATGGTCGTCCACCAGGAGAAGGCGGATGGGCATCACTCCGGTTGTTTCCGTCTGACTCATCGTCTGACTCATGTTGCTACTCCTTGCAATTCGACCACAAAACAGCAGCCCATGGAAGTGGGCTCGTAACGAAGATCGCCGCCATAGCTCCGGATCATGGCGCGCGAAACGTAGAGACCCAGGCCGGTTTTCTCCGCGCCTTCCTGAAACGGTTGGAAGAGATGTTCGGGCGCGACAATGCCCGGACCACTGTCGTGAAACCGGATGGACACGCGCGGGCCGTCCGCCGCGGCACAGATTTCCATCTCGCGGCGATCCACCTGCTGCACGGCACGCTGGCTGTTCTGCATCAGATTAAAGAAGGCTTGCAGCAAGCCGTGTTCGTCGGCCTGCACGATAGGGAGAGACTTGGGCAAGTTCCAGCGGACGGTAGCGTCGATGGAGCGCCACTCGGAATCGATCACAATCCGCAGATTGTCCAGCACGCGCCGCAGGGGCACTTCTTCAACCACGGGCGAATCTCCTGCGTGCGCTTGCAAACCCTGGCCCGTGATTTTCGCCATCCCGTCGACCAGATGTGTGAGACCCTGAAAATCCTTGTCCTGCGCAAGGCCCGGACGATCCTTGAGATGCTTGGTCATAATCGAAATGGCAGCGCACATGTTGCGCAGTTCGTGCGACAGCGCGGCCGCGGCAATCCGATTCGACATTTGAAAATCCTGAAGGTTCTGCTCTTCGCGATCGCGCATTTCTTCTGAGGCGTCCACGATGATCGCCGCCAGTCTGGTTTCCCTCTCCGCCTGATAGGAGGAGAACCACACATTCGCCATAAAAATCTCGCCATCGTCGCGATAGCTTTGGCATTGTGCTTCGGTCCGGAATCCTTCCGGCACGTTTTCCAGGCGCAGCGCGTCCGCCAGCACCGGCACATACCCGGCAATCGCTTTCCCGATCAAAGACACGCCTGAGGGAAGCGCCAGCAGATGACATGCCGCATCGTTCGCCGCCAGCACCAGGCCTTGTCCGTCCAGTGTCAGAATCGCGGCAGGGCTGCTCGCGACAAGCAGACGAAGCTGCTCCTCGGCTTCGTGCCGCAGCTTTTGTTCCTCCTGTATCCGCGAAAGATGTTGCGAGACTAATCGCCGGTTTCTCACCAACGCAATCACAAACAGTCCCGAGGCTGCGTACGCGATCGTCGAAAACACGAAGCGCAATGCGGTTTCTGTTTGCGTGCTGGGCACGTCGAAGCGTCCGCGCAGAAGCGCGCAGAAGAACCCAAGAGCGATGGTTTCGACGCGCGGCAACGCGAGGGCAGCCAGCATCATCGGCAGAATGTAGAGCACGCCCAGCGAGAAAGTATTGCCCACCGCCCAATCCGAAATCGCGATGAGAATGATCAGGCACGCGGCCGTGATCAGGATCGGTATTTTGCCGATGCGGAGAAGGAATCCCATGTACGCCTAAAACTATGCGGGGCTTATTTGACAGCTTAACCTGTATTCGTTTTAATCTCATTCCTATCTAAAAGAGAAATTGTAGACTATCTTTAGATACACTCTGTGTATCTAATAGATACGTATAGAGATTTGCTTGTTCCGGGATTGAAATTATTGATTGGACACATCCGTCAAGCGAGGCTATTCTACCTTTGCGGTTGCTCACAGTGGACGTGCCTTTAGTGAAAGTTTAGAGGAGGCGTCCCAATCCTGCCGGCCTCGTCCTGCCGGCGACAAAGCACTCGAATAGGTCAGGTTCGCTCAGCTAGAGACAGCGATATTTGTGTCTTTAAGTTCACCGGCCCGGTGAGCGGTGCGTGAGGTGTGCCTCGATATATCGTGTTGCGATGCTTCCGTGTCGTGCCGGTGAAGAACAATTGAAGTTTTTATTTTGGACGCGTGCGTCACGACAGTCGACGTGTCCCCAGATGTCTAGGCATAGTACATAACCGCCAATCCACAGGGAGGATCTCTTGCATATGACCGACAAACTGTCTTTTCGAGACAAGTTAGCCAGATTAAAGGAACGCCTAAGGGAGCCTGAGTGGCGGAAGTACGCGAAGGTTCTGGTGATGGGAAAGCTGGCGGGCATCGGCCTGATACTTGTTGCGGCCATGCTCCTGAATCCAGATTTGATCGGCTTCCGCACCTTTGCGGCCGATCCGGTACTGAAGGGCAATGACATCGTCAATCCGATCAACACGGTGTGGACGCTGCTGGCGGCGTTCCTCGTGTTCGGCATGCAGGTCGGCTTCACGATGCTGGAAGCCGGCTTCTGCCGCTCGCGCGAAACCGTCAACGTGCTGATGGAATGCATCGTCGACACCTGCCTTTGCGGCTTCTGTTCTACGCCTGGGGCTTTGCGTTCATGTTCAGCCACGGCAACGGCTTCATCGGCCTGAACTGGTTCTTCCTGCAGGGCGCGCCGGCACACCTATGAAAGCACCGGCGTCGCGTTCCTGGCGTTCTGGCTCTTCCAGTTCGCGTTCGCCGATACCTGCTCCACGATCACTTCGGGCGCGATGATCGGCCGCACCGGCTTGGGTCGGCGATCTGGTCTATAGCTTCGGCGTTTCGGGCTTCATCTATCCGATCATCGGCCACTGGGCCTGGGGTCCGGATGGCTTCCTCGCCACCATGGGCACGCGCCGGCAACTTCCTGCCCTGGCTCGGGACGAGCTTCCATGATTTCGCCGGCTCGACCGTGGTGCACACGCATCGGCGGCTTCATCGCTCTGGCCGGCGCGATCGTTCTCGGCCCGCGCCTGGGCCGCAAGTTCAAGCGCGACGGCGGCGGACCCATGATGCCGCACGATCTGACGATCGCCGCTCCGGCGGTCTGCTGCTGTGGTTCGGCTGGTACGGATTCAACCCGGGCAGCACGCTTTCGGCGATGGACTTCGAGGGCATCGGCCGCGTTGCCGCCAACACCACTCTGGCGGCCTGCGCGGCCGGCCTGACCGCGATGTTCGTGGCTTACTTCATGAGCAAGAAGTGGGACGTGAGCTTCACGGTCAACGGCTTCCTCGCCGGCCTGGTCGCGATCACCTGCCCCTGCTACTGGGTCAGCCCCACGGGCGCGATCATGCTGGGCGGCGTCGCCGGCGTGATCGTTGTCTACGGCGTCGAGCTGCTCGAGTACCTGCGCATTGACGATCCCATCGGCGCGGTTCCGGTGCACGGCATGTGCGGCATCTGGGGAACGCTGTCGCTCGGCCTGTTCGCCTCCGGCGAGTATCGGCGCGACCGGCCCGTTCGCTGCCGACAACTCCGCTGCCGCTTGAAGGGCCTGTTCTACGGCGGCGGCACGCAGGTGCTGATGGCGCAGGTCATCGGCAGCGCGCATCATCACGATCTGCCACGTTCGTGGTCGCCATGATCGTGATGTACGCCGTCAACGCGATGGGCATCCTGCGCGTCTCGGCGGAAGGCGAGGACTACGGTCTCGACCTCCACGAGCACGGCATCTCGGCTTATCCCGAATACGTGATTACCTCCATGGGCCGCCCCGGTGGAATGCCTGCCGCGGGCACGCAATATTCGCCTACCGATACCCTGCCTAGTATGGGTGTCAGTAAACCGGCACATTAGATTTATCTCCGCCATGAGACTTGGAGGCTGCGCGTATTGCTTTTGATAGACTCGCAGTCTCCCCTTTTTATCCAGCTAACCAACGAAAGGACGGAGTAAAGTGAAAAAAATCGAGGCAATCATCCAGCCCTTCAAGCTGGACGACGTGAAGGAAGAACTCATCAAGATCGGCGTGGAGGGCATTACTGTCTCCGAAGTACGCGGCCACGGTCGGCAGAAGGGCCACACCGAGGTGTATCGCGGCAGTGAATATAAAGTGGACCTGCTGCCGAAGGTCAAGCTTGAAATGGTGGTCGCAGCGGAACGCGTGGAGCAGGTGGTCCAAACGCTGACCAACGCCGCGCGGTCCGGCAAGATCGGCGACGGCAAGATCTTCGTGTCGACGATAGACGACGCCGTACGCATCCGCAACGGCGACCGTGGCCCTGCAGCGCTTTAAGCCCTGCGGCGTTCTAAGCATGAATGAGCTGGCTCCGAGTGCATCCGGCGTCAGCTCTCTCAGTCCTCTGTTAACCCTTCGCCACAAGTTCCGCCTGCTGTATTTCCTTCCGCACAGCTTGACAATTCACCACGAAAGATCTTTCATGGCCATATGGTTGCGTTTAAGTGGTGGTTGGCTGCTGTCACGTGCTTCGGTTTGCTGGCTGCATCCGCCTTCGCACATCATTCGGTAAACGCTGAATTCGATCCCAGCAAAGAATTCACCGTCACGGGTGTATTGAAACATGTGGATTGGACGAATCCGCATATATATGTCTGGGTGGAGGCGAAGGGGGAAGACGGCAAACTGGTCACGTGGTCGTTCGAGGGCAATCCTCCAGGGCTGCTGCATAGAGCGGGCGTGACGAAAGATGTCTTCAAAGTGGGCGAGACGGTGACCGTGACCGCGATGCCGGCGAACGACGGAACCAAGAACCTGGGCTTCGGCAAAGTGTATCGTTATGCCGACGGTCACGAGATCCGACTGAGCATTGCGCGCGAATAATATGAGAGCGCATTTCCTGCTGCGATCTTTCGGCGCGCTGGTTGCCTTCGTTGCCTTGCTGGTTGGTTCGGCGCCCGCGTTCGGACAAACTGCGCCGGCCAGTTCCATCACCAACGAGCAGCTTCAAAAGCTGTACGCGAATCTTCCCATCGCCAAGCTCGCCACACCGCGCGCGGGCGGGCATCCGGACCTCTCTGGGGTTTGGATCAACCCGTTCCCCGCGAGTTCCGAAAAGAGCGAGAACGGTACCATCAGCTTTGACATCGGTGGCGCGCGTCCCTCCGCGAAATATCCGTTGCCGACGATGCCTGCTTATAAGCCGGAATATGCAGCGAAGGTGAAGGCGATTGTCGATAGCCAGATCGGCGCCAGCACGCCTCTGGATCCGCAATACGATTGCAAGCCGATGGGCGTGCCCCGCGCGTCAATGAATGCGATCCAAATCGTCCAGACGCCGAAGCTGGTGGTGATCTTGTACGAATCTAACTTCATTGGCCAGACGTTTCGCATCATCTATACCGACGGGCGGCCGCATCCCAAGGATTTGGACAGTTCTTTCCTGGGCGACTCCGTTGGGCATTGGGAGGGCGACACGCTGGTGGTAGACGTGACCGGCCTGAACGACGAAACATGGCTGGGTGGAGGACAGGGGCACACGGAGCCGCCGGCGCTGGGTGAAACATTCGGCCATCAAGTGGTGGAGAGATTCGCGATTCTGCACAGCGACCAGGAGCACGTGATTGAACGATATTCGCGGCACGGTAACTTGCTTACTTATGAGGCGACGGTGGACGATCCTGTGATGTTCACCGCGCCGTGGGTCTTGACGCCGCGGCATTGGTTCCTGGGACGCGCGGACGACCGACTGCTGGAAAGCACGTGCGAATCGCGCGACAAGAGCCACATCGCGCCGCGAGCCCAATGAGGCCCTTAATTATGACGCGCCATTTGATTTCGTCTGTCGCTCTGCTCACGCTCGCCGCGCTGCCCTTTTTGGCGCAGCAGCCGCAGCCGGACTGGGAGAAGGTCCAAGTTAAGCTGCAAAAGCTGGATGAACACGTTTATCTGGTGCAGGGCTTCGGCGGAAATATCGCCGCGTATGTCGGCGACGACGGTGTTGTTTTGATTGATGCGGAGCAGGTGCAGCTCGGACCGAAGATCGAAGCGGCGCTGAAGACTGTTTCGGACAAGCCGGTGAAGTACGTTCTGAATACCCACTGGCATGGGGATCACACGGGCGGTAACGCGTACTTCGGGAAGAGCGCCGTCATCATCGCTCAGGACGAGGTGCGCAAGGCGATGCTGACCGAGCCGGACCGCTTGGGCCGCATTACAAATCTGCCAGTGTCCGTTCCGGTGCTGACGTTTTCCCACGAGTTTACGTTGCACATGCAAGGCGGCGATATTCACGCGATAGCATTCTTTAAAGGGCATTCTGCAAGCGATACCATTGTCTTCCTGCCGGGCGGCAAAGTCGTCCACGCGGGCGATGTCTTCACGAATTTCGTTCCCGCGAACTTCCCGGCAGTCGATTTCGAAAACGATGGCAGCGGCGGAGTACAAGGAATTCGCGCCGCTTGTGAGTATCTGCTGGCCCACACGCCGGACGACGTGAAACTGATTCCCGGGCACGGAAATGTGGCAACGAAAACCGATTTAAGGAAATATCTCGATGTTGTCAACGGCACGGCCGTCGCGATTCAGGCCGCGATCGATCAGGGTAAGAGCCTCGAGCAGATGGAGCGCGACAAGGTACTCGACAAGTGGTCTTATATCGGCGACGGCGCGAAGGCGAACAGCTATATCGAGCGCGTCTATAAAAGTTTGACGACGAAAACCAAAGGCGAGTAGAAGCCGTTTCGCGAATGCGGCCGATTCATCGCCGGCGTGGTGCCATCGGCCGTGTTCCATGTGAAGTATAATCATTCGGTTGCATGCACGGCTGCGCCCGCGAGCGTCGCAAGCCGCGCGCGACGCACTTCCGTCAGGGGGAACTGTGGCACTGCCCGTCTTTTTGCGGTCTATCGAAGACAGCGCCTTTAGCACGTGGTTGCGTGAGTCGGAGTCGCCGTTCGTGTTTTATCTGGTGCTGCTGTGCCACACGTTCGGCCTCGCGCTGCTGGTGGGCGCGAATGGGTTGCTGGATTTGCGTCTCGTCGGCTTTCTGCGCGAGATTCCCGTGGCTCCGCTGAAGCGCCTGTTTCGGATCATGTGGGTGGGGTTCGGCATCAACGTCGTGACCGGCGTTTTGCTCATCATTTCTTATCCCACAAAGGCGCTGACGAATCCGGTGTTTTATGCGAAACTCGCGGCGATCGGGTTCGCCGTTTGGGTCCTGACGAAACTCAGAGACGTCTTCGCCGATCCGTCGGCGACCGATGCTGATCTGCTGGCCCGCGGCGCGACGCTGGCCAAGTGGTCGCTCGGACTGTGGATCGCCGCCATTACAGGCGGACGGCTGCTGGCATACACCTACCGATACATCCTCTATCCGTTTAACAACAATTGAACCGAGAGCCCTCTGTGAACCTTCCGCACTTACATCTTCTGCTGAATCACTTCCCGATCATCGGCACCATTATCGGCCTCGGTCTATATCTCGTCTCTCTCGTCGGAAAGAACGACGGTTTCAAAAGGGCGGCCCTGATTATCTTCGCGTTCATGGCTCTCATATCGCTTCCCACCTTTTTCAGCGGCGCCGGTGCACAGGCCGCCATTGATGGGCAGCCCGGTGTTTCACGCACACTTATGACGCGGCACGAGGGCGCTGCGATTCTGGCGCTCTTCTTCATGGAGTTCACCGGTGCGTTCTCGCTGGTTGGATTGTGGCAGACACACAAGCGGGGCGCGCCCGCGGGGTGGACGGTGGCGACCGTCCTGATTCTTTCGTTGATCACAGTAGGCCTGATGACTCGCGTAGGAACAACCGGCGGCGATATTCGGCATCCCGAAATTTCCGACAGTGGCGCGAGTCCCGCTGAGAGCGAAGGAACGTTTGGTTCAGTTCTGAAGACGTTCGAGCCGGCGCCGCTGAAGATGACGCGACTGATGACCGTCAACAAATTCTGGTGGGCCTTCATGATGGACCTGCACTTCATCGGGCTTGCGATGATCATTGGAGCGCTCGGATTTATCGACCTGCGTACGCTCGGATTTATCAAGCAGGTTCCCCTGGCATCGCTGGAGCGTCTGATCCCCTGGGGACTCGCTGGCGTCGCGTTGAACGTCAGCACCGGAGTGCTGGCCTACATCGGAATGCCGGGCTACTACAGTCACGACATCGCGTTCTGGCTGAAAATTTTCGCCCTGGTGCTTCTGGGTCTAAACGCCGCGGCCTTCTATCTGACAGACACCTTTAATTCCGTGCAGCGCGTGGGCGCGGGCGAAGATGCGTCGCCCGTGGCGAAGATCATGGCCGCCAGCTCCCTGGTACTGTGGTTTGGCGTGATCACGCTGGGCCGCTACATCCAGTTTTACCAGGACACGATTCCCCAAAAGTAAAAACTCTTACGGAAGACGCGCGAGCGTGACGGTGAACCATCTTCGTTCGTCTGTCCAGGTGCGCACGGGTTCGAAGCCTGTGTCGGCCAGAAGGCTGCTAATGGCTTCCGGTGTGAACTTGTAGCTGTTCTCGGTATGAATGGTCTCGCCCTTTGCGAAATGAACGCCCATCTGAGCTTCCGCGATCCACACGTCCTGGTCGTGCTTGCTTTCGAGATGCATCTCCATCCGCGACTCAGCCCGATTCCAGACGGCGCGATGCTCGAAGCAAGCGGGATGGAAGTCGGCTCCTAAATCGCGATTCAGGCGATGCAGCATGTTCAGATTAAATTGCGCCGTGACGCCCGCCGCGTCGTCATAAGCGGCGATGAGCGTAGCTTCGTCCTTGACCATGTCCACACCCAGCAGGAGCGAATCGCCGGACTGCAATTGAGAACGCAGATTCTTAAGAATGACTCGCGCTTCCTGAGGCAGGAAGTTGCCGATGCTGGAACCGATGTACATGGCGAGCGTGGTCCCGCGAAAACGTTCGAGCCGCAAGGGATGCGTGACGTAGTTCGCAACCACGGGCTGTATCTGCACCTGGGGCGCGACGCTGGCGATACTCTGGCGCGCAACATCCAGTGCTTCGTGCGATACATCCACAGGTGTGTAGACCGCCTGCCGCAGGCTGCGGACGGCCGCTTGCAACAGAATGCCGGTCTTGGCCGCCGTTCCCGCGCCCAACTCCAAAAGCCGCAAAGGCTGAGCGGCATCGGGATGCGCCGTGGCGATGATTTCGTCGGCAAACCGTGCAAAAATGCCGCGTTCGGTTCTGGTGAGATAGTACTCCGGAAGAGTCGTGATGCTTTCGAAAAGACGCGATCCTTGCGCGTCATAAAACATCCAGGGTGCAAGCGACCGAGGAGGCTTCAGCAAACCGCTCTGCACTTCACGGATGAGCGCTTCGCGCGTTTCAGGCGAGACGAACGGCTCCTCGGTCGATATGCGGGCGCGAGCGGCCATATTCGGAGCAGTCATATTCATTGTTGGGAATTCGTTGAGGACGCCAGGCGAATACCGGCGAACTGCCATCGTGTTGCCGGATGAAAGAAGTTGCGATACGTAGCGCGTATGTGACTGGCTGGCGTGACGCAAGAGCCTCCTCGAAGAATCATCTGGCTCGACATGAATTTGCCGTTGTATTCCCCGAGCGCGCCTTCCAAGGGCTTGAAACCTGGATAGGCGCTATAAGCGCTGGACGTCCACTCCCAGCAGTCTCCAAAGAGTTGCGATACACCGGCACTGGTTGCAGCCGCGGGATGCAGCCGCCCGGAATCGAGCAGGTTGCCGCAGGGAGTGGCTCCGCTTGCCACGTGTTCCCATTCCGCTTCGGTAGGAAGCCGGTGCCCACGCCATCGCGCGAAGGCGTCGGCCTCAAAATAGCTGACGTGACACACAGGTGTATCGAGCAAAGCGGAAAGCGGATGCCAGCCTCGCAGGGTGAAAACGCGCCAGCCGGTACCGTCCTCGGCGTCGCGTTGCCAGTAGAGAGGCGCCTGCCAGTCCTGATTTTTCACGGCCTCCCAGCCCTCGGAAAGCCAAAGATCGGGGCGCGTATATGCTTTGTCCGAGATGAAGTCCAGATACTCGCGACACGTTACACCGCGGCTCGCGATTTGAAAGGGCTCCAAATACACTTTATGGCGGGGAGTTTCGTTGTCAAAACAAAAATCCAATGCATTTGAGGGGTGTGGCCGGTAACCGATTTCTACCAGGCCGCCCTCGACGTTGTGCCATGCGATTTCTGATGCAATGTCCTCCGCTTCGAGTAGCGGAGTGTCTTCGTATGCAGGACGCAGCGGATTCGAAAACAGCGCGTGCTTCATGTCGGTAAGCA
This sequence comes from Terriglobia bacterium, assembly GCA_963699945.1. Taxonomy (GTDB): domain Bacteria; phylum Acidobacteriota; class Terriglobia; order Bryobacterales; family Bryobacteraceae; genus Palsa-187. Next base: position 458,271 of record CAVOVW010000010.1, read on the forward strand.
TCAGTTCCTGGTGCTGCTGCTCATGATGCAATCCCAACACGATCCGCCGCGTTGCTTCTTCTGAAAGTTTTCCGGCGAACAGTTTTTCCATCGCGTGATCGACATGCAACCGAAAGTCCACAATCTGGTCGAGCGACGGGCGCGACATAGAGGCGCGAAGGCTTTTTTCCGGAATGGGCTCGCCAAGCCCGTTGTAATAGCTGTTGAAGAGCCAGCGAAAATTTTCGCTAAAAGGTTTGTAGTCGGGTAAGAAGGCACGCAGAACGAAGGTCTCGAAAAACCAGGTGGTATGGGCCTGATGCCACTTCATGGGGCTGGCCTCGGCGCACGATTGCACCATCTGATCTTCGGCCGACATGCCGGCCGCGAGCGAATGCGTTACTGACCGGACAGCCTCATATTGCGCGCCCAAAGAAGACATTCCTCCTCCTATACGCGGAGTGCCGGGTAGTTGGATGAAGGAACGGCGGTCCAAGACGCGCAAAAATCCCTCACGCGCCCATCTTACGGTCGGGGAACATCGAAACGCAACTCAGCCGATAGCGAAAAATTTGCCAAAAAATAGGTACGGTGCGAGATTTTTTACCGGGAAACCTAAAAGCGGGCGAATCGTATCGCCAGCCTCTGCCGTTTACGAATCCAGCGCCGTGGAAATGGAGTTTGCTGCGTCCCCTAACTTCGCGGCCGATGCGGATCTCCTGGCTTCGATCCACTGGGGCGCCAGCGTTCGCTCTTCATCGGGCCGATTTTGAACGAAGGCAGCTACCACTCGCCTCTGTTTCAGCCACCACACGCTAAAGCTGCTGCTCGACAGGTCGCCCCGGTGCACAATCTCGTCCGCGTCAGCCGAATCGCCCCAATATTCATAGGAGAGATCGAAGACATCGGAGAAGAAATATGGAACGTGTTTGAACGGAATTCTCTCGCCCAACAAAGCTTGCGCGCAGTATTCGGCCTGCGATACCGCGTTGTCCCAATGCTCCACGCGGCGGCGCTTTTCAAACAAAACGTCCTGATAGTTTGCAATGTCGCCCGCCGCATAAATATCCGCGCGGCTCGTTTCCAGATACTCGTTCACGAGGATGCCGTTCTCCACTTCAATGCCGCTGGCGGCGACTACATCCACCGCTGGCTGAACTCCAATCCCGGCAACCACCATGTCGCACGCGATCTCTTCGCCTGTCTTCAAAACTGCGGCCGTCACGGCCTTGTCGCCGCGCAGTTCGACGACGCTCGTATTCTTCACAATCTTCACGCTGCGCGCCGTGTAGTAGGACTCAAAGAATTCCGACATCTGCGGCGAAAAAATTCGCTTCGCAATTCGATCCTCCGCCAGAATCATCGTGACGCCGAGGCCGCGTTGCGCCAGCACAGCCGCCACTTCCATTCCTATAAAACCGCCGCCGATCACCGCGGCCTGCTTCGCCCCGGCTGCATATTCCTTGATGCTCTTCGAGTCACCGAGAGAGCGAAGATAGAAAACACCGCTCCGATCGGCCCCCGGTATTTGCAGCTTTCGAGGCAGAGCACCTGTGGCGACGATCAGTTTTTCGAATCCACAATGGCCGCCCGATTTAAGAAGCAGGCGCTTCTGTACCGGATCGATGCCGGAAACGTAAACATCGAGCATGATTTCGATTCCGTGATCGCGATAGAAATCGCGGGAATTGATTCGTATGGATTCCTCGGTGTCCTTGCCCGCCAAAAATCCTTTCGAGAGCGGCGGCCGTTCATAAGGGATGGACGTATCTGCCGAGAAGATGGCGAGCTCTTTCGGCTTCAGACCCAGTGCAACCAGTTTCTTGGCTGCGTATCCGGCAACCATTCCTCCGCCTAAAATCACGAACTTCGATTCGTCCACGATCACCTCCAAATATGATGCGCGTCCATGTTCATCCTAGCGAAAAACAACTTGTCCGCTCGATTCCTGGACGCACGGCTGAGATATACTCTCTAGCTGCCGCATTGCGACAAGCTACCGGGCAGCCGTTCTCACGAAGTCCGCACGCTGAAGGCGAAAAGGAGAAACAGAATATGTCAAAGAAAAACGGGGCTTTTGTCATTACTTGTTTGATGCTCTGTACCTGGCCGTATGCTTTCGGGCAGGAGGGCGGGCGTGGCAAAAAGGGCGGAGGCTCCAACCTGTCAAATCTGCCTGATAACGCAGAGTCGAGCGCGCATATCGACGCCGCAAAGAAACTGGCCGGTGACGACCCTGTGTTGATGAAAACCTGGGCCTTCTTCTGCACAGTCAACGATATCAATGCGCCCCAGGCTCCCGTCGAAGCTACCAAGGTGTTCGACAACCTTTACGCGATCCCTAGCAGCGGCATTCAAGTAACGACGGTTTGGGCCATCACGACCCCCGATGGAATCATCCTGCTTGACTCCGGGCAGGAAGGCAGGACGCAGGCGATCATCGCGGACATGCAGAAATTAGGCCTGGATCCCGCCAAAGTGAAGTACATCCTTCTGGGGCACGGTCACGGCGATCACTTTGCCGGCGCGCAATATTTTCAGGAACATTACGGGACCAGAGTCGGAACAACCGCTGCCGATTGGGATCTGATCCATCCGCTGAATCCGCCGGCGAATGGCAAGGAGAATGACAACCGCCCCAATCGCGATCTGGTTTTCAAAGAGGGCCAGGACGTTACGTTGGGAGGCGAAACCGTGCACATCGTGGAGATACCGGGCCACACGCCGGGTTCGGTGGCGTTCATCTTCAACGTAAAGGAAAACGGCGTCACACATACGGCCGGCCTTTTCGGTGGAACCATCCTTGGCCAGGCGGGTATAACGACCGAGGGATTGAACCAATATCTACGGTCGATCGATCATTACCTGGAAATAGCTAAGAAGATGAATGTGGACGTCGAGATTCAAAACCATGCATTATTCGACGACACACCGGCCCGGATTGCGAAATTCAAGACCCGCAGACCGGGCGACCCGAATCCTTTACTCATGCCGATCGACAAGTACACCAGGATGTGGGGCGTGGTGTCTGAGTGCATCCGGGCGGAAATAGCCCGTCGTCCTCCTGCCCGGTGAGTGAGTGCCTCCTGAGGCGTGTTCCGTCGCGGGTCAGCATGGCAGGAAATTCGAGTTCTTGATCACCCGCTATAAGATGTGGTGCTGCAGGCAGGTCCAGTCGAAGAATCCATCGGTCATGCCGGCAATATAGTCGCAGACCTGCATGTGCACCGGCTGCCCGGCGGATTCTTCCAGGTAATTGGCTGGGAGATAGTCGGGATGTTCCATCAACAGGTGAAATAGCTTTTCCATTCGGACCGCCGCGGCTGCGCGGCTGGCGGCGAGCTTACCGGATGAATAGAGCCGTGAGCGCAGGAAAGCCTTCAACGTCGCGGCAACTTCGGCCGTTTCCGGCGTGAAGCGCGCCACCCTAGGCCGGGCCTTGCGCACATCCTCCATGGAAGCGAGCCCGTGGGCCGCGGCTAGGGTTCCTTCCACCAGGCCGGTGGTCAGCCAGTTGATCAACATGCGCACCGTTTCGTACAGGCGAACCCGTTCGCTCGCGCCCGGGAAATGGCCCGTCACGTCGTCGAAGAATTCGGCGAATTTTGCGACCTCGCTGCTCACGTCCTCCACAGTCACCAGGCCCGCGTAATAACCATCGTCCAGGTCCGCCGTATCGTAGGCGATTTCATCGCACATATCGATCAACTGCGCTTCGAGCGGCGGTCGCACGCCGGGCAGGTACTCGTCCAATTCTGGAAAATCGCCCTTTTCGAAATCGCGCGAGTGCTTGACAATGCCTTCGCGCGCCTCGAAGGTCAGGTTCAGTCCCGGAAATCGGGCGTAGCGATTCTCGAACGTTTCCACGATGCGCAGCGCGTGAAGGTTGTGATCGAAGCGTGCGCCGAAGGGCCGCATCAGCGCGTCCAGCTTCACTTCACCCGCATGCGCGAATGGAGGGTGGCCGATGTCGTGCGCCAGGGCCAGCACTTCGGTGAAGTCTTCGTCCAGGCCCAGCACGCGCGCGACGGTGCGGGCGATCTGCGTCACTTCGATAGTGTGGGTGAGGCGGTTGCGGAAATGGTCGGAGAGGCCTGCTGCGAATACCTGCGATTTATTTTCCAGCCGCCGGAAAGCCCGCGAATGCACGATGCGATCGCGATCCCGCTGGAACGGATTCCGGTAGGCATGCGGCAGTTCAGGATATCGGCGTCCGCGACTTTGCTCAAGCGGAAAGCGGAGATGGACGAGCGAAGGCGTCGACACCGACCAGGCTACTTCTTGTTCGCTGCGATGGTTTGATCGATCTGCCCGTATTCGGTAACGGCCACGCGGCTCACGGCCTGGTGCGGCGACGTCCGCAGTGGATCGAGTATCTTGAGCGCCCCTGCCGGATCGCTCTTGGCCATGGCCTGCGCCAGGGCGAGCGTCGCCGTGTCCTTCGACACCGTCATGGTGGGATCATTCTGCAGGTCTTTCAGAATTTTTTCCGCCTCGGCCGTCTTGTTTTCGGAGACCAGGACGCGCGCCAGCGCCAAGCGGGCCATGCTGGCGTAGACCTTCGGGCCGTGATCCGCTACGTCCCGGTAGCGCTTTTCCGCTTCCGCCATGTCGCCTTTGTTGGCCGCGACGTTGGCCAGCGCGATGGCGGCGATAGAACCTTCCGTGCTGCCGGAATACTTGCTCGCGACGTCGTTGTAGGCCTTGATCACGGCCTTGTCCTTCTCATCCTGCGTCGCATAATGCAGCACCGCGGGTTGCTGGGCCGCATCGCCGCCTACCACGCCGTCCTCAGTCCGCAGCGCATCCGATAAAGCCTGCTCGCGCGCGTCCGCCTGGGAGCGGTTGTAGAAGAAGTAACCAACGCCGATTGCGACAACCACCAAAATGATGGCGCCGTAACGGATGACCTCGGCTTTATGCTCGGAAGCCCAATCGAAAATATCGAAGACTTCCTCGGCGAACTTGTCGCCTTTCAATTCTTTGCGGGTAGCGCGATCCACGGGAACTCCTAGGGGAAACTGCGTCTTTCAGTGTAGCATGGGCCGACTGCAAGGCAGAATGTAGTGGCCGGCAAATCCTGGGACGATTAAATAGGAATACCCATGGACGTTACAAAAATTACTGCGGGAAGAAATCCCCCTTCTGACTTGCATGCAATTATCGAAATACCTGTAGGCGGCACGCCGGTGAAATACGAGCTGGACAAAACATCGGGGGCGATGTTTGTCGACCGGTTTCTGCACACCGCTATGTTCTATCCCGGCAACTATGGCTTCATACCGCAAACGCTCTCCGAAGATGGCGATCCGATCGACGTGCTGGTGATCGCACCCGTCGCGGTCGTGTCCGGCGCGGTCATCCGATGCCGTCCGGTGGGAGCGCTAATGATGGAGGATCAGGCAGGGCTCGATGAAAAGATCATTGCCGTTCCGGTGGACGGGCTGCATCCGTTTTATACCGACATTGGATCCTATCTTGAATTGCCGAAAATTATGCTGGATCAGATCGCACATTTCTTCCACCACTACAAAGACCTGGAAACAGGCAAATGGACGCGTATCGGCAAATGGGTGGGCGCGCCACAAGCGGAACGCCTGATCATGGAATCGATCGACCGCGCGGCTCAAAAATCACACTGACATCACCTGTTGAAGGGGCCCGGCGCTTACTCATTTTGTCGGTTATGACGATGACAGCGCGCCGGATTTGGCATCGAGATGCCCACGGGCGCGCGTCGCTTCCTGGATGGCGCTCCAATCGGCGTTGTCCAGGCCGCGTGCGATGCATTCGACCATTTTGCTTTCGATCACTTGCGCCAAATCCAAGGGGCATTCGACGCGATGAGCGGCCTCCAGCATCAGCCTGACGTCCTTCAATCCGCCACGCATGGAAAACCCGCCGGTGCCCTCCGTATCGCGATTGAGCAGGCGGCGCGCATAGCTCTTTAACCCCGGGTGCGCCAGCGAGTTCTCGAAAAACTCCGCCATAATCGCGGGCGACGCGCCGGTTTTTTCGGCGAACGTATAGCATTCGGCCATGGCCTCAATCAGCGCGATCGCGAAAAAGTTCACGCATAGTTTCTGGCTATTGGCGATGCCCGCGGGCCCCGGTATGATCAACTGCGTCGGCGCGAACGCCTTGCAAACCGGCCCTGCTTCCTCAATCGCGCTCGCATCGCCGGAAAGAAACTGGAGCAGGGCGCCGCGCGCAGCGGCATCCGGCCGCCCCACGACCGGCCCCGAAACATAACGCGTTCCATGCGCACGATGCTCGGCAAAGAGCCACTCGGCGCAGTCAGGCGAAATGGTGGTGGTACAGACGTGGATCGAGTTCGGCGCCATTTTCTTCAACAGGTCCTGGTTGAAGATGACGCGGAGCGAGGCGTCGTCCATTAGGCTGCTGATCACCAGCTCTGCTCCCGCCACGGCGTCGGCAGGCGATGCGCATCCAGAGGCTCCGGCCTTCACCAGCGCATTCATTTTTTCGGCGCTGCGATTCCACACGCGCACGGAATAGCTCGCGCGCAGAAGGCACTCGGCCATTCCGGCGCCCATGTTTCCTAATCCGAGAAAGGCGATCGTCACGCTTCATTCTCGCATCGGGTGTGGTGACGCAGACTCGCATCGCCTGTTGGCAACACCGGATCGCATCGTATGATTCGCGGCGCGGCCTAGAGCGCGGCGGAATTCGCCGCCTATGCGATAAACCAGCTTTCCAGATTAGAAATGCGGAGCAGCGTCATCAGGCTTGGTGCAATGTTCACGAATTGCACGCTTCTGCCATCGCCTTTCTCGGCCGACAATTTCAAGCGGATCAAAGCGCCCAGCCCCGAGCTATCGACGTAATTGACCTCGCCGAGGTCGATCACAATTCGGCCACGAAGCGGCGCCTTCCGCAACATTTGCTCCAGCTGGCTTCGCGTTTCGTACACCAGGTGGCCGCTGCAGCGGACGGTGGTGATTTTGCCGCCGGAATCCGGAACCTCCGGCGAATCGTCCGAAACTTCAAATTCGTAGTGGAAAGAGCCGGGCGGCGGCATAGACCTTCCATCCTACCGCCGGAAGCAGGGAGGATTCAGCACTGTGCGTTTTCAGTGTGTACGTTCCCCAGGTCGTGTTCCAGGGGAACCTAACTCACCCGCACTTCTCCGGTGTGGCTGGTGTCGTAGCCCGCCAACATCTCCAGCCTCCGGCGTATAGCCGAACGATTCAAGCCGTCAAGCAGCGCCTCTACCGCGGGCAGCTTCACAAACGGCTGGCGGATCACCAGGTCGTAGCGCTCTGTCGCCAGAGGCAGGAATCCCAATCCAAACGCCTGCGCGGCGGATCGCGTGGCGATACAGCAATCGGCTTCGCCCAGACTGACGGCCAGAGCCGCCGGCAGATGTCCGTGCGCGATGCGATCGTATCCCAAAACATCTTTGGCGGCGATGCCCACGCGCCGCAGCTCGGAATCCAGCAGATCGCGGCTTCCCGCGCCTGTTTCGCGATTCACAATGCGGACCGCGCGTTGGCCCGAACCTGGCTTCAAAGTGGAATCACGCCCTGCCAAATCCGCGACCGATGCGATCCCCCTGGGATTGCCGGCCGCAAACACCAGCCCCTGTTCCCAGATGGCGAACGTCACCACCTTCACGCCGCCGCGCGGAAAAAGTTTGCGCACCGCGGCCAAATTGTAGTCGCCGGTAGAAGCGTCGCGCAGGTGCGAGCCCGCGATGTGCACGAAGCCGTCCTTCAACCAGTCGAGCGATTGGCGGCTGGAAGACGACGCCACCACCAGCTCGATGCCCGCCGTTCGGGAAAGATGGTGCGCCAGCAGCGCAATGCCCGGGTCGCATCCGGCCACCAGCAGGCGCTTGCCTTCCGATCCGTCAGCCGGAAACGCCCGAATGCTGGCCGGACCGGAATGCTTGGCCGATTCCACTAGCACTCCGTCGGCCAGAGGCAACATGGCAGGCTGCGGCTCGGCGGGAACGGCGATCAGCCGCTTGCCTACCTCGCACAGTTGCACCGGTTGCCCTTTGCGCAAAGGTTCGCTCGTGCTGAGCAGTTCGGCCGATACGGGCCTGGCGGGTGCTTGCGGCTCGTCCTCCAACTGGAACAGATCTTCGACGCGCACTTCGAGAATCTGCGCCAGGGCGAGGGCCAGCGCCGTGTTCGGAACATAGTCTCCGGCTTCGATGGCGTAAATCGTCTGCCGGCTGACGTGCGCGGCGCGCGCCAACTGTGCCGCGGAGACGCCCCGGCGACGGCGGATCTCCGGCAGTTGTGTACGGGTTTCCATGTGTGTGGTTGCTGTTGGCTACCTTATCGTTCGAAATCGTTCGAAGTCAGCCGTCCGCAGTCAGCGCGCAATGCGGAAGGGCGCGCGGGCTTCGGTCGACTCGCCTCCCACTTTATCGCGCATGGTGATCGCCAGGATGTAGTCGCCTTCGGGCACCATCGGATCCAGGTTCAAGCTAATGGCGCCCGGGACGTAGTGTTGCGGATAGAACGACTCGTTCGTATCGTCGGCGGCCGCGGGCTGCTCAAACACTTTTTCGCCCGTTGCGCGCAAAATCGCCAGGCCATAGTCCACCGCATAGCGGTTCTTCGGACCGTATTTGAAGCCTGTGATATCGAAACGCGCCCACAACGTTTCGCCCGGGTGATAGACGGCCGGCTCGAGCGGCGACGCATCCGTTTCGGAGCGCTGGAAATGCAGATTCCGCGCAACCAGCGTGTCGCTGGGAGCAATTTCGCGCCCGCGGACGCTCAGTTCCACGCCGGTTTTCGCCATGGACTTGCCCACTTCATCCAAAACGCTCAGTTCGATGCGAACGCTGGGGCTTGCGAAGAAGGCGGGAATCAGAAAATCGTGATCGAATTTTGGACGCCAATCCTTGTCCTGCGAAAAAATGGGCACTTCGATCACTCCCGTCGCGTCCGGCACCACGTTCATTCCAGCGGCATCGGAGGCGTGAAATCGCCAGGAGAGCTTGATACTGCGCCCGCTCTCGGCGGATCCCGCCACCTGATAACCGGTCAAACGGCAGCTCAGGTAAACAGTTTCGCCAGGAAGAAAAACATGGGACGCCTCCAGCAAAGGACCGTCCTCGAACTGGTGCACGTCTACGCGGTCAATCGCCAGCGCCCCGAAACACGGGCCCGCCAGCGCCGCGCCGATCACGAGAGCCGGTAGAAACGCCATGCGCGGCGGCCTCAGTTCTGGCCGGGCACCGGAACCGTGATGCTGGTATCGGTATCGATGCGGAGCGGAATCTCGACCCATACGTATTTCTCCGAACCGGGCTCGCCTCCGTCGGTCAGACGAAGACGGTAAGACGTCAGGGGCGCATCGAACAGCAGAACTCCCTGATGGGTCTCCGCTGGCTTCAACGTGCGCAGCAGGCCGAACCAGCCCTCCACGCCTTCCCCGTTTTCCAGTTCCTTGACTTCCTTGCCTCCCGGACCTTCCAGCGTAAAGAACGGCAGCGCCACGTCCTGGCCGCCGCCGTTTGTGGCCGAAAGCGTGATGAGCAGGAACCGGTTTTGCGGAGTGCGCGTGTTCAGCGCATCGCCGAGGTCCGTTTTCCAGACCGATTGAATCACGTTATAAACGATGGGACCGTTGATCGCACGCTCGCCCATCGGGTAAACGCTCTTGGGCTGGCTCTGCGGCCTGCAGCTGCCCAGCAGAAGGGAAGCGGCCAGCACCGGCAGCAACAGCCATAATGTAGGCGACGGCACGTCCCGCAAGCATGCGCGATATTTCATGATCCTTCCACACTGTATCGGGAATTGGAGGCGAAGGCAAACTTTTTGGCACACCTCGCGCGCCGTGTGGCCATTGGTTTCGCTGGCTTGCATCGCGCTGTTTTGGGTCGCCGTTTCTCTGTCCGTTTATCAGGTAAGGCACCCGCTGACGGGACGCGAGATCGCGGGCGTCATGAGCGTGGCCGGGGCGAACTGGCTGGAGCGCCCCGGACGGCAAGCGGAAGAGAATCTGGACGGCGCGCTCGATGCGATCGGCATCCGGCAGGGTTCAATGGTGGCCGACGTCGGAGCGGGAACAGGCTACGCGTCGATCAGAATGGCGCGTCGCGTCGGGCCGGCGGGAAAGGTCTATGCCAACGAGATTCAGCCTGAGATGCTGGCGCGTTTGCATCGTAACGCCGCTGCGGCGGGCGTGTCGAACATCGAGACCGTGCTCGGCACCGAGACTGACCCCAAACTGCCGCGGGCGCAGATCGACCTGATCATGCTGATCGACGTCTATCACGAATTTTCGCAGCCCCAAAAAATGCTGGAAGGCATCCAGCGTGCGCTAAAACCAGACGGCCGTCTGGTTCTGCTGGAATACCGGAAGGAAGATCCCAGTCTGCCGATTCAACGCAAACACGAGATGACCGTGCAGGAAGCCAGGACCGAAGTGGAAGCTGCCGGATTCAAGCTTAGTCAGGTACTGGAAAACCTGCCGCGTCAGCACATTTTGATTTTTACCGTGCGCTGATTTTAGCCGGTGATCGGCGCGCTGTTACCGTTCACGTTACTGTCCGTCGAACGTGTTGCACGCGCCCAACTGGCCGCTGGTAAACCCTTGGTTGAACCACATCATGCGCTGGGCCGACGACCCGTGCGTGAACGTCTCGGGCGAGACGCGGCGCCCGGCCAGCTTTTGCAAATGATCGTCGCCCACGGCCGATGCGGCCATCAGCGCGGCTTCCGCGTCGCCTTTTTCCACGATGCCCCGCTGCGCCGCCGAATATCCCCACACGCCCGCGAAGCAATCCGCCTGCAGTTCCAAGCGCACCGAAAGCGGATTCTGCTGATCGGGATGGGCGTTCTGCAGCCTCTGCACCTGCCCTTCGATCCCCAGCAGCTTCTGGACATGATGCCCCAGTTCGTGCGCGATCACATACGCGCGCGCGAAATCGCCGGGAGCGCCGAAGCGCTGGCTCAGCTCGTCGAAGAACGCCAGGTCAAGATAAACCTTTTCATCGTCCGGACAATAAAAAGGACCGCTGGCGGCCTGCGCGTCGCCGCAGCCTGAGTTCGTTTCGTCGCGGAACAGGACCAGCTTGGCGTGGCGGTACTGTTTGCCGTTCTGTGCCATGATCTGCTCCCAGGTCTTCTGCGCGTCATCGAGCACGAAGGACACGAACTTCACCTGCGGCTCCTCCGCCTGATCGTTCGCAGGGCTGGAAACAGCGTGCGTCGGGGCACCGCCTCCCGACGTGCCGAGGAACGGGCTGAGCAAGTCAGTCTTAAAAACTAAGCTCAGTACGCCGAGCAGCAGCAGCCCGCCGATGCCGATGTGCGGCGCTCCGAATCCGCCAATGTTGAACCCGCCGCCTCCGCCGCCTTCGGATCGCCGGTCCTCTAAATCTTCGCTATCGCCGCCGGGTGTCCACCGCATAATTCCTCCGCTACGCTACTCCTATTTCAACATGCCTCGGTCGGGCGATCACCCGAAGACAACGCCCGTCGCTCTACGCAGCCGCTGCCCTTGCCATTGCCTCCACCACGGCGATGTTTGGCAGCAATGCAGACGGGAAACCGTGGCGAGCTTCTAAATACCCCGGGCTGTTGTACGTGATCCAGACATGTGCGTCGCGATCCTCCCAAATCAGAAATTTGAGCGGCAGGTCGATGGCAATGCTAGGCGCGGCGAGCATCAGTGGCGTGCCCGCCTTCGGATTGCCGAACACCAGGAGTTTAGTGGGACGCATCTCCATGCCAGCGCTCGCGGCCTCGCCGCTATGGTCGATCAGCGCGAATAGCTTGACGCCCTTCGCCTGCAGGATTCGCTCCACGTTTTGGACAGTCTGTTCTACAGAATGATTGCTCGGAACGTTCACGAGCCCGTTGTCTGAATCCACTGTCACGGAAATTCTCCTGTCCTCGGCCTCATTCTACTGAGAAGCGGCGCGAATCCATAGCAGAAAGACTGCTATGGCTACATCGTTTATGCAGCAAGGTAATCGCGTGCACCGGCGTTCGTATCGGCTGCCATCTCACACAATCTCGGCGGACCGCAGGTAACGGAAAAGAGCTTCGCTCACTAAATACTCCCTCTAGGCGCGTCGTGTTTCCAATCACCCTGGATGTTAACCGCACGCGCCTTCAGGCGTCCCCCGCCCGCCGATGCCGCTTGAAAAGTTAGAATTGACTGTTGCAGCCGCTCGACCAAATTCTGCATTGGCAATTCGTCGCAAACGTTCTCTCTATCGCCGTGGTCGATATGACTTTGAGCGGAGATAACGCCGTTGTCATCGCGTCCGCCGCCCGGTCGCTCCCGCCCGTGCAAAGGCGTCGCGCCATGATCGCCGGGGCCGCGTGTGCGGTAATCGCGCTGGTGGCCGCGGCGTACTTTGCCACGCAGTCTGCTGCACGTCAAATTTCTTCAGCTCATCGGCGGCCTCGCGATTCTATGGATCGCCGTGGGCCTCTTCCGCGAGGAACCGCCGCTGGAGGCTTCCTGCGCCAACGTCTCAGGGTTCTGGAAGGCCATGTGGTTTATCGTCATGGCCGATGTCACAATGTCCACGGACAATGTGCTCGCCATTGCCGGTATAGCTCAGGGCAACATCTACCTTTTGATCTTTGGCTTGAGCGTCAGCATTCCCATGGTGATCTTCGCCAGCGGCCTAATCGCGAAGATGATGGATAACTATCCCGCGATCATCTATATCGGGGCCGCTTTGCTGGGGCGCGTGGCCGGGCAGATGATCATGACGGACGCCTTTACCGTGCAAACGCTCGCGCCCAGCGCCGCCCTGCGGTATTCGGCGGAAGCCGCGGGCGTTATTCTGGTTCTCGCCGTGGGTTTCTGGCTGAAACGGCGCAGGCGCGGAACGCACGCGGACAGTAATTGAACCCTTGCCATGCCGATCGACACGGAGCGCCTAAAGCAAACCGCCGCCGAAGCCGCCTTGGCCTTTGTTCCCGACGGCGCAGTGATTGGCGTGGGCACGGGTACTACTGTGGCGTATTTCATCGCGGCACTCGCGAGGAGCGGCAAGCGCCTCGCGGGAGCGGTGGCCAGCTCGGAAGCGAGCGCGGCTTCGTTGCGCAAATCGGGAATCGCGGTGTGCGACGCGAATTCCGTGAAAAAGCTTCCCGTCTATATCGACGGTGCCGACGAGATCAACGCGCAATTCCAAATGATCAAGGGCGGCGGCGGCGCGCTGACACGTGAAAAAATTGTCGCCGCACTATCGGATACGTTCGTGTGCATCGCGGATGAATCGAAGCTGGTCGAAAAGTTGGGCAGATGTCCCTTGCCGATCGAAGTGATTCCCATGGCGGCCGCGTACGTCGCGCGGCAACTGGCGCCGCGCGGCGGTAGAGCCGTGATTCGCGAAGGATTCACGACCGACAACGGCAACGTGATTCTCGATGTTCACGACCTGCGAATCTCGAATCCGGTTGACCTTGAAACCGAGCTCGATCAAATCGCAGGCATCGTGACTTGTGGCCTGTTCGCGCGTCGACCCGCGGACGTACTGCTGCTGGGGCGGCCTATCCGGAGTAGAAGAACGCCGCCGCCGCTAAAGCTCAACCGTTTTTAGAGGTTCAGTTTTCCAGCATCTCCGCCACGCGTTCGCGAGCCTCGTTCGTCAGCCGTTCACGATCCTTCAGAATCATTCCCTGGGTGGAAATCGGATCGCCGATCCGCAGACCGAACCGTGCCGCTCCGAAAAACTTTGCCATGCATCGGAAGCACTGCGCGCGTTCCTATGATCGCGATCGGCACGAGAGGCACCTGCGCTTTGATCGCAATATAGGCGGCGCCTTCCTTGAACGGTTGCAGGTTGCCGTCCGTCGAACGCCCGCCCTCAGGAAAAATCAACAGCGAAATCGCGCGGCTGCGCAGCAGGTCCGCGGCGTGCGTCATTATTTTTACCGCCGCTCGCGGGTCGTCGCGCGGCACCGGCACGTGGCCTGCCTGCGTCAGATGCGTGCCCAGAAAGGGAATCCGGAACAGGCCGTCCTTGGCCAGAAATCGGAACTGCACCGGGATATGCGCCAGCACCACCGGCGTATCCATGTAACTGAGATGATTTCCGCAAAAGACGTAGTGGCCGTGCGCATCAATTTTCTCCAACCCCTCAACCTTGACGCGCACGCGCGTGAACCACAGCAGCGTGCGAGCCCAATAGCGCGCGGCGCCCAGCGTTTTGTTGCCTGCCGGGTCGAAAAAAGATATGGCGATGCTTACGCAGCCGCACAGGATTGTGGAAAGAGCAATCAGCGGAACAATTACCGCCAGGCTCCAGATGCGCGCAAATACACCCGATTGCGTATTTTCTTGGCTCATTGTTTCGCGTCGTTTTAGTTGCGTCCGCAGCTTGTCCCGAGCCGCTTTTCGTGCGCGTCTACCAACCGCTGGTAAAGGGCCATGAGTTTCTATTGTAAGAGGCTGCGCGCGCCTCTCCCACCAGAAACAGCGATCCCGTGATGACAATCACGTCCTCGGCCGAGGCCTCGGCTTGCACCAACTGGAGCGCGGCTTGGATATCGGCTGCCGCGCGTCCGCGTCCAGCGAGTTCCACCAGCGCTTCCGGTCGCAAAGCCCTGGCGGCCTGCGGAGCCGTGAAGATCAACTCGTCGGCCAAGGGGAAAAGAATGCCCGCGATTTCTTCGATAGATTTGTCGCGCATCGCGCCGTACACGATCCAGAGCTTACGGTCCGAATAAAAACGCTCCAAATATCGCACCAACGCCCGCGCTCCCGCAGGATTGTGCGCACCATCCAGAATCACATCGGGATTCGGCGAAATGTGCTCCAAACGTCCGGGCCAGCGAGCGTCGGCGATGCCATCTGGTGAAACTCCCAGCGTGTTCAGCGTAAGCGCGGCGGCGACCGCGTTATCTATCTGGTGCTCGCCCGCCAAGGGACACGTGACGCTCCCCAGGCCATCAATAATGAATCGGCTTCCCCGCGCGTTGACGTCCAGATCGCTAACGGTTACGTCGGCGGCCCGGCGAACCGCGATCCCCAGCTCTTTGGCGCGGGCCTCCAACACGGCGGCGGCCTCGGGCCGTTGCCTCGAGAACACGGCTGGCGCTCCCGGCTTCAAGATGCCCGCCTTCTCACCGGCAATCGCCTCAACCGTATTGCCGAGGTAAGCCTCGTGATCGAAATCGATCGACGTGATTACGGTGAGCGCCGGGTTCACTACATTCGTCGCATCGAGCCGCCCGCCCAAGCCCACCTCCACCACCGCCGTCTGGATGCCTTTTTCGCGAAAAAGCAAAAATCCCATCGCCGTGACGGTTTCGAAATAGGTCGGATGGCAATCCAGGTCCAGCGACTCCGCCGCGTTATGAACAGTGTCAAACGCGCGGCTGAAGTCGGCCTCGCTCACTGGAATTCCGTCGATCCGGATGCGTTCGGTGGGTTCCACCAGATGTGGCGACGTGAACAAGCCGGTGCGGATTCCAGCGGCCTGCAATCCCGCGTCGATCATCGCGCAAGTGGAGCCTTTTCCGTTAGTTCCGGCGACGTGAACTACCCGGAACGCGGCCTCAGGATGGTCCAGCGCGGCCAGCACCGCCTGAATCCGCTCCAGGCCGAATTTGGCCGATTTCATCTCGTTGCCGAGAGCGTAGAGGAAGCGGACGGAGTCGGGATAATTCATCGGGCGCGAGTCTTCCAGTATCCCAAGCCAGAACCCCAAGTAGCGAGCGGGAGTCATAATTAAGGTGTTCTTTCCCAAGCCGCGTCCGACTTTTTTGCTAAGCCATGCGTCTTTATGAACGGAGCAACCGTTGATCTTTCGCGAAGTCGAAGATCGCGACCTGATCGCCAAAGCGCGGCAAGGGGACGTCGAGGCCTATAACCTCCTCGTGTCCCGGTGGGAGAAGCGCGTCTTCAACTATCTGTTGCGGCTGGTGTCGAATCGCGAAGACGCGCTGGATGTCAGCCAGGAAACTTTTTTGAAAGCGTATCAGAACCTGCCGAAACTCGACGATCCGGCGCGTTTCTCGGCGTGGCTGTTCCGGATCGCGCACAACGAGGCGTTTTCGTTGCTGCGGCGGCGCAAGCCGGAGAGCCGAGCTGGCCGACGAGCCGCGTCCGCGCGGATTTGGGCGGGCGGCATGTTGCCGATCGAGCTGTCGCTGGCGGTCGAGAGCGCGCTCAAGCTGCTGAGTGAAGATCAACGCGAAGCGGTCCTGTTGAAGGTCTATCAGGGGTTCAAGTTCGAGGAAATGGCGGAGATTCTGGAAATCCCGGTCTCTACCGTGAAATCGCGGCTTGTACACCGCGCTCGATCTTCTGAAGACCACGCTGGCTCCGGCGGTCTTAAGGAAACAAGGAGTACGAGGCGAACTATGAGTTGCAAGATGGAAGATGCGACCGGTTGAAGAGCCCGATTGGAAAGCATACGTGCTGGGTGAGATGGATGCCGACGCGCGGCCGCGAAGCGGAGATGCACGTTGCGGCGTGCGGCGATTGCCAGGACGAACTGGCCGGCGCTGCGCGTGACGCTGGACGCGATGGCGACGTTGCGCGAGGAAGAAGTGCCGCGCCGCATCGCGTTCGTCTCCGACAAAGTGTTTGAGCCGCGCTGGTGGCAGATGTTCCTGCGGCCTTCCTTCGCTGCCGGAGCCGTAGTGGCGGCGGCGATTCTGGTGCACGGCTTTCATGCGGCCCGCGCAAGCTGGTGAACGCGCGCGGATGCGGCTGCGATTGAGGCTCGCGTAGCGGCGAACCGTTCAGCAAAAGTTCGCGGCGCAGATGAACAGCGCCGTCGAACACAGCCGTGACCAAGGCCGTTGCCGATACCGAAAAGCGCGACGATCAGCGAACCGCGCAGCTTTTGACCGCGGCGGAGCAGCACTATTCCGAAGCCGCTGATATCCTCAACAAACAAGTCACGCATATTTACGCCATGAACACCGGTGCGGGAGTCCGCTAACATGAAGATTCTTTTCAGCATTTTTTACGAAGACAAATTCTTTTGTCGAACTTTCCTCCTCCTTGTGACGGTTGCCGCCGTTGCGTTGCGCCCGTGAGCGATCCAGCGGAACGCCGGCCGACGCCGTGCCGCGTGTGACGCGGTCCATGCTGATCGATCAGGAAAAGAGTCTCGATAACCGCTTCGCTGCGTCTATGGAGCGACAATCCGTTCGTCCTGCTGGGTCCCACGCGCGGCGTTTATTTAGAAGGCTACGGCGCGGTGTTCACGGCGGAAGTGAATCTGGTGGCGGCTCCTGCCGCGATCATGATGTCCGGCGGGCCATGACCAAGGAAGATATCGCAGCAGCACCGGCAGAAGAAGATCGCGCGCATTCCGGAGCTCAAGAAGGCCATGGAAGGCGCTGGCCGATACCGCGGCGTCGCTCGAATGCCGATGCCGCCCGACGAACAGATCGTGTTGTTGGCATTCCTCTCGCATTTCCCTGGGAAGATCTCACGGGCGTTCCGCCGCAGATCATGATGCAGGCTACCAAGAAAGAACTTCTTGAGAAGCGCAACAACCCTAACGCCTTGAATGCCGTGATTCGGCCCACGGAGAACTACCACGGCCGTGCCGCCCTCGAAACATTCATGCGCTTGGCGAGATCCTGATCCAGCGGAAGCTGATCACCGCGGAGGATCTCGACCGCGCGCTCGAACTGCAGCAAGAGCGCGGCGAGAAGCTGGGCAAGATCCTGGTCGACCTGGGCTTCATCGCCATGCGCGACGTGCTGGCGGCGCTGTCCGAGCAGTTGCAGGTTCCGCTGCTGACGCATCGAGGGCCCGCCCGCGGTCTCGCCCGAGACCGAAACGCTCTCGCCCGATTCCTGCGCCAGTTCCGCTGCCTTCCCGTGGCGCTGCACGATCACACGGTCACGCTGGCCATGGCCGATCCGCTGGATTTCGAGACGCGCTCGACGGTCGGCCGTCCTGCACCGGCTGACGGTCAGCCGGGGCTCGCGCCGGAGCAGGAAATCCTCGACGCGATCGACCGCTACTACGGCCAGACCGCAGAAGAACGAAACCGAGCTCGGCCGTCGCCGGCGGGCGAAGCCGACGAAGATCTGGAACACCTTCGCGACATGGCGAGCGAGGCGCCGGTCATCCGCCTGGTGAACGCCATGATCGCGCAGGCCGTCGAAAAGCGCGCCAGCGACATTCACATCGAGCCGTTCGAAAAAGAATTCCGCATCCGCTACCGCATCGACGGCGTGCTGGTGAATCAGGACCCGCCGCCGCGCGAGTTGAAGGCCGCGATTATTTCGCGCGTCAAGCTGATGGCGCAGCCTGAATATCGCCGAGCGCCGCCTGCCGCAGGACGGCCGCATCAAGATCAAGACGCTGGGCCGCGAAGTGGACTTGCGCGTTTCCACGCTGCCCACGCTCTACGGCGAAAGCGTCGTGATGCGCCTGCTCGATCGCTCGGCCGGCGATTTCTACGATCTGCGAGCGCCTGGGCTTCGACGATCACATGCTGTCGCGCATGGAATATTACACGTCGCTGCCGCACGGCATTTTTCTGGTCACCGGGCCCACCGGCAGCGGCAAATCGACCACGCTCTATTCCGCGCTCAAGCGCATCAACCAGACCGACAAGAAGATCATCACCATCGAAGACCCGGTCGAATATCAGATGGACGGGATCAACCAGATCCACGTGAATCCGCAGATCGGGCTGACCTTCGCCGCCGGGCTGCGCCACATCGTGCGCCAGGATCCGGACGTCATCATGGTGGGCGAAATCCGCGACCGCGAGACCGCCGATATCGCCATCCGCTCCGCGCTCACCGGCCACTTCGTGTATTCGACGCTGCACACCAACGACGCGCCCAGCGCCATCACGCGCCTGACCGACATGGGCGTGGAGAATTATCTGATCACGTCGTCGCTGGTGGCGGTGCTGGCGCAGCGCCTGGTGCGCGTGATCTGCGCCGAGTGCAAGCGATCCCGCGCGGCACGGCGCATGACGCCCGACGGCGAGACGCATCGACGTCTTTCGCGGCGCCGGATGCGAGCGTGTTTCGGCACCGGCTATCGCGGCCGCGTCGGCATCTTCGAGCTGATGGAGCTGAACGAAGAGCTGCGCGGCGTCATCATGCGCAATGAGGACGCCGGCAAGATCACCGCGATCGCCCGCCGCAACGGCATGCGCAATCTGCGCGAGGACGGCTGGGACAAAGTGCGCCGCGGCATGACCACGGCCGGAAGAAGTGATGCGCGTGACGCAGGAATTCTAGATGGCGACGGCTTACTTTTTTCGCGCAGTGGCCTCCGACGGCAAGCTCCGCACCGGCACGCTTACCGCCGAGAACCGACAAGCATGGTCGCCAGCGAACTGCAGCGCCAGGGCCTGATTCCGGTCTACGTCGGCCTGGAACAGAAGAGCGGCGGCTTCGAGCTCAAGCTCCCGTCGTTCAGCGCGGCCAGCCGCAAGGACGTGCTGTTCTTCACGCAGGAACTGGCGACGCTGCTCAACGCCGGCGTGCCGCTCGACCGCGCGCTGTCGATCACCGCGGAACTGACCGAACGCGCGAATTTCCGCGCGCTGGTGCTGGATGTCCTGCGCATGCTCAAGGGCGGCAAATCGCTGGCCGACAGTCTGGCCGCGCATCCCGACGTATTTCTCCGGAGCTCTACGTCAACATGGTGCGCGCGGGCGAAGCCTCCGGATCGCTGGCCCAGATTTTCGAGCGGCTGGCCGAGTTCGAGCGCACGCGCGACGACCTGCGCGGCTACATCGTCAGCTCGCTGATCTATCCCGGCCTGCTGACCGCTGGTCGGCCTGGCATCGATCATTCGTGCTGCTGAATTTCGTGGTGCCGCGCTTCGCGCAAATCTTTTCCGATCCGCGCATGAAGATCCCCACGCCCACGCTGATCCTGCTCGAAGTCAGCCGCAACATGCTGCAGGCGTACTGGCTGCCGGCGGCGATCGTGATCTGGCGGCGGCGCTTCTGATCCTGATCGCCTACATCCGCACTGCCGGCCGGCCGCATGTGGTGGGACTACCTTCCGCCTGCGGATGCCGCGTGCTGGGCGACGCGCTGCGCAAGGCCGAGACCGCGCGTTTCGCGCGCGCCATGGGGACGCTGGTCGCCGCCAGCGTGCCGCTGGTGCAATCGCATCGGCATCTCGCGCGGCATTTTGAACAACCGCCGCATCGCGGGAACGCTCGGAGCAGGTCGCGCAAGGCGTGAAGCGCGGCGAAGGCATCGCCGGGCCGCTGGCGCAAAGCCGGCGAATTTCCGCCGCTGGCCGGGCATCTGCTGAGCGTGGGCGAAGAGACCGGCCACCTGGACGCCATGTTCAACCGCATGGCCGACATTTACGAAGCGAAACGCGCACGCGCCATCCGGCGCTTCACGTCGCTGTTTGAGCCGCTGATCATTCTGGTGATGGGTCTGATGGTGGGACGCTTGATCTTGAGCCTGATGCTGGCCATCACGAGCATCAACGATGTGGCGGTGTGATATGAACAGAATACAGTCATGAGATGGAAATCAGCATGGACAACGCGAAGAAACGGCCGATCGCACGAGCTCCAAGCGGTATCACGCTGATTGAAATGCTGGTGGTGGTGACCATCATCGCGCTGTTCGCGGCGCTGGTGGGTCCCAAGCTGTTCGGCAAGGCCGACAAGGCCAAGCGCACGCCGCGCGCGCGCAGATCAATTCCTTCATGACGGCGCTGGGCGCCTACAAGCTCGATACCGGAACGTTCCCCACCACCGAACAGGGCCTGCAGGCGCTGCGCGTGAAGCCGGACGACGTCGACCAGTGGGCCGGTCCGTATCTGCCGCAGGATGTTCCGATCGATCCCTGGGGCCATCCCCTATCTATACAAATTTCCCGGCGAGCACGGCGACGAGCCGGACATCGTTTCGCTCGGCGCCGACGGCCAGCCCGGCGGAGAAGGGAACAATGCCGACATCGTCAGCTGGAGCAACAAGTAGCCAACCTCCTCCACGCGTCACCGAGCGAGGAGTCACGCTCCCTAGCCGCGCGCAACGCGGCGTCACGCTCATCGAGCTGCTGATCGTGCTGACGCTGATCGCGCTGGTGGCCGGCATCGCTTCCCCGCGCGGCCTCGGGCGTCGAATCCCTGCGTCTGCGCTCAGGTGTCGGATAAGGTAGTGAGCTTTCTCAACACCGCCATCGATCGCGCTCGGCCGCCGCCAGCAGGTGATCGAAGTGTGGATCGCTCCCAAAGACAACGTTCTGATCGCGCGTCTCGCCGGATCTGGAGCTTCGCGCGGCGCTGGACGATGCCGGACGGTTATCGCATCATGGCGGTTCTGCCCGCCGCCGAAGTGAATCCGGATGAGCCGCGCCGTTTTCTCCTGTATCCCGGCGGCACCATGCCGCGCATCGGCGTCGAAATCTCGGCCGACAACGGCCGCAAGCGCACCGTGACCGTGGATCCTTTGACGGGAATGCCGCGCAACGAAATCCTGAATGCTGGCGCAGACGCATCCGCCGCGCCTGCCGGCAGCGCCGTGAAATCCTTGAGTGGCGGGGACCGCTGATGCGCATCGCTCGTGCCGCGAAATCCGCGCAGGCCGGCTTCACGCTCCTGGAAGTGATGGTGGCGGCTTTGGTCATGGGCATTGCCGTCGCCGGTATTTTGGCTGGACTTTCCGGAGCGGCTCGCAACGCGGCGCGGTTGACCGAATACGATCGCGCCGCCGTCGCGGCTAAAGAAAAAATGGACGAGCTGCTCGCCGATCGCGACGCGCCCCGCAACCAGCCGCTCGAAGGGGTCTTCGATCCTTCGATCGCCGGCGAGACAAAGATGGGTTGGCAGGCGCGCGTCGCCCCCTTCGAAAAGCTGCAGGGAACCGGCGGCTGGGGCGTGGATCGTATCGAGCTGGAAGTTTGGTGGATGCAGGGTGAAGCGCGGCACAGTCTCAGCCTCGAAGGTTTCCGCCGGAATATCATGCGCCAGGGAGACGAAGTCCCGTGACACGAAGCACCGTGACACTAAGTACGGGGAGACGAAGCCCCGCACGATCTCGAGCCACGCGCCCCATCTCCGCCCGGCGACGCGATCGCGGCGTCACGCTCATAGAGTTGATGGTCGCCGTGTCGATCACCGCGGTGATCACCGTCGGCATGTTGTTCGCGCTGCGCACCAGCGTTACGGTTTACGAAAAAACCAGCGACCGGCTGCGCGCCAATCGCGAGCAGCTCAGCCGCAATCAGATTCTCTCGCGTGAATTGGGCGGGACCATGCCCATCACGAACATGTGCGGCGGCTATCAGACGCCGTTTCTGGTGGGCACGTCCGAATCGCTGCGCATCGTTTCCAGCTATTCCATCGCCGAAGGAGCGCGCGGCTATCCGCAAATTCTCGATTTCCACCTGGGGCGTTCGCCCTCCGGCGGCCTTCAGCTGGTAGTGGTCGAGACGCCTTACACGGGCCCCGGCAGCATGGCGGCCTTTTGCGGGTCCGGTGGCGAAGCGGGGAGACCATCGCCGCCCTTCGTCCTGGCTGACGACCTCGTGGAATGCCGCTTCTCCTACAAGCCGCCGCGCAATCCTTTGAGCGATAAGCCCGGCGAATGGCTTCCCGAGTGGACTGTAGAAAACACACGCAACAACGGCAACACGCTGCCTGCGGCGATCCAAGTGGAGATGAAGCCGCGTCTCGCGGCCGGTGGCGGCATCCCTACTGTAAGCGTGATTGCGCCTTTACACGTGGATCGCGATATTTTCCGAGGGTATCTAGATTAGTCCCGCCGTTCATCGCCGAATTTTCGCACAGCCCGCGGCCGCCGCGGCAGCGCGCTGCTCGCCGTGCTGTGGCTTTCGGCCGCTTTGGCCGCTATCGGGATCTCGGTCGCGACCACCGTCCGATCGGAAACCGATCGCGTTTCCACAGACTCCGATGGTCTCCGCGCTTCCTACCTTGCGATGGGCGCGGTAGAGCGCGGCATCCAGTGGGTGTCCTGGGGACCGGCCTATCGCAATCGGGATGGCTCCGCTAAATATTGGGAGCGCAATCAGCCGCGTATAAACCTCACCTTCCCGAGCGGCGCGGCTGTGGTGGAAGTGATTCCCGAGTCCGCCAAGCTGAACATCAACACCGCCTCGCCCGACGATTTATACCGTGTTGTTCTTGCGGTTACGGGCGATGAGGCGCGCTCTCACTTGATCGCCGACGGGATTGTGGACTGGCGCGGGCCGGGCGACGGCGCGGGCGCCTTCGATCAATATTATTTCAGCATCAGTCCGACTTTCCGGTCCCGGCACGCGTCTTTTCAGGAGATCGAGGAACTGCTCCTGGTGCGTGGCATGACCCCTGCATATTTTTATGGCAACTACGCAGCCGATTCCGACGGCCGCCTGTACGCGCGCGGCGGTCTGCGCGATTGCCTTTCGCCGTGGGGCTCCCAGGGCGCCTTCGACGTGAATACAGTGAGCCCCGCCCTGATGGAAGCCATTGGCGTCTCCACCAGCGACGTTGCCAATATCGTTTTGCAGCGCGAGAAGACTCCTTTCCACACCCAGGCCGACATTCTCAAAGTGACGCCCTTTGTACCGCGGCTGACCGTCGGCGGCGGACGCAGCATTTTCACCTTCCGGGCCACGGCGCGGTTGCGGCGTGCCGACGGCATGTTCTCCGATGTGGTGCGCACGGCGGCGGCCACCGTGAAAATTATGGATGCGCGCCAGTCGGCGATGCCGGCCGTGATCCTGCGCTGGTATGAGGACGCCTGGTCAGAGGACATCGTTCCTCCGGCCGATGCCAGTCCCGCGCCCGGGAGCGGTTATTTGCCGCTGCTACTGCCCGGCGGCGCTGATGGCACAGGAACTACCGGAGAGCAGCCGTGACGATTCCTGTCGAACTTCGCAAATGGTTCGCCATCGGCAGCGGCATCGGAATCGAAATCGTAGGGCAGCCGGGTGCCGAGTCCTTGCGCATTGTCGCGGCGCGCGTTCGTCCCGGCGGCGCGCGGCTCATCGAGACACTTACCATTGACGACGCGCAGCATCACGCCGCGGCTACCTGGGGCATGGACTATGCGCGGTTCACGCGCCGCCTGGGCTTGAGTCATATTCCCGCTACTGTCCTGCTGCCGCGCCGCGAAATCACCGTGCGGCAAGTCGCGCTTCCCGGCGTCGGCGATAAGGACTTGGCTTCGGCCATCGAATTTCAGCTCGAAGGCATGCATCCGTATCCGGATATCGAGGCCGTCTCCAGTTGGGCCCGCATACCCGGCACCGCTTCCGTACTGATCACCATCACGCGCCGTTCCGTAATCGAGCGCTTCACGAATCTATTCGCCGAGGCTGGCATCCAGGTGGGTTCGTTCACCTGTTCGGCGGCGGCTATCCATTCCGCGCGGCACCTGTTCGGCGTCGGGCCATCGAGCGTACTGGCGTACGAAGAAACCTTGGCCGGCGTCGAGATTTACGGCGAAAGCGCGGCGCGTCCCATATTTTCCGCCTTATTCGACGTCGTGCCGGAGCGCGCGGGTGCCATGGCGGCGTCAGATCTGCGACTGGACGACAGCGTTCCGCTGCACCCGTTGCGCGATGTCTTGGGCGCAGAACCTGCGCTCGCCTATGCCGCGGCGCTGAGTTCGGCGTGCCCGCTGCTGGCGTTGCAGCTCAATATATTGCCGCCCGAGCAACGCCGCACCAGTTCGCGCGTCATGTGGATTCCCGTGGGAACGCTCAGCCTGATCGTGCTGATGCTGGCTACGGCCTGGGCCGCGTTTCCCGATTACGAAAGCGGACGCTACGTGCGTTCGTTAGACGCCGAAATCGTGCGCGTCACGCCCGCTGCCAACCGCTCGGCTGCGATCGACAAGCAAATCGATACGGACCGCAGGCGCATTCTGCTGCTCGATCAGGTTCGCGGCCGCTCCAAGGCCGATCTCGACGTGCTCAACGAACTGACGCGGGCGCTGGCGCCGCCCACCTGGGCCAATCTTCTCGAAATCACCCGGAATCAAGTTACGGTCGCGGGCGAAACGCAGCAGGCGGCCCCGCTGTTGCAGGTGATCGACGGCACCTCGGTTTTAAAAGGCTCGGAGTTTGCGTCGCCGCCGGCGCGCAACGCCACCGGCGAAACGTTCCGCATTCGCGCCCGCCGCGAGGTTTCCCGATGAAGAGTCTCGCGATGACGATGAGTTTTGCAATGAAGAGTTTTGCGATGACGTATTTTGCAATGACGAGTCTTGCGATGAAGAAGATTTCCGATAAGGGCGATCTTGCGATGCAGGAGCCATCGCGATGAACCTCTCGCCGCGCGACCGGCGCGCCCTGGCCCTTCTCGCCGTGGCCGCACTCTTTGGTTTCGTCTACGAATTCTGGCCGTCGTCGAATGCGCCGAAAGTTGTGGCGCCGTCCACGGGCAGCGTGGCGCTGGTGGAAAAACGGCTGGAGAAATTGCGCGAAACCGCAGCCACCGTTCCCGCCAAGGAAACCATTCTGAAGCAGGTTTCCGCCGACCTGGCCGTGCGCGAAAACGGCCTGATTAAGGCCGACACCGCGGCGCAGGCGCAGGCGCAGCTCATCCAGATTTTCCGGCGCATCGGCGGCACGGAAAATCCGCCGCTCGAAATTCGCAACACCGAAATCGGACCTGTGCGTCCCCTGGGCGACGCTTACGGAGAAGTGTTGGTATCCGTGCAGACCGAGTGCCGCATCGATCAATTGGTCAATGTCCTGGCGGCGATTCCCGCGCAGCCGGAGTTGATCGCCACCAGCGACCTGCGCGTAATGTCATCCAATGCCAAGGAGAAGACCGTGGGCGTACGCCTTACGCTCAGCGGCGTGGTGCCCCGGCGGCTGGTGCCGGAAAAGGCGAAAGCAGGAGCTTCATTATGAATCGCCGCCTGGTGCTTCTCGATCTTGCGCTGGTTCTGTTCGCCGTAGGCCTCGTATGGCTGCTGCGCGAGCGCTACCTGCAGGCCCACGCGCACGAACGGGCGGTTCTGAGAAACAAGGTTGCCCCCAAGCCCGTGCTCGCTCCGCAAACCCCGCCTCCGGCGCGCCCGTCGCAGGCCGCCGAATACGCCGATGTCGCGCAGCGAACCCTGTTTTCGAAGGATCGCAATCCGAACGTGACCGTGGAGCTGCCCAAGCCTGCGCCCGAACCGCCCATGCCCGCTTTGCCGATTTATCACGGGCAGATGGATTTCGGCGAGCCTGTCGCGTTCCTGAGTCTGCCCAATCAGGCCGCCACCCAGAAGGGATATCACCTGGGCGACAAAGTGGGCGATTTCAAGCTGGTCGCTTTCGACCGCGACAAGATTGAGTTCGAATGGAACGGAAAGAAAGTGGAGCGCAAGCCGGAGCAGTTGGTGGCCAAAGAGGGAACGGCCGCAGGGCCCTCGGCGGCCACTTCCGCGGCGCCCCCAAGCGGCGCTCCGCTCGCCACCAGCGGCACGCAATCCGCGAACATTTCTGTCCGCATGGCGGAAGCTGAAGCCGCCGCCAACGGGGTCACGCCTGCCGCGGCGGGCGTTGCCAATCTTTCTTCTTCCCCGAGTTCTTCCAATGCCGCCAATGGGCCGCCGCCGGGAATGGGCGACGAAATCGGCGCCGGAACGCGGGCCTGTCTGCCCGGCGATAGTGCGCCCGCCGGAGCGGTGGTCGGCGGTTATCAGAAGCGAGTGATCAATACCATGTTCGGTGCAGTTTGCAGATGGGAGCAAGTGAAGTGAAACCTCGAGACCTTTTGGCAGTAGCGATTCTCGCCGGCGGCCTGGCGCTGGCTCAACAGCCCAACCCGGCCGTGCCCGGTATTCCGGGCCCCGCTGCTGCCCAGGCGCCTGCTGCCGCTCCCGCTCAGCCGCAGCAGACACAGAATCCGGCGGCGCAACCGGGGCCGAATCAGACCCAACCTGCGCAGGCTCCGCCCGCACAAACTCCCACCGGCCAGCCCTTAGGGACGCAGCCGGCGGCGCAAGTGCCTGCTCAACCCGCTTCCCCTGCGCCCCCTTCCTCCGTGCGCATCGGAAATTTGTCTTTGCAGAACGCCTCGCTGACCGAAGTGATCGATCAACTCGCGCGCCAGCTGCAGATGAATTACATTCTGGATCCCGCCGTGAAAGGCAGCATCGTGCTCAACACTTACGGCGAGCACGGCCAATATGGATGCCCGCAATCTGCTGGAATTGATTCTGCGCGTGAACGGTGCGGCCATGGTGCAGGAGGGCGAGATCTAGCGCATCGTTCCCTTGAAGAGACGCGCCCAAGCTGCCGCTGCCGTCCGCAGGTGAATGCGCAAAAATATTCCCGAAGACGACCAGCTCATGCTGAACCTGGTCTTCCTCAAATACGTGACGGTGGAGGAACTCACCAAGGTGCTGGGCGAATTTTTGGGCGAAAACTCCAGCATGTTTTCGTATGCGCCGGCGAATCTCCTGTTCATTCTCGATAGCCGCCGCAACATGCGCCGCACCATGGAACTGATCTCGCTGTTCGATAGCGATACGTTTCGCGAATCAGCGCGTGCGCCTGTTCGAGATCAAAAACACCCGTCCTTCGGATCTGGTGAAGGACCTGGAAAATATTCTGAAGGCCGTTTCGCTCGATGGCAAGAACGCCACCGTGCGCTTTCTGCCCGTCGATCGCATCAATACGCTGATCGCGGTGGCGCCGAACCCGGCGTGTTCGACACCATCGAGGGTTGGATCAAGCAAGCTGGACGTGCCTGTGCAGGTTTCCGCGCGGCGGCAGTCGAAACTCACGTCTATCGCGTCCGCTATGGGCGCGCCGAATGTTTGGCAATGGCATTAAACCAGCTCTATGGCCTGCAGGCGCCTGGGCAAGGCGGCTATGGCGGAGGCTACGGTGGCGGCTACGGCGGGGGCCTATGGCGGCGGCTATCGGACGGGGGCTACGGCGGCGGGCATATGGCAGCGGAGGAGGCTATGGCGGCGCCGGACTTCGCCGGCATGGGCGGCGGCTACACCAACGGGAGCAACAATGCCGGTGGCTATGGCTCGGGCAACAATTTCAATAACAACTTCGGCGGCAGCGGATCATGTGGCGGCACCACGGGCGGCGGCGGATCCTACGGCGGAGGCTACGGTGGTGGCTATGGCGCCAGTCCCAGCGCCTACGGCTATCCTGTGTTCGGCGGCTACGCGGCGCAGGCCCCGGCGGTGTGGTCGGCGCGCCCGCGGGCGCCACTGCGCAGCGTCCGCCATCCCCGGCGCGGCCCCGACGGCTGTGACGCCCGGCCTGGGCCCGGACGGCAAGCCCCTGCCCGCTCCCCCGCGCATCGTTCCGAATCCTCTGGACAACGCGCTGATCATTCAGGCGGACGCGCAGGATTATCAGGGGATCTTAAAAGTGCTGAAAGATCTCGATGTGCCTCCGCGCCAGATTCTGCTCGAGGCGAAGATTTACTCCGTCGATCTCACGGGAAGCTGGTCCGCCGGGGCGTTTCTGCTCAATTCCAGCGCGTGAGCAGAGTCCGGACCACGAGCCTCCTCGGGAACTCTCGCGCAGCAGCCGGCGTAGCCGCAGCTCGCGCTGCAGAGGTATTTTGGTGGGACGGAGCCAGGAACTGCTGGCGTTCCTCAACCTGTCGAGAACATCGGCCGCTCGCATGATTCTGTCCGAGCCCAGCCTGATCGCCACCGACAGCATTCCCGCCACCATCAACGTCGGCATCGCAGGTTCCCGTTGCAGACCGGTTCTACTACCATTCCCTCGGCCGGTCGGCGCCACCGTCACCGAATTCGATTTCCTCGCAAAATACCGGCGTCACACTGCAGGTGAATGCGCGCGTGAATCCCAGCGGCGTGGTCACGCTGGTCATCAATCAGGAGGTCAGCACGCCGGGCGCGGGAGCCGGCACGCTGACGCCGTCCTTCGATCAGCAGGTGGTGCAAACCCAGATCACCATGCAGGATGGCGACACCATCGCCATCGGCGGCCTGATCAGCGACACCACCACCGACGGCATCGTCGGCATCCCCTTGCTTGATCGCATCTCCCTACATCGGAGGGATTTTGTTCGGCAACAAGAACATCATAGCATGAACGAACCGAACTCATCATTTTCATGACGCCGCACGTGATTTACGACGAGTAGGGTTTGATCGAGGCCAGCAACGAACTGCGGGATCGCGTCAAAAAGCTGCGCAAATACGTATAAGATACTTTAATCTGAAGAAGGCGAAATTGCAGCCCTTCCATCTTTAGCCGCAACCACTTAATGCCGCTTAATCCCCATTGGGGGCGCGATCCTTCAAGAGCTAACCAACGTAAGCCACTTAGTCACTTTGTACTTGACTTGATACCAGCCAGCGATGGTATCAAAGTACTGACTGCGTCCAGGGTTTCACAGCAGTTGATAGTTGTAATTTCAGGGCAGGGCGGCCTATTGTAGCCGTCATTCCCGCGAGCACAGAACAAAAAAGAAGTAGAGAAGTCTAGTCAAGATGAGCTGTAGTAACGAAGCAGTCGAGCGGAGATCAGCCAGAGTGAAGTGCGGCTGGGAAGCTCGGTTCCCGAGGTTCTTCAAAGCTAAGGGGATTGCAGATTGAGGCTCAGGTTGAACAAGAGAACTTCCATCAATTCAATTCCAACAATTCACAAGGAGAAGGAAATGGCAGATTTTCGCAAATGGCTTTACGCGTTAGCCATCGGAGCCCTGTTCGTGGGTTGCACGGTATCGGCAAGCGCGCAGAGTCTAAATTGTGGGGCGAATAGTCTCACCGCAACCAACCAGATTATTCGCGCCGAAGGCGACGCGGAACTGGTCGGCGACATCGTATTGGCCTGCACCCAGCCCCTGGGTTCGAGCTTTACGACGCCTGCGGGAACGTTGGTCGCGGGCGCCGACATCACGGTGTCGATCCCGTCCACCATCATCACCAGCAAGGTGATCAACCCGGGTGCCACCACCCCGATCAGTGAAGCAACGCTGATCATCGACGACCTGAAGGACCAGACCTCCGGAAATTATCCCGGTTCGCGTCCGCACCGCATCTGCTCCGATACCACCAACCCCGGCGGTCTCGGCGTTTGCCAGGTGCTGGCGCAGGCCAGCGGTCCGCAGAACACGTATGACGGCACCGCCGGTCACCCGAATATCTTCGTCGGACAGCCCAACGGCACCGGCGCCCTGATCTTCCGCGGTGTACCGCTGGATCCTCCGGGCACGGGCTTCACCCGTTACCTCCGCTTCACCAACATTCGTGTGAACGCGGCAGCCACGGGCCTGACGCCTGGAAACCCGTTGTCGCAGATCACGGCGATCATCTCCTTCCAGGGACCGGCCTCCGTTCAGAACGCGACCATCCAGACCACGGTTGCGACCATCCAGACCGGCAACGGCGGCACCACGGTGCCTTCGGCTGATTCGGCCTTCCTGCAGTGCGAATATCCGCTCTACACCTTCGGTGGCACAGCGGATGCGGCGGTTACCCAGGATTGCGGCATCGGTTCCAACAGCCCGGGCAGCGGTGGATCGAGCAGTGGTACCACCACTTCAGCCATCCTTCAGGCCTTCTGCACCGTAAGCGCGACGAATGCAAACGCGGGCCTTGACTTTCAGTCCCGGTAAATTCGCTGCGGCTCAGTTCAAGGAAGGATTCCAGAGTGCTTGGAAGGCCCGCAATATGTCCCTTTACCTGGGCAGTGGCGGCGCTCGTCCTCGGCGCCGGCGGAAGTCCTGTTGACGGCGGTAGCGACTATCAACAACCTGAACAGCACCGCGTACTTCACGTACAACGGTAGCTCGGCTCCGTTTACAACGAATCCTGACATCGCGATGAACAACCCGGCCATCCGTTACTTCACGGAAAGCGGCTTCACTGAATCCGTGAACGGCTCCCTTTCTTCCGTAGCCAGCTATGAGAAACCGACCGGTGGCGCTGGATTCCATTACGAAGGTAGCCCGTGGAGCACGCTCCAGCCCGGCGCAGGCGTTGCCGATCAGGGAACGCGCCTCCAGGCGACCCTCACCAACATTCCGGCGAACGTTACTGTCTCTCTGCCCACCGTCGTGTGGCTGTGGAACGGCGGCAATCAACTCCGGAGTCGCGGTTCTCGTGAACACTACCGCCAATGGCGGCGGCGCGATCAATCCGTGGGTCAGTGGCGGCCGCAACGGCTCCAGCGCTCTTCCGAGCGTTCAGACCGGCGTGGTTGCCAATGGCATCCGGCACCGGCACGAATTGCACCAACAACCCGCCGGCCCTCCGGCACCACCGCCATCGCGGCTGGGACCGGTGGACGACCAAGGACGTCGCCTGCAACGGCTACGTGGATGTGACCGGTCCGACGGCCACCTTCACCTACGAAATCATCTTCTCCGATCCGTTCTCGGTGGAAGTGATGGACGTCATCCCCGTAGTGTACTTCCCGGCCACGGAGCTCACCTCCAAGCCGCAGGTACTGCCGCAGACCAACGTCTGGGCGCAGATCTCGCCCTACACGTTCGCCCCGTGGATCGCTCAGCCCGGTGGCAACCAGGTCACCAACCCGCTCGGTCAGAAGGATGGAACGCCTCGCTTCCTCCAGACCACCGGCACGGCGCTGAACTTTATCTACATCAACAATTGCACCTGCAGCCTCCTGTTCCCGTGGGTTGTCTCCGACAACACATACGTGACCGGAATCGCTGTGGCCAACACGTCGGCTGATCCAACCAACGCCCTGAGCGTCCCGGGTTATACCGCGGTTCAGGAAAATGGAACGATCAAGCTTTACCTGTTCGGCACCATCTCTGGCAAGACGGCTCAAACCAACACTTCGATCGCTGCCGTGTATCCTGGCACCGATACGCAGGCGTTGGCTGGCAGCTACGCCACGTTCATCGTGAACACCGGCTTTGACGGTTACGCGATCACGCAGGCGAACTTCCAGTACTGCCACGGCGTGGCCTTCCTGTTCAACCTGGGAGGTTCTGTCCCGCCGATTTCGTACCTCGGATTGGTTATGGATCCTGCCGGACTTACGCGCACGACCCAGACCGTCGGCGATCCTCTGGGCCAGTAAGGCTAGAGGTTGTCTAACCAGTTGTAAAAAAAGCGGGAGGCCTTCGGGCCTCCCGTTTTGTTTTGGACTCGTATGGAAAATCCCTCAGCTCGCCAACCTGGACACCAAAGCGTAAATCTGCTGCATTAACGCGCGGTCCGCAACGGTATAGCCGCCTCCGAGCTCCGCAGGCATATCGGTACGAACGACCGTGACGCCTCCCAACCCAAGAGGCGATGCAATCAACTGTTCCCCCGGAAGTAAAGGACGCACAGGAATCGGACGCGGAGGCCGAATATCATCCAGGCCCGTCGCAGGGGACGGCGCTGGGATCCACACCGGGCTACCCGAAGATAAATCCCATTTGCCGGGCGCTCCGACACCATGCGCATATTCCGAAAACATAAGCATACCGGCGTTGATTGGCACTCCGTTCAACGTAAAATTCCACATACGGCGCGGTTCATCTGCAGGGTAGATAATCGGATTGACCGGTGTTATGCCACCGTCCACCAAATTCGAACCGCCAAAGAAGGCCATTAAAGCCAGTGCCTGGGACTGCAAACTGAACCAGGAGGGAACGACCGGCGCACCTCCCTTGGTGGCATCCGTCGGGGCAACGACGTACGCAGGATACGTAAATACCCCCGGTATATTTACCGTACATGCTTCTGTGGCGGGCATGGTCATCTGCTGAAGGCTGGCCGAGCCGATGTCCACGATCGTATACGTAGCGTTGACAACCTGCGTAGGATCGATCGTCGAATCAAACCAATACTTATCCACACGCGTGGGATCCCACACCGGCGCCTGAACGCCAAACGTGGCAAGATAACTATCTCTGGTAAACGTCTGGAAAAGCCCTAGCTGGGCCGCGCTATAGTTGGCCTGCACTGGCTGAGGCGGCACAACGGGAACACTCGTAGGAGTCATAATCATCCCTCCGAGCAAATCATCGCGGAGAGGAACCACCCCAGCGTCCCTGGAGCCCCACTTATGTAATTGGAAGAAACAACCTTAACGGGAAACGGCGACACGTGAATCGCACGTTTACGAACTCCCGAACCAGGCTATTGTGATGCCGCAGAAGAGGAGGCAGTGACGGGCGGCTTCAACCGTAAAGAAACGTTGAGCTGGCGATCGAATGGTTCAACACGCACCCGCAAAAACGTTTCAATGACCCTATCTAAGGGCTTATAAAACACCTTCAGGACAACCTGTTTGCCGGACTGAATCTCGATATTCATCGGCTCTACAGAAAATGCCCCGTAGTCGCCCACGATATCGGAAATAAGATCGATCGGACCTGTAAACCCGTTGTGCACTATAACTTCGTCGCTTCCCGCTGTACCCTGAACAAAAATGACCTCGGATTTGTCTGTCGTGGCTTCCAGTGTCAACCTCTGTTCGGCCCGAGTCGCGGCCTCCTGGCCCAGATCCTTAGGCAACTCGGCCGAGTGGCTGGGGGCTTTTCGATCGATCTTTATATCACCCATCGGAGTGCTATAAACATCCGGATCGTGAAAATACATCCACTTTCCGTCCTCTAGCTTCCAGAGCTCGGTCATCACCACATCCTTAGAAACGTCATGACCTTGCATTGAAAACACTTCGCCGACCGACATTTTCACGGTAGCCGATTTCAAGTCTTGCGAATACTCGACGTCTTGAATCTTGAAGCTCTTGTAGACGGCTTTACCGGAACCCAAATACCAGTCCTTTGATTCGTCAGCGACCAGTGGATATGCTTTACTAAAAGCCCGATCGACCATGAATTGCATATACTGCGAAACACGGTCGTGCAACGCCTGATCCACTTCTGCCGACGGAACCGGCTTCTCCTGCCCGAATGCAAGTGTAGCGACGCAGCAGAACGTGAGTAGGGACAATGTAGCTAGGCGCATGAAAAGCGGCTCCTTCTTTCGAGGCACTTCACCGAGCCGCGTATGGCTGGGAGGCAGGGACTCGAACCCCGATACGCAGCTCCAGAGGCTGCAGTCTTACCATTAGACGACCTCCCAACACTTTCAGTTTATCAAAACCAAAAAAAACTATCTAGACCACTCGAAAAACAGGCCAACTTGAACAAAAGACGAAAGCCTGTCACGCTAAGGGCGTGCTCTTCCGGGATCAAGCAGCGAGCCGGCTTCTTCTCGCCGCCGTTTTAGCGGCGCCGATTTCGGCAAATCTTCCCGCGCAAACCGGTGCGGAAACTGCCGGCAACCCGCAAACCTCCGCTGCCAAGCGCCTTCAGATTGAATCTTTTGAAACCATTTGGACAACCATCCGCGATAAGCACTGGGACCCGCATCCCGGAGGACTGGACTGGAACAAAATCCACGACGAGTATCGGCCCCAGATCGACCACGCGGCCACGGATCAAGAAGCGCGGACAATCATGCGATCCATGCTGGCGCGGTTGAAACAAACCCACTTCGCAATCCTCACCCCGGGCCTGGCGGAAGACATCGCCGGGGACGGGGGCGACGCGACTCCAGGCTTCGAAGTCCGAATCCTCGCGGAAGGCGTTATTGTCACAGAAACTTACACAGCGCCGGAAGTCCGCACAGGGTGGGAGCTGTTAACGGCGGGCCAATGGGACATTCGCGCCCTGCTGGAGAAGCTCCGCGCCGACCATGCCATTCCCCCTTATGCGATGCAGCGCGCTATTCAATCGCGAATTACCGGGCCCTTGGGTGCGAAGAAACATTACACATTTCGAGACGGCGCCGGACAGCAGATTGCGTTGGACATCCCCTTGAGCGCGCCCCGCGGAGAACTGGCGAGTTTTGGGAACCTTCCTCCGCAGCACGTCTGGTTCGAATCCCGAAAGTTCAATGACATCGGATACGTGCGCCTCAGCGAATTTCTGGATCTGCCGCGCGTGCTGCCGGCTTTCGGAAAGGCGGTGGAGGATTGCTCCCGGTGCCAGGGCCTCATCATCGATCTGCGCGGAAACCCAGGTGGCATCGCAGGCATGGCGATGGGCATGGCGGGATGGCTCACGGATCGCGCGGACCAACGTCTCGGCACGATGTACATGCGCGGAGCAACGCTGAACTTCGTAATCAATCCGCGCGCAAAAGCCTTTACCGGCCCGGTCGCCATCCTTGTCGATAGCAGTGCCGCATCGACATCGGAAATTTTCGCGGGGGGGCTGCAGGATCTGCATCGTGCCCGGATCTTCGGCACGAAAACGGCGGGTGCGGCGCTGCCCTCGGTGTTCACCCGCCTGCCAAACGGCGACGGATTTCAATATGCCGTCGCCAACTATGTTTCTGAAGGCGGCCGCACCCTGGAGGGCAACGGAGTAACTCCCGATGTACCTCTAGAGCTGACGCGCAACGGGCTGCTGGCCGGCGACGACGCGGTCCTGGACGCCGCTCTCGAATGGATCCGTCAGCAGGGGAACAAGCCATGAGCCGCGCCCATCGCAATACAGCACCGCCGATTTTGATCCTAAGCGCACTGGCCTTTTCGCACGTACAAGCGCAGGCGCTGCCGCCCGCCGCCACGATACTCGACCGTTTCGTCGAGGCAACAGGAGGCCGCGCCGCTTATGAGGCCCACCGCTCGGAAATCCTAACGGGCACGATCGAATTTCCGGCGCAAGGACTGAAGGGTAAACTCACGCGTTATCTAATGCGAAACAAGGAATACTCAGCAGTGGATCTCCAGGGTATCGGCCTAATGGAGTCCGGCATTTCGGGCGGTGTGAGCTGGGACAAGAGTGTTCTTATCGGACCAAGGATCAAGCAAGGCGCTGAAAAGGAACAGGCCATTCGTGAAGGCTATTTGAATGCACCCATCTTCTGGCGAGAGCTTTATCCCAAGGTCGAGACGATCGGGGTGCAGTCCCTCGGCGGCGAGGATTGTTACGAGGTGGTTCTGACACCCACCGATGGCGCTCCCGAGCATCAATTTTTTTCCAAGAAAACCGGGCTGCTGCTAAGGACAACAACCAGGGCCGCGAGCCAGATGGGCGATGTGGATGTGGAGGTGGACGTGTCCGACTACCGGAAATTCGCGGGCGTATTGATGCCTACGCGCTCCCGCCAGCGCGCCGCCAGCCAGGAACTCACGATCACTGTGGATGACGTCCGCATCAACGACGCGATCCCCGACGATCGTTTTGCACTACCGCCTGACGTAGCGGAGCTGGTCCCAAAGACCGCCGATCCACCATCGAAGCAGTAAGCTTCCCCGCAACGCGCCTGCCATCACGCGGAGATACTCACAAAGACTATTCCGGTTCCTCCGGCGAATCGGAAAAACGGAAGAATCGCGCCCGGCAGCTGCGGCACCGGAAGGGCCAGCGTCCGAAGACGCGTTGGATCGCCGCCCACACATCCTCGCCACGCGAGCGCCGCACGTCATGCGATCCGCACTTCGGACACGATAGCCCCGCTTCCGAAATGTCCTTGCTGTCCAACATGCTTTTATTTCGCAACGCGGCGTCTACAATGGCCGCCGCCCTCTAGTATTTTCGCTCAATTCGGGCTATAAAAAGGAAGGGCATGAGCAACTACCAATCCAAAGCCACGGCGCCGCGGTCGCGCAAACGTGCCGCGGGCTTATTAATAGGCTCGGCCGTGCTATCGGCCTATGCCATTACTGCCCTCCGGGGTCCGCAAGGTGTACAGGCGCTCTTCGAGAAGTATCGCGAGATTCGAACTCTGGAAGCTCAAAATGCGGCGGCCGTCGCGGAAAACCAACGCAGGCGCGAGCGAATCGACCGCCTTCGTACGAATACCAGCGAACAGGAAATGGAAATCCGCAAGCAGCTGAAACTGTTGCGGCCCGGCGAGACTACGTTCATTCTGCCGGATGCGCCGAAATCGGCGCCCCCCGCGTCTGTCGATTCTTCCACTCCCTAAGCGCGGAATGCGCATGAAACAACAGCAGTGAGCACCGGCGGCTAAGCGTCGGGACCACCGGGGGCTGTCCGCTCCTCATGCCGCCACGCGAAGCGTTCCTTACATTTCTTGAAGCTTGCAAAATTGCAACGGCAGGCCGCGCAGCGGTAGGGAGTCGCTCCCATTCTGAGCATGAGGACCACGGACCGGGGCGGATTGTAGTATTGTTCGCTCCAGGTCGTAAGTTGCTGGCGATAGCATTTCGGGCAACGGGCATAGCGCCAGTCGCCCTCCTGCCAGACGCTGGTCTCCCAGCGCGCGTTGCAGCGGCGGCAACGCAGGGGACATGTCCCAATCAGAGCCCGCACGTATTCGCCGAGGCTCCGGCGGTGCGCGATCCGAATGTCGCGTAGGCCACATTTGGGGCACGCTAGCTGCATATTATTGCGATCATATCACTTAGAAGTGTCAGGCCCAGTGTTGCGCCCGTGAGCCCGCACGTATAGCCTCACGAGCTCCCGGAAAGCGGTATGCAGTCGATTACAGATCGTGTTCCCTCCGCGGGCATGCAGCCCCGCAATGTAGGCGACCGGCAACACCTCGCGAGTGGTAGACGTAACGAACACTTCATCGGCCGATTCCAGGTCGGCCGTTAGCAGCACCCGTTCACGGATCTCTATTCCCGGGATCCTTATTTCTTCCAGCACCACCGCACGCGACACACCCGGTAGGCATCCCGCACTGAGCGGCGGAGTGGAAACTGACATTCCATGCACGCAGAACACGTTCGCGGAAGTACATTCGGCCACTTCATTACGCTCGTTCAGCAGGATCACCTCGTCCAGTCCCTGTTCGTGAGCGCGCTCGTAGCGCGCCAGATTTTCCGACCACGACGTATACTTAGTGCCCGCGAATTCGCTGGCTGCGTGGCGGCCGTTGGGGATCAGGCCAAGTTTCATCGCGGCGGGCCATGCGACGTTGTCCACCGTGAAAGCGATCACATCGAAATCGCGCGTCTGGCCTGGGCCTGTGTAAAGACCGCCCTGATTGCGAATGGCCACCACACGCAGCGTTGCGTTCAGTGCCTGATTCGCGTCGATCAGCCGATTCAGATTGTTGAACAGCCACTGCGAATCCGCCGGGAAGGGCACGCGCATCCGCTCCGCGTCGTGCTTCATCCTGGCCCAGTGGCGATCCCACGCGAACATCACGCCATCGTAAACCCGGAGCGTGGAGAAGACACCCCAGCCGGCCAGGAGCCCGACCTGCCCGGCCGCAAGATTTGTTTCTGAGGTTTCGCGAATTTCGTCGTTATGGAAGAGGTAGCGATGCATCTCGCTGTTATTTTAACTACTTTGGTCGTTCCTCGAAGGATTGGGCAACTCCGGCCATTCGTTTGCTTGGATAATTACCGGCTGGTATTTTTTGCCAGGGCCGCCGTTCAAAACGAAAGATTTCTGTGTTACTCGAAACGACCGGTGGACGTCTCGTAAAATGGATAGGTAAGTCAGTTTTCGGATTCATTCGTCCGATGAATGAACCAGATAAGGTTCGGAGGCGATGCGGTCGAAATTAGTTGCCGTTGTGTTGTCGCTTGTGGGGTTTGCCGTAAGCGCCCACGGCGCGGCAGCCTTATTTGTCGAGGAGCCCTATGGGTCCTTCGGCGGGTTCACTCCCACAGGGCACTCCGCCATTTATCTTTCGCGCGTTTGTGCCGCGACGCCCGTCAAATTGCGACTTTGCGAACCTGGTGAAACCGGCGTCGTCATCAGCCGTTATCATCGGGTGGGTGGATATGACTGGATGGCGATTCCGCTGATTCCTTACCTGTTCGCGGTGGAGAACGTGAGCGAAATTCCTGCGTCGATCGATGCGGAACAGGTGGCCTCGCTGCGCGATGAATACCGGCGCGCGCACTTTTCGCATATTGTTCCCGATGGCGCTGACGGCGGGATCCCGGGTGGTAACTGGACGCAACTGGTGGGGTCGTCCTACGATCGTACGATTTACAGCTTTGAAATCGAAACAACGCGGGAACAGGACGAGCGCTTGATTGAGGCTTTAAACTCGCGAACGAACAAGGAACATTTCAATCTGCTGTTTCGCAACTGCGCCGACTTTTCGCGCAACGTGATTAACTTCTACTATCCGCACGCCATTCATCGCGGCATCCTCAATGACCTGGGGATCATGACGCCAAAGCAGGCCGCACGCACGCTGGCGAAATATAGCCGCAAGCACGACGATCTGGAATTTAGCGGCACGGAGATTCCGCAGATAGAGGGTTTGGCTCGCAGCACGCGTTTGCGAGGCGTCTTGGAATCGTTTGTGAAATCGAAGAAGTACGTCGTGCCGGTGGCCGCGCTCCATCCGCTGGTGTTGGGTGGAATCGCAGTTTTTTATGTGGCGCATAGCTTCGTGGAGGCTCCTTCGCCCGTGGTGAAAGATCCTCCGTTGGAGCCCGATGAAATCGCAGCCCGGTTGGCAAAGGCGGACGATCCACCACCGCCGCCATCTTTCTCGCAAAACTAGTTTTAAGCGGCCGCCTTACTGACCGAGATCTTCTCGCGCACGCGCTTCGGCGGCTTTATCCAACCATTTGCGCGCCTCCGCCGGATCCTTCGGTACGCCGCGCCCCTCGTCGTACAACGTGGCGAGATTGTACATGGCGGAGGCGTTGCCCAAATCGGCGGATTTGCGATACCAGCGCGCGGCTTCCGGATAATCCACCAGCACGCCCTGTCCGTTTTGGTACATCACACCCATGCTGTTCATGGCTTTGTCGTTTTGTTCCGCCGCGGCGCGAAAGAACCACGCCATCGCTTCCGCCGGATCGGCGGGGCCGCCCGCTCCGTCGCGATACATGGCGCCGACGTTGAACATAGCCTGGTTATTCCCGCCGTTCGCCGCTCGTAAAAACCACTGCCGCGCCAGATCCGGCCGATGCGGCACGCCCAGGCCCTGGTAGAACAGGACGCCAACGTTGCACATCGCCTGGCTATCGCCCGCGGCCGCCGCTTTGCGAAGCCAGGTCATGGCCTCGTCATAATTGACGGCCGTGCCTTGCCCTGCGCTGTACATGACGCCAAGATACGAGGCCGCCTCCGTTTTTCCTGCCGCCGCTGCTTCCTGAAACGCCAGCAGTGCTGTGGAGTATTTCTTCGCTTCGTACATCTCGACGGCGCGATCCAGAATCGTCTGCGGATTCGCTTTAGGAGGCGGCGCGTTGCCAGGACTCGAAATCTGCGCGGCCAGAGGAAGAAGACAGGCGAGCAGAACTATCCCCAGGCGCAACATGCCATAACGTCGTGAGTCTTCGAATCCAGGGACTGCTCTCATCTCTTTTAGGGTAAGCTCTTCGCCTCGTTGGACGCGGAAGCATGGCTGGCGGTTGCTCGGGCTTTAAACAGCATGTGGCGCACGCACTCCTGCGTGCCGCGTCGAGACCCTTCTCGACGCCTGTCCCGCTTCAAGGTTCTGTAGTATCGACACCAGTGTCGATACGGCACGCAAGAGTGCGTGCGCCACATCGCCGCGACTTTGCCCGCAAAAGTTGACTTCTACGCCAAATCGAACTTCTCGTGATGCAGGTTCGGGTCGCCCTTCACCAGTACCGGCCTGCGGAGCACTTCTTCCAATTCTTCCAGGAACTTATTCTGATGCGATTTCAGCACCTTCGCCACGTCCGGATGCACGCGCAGGACGACGTCCTTGCCTTGCACGGATTTCGCCATCTTGCGCGCCTCCGTCAGAATCTCGCTGACCACCGTCGGGACGCTCTTGATGTAGCCCGCGCCTTCGCAATGCGGGCACGGCGCGCACAGCGTGCGTTCCAGCGATTGCTTCACGCGCTTGCGCGTAATGGCCACCAGTCCAAAATCGTTGAACTGAAGAATCTTGTAGGGAGCGCGATCCACCCGCATGGTCTCTTCCAGCACCTGCATCACCTTCTGGCGATTCTTGCGCTCGTCCATGTCGATGAAGTCGATCACGATAATGCCGCCCAGATCGCGCAGCCGGATCTGCCTGACGATTTCCTTGATCGCTTCGGTATTGGTCTTGACGATCGTGTCTTCCAGGCGATTCGACTTGCCGACGAACTTGCCGGTGTTCACGTCGATCGCCACCAGAGCCTCGGTCTGGTTGATAACGATGTAGCCGCCCGACTTCAGCCACACCTTCGGCCGCAGAGCTTTTTCCAGCTCGTTGGTGATGTTGAAGGCGTCGAAGATCGGGGCTTCGCGCGTGTACAGCTTCACCTTGCCCACCAGCGCGGGCTGGAAGCGCTCCACGAAACGCAGCACGCCTTCGTAGGCCACTTCGTTGTCGATCCAAATGGCTTTGAAATCGTCCGCCAGTTGATCGCGCAGGATGCGCTGCACGATGTCGAGATCGTGATGCAGCAGGACCGGCGCCGGGTGCTTTTCGGATTTCGTCTTGATGTCCTGCCACAGGTTGTACAGGAACAGCATGTCCGCGGCGATTTCTTCCTCTGTACGCCCGGCAGCGGCCGTGCGCGTGATGAAGCCTCCGACGGGGCCTGGACGCTGGGCCTGCAGAACACGCTTCAGGCGATGGCGTTCCTCGTCGCTCGCGATCTTGCGGGACACGCCCATGTGTTCGAGCGTCGGCATGTAAACCACGTAGCGGCCCGGAAGCGCGATGTGCGAAGTGATGCGTGCGCCTTTTTGCCCCAGCGGCTCTTTGGCGATTTGAACGATGATCTCCTGGCCTTCTTTTAAAAGGTCCGAAATCGATATCGGCTGCGTATTCGGGCGCGAGATATGGCGCTCGCTGCGGGCCTCGCGGGGAGCGTCGGCCGGCCGTTCGATCGCTGCTTCCGTGGGGCGTGACTCCTGGGGACGGGCTTCACCACGTTCGGGGCGATCTCCGCCGCGGCGACGTCGGGAGCGGCGTGAGACGCGATGCGGCAGCCGCCCTCCACGCTCGCGAACCTCGGCGCTTCCGCTCTCTGCGGGCGCTTCCCCGGCTCCTTCGCCGGCCTCCGCCGCAGGCTCAATCTCGATGCCTTCCACGTCACCCAGGATCATCGCCTGAATGTCGAGATCTTCCTCTTCATCGCCCATCGTCGCGACGGCGGGCGCTTCGTCGTCCTCTTCTTCCTCTTCTTTGCCGGAGTCTTCGGGCGTCTCGCCGGCCAGAATCGCGGACGCGGCGCCGGTCTCGGGCCGATCTTCTACAGCCGACATTTCACGAGCGGCGGCTTCATGCACAGGAGCGTCCGGCACGGCATTTTCCGGCGGATAGTGGATCGGTTCGTCATCCGGATCCTCGGCACG
This sequence comes from Terriglobia bacterium, assembly GCA_963699945.1. Lineage (GTDB taxonomy): Bacteria > Acidobacteriota > Terriglobia > Bryobacterales > Bryobacteraceae > Palsa-187. The sequence goes on from CAVOVW010000010.1 coordinate 500,306, forward strand.
TTCTTCGATGGCCTCCTCAGGGCTCGCACCATTTGCTTTTACTTCCGACGGCTGTTCCCTGCGGTCTCCCTTGAAGGCCTGCAGCGTCTCGCGCACGAAGTTCGCGATCGGACCGCCACGATATTTGCGCAGCGATTCGCCCGGCAGAACCACGGGCTCTTCCGATGAGGCGTCCTTCGAAGCCGTGGCGATCTCGGCCGGTTCTGTTTCGACGGTCCGTGCTTCGGTTGCGTCTATCGCCGTCTCGACTTCGTCCTCTTCGCCCTCGGCTTCTGCTTCGGCGCCGGGGGCTTCGGCCGACGGAGGAGCGCCGTACTTCGAATCCGGCAGACCGCGCCCACCACTCCGGCGGCGGCGACGTCGGCGGCCACGGCGGTCGCGCTGTTGCTCCTGGAGAGGTGCACCTGCCGCTGGCGTAGCTGCTCCTTCGGCCGCGCTTACGACCTCGGTGGATGAGGCAACGGCTTCGGGATTAGCTTCGCCTACTACTTCGCCCACAGCGGCTTCGGCCGTCGGAGTCGCCGTTCCGGCCTCCTGTTGCGGACGCGCGCCGCGCGCATCATTGCGTACCTCGTTGCGTGCATCGCCGCGTCCCTCACTTCGTCCTCGATCCCGATCTCTTCCGCGGTCGCGCCCGCGGTCCCGGCCGCGATCTCGTCCTCGATCACCGCCTTCGCGCGGGCGAGTCTCGGCGACGGAACCCTCGCGCGGAGCCCGCTCTTCGCCCGTAACTTTGTCGAAATCTTCGTGCTCTTCGAGGAAATCGGACACGTAAAGGAACGTGTCGCGCTCGAGGCCGAGGTCCACGAAGGCGGATTGCATGCCGGGCAATACGCGCGTTACGCGTCCCTTGTGGATGCTCCCTGCAAGCGAATATTCATCGGAGCGCTGGAAGTAAACCTCGACCAGTTGGTCTTCTTCCAGCACCGCCACTTTCGTCTCGTGCCGATTGGACGAGATCACCAATTCTTTACTCATTCGTTCATCCCCTTCTCCGCGGCGTCGACGCTCGCGGGCGGAGGAAACCGAATGCCGTACTAGCTCAGGCAGGAAGCGGTTCGGACATCGCGATCATGCCGCGCCCCGGCCCCACATAACGAAACGCGAAATAGAGACTGCACACCAGCCTCATCCATTCCTTCGCGTCTTTGTCCATGGCGCCTCTGGCACACAACCGCGTAAAACCGGCTTGCAAGGATTGCATGGACGGCGCTTGTACGCCGGGCCACCCTGCTCGCCGAAAATCCTGTTGATCCGAAATCCGCTTGAACGCCTGGCGCCGATACAGCGCTCAGCCCGTCCGTTTAATTCGCAAAACGCCGGAGCCGGACGTTGTTCACCAGCCCCAGCATCATAAATACCGAAAACATGTTCGAGCCGCCCGAACTCATAAGCGGCAAAGGAATTCCCGTCACCGGCATCCGTCCCACCACCATGCCCACATTCACCAGAATGTGGAACAGCAGCAGCGTCGCCACGCCCATGCAGATATACATCCCCGCCCGGTCCGGAGCCCGTTGCGCGTTCTGCACAATCTGCATCAGCAAAAGAAAATATAAACCGAGAACCACACACACGCCGATAAAACCATGCTCCTCGGCGAAGGCCGAAAAGATGAAGTCGGTGTGCGGCACCGGCAAAAACCTTAACTGCGTCTGTGTGCCGTGCGTAACGCCCCGGCCCCAAACGCCGCCGTCCCCTACGGCGATCTTCGACTGAATTACCTGATAACCTGAGCCCTTCGGGTCTTTCGACGGATCGATAAACGTCACCAGACGCGCGCGCTGATAGTCCTTCAGCAACAGCCAGCCCACGGGCAATACCAAAACGCCCGCCAGCGCGATCACCGCCAGATAACGCCATCGAATCCCCGCAATCACAATTCCGGCCGCCAGAATCGGCAGGTAAGTTAAACCTGTGCCGAGATCCGGCTGGTACATCACCAGGGCCGCCGGAATTCCGACCAACGCTCCTAACTTCAAAAGGTCGCGAACGCTCACCTCGTCGCGTTTCAGCTCCGAGAGATACCTCGCTACCACTAATATTATCACTAACTTGACGAACTCGGAGATCTGGAAATTAAACCCGGCCAGGCGGATCCAGCGGCGCGACCCGAACACCAGCCGTCCCACGGCCAGCACCGCGATCAGGGCCGTAATCGATAGCGCATAAAGCCACGGAATCTGGGCCAGCAGCATGTGATAGTCAATGGCGGTCGCCACCCACATCAGAGCGAGCCCAACGGCAATCCAGATGATTTGTTTCCACCACGCGTCCTGCCAACGCGTGTCGTGCGTCGCCGAAAAAATTTGCAGCACGCCGATGGAGGCGATAAGAAGCGCAATCGCGAGCAGCGACCAATCGATATCGCGGATGCTGCGGTATTGTGCCACTTAGAAGCTAGTGTAGCGCCAGATGTGGAGTGATATCCTTATCTGCGAATGCGCGTTATGTTGGGAGGGCTTCTGCTCTTGATTTGCTGGAAGACGGCATACGGTCGACAACCCTCAATCATTGAGAGCGCAGCGAAATACGTTCCCGGTATCAACTGGCGCACGAATTCCGTCGTGAAGGGAGACTTCAGTTGCCATGGTCGTGCGGATGCGGCCATTCTGGGCACCAGCCAAACGGAAATCGTCGTCGCCGTGTTTACGAACGGCCTAGCCAAAAGTCCCCAAGTGCTCCGGTACTTAGCCAAAGTCCGATTTCCCGAATCGGCTACGCTTGAGATCGAGGGCCAAGACTTCGAGCTAAATAAGGAACTCGGATTTGAGGTGCCTGGGTTTGAGCGCTCGAAGACATGTAAAGGGTTGAGGCTCGACGACGGGCGAACAGACTCGCCGCACATATACTGGGACCACAAACACCGCAGGTTTGACGACTGGCTTCCCTAGCACGGCGCATTCTAAATGTATACTCGTAAGTAGACATTTATGAACGCCTCGATTGTTGACCTCCGCTATCACATGAAGGACGTGCTGCGTGCCCTCGACCGCGGAGAGACGGTTACCGTCTTTTATCGCGGCAAAGAAAAGGCCAAAATGACGCCTAGCCCTTCTGCCTCGGATGCCTCGGGCAAGAGTGTGCCCAAAACCAAAGATCTCCCCATCTTCGGCATGTGGGCCGACCGTGAAGACATGGCCGATCCAGTCGCATGGGTGCGGAAAATGCGCCAGCCTCGAACCTTTCCTATGCCGAAGCCGAAGAAGCGTAAAGCGAAGTGATCTTCGATAGTGACGTCCTCATTTGGGCCTTCCGTCGCCATACTCGCGCGGCCGACCTGCTCGACGCGACCACTGACCGAGCGCTTTCCATCGTCACATTGATGGAGCTTATTCAGGGCGCCCGCTCCAAGCAGGAACTGCGCGAAATTCAGAACTATCTTCGTCAGCTTCAGTTCCGCATTCTTCACCTTTCCGAATCTATCGGGGCCATCGCCGCCGGCCTGATCGAGGAACATTCACTCGCGCACGGCCTTCAACTCGCCGACGCGCTCATCGCCGCAACAGCTATCGAATCAGGGCAGCCTCTATGTACTGGCAACACGAAACACTTCCGCCCGATACGACAACTCTCACGCGTTGCATTCCGCCCCTAACGCGTCGCTATTGCCCCGCGAACCGCTTC
>CAVOVW010000011.1:0-209643 GCA_963699945.1 Terriglobia bacterium
GGTTGTACGGCGAAGCAGCCTATATGATGAATAAACGATGGCTGACCTTTGCTTCCTCTCCGCTCGCGAACTTCACTTGTTGATCCGTTCCCGCAAGGCGAGTGCGCTCGAAATCATGCAGGCGCACCTGGCGCAAATAGAACGCGTGAATCCTAAGGTGAATGCGATGGTGACGCTGGTGGCGGATCGGGCGCTGAAACAGGCTGGCAAGGCCGACGAGGCCGTGGCACGCGGAGAAACCCTGGGTACGTTACATGGGCTCCCGGTGGCGCACAAAGATTTGTTCGAGACGGCGGGCATCCGCACCACCTTCGGCTCGCGCATTTATAAAGATCATGTGCCCGATCGCGACGCGGTCATCGTAGAGCGCGCGAAACGGGCCGGGGCCATCGCCATCGGAAAAACCAACACGCCGGAGTTTGGAGCGGGAGCGCAAACGTTCAACGAAGTTTTCGGCGCGACGCCGAATCCCTACGACCTTTCGAAAACCTGCGGCGGATCGAGCGGCGGCGCGGCCGTCGCGCTGGCCTGCGGGATGACGCCACTGGCCGATGGCAGCGATCATGCGTCGTCGCTCAGGAATCCGGCGGCCTTTTGCGGCGTGGTGGGGTTGCGGCCTGCTCCCGGCAGAGTGCCGACGGCGCCTGCGTCGAATCCGTGGTCCACGATGAGCGTGGATGGTCCCATGGCGCGCAATGTGGCGGACCTGGCGTTTTATTTGAGCGCGCTGGCGGGTCCCGATCCGCGGAGCCCCATATCGATCACAGAATCCGGCGCTGGCTTCGCGGGCGACCTGGGCCGCGACTTCAAAGGCGTCCGCGTGGCCTGGTTCAAGGACCTGGGCGGCGTGCCCTTCGAGCGCGCCATTCTTGACAGCGTGAATGCGCAGCGCAGAGTGTTCGAGAGCCTGGGGTGCATTGTGGAAGAAGCCGAGCCGGATTTCACAGGCGCGGCGGAAGCGTATCATGCATTGCGCGCGCTGGGGTATGTGGGCGCGCATGCGGAACATATCCGTCAGCATCGTGAACTGGTGAAAGACACGATTCTGTGGCAGGTGGAAGAAGGCCGGAAGCTGACGGCCGACGATATCGTGCGGGCGACCAAGTTGCGTGCCCAACTGTGGGAGCGGATGCGCGCCTTCATGGAGCGCTACGAATACTTCATCCTGCCCACGACGCAGGTGCTGCCGTTCGATATCCACCAGCCGTACATTACGGAGATCGACGGCGTGAAGATGCCGTCGTATATCGACTGGATGAAGAGCTGCTTCTACATCACGGTGGTGGAAACGCCGGCGATTTCCCTGCCCTGCGGTTTTACGCCTGAGGGCCTGCCCATTGGTTTACAGATCGTCGGACGGCATCGCGACGAGTGGAGCGTCCTGCAATTGGCTCATGCGTTTGAGCAGGCCTCCGGTGTCGGTTTCCGAAAGCCTCCAGTTTGCTCACAGATCTGACGATGAGTGGCGGGAGCGTTTGTGACGAGGGCATTCTCCACTATCGGCCGCTGGTTATTGGCGTTCGTGATGATCGCGGCGCTAGGAACAGCACCGGCCCAGCAAAAGCGCAAACCATATTTACAGATCATCTCGCCCGCGAACGGAAGCGTGATAAGACCAGGTCGGCGCTTCACTGCAACGGTGAGGGGCGATGGCGAATACCCGGTTGGTATTGTGCTGCTGGGAGAAGAGCTAGTGGGGGCAGTTGAGTCACCTTTGGGCAAAGAGCCGTGGGTCGTCCCCATTGAGGTTCCGCTGAGTGCCCCTCTTGGTAAGACTTCGCTGACGGCTATGTCAGCGACGGCATCGGGCGAGGATGTCGTTTCGAACGAACTGTTAGTCGATATCGAACCCGTTGAAATTCCGCCTGTAAAATTCGGTCCGCTACCTGCCTTGGTTCGGGCCGGCGACTGTATCACGGTTACGAGCGCTGGCGCGGCACCGTGTGGATCGGATCTGGAGATTGAGGGAACGTATCCGGATGGAACCAAAGTACACATGAACGAGTCCACCAGGATCACTATGGTGTCGCAAGACCCGTCTATCGCCTACATAAATGGCGGCCGCAGCCTCATCGTCGGCCGATCGCCGGGATCGACTAAGATTACGTTTTTCGGAAAGTACTCGCTCGATGTAAAAGTCTACGGGCAGCCGCTTCGTTAGGCGCCTTCCATCTGGATAAATCTAACGATGAGTTTTAGGAACGCTCCTCTGCAGCGCTGCGGTTGCGAGTTGCTTTCGGTAAGCTACTGATATTAATGCGGCTTGCCGCGTCAAATGATATACTTTTTCCACCCAAACTAGCGAGATTCTATCCAAAGTTGACCGTAGGCTGCCTACTGTGTTAACGTGATTTTTCGGGAGCTGGTGGGTGTAACAGCGCCCAAAGCTCGTCTCGATCCCCACAATCCAAGCATGGAACAGACTCTCGAAGCGCTGGGCGGACTACTGCAAAAAGCGGTACCGACCATTCTGCTGCTTATCCTCCTGCACTTTTACCTAAAGGCCATGTTGTTCGCGCCACTGGCGAAAGTGCTGAAGGACCGCGACGCGCTGACCAAGGGCGCCCGCCAGACGGCGGAAGAAAGCCTGGCGTCGGCCGAGCAAAAGACCGCCGATTACGAAGCGAAACTGCGTGAGGCGCGCGGCGAAGTCTATCGCGAGCAGGAAGAAATGCGCCGTCAGTGGCTGGTGGAGCAATCGCAACAGATCGATGCGACGCGCGAACGCCACGCTGCCGCTGTGCGCACTGCTAAAGATCAGATCACGCGCGAAGCAGCCGACGCTCGCAAGAGTCTGGCCGATACCAGCGGCCAACTGGCCGATCAAATCGCGAGCTCGATCCTGAATCGGAGGGCGTCGTGAGGCGCCTGCGGCCTGTCAGGGGCCTGCTGTTGTTGACGATACTCGCCTTCGGCTCCTCTTTCGCTGTCCACGCGCAGGAAGGCGCTGCGGGCGGCGGGACGGAAAAGAAAGAAGAGAAATCGGAACCATCGGCGGCTCTGAAGTGGGCCAATTTCGCCCTGCTGGCGGTGGGGCTCGGATACCTGATCGGGAAGAACGTCCCGGCCTTATATCGCAAGCGCACGGACGAAATTCAAAAAGACATCACCGAGGCGCAGGCCATCAAAAAGGACGCCGAAACGCGCGCCGCCGCGGTGGACGCGCGTGTGCGGGCGCTGGGCGTGGAGATGGAGAAGCTTCGGACGCAGTCGAAGGCGGAGATGCAGCAGGAAGCCGAGCGCATCCGCCAGGAAACGGCGCAGCAGATCGCGCGACTGGACGCGCAGGCAGCGCAGGAGATCGAAGCCGCAGGCAAGCTGGCTCGCCGCGATTTGAAAGAGTATGCCGCGAAGCTGGCACTGGAACTGGCTGAGCAACGCATTCGTACGAGCGCGACGCCCGCGACCGAAAGCGGCATGGTAGACGCATTCGTCGCGGACCTGGGTCATCGGGAGTCGAAAAATTAAATGATTTCCGTGGTCGCCCACCGCTATGCGAAGGCCTTGGCCGATGTGGTCGTGGGTCAGGACAGGCTGGACGCCGCACAGGTTTTGGCGCAGTTGCGCGCGGTGCACGCTCTCATCGATAGCTCGGCTGATTTACGCAATGCCCTGGCATCGCCGGCCGTGCCTCCCGCCCGTAAACGCGCGGTGCTGGGGCGGTTGATGGAGCCGATGCAGACATTCAAACAGGTCCGCAATTTCGTCTTTATCATTTGCGATCATCACCGCCTTGCGGACTTCGCGTCGATCATCGAGGCGTTCGAGGAAAATGTCGACGAGCGGCTGGGCTTCATTCGCGCCGATGTAAGCAGCGCGCACGAGCTGAATTCGAATCAGCAGGCGGCGCTTCAGGCGCAGCTCTCGCGTGTTTCCGGACGCAAGGCGAAAGTTCGATTTACGACGGACCCGGCTCTGCTGGCGGGACTGGTGGCGAAGGTGGGCTCCACCGTCTATGATGGCAGCGCGCGCGGTCAGTTGGAGCGGTTAAAGGTCAGGCTGGGGAGCTAGGGTGCTCCTGGCGTGGACTTGTGGAAGATTTTTTTCGAAGGGGAATCTCCGGTCCCGCGGCCGGGGCCAGTAAAGGAATCTATGGCTCAGATTCAGGCGGATGAGATCTCGCGTCTGTTGCGCGAAGAGATCGAGAATTACGAAAAGGCGGTCAACGTTGCCGAGACCGGTTCGGTCATTTCGGTCGGCGACGGTATCGCCCGTGTCTACGGCTTGGAAAACGTCATGGCCGGAGAGCTGATCGAATTCAAGGGCGGCGTTTCGGGCATCGCGCTGAACCTGGAAGAAGATCAGGTGGGCGCCGTGCTGCTGGGCGAATACGCGGGGATCAAAGAAGGCGACGAAGTGCGCCGCACGGGCCGCATCATGTCGGTTCCGGTGGGCGAAGCGATGATCGGCCGCGTGGTGGACGCGCTGGGCAATCCGATCGACGGCAAGGGTCCCATCGCGGCGAAGGGCTTCAACGCGATTGAGCGCATCGCGCCCGGCGTGGTGGATCGCCAACCGGTGAAAGAGCCGATGCAGACCGGCATCAAGGCGATCGACGCCATGATTCCGATCGGCCGCGGACAGCGCGAGCTGATCATCGGCGACCGCCAGACCGGAAAGACCACCGTCGCGCTCGACGCCATCATCAATCAAAAGGGCGGCGACATGATTTGCATCTATGTCGCCATCGGCCAGAAGCGCTCCACTGTGGCGCAGGTGGTGAGGATTCTGGAAGAGAACGGCGCCATGGATTATTCGATCGTGGTGGCGGCGACGGCCTCCGATCCGGCGCCGATGCAGTACATCGCTCCGTATTCGGGCTGCGCCATCGGCGAATACTTCCGCGATAGCGGCAGGCATGCCCTGTGCGTGTACGACGATCTTTCGAAGCACGCCGCGGCGTATCGCGAAATTTCGCTGCTGCTGCGCCGTCCTCCGGGGCGCGAGGCGTTCCCTGGCGACGTGTTCTATCTTCACAGCCGACTGCTGGAGCGCGCCGCGAAGCTGAGCGCCGAAAAAGGCGGCGGATCGCTGACCGCGCTGCCGTTCATTGAAACGCAGGCAGGCGACGTTTCGGCCTACATTCCGACCAACGTGATTTCGATCACCGACGGCCAGATCTACCTGGAATCCGATTTGTTCAACGCGAACGTGCGCCCGGCGATCAACGTCGGTATCTCCGTCAGCCGCGTCGGCGGCAACGCGCAGATCAAAGCGATGCGGCAGGTGGCGGGCACGCTGCGTTTGGATCTGGCGCAGTATCGCGCGCTGGCGGCGTTCGCGCAGATCGGCTCCGATCTCGATAAAACGTCGATGGCGCAGCTCACCCGCGGCGGCCGCATGGTGGAAATTCTGAAGCAGGGGCAGTATCTCGCCGGTACCGGTCGAGAAACAAGTGCTGATCATCTTCGCAGGCGCGAATGGATTCCTGGACGATCTGGCGGTGGAACAGTGCCGTCCGTTCGAGGCGGGTCTCAATAAGTTCATCGAGAACGCGCATCCTGCCATCCTGACGACGATTCGGGAAAAGAAGACGATCGACGATACGCTGAAGGCGCAGCTTATGGCGGCGATTCAGGAATATAAGACGAGATTCCTGCAGGAGCAGAAGGCGAAGTAGCCTATGCCCAGCTTGATCGACATCCGGCGGCGCGTCCGCTCGGTGAAGAATACGCAGCAGATCACCAAGGCCATGAAAATGATCTCGGCTGCGAAACTGCGCCGGGCTCAGGAGCGCGCTTTGGCGGCGCGTCCTTACGGCGCGATGCTGCAACAGATATTGGCCAACGTCGCGGAAGCCGCGAGCCAGAGTCCGGATTCGGACGGGCATCCGCTGCTGGCCGTGCGTCCGGAAAAGAAAGTGCTGCTGATTGTGGTCAGCGCGGATCGCGGACTGGCGGGCGCGTTCAATACGAACCTGCTGAAGCTGGCGCAGCGCTTCGCGAGCGAGAATCGCAGCAAGGAAATCACGGTGGAAGCCGTTGGGCGCAAGGGCCGCGACTATTTCCGCAAACGCGACGTGCCGCTGGCCGGCGAGTACCTCGACATGATGAAGCAGTTGAGCGTCGACTACGCCAACAAGATCGCCGATAGCGTGATCGAGCGTTTCTCGAACGGCGAAGTCGATGCGGTCTACCTGTTCGTGAACGAATTTAAGAGCGTGATGGCGCCGAACCTGACGCAGACGCGCTTGCTGCCGATTGAGCTTCCCACGTCGGCCTCATCGGTCGATTACATTTACGAGCAGAAACCCGAGCAACTCCTGGGGTCGCTGCTGCCGAAGTACGTCAGAGGCCAGATTTATCGCGCGCTGCTGGAATCGGTGGCATCCGAGCACGCCGCCCGCATGACCGCGATGGACGCCGCCAGTTCAAACGCCAGCGACATGATCGACAAGCTGACACTGTATATGAACCGGGTCCGCCAGGCGAGCATCACGCGTGAAATTATTGAAATTGTCAGCGGAGCAGCTGCGCTCGATTAAGCGAGCTCGCGCCGCGGGAGAGGTTATATGAGCGTTGTCGGAAAAGTAATTCAGGTGGCCGGACCGGCCGTGGACATCGAATTCCCGGAGGGGCAGATCCCCGTCATTCGCACGGCGATCCGCATCACCAGCGATGGATACACCGTTCCGGATCCGATCAACATCATCTGCGAAGTGGCGCAGCACATCGGCGAAGGCCGCGTTCGTACCATCGCGCTGGAGCCGACCGAAGGTCTGGTGCGCGGCATGAAGGCAGAGAGCCTGGGCCATCCTGTCACCGTTCCGGTGGGCAAAGAAACTTTGGGCCGCGTGCTGAACGTGATCGGCGAGCCGGTGGACAAAATGGGTCCGGTGAACACGGCCAAGCGCATGCCGATTCACCGCCAAGCGCCGCTGTTCGATGAACAATCCACCGAACTGCAGATGTTCGAGACGGGCATCAAGGTCATCGATCTTCTGGAGCCGTACTTGCGCGGCGGCAAAATCGGTCTGTTCGGCGGCGCGGGCGTGGGCAAAACGGTCGTCATTCAGGAGCTGATTTCGAATCTCGCGACCAAACACGGCGGCGTATCTGTATTCGCAGGCGTCGGCGAACGTACGCGCGAAGGCAATGACCTGTGGCTGGAATTCCAGGAAGCCGGCGTCATTGATCCGCATGATTGGAAGAAGTCCAAGTGTGCGCTGATCTACGGCCAGATGACGGAGCCTCCAGGGGCGCGCCTGCGCGTCGCGCTGACCGCGCTAACGGTCGCTGAATATTTCCGCGACGAAGAAAATCAGGACGTGCTGCTGTTCGTCGACAACATTTTCCGTTTCACACAGGCGGGTTCCGAAGTATCGGCGCTGTTGGGCCGCATGCCCAGCGCGGTGGGATACCAGCCGAACCTGGCGTCCGAAATGGGCGACCTGCAGGAGCGCATTACATCGACCAAGAACGGATCGATCACATCGGTGCAGGCGATTTACGTGCCCGCCGACGATTACACCGATCCAGCTCCGGCCACGACGTTCGCTCACTTGGACGCGACGACGAACCTTTCGCGCTCGATTTCGGAAATGGGTATTTATCCCGCCGTCGATCCTCTGGCATCCACGTCGCGCATTCTCGATCCGCGCATCATCGGCGAGGAGCACTACAACACGGCTCAACAGGTGAAGCAGATTCTGCAGCGTTATAAGGATTTGCAGGACATCATTGCGATTCTGGGCGTCGACGAACTTTCGGACGAAGACAAAGCGAGCGTGGCGCGCGCCCGCAAGATCCAGCGATTCTTATCACAGCCGTTCAACGTCGCCGAAGCATTCACGGGACGCAAAGGCAAGTATGTCAAAGTGGCTGACACGGTCCGCAGCTTCAAGGAAGTTGTGGAAGGCAAGCACGACGAAATTCCGGAACAGGCGTTTTACATGCAGGGCTCCATCGACGACGTGCTGGAGACCTACGAAGAAATGAAGAAGAAGGGCTAGGCCCCAGCGCACAGCGAACGCGTTGTGCGTAATGATTTAGGGAGCACACAGCTTGCCGTTGTGCGCGGTTAAACAAAGATGGCAGACACGTTCCAGATCCAAATCGCGACGCCCGAAAAACTCGTACTCGACACCCAGGCGCAGTCGGCGCAAATTCCCGGGCTTGATGGCTACCTGGGCATCCTGCCCGGCCACGCTGCGCTGCTGAGCGAGCTGGGCGCGGGCACCCTTTCGGTCACCGCTGGCGGCAAAACGCAGGATTTCCAGATCTCCGGCGGCTACGTCGAGGTCCGCGATAATCACGTGCGGGTGCTGGCGGATAAAGCCGAGTAACAGCAATACGCCCTAAGGTTTATAGGGCCGACCTTCCGATCTAATCCCCGGTGCAGTAAATAGGACTGCCCGAGGCTTATGTGCACGTAGATCCGGAAGAGTTTCGGAAACATTACCGCGAGTTGAATAACGAGGCCTTGCTCTCGATCAAGCGCGACGAACTGAGCGAGGCTGCACAGCAAGACTACGATGGAGAGCTCCAAAAGCGAGGCCTAACGGCGCGAGCCTCAGTTTTTGAAATCCCTGAGTTAGACGAACCCCTGGTTACGGTTGCAACTTATATGTTTCCAGACGAAGCGAAGGTGGCACGTGCTCTCTTGCAGTCCGCGTCGATTCGTTGCTACCTAGCCAATGAGCATTCGTTAGCGGCCGTTTGGACGTGGACCATCGTGTTGGGAGGCTTGCGGCTCATGGTCCCAGTTTCTCAGGCCGAGGAGGTCAGGGAGATCCTTGCCGCCGTCGCCTCAGATGAGGAGATCGAAACTCAATCGGCCGCTGCAGGATTTACGGACGTCGGCGATCGCGAAAATTCTATCCGAACCAATGATCATAATGGCCGCGGCCCTAGATGGTTTCTCTTCTCGGCTATTTTCTTTTTTGGCGCGCCAGATCCGGCGTATCTTTACATTTTCCAGGTTTTTCGATAGCCGAAGGCATTGTCACATAGAATCGTGCAAGTTCCATCGAGTGTCGGATCAAGGTTTCCCGATTCTCTTCCGTCGCGCTATCCTGATACATTCTGCGCGAATTACGTCCGCGCAATAAGGAGAGCTCCTTTTGGTTAGAGCGAAGATTACGGCCCTGGGTGTGCACGTGCCGCCCAAGGTCTTGACGAATGCCGATCTCGAAAAGATGGTCGAGACCGCGACCAGTGGATCATGGAGCGCGTCGGCATTTCGGAGCGGCACATCGCAGAACCCGGCGTCGCGACGTCCGACATGGCGGTACTGAGCAGCGCGCGCGGCGCTGGCGCAGCGTGGCATCGACGCCTCGGAGGTGAACGCCATCATCGTCTGCACCGTGACGCCCGACATGATGTTCCCTTCCACGGCGTGCCTGGTGCAGCATCAATTGGGAGCGAAGCACGCCTGGGGATTCGATCTGGTCGCCGCGTGCTCGGGCTTCGTCTACGGGCTGACTACGGCGGCACACTTGGTTTCCGGCGGGTACGCACAAAAAAGTGCTGGTGATCGGTGCCGACACGATGTAGCCGCATCATCGATTACACCGATCGCAACACATGCGTGCTGTTTGGCGACGGGGCCGGCGCGATGCTGGTGGAACCGGCAGGCGAGGGCGAAGGCTTCATCGATTTTCATAACGAAGATCGACGGCTCCGGCGGCGATTATTTGAAGATGCCCGCGGGCGGCAGCCGCATGCCCGCCAGTCGACCGAGACCGTGGAGCAGCGCCTGCATTACGTGAAGCAGGAAGGCGCAGCAGGTGTTCAAATACGCCGTCCGCAAGATGTACGATTGCTGCGCCGACCTGCTGGACCGCCACGGCCTATACGTCGAAGGACATCAAACTGCTGATCCCGCATCAAGCCAATCGCCGGATTATCACGGCGGCAGCCCGAGCGCCTGGGAATCGACGGCGATCAGCGTGGTCATCAACATCGACCGTTACGGCAATACCAACGGCTGCGACCATTCCACTGGCAACCCGCGATGCGATTGAGAGCGGGGCGTTTGAAGAAGGGCGATCTCGTTTTGTTCGCGGCCGTGGGCGCGGGCTTCACCGTGGGCGCGAATCTGTGGCGCTGGGAATATTGATTCGCCATCGCACACGATCTTCTAAGATGTGAGAAAAAGGCTTCACAGCGAATAGCATGGACGCCGTCCTCGAACTCGCCGATGTATCGAAGCTTTTCGCGGACCATACGGCCGTCGATCAGGTGTCGTTCACGATCCCGCGAGGAGCGTTCTTTTCCCTCCTGGGCCCGTCGGGATGCGGTAAGACGACGACGCTTCGCCTAGTCGCGGGCTTCGAGGCTCCCAGCAGCGGGCTGATCCGTCTGAATGGCGAGCGCATCGATCATCTGCCTCCCTATCGGCGCAACGTCAACACGGTCTTTCAAAGCTACGCCCTGTTCCCGCACCTGACGGTGCAAGGCAACGTTGAGTTTGGTTTGCGGAACGAGCCGAAGGCTTCCGATATCGCGGCTCGCGTGCGCGGAGTGTTGGAACAGCTGGAACTGAAGGGCAAAGAACAGCGCAAGCCCGCGCAGCTTTCGGGAGGCGAACGGCAACGCGTGGCGCTGGCCCGCGCACTCGTGCTTTCGCCCGATGTCCTATTGCTCGACGAGCCGCTCTCCGCGCTTGATCCGCAGTTGCGGCAGCAGGTGCGCGTGGAGCTTCGGGATTTGCAGAAGAAAACAGGCGTCACGTTCCTGTTCGTCACGCACGATCAGGAGGAAGCTCTGTCGCTTTCCGATACGGTTGCGGTGATGCGCGCGGGCCGCATCGAGCAAATGGGCGCGCCCGAGGAGTTGTATCGCAAGCCGCGCACGAAATTCGTCGCGTCTTTTCTGGGAGCCATCAATTGGATCGGCGAAATCGGCGTGCGGCCGGAAGCGGTCCGTATCGCGCGCGCACCGGATGACAACAAGAAGTGCGTCCTGGCCGTGATCGAAGGCACGACGTTCCTGGGCGCGGTCACCCACGTTACCGCGCACATCGGAGAGGGCAGCATCGCCGTGGTTCAGCTACCTGGGAACGGTGAAGTCTATCGCGCCGGAGAAACCGTTTATCTTTCCTGGGACGGGGCGGACGAGCTGCGCGATCTGCTATGAAACGCCTTCGCGCGATGTTTTTGGCGCCTGCCGAGTTGCTGATGCTGGCGACGCTCGTTGTCCCGCTTGCGATCGTAGCCGCCTACAGTTTCCTGTCGCGCGGCGCCTATGGAGGCGTCGAAGCACCGTGGACCTACGAGAACTATACACGTCTGTTCGCTCCTCTATATGCGACCATTTTTCTGCGCTCGGCGTGGGTCTCGCTGATCGCCACAGCGGGATGCATCGCGCTGGGATTTCCGCTCGCACTTTTCATCGCGCGGGCAGGCAAGCGTAAGAATCTGTATCTCGCTCTGGTGATTCTGCCCTTCTGGACCAGCTTCCTGATCCGCCTTTATGCGTGGATGTTCCTGCTTCGCGATACGGGCCTGGTCGATACGATCCTGATTGAGTTGGGTTTGATTCACGAGCCATTGCAGCTGCTCTACAACGACGGCGACGTGATTTTGGGCCTCATCTACGGATACCTGCCGTTCGCCGTACTGCCGCTCTACGCGACGCTGGAACGCCAGGACCCGGCGATGCTGGATGCAGCAGCCGATCTGGGGGCAACGCCGTTGCGCGCTCTGTGGCGCGTCACGATTCCGCTCGCCATGCCGGGAATCTGGGCAGCATCGATTCTTGTATTCATCCCCTGCCTGGGCACGTACATTGTGTCCGATCTATTAGGCGGCAGCAAAACGGTACTGATCGGCAACCTGGTGCAAAACCAATTCACGGCTTCGCGCGATTGGCCCTTTGGAGCTGCGGCATCCATACTGTTGATCGCCGCCGCAATCGCGATGCTGCTTCTGATGCGGCGATCCCGGGAGGAGCTCCTATGAAACGCGCTCTTCCTATTTACGCCGCGTGCGCCTACCTGTTTCTGCATTTGCCCCTTGTGATCCTTGCCGTCTTCAGCGTGAACCGGTCGCGATTCACCCTGTGGGACGGACTTTCGTTGCGCTGGTATCGCGCGATGTTCGCGGACCGCGACCTGCTGGCATCGGCGGGCAACAGTTTGTTGATCGCCGTGGCGGCGACAGTCTTGGCAACCATCATCGGTACGCTGGCGGCCTATGCGTTATGGAAGAAGGCTTCGGCATGGCTGTCCGGGTCGCTGTATTTATCGCTCGTGACACCGGAAATCGTTACTGGAGTTTCGCTGCTCGCGTTTTTTCAGTGGATCTTCCGCTACCTGCATCTGCGGCTTGGCATGCACACTGTGATTCTGGCGCATGTTTCCTTCTCCATCGCATATGTGGTGCTGGTGGTGATGGCGCGGTTGCGCACTTTCGATGTTTCGCTCGAAGAAGCCGCGCTGGATCTGGGCGAGACTGAGTTCGGCGCGTTCTATCGCGTAACGCTCCCATATCTCACTCCGGCGATCGCAGCGGCGGCGATGCTCGCTTTCACGGTTTCGATCGACGACTACGTCATCACCAGCATGGTGGCGGGTGTCGACTCGCGCACTCTGCCGATGGTGATCTACGCGATGGCCCGCAGGGGCGTGAATCCCGTGCTGAACGCCGTTTCCACCGTGGTCGTTGCCGGCCTGGGCGCATTGATCCTGATTTCGGAGAGGTTGCGCAAAGCATGAACCGGCGCCAATTCCTCGGCGATATCGCCCGCGCGGCTGCCGTGCCCACCGCGGCAATGCTGCTGGCCGATTGCAACTCCGGTCCACGGCTCAACGTGTATAACTGGTCCGACTACGTTGCCGACGACACCGTCGAGAATTTCGAACGCGAATCCGGCCTGCGCGTCACCTACGGGACATACGAAAGCAATCAGGAGATGTTGGCGCAGGTCTTGAGCGGCAACTCCGGTTGGGATGTCGTGTTTCCTTCCGCTGATTTTGTCGTCCCGATGCGCGACCTGGGGCTGCTCTCGCCCATTCGCCGTGAGTTGTTGAAGAATCTCGGCTCTCTTGATCCGGCGTTTCGACGCCCGCCGTGGGACCCGGAGCTCGCGTGGTCTGTTCCGTATATGTACGGAGCCACAGGCATCCTTTATCAAAAGAGCCTCACGCCCGCGCCGCGTGCGTGGGGCGATCTGTGGGATCGACGTTTGGCAGGAAAGATCACCATGCTGGACGATGCCACCGAGGTATTCGGCGCGTGCCTGAAGAAGCTGGGCTACTCGCTGAATTCTGCCGAGCCGCATGAGCTGCAGGCGGCCGCAGCTGAGGCTCGGCGGCAAAAGCCTCTGTTGCGCGCCTACCTGAACGCCGAGGTTCGCGATCAGATGATCGCGGGAGACGTAGCCGCGGCACAAGCCTGGGCCGTGACCGCTGCGCAGGCCATCGCCGCCGCGCCCGATCGGCTGGCGTTTGCGTATCCCGCAGAAGGTTTCGCGCGCTTCGCGGACAACATTTGCATCCTTCGCGAAAGCCGGCGCGTAGAGGCCGCGCATCGCTGGATCGATTATTTGCTGCGGCCGGAGGTAGGGGCGGACATCGTGGTGGAGACGCGAACGGCGACATGCAACGGCGCGGCCTATCAACGTCTGCCACCTGGGTTTCGGAACGATTCCGTACTTTATCCCTCCGCCGAGGTTCTTCAGCGAGGCGAATGGTTCGCTCCCCAATCCACGGCATCCCAGCGCTTGCGGGACCGCCTGTGGACGGAGATGAAAAGTTCCTAATAGACTAGTAACATGGCGGTAGTTCGCTGAAATGCCATACTTTGCGCTTCCCCTGTTGCCGAAGCTGACGATCGCGTCGATCGTAGACATCATCGCCGTCGCGGTGTTGATCTACCAGCTCGTCGTGCTGATCCGCGGCCGCCATACCGCGCACATCCTCACAGGGCTCGCCACACTGGTTATTGTTTATCTAATCGCGGTATGGGCGCATCTGGAACTGCTGCGGACAGTGCTCGCAGGGATGGCGCCGTATTCCGCGTTCGCATTGATCGTCATGTTCCAATCGGAGATCCGGCGATTGCTCGCCAGGATCGGACGCGGACGCTGGCTGGGGCTGGGCGGCCAATTGGAGCGCCGCGAGATTACCGATGAAATCCTGCTGGCCGTACGTCAGATGGCGGACGCGCGCACCGGCGCGCTGATCGTGATGGAGCGCGACATCGGCTTGCGCACCTTTATCGAAAGCGGCGTGGCGCTGGACGCGTTTGTGTCGCGCGATTTATTGCTGGCCGTTTTCGAGCCGCGCGGCGCACTGCACGACGGCGCCGTGATTGTGCAGGGCGATCGCATCGCCGCGGCCGCCTGTTTCCTGCCGCTAACCACGAATCCGGTGATGTTGCGGCGGCTGGGCACTCGCCATCGCGCGGCCATCGGCGTGACCGAGGAATCCGACGCGCTGGCTATCGCGGTCTCCGAAGAAACAGGGAAAATTTCGGCGGCCATGCGCGGAGATCTGGAAGCCGACGTATCGCTGGAACGATTGGAAGAGTTGCTGACCCGGCACGTCAACGTGAAGAAGACGCCGGCCGCGCCCGAGCCCGAATGGAAGCAGGTTCAACCGTGAAGCTCCGGCCTCCCAGGAATCTCGGGTGGAAGTTAGGTGCGCTCGCGGTATCGGCGCTGTTGTGGATCGCGGTGTCGGCCGAGCCGGACCTGGTCACGACGCGCGCCGTGCCGATTCTCTATCGCGGTCTGGCGGCGCAATACATGGTTACCGGCGACGTACCGGAAAGCGTGCGCATTGAGATCCGCGGATCGGCCGCGCAGCTTTCGTCTACAGCCTTGGCAGATACCGTGGCGCGGTTCGATCTCAGC
This sequence comes from Terriglobia bacterium, assembly GCA_963699945.1. Classification (GTDB taxonomy): domain Bacteria; phylum Acidobacteriota; class Terriglobia; order Bryobacterales; family Bryobacteraceae; genus Palsa-187. Next base: position 14,799 of record CAVOVW010000011.1, read on the forward strand.
AACATCGGCGGCGCCGGCGAGAACACGTTTACGATCGCGGATTCGAATCTTACGCTGCCGCGCGGCGTGACGTTCCTGCGCGCCGTGCCTTCGCAGCTACGGCTGCGCATTGCGCTGATGGCGGAAAAAGACGTTCCCGTACAAGTGCGCACCAACGGCCACGTGGCCGCCGGATATCGGCTGGTCTCCGCGACGGCGCAGCCCGCCACGCTCCGCGTCGCCGGTTCCGAGCAACGCGTCGACGCGCTCTCTAGCGTTGAGACGGACGCATTGGATCTGGACGGGCTTACGGCGCCGACAAGCCGCCGCGTGAACGCATTCGTAGCCGATCCTGAAGTTCGCTTTGAATCATCCCCGATCGTTTCGGTGCAACTGGCGATCGAAAGAATAGGAAAGTAACCAAACAAGAATGCGTAAGTTTTTTGGAACAGATGGAATGCGTGGTGTGGCGGGCAGGTATCCGCTGGACCCGTACACGGTGTATTGCGTGGGCCAGGCGCTGGCGATTTGGGTGCGCGATAAACAAGGCCCCTCTGAAGTGGTCATCGGAATGGACACGCGCGAATCGGGCGCCTGGATTGCCGAATTCGTCGCTGGAGGATTGGCCAGCCAGCGCGTGCAAGCGCGCTTCGCCGGATTAATCACAACCCCGGGGCTGGCGCACATCGCCAAGACCGGGCCGTTCTCGGCGGGCGTCATGATTTCGGCGTCGCATAATCCTTATCAGGATAACGGCATTAAGATCATTGATCATTCGGGATTCAAGCTACCCGACGAAGAAGAAAAAGGCATCGAAGAACATCTTGAGGTCTATCTGGGGCACGCCGCCGCACCGGAGCGGCTGACCCTGCAGACCGACGAGGGTCTGGACCGCGCCTACATCGAACATTTGGCCGGCACTATGTCGGGCAACCTGAAGGGCATGAAGATCGTGTTGGACGGCGCCAACGGAGCTGCGAGCTTCCTGGCACCCGCGCTGTTCCGTAAGCTCGGCGCGGATGTCACGTGCATCCATTGCGCGCCCGACGGAAAGAACATCAATCTGAATTGCGGATCCCTGCACCTGGAATCCCTACGGGACGCGGTGCTTGCCGCGGGGGCCGACGCGGGCGTGGCGTTCGACGGCGATGCGGACCGCGCGCTGTTCGTCTCACGCTCCGGCAAAATCGTCGATGGCGACGCGGTGCTGTATCTTTCTGCGCTGCCTTTGCACAAGCACGGCCGCCTGACCGAGGTGATCGCGACCGTGATGTCGAACCTCGGGCTGGAACGCGCGCTGAAGCATCACGGCATCGGCCTGGCACGCACGCCTGTGGGCGATAAGTATGTGCTGCAGGAGATGCAGCGCCGCAACGCGCCCCTGGGGGGCGAACAAAGCGGGCACATCATCTTTAGCGATTACGCCACCACCGGCGATGGCCTGCTGACCGCGCTACGCGTATTTGAGACCATGCGCGATGCGCGCGCCACCCTCGACCAACTGACCGAGCCCGTGCAAACGTATCCGCAGCTGTTGGTCAACGTACGCGTTTCTCACAAGCGTCCCTTGGAGGAACTGGAACGCGCCAATCAGCAGATCCGTCACGCCGAGGCGGAATTCGGCGACAGCGGCCGCGTCCTGGTGCGATTCTCCGGCACAGAACCGCTGGCGCGCGTAATGGTGGAAGGTCCCGAACTAAAGCGCGTGGAACATCACGCGCACGCCATCGCGGCAGCGATCAAGGCGGAGTTGGGCGAATAAGAGCCAGACCGTCTCGGCGAGCCTTTTGAGCGCCACACTATAATAGGAGTTCTATGTTCTTCCGCAACGCCAAACCCAAAGTGTGGACTTTCGACGACCGCCTCGCCAGCCTGACACAGGCGGGCTTCAGCATCTCGCGCGAGGGGGGGCAGACGATCGCCAGCCGCAAGGGCTTCGCCGCGACGCTGGAGGACAAGGGTAACGGCCAGGTGGACGTCGGCAAAGCGGGCGTGGTGATGGGCAAGGAAATCGGCGTGCTAACCAGCGCCGGCTACCAGATGTTCCTGCGCACGCCGTCCGGAAAAGAGCTGCCGGCGCAGGCGTCGCATCTCCAGGGCCTGCACGCCTTCGACGAAGATCTTCGCGAAACGCTGGGCCTCACCAGCCTCTACAATCAGGCGCTGGGAACCACGAGCGAGGCGCACATGTACGATCGCGTGGAGGATCGCGATCACCAGCATCATCAGCCCTGGGAAAAATAGCTCGCGTCGCGGCGTGCGCCGACAACGGCGCCGCCGCAAATACCGCACCCTCGAATAAGACAAAATAGTCCCATGCGATTGAAAATCGTGCAGGCAGGTGAGCCGGTTTTGCGCCAGACTGCCCGAGCTCTTTCCGCGGACGAGATCCGCATGCCCGCCATGCGCGAACTATTGGCGCACATGCGCGAAACCATGCGCGACGCGCCCGGCGTAGGCCTTGCCGCGCCGCAGGCCGGCCTTGGTATTCAACTCGCCGTAATCGAGGATCGCCCCGAGTATATGGCCGGAGTCAACGCCGCCGCGCTGGCGGAGCGCGAGCGCGCGCCCGTCGAATATTTCGCCCTGTTCAACCCGAAGATCGTTTCGTACTCCGAGGAGACGGTCGACTTCTTCGAAGGATGTTTAAGCGTCGCAGGATTCAGCGCGCTGGTGCGGCGAGCCCGCCGCGTTACGGTCGAGTATCTGGATGAACAGGCCGAGCCGCGCCGCCTGGAAGCCTCCGGCTGGTTCGCGCGCATCCTGCAGCACGAGATCGATCACCTCAACGGGCAGCTCTACATCGACCGGATGGAGACGCGTACATTTTCCACCATGGAGAATCTGGGGCGGTACTGGAAGGATCTTGCAGTCGCCGAGGTTCGCGAAAAGCTTGCAGTAGATCGCTGATCCACATTCTGACGCACGCGGAGCACAGCGAACGCGGTAAATTTGTACCTTATGCCCACTTCTTCCGTACGTGAGCAACTTGCCGGCAGTTGGGATTGCACGCATTGGGAATTTCGCGACGACGCAACGGAGGCCACTTCGCTTGTGTGGGACGGCCACGTGAAAGGGCGCTTCATGTTCGACGCACAGGGCCGCGTCGCTCTGCATATGATGCGCACGGACCGGCCCGGCACGCGTCCTTCGATGGGGCCGAGCTGGGCAGGCGACATGACGCGCGATGAAATGCTCGGGCTTCTGGATGGCTATTTGGCCTACTGGGGCACCTACGAAGTGAACGAAGCCAAGCGCCGGATCACGATTCACATTGAAGGCTGCCTGCGTCCAGGCTGGATCGGCGTGGATCAGCAGCGGTACTACGAAACGACGCCAAACGGCGACATCGTGCTGATCTACAACATGCCCGGCGGAGTCCACAGACTGACGTGGCGCAAGCAATAAAGCGGGCCGCTGGATTCACCAGATCGCCGCGGCCGTTATGCTGCGCTGACGCTTAAATCTTCCAATCTGGCGTCGCGACGAAGTTCCGAGTGATTTCGGCCACCGTCCGCGTTCCGCAATTGCCCATCGCCAGCTTCAACTCGCCTTGCAGGATTTCGATCACGCGATCCACGCCCGCCTGGCCGAAGGCGCCCAAGCCCATAAATATATGGACGCCCGATCCCCACACCCTTGGCGCCCAGCGCCAGCGCTTTAAATACATCGGTGCCGTGGCGAACGCCGCCGTCGATGAAAACAGGAACACGGTTGTCCACTTCGGCGACTACTTCGGGCAGCGCCTCAATCGTGGACCGCAGCGTCTCCGTCGAGCGGCCGCCGTGATTCGAAACCAGGATTGCATCGGCGCCGTGTTCCACGCACAGGCTCGCGTCTTCGCGCGTGTCGATGCCCTTGATGATAAGCTTGCCCTTCCAGTACGTTCGCAGCCGATCGACAAACGCCCAGTCCATCGCGGGATTCATCGCCAATTGATGAGTCATGTCGATGCCTTCGTACATGGGGCGCTCGGAAGCCGTCGGGCCTTCCAACCCGCCTTGATGGCAGGCCATGCACCGCTTCACATCCTTCGGACGGTTGCGGAGGAAAGACCGGCTGTTGCGGCCCGTCGTGTTGTCGACGGTGAGCGCGATCACCGAGCAACCCGCCGCCTCCACTCTCTTCAAAATCTTTTCGCAAGCGTCCCACGTGCTGGGCGCATAAAACTGCTGCCACACGGGACGCCCCAACTCCTTATTCACATCTTCCACGCCGGTAGACGTCGCGGTGGAGAGGAATTGCAACGTGCCGCGAGCCTTGGCCGCGCGTGCCACCGCTAATTCTCCGCCGGGGTTGAACGCCTTGTGTCCCGAGGTGGGGCACAGGAAAATCGGACTGCTATACGAGGTGCCGAAAAGCTCCACCCGCATATCGACCTTGGTCGCGTCGCGCAGGCGGCGCGGGCGCAGTTGCACATGTTTATAGCCGTCCATGTTCGCGCGCAGCGTGCCGTCGTCGTCCACGCCGCTTTCCATGTAGGCCCAATGGCCATCCATCACTTTGCGATGCGCCACTTCCTTGAAGTCAAGCACCTCCAGCGCTTCCGCCGGGCTCGTGATGAGCTCGGACGCGGATGGCGGCCCCTGCGCGAAGGCGGTCTTTTCTAAATACGCGGCCACGCCACCCATGGCGGCAACATAAGGGCTCGCTGCCAAAAACTTGAGAAATTCCCGCCGTGCCTGGGATTTGGATGGTGTTTGATTCATAAACGTTTCCGTATCTTAACACCCATGGGGCACCCGCGGGCGCGCAAAAAAACGACTGTGCCGATCTGTTTCGTGCCGCCGATTCTGCCGATCCAATTCAGGGAGATTTTGTTCCGGAGAATTAGCGATGCCTACGAATGCGAATAAAGGCGAGCGACGGCGCGAGCACCGCGTGGAAGTTAACGCTCGCCTCGCCATCCTTTGTACGGACGGCGAAGGCCACGAAAGCCGGTTGCACGCGCACCTGATCGACATCGCCGTAAAGGGCGCGCGCATGCGCGTTCCTCTCAGGCTAGAGCGGGGCACCACTGTGTACTTCTTCTCGCATCAGTTGAGTATCGGCGGGCGCGGCACCGTACGATTTTGCAACACCCACGCGCAGGGTTACGAGATCGGACTCGACTTCCCAGGTGGGACAGGATGGAAAGGCGTCGAGCCAGCGGAGTTGCGCTCTCTCGCCGCGAAGGTCATGGGCCAGCCGGCGATGGTGGAAGGCGAATTGAAGGCCTAAGCCGCAGCTGGCTGATTCAGGATCGGCCAGGCGAAGGATAAACCCATCGGCGCATCGCCCAGGCAAGGGGCTCAGGGACAAACTGCTGCCGTAGCCATGCGGCAGGGTTACTAGGCGCGATGCCAATAACAACGGCGCTCTGATCATCGCTGGCGCTATAAATCGGATGCTGTTTCCATCCGTTGGCGGCAGCATCCTGCGCGACGTGCGCGTTCACGTACTGGTAAATCCTGTCGACCGACGAATCCTTTTCCTGCCGCAGCGCCTGAAGCAGGTAGTAGGTAAAAATACCGTGGCCGTACTTTGCCACTTCGTAGGAGCTTTCTTCGCCCTGGCTCGCGGCAAGAATCACGCGCCCGGTTCCTTCCTTTATATGCTCCACCGTCTCCGCCGAAACCGAGGAAGGAATCGTTACGGTTTTGCTCAGCGCACCGCCGCTGTGGCACGTATCCAGGATCACCACAACCTTCAGCGCGCGAATGCGCGTGCGAATCACTGTCGTGATCTCGACCATGGGAATCGCCGTGGAATATAAGCCCTCCTCCGTATCCACGTCGCTGTCGGAGGCCAGGACGTAGTTGGCTCCCGCGATATCCTGCTCGCGCGCCGTGCCGTGTGTCGCGATGTAAATCAGCGCGAGATCATCCGGGCTTGCCCGCTGCGCCAGCCACTCCAATCCCGCGCGGATATTCACGGTGGTGGCGTCCGCGTTTTCGACCAACCGCACGTGATCGGGCCGGAAATGGCCGACCACCGGATCGCGCAGCAATTGCGCCACCGCGTCGGCGTCCTTGTCCGTATATTTCAAGTTTAGGCGCGCGTTGCGGAAATTGGCGACGCCCACCACCAGCGCCCACTTTTGCGAAACATCCGGCTTATGCACATCCTGTGCGGAACGCGCGCCTTTCTTATCCGCCGTGCCCGCTCGTGGGGCGATCGCGACTCCACGCTCCGGTGTCGCCAGACGGAATGGATCTTCCGCATCACGCAACGCTTTCGATCCTCGCTCGCGCGCCTTGCCCATGGAATATTGCGGATTGCCCTGCCCCATCTGCCGTTCGAAGACGGAGCGGTAATACCACGCATCGCCGTTTTCGTCGCAAGCTTCCTCGGCTTGCTTCAAAAACACGATGCCGTTGGCCAGATCGTCACGCTTGGGATGGGCCGACGCCAGCTCCAGCGCGCGCACCACCAGATCCTTCGATACGGCACAACCCTGTTGTGCGAATCCCGTTCCCGTCATCGTGGCCAGCGTGACCACGAGCGCGGCCAGCCGCTTCATTTTCCGTTGCCCTGTTTTACGGGAGCTTTGGGCGCGGATTTGGCTGCCGCGGGCGCGGCCTTGGCTGGCGCGGCAAGTGTCTTGTAATGCTCCAGCGCGATCTCGATGCGGTTCACAGGCTCGATGAAATACTTTTCTTTGGTATTGGCGTCGCCCGCCTTGCGATAATACAGAACCGCCTGCTGGAAATATCGACGCGCACTGGCGGGCGTTTCCGCTTTATACCCGAGCGCTTCATTGCCCACGCCGATGTTATACAAACGATACGCGTCGTCCTCGGCCGAGGGCAGCGGCGCCAGCATCTCCAGATTTTCTACGAACTGCGTCCACTGACCGGCCTCGGCATAACGATTGTTATCGTCCAGCTTTCCGCGCGCCAGCAAGACGGGCATGTGCTCGTTCGTATTCACCAGCCGCGCGGCCACGCGGTCCGCCATGCGGTTCACCAGAAGCTGCTCGACATCGCCCATGGTGTGCGGCGTGTCGTCGTCCTGCCCGGATTTCCGGCCCGGATGCGGAATCTTGCCGAAGAGCTCTTTCGTTTTGGAAACGGTTTCCGATGTCGAATCGAACACCTGCATGAACTTCACTTCAATCGGCTCGGCGTCGATAGTGGCGCCCGCGCGTGTGCGCGCCTGATACGTCACGGCAAGATTCCCGGTCACGCGTGTCGCTGTCGGCTGTTGCTGCTGATTGCGATTGGAGCTCTTGCCGACGTGCGTCAGCGAACTCGCGGCCAGATCCGATTCCGCCTTTTGCGTCAGGTTGTAGTTCAGCACGCGGATGGCGATGGTCGCGTCGGGCTTGTCATCGGTAGGAGACAGATCGCTATTGAAGCGGATCATCTGCGTCTCCACCACCGACTGCAGCTTTTGCGCGACGTCCATGTACTGAGGATTCTGCGCGACCACTTTCACGCTAAAGGATGACCCTGGCAATTTCGCCGCGGCCGGCAACTTGCGTTCCAGCACGATCGTTTTCTTGCGACCGCCAAAGCCCTGCGCCGGGAGCATCGCCGGGACCAGAAGCACACATGAAACAGCAACAAGCTTGCGCATCGCGATCACCTAGTTGGCTACGCCGCGGCCACCCGCGGCTTTCGCTGGCTGAACACCGAGATTCACCGAAATATAACTCACACCCGGAGCGGCGCCCGCATACACGTCGTAAACGTCGAGCGGTTTTGCTTCCTTGGGCACTAAAAAGCCGTCCAGAACTTTCAAGTTTTTCATCTGACCTCTAATGGCGTCCGAATGTTCCTTCGGAATCATAATGTAATTCCCCGGGCGGAACTTCAAAGCGGCGGGATTAATTTTGGCGCTCTCCTGCGTGGTAACCACGTCCACCGGCGGACTCATCATGATCCATTGCTGCTCTCCGCCATGCGACTGCAAATTCGCCACCAGCGAACGCATCGCGTTCAGCGCCGGAGGCCCGATCACGGGCATCGAGAGCATCGGCAGGTAGGATGTCAACGGAGAATTGAGCAGCGTGGCGAACACACCGACGAAGGTTCCGAACAATGTCTTTTGCCTGTCCTTCGCGAAACACGCGAACGAGTGCTTTCCGCTTCCGCCCGGCAGCGTGATCGACTGCGCCTGGCTCGCGGCCTGCAAAGGCACCGACGCGCCGCCGGCCGCCGCGGGAGCTTTGCCCGCTTGAAAGAAGTTGCTGCCTTTCGATGAAGCCGCCGACTTGCCTTTGCCCGAGCCAGCGCCCGCCCTGCCCTTACCGCCGTCGCTACCGATCGCCGCGAACAGCGAACTGCCGATTCCCGAAAGCGTGTCCATGAAGCCTCCGGAAGAAGCCGGAGCTCCCGACTGTTGAAAGTCCACGTAGATGCCGCCGGAGGTGTAGTTGCGGAATTGGTGGTCGTCCGAATCGTTCAGACGCATCCGCACCATTTGAAATTGGATTGCCGTGTCGCCGGAAGACGAAAGCCGATTCACAGGCACCTCATCGGCCGTCATCAACTCTCCCGCGTCCTGATCGTAGTGGAGAAAGAGCGGCTCGCGAGCCAGATCGTCCGCCGTTGGTCCGTTCGGCCTTCGGCCCCTTGTTCTGCCCACGCCGCCAACAACGCTTTCCGGAGATAGGCCCATCCGGCTGACCCAAAAATCGACCACCTCGGGAGAGGTTTTTACGTCGCCGCGCGCCGCCTGCGCGAGAGCGATTTCGGCGAACCCTCCCAAGCCGAGCAACGCGGCGGGAGTGTCCAGCAAAAAGTTACGTCGATCCACCTTCATCCCGTACCTCCCGCTTAACGCGTACAATCGTAGCATACGATTTGCAAATTTGGAGCCATTTTATGCCATTTACTGGCCGTAAAAGGTCTGAAATGTCCCGCGTGCGCAACGGCCTTCGCGCGCACCTTCCCGTGAACCTCACCATCATTTCGCTCGCTGCGCTGATCATCGGATTCAGCGCCGCCGCCCATGCGGAAACGCGACGCGCGGTACTGGTCGGCATTGACCAGTACAACCCGGACGCGCCCACTCGTGCGCGCATCGAAGCGGCAGGTAAACGGGCTATCTTCGCGAGACCTCGCACGGAAGGCGACTCCACGTATTGGCGCTTTGAGAGTCTCGACGGCGCCCTCAACGACGTCAAGCTTATGCAGGCCGTTTTAGAAGGCCTGGGCGTCACCGATTTCGTGGTGCTGAAGGACCAGGACGCGACGGCCGACGCGATCCTGTCGGCGCTGGAACACAATCTGGTGGACGACGCGCAGCCGGGCGATGTTCGCATCTTTTACTATTCGGGCCACGGCAACCACGTCCGTAACATGGCGACCACCGAGCGGGGAGGCGAAGACCAGACCCTGGTTCCGGCCGACAACTGGCGCGACGTTCCCGATATTCGCGACAAGGAAATTTCGCGCATTTTATGGAAGGCCAGCCGCAAGGGCGTGAAGGTGACGTTCATCGCCGACAGCTGCCATAGCGGATCGCTCGCGCGCGGCGCATGGAACGCGCAAGGGAAAACGCGCAGCAGCAGCGGGCGCCGGGGCGGCGTGGCCGCGGCCTCCCTTCGCGAGCCGGTAGCGAACGATCCCGCCGACATCGATCCGCAGACGAAAGAGCCGATCGATCCCGAGCGCAACGGCGTGCTGACGCTGGCCGCCGCGCAATCCAACGAAGAGGCGCACGAGATCGCTACCGAAGACGGGCCGCACGGCGCCTTCACCTGGGCCTTGAGTCACGCCCTGAAATATCCCAACGAGCCGATGGACCAGATCCTCCAGCGCGTGGCCGCCGAGATGCGTTCCGGCAATATTGCTCAGCAGCCGGTCATGGGCGGCGCGGGTCGCGGAACGAAAAACTTCTTCGGGCAGGACGCCGATCCCAGAGCGGGTCTCTCCATCCTGGTGCAATCGGTGAACGGTAAAGAAATTCATTTGCGGGGAGGCACCGCCATCGGCCTCTATCCCGGATGTCGCTTGAAAACTTCGTCGCAGCCGCCGGTCACGCTGGAAATTTCGTCGTCCGATGGCATCGCGGCATCCATCGCGCAAATCGTCGGCCCTGGGCAGGTCAAGCCCGGCGATCTTCTAACAGTGGACCGCTGGGTGGTGCCTCAAACAGCCGCGTTGCGCGTCTACATCCCGAAGCCCGCGGCTCGAGACGCGCTGCTGAAGACTGCCGCCGAAGTCGGCAAGCTGCGCGGTGATGCTTCCCTCCAATGGCTGGACGATTCGACAGCAGATCGTCCGACTCACGTCCTGAGCTGGAGTGGAACGTCCTGGATACTGGAGCAAAATCCCGCCGTCGCGGCCGCGCACGACCTCGGTCTGAGTCCGTCAGCGGATGCCGTCAAACGTCTGCTTCCAGCGAAGGCGAAGTTTCTGTTCCTGCTGCCGCCCACGCCGGAGTTGCTCGCGTCGGTGAAGCTCGGCGAAGCGGACTCCGCGCTGGTCGCGACCAAAGCGCCGGGCAAAACACAGAGCTCGCCGGCCGGTGCCCATTACTGGTTCGCCGGAAGATGGAACGGCTCCGATGCAGAGTACGCGTGGGTGATGCCGGATGCGACGGAAGCGAGCGTGCGCGAGATGGCGGGCCAGACACGGAAGGCCGTCGCGGGATACTTGCCCTTGCCCATCCGCAGCGATTGGGTCAAGCTCGGTGCGACCGACGCGGAGGCGCAGGGCGCCGGTGCCTCGCTAACCGAGAAAGCAATCCGCCTGGCGCGCGTCCGCGCGTGGCTTACGCTGGAATCTCCGCCCTCCGCCAATTCGTTCCCCTATCATCTGGCGCTACAGGACGTGGCCACCGGCAAGATACGCGATTCCGGCGATCTGCGCGACGGCGAAAAGTTCAAGCTCTACCTCCGGGCGAGTCCGGATGCCGTGAAGAATCCGCAGGGCCTCGACGTGCGCTGGGTCTATATTTTTGTGATCGATCACTTCGGCAATGGGTCGTTGCTTTTTCCCGCGCCCCAACACGGCAACGAGGGGAACCATCTGCCTTACGCCCAGGTCGGCGATCAGCCGAAGTTCGACGCACTGATTCCCGTGAGCGGCGAGAAGACCGAATTCGATTTCAACATCACCACGCCGTTCGGCGTCGACAGCTATTTCCTATTGACCAGCCGTGAGCCGCTCGACAATCCGGATGTGCTGCAATTCGAGGGCGTGCGTACGCGCGGCGGATCGAGAGGCGCGGGAAGCCCGCTGATGAGCCTGCTTTCCGACATGAGCGAGGGATCGCGCGGAGCCTCCCGGGCTCAGCTTCCCGGTACATGGTCCATCGAACGCGTATCGTTCCGCAGCGTCCCCAGCAGCCCGCAATAGAATCCAAGCCCGCGCCCGAACTATAGCGAGTTCAGGAACGCCACAAGATCCGCCTTTTCCTGCAGCGTAAAGGAAATATTGAATCGTTTTTCATAAAACGTGACGACATCAGCGAGCGTCATCGCCGAGCCGTTATGAAAGTAGGGCGCTCGGCTGGCCAGCCCGCGCAGAATCGGCCCTTTCACTTTGCCGATGTCCGCCCACTTTCCGGTAACCAGAGCGCGTCCGGGGTCGGTGGTCTGAACGGTTTCATTCGTGGTTGTGTTTACAAGCGTGAACACCGGAAGGTAGCTGACATCGAGCGGACTCGTCACATCTCCCACGCCAATATTCAAAGGCACGGAGACGGAGTGATTGCCCACATTCAAAGAATCGTGGCAGGTTCCGCACGTCCCGGAAAAGGAAGTGGGCAGCCCTGCTACGTCATTGATACCGGCGACGCCGGAAATAACAATCGGCTTGGAATTGAACACGGCTTCTCCGCGAGCGATGCTGGCCCGCGCGGGCAAGACCGCGTTTTTCCACGAACTAAACAGGTTGAAGATATTGGGATTGAAAGCCGCTCCCGTTGGATTCAAACCAAAACTCGGCGGGAACGAATCGTTGATGCCGATAAAAGACTGTTGCGTGCCCAGCGCCACGGGGCCTCCCATCACTCCGCCCTGGTTCAGTAGGCCGGCGCGATAGTCTACCGCCTGCGCCGTCATCAGCGACATTTCGAAGTTCACGATATCCTGCACCTGCACCGGCGTGGGCGTGGCTCCTTGTGCGTGCCCCGTAGTTGCATCCATCGCCTGCTGTGCGAGGTCCGCGAGCAAAATGTTCATGGGAGTCTGACCAGGAACGTACGTGATTTTCTGCGTGGTGGGCGCCGTGGACTCCCGTCCATCCCACATCACGGTGCTGAGGAATCTCAGGTTGGTCGCGGGCAGCGGCCGGCGGTACATCGAAAGCGTAGACGTCTCATTGCATCCGTACGGATTGTTCGCGCTTTGTACCGTAAACTCCGCGCCAGCGGGCATCGGCATCGTGATACGAAGCAAGCCTCGGCTGAGCAGAAGGCTATACGCCTGGCGCCGCCCTTCGACCGTCGATGTGTTGATATTGTGATCGCAATTTGAGCCGTCGTTCGTGCGAAAAAGCGGGTCCGAGCCCTGGCTGAGAAAAAAACGAAACTGGATTTCCGCGGGAGAGATCGACCAGCCTTCTTCCGGTCGGTGGCAAGTGAAACACGAACGGCCATTGGTTCCGATGGATTGGAAAAATGCGCCAGTCAAGCTAAGCGGAGCATTGTTGACATTATATGTTTCGAGAATTCCGCTGCCGTTCGGAAAAGGAAACAGGTTAGGAAGAGATTGAGCGCTGCCGGCCGCAGCAAAAATCATGATCGCGGCACTGCCGGCGATCACGCTGCATTTTGGATACACGTTTCCTCGACTGATCACTACTAGGTGTCCTCCGGTTGTTGACGCGGAGCCCGCTCCGAGTCGTCATTGAGGAATTATATTGGATGCCCTTGTAAATTCAATGTAAATTTTTACCCTAGGACGGCGGCTGGTAGTCATATGACTAAAGCTCTCCCAAGAGGCTGCGGACTTCGAAGCGTACCTGGGCTAAAATCGCTATATCGGAGGAGCCGCAGTGATGCTCGGATTTCCCGCGATGGCTCAACCAAGCGCCCGCTGCGCCGTATGGATCGCGCTTGCAGCTTGCTCCGCTTTCGGCCAGACAGCCGCCAGCCAGATGGCGAACAATGCACCCGTGGCTTACGTTTTTGAAATTAAAGGTCATTGGAAAACGCAACGCGTGTCCGATCTGCCGCGAGGCGCAGCCCTGCATGACAAGGACCTGGTAGAAGCGCGGGAAGATCGAGGAGCGCGAGCCGGCTATCAGATCTTTGTCGGTTTTGTCGACGGCCGAGTGGAACAGCGCGACTGCGGCGAATCCGGTACCGGCTGCACCACTCTGGAGATCGTGCTCAACAAGGGCACCAGCGAAAAAGCCACCACCTATAGCGAGCGTCTGCAAAGAATATGGGAAAGCCTGACGCTGGCCGAACTGCCAAAAGCCGTTCTGAACATGAGCCGTGGAAGGCGCATGCGCGACGATCCGAATGAGGCTGTCGTCTCGGTAGAACACGGCCAACCGGATCTGGCGCCGGCCCTACTATCGGTGCCACCGGGAACTTTCACAGGCGAGTTAACGCCCATGGCCAACCCCGGCGAGCCTGTGCGGATCAGCGTCCAGTGGACGCCGCCCAAAGCCGTCGCAACTGGCCCATCTGTAAATACGGGGCTGTACCAGCTCAAGCTGCTGGATGCCGGCGCTGAATCGAACACCGTGACCGTGCTGTTGGCTCCGCCCGCGCGGGCCGGGGCGCTGCGGAGCGACTTCGCGGCGCTTGAGCAAGTTGCCCGCGATTGGCCGGACCCGATGAGCGCCGCGCGACACGATTACCTCACGTCCGTATTAACGCAATTGACCAGGCAATCGCCCGCCGGCAAATAGGAAACGGGATGAGCGAACACCAGCCCCGTCTTTCCGCCGTCAAACATTTTTCTACGGGGTTCGCCATCGTTCTTGTGGCGGCCGTGCTGTCCTGGTTGCTGCAGGAAAACGCGCTGCTGCGAAGCCTGGAGATGATCAATCTCGATATTCTCTTTCTGCTGCAGAAGCAGCCCCCTGAATCGAAAAGCATCGCGGTGGTGGCGATTACGGACGACGATTACAAAAATCAGAGCCTGTTCGACAACACAAGCCCGCTACGTCCCGCGGCGGTGACAAATTTAATTGTGGCCTGCGCACTTTCGGGTGCGAAGCTCATCGCGGTCGATCTCGATACGTCCGAATGGAAACCCGACGAGCGGGCCAATGTCGCGACCGCCATGCAAACGGCCGTTTCCCAAGCCCACCTCAACAACCCCTTACCCAGGCTCGTGTGGGCTGTCGGCGCTTATGTTGACGAGGCCGCCCCCGGCGACGCGAAGTCCGCCGGCTGGCGTCTGGATAACCTGCAGCTCGCGGCGCCCGATTGTCAAGGCATTCCTGCCTCCGTGCCGGATCAGTATGGAGTAGTCCGCCGCTACGTTCCCTCGATCGAAGACGATCATGGACCGAAGCCCGTGACGGTCGGCAATATCGCACTCGTGATCAAGCAGCTCCTCGAATCAACCTTCCAGCTCCTTGCGAATCTCCCAGCTTTTCGATGCAGCCCGACGAGGCGCACGCCCGTCAACATAATCTTCTGAATTTTCGAGGAAGCGGCACTCCCTTTCCGTTCCTTTCCGCGGGCACGGTGCTGGGCGCCTCTCGCATCGAACCTGGTGAAAAGCTAAACCCCTGGCTAACATCCAATCCGCTGACGGACCATGCCGTGATCATTGGCGGATCCTATCGCGCTGCGCGCGACAGGTACGCAACTCCCATCAGTTACTGGGACGGCGTCAGGATTCTGGCGCAGACAGTCGCGTCGCTCGACGAAATGATCACGGAGCCGACGAACTTTCAGGTATTCGTCATCGACATCGCGTTGGGTGCGCTGCTGCTCACCGCCACCTGGTTCCTGCGTCCGCCCTGGGCGCCCGTGCTGTCGCTTTTGTTCGTCCCGCTTTTGGCGTTGCTTGTAAGCTTCACGGCGTTCCACTACGGAAATTACTTCATCAGTGTCGTGCCGGTCCTTGCCGGAATCCTGCTTCACCGGCTCCTGGAATCCTCCTGGGAATTTCGTCAGATCACGAAAGAGAATCGGATGCTGGCGCAGGAGAACCAAATATTGCAAACGGACATTCTTGGCAAGGCGCAGCAGAATCAGACGTTGGCGAATGACATGGGCGCCCTCGCCGGGGACGTTCGCCTTCTGACCGAAGATAATCGCGCGAAATCGCTCCAGTTGGACCAGCTGCGGCGCAATTATGAATCGCTCAGCGAATCGTTCCGCGCTCAGCGCGACGCCCCTGCTACTGCGTCATCAGCGCCACCCGATCCAGCCCCGCGCCCTTAGCGAGATCGATCACGTTGGCGACGTAACTATACTCCAGGTCCTTTGGACACCGGACAAAAATCACGTGATTGGCAGCATTCTTGAAGATTTCTTTGAGGCGGTCCTGTAGATCCACCAACGCGACAATCTCTTGATTAATGCGCACGGTGCCGTTGCCCACTATCGAGATCACAATGTCGTCCATCGGCGGCGGCGACGATTTACTATCCGGATTCTGCGGAATGTTCGCCCGCAAACCGGTTGTGTGGGTTGTGACAACCAGAAAGATGATGATGAGAACTAACAGAACGTCAATCATCGGCGTGACGTTCATCTCCGCTTTGCGGCCACCCAAGGACATCGCCATGGCTGTTGCACTCCTCGGATCTTTGGACACAAATGGCATCGCAAAAGTTCCCGCAACGCAACCGTGACGCGGCGAATGAAGTATTTGCGATATTCGCGATCAAAAGCCGCTCGATTTCGCGGCATCTTGACGATAATGGCATTAGGCGGAGATCTTGAAAACTTCCCTGCTGGCAAAACTCGGCGACCTGCTGGCGCTCCCGCCGGAGCCGGACCGCGCGGACCCATCCCGATCGCAATATGAGCGGATGGCGATTCCCCATTCGTTCAAGCCGCGGTTGAGTGTGGCGGAGGCAGCGGTCGCTGCGGGCGGCGCGGCACTGCGGATCTTCCTCGGATCGCTGCTGTTTGCGGTGTGGGGCACCTATTCGTTCATCGCCTGGAGCGCTGTTCAAAACGTCTTTCTCCGCAGCATCATGGCGCTGTTCCTCGTAGCCCTGTTCATCGTGCTGCTGCTGGCCCTCATGCTAGCGATAGCGGGCTTAGGCCGGATGATTTCCTCGCGACGCCCACCCGTAAACGGCGACTGATTCCTCGGCCGCGCAAAAATTATCCCGGTATTAACGGATCTGAAACCTCCTACCCGTAAACTTTTAAGGCTATCCGGGAGGAAGAATGGAACTGTTCGGGCAAACGATCTCCGCCAGCAGCGGGATTTTTCTTTTACTCGCGCTGGGCCTGGCGCTCAGCTTCGAGTTCGTTAATGGATTTCACGACACGGCCAACGCGGTCGCAACCGTCATCTACACTCACTCACTGAAACCCTGGATCGCCGTGATCTGGTCCGGCTGCTGGAATCTGATCGGCGTCCTGACGTCGACCGGTGCGGTGGCCTTTGGCGTTCTGGCGCTGCTGCCGGTGGAACTGGTGCTCAACGTCGGCTCCGGCGCGGGATTTGCCATGGTGTTCGCTCTGCTGATTTCGGCGATCATCTGGAACCTGGGCACTTGGTACTTGGGCCTGCCAGCCTCCAGCTCGCACACGTTGATCGGCGCGATCATGGGCGTGGGACTGGCCAATTCGTGGCTGTCCGGCAATCACGAATTCGGCGAAGGCATCAACTGGGCCAAGGCCTCGGAGGTCGGCACCACGCTGCTGGTTTCGCCCATCGTAGGCTTCGTCTGCGCCGCACTGTTGTTGGTGCTGTGCAAGCTGCTGATCAAGCGTCCCGAGCTATATGCCGCCCCGGACAAAGATAAGGCGCCACCGCATGTGGATTCGTGGATTGCTGGTGCTCACCTGCACCGGCGTGAGTTTCGCGCACGGCTCCAACGACGGACAAAAGGGCATGGGTCTGATCATGCTGATCCTGGTCGGAATCCTGCCGCTGAGCTTCGCGGTGGATCTCAGCACCAGCCAGGCTTCGATCACGGATCTGGCCGCCACCACGCAGACCATCTCTTTCCAAATGGACCGCCATGCTCCGGGTGTCGCCATGGCCGGTTATCAAATCGCGGCCGATGAGGTTTCGAGCTACCTGAAGACCAACGGCGTGGCCACGGACCGCACCTTCGCGGGTATCGGCACCAAGTGCCGCGAGATCTCCGAGATTCTGACGGGCAAGACCGAACTCAGACGAGCTCAGCCCCGATCAACGCCGCACTCTGCGCAGCGATCTCTACCTGACGTCGGAAGGGCTCGGCAAGCTGATCAAGCAGAAGAAGCTGCCCGACGCCGACGGAGCAGAAGAGCGTGGCGACGCTAAAGAAGCACATGGACAAGCTGACCAAGTTCATTCCCACATGGGTGAAGGTCGCCGTCGCGCTGGCGCTCGGTCTGGGTACCATGATCGGCTGGAAGCGCATCGTCGTCACGGTCGGCGAAAAAATCGGCAAGGAGCACCTCACCTACGCGCAAGGCGCGTCGGCGGAACTGGTCGCCATGGCGACGATCATGGCCGCCGACCAATACGGCCTGCCTGTCAGCACAACACACGTGCTCTCGTCGGGAATCGCGGGAACGATGTTTGCCAATCGCTCCGGATTGCAGATGGATACGCTGCGCAATCTGCTGCTGGCATGGGTCCTCACGCTACCCGTGTGCGTCTTTCTGGGCGCCGGGATCTTCGCATTTGCCTTCAACATCCTACTGCGCATGGGTGTGAAATAAGCATCGGGCGTGAACTACGCATCGCTTGCTGTTCTACTTGACGCCGCTACAATAAGTCGCCGCATGGATCGTTGGTTTTTCAACGAAGCCGAGAATGGACGTAGCAGCTATCATCGGACATGGGCCCCGATGGAGCCCCAGGCGTCCCTCGCGCGATCCTGGAGAATAGCGGCGGCGTCCGCGTTGTGCCAAACCAGACGCGGTCCGCCGCGCGGCAGCAGCGAAACGTACAAAAAGGAGGAAGCGTGGCCGAACTGTTCGATATTCCCGGCGCACTCCGGTGGCAACGCGGACCGAACGGATTAACCTATGCCGAAATCTCCACCCCTACGGCGGACGCGGAGTTGTACCTGCAAGGGGCGCATCTAACGCGTTGGACGCCCCACGGGCAGAGGCCTGTGCTCTTTTTGAGTCCCCGGAACCCATTCGTCCCTGGTAAGGCGATTCGCGGCGGCGTGCCGATTATCTTCCCTTGGTTTGGACCCCGTAGCGATGGGAAGCCCACAGGCAAGCAGCCGGCGATTCCCGCAAGCCCCGATCATGGCTTCGCGCGCACCGCGGAATGGACCCTGGAGAGCGCACGAGTGCGCGACGACGGAACGATAGAAATTCTCTTAACCCTTACATCGAACAGCGAGACTCGCGAACTCTTCGCCCCTGACTTTCTGCTGCGCTTTCGCGTGACCATCGGCTCCCGGCTTGAAATGGAACTGGAGACGCACAACCTTTTTACAGAGGCATTCCGCTTTGAAGCAGCGCTGCACACTTACCTGGCTGTCAGCGACGTCTGCCAGGCCTCGGTCTCAGGACTCGAGAGAACCGTATATATCGATAAGACCGACGGATTCAAACGCAAATCACAGGACGGCCAACCTCTTCGCGTGGCGAAAGAGACGGACCAGGTGCACATCAATACCAGGGCGCCCTGCCTTCTGCACGATCCAGCATGGAATCGCCGCATCGTCGTGGAAAAGACAGGTTCCGAAAGCACAGTCATCTGGAATCCGTGGATCGAAAAAACGAAGACCATGTCCGACATGGATCCCGACGGCTGGAAGCACATGATATGCGTGGAGACGGCCAATGTCGCTGACAACGCCGTCCATCTACCGCCGGGCGGATCGCACAAAATGAGCGCATCGCTGCGTGTTGAATAGACGTATTTTGGACAGACACGTCGAGCACAGGTCGACACGCGAGTATGTGGTCGACGAACCCAGGCCGACCAAAAAAACAAGCTCGGTTGCAACTCTGGGAACATCAAACGCTGGCAGAAGTGGAGCTTTGATTGATTACGACGCCAGTTTCAAGATCGCGCGTCTGGGATTGGCCTCAGCAAGCGGCTTGCGGATTTGCGACCTTTCTGTTGTTGTTAATCTTTAAATATTGGGATGCGACTGAATCGTTTTGTCTTGGTAAGTGCGCTCGCAACGCTGGCAACCTCTTCCGCGTTGCGCGCGCAATGGCTGCGCGAGCCTATAAAGGGAGCTCCGCGCCAAGCTGACGGCACGATCAACATGACAGCCCCCGCGCCCCGCCGAAATGGTATCCCCGATCTCTCCGGCATCTGGCAAGTGCGAGCTGATCCTCGGCCATCTGGTCCCGGCGGCCTTGGCGAGTCCGGCAATTCCAAATACTTTCGCGATGTACTTTCGGATTACAAGCCTGGCCAGGAGCCACTCACGACATGGGGTTTGGAACTCCTCCACAAAAATCTCGCCGGAGGGCTGGCGCTTAGCCCTCCAGTGAACTGCCTGCCCGATGCACTGCCGCGTGCTGACGTGTTGCCGGAGCCGTTTAAAGTGATTCAATCTCCAGACCTGATCATCTTGCTCTATGAAGTGGGTACCACTTTCCGCCAGATTTTCCTGGACGGGCGTAAGCACCCGACGGATCCTGTTCCTAGTTGGAACGGTTACTCCGTCGGCCGGTGGGAGAATGACACGCTAGTAGTTGATACCGTTGGATTCAACGACAAAAGCTGGCTCGACGCGAAAGGAACCGGCCACAGCGAAGATCTGAGGCTCGAAGAGCGGTTTCATCGGCGTGATTTTGGGCACTTGGATCTGACGATAACGCTCAGCGATCCCAAGACGTTCACCAAGCCAATATCAATCAACGTTGTGGAAGAGCTTATGCCCGACACAGACCTGATCGAGCACTATTGTCTGGAAAACGAAAAGGACGGTTCGCACGCTCCAAATAAGTGAAAAGTGGGGAATCATGAGCCCTAAGTCAGTCAATTCGGCATAACCGCTATCTTGATTTCGAACCGCACAACGCTGATCCAATCTAGATTTCTCGTTTCATAGAGTTCCCGGGTTCATAGTTGAACGAACCGCATCATACGGGAAACGTCCTAGTCGTTGCTTTCGGGCGGCAAGATTATTCGGAAGGGGCCGCGCCTTCCCATTTACCAATCGTGTGGCCGTCTTCAAACTTGGCGGCCTGGAACGCTGCGATCGGAGCGCCGCTCTTTACGGGGCGAATTTTGAAAGTCACCTTCGCGCCCGGAGGGAATGAGCTCGGGCGGATTCCTTCGCGGCCTAATTCATTCGGACTGCCCCATTCGAGGCTCCATTCCGTTACTTTGCCCGTTTCATCGGTAACGTTCACCTGAATCCAGGAATGAGGATTCGTGAACTGAAATTGCTTCACAGTCCCGCTGATTACTTTGATTTCGCTGCCGAACCCGGCACCCGAATGATGCGCGAGAACCGGAACCGCCGCCAGGGCAACAAATAGAACGACGTTCATTGATTTCATGATTCAAAGCTCCTTGTCTTCAGCCATCAAATATTACTTGAGGGGTTTTCCATCGCTGCCCAGCATCAACGTCTCGCCGGTAGCGGCATTCACCGGATTCCGGTTGTTTTCGGCGCAGCCATAGTCATACATGAATTCACCGGGTTTTTGTTTCCTGAACTGCTTTGTGACGATCCACGGTTTCGTCAAAGCCTTGGGATCTTCGATCGTAAGCACGGCCTGCAGCGTGTTGTCGTTGATCTTTCGCATGCGCGTTGTAACTTGCGCCGCGTCGCTTAGAATCAAGCCGGTCCGATCCAGGATAGAATCGCCATCCCGGTCGCCCTTTAAGCCACGCGTCTGCCAGACCAGCGTGTCGCCCTCCCAGTGACCGACGGACACACCTGTGTAGGTGCCCCACGTGTCTTCCTGTTTGGGAAGCGGACGCCCGTCAGTGTAAACACGCATCGTGTTGGGACCGTTCTCAGTGATGATGTAAAACTCGTCCGGCCGCACCATGAACTCGTATCCGTCCGGAAGATTCAAAATTCGCGGGTAGCCGACAGGAACTCCGCAATTCGTGATGACGTCGGGGAACCGATTCGCGTCGCGCCGCGCAAGATGATCGTCGTACTTTTTCTCGTAGGCTTCGGTGTACGGGGGATGCTCCCTGACTCCCACCGTCACGACACCGCCTTTGCCCGTCTGCGTTGCGGTGTCGAAGACCGTTCCGCCCATCATCTTCCAAAGGCCGCTCCAGTCCGGGAGCTTATCGAAAGGCGTCAACGCGGCCGATTGCCCCCAACTTAGAGTCGGCGCCAGAATCAGCCCGGCAATCAGCGCTCTTAAAGTTGTTCTATGCATACTCCTACCTCTTGTCCATTGATGTCCTCACGATTGGAACCTTGCATCACCGGGGATGAACAGGCCCTCCGGCTGACATCTCACTTTCCTGCATCTAGCTTGGTACCACAAATGATCGGCCTCAGCCACCGTGTACTTCAATGAATTGAATTGCGGCGGTTGAGACCAGCACCAGACGTAGTTCATCGAGCCGACCCCTGCGGTGGTTCGGGCGGTACAACAGGTTGGGCGAACCGCGAATCGTCGATGGGAACGTTCGTCTCTAAGTCGGTAAACTTGGCCGTCGACCGTCCGTTGGTCCAAGTTATGGTCAACTGATACGGAAGATTCACGCCTTTGACGTCACGATAATCGCCATAGTCGACCTGAACCGGCACAGTGCCCACCGGGGTCGGTATGAACCGCACGTTGCGGACGAGAAGTCCCGTTTGTTTGTCGAAAAACAATTTCACAGGGGTCTTGGAAGTGGTAGACCCTTGAATGACGTAAACGTCGCGATCGTCAATAGTGGCCTCCGGAAATCCTCCGCGGAAATTAGAGAGGCTCTGCTTGATGCGTCCTGGGAAACCCAACTCGGCATCCAACTTTAGCGAGTCCAAATCCGGCCCCGGCGGCAGTTGCAAGGTCTTCAGCGGTCTCTCATTGCCGACGTACCACCCGTCGCGGCCGTCAAAGTTCGTAAAGCTGTCGCCTGAAGGCATGTGAACCACAAGCGATCGCAAGGAGGGCGCCTTCGCGTAAAGGTCCACCGGGACGGGAATCGTATCCGTATCGAATCCCTGATAAGTGCCGTGAGCGGTGTAGCTGGTGAGCGCCGCGAGATTTTGAGCTCCGCCGGCGGCCTGAATGTAGCGATCCAGAACTTGTTCGGCGGGCGGCCCCGGCGACGGAGCATTCGGGATAATCTGTGTATCGTTGGGATCGGGCGGCGGCGGCGTTGTATATTGCTCGGCCAGGCTGGGAACCGATTTCGGGACCACAGAGTTGTGATGACATGTGTAGCAGGTGACGATGTTCTGACCGCCGAAATTCGCTTTGTTGATCGCGTTCACCATGAGGATCATGCGACGGGCGGTCCGTTTCCGCGGCACATCGTCGGCGTATCTTGACCAATCGCTCAAGGCGGCGGCTGAATGACAGTCCGAGCAGTTTAGGGCAAGCGCCGCAGCGAACATCCCCATGGTCTGCATGAATTCATTGACGGGGATGCCTTTGAGAACCTGAACGTTTGTAAAAACGTCCTCCACCATCAGGACTTTCTTCCCTTTTGCCGTGGCAGCAGCCGCGCGTTCGCTAGGCGAAGATATCGACGCAGCCGGTTTGTCGTTGCCCGATTTCGTCTGCGAATATGCCGGAAGCAACCACGCCATTCCGACGAGCGTGATACAGATTGTTTTGAGCGTAATTGGCATGCCTGAACTCAATGTACGATCATCCCCCTTGATCTTTTGAGACGACCAGTAGAAGCGCAACGTAACAGCCATGTTGTCTTTCCGCATTTTCTGACGCTCTAAATGCGTCGCAGATCGCGCTACCTGTGGTGAAACCCTCGGGACGTGCGGAATGAATGTGTTCGAGCGCTTCGCGAAAGAAATGAATTCGGTGCGGCACGCCCATGATGTAAGGATGAATCACAATGTAATCGAAAAATATTCGCGCCCTGACATGAACACTTTGCGCTACGAGGCGACCATCGAGGATCCCGATTACTACACCAGACCCTGGACCGTGGTTCCAACATCAGGTTTATGCCCGGTCAAGAATTGCTGGAATACATCTGGCGGAAAACAACAGCGGCGTCGAGCATCTTAACGTTTTTATCTCGCCGTGCAAGGTGAAGGACTCCAACCCGACGCATCGGCCTGTTTTTTGAAATGCGTACTGGTCACGAACCGCGCATTGAGATACTGCGGGTCGTCGACCATCGTCGTTACGATCAGATATGAGTCGCCATTGTCTTCATTGGTTCGCTCGTAATACTCCGTCAGAATCGCATTCGCGCTATAGGGAACGCCGTTCTTGCGCAAATAACCCGGGTGTAACTGGGTCGTGACCACCCTCAACCCGCCCTGAGGCGTTGCATTAGCGGCCACGGGGCCGTTCCTGGGTATGCGAGGCCTACCATCCTCGTCCGCGGCAAATTCCCAGGTAGCAATCGAATTGCCCTGCAGAGAAGGCTCCGGACGCGCGGCAGCCGCGACGTTTACGGCTTCTCCTTCCAGGTGAGGCGCTCCGCCATCCGTGGTGATGATCGTTGGCGCGGACGCCTGAAAGTGAAAAAGACGAGTTTGTGTCCCAGCGTCCGTCTCGATTTTCAAGGTCGTGTCGTCGTCCCAAGTGAAATGCAAACGCCCCGGGATGCGCATCAGAGCCGGCGCTCCGTAGGATTTGCATTGCTGATTGGACGCCTCATCCTTGGCCGGGTCCCATGTATCCCCAACCTTGCGCCCTTCAGCATTGAGCGGGACACCAAGATAGTCGCCCTTGCGTGGAGTGACCATGCGGAATCGCCAGTCTTCCGTGACCAACGACACCCAATAGCCCGTGAGATCCAAAGGCGCCGACGGACGGCCGACCGGAACGGGCGCTTGCCCCCTTCTGCCTTGGCCGCGAATATTCCCGGGCGCCGCCAATGAAATTATGATTGCCGCCGTTACCACCGCCGCACGGCTGATTGTATTTCGGTCAGTCATCCAGATTCCCTTCACTCTTCCGTATCGCGGAACTATTTCTTTAGACTTTTGTAAACCGCTTCCACAAACATGTCGGTCGTCCAGCGTCCTGAAGTCGAGCCGTACCGCGGATCATAGTCCGACGTCGGATGCGCGTTCTTGACCTCCTCCAATGTCTTGCCCTTTTTGATCAGGTCCTGGACGCGATCGCGGATAATCGTGAGCATGTCCCGGTAATACCCCACTTCGGCCGAATCGCACAGTCGCCCATGCCCCGGAACGATCAGCGTTCCGCCTTCTGTCCGGAAATACGGAACCGCCAGCTGCAAAATACGATTCAGGCCGTCGATCACGCCCTGGAGGTTTCCGCCCTTCTCCAGATCGATCACCGGATAACCGGTAGTCGTGAACAGATCGCCGGTGGCGATCACATCGGAGAAACGAAAATAGACGATCGTATCGCCGTCGGTATGGGCGTTCGGAATGTGGATCATCTGCACGCCTTCGCCGTTGAAAAAATGGCTGAGGTTCTGCGTGTTGATGAAGGTATCGGACGGAGCGTCGGCGTACGGAATACTCTTGTCCTCGGCCATGCGGTGCAGCACATTTTCCTGCGCGAAGACAGAAGCCTTGCTGCCTACGCCAGGGAGGTCGCCCGCCACATTGCCGCCCGTGAATGTTTCTCCGGCCGCGGATATCTTCCCATTGCCGCCCGTGTGATCCCGATCCAAGCTCGTGTTGATTACGTAACGGATCGGTTTTACAGACAGCGGCTTGACCATCGCTGCGACTCTGTCCGCCGACTGTGCGTTTCCCGAATCCACAAGGAGCAGCCCGTCCTCATCGCCCGCCGAGATCGTAATGTTTCCCCCCGCTCCCACGAGCATGTAAACATGACCCTGCACAGGCAGCAGATGAAGATTGCCGTCATCTTTGCTGTAGGTCGGTTGCGGGAGCGGATTGTCGGTGGTGGGATCGCTGGTCACGATCCGCTCCCGGTAGTGCTGAGCGTAGGCACGGTCCGCTAGAGTCATGGCCATCAGCACAGTAAGAGCGACAATCCCGACGAACCGCATTTTCGACGTAGTTTCCTTCACATTTCCCTCTCGAAGCATTTGTTCCACTCTGTAACTCAATTACTCTTTTGCCCGTCGTCGGTCTTGGGCATGGTCGATCCTCTGTGGCAGCTAAATCAGATGACGTATTTTTTCCATCCGTCCAGTTGCTGCTGATCTCGCGGATTACTTGTTAGCCGCAACGGGCTTCATGTCCTTGAGCTTGTTCCTGTACTCGGGGTACATCGTCTCTGCGCCGCCGCGGGTCGCCTCAAAAGGCAGTCCATAACGCCCCGCATACTCCTCGAGATCTTTGTTCGTACCCGGCAGGTGATGTGGCACCACACCAATAGGACGATCAATCTCCTCGACCACGTCACAAGGGTACGGCGGAACGTGCTGATGCAGATCCAATTGGAAGTCGGTCGTTCGAACCAAGGGTTCTGTCAGATAAACGGGGTCAGAGGTTATCGAGACGACCGTCATCCAGTCGCCGTGCCGCATCCAATGCTCAACGGCGGTCCCCAGATCGCTGCGGGGAACGCCATTTCGCTTTGCAAGAGCTTCTTTGAGATGAGTGGTATGGATGGTAAGTGTGTCACCCTCCCACTTCCCGGTGGAAAAGCCTGCCCACGTGTGTTTCGCGAACTCCGACGGATGCGGCCGGCCATCCATCCAAATCGGCCGATCAACCGAGCGTAACCACTCGATATGGTAGGCCGTGATTTTGCGCGACTGCGGATCCTCTTCCTTCCAAATTCGGATCTGTGACGGACCGCGCCAGATCTCGTCCCCCGCGTGAGGTCGACATTGCCATTCCGGCAACGTCAGAATGGATCCTTCCCACGTATCGGCCCGTAGTCGCGCCGCAGCGTTGATCGGCAAGCCTGCGTAATCCGCGATTTCGGGACCGGGTCCGCGCTCTAGGGCGTCCTCATAAAATCGCGGAGACCACTCCCCGGAAAAGTCCATTTCGGCACGTGCGGGAATTCCCGGCAACGTCGTCGCCAACAGGACCGCAAAATAGAAAGTGCGATGTGTCACGGTATGAGCTCCGACCCAACCGGCTGCTGAACTTTGCAACGAGACGGGCCCGACGAATGTTATTCAAAATAACAACCAGTGTCAATGCATACATTCAATAGGCTGGTGCACAGCCCTCGACCATCTCAGATTCCAGGCTTTGTCTGATTTGCGTGAAGTGTGATGCTGACCGGGCAACGGGCACGCCTAAGCCGGCGTGGTATCAGACGTCAGCATCCAATCCCGCGGTCGCTTAGGCATTCGCCAGTTATTGAGATACAGTCTTTCGCGTCAGTCGCGTCGAACACGGGATCAAGGAGTTGATGCGAGTGTGCGTGGCGCCGCTTCTGGGCGTTCTGTTCGGGCCGGCGATCCATGCAGGCGATGGATACCGTATTGTGCCCGTGTTCTCCTGGGGGCGTGAACCGCGGCACCCCGAAAAATATACTATTTCTTAGCGGCTGCGCGACGCACTTCCTCCGCATCAAGGATTTTCTTTCGTTCAGCGGCGTCCACCAGGCGCCCGTTGACGATCACCGAGTCCACGCGTTTCGTGTTGGTGATATCGGCCAGAGGATCTCCGTCAAGGACTACCAAGTCGGCCAGTTTGCCCTTCTCAACCGAACCCAGATCCTTGGTCCTGTTGAAAAGAATGACGGGATTCAGCGTTGCTGTGCGCAGCGCTTCGAGTGGCGTCAATCCGGCTTCGACAAATCCGGCGAGCTCGTCCTGTGGAGACTTATCAAAACCGCCGTAATTGTCTCTCATATAGCCGGGTCCGGGCCAGTCGGTTCCCGCGAGTAGACGGACGCCGGCTTTGTGGACCATGTAGACAATTCTCAAATTGAAATCGCGCAGCCGCTTTGCCCCCTGGCCGGGAGCGCCGATCGGCGTCGGCGAGAAGTATGTTCCATTCCGCACCAGATGGCGAATTGCGTCCTGGCACTTGGCCTCGTCGATTTGGATCGGCTCCGTGCGCGGCGGAGCATTGGGCGCGGGCCGCTTCAGATCGTCAGGGTTCGCGGCGCAAACCGTTTGCAGGCCAATCAGGTGTTCGATCGTGCGCTGCCCCGCGTCTGAGGCTTCGACGATGCCCACCTCGGGCTGAATATGCCCGACAAACATCAGCCCTTTTCGCTTTGATTCTTCGGCGATTGCATAGTAGACGTCTTTCCGGAGTTCATTGTGGACTTTGATGAAATCCACCTTTAGATCGGCCAGCTCATCTACAATTTTACGGCCCTGTTCTGGTGTGGTGACGATATCCTCTTCGCCGGGCGGGAAAAACTGAGTAAGGTTGGGCGAGGAGGTTCCATCCAATTCCGGCCCGGCCACGAAAAGGCGCGGTGTGAGCAGTCCGTCGTCGATCGACTTCCTCACTTTGATGAGATAAGGAATCGGAGCTCCCATGTCGCGCGCGTCTGTGATCCCGCGCGCCACTGCAACAGGCAAGGCACGATCCTGTCTGACATGAATCGCATGAAAATGAGCTTCCCAAAAGCCGGGAATAAGAAACTTGCCTGTTCCATCCACTACGCGGGCGCCCGCGGGAATTTTGATGCTAGTCGCGCGTCCCACTGCGGTAATACGGTTGCCGGTTATCACGACACTCTGATCCACCGCGCGATTGCCTGTTTGGACGTCGATCACCGTGACATGCTGCACCGCGACCGAGCCTGTGGGCAGGGGAGCCTGCGCGGCAAAGATGACGGGAGCCGCGGCCCCGGTCGCAAAAATAAACGTCAGAAGTGAACGCTTCATAACACCTCGGGGTCCTCCAAAATAGAATTCGCTTGAGTGGATGTGATGGCGACGCGGCAGAAGTCCGGCAGATCCTTAAAAGGGTTGTCCCGATCTGCTCCACTGTTGCCCGCACCTCCGCCACCGTTGACCTGACCTGCGCTGGCAGGCACGCTAAACGCGCCGCTCGCCACTCGCTGGGCTAAAGTGACTTTGGCATTCGGTAGCGTGACGGAAAGTAAGCTTTCGCACGTCGTAGCCGCGGCGGGCGATAGGAGGAACAGGCTCGCCGCAACGATTGTCACCGCTCGTCGAATGACTAATGAACTCGATACTGAAATATGCATTCCCTCACAATTTCCGAAACTTCAGACGACCCCATGGCAGCGACAAAGATTTAAGATCATATTGCCGTCGGAGTCAATGGTCGTTTCAAGCTATTGAATAGCCCTTTGACATTCCACTCCGGGTCGAATAAAGTTCAACCGTTTGGGTTCGTTGAAATCTTGCTCAAGGTGGGTTTATGAAACTGGTCATTTCTGCGGCATTGGTTGTCGCGATCGGTGGCGCGGCTGTGCCGGCAGTGGCGCACCACGGAACGGGTGTCGCCTACGACACGAACAGTCCTACGACGTTGACGGGGAAAGTCACGGAGTTCAAGTGGCAAAATCCGCACGCGCAATTGTTCATCGATACGAAAGACGATAAGCGTTGGGCCGTGGAGATGAACAGCCCCGGTGTGATGACACGTCAAGGCTGGACGCGGCATCAGTTCAAGGAGGGCGATGAAGTAACGATCACGGTTTATCCCTCGAAGGCCGGTGCGCTGGTCGGGTCTTGCATCGGGATCTGCAAAGTAATGATCAACGGGAAAGATGCAACTCCGAAACCGGCGCCGGGACCTGGCGGCGGATCAGAACAGTTTTAAGCGCGCCCCATCTGCAAGAACACAGGAGCTAGCGAAAGATGCGGAACCGTACCATTCGTCGAACTATATTCGTAGCGGCACTCATTGTGCCCATCACAATCGCTACGGCTCAGACGGCAGCGCCGGTGGGTGCGGCGCCGGCGCAGGTTCAAGGACGCGGAGGACGAAGAAATCCGCCGCCGCCGGGTCCTCCGCATGACGCGCACGATCTGAACGGGACGTGGCTCGGCGTGCCGAACGGATTGGGAGGCGGCAGTGGGGGGCGTCCGCAGACGGCGAGCCAGTGGAGCCCTGAGCCGATGCCGTTCACTCCCGCAGGTCTTGCAAAGTTCATGAGCAATCTTCCGGGAAAGGGACCCCGCCAGGGTGTTCCTGCCAAGGGCAATGATCCGCTTTCTGACGCCAACGTTCCCGGATTGCTCCGCACATTGGTCTACGGACGACCTTTTCAGTTTTTGACGAGCGACGACAAGATTGTTCAGACCTTCGAGTGGTTTCGCATTTGGCGCGAAATCTGGACAGACGGACGCAAGCCGCCTGCGGATCCCGACCCACGCCTCTACGGATACTCCGTCAGCCATTGGGATGGAGACACGCTAGTGGTCGAGACTGTGGGTCTTGATCCCAGACTCTGGGGCGACGAGTGGGGCATGCCTTTTACGGATGAGATGAAACTGGAAGAGCGCTGGCATCGCCTGGATCGCGACAATCTGACTCTCTCGATCGCGTTCACCGATCCGAAGTTTTACACTAAGCCGTGGACCAGCGAACTCAAGCGATTCCGCCTCCAGACAAAGGGCATGCAGGACGCGGAAATGCTCGAAGTGATTTTCACGCCCATGGACGAGAAGGATTTCGACAAGAATATTCGCGATCCAAGTTCGCTAGGAGTCGCGGGCCCGAAATCGGGAGTGAAGTAACTCGCGGTTTCATGCATCAAAGGTCATGACGCAATCTCAGAGAACAAGTGTGCGCGAGGCGTCGAGGGGCGTCGCACGCGCGTTTCGATTTGCGGTGGTACTCGCACTCGCCGCCGGCATCGCGCTGGCGCAGGCTCCTGCGGGGAAACCCCTGATGGCAGAGGATGTCTTCAAGAACATTCAGGTGTTGAAGGGCATCACGGTGAATGAGTTCATGGAAACGATGGGTTTCTTTTCGGCCGCGCTGGGCTACAACTGCACCAATTGCCACGTGGAGGAAAGCCTGCAAAGCTGGGCCAAGTTCGCCGACGATATTCCCGCGAAAAGGCGTGCTCGCGGCATGGTGCAGATGGTGAACAGCTTCAACAAGAACAATTTCGGTGGCAAGCGCGCATTGACCTGCTATACATGTCACCGAGGCCTGGGGATTCCCAAAGTCACTCCCAGTCTCGCGGAACAATATGGGATCCCGATCGACGATCCGAACGAAGTGGAAATCTTCGCGCAGCAACCGAACGCGTTGTCCGTCGATGAGATCCTCGCCCGGTACATCCAGGGATTGGGCGGCGCTGCGAAATTGGCGGCGATCACAAGCTTCTCCGCGAAGGGAATGTACTCCGGTTTCGATACGAGCGATGTGCCCGCGCCGATTGAAGTGTTTAGCAGGAATTCAGGGCAGCGGGCGGCCATCGTCCATGGGCCGTTGGGCGAGAGCGCGACGGTTTACGACGGCCGCGTTGGATGGATCTCGGGTCCCGATAGGCCGGTCCCGGTACTCGCAGATTCCTGCAGGCGCGGATCTCGACGGCATGAAGCTCGACGCGGTCTTGGGATTTCCCGGCGGCCTCAAGCAAGCGCTCCGCAACTGGCTCTCCGGCTTCCCCAAGACCGCGATTGGCGATAATGATGTCGATGTTCTGGAAGGTGCCACCGCCAGCGGCGGGCGCGTAAAGTTGTTCTTCGACCAGAAAACAGGACTGCTTCTGAGGCAGGTGCGTTACACGGAAACGGTGGTCGGCATCGTTCCGACGCAGATCGACTATTCTGACTATCGCGACGTTTCGGGGGTAAAGATGCCGTTTAAGTGGACCGCCACAT
Organism: Terriglobia bacterium; assembly: GCA_963699945.1. Classification (GTDB taxonomy): domain Bacteria; phylum Acidobacteriota; class Terriglobia; order Bryobacterales; family Bryobacteraceae; genus Palsa-187. Next base: position 45,568 of record CAVOVW010000011.1, read on the forward strand.
GGACTGACGGTCAATCGACAACAACGCTGAGCGAAATCACCGCGAATGGCGAGATCGATCAGGCGAAGTTTAGCCGTCCCGCAGATCCTTCGCGAGGGCAACGGAAATAGCCCCGAAGGCGCAACAATCGACATCAGAGATGATGTGATGCCACGGACGCGCGAGTCATTAAGAGCTAAAATCGTGACCGATGGCATTCGGGCCAGCAAAATAAACACGAGGAAGTGAACATGCAGTCTTCTGTGTCCAGCGCGTGCGCAAATCGCATGAAAAAAGCCCGCAAGCCTGCTAAATGGGCGCCTCTATTGATGGCCGGTGTTTTCACGATTTTCTCACAGGCGCAAAATCTGGTAATTACGAATGCCAGAATCATTGTGGGCAACGGCCAGGTAATCGAGCGGGGAGCCCTTCTGGTGCGCGATGGCCGCATTGCCGCAGTGGTTTCGGGGGAAGCGCCCGCCGCCCCCGCAGGCACGCAGGCGATCGATGCGAGCGGCTTCACGGTGATGCCGGGCTTCATTGACGATCATCGGCATCTTGTAGGCCGCGCTGAGAATTTCTTCGGCGATCGTGCGAACAAAGAGATGATGGAGCTTCTGGAGTCGGGCGTCACCACAGTGCAGGCCGGAGGCGATGCTTTCCCCACGATCGTCGAGCTGAAACAAAAGATCGAGCGTGGGGAGATCAAGGGTCCACGGATCGTCGCGCCCGGCCCGCTGAATTTTAATAAGTATCAAACAACCGACGAACTGCGCGCCGCCATCGACGAGGAAATCAAGGCAGGAGCCGACTCGTTGGGCGAGATTCACTTTCCGCAAGCGACCTTCCCCGCGAAAGCCACCGAAAAGGAGACCGCGTTCCTCAAGGCGGCCATCGACGAAGGTAAGAAACATGGTGTTCCAGTACAAGTTCATGCGGTGAGTCCGGACGCGATGGTGGAAGCGGTGCGCGATGGCGCGACGGAACTGATACACACCCCGCATTTCGGCTGGGTGACGGATGAGGATGCCCGAGTGGTGAAGAACGCGGGCGCCGTCGTGTCATCCTGCACCGGATTCGGCGCGCCCGTGTTCAATGTATTCAATCATGACAATAAGCCCACCTTTCGCGACGGCAAGCCGTGGCCGGGAGCCATTATCGATGGTGAGGGGCGCGGACGCGAGGCCGGCTACAAGCCTGTAAATGGCCGGACGTTGTTCGACAACGGTGTGGTCTTCGGCTATTGCACGGATACGACCTACCAGGCAACCGAAGCATTAGCCCACGAGCTGAAGGTGCTGAACCTCATGTTCTCGCCAATCGACCTCATCAAGATCATGGGGCCGAACTCAGCGGCTGTGATTGGCAAGAGCAAAGATCTTGGCACACTTGAGCCCGGCAAGCTGGCGGATATCGTCGTGTTAACGGGCAACCCCCTCGATGGGTATTGGAACCTCCTGACCGACGTAATGACAATAAAGGGCGGCCAGGTGCTGGTGGACAAACGCTCGCGATTGCGCACGGTGAAGGCGTTATAAAAGGAGTTCAGCCATGAAGCATAAAGCAATGAAGAGCCTGTTCGCGACGGCGTTGGCCGTTATTGGTGTGACGATCACGGGCATAACAATCGGAAATATCGCGCAAGCGCAGGGTCCGGGACGGGAGCAGGCTCCTGCGCCGCGTCCCCTGGTGGGCGAAACCATGCCCGTCGGCGGCGACATGGCGAAAACCATTCGCTTCTATCACGACCTGCTGGGTCTCGAATGCCGATCGGGCGATCCGCGAGTGCGCACCACTTGGTACGACACACGTCCGTTCCTCGAAGATATGTACGGCGCCGTCGGTGGACCGCTTCGCAACGTTACGTTCCTCACGCCGGCCTCGCCGTTTCTGATGGGCGGCCAGGAGATGGCGATTGAGCCGATCGAATGGAAAAATGCCAAGGGGAAGCCGCTAAATCCGAAGCCGCAGGATCCAGGCGCCACACTGATGGTCTTTCATGTGACGGACATCGACAGAGTCACCGGCTACCTGAAACAGGGTGGTGCGAAGGTAGTGACCGCTGGCGGCGCGCCGGTCACAGTAGGAATGAATCGCTCCATCGTCTTCGACGACGGAAACGGATTTTTCGTCGAGCTCGTCCAGCCCGCGAAGCTGCCGGAACAGCTGGTTCCGCAGGCGGCAAACGCTCCGCGGTCCTTTGTCTACGGGCTTGATACAACGGTCACGGTCGCTGACATCGATAAGAGCGCCCAATTTTTCCGCGACGCGATGGGGCTCAACGTGAACCTCGATCCGTCGTTCCACGCGGACGCGAAGCGCCTGCAGGCGCTCGGCATGAAAGGCGCGCAGTATCGGGAGGCGACCATCGCTTGGCCCGATCGGACGCCGCAACTGAATCTCGTCCAATACAAAGGCGTCGAGCAAAAGACGTTAACGCCGCTCGTCGCGGACCCGAACGCCACCATCATGCGGATTTTCGTGAGCGATATGGTTCCCGTCCTCGCGAAAGTGAAAGCAAATCCGGAAGCAAAAATCATGAACGTTTCCGGTGCTCCGGTGACGGGAAACGGCAGGCCGGAGAGTCCGCAATGGCTGATGATCAGGCTGCCCGGCGGCAGCACCTATCTGCAAATCATCGGGCTGCCAAACGGCCGCATTGGATAGATCTACCGTGTCGCCAATCGCGACACGGATTCGTCAGCTCCAAAACTCTCGAACTGACTAGTTGAAAAATCAATAGAAACAATGGTGGAGGCGGCGGGAGTTGAACCCGCGTCCGAGAAAGTCTACCGCGAAAAGACTACGTGCGTTTCCGATTCGGTATTTTTCGACCGCCCCATGCGGAACCGGCAAGAGGGAGGCGGCTTAGCCTGATTGATCTCGGCTTTCGGCTCCAGACGGAAGCCTTGGACCTATCCTGCAAAATGACGCTCTTAAAACCAGTGCAGGCCCATCGGCCTCAGAGCGGCTACTTAATTAATTAAGCAGCGTATGCAAACTGCTGATTATTGGCAGTTGTTGTTTTCCGATCGTTTTACGGGAGCTCGGAACCCGGCACGACTTCCCACGACAGATGCAATCCCGTCGAATCCGTTGCGCCCCCTTTCCTTCTTACTGTAGCATTGGATGTCCAGCCTGCCCGTTCGATTCACCGCCAGGCCGGGATACAACCTCGGACTTCAGTCAGGACTCGCCTCTAACGGCATCGCTAAATGCCGCCGATACAACAAGAATGAGGCGGATTCCGACCTTGGACGGGTGGAGGGCCATCGCCATCGCGGCCGTGGCGATCCATCACATTGGTCGCGGCTTCTACGCGAACGAAGACGCCTACGCTTCCGACATCACGCGCTACGGAGCGTTCGGCGTCGATATCTTTTTCGGCATTAGCGGCCTGCTCATCACCAAACTCCTGCTCGACGAGTGGCAGCGTCGCGACTCGTTCGATCTTCGCGGCTTCTACGTGCGCCGCGCATTTCGCATTCTTCCGCCGTATCTCGCTTATCTGCTGGTGTGCACCCTCGCCGGACTGTGGCGCTCGCCGTGGGAAGCCGCCGGATGCCTGCTCTTCTTCCGCAACTATGTGCCGGACCATTTGGTCGGCGACAGCACGCAGCACCTGTGGTCGCTCGCGGTGGAAGAGCACTTCTATCTTTTGTGGCCGGGACTGCTGTTCTTATTAAAGCCGCGACGCGCGCGCATGGCCGCATTCGCACTGGCGTGCTCGTTCGGTCTATGGAGAATGATCGAATCGCAGCTGGCCGCGCGCACTCTCGTCTCGATCCCCTCGCATTTCCGCACCGACCTGCGGCTCGACGCGCTGCTGTGGGGCTGCGTATTCGCGTTCTTGTTGAACGACGCAGCGCAGCGCCAGAAAATGACCGCGCAGTTGCGATGGCCCGTATGGCTTGCCCTTGCCTCGGTCTTCGCGCTCTGCGTGATGTTCTATTCGCCGCTCAGCAGCGTGTGGATCGCGTGCCTCATTCCCATTCTGCTGATGGGAACGATCACACATCCCACGTGGCTCCTCAGCCGCGTGCTGGATTGGGCGCCCATCGCCTGGCTGGGACGGATCTCCTACAGCTTGTACCTGTGGCAGCAGCTATTTTTGATCGCGGGCTGGCAGCATCCGGCACATGCCTGGACTCGCTGGCCGCTCAATTTAATCGCGTGCCTCGCGACGGCGACCTTGAGTTACTACTGCATCGAAAAGCCGCTGATTCGTACCGGACGCGGACTAGCTGAACGTTTCTCCAAGCCGGCTGTGGCGAAATCTTATGGATTGGCACCGCTCGCCGCGGAAACACTGGCGGAGTAGGCCTGTTTCATTCTAAATTTGAAGTAGGCTTAGTCGCTGCACCGGCGCGCAGGCTCCTTATTTATCGGCAGGCTATGACGCCCCATCACGGCACTCTCACGGAAACCGGCACAGAAACGGGCGAAACCACCGAGAATCGCCAGGAACGTCTTTACAACGTAGTGCTGCTCGACGATGACGATCATACCTATGAATACGTTGTCGAGATGCTATGCTCGACATTCTTCATGTCGCCTTCTCAGGCGTTCGACCACGCCGTGGAAGTGGACTCTAACGGCCGCACCGTCGTCCTGACCTGCGATCGCGACGCCGCAGAATTCGGCCGCCAGCAGATTCACAACTATGGTGCGGACCCGCGCATGCCGCGCTCGAAAGGGTCCATGAGCGCCGTTGTGGAACCGGCAAGCGAATAACGGAATACGAAGCGCAGCGGCTCCTCAACCTCCTCACCGTGCGTTGCCAAAGATAAGCCCGAACAGTATTTCGGCCTGATCCTGCTTGAGCCTGGCAAAATCGGTTGAGGGCGGCGAGCCCCATCGTAAGTATCGTCCCTCCGCTGTCAACCTTACGTGATGGATAGTCAACTCAATTCCGGCACCTCCGACAAATGCATTATGCGACGGCGTGACACCCGGCGGCAGATCGTTAAATGTGCGGTACGCCCCGCCTGCCGAGATGAACGGTTTCAGCACCGGAATCGGAAAACGAAATTTCGCGAGATACGGAACTTCCCATGAGCTGGAACCGATCGAGGTAATTCGCGGGCCTCCATTTGTCACTACGTAATTGGTTCCCCGATAAAGGCCGTCCACCTCGACCGCGAAGCCGAAGGGGAGACGGACTTCTCCCATGGGACCGATAAGATAGTTGTGGTCCTCGTGAATGTTGACCGGGCTATTTGTATTGATCAGGGCGGAGACTGGAAAGCCCCCCTTCACACCCAGCCCCCAACCAAAATCGAAGTGCTGTGCGACGGCAAATCCCTGGAAGACAGTTAAAGCGACACAAATGTGAGAAGCTTTCATGCCGCCTAGATGAGAGGAGGCGGCTTCCGATTTATTAAAAAGATTCGGCGTTACAACGTCTGCGCCGCGTAGTTTCAGGCTAAACGTCCGCGAACTGACGGCGGGGCCGTCGCGATCCAGACTTCTTCGCTTTCGGCTCTATTTCTTCGCCCCCTCGGGGGCGCCTGCCAGGTAATAGCCGTCGCGCGTGCGGATCCGCAAATCCGGCTTAATCACCTGCACCACGATCGTGTGGAAGCCAGGCTGTTCCTGATCGTTGGGACTGTAAGTCAACAGGTATTGCGAGTGCAGTTCGGTCCCGAGGTCGGACACCGCGCGATCCAGCGCCCGCTGATCCATGAACCAATATTCGCGTCCGCCTGAAAGCGCCGTATAGACTTCCAGTGGATTCTTCACGAACACACTTTTCGCCTCGTCGAAAATATCCTTGAGCAGCGGCACCCAGTTACCCAGTTGCATCTGCGTATCCGTGGTCGGCGTGTTCACGTTTCCGGCCGGCAGGTGCAGAGCGCCCGGCGGCCTGTTGTCGGTCGGAAGCGGGGGAGGAGTCGCCGTCAGCGATGCCATCAGGTGCGACATGTCGATCGAATAGATCACAACGTTGGCGAAATCCGCCGCCGCCATCACTTCGCGCGGTTTGATCTGGCTGCCCTTGTCGGTGGACTCGCTGATCAACAGCAGCGCGCGCCTGCGCGTAGTGGGCCGCGAACGAAGCATCGTGACCCCTTCCATGGCGGCGTCGTTCAAACGGCTTGTCCAGCTCCCGGCCTTGATGCTTTTCAGCGCCGCCGTCATCTTATCGGAATCGGACGTGAAGTCGGTCAGCTTCTGAATGCGGTGATCGAACTCCAGGACCGCGACCTCTCCTTCATCGCCCAGCACCTGCGCCTGCAACAACGATCCCAGCTTCTGAATCTGCGGAAGAATCTTTTCCACTTGTCCGTTTGCCTGCACGGCCACAACCAGGGATAAAGGATGCGTCGTCAGATCTTCCGTGATTTTTTGTAGTTTGCCGTTGTCGTAGAGCCGGAAGTCTGTAGGCTGCAGGCCTTGCACCAGGCTGCCGTCGTGATCCGTCACCGTTACCGGAGCCATTACGATGCGGACAGTGATGCCCCCAATGCTTTGCGGCTCGGCCTCAGGCGCTGGTGGTGCAATCGGCTGGGCCGCGCGGGGAATCAAGGGAGACGCCCCGTCCGCTGTAGGCGTGGCCTGCTGTGCGAAGCCTCTTTGGGTCCACAGCAGCGGCAGCGCCAGCACCAGCCCCGCCGCCAAGAGCACACCCGGCATCTTCATATATAAGTGGATGCTTCGTTTAGGCCGATGGTTTCGCGTTGCTTTGCCTGGCGTTGATTTACTTGGCTCTGCTCTGTTTAGCATCGTCATGCTCCGTCCTGCCGTGCAGTAGATCCACCGCGTGCGGAATCAGCTCGGCCACTGCTTCCAATGACTCTAGCGCACCCTTGGGCGACCCTGGGAAGTTCAGGATCAGCACCTCTTTGCGCGTATAGGCACCGCTGCGCGAAAGCGCCGCAAACAGCGTATGTTTCGCGCCTTCCGATCGCATAAGCTCGCCGAAGCCCTCGACTTCCCGATCGGCAATCGCCTTGGTGGCCTCCGGCGTGACGTCCCGCGGACTCAAGCCCGTGCCGCCCGTCGTCAGAATGACATCCACGACTCCCGACGAAGCCAGCGCGACCAGCAAAGTGGATATTGCCTGAACATCATCGGGTACTACGCGGCGATCCCCAACTTTCCATCCAAGTTCTTCCGCCTTGCGCGCCAACTCCGCGCCGGACCGATCCTCACGCGTTCCCGCGGCCACGCCGTCGCTGATGGTTACGACTGCTACGCGGATCATTTTTTGTAGTCCCCGCTTTTGCCCCCTGTTTTCGAGAGCAAGTACAGGTCCTGAATCTCAATTCCCTTATCGAGCGCTTTCGTCATGTCATAAACCGTCAATGCGGCCACAGATGCCGCCGTCAGCGCTTCCATCTCCACGCCCGTGGGTCCTGTCACCGTCGCCGTAGCGGTGATCCGCACGCCGCGCGAGCCGATTTCGCAAGCCACATCCACATGCGAAAGCATCAGCGGATGACACATGGGAATCAGCTCCGACGTTTTCTTGGCCGCCGAAATCCCCGCAAAACGCGCCACCTCCAGCGGATTTCCCTTGGGATTCGCCGGCAGCTTCTTCAACACCGACGGTTTGATCCGCACGAACGCATGCGCCACCGCCGTGCGCTTGCTGTCGGCCTTCGCCGACACGTCCACCATCTGCGCGCGGCCCTTCACATCGTAGTGCGAGAGTTTTTTCGTTGCCTGTTGTTTAGAGAGCACGTTGATTGTGGCGGATCGGTAGATCACCCGAGCTGGCCTGCTCCATCACGGTCGCGGCTCGGCGTTAGACACAGCCGGGCGTTTTGGAGCCGCGAGAGTCATCGAGCGGGGAACAGCGACTCCGGCCCCTGTCCTATTGTTTCACTTTAAATTGTTTCACTTTAAATTGTTTCACTTTTTAAATTGTTTCACTTAAGAGGACGCGCATGTCCTCGCCCGCGGCCCACGATTCCCTGTCCGGCTCGAACACCAGAAACGCATTCGCGCGCCCGAGCGATGCCACGTCGCCCGAGCCCTTCGACGCCACCGGTTCCACCCTCGCGCCGTCTGCGCTGAGCCGCGCCGGAAGAAATCGCGTGAGCCCCGCTTTGTGCCGCACCTCGCGCGTCAGCCTCGCGCGCAACAGCGGCAAAGGAGGCTCGGCGATTCCCTGCAATCGTTCCACAGCCGCGCGGCCGAACACCTCGAACGTCACCATCGTGGATACCGGATTCCCCGGCAATCCGAAAATAAATTTCCGCACTCCGTTTCGAGTCGCGCTTCCGAACACCACCGGCTGCCCGGGCTGAATCAGCACGCGATCGAAATAGAACTCAGCACCGGCATCGGCCAGCACGCGCTCGACAATGTCATACTTACCGGCCGATACGCCGCCTGAAAGCAGCAGCACATCTGCCTCCAGCCCCCGCGCCACCAGCATACTGGTGGATTCATAGTTATCGCGTGCAATCGGCAGTATTTGGGGATCGCCTCCCGCGCGGCGCACCTGCGCGGCCAACGAAGCCGCATTCGAATTGCGTATCTGCACTGGCCCCGGCGTCTCGCCCGCTTCGACAATTTCATCCCCTGTCGAGAGGATCGCTACCTTCGGGCGCCGGAAGACGCGCACTTCCGTGCGGCCCACCATGGCCAGCACCGCCACGTCCGTGTAGCTCAACCGCCGCCCTGGTTCCAGCAGCACCACGCCACTGGAGGCTTCTTCGCCGCGCGGCGAAATATTCTCGCCCGATTTAAGACTGCGGCCAATTTTCACCAGCTCTGCCTCGCGCCCGTTTTTTTCCCGCCCGTTTTTTTCCCGAGTGACGTGCTCCACCATCACCACAGCGTCGGCGCCTTCGGGCACCGCGGCACCCGTCATGATCTCCACCGCTTCACCCGCCCGTACCGTGGCCGAAGAAGTTTCCCCGGCCCGCACTTCGCCCGCGACGCGCAGTTCGCCGGGGACATCCTGGGCACGCACCGCGAATCCATCCCGCACCGCCCTCGCGAACGGCGGATAGTCGCGATCGGCATGGATCACTTCGGCCAGCACGCGCCGGTCGGCGTCGGCCAGCGCCACAAACTCAATGTTCTGCGGGCCGGGCACGGCTGCGGCCACTTCCCGCAGAACACACGCGCGAGCCTCGTTGAACGTTAAAGCCACGAGATCACTCTACTCTTTTCTTTCAAAAGTCGTGTTGGCATTTTTAAACTAGAACTTGCACCGAGCCGCGCTTCAGAGACTGCGGTTAGCCCCACCTGGAAGGTGGGGATTACAATTCCTCCAAAAATTGGAATCCCAGCCCTCATGACCGTGTCTAGCGGAGCGCCTCGCGTTAGCTTTTTAAACGGATTCATCAGTAAGTGGAGACATCTGTTATTACCGCTTCCGAATCCGCGCATCTGCGTCGATGCCTTCCGGCAACTTCAGGACCAGCGTGCCGCCGTTATCGGTCTCCGCCTCGCTCAATTCCTCATCGTCGATTTCCAGGTCGTATACAGCTTTCGGTGCCAGCCCCAGCACATACGTTTCCGGCGAATTGAGGTGGAATTTGTCGGCGTCCGGGCTCGCCATCGTCCGGATGACGGCGTTGCCCACCTGCACCGGCTCGCTCGCCGCTCCCGTGCGCAGCACCGTGATCCGGCCGTCGCGATATAGCTGAAGGTGGCCATCGAAGTATCCAATCCACGTGGCATCCTCATCCCAGCTGGTGCGCGCGAACAGGTGCCCGCTCACAGGATCGTGCACAATCAGCGGCGCTTGCGAAAAGCTCAATCCCGGTTGATACGGATTCGCCCACAAAAACTCATATGGCGCGCCCAGCGCGGCTCGCATCAGGAAGCGATCCTGCATCAGCCAACCCTGCAAATACTGATTCCCCGCCTCGTTCGCGTCGAACGCCACCATCGCCAGTTCCGCCGCGCGCGACATCGAGGCCTCCGTCACATCCGGGTCGCCGTCGCGCACAAACACCGGCACGCGGTATTCGTTTTCCGGAGACGGGAAGGCAGCCGGGTAGTGGCTGGCCATATGATCCAGCGGCAGATCGCGGAAATAGCGGCGGGCATCGTCCCGCAAGTCGATCTTCAGGTTGTCACGGATGGCATGCAGCATCTCGAACAGCGCGTAAACATCCCCCCGCGGAAGGGAGGCCTCGCCCGTTTCCAGCTTCCCTGCCAGGTCGCGCCACCACGCCACAATCGGCTTGAGCGCGGCCTCGCCATGATCCGGAAACCGGTCGGCAATGGCGATGATCCCTAGTACTAAAGCCCTCCGTTGGCCCATGCCCGCGTTCGCAGCGGCCTGCGCGGTTGCCGGCATGGATATCCCGGCCAGCGCCTTCTGGATCTTGGCGCCCAACTGCTCCGACTGCGGAGCGGTCATCACCGGGCCGCACCAATCGAACACCAGAGCAAGCTGCCGCAGGTCCTGCGCGTCGGCGCCCAAGGCCCATTCCACCGCCTTGCGCCCCGACCCGGCGTCGCCCGACACGCGATAGTACAGCGCCCCGGAAAATCCGGGCTCGGGCATCTTCGCGCCGCCGCTCATCAGAAGTTCGAACTGCTCCCAACGCAACGACTTACGATCCCTTTCCCGCTGCAACAGGCGGAGCCGCGCGGGCGTCAGGAAGAGCCGCGGAGCATCGGTATACACCCGCAAATCGTCGTCCGGCGGCGCCGCACCCGTCCGGGTAGCGTCCTGACCGATTGCCAGGACAGCCAACAACAATGCCAGCAATAAGATCCGCACCTGTGGACATTGTGTCACACCGACACACACCCTGGGTCCAGTGAGGGCAGATCCGCGTGAGAAGTTTTCCACAAGTGTTGCAACAAAAGGGGATGCTGGATGGCTAGGGCCGTGCTATCATGAACAGCGAATTGATGAAGTAACTTTGAAACCTGCCCTCTGTTGGAATGGGCATGGATGTCTGAAGTAGGGGTGGCTAGTTCTAGCGTGCTTGCGGGAGCCGGTCAAAAGTTTTAACCCCTCTTCAGGTATTTGTGCACGTTGCAACAGAGGGGTTTTTTGTTTCAAACGTCCCCTCCGTCTGCTGAATTAATTCCTCGCCGTTTCTCCGATTCCCCCGCTCCCGCGTATGTCGTACTAATACTTTTTTGCTATTCGCCAGTGGTTTGTTCTATTGGTCCCACGGTGAATCGCCGGGGCATAGTAGACGCCACGATGTCCGACGTCTATCTTGTGCTTCGATACACGCGCCGTTGGATTCAATACGGCATCTTCACTCACACCGCCCTGTGCGCGATTATCGCCGCCATCGAAGGCGTCATGGGACGATGAACGCACGCACTGATGCGCGGGCGAAATCCAGAGGCTGAACTGTCCTATGAGCCAATCTTCTGAGCCAATCTTCTGGAATTCTGAATCAATCTTCTGAACCGAGCCGCGAGAGTCATCGAGCGGGGCTTTACCGCTAAATAGGAGTAAGCGGAAATAGTAAGACCTTTTCACCCTTACTTTCGTCTTACAGGGAAGTGCCCGCCAACCCTACCACCTTCCAAACGGCCCAGCGGCAACATACTAGCTTCCTGGCCGCGGCCGAAAAGCGCACGCTCCTGTGGATCGCGCATCGCCTTCCCGCCTGGGTCAATTCCGATCACCTTACAGGCCTGGGCTTCACCGCCATCATCGCCACGGGAGCCTGCTACTGGTGGGCCAGCCGCCAGCCTCTGGCACTCCTCGCGGCTATCGTTTGCCTTGCCTTAAATTGGTTCGGCGATTCGCTCGACGGCACGCTCGCGCGCGTCCGCAATCAGCAGCGTCCCAAGTACGGCTTCTACGTGGATCACATGCTGGACGCGCTAGGAACCTTCTTCCTCGCCACAGGCCTCGCGCTTTCCGGCTACATGTCGCCCGCCGTCGCCTATGCGTTCCTCGTGGCGTATCTCCTCATTTCGATCGAGGTGTACCTCGCCACATATTGCGTCGGAACGTTTCACCTTTCCTACTGGAATTTCGGACCCACGGAATTGCGGATCCTGCTCGCCATCGGAAATCTGTTCGCACTGCGGAATCCTTACGCCGTCATCGCCGGCCACAAGTTCTTGCTCTTCGATGTTGGCTTCACCATCGGCACCGCTGCGCTCGCGCTGATTCTGGTGCAGGCGGTTGTGAGCCACACTCGCCATCTTTATCGCGAGGAGCCCATGCCGGCGCGCAAGAGCTAGCCGCATGAGCCAGCGGTGCGTCGTGCTCCTCAATCATTCCAACTCGAGTCGTGTCATCCCGAATCCCGCTTCAGCGGGTGAGGGATCTGCTGTTTCTTCCGCGCCCACCGCGCAGGTGCCGAAAGAATGATCCGCTGGCTGAAGTTCAACGCGGTAGGCATCGTCGGCGCGGGCGTGCAACTCGGCGTCCTCGCGCTACTGACGAAGCTCAAGATGAACTATCTGCTGGCCACAGCGCTCGCCGTCGAAGCGGCCGTCTTACACAACTACTTCTGGCACGTGAAATGGACCTGGGCCGGACGCCGTGGCAGCCTCTGGCGATTTCATCTCGCCAACGGCCTCGTCTCGATCGTGTCGAATCTTTTATTGATGCGCCTCTTCACCGGCCACTTCGGCTGGCCTGTCGTGCCCGCGAACCTCGCGGCGATCGCGCTCACCTCGGTCGTGAATTATTTTTTGGGAGACCGCTGGGTCTTCTCCGCCGATCGCAAACGCGAGCCGGCTATCGAGACTAGCGCAGCCCGCGAACCGTAGCTTCCAGCGTATTGCGTAGCGCGCCCTTCGGCATCCCCGAAACAAACGGCCGGATCATCCAGCCCAGGCCCGCGGGTATGTCGCGCGAAAGCGAAATCGAGCGGCATTCCAAATACACGCCCTCCGGCCGCTGCTCAATCACCCAATAGGCGTTGAGCTTCCACAAGTATCCGTTGCCGGTTCCTACCGGACGCTCATGCTCGTCCTCGATCTCCGCAACTTTGGTCGAATGCGAAATCTTGATCCAGCGTCCGTTGCCCAGCGGCTTGTATTCAACCGCGTATTCCGTATTAAAAATCGCAGTGAGAGGGCTCTTCCTCATCAGGCGAAGATAGACCTCGAACATGTTTCCGCTCCGCGCCAGCAGCCGCGATTCGGTCACATCCGGCGCGTAGGTCTTTTTGTAGTCGTTGTAATCCTGCAACACGCCCAGCACCTTTTCGACAGTGGTGTTCGGTGCGATGGTGGCGGCCACCCAATCGTGAATAAGGCCGTCCTTCACCCCCACCGTTCCGTTCTTCGGCACGGACGCGATAATCACCTCGCCCGGCTTGGGCGAATAGCGAGGCGTCCAATCCATCGCCGCCTCCGCCGCCGACGTGTATTGCGCAAACGCTTGCTCGGTTTCGGGCGAGAGGTGGGTTAAAAACTGAGCTGACACAGGCCAGCCTGCGACCAGCATCAGAGCGGCAGCAAACCTCATGAGGCCATTATCGGGCATTCGATATTGGTGGACGAAATATTCCGAAGAGATATTCTGAGAAGAAGTGTCCCTCACCGAGCTTCTCGGATTTGTTACTGGCGTCGCGAACGTGTGGCTGCTGACGCGGCAGGTGCTGTGGAATTGGCCGGTCGGGATCGCCAATAATCTTCTCTATTTCGCCGTGTTCGTGCATTCAGGATTATATGGCGATGCGGGACTGCAGCTCGTTTACGCGACGCTCGGAGTCTACGGCTGGTGGACATGGTCGCATCCCAAGCCGGGACAGGCGGCGCTCGCCGTCACGCGCACGCCGCGAGCCACATGGGCTTGGATGATCCCAGGAACAGCGCTCGCCGCCGTCGCGCTTACCTTTTTCCTGAAGCGTTTCACGGATTCCACGGTGCCTCAATGGGACGCGCTCACCACCGCGCTCTCACTCGCGGCGACGTTTGGACAAACGCGAAAGCTGCTGGAATCCTGGTGGATCTGGATCGCCGCCGACCTGATCTACATTCCTCTATACATTTATAAGGACCTGCGATTGACATCGGCCTTATACGCGATATTCATGATTCTGTGCGTAGTCGGGCTGCGGGCGTGGCAGAATGCGTTAGAAGCCAACTCGTAACCAGATCCGCTAGCGATGTCAAAGTAATCCGATAATGGAAGAGATGCGAACGCAGGATGCCGACCATCAAGAATATCGTGGGGCCGTACCGGTTCTTCTTCTACAGCTTCGATTGCAACGAGCCTCGGCACATTCACGTCCAGAGGGAAAATCGCCTGTGCAAGTTTTGGCTGGAGCCATTAGTTCTGGCGAGCAACGATGGATTCGCGGCTTCCGAGCTAAATCGAATTCGAAGCGTTGTGCACGCGAATTTAGCCCGAATTGTGGAGGCATGGAATGAGCATTGCGATTAGTGTGGACCCTAGAATCAAAGATATTGCCGTCACAGCGGACGCGATTACCGCGTGGCTGACGGACGGCCGCACCGTTAGCGTACCGTTGAGTTGGTCTTGGAGGCTATCAGAAGCCACGACCGCACAGCGCGACAAGTTCGAGATCCTTGGCAGCGGTCAGGGCGTGCGTTGGCCGGAGATCGACGAAGATATCAGCATCGAAGGAATGCTTGCGGGAGTACCAGCGCGTCGTCCGGCAACCAAATAGAGCAGTGCGAACGTTAGTGAATCGTCCGCGTCTTGCGATTCATGTAATCCATCAGTAGATATTGCCCCAGCGTATATGGCGTGGTGAAGTACGCCTTGCCGCGGCACAGTTCCGTCACCTTCTGGATGAAATTGATCAGCCCGTAGTCGCTCGCCAGCATGAACGTGTTGATCATGATGCCCTGCCGTTTGCAGCGGCTCACTTCTTCCAGCGTTCGGCTGATCACCAACGGATCCAGCCCGAACGCATTCTTATAAATGCGCCCGTCGTCCAGCGTCAGCGCGCTGGGCTTGCCGTCGGTGATCATCACGATCTGCTTCATGTCTTTCTTTTCTTGCGCCAGCAGCCGCTGCGCTAAGATCAGGCCATCCCGTGTGTTCGTGTAGTAAGGACCCACCTGCACGCGCGCGAGTTCTTCTATCCTGAGCTCCTCGGCAGTGTCGTGGAACAGCACGCACCGCAGCGAATCGCCGGGATATTGCGTGCGGATCAGATGCGCCAGCGCGAGCGCTACTTTTTTCGCTGGCGTGAAACGGTCCTCGCCATACAGAATCATGCTGTGGCTGCAATCCAGCATCACGACCGTCGCGCAGGAGCTTTGATATTCGCTCTGATGCACGTGCAGGTCGCTGTACTCCAGATTCAGAGGCAGCTTCAGGCCTTCGCGTTGAAGTGCCGAGAACAACGTCTGCCCGACATCCAGATTCAGTACGTCGCCGAATTCATACTGCTTCGCGGCGCCGCTGGTCTCCACGCCCGTGGCCATGTCGCGCGTATCGTGTGCGCCGAAACTCGAATGCCCCAGCGAGCCGAGCAGATCCTTCAGCGTTTTGAAGCCCAGGAAATCGACGCTCTTGTCCGTGACTTTTACCTGAACTTCGCTGTCGCGGCCCTCGCCCTGCCCGGCCTGCCCCGGGTCGGTGGTGATGTAGCCTTCGTCGATCATTTTCTGGACAAGCTGATTCAGGAGTTGCTCCATTTGCTCCTGCGACATATTCTCCAGGGCTCGCCGCACTTGCTCGGCGCGTTCGGGATCGTCGAACATATCGCCGCGGGCAAGGGCTTCTTCAATCGCACGCTTTAAATTTTCGAGCGAATGCTGATTGTATTCGCTGAACTGCATGTAGGGATTGTCGAAGCCGCTCTCCAGGAAAAAATCCGCCAGCGCCTTGAGCAGATCTTCGGCGCTTAGCTCGAATTCCTCTCCGGTGTAGCGCGAATAATTGATTCGTTTCATGGCAAACTGCCGGTCTACTTTATGACGCTACTGAAATTGACGGCGCGCCTTGGCGCGAGCCTCGTCTTGAGGCTCCCGGCGGCGGTCGCCCGCCGAATAAACGGATTCCTCACTGCGGCTCAGGCGCTTGTGCGCATACAAGCCTTCAAGAATAAATTCGGCCGCCGCGGCACGCACGGCGTCCGGTTCCACCGCGCCCAGCCCCAGCAGCTTGGTCTTTTCCATCAGCCCCTGGATGCCGTTCAACTGCTTCACCATCGTGCTGGAAGGTTCGTTCTCATCGAGCTTCAGCGTCCCGCCCAGCTCGAACCATTGCACGATGGTCTTAAGATCTTCACCGTCGAAATAAGAGGTGAACACTTTGCCCACGGCCGTGCGGATCAACTCGCGGGCCACTACGTCGCCGCCTTTCAGCTCGCCTTCGTATTCCAATTCCAGCTTCCCGGTGATGGAAGGCAGCGCGGCATACACATCCAGGATGCGTGGCACGGCGACCTTTTCGCCGGCCATCAGGGCGCGACGTTCGGCGTTCGAAGAAACGTTTTCCAGCACGGATATCGGCAGGCGCTGACTGACGCCGGAGCGCTTATCCACGCGCTTGTCTTCGCGCGCGGAAAACGCCACCTGCTCGATCACTTCGCGAATGTATTTCGGAATGCGCAGCTCCGCCGGACTCTTGCGCTGGATCCATGCCTCCTGCGCGGTGATGGCAAGGCCATGATCGAGCGTCGCGGGATAGTGCGTGCGGATTTCGCTGCCGATGCGGTCCTTCAGCGGCGTGATGATTTTCCCGCGCGCCGTATAATCTTCCGGGATTCGCGGTGAAGACCATCATCACGTCGAGCGGCAGGCGCACAGGATAGCCCTTAATCTGTACGTCGCCTTCCTGCATGATGTTGAACAACCCGACCTGAATCTTGCCTGCGAGATCGGGCAGCTCATTGATCGCGAAGATGCCGCGATTGGCGCGCGGCAGCAGGCCGTAGTGCACCGTCAGCTCGCTCGAAATGGTTTCGCCCGTGCGCGCGGCCTTGATCGGATCGATATCGCCGATCATGTCGGCGATGGTCACGTCGGGGGTCGCCAGCTTTTCTACATAACGTTCGTCGCGCGAGAGCCACGCGATCGGCGTGTTGTCGCCCATCTCGCGCACTTTGTCGCGGCAGGGCTTGCAGATAGGCGAGCGCGGATCGTCGTGAATTTCGCAATCGGCGATGTACGGCACCCATTCGTCGAGCAGCGTCGCCAGCATGCGGATCAGCCGCGTCTTCGCCTGCCCGCGCAGTCCGAGAAGAATGAAGTTGTGCTTGGAGAGCACCGCGTTCACCACCTGCGGCGCGACGGTGTCTTCGAAGCCGACGATGCCGGGAAACAGCGGCTGCTTCTTTTCGAGCTTGCGGATCAGGTTCTCGCGCAGCTCGTCTTTCACGCTGCGGGGTTGATGTTTAGAAGATGCCAGTAATGCACCGAGAGTCTGGGGAAGGCCGGTGGGAGGATTCATGAGGCCAAGGTCCTAAACGGATTGTAGCAGGGCGTGATCCGACAGCGGCCTTACGGCCGATCTTGACGATGGTGTAGGGAGATGTGGAAGGTTCTAGAGAAATCTCGCCAGAAGAACGCCATGGCCATGGCAAGCAATGTCAGGCAGATCACGTATCCGATATACGCAACAAATTCCCGCAGGAATTTCACGTTGCTCAGCCTATCACGGCGCCGCCCGCATCACATCGCAGGCGCCGGAAGACTATGCCTCTCGCGATCCTTCGTCAGGAAATCTTCCCACGTGGTGAAGATTTCGGCTTGCAGACCAACAGCGCGCGCTGCATCGACATTCAATTCGCGATCGTCCAGAAACAAAGCTCTGGCCGGATCGATTTCCAGATCGCCGATGGCGCTGTGATAGATGGGAGCGTCCGGCTTGACGACGCCGACCTCGTAGGAGAGCGTGACTTCGTCGAAGTGATCGAGAAATCCAGGCAGCGTTTTCAAGTGCTCGCCCAAAGGACGCGGCATGTTCGATAGGATCGACGTGCGAAGCCCCGCGGCGCGCAGGTTATTCGTCCAGTTGAGCACGCGATTGTCGAAGCGGCTCCAAAAGCGGATTTCACGCTCGATCAGGCCATCGATCATCGCATCATCGAAGTTGTGCCCCAGGCGGTGGGCGACGCCGCGCCAATATATATAAGGATCTTCGCCCGCGTCATAATTATCGCGACCTTTCCAGAACGCGGATTGGAGAGCATCGGCGTCTGCTCCGCAAAAGGCGGCGGCTTCCTGCCATTGCTCGGAGCGACGGATGGAAACAGATGACACCGCCGAAGTCGAAGATGACAGCCTGGATTTTCATGACAGACCAGCTCTCAAGCAAACGGAAACAGCAGATCCTTCGGGCGCTTCGCTACTCAGGATGACCCAGCGGGTAGTAGGCGTGATGCATGCGCTAGCACGATGAGGACAGCCCTAGCTGCGCGCTCCGCCGCCCGTGGCCTGTGCTTCGCGCTTGGTGCGGATTTCGCGGACGGCGTAAATGCGGCGTCCCTGGCTTTCGTAATAGGTGCGCGTGAGCACTTCGCCCAGCAGGCCGGTACAAAAGAGCATGACGCCGGTGAGCAGTGCGATCGCGCCCAGCATCATCAGTGGTCCGTGCGCCTGAATGATGTCGCCGCCGACGATGATCTTCTCGCCTGCCATCCATGCCAGAATCGCTCCGCCGATTCCCGCGCACACCAGACCCCACTTGCCGAAGAAATGCATGGGGCGCGTGAAATATTTCAGCAGGAACCAGATGGTGAAGATGTCGAACATCACGCGGAAGGTGCGGCTGAGGCCGTAATGCGATGCACCCACGGGCCGCTCGATGTTCTTGATGGGCACTTCGACAATGCGCGCGCCGTACAAGCTGGCAAGAGCCGGAATGAAGCGGTGCAGCTCACCGTAGAGATTTACGTCCTTTAGAATTTCCGCACGGTAGGCCTTGAACGTGGTGCCGAAGTCACGCAGTTCGACGCCGGAAACTTTCGCCATCATCCAGTTGGCGATGCGCGAAGGGAATTTGCGTGTGACGGCGTTGTCGACGCGATTTTTGCGCCAGCCGCTGGCGATGTCGTAGCCCTCTTCGATCTTGGCCAGCAGCGCGGGAATATCTTCGGGCGCGTGCTGCAGGTCGCCATCCAGCGAAATGATGACGGAGCCCTGCGCTTCGTCAAAGCCGGCGGCCAGCGCCGCGGTCTGCCCGAAGTTGCGGCGCAGGCGGATCACTTTCAGACGCCCGTCGGTCTCCACCAGGTTCGCCAGCAGGTCAAAGCTGCGATCCGTGGAGGCGTCGTCCACAAAAAGGATTTCGTAAGGCTTGCGGACCTGCTCCATCACGGCCGTGAGACGGTCGTAGAGGGGCAGAATGGACGGCTCCTCGTTATGGATGGGGACGACGATCGAAATCTGCACGGATCTTCCTCTAAGATACCAGCCTTAGGCGTGGGCTGGCTGCCCGAACGGATGGGGTGTTCCCGCGCCAAAATCGCCGATCGCGCCACGGGGCTGGAAATGGCCTTAGAATCGATTTCGAAAAAGAAGGTAGTTTGGCATGGCAGAGGCCTCCAGAAGCGCGTAAAACGCGCGCAAACGCGTGTTGCATTTCCAAATCTCGATCCAATTGATTTTGCGGTACTTGCCCGTGCGCGTGCGTACAAGTTGGCAAAATGCTGTTGGCGTCAGTCAAAAAAATATTCCTGCCGTTGCTACAGGCGCTTAGCGTTTCGCCCAGCGCAGGTCTTCATAAAGGCGTGCACTGGACATCGCAAGTTCGATCTCTAGAACACGTCGCCGTCTTGCCCATCGCAGTATCCCCCGACTGACGCCGGGGGTTTTCCGGGGCGAGCACCTTAGCCTCGCCCACGACGAGGTGTAAGCCGCATACGGTTCCCAGCGAATCATAATCGAAGCCGAAAAAAAAGCGTGAGCGATGCGAGCGACCGTGCCCACCGCGCTATAATTCAGCTTATGCGCAAAAAAATCACAGTGGTTGGCGGAGGCAACGTCGGCGCGAGCGCCGCCGTGAACCTCGCGGCGAAAGAGCTCGGGAATGTCGTCCTGGTGGACGTGGTGGAAGGGATTCCCCAAGGTAAAGGCCTGGACATGGCCCAGATGGGGCCCGTGGAAGGCTATGACGTGGATATCGTCGGCGCCAACGATTACGCGGCGACCGCGGGGTCCGACGTGGTGGTGATCACGGCCGGCCTGGCGCGCAAACCCGGCATGAGCCGCGACGATCTTCTGATGGCCAACTACGAAGTGGTCAAGAGCGTCACCGAGCAGGTGGTGAAGCATTCGCCGAATTCGATCCTGGTGCTGGTGACGAATCCGCTGGACGCGATGTGCACGGTGGCGCATCATGTTTCCAAGTTCCCCAAGAATCGCG
This sequence comes from Terriglobia bacterium, assembly GCA_963699945.1. Classification (GTDB taxonomy): domain Bacteria; phylum Acidobacteriota; class Terriglobia; order Bryobacterales; family Bryobacteraceae; genus Palsa-187. Next base: position 65,741 of record CAVOVW010000011.1, read on the forward strand.
TGGTGGGCATGGCCGGCATCCTGGATTCGGCGCGCTTCCGCACGTTTATCGCGCGCGAGCTGAACGTCTCGGTGGAGAACGTAACGGCTGTTGTGCTCGGCGGACACGGCGATACGATGGTGCCGATTGTGCGCCTGTCGAACGTTTCCGGTATTCCGCTGACGGAATTGATCCCGGCCGATCGTCTGGCGGCGATCGTGGACCGTACGCGCAACGGCGGCGCGGAAATCGTAAAGCAGCTGAAAACCGGTAGCGCGTACTATGCTCCGTCGGCCTCGGCCGTGGAGATGGTCGAGTCCATCTTGAGAGACAAGAAGAAGGTCCTGCCTTGCGCGACCCTGCTGGAAGGCGAGTACGGTATCAAAGGCGTGTTCGTGGGCGTGCCAGTGAAGCTGGGCGCGACGGGCGTCGAAAAGATTTACGAGATCCAGTTAAACGACGAGGAAAAAGCCGCCCTGAAGAAGAGCGCCGCAGCCGTTCAGGAATTAGTGGACGTGCTGAAACCGAAACTGCAATAGCTTCCGGCACACGGAATCGAAAGTCGCGATGCGGCCGGAGCCTTGGGTTCCGGCCGTTTCACTTTTAGGGGACGCCGAACTATGACCGCGCTGCGCTGGGTGGTCGGGCTGCTGGCTCTGGTGAGCTTGGTGGTGATTCTGAAGCGACGAAGGCCGCGTCCTTAAACCTGTCGTCGAGGTAGTGCGTAAAGCGACCGTCTCTTGCAAGATTCGATCTGCAAGATTCGACCCGCAAGATTGGATATGATGAGCGTCATGGCTCAAACTGTCGAATTCCCCAGCAATGGTCATAACGCTTCCGGCTATCTCGCGACGCCCGCCTCGGGATCGGGCCCTGGAGTCCTGGTTATTCAGGAATGGTGGGGGCTGGACGCGGATATCAAGAGTTGGGCCGACAAGCTGGCGGCCGCGGGATTCGTCGCGCTGGCGCCGGATCTCTATCACGGCGAAGTAGCGGGTCACACCGAGATGGACAAGGCGGCGAAGCTGATGCAGAGCATGCCGCCGGATCGCGCGGGCCGCGATATGAGCGGCGCCGTGGATTATCTGGCGAAACATTCTTCAGGCAAAGGCATCGGCGTCGTAGGATTCTGCATGGGCGGGATGCTTTCATTCCTGATCGCTGCAAATCGTCCGGATCAGGTGAAAGCTCTGGTGCCGTTCTACGGTTATCCACAAGGCGACGCGGAGCCGGATTGGTCGAAGCTCGCCGCGTCGGTCAGCGGACACATGGCAGAGAATGACAGCTTCTTCGGTCCCGAGGGAGCGAAGGCTCTGGAAGCGAAGCTCCGTGCCATGGGCAAAGATGTGACGCTGACGGTGCATCCCGGAGCGGGTCACGCGTTCATGGGTCCGCACAACGCGCTTAAGACGCTGAATCCGGAATTGGCGGCGAAGATCTGGCCGGAAGCGGTGTCGTTCTTACATCGGAAGCTGGGTTGAGGTTCAGCTGATCGCAAGACTGATTGTCCTCACAATCATCAGGTATTCTTGATTTATGTCGTTCCGGCGCCTGTTTGCCGATGAGCCGATGAAAGAAATTTCCAAGCTTCCGTCTTTTCGCGCCGAACACTTCCCCTACTCAGGTCCGTATCCGTGGCTGGATCACGATGATGCGTTGGAACAGATCGAATCCAAACGCAAGGCCGGAGCGATTAACGAAGAAGAAGCGGAGCAGTGCCGCCACTGGACGTCAGACGGCTACGTCATCTTGAATCGCCTGATCTCAGACGAAATCCTGGACGACGTCTGGATTTGCGTACGAAGTGGCGATCCGCCAAGGTAAGATTTCGCTACCCGCCGAACCGGCCTGCGATGCGAGATCCAAATCCGGGCCGCTTTCTGAATCCGCGCAAGAAACTGCCATCGCTTTGCCGGATTCTAAAACACGCGCCACTGCTCGATTGGATTCGCCTGCTGATGGAGCGGGAACCGAAGACGTTGCAGACCATCGCCTCTCATAAATGCTCGCAATAGGGCGTGCATTCCGATTCGGATTCACATGACTCCGTACCCGCTGGGTATCTTACAGCCGCGTGGATTGCCTTCGAACGGATATCCACATGCTGATAGCGGCCCGCTGGTGTTCTATCCCGGCAGTCATCGCCTGCCTTATGTATTCAGCAAGGCGTGGGCATTTCAGAATCCGATTTCAAGACGAACGGATATCGCCCGTATATGGAGCGGTATGAACCGCGCATTCAGGATCTAATTGCTGAGCACGGCATTCAGCCGAAGCAGCTTTCACGCCAGAAAAGGCGACGTGCTGATCTGGCATGCCAATCTGCTGCACGGGGGGTCCGCTCGGCAAAATATGCTTTTGTCTCGCAAGGCGTTGGTGGTTCACTTTTTCGTGAAGGGTTCGTTCGTATATCACGATCTGGCCGCATGCGCGATCGCGTCAGCAATACATGGGCACATGTTTGCTTCGGGACGAATCGGGCGCCTTGGGCCTGAGCAAGCTCACCAAACCCCGATGATGGATGCTCGCCGTTCCAAGTTCACAGGTGCGGCAGGAGAAATTATTCAATTCCCATCTGCGTGAGGCGGTAGCGTAGTGCGTTGCGCGTAAGCCCGAGCAGGCGCGCGGCGTGGCTCTTATTGCCGTTCGCGCGCTTCAATGCTTCGCGAATCAGCGATTGCTCGTACTGATCGAGCGTCATACCCTCTGGCAGAAATCCGTCGCCGGTAGTGGCGGCGGGGCGGGCGCGGCCGATGTTCATGTCGATGCGAATGTCGTCGGCTTCGACCAGCGGTCCCTTGGCCAGAAGGATGCTGCGCTCCACCACGTTTTCCAGCTCGCGTACGTTGCCGGGCCAGTGATAGGTGAGGAGGCGCTCCAGCGCGCTTTCGCTGATTTTGCCGCCGAACTTCTTGGCGAAATGTTCCACCAGATACGGAATGTCTTCCTTGCGCTCACGCAGCGGAGGAATATTCATCGGCACGACGTTGAGCCGATAATAAAGATCCTCGCGGAACGTTCCCTGCTCCAGAGCGGCGCGCAGATCGACGTTTGTTGCCGCAACGACGCGCACGTCCGTGTGCTGCGTTTTGTTGCTGCCGAGGCGCTCGAATTCTTTGTCCTGTAAAACGCGCAGTAGTTTCACTTGAATGGCACCGGGCACGTCGCCGATTTCGTCCAGAAACACGGTGCCGCCGTCGGCCTGCTCGAATTTGCCAGGCTTGGAAATGTTGGCGCCGGTGAACGCGCCTTTCTCGTAGCCGAACAGCTCGCTCTCCATCAGATTCTCAGGGATTGCGGTGCAGTTGATCTTGACGTACGGCTTATCCTTGCGTGGCGAATGCATGTGGATGGCGCGGCCGATCATATCTTTGCCGACGCCGCTCTCTCCGGCAAGCAGCACCGTGGCGCGGGTGGGCGCGACGCGGATTACCGTAGCGAAAATTTCCTGCATCGCGGGGCTGTGGCCGATGATGTTATCGAACTGATATTTTTCGCCGAGCGCTTCGCGCAGCTCGCGCACATCGCTGCGGAGCTGGCTGACCTCCAGCGCCTTGTCCACTACGACGCTCAGGTGATCCAGCGAAAACGGCTTGGGGAGAAAATCCACCGCGCCGCGTTTCATCGCCTCCACCGCGTTTTCCACCGTGCCGAAGGCCGACATCACGATGACAGGCGTCGCCGAGTTTTGCTGCTTGATTTTTTCCAGCAGCTCCAGGCCGTCCATGCCGGGCAGCTTCAGGTCGGTGAGCACGAGATCGACATCGCTCGCGAGCTTGATGCCTTCCTCGGCCGAGCCGACGGCTTTTACTTCGAAGCCTTTGGAGGCCAAGTGCAATCCGATGACGCGTCGATGCTTTTCCTCGTCCTCAATGACGAGGATGATTTTCTTTGCCATATAGGTTGTTTGACAGCTTAATCCCTATTCAATGGTAATTGCACGCGGAAGACGCTGCCTTCGCCCGGCACGCTTTCGACGTCGATGCGGCCGCCGTGCTCGTCCACGATCTTCGCGCAAATCGCGAGGCCAAAGCCCACGCCGTCGGACTTGGTGGTGAAAAACGGATTGAAAATGTTTTCGAGATTTTTGCGCTCGATGCCGGAGCCGCGGTCAATCACCGCGATCTCCGCTTTGCGAGCGCCGGTCAATTGCGTTTTCACCGTCACCACGCTGCCTTTCGGGCTGGCCTGCGCGGCGTTCGAGAGCAGGTTGATGATGACGCGCTCCATCAGCTCGGCGTCGAAGACGATGGGCGGGACATCGGGCGAATAGTTTTTGAAGATGCTGACGTTGGTTCGCTGCGAGCTTGCTTGATCGCGTTCGAAACGTGTGATGGCGCTATCGAGCATGGCGGTGAGGTCGCCACGTTCGAGCTTCATGTGCTGGGGACGCGCGAAATCCAGAAAGCGCGTGATCAGCGAATTGGTGCGGTCCACTTCTTCGGAGATGAAACCGGCCATCTCACGCGCCACTTCGTTTTCATCAGCCACGCTGCGCGATAACATTTCCGCCGAGGTTTTCATGGTGCCCATGGGATTGCGGAGCTCATGCGCGAGGCCTGCCGTGAGCTGTCCTAATGCGGCCAGACGTTCTCCGCGCCGCACCTGCGCTTCGGCTTCTTTCAAATCGCGATTGGCGCGCGCGAGCTCTTCGGCAACGGCCTGCGCCTTCTGCGCCTCCTGCTGATTCTGGCGCGCGAGTTCGTGCGTGAGGTAGCCGACCACGGGCAGGAAGATGGAGCGCAACACGAGCTCGGGAATCTGATCGGGCGGGATGTACTGGTCCACGTTCAGAAAGAACAGGAAGGAAAGATAGACGCCGCAGGCCACCAGCGAAACCAGCGTGGTTCCGGCCAGGCCGAAGGCGGTGGCGCCGGAGATCACGGGCATCAGCAGGATGAGGTAGTAGCTGCTGGTGACGCCTCCGCTATAGCCGATCAGTCCGTAGCATAGGGCCAACTTGAGGACGACGGAAGCGAGCGGGCCAATGCGCGGCTCCAGCACTTGTACGACGCCGAGCGCGGCCAGCAGCGCGATGACGATAGGGCTGTGCTCGGGACTGAACACGGCCAGCGCCGAAAAGAGCAGCAGCCAAACGAAATCTTGTAGTCGAACGAAACCGCGCCAGGAGGTCGGCACTGGTTGTATTCTATCCGTTCGGTGTGGAGCACATTGGCCGCCTTTTATAATGGGACTTCCTATATGGAGTTCCCTACGATGACCGCCGAGGAAAGCGTTCTTGCACCCGCACTGCGCGACGAAGTGTTGGGCCGCTTCGGATTCACTCGCACGCCGGCGGCTGATTTGGATGGCCTTCGCGCTGTTTATCGCGCGTGGTGCCGGAACGTCCCGTTCGACAATTTGAATAAGCTGATCGCGTTGCGCACGGCGGCTCCTGGACTTTTGCCGGGCATCCAGGCAAGCGATTTTTTCGAGACGTGGCTGCGTGACGGCACGGGGGGCACGTGTTGGCCTTCGGCGAACGCGCTTTACAGTTTGCTTCGATCGCTGGGGTTCAACGCGCGCCGCGTGGCCGCGCATATGCAAGACGCGGGGTTCTTCAATCACGGCACGGTGATCGTGCGGATAAATGAACACGAAGACGGGCGCGAGTGGCTGGTGGATTCGTCGGTACACACGGATGTTCCCATGCTCCTGGATCGTGGCGGCTTTCTCAACGACGACCCGGCTTTCTTCGCGGAGATCGAATATGAAACGCGGGAGAACGAGCCGAGCACATATATTCTGTGGGTGGCCAGCCCGCGCGAGGGCTCCTATATGCCTTGCCGCATTTTCCCCGTGGAAGTGCCGTTCACGTATTTTGTAGATCGGTTCGAAGCGACTCGCGAGCGGAGTCCTTTTAATACGCGTCTTTATGTGGGCCGCAATCGCGAGCACGAAAAGGTGATCGTGATTGGGAACATGCAGCACGTAGTCTCTTCGCGCGGCATCGAAAGCCGCGAGTTATCTCGCGAAGAATTTACGGGTGTTCTGCAGGCTGATTTTCAGCTCTCCGAAAGTGTCTTGCAGCGCTGGGTCGCGGCCGGATGCCTGGAGCTTGCCTTCGAAGAATATACGGGGCCGAGCTTTCCTGCGCAGGAGCGGAAGCCTCCGTCGCGCTTGCAACATAAATGAAACACCGAAACATTCGGCAGCTTCTTCGTTTGCGCTAATCTGAAGACTCATGCCCCTTCTTGAAGTGATCATCCTGGGCCTGGTCCAGGGACTCACCGAATTCCTGCCGGTATCGAGCACCGCGCATCTGGCGCTGGTGCCGTGGCTGTTTCATTGGCAGGACCCCGGCCTGGGCTTCGACATCGCGCTGCACGTGGGGACTCTGGCGGCAATTATCATTTATTTCTTTCGCACTTGGGTGCAGATCATCCTGCAGGGTTTCGGAATAAAGGTGGATGGCGACCCCGAGCTGAAGCAGAACAAAATGCTGCTGTGGCTGATGGCGATCGCGACCCTGCCGGTGGGGATTTTCGGCTACATCTTTAAGGAGCAGGCCGAAACGACGTGGCGCAATCCGATGGTGATCGCTTCCATGATGATCGGCGTCGGCATCATTTTGTGGATTTGCGATCGCATCGGCAACCGCGATAAGAATCTGGGGCAGATCACGACGGCGGACGCGATTCTGATCGGGCTGGCGCAGGCGGTATCGATTGTGCCCGGGACATCCCGCAGCGGCGCGACGATCTCCGCGGGATTGTGGCGGAACCTGGACCGGGCCGCCGCCGCCCGATTTTCGTTTCTGCTTTCGACACCGGCCATTGCGGCCGCAGCAGCGAAGGATTTTTACGACATCCATAAGCACCAGGGCGGCATACCTCCCGAGATGCACATGCCGTTTATCGTTGGCATCCTGGTGAGCGGTGTGTCGGGACTTGCGGTGATCCACTTCTTTCTGGAGTTTCTGCGGCGGCGCTCCATGAACGTGTTCGTCGTGTACCGCATCGTTTTTGGCATAATAATAATTGCTCTGGCTCATTTCTACCGGTATTCCGGCGGATGAGACTTTTAGGACCTACCTCGAACGCGCGCCTCAATGAGGCCTGCGCGGTCGTGTTTCTTGCCATAGGGCTGTTCCTGCTGGTCAGCCTGGTTTCGTATCAGCCATTTGACCCGTCGCTGAATACGGTCTCGTTCGCCGGTAAGCCCGCGAATCTCACCGGGCGCGTGGGATCCTAGCATGTCTGATTTCTGCCTGCAGATTTTCGGAGTGGCGGCATACGCTGTTCCCGCGCTGATCCTGCTGCTGGGCTGGCGATGGATTCAATCATTGGCGATCAAAGCGCCGATCGCGCGCGCGTTGGGCGCCGTGATGATATTGGCGTCTACCTGCGCGATGCTGGGCTTCGCCGCCGACTGGCATCCGATTGCTGGAACCATCCCCGCGGGCGGATTGGCCGGCATGATTCTGGCCGAGGCGTTGACCGAATCCCTGAATCTTACGGGCGCGGTCATGCTGACGGCTACGTGTTGGATTCTGGGGCTGTATCTCATCTCAACATTTGAAATGGCTGTACTGCAAAGCGCGTTTGAACAGGTGATGGCAGGACCGAGGGCCTTTGCTCGCGCTTTATCCGAGCGCCTGAGTTCGTGGCGCGAACAGCGCGCACTGGCGGCGAAGGCTCGTGCGGAAAAGCGCGCACTCAGGCACGCGATGGAGGCTCACGAGAGCGAGGCCGGCGCGGCGACGGCCACCGAAGCTAGACCCGCTTCCTTCTTGAAGAAAGCGTTCGCAGCGCGAGCGACTGCCTCGGCCTCGGACAAGGCCTCTGCGCCCGGGGCATCTGCACATATGGATGATGCGCCGCCATTCGAGGCGAACTCAATGGCGGAAACAATTCCGGCTGAAGTCCCAATCGAGGATATTCCGATTCGTGCTCTGGACTATGCCGTCGCTGAGAACCGTGCGGCACCCGAGCCGTGGAGCGGCGTCGCCGTCGTGAAACAGGAAGAGGCCGAGGCGGAGCAGGCCACAAGCTCGCGCGGAGGGAAGGCAGCGGAGCGGGCGGCGCGGAAGTCGAGCGCTTTCCGCATCCCGCCGACGGAACTGTTGACGGAAGCGCCAGAGCGCTCGGCGTTCGATACCGACGAATTGCGCGATCGCGCGGCGCAGATCAAATCGAAGTTTGAAGAGTTCAACGTGCGCGGGTCGGTGACGCAGATCAATCCGGGGCCCGTAGTGACGACGTTTGAATTCAAGCCCGAGGCGGGCGTGAAGTATTCGCGCATCACGAACCTGACGGAAGATTTGTGCCTGGGCCTGCAAGCGGAATCGATCCTGATCGAACGCATCCCCGGCAAACCTACGGTGGGCATCGAGGTGCCGAACTCGCGGCGCGAGGTGATCAGCCTTCGCCAGATTTTGGAATCGGAGGAGTTTAACGGGTCGGCGTCGCCGTTGACGGTGGCGCTCGGGAAGGACATCAACGGCCGCATCAAAGTGGCGGCGCTTGATAGCATGCCGCACCTGCTGATCGCGGGTTCGACGGGCTCCGGCAAAAGCGTGATGCTGAATTCGCTGATCATGTCGATCCTGTACAAGGCCACGCCGCAACAGGTGCGCCTGATCATGGTGGATCCGAAGCGGCTGGAATTCGGGCTGTACGAAGGCATTCCGCACTTGCTGACGCCGGTGATCACAGATCCGAAAAAGGCGACCAACGCGCTGCGCAATGCCGTGCTGGAAATGGAGCGCCGGTTGAAGCTGCTGGCGTCGCTAGGCGTGCGCAACATCGATCAATACAACAAGAAGGTGCGCCAGTTGAAAGCCGCGCCGCGGAATCTGTTCGAGGCGGACGATCCAAACGAGGAGCCGCTGGAGGAGATTCCGTACGTTCTGATTCTGATCGACGAGTTGGCCGACCTGATGATGCTGGAGCGCGCGAACGTCGAGGAATCCGTGGCGCGCCTGGCGCAGATGGCGCGCGCCGTGGGCATGCACCTGGTGCTGGCGACGCAGCGGCCCAGCGTCGATGTGATCACGGGTTTGATCAAAGCCAATTTCCCGTCGCGCATCAGCTTCCGTGTGGCGACGCGCGTGGATTCGCGCACCGTGCTGGACGTGATGGGCGCGGAACACCTGCTGGGCAAGGGCGATATGCTGTTCCTGCCGCCGGGCTCTTCCCGCCTGGTGCGCGTACACGGATCGTATGTGAGCGAGTCCGAAACCAACTCGGTGGTGGAATTCTGGAAGCGGCAAGCCGAGCCTGAATACGACCAGAGCTTCCTGATCGCGCCGCCTTCGGATGACGAGATTGAAGCCGAAGAGTTCGACGGGCCGGAAGACCCGGCCTATCAAGACGCTGTGCGCGTGGTGTGCGAAATGGGCAAGGCGTCGACATCGACGTTGCAGCGCCGTCTGCGGCTGGGCTACGGACGCGCGGCGCGCATTCTGGATGTGATGCAACGCGACGGCATCATTGGGCCTCCGGACGGGAGCCGCCCGCGCGAAGTGTTGAAGCGACCGGATTGGCTGCACGAAGTGGAAACGCACTTTACCTGAATCGGTGCGGGCACCTCGCCCAGATCGGCCCAAACGCAGCGCATGAATCGACTAAAATAGGACGTGATGAAGTATTGTTTTCTCGTTTTTGCTTTTTGCCTCGCCACGCTTGCGCAGGCAGCCTCGGTTCCGTTTCCTTTGGCCGACGTTCCCATTAATGAAGCGGGCCAAGGCCCCCAGTTCGTGAACGGCCAGGTCATCATGCCCAAACCAACCGGCAAGCTGATCGATGTCAAAAAGTACCGCGGCAAGCCGGTAATTGTGGCGATGATTTCGATGACGTGTGGCCACTGCGTCACCGCGGTCCAATATCTGATGCAGCTGCAGGACACTTACAGGGATAAGGGGCTGCAGGTGGTAGGCGTCGCGGGCGATCAGCATGCGTCCGTGGAACTGGGCCAATGGCTGCAGCGCTTTCGGCCGAATTTTCCCTTTGGTTATTTGGATAAGGGCCCCTTTCTCAAACTGGCAGGTGAGGCACCGGACGCGAGGCCTTTCGCACCCATTATTCTATTCGTCGATCCTTCGGGCACGGTGCGAACTCGCTTGCTTGGCAACGATCCTGAGATGAAGAATCCGCAGGAAGCGCTGACCTCGGCGACCAAGGGCCTGTTGGGCATGTCCGCGCCCATCGGCAAAAAATAATTTTGCTAGCGCGCCAGTTTTGAGAATCCGAGTGGACCGGTGATGAACGTAAATCCCGCCTGCTCTGCCGCTGCCTGCAACCTGTTTACGATCGAACTCTGAAACGCGGGAGCGTGCCAGTCTTCATATCCGTGTTTTGCGCTGATACGCAGTGAATTCTCGCGCGTGGTGGCTCCGCGCTGCTTCGTCGCGCGCACGTGTAATGGATCGCCGATCAGATCGCGTCCGCTGGCCTCGATCGCGAGGCGGACCAATTCCTCCGGGTCGCACGGCAGCAGCGGCGCAAGGGTGGCATACGTTTCGATGCCGGCGGCGCGCAGAGTACGAATCGCCACGAACCTTTCGGGGATGGGCGCGCACAGAGGCTCGTAAAGTTGGCGCACGTCTTCACGATTGGTGGTGATTGAGAAGCTGACGCGGAGCTTTGTGCAGGTCGCGAGCATTTGAAGCGGTTCAATATCGCGTAGAACAAGCGGGCCGCGCGTTTGCAAGGCGAACACTCGCGGTGGAGCGGCGATCAGCGCGTCCAGAATTCGCGGCATCAGGAGCGCTTGGGCTTCCGCCGGCTGATAGGGATCGACGAGCGGAGAGCAATAGATGCGCTGCGACTCGCGGAGCTCTCGCGGCAGGAGCTCGGCGGCATTGCTTTTGATGGTAGTGAATTGTCCCCAGCGCTCCCAATCTTCGGGCTGCAAACCGCCCTGGATGCGCATGGTGGGCACGTAGCAATAGGTGCAGCCGAAAGTACAATTGCGCGCGGGCGTGAGCGAGTGCGTGAAGCCGGCCTCGGCGATGAAGCCGGAGGTCTTGCTCAGAATCGTGCGGGCTTGGGTGAGACGAATCGGCGGCGGCACAACTCCACCCGCATTTGTCGCCGATTTTTCGGCGACTGACTTATTCGGCGACTGACTTTGTCTCCACCAGCTTCTGCACATCGGCGATGAATTCTTCGAGAGACTTCGCGCCCATGTCCGCGTGCTTACGATGACGCACGGCGACGGCGCCTGCTTCGGCTTCGCGCTCGCCCACCACCAACATGTAAGGCACCTTCTGCAACTGCGCGTCGCGGATTTTGAGGTTTACTTTTTCTTTGCGATCGTCGAGATGCGAACGAATTCCTGCCTCTGCCAGGCGCGCTTGCACCTTCTTCGCATATTCGAGCTGGCGATCCGTAATCGGCATCACCACGGTCTGCACAGGCGCGAGCCACAACGGGAATGCCCCGGCGTAGTGTTCGATCAGGATGCCGAAGAAGCGCTCGATGCTGCCGTAAAGCGCGCGATGCACCATTAGCGGGCGGTGGCGGTTGCCATCGGCTCCGACGTATTCCATCTCGAAACGGCGCGGCAGGTTGAAATCGAACTGCACGGTGGAGAGCTGCCACTTGCGGCCGAGCGCGTCCACCAGTTTCATATCGATCTTCGGTCCGTAGAACGCGGCTTCGTCGGCCATGACGGGAGCCTTGAGGCCCAGGCGCTCGACGGCCCGCTTCAGCGCGTTCTCAGCAAGATCCCATTCTTCGGGCGTGCCCATGTATTTTCCACTTTTGCCGCCATCCCACGTGGAAAGCTCTGCTTCGTAATGTTCGAAGCCGAAGGTTTTCAGAACATCGATGGCGAATTCCAGGCAGTTCACCACTTCGTCTTCAATTTGATCGGGCGTGCAGAAGATGTGGGCATCATCCTGCGTGAAGCCGCGGACGCGTAACAGGCCGTGCATGACGCCGGATTTCTCGTAGCGATACACCGTGCCCAGCTCGCCGAGGCGCACCGGGAGTTCGCGATAGCTGCGGAGCTTGTCGCAATAAATCAAAATGTGGCCCGGGCAGTTCATGGGCTTGAGCCGGTATTCGGCGTCGTCCAGCTCCATGCCGGCGAACATGTTCTCGCCGTAGTTCGCGAGATGGCCGGAGGTCTCCCACAAGTGGGCGCGCATCACGTGGGGCGTGTAGACCAGATCGTAGCCGCGCGCGAGATACTGATCGCGCATCCAATCCTCGATGATTTTGCGGATGCGGCCGCCCTTGGGATGGAAGAAGATAAGGCCGGGCCCGGCGAGCTCCTGAATGCTGAATAGGTCGAGCTCCTGGCCGAGCTTGCGATGGTCGCGTTTCTTGGCTTCTTCGAGGCGCGCGAGGTATTCGTCCTGATCTTTCTTGTTGAACCAGGCGGTGCCGTAGATGCGTTGCAGCTGCGGATTTTTTTCGTCGCCTTTCCAGTACGCGCCGGCGACGGAGAGGAGCTTGAACGCTTTGATCTTTTTGGTGGAAGGCACGTGCGGGCCGCGACAGAAATCGATGAAATGCGGTCCCAGCGTATACTCTGAGAAAACTTCGCCCGCGCGCTCCGTGATCAGCTCGATCTTCATGGGCTGGTCGGCGTACAGCTTCAGGCCTTCGTCCTTCTTCGTATACTTGCGCTCATAGGGAAGATCGCGCGCCTGAATCTCCCACATGCGCTCTTCGATTTTTTGCAGATCGTCGGGCGAGAAAGGCTCCGCGCGCTGGAAATCGTAATAGAAGCCGTTTTCGATGGGCGGACCGATGCCGAGCTTGGTTTCGGGAAATAGTTCGAGTACAGCAGCGGCCAACAAATGTGCGGTCGAGTGGCGATATACTTCGAGCGCTTCAGGATTCTTCGTGGTCAGCAGTTGCAGATGGGCGTTGCCTTCAAAGGCACGGTTCAAATCCCAAAAATTGCCGTCGACTTTGGCGACGATGGCGTCGTCGGCCAAACGGGTGCCGATGGAGCGCGCGACATCGAGGGGCGACGAGCCCTGGGGAACGGTTTTTACGCTTCCATCGGGAAGGGTGACTTGAATCTCACTCATGGGTACTTTTCAGGTTACCAAAGTGATCGCGGAAACCACGTGCTGCTCGTATATTTCCGCATCCGTATCCTGGCTTGACGCATCAGCTATATTTGTCTTAGGCCAACCTGTGACCCCTTCCGCCAATACCGTCGTCACGCCCGATCCCTCCGGTGAGGGAGATCTGGTTGCACGCGCGCAGTCCGGCGACACGTCCGCTTTCGCCGAACTGGTAAAGCGCTACGAACGCAAGATCTACCGGCTTGCTAAAAACATTACGCAAAACGACGAGGATGCGGAGGACGTGCTGCAGGATTCGTTTCTGAAAGCCTATGAGCATCTGGGCGGCTTCCAGGGGCAATCTAAATTTTATACGTGGATTGTGCGCATCGCGGTGAACGAATCGCTGATGAAGTTGCGCAAGCGCCGGGGCGACCGCTTTGTTTCGCTGGATGAACCCATCGAGACGGGCGAAGAAGAGGTGAAACGGGAAATCGCCGTGTGGGAAGGTAACCCCGAACAGCAGTATTCCCAGGAAGAATTGCAGCGGATTCTGAACGAAGCGGTGGAGACGTTGAAGCCGGATTTCCGAACCGTTTTTACGCTGCGTGACATCGAAGAATTAAGCACGGAGGAGACGGCGGAAGCGCTGGGAATTTCCGTGCCGGCGGTGAAGAGCAGGCTGCTGAGAGCACGGCTCGCGCTCCGCGAAAAACTGACCCGCCAGTTCAAGCGGAAAGGGGAAGATGTGTTTGCTTACTTGTAAACAATTCCTGACGGAGCTGAACGACTATCTCGATCCGAGCGTGGATCCGGTGACAAAGGCTCACCTGGAAAAGCACGCGTCGGAATGCCCGAACTGCTTCGTCATTGTCGATACAACGCGCAAGACGCTTCAGGTATACAAGGGCATGGAGCCGAAAGCAATTCCAGAAGACGTCCAGAAGAAATTGTGGGCGGCTCTGGAACGCAAGATGGCGGCGGAGAGTTAGGACTTCCTTCCATCCTTAGTTTGTCTCTCCGAGCAGTTTCCTCCCGGAAACAGTTACCCCTGTCGCATTCTTCCCTGCCTGTAGTTCCTCAATTTTCCTCCATCAATTCCTAGGCAAGCTTTCAATAGCGCGACTGGCATCGGCAATATAAAGTTCAAACGCCCTTGCGCTTCGGCTCAAACGACGCGAGCATCCCGGATAAAGAAAAGCCCGCGAGACATATCTCCCGCGGGCTGCTTTGTGTGAGTTAACCGGCGTTAGAACACGTACTTCAGCGCGAACTGCATGACGCGCGAGTCGTTGGAAGTGGCTCCGGCTTGCGGACCCTGGCCGTTGGAATTCGAATACGTGGAAGTGATCTGGCCGAACAGGGCGCTATTGAGGTTCGTCGTCGGATTACCGGCGTGCAAGCTGTTCGTAAGGTTGAACGCCTCGGCGCGGACTTCAAGCGACTGATGCTCGATGATGCGGAAAGAGCGAGACAGCGCCATACTAATGTTCCAGAAGGACGGTCCGATGAGGGCAAATCTCCCGAGGCTTCCGAGTGTGCCGCCGGCAGGAAGCTGGAACGGCGAGCCCGCCGACAGGGCCGTGGGCTGGTTGACTAAGTACCGTGTCAGGCCGCTGCCGTAAGGATCTCCCACAAGATTCGGACGTTGAGCGCTGGCTCCACTCTGCAGAACGTCGGTGGTGGTGGTTACGTTAATTGGCGCACCGGAAACGGCGGTGTAAATACCGGACACTTTCCAGCCCGTGCCAAGCATGCGCGCCATGTTGTTCGCGAACCTCGGCGTTTCCGCGACTGCGGTCAGGTTGAAGATGTGCCGTCTGTCGGATGAATAGCTTGTCGCGCCGGAACACGGACCGCGATCATAGCGCCGGTTATTCGGATCGATATAACCGGTCCCGACGTTGGGCGTCTGGCCCCCTTGTGTAAAATCGCCGATGCAATGCGACCACGTATAGTTGGCGTTCATTGAAAGGCCGCGCGTCAACCGGCGCTGTGCGGAAAGCAACATTCCGTTGTAGCTCTGCGTTCCACCGTCGTCAAAGAAATCGAGGAACCCGATGTACTTTGCGTCCGGATTGCCGCTGAGGGTGAGAACGCGGCGCGCCTGCAGATTTGCCGTGGTGGCTCCCGGACCGAAGACCCCAGGATTGCCCGCCGTCGACACCCAGATGTGTTCCGTCTCCGTGCCGATATAGCTGGCCGAGAACAGCCACGCGCTGCCCACCTGCCTCTGCACGCTCACGTTCCACGTGTGCGTCTCCGGATTCCGCATATTGGGCTTCAAGGCGATGAAAGGACCCACCACGGAGAAGGGGGCGTTCACGCTGAAAGACACGGGGAAGATATTCGTGATTCCCTGCGCGGCCGCGGCAGACGATCCGAACGGATCGTCAAAGGGGACATTGCCGGTGATGCGGGTTTCCGATCCCCACGGCGGCGCGTTCGCCGTGTTGATATAGAATTGCCCGTTGACGAAATCGTAAGCCAAGCCATAGGAGGCCCGGATCGACATGCGGCCGTCGCCTTTCGGATCCCAGGCAAGGCCCACGCGCGGACCGAGATTCCCCCAACGCTTGTTCATGCCGGACTGTTCCACGAATCCCTGGTCCCCGGGGAAAGTGAAGCCCGCCGGAGCGTTCTTGAACACGGTACTACGCGTGCCGGCGTAGAAGCGCGAATAGTCGAAGTTGTAAACAGCATTGTTCGTGAGCTGCTGCGGGAACCAGGGCTCCCAGCGAACGCCATAGTTCAACGTCAGACGCGGCGTGATTTTCCACGTGTCCTGCGCATAAGCGCCGAAATACCATTCCTGCGCAATAAGCGTGTTGGGCGCGCTCTGCAGATAGGACGACGTTGTGCCGCTCAGGTTGCCGATCAGGAAATCTGCCAGACCGTTCCCGGTAAGTGCTCCACTGAAGGTGAACGTTCCAGGAGATCGGACATTGGCGTAGGCCGCCGACCGCCACTGGTTGAGGGTGGCGCCGAACGCAAACTGGTGTGCGCCGCGCACCAGATTCACGTCATCACTGAGCTGATAGGTAGTAGTGCGGAAATTGGCGGCGTTTTCCGTTCCGCCGCCGATGTTGAAGCCGCTGGTCATCGTCTCGATCAGATAGTGCGGCATATAGCTGAAAATTTTGACGCCAAGATCCGGCGCGGAAACGATATCGGCATTCGTACGCTGAATGCCAGTACGATTGACGGTGGCGCGGAATGAATTCACCGTAGTGGAGCTGATCAGATACGTATGGCCCAGCGTGACGCTTTGCGCCAGGTTGTCGCGGCCGCCTTGAATCGTGTTCAGGAGGTTCTGGTCCAGGCTGTAGGGCGGCGGCTGGGCATAAGCGGTGGCCATATAGCGGCCGAACAGCGTCTGTTTGTCGCTGATCTGGTAATCGGTACGGGCCACGACCTGATATTCATTGGTAGCCGTTGGAATTCCGAACGAGAGGAAGCCGCAAGGCGCCGGTCCGGTAAAGCCTAACTTCTGAACCAGCTTGATCGAAGCCTGATTGAACGTCGCGGGATCGAGCACGTTGCCGACAGCCGGAGCCTTCAGTGTGGCACAGCCATTAAAATCCCCGGTCTGCAACATCTTCAGCGTGGGCACGAAGGCCGTGTTGTCCGGTGTGAAGACGCGGGTTTTTGTGCCCTGATAGGCGCCGAAAACGAACAGCTTATTTTTCTTGATGGGACCGCCCACGGTGCCGCCATATTGATTGCGCTTGAGATTGTCGGCGATCTTCGAGAAATACGCGTGACCGTTTACCGCGCCGTTGCGCAAAAACTCGAAGGCGTCGCCGTGGAATTCGTTGGTGCCGGATTTGGTCACGGCGTTCACCGCCGCGCTGGCATGCATTCCATTCTGCGCCGTGAGCGCGCTGGTTTCGACCTTGAATTCCTGCAACGCATCTGGAAACGGCAGCGGCAGATTCAGATTGTCGAACGGATTGTTGTGGAGGCTGCCGTCGAGCTGGTAGGACACGCCGTAGGACTGGCCGCCCGCCACCGAATAGCCGACGCCGCCATTCATGCTACGGCTGCTCGCTCCGCCCGCGACGCCGGTGTTGACCGCAGCGCCTAAGTTCTGAATCAGGTCCGCGGAGTTGCGGCCGTTCAGCGGCAGTTCGAGCACGCGCTCTGTTTCCATCACGGAGCCGACGCTGGTGGTTTGCGTTTCCACCTGACTCGCGTTGGCTTCCACGTTAACCTGCTCGCTCACCTGGCCGACATTCAACGCGATATCGATCGTCGGGCTGGTGGCGACTTGCAGCACGATGCCCGTCTGCACGTACTTGGTGAAACCTTGCTTGGCCACCTCGACCGTGTACGGTCCGATCGGCAGATTCGGCAACACATAGTTCCCGTCGGCCGCACTAAGAGTGGTGCGAACCGTGCCGGTGGCGATTTGCGTGGCCTTTACTTCGGCGCCAGGAACGGCGGCACCCGATGCATCCTGCACCGTTCCCTGAATCTGGGAAACGGCCTGGGCCCACACGGACGCGGCGAAAACCAGGAACAAACCAAGCTTCGCGATGGTTCCCAAACTTTTCATCAATATCCCCCTGAATGCTAAGTGACAACCCTAAGAAACCTAAAGCATCAACGATTGTATTCTGACATTTCAGAACAGTCAAGCCGGGGAGGTAGGTTGCGAACTAGAGCTAGGGAGCTACGGCAAAAATCCAATGATTGTGAGCACTGCTCCGATGGCACCGAGAACCATCGCTCCGGCTAATAAAAATCCCGATGCTTCTCTCCCGCCGACAGCCCCAGCGACACCCAACGCGGCGGCTCCGAGCAACACGCACAAACCAATTGTCGCCACAAAGGACTTCATGGGTCGCTGGGGGCCTGGAATCGCATGGCGGCGCCCTTGTTGGTCCTTCGGCAAACCGAACTGCCAGCCGCAGTCACAGTATTGGGTTGCCAGTGGAGATTCCAGCTTGCAACGCGGACAGGTCACAGAGGAATCCTGAATGACTCTAGTGCGCGACCATCTGCTGGCGCAGCGTGGCGGGTTCCGGCTCCGGCAGCTTCATGAAGAATCGCAGGCTGAACGTGACGAGGGCTGATATCACAGCAGGAATCGCGGCAGCGTAGAACAACTCGCGATTGGTCCAGTGCAGGCCCATGAGCTGACCGCCGACAAAGGGGCCGATGATGGCGCCGATACGCCCGATACCCAGTCCCCAGCCGATGCCTGTGGATCGCAGATACGTGGGATAAAACATGGCGGCCAGAGAATTGATGCCGGGCTGCCCACCGACCACGCACCATCCCGCGAAGAAGATCGCGGTGAAAAGCATCACCATCGAAAGGCCGGGCTGGCCGATGGCCGCAATGCTGAGGCTCGCGAAGAAGAAGGAGACGGTCAGCGTCGGCACGAAGCCGAAGCGGTTGATGAACCAACCGGTAACAAAGGGTCCGACAGTGCCGCCCACCTGCACCATCGCTCCGGCGAGCACAGCCGTGCGCGTGGTGTATCCCGAATCGCGCACTACGGTGGGAATCCAGCTGGAGAGAAAATACAGGTTCAGCAGATTCATGAAATTGATGATCCACAGGAGCGTGGTGGTCATCGCGCGGCCGTCGCGAAACAGATGCGCGGCGGGAACGCCGTCGCGCTTTTGCTCATCGACCATGTAGTCGGCCGATTCCGCGGGCGCGGACGCAGGATAAATGCGCACGAGCCATTGGCGAATGGTCTCTTTGTTCTTGCCGCGCAAAACCAAATATTGCAGAGATTCCGGCAAGTACTTGAACATCAGCAGGCCGATCACCAGTGGGATCACGCCGCCAAAATAAAACACGGCGCGCCATCCGAACGCCGGGATCAGCCACGCTGCCACGAATCCTCCGATCGCGGCGCCGGCGGTGAATCCCGTGGAGATGATCATCATGATCATCACTCGACTTTTCTTCGGACTGTATTCGCCAACCAGAGCCATGGCGTTCGGCATCATGCCGCCCAGGCCCAGACCCGCGATGAAGCGGATGGCCAGCATTTGATTGATGGTGTGCGCCTGTGCGGTAAGCAGCGTCGCCACGGCGAAATAAAGCGATCCCGCGATCAGCATGGGCCGGCGTCCGAAGCGGTCCGCCAGCATGCTGCATCCGAGCGATCCGAATAACACGCCGACGAGCGCCGCGCTGAACACCGGTCCGAGCGCCGAGTTCGGCACGCCCCATTCGCGGATCAGCACCGGCGCCACGTAGCCCATGGACTGCACATCAAAGCCGTCCATGATAAGGCACAGGCTGGAGAGAACGATCAGGCTCCAGTGAAATGGCGTGATCTCGCTGTTGTCGACAATCTGCGAAACGTTGACTTTTGTTGGCACGTCCACGTCAGGCTCCCGTAAAGACAGATCCCATCATACGTGATGCGGGGCTGCACGAAGTCACGGACGGGCGGCGTTCGTCTAAGCGAGCGCGAAGAGCTTCTGTGCGTTCGTGCGCCCGATCTTCATGCGATCGGCCTCGGCAATGCTCGCGTGATCGAACCACTGCGCGGCTTGTGAGACGTCTTCAAACGGCCAATCGACGCTGAAGAGAATCCTGTCGGAGCCCACCTCGCTCATCGCGTCGAGCAGTGTTTGCGTGCGGAAGTTTCCACTGGTAGTCAGGTAAAAATTGTTGCGCAGATATTCGCCCAGCGGCTTCTTCGCGGGAATGCCGCGCGGCGTTTTGCTCAGCCGGTGATCCACGCGCCAGATGTCGAACGGGATGCGCTCGCCCAGATGCCCCAGGATCACGGTGAGCTTCGGGTGGCGATCGAACAGGCCGCTGGCCATCAGCCGCAGCGCGTGAATCGACGTTTCCACGGCGAAGGACCACGCCGATCCCAGGAACCACGGATGCCCTTCATAGTGCTGCGACCGGCTCGGGAGCGGCTCGCGCGGATGCAGGTAGAACGGGACGCCCAGTTGCTCGACGGTCGCCCAGAAGGATTCATATTGCGGCAAGTCGTAATAGACGGCCGAGTCTTCGCTATCCTTTTGCGAAAATCCGTTGACCAGTGCACCCTTGAAGCCGAGGTCCTTCACGCAACGTGTGAGCTCGCGCGCGGCTTCGTCCGGGTCCTGCATGGCGAGTGCCGCGAATCCTTGGAAGCGCTTCGGATTTTTCGCGACCTGTTCGGCCAGATAATCGTTCGCCTGGCGCGCAAGCGCAATAGCCTTGCCGGTGTTCGGTACGGCTTGCACGGCCACAGCGTTCAGGGACAGGATCATCGTTTCGATACCGTGCTTGTCCATTTGGGCAAGCCGCGTTTCGTGAATGTCGACGAGCCGGTGCTTCATCGTCGGCCAGACGTCGGGCGTGAAGTAACGCTCGGAGTCGTCGATCGTATCGGGCAACGCGAAGTGTTCTTCGAGCGCGATCTTGTTCGTCATCGTTTGCCGGGCCTAAGTCTCGTTATACGCTCCAGCGATCGATTTGCCCGCGAGCCAGTCGCGTCCATAACCATAGAGCGCATCGACGTCCGGTCCTACCAATCCCGGCATATTCATCTTGACCCGAAAGCCGATGGATTCCTGCAGGTAGGCGAGGTGCTTGTAGCCGACGGGAAATGTCGCGAGCTTCTTCTGATCCAGCTCGAGATTCGCTGCCGGATCGAGAGGATCCAAGCGATCCTTTTCATAGATGACGCGGCGCAGCACAATGCCCCAGCGCCCATCGCGCTTGTCATCATCACTGTTACGCTTCTCCAGAAAATCGTAAAAGCGCCCCGTGCAGAGCACGTCGCACCATACACCGTGAACCTGGGCGCGCTGCGAAATTGTCATTTTGGTTTGCGAGATGGCGCGGTTTCCGGCGAGGTCGATCGACTGGCCTCCCAGAAAATGCAGAATGCTGACGCCGCTTTCGAAGCCTTTACGGCTGGCCGCGATGAACTCGTCCGCGGAGCACTGAATCCACGTCGCGAACATGTTGCCTTCGTCATGCCACACCGTGCGAAAGCGCTCCCAATCGCCCGCGTCTCGCCACAGCGCCCAGTTTTCAATCAGCTCGCGGATGGCAAGCTTGTCCAGCAATGTTTCGTCCATGTGTTCTCCAGAATTGTTCACGTCGCAAAGCACTCAGGGTAGCGCGTAAACGACCAACGCTTCCGAGCCCTGCGGCGCTGGATCGTCCATCGCGCTGGCGCCGCCCGCCACAATCGCGACGTATTGCTTGCCGTTCTTGCCCTAAGTAAGTGACGGGAATCGCGTGCGCGTTCATTTCAAGATGCGCTTGCCACAGTTCCTTGCCCGTGCGCGAATCGAACGCGCGGAAACGATGATCGTTGGTCGCGCCGATAAACACCAGGCCTCCGGCCGTCGCCATGGGACCACCCATGCTGAGGCGTCCCGTATTCTTCTTGCCTTCCGGAAGCTCGTCGGTGACGCCCAGCGTGACGGACCATGCGAAGTCGCCGGTGTTCGCATTGACCGCGATCATGCGTCCCCAGGGCGGTTTCTGGCAGGGCCATGCATGCTCACCCGCGCCCTGAATGTTGCCCGAGCGCGGATTCCCCGTCGACCATTGAAAGCGCGACGTGGGACCGAAGATGCTGTTGCGATCGTACTGCACGGCCGCGCCGTCGGCCTTCTTCTCGATCCAACCAATGCTGGCTTCGTCCATCGAGTTGACGAACACGTAGCCAAGCGCCGGATCTGCCGCGACCCCGCCCCAATTCACTCCGCCGATCGATCCGGGAAACAACATGCTCGACCTCGGTGCAGCGCCCGCAGCCCGAAACGGATAAGGCGTGAAGGGTCCGTCGTTGATTAATGTGTTGTTCACTCCGCCGGAGCGCTCCACAATGTCGCGGCAAAACTTTGCATGCTCCTCGTTCGTATCCGCCGCCGTGACGATGTCTTCCGGCTTGAAACTTGTGCGCGCCAGCGCGGGCGGCTTCACCGGAATTGGCTGTGTGGGCGAACTCTGCTCGCCTGGCACATCGCTCTGCGGCACCGGCTTTTCTTCGATCCCGAACACCGGTTTGCCAGTCACGCGATCCAGAATGTACATCCAACCGGTCTTCGCCGTCTGCGCGAGAACCGGCACGCGCCGGCCGTTGATGTTCACGTCGAGCAGCGCGGGTGCGGGCGGTAAATCGTAATCGAAGATGTCGTGATGGACGACCTGGAAATACCATTTCAGCTTGCCCGTCTCCGCATCGATGGCGACCACTGAATTGCCGTAGAGATCGTCGCCGTGGCGGTCGCCGCCATAGTAATTCGTGTTGGGACCGCCGAAGGTCGTATAGACGATGCCGCGTTCGGCATCCACGGTCAGCGAAAACCCCCAATTGTTGACGCCGCTGCGATTCTTCCACGAATCGCCTTCCCAGGTTTCATGGCCCGGCTCGCCCGGCTGCGGCACCGAATGGAAGCTCCATTTCAGCGCGCCGGTGCGAGCATCGAAAGCGCGCGTATCGCCCGCATCGCCCGTCGATGGGGCCTCGCCCGTATTCGCGCCGACGAACAAGCTGTTGCCGTAAACAACCGGCGCGGAATCATACGCGACGCCCATGTCGATCTCGCCCTCGTTGCCGAACCCCGGATCGACAGCGCCGGTTTTTGCGTTCAGCGCAGCCAACCGTCGGCCGTATGTATAAAGGATGCGCGGCGGATTGTTCGCGTCGCCCGGCCAGTACGCCACCGCGCGGCGCGAGGGTTGCCCCTTCGGCTGATAGCTCCAGATTTCCTTACCCGTGTCCGCCGCCAGCGCGACCACCTTTTCGGTCGTAGTCAAATACATCACGCCGTTGATCACGATCGGCGTGACTTCCGACCCTCCCGTGATGCTGCCCGCGTTGCGCAGCTTGCCCGTCTTGTACGACCACGCCGGCTTTAGTCGAGCGACATTTCTCGTGTTGATTTGCGTGAGAGGAGAGTAACGTGTGGAAGCAAGATCGCGATTGAATCCCGGCCAATCCCCGGGTGCGACGGCATTGTAATGAGACGCGGCCTTCTGCTGCGCGTCCAGCAGCACAGGCGGGGACGCGGTAAAAACGATCGCCAACACCGCTCCCGCAAATCTGTAACGCGATCCTGACATATCGGTCGAATTCTACAGGCCTGCGGGAGCTCAGCGCAAGCTTAACGAGTCCTAACGCCCGAAGATGCCGATGTACACGCCCTTCGAAAGCACCTTGCCGTCCATCGCGGCCATCAGTTCCTGACGCGACGCCGTGGCAGGCAATCCGAGCTTCGCGCTCAACGCGTACAGCTCCAGCGTGTAGTGATGATCGCCATGACCGGGAGGCGGGCAGGGTCCGAGATAGCCGTTCATGCCCGCAATATTTTTGATCTGCTTCGCGCCGTCGGCCTGATCGCCTTTCGCCACATTTTCCGGCAGCCCTTTCGCCGATGCGGGGATATCGAAGATGGCCCAATGGAGCACGTCATTCACCGAGCCCGCGATCACGGGATCGGGATCGTGCAGGATCAGCACGAAGCTCTGCGTCCCCGCGGGAGCGTTCGACCACGAAACGGCGGGCGACGGGCTAGTCTGTCCCGCGGCGCACGTGAACTTCGCCGGCACCTTGGCGCCATCGGCGAAAGCGGCAACCTTGATGTTGATCATCGGCGGCGGTCCGCCCTGCTTCTTCGCGCCTTTATCCTGCGCGTTCATGCACACTGCGGATGCCAGCAGCGCGGCCGCCATCGCGAGTCGAGTGGAAAACATGGAAAAGCCTCCTTTAGATCGAGAGCGTTAAATTTAGAGTCCTTCGCCAGCGTAACGGAAGCGCCGCGATGGTTCAAGTGGACCTAGCGCCAGTTCGCGCGCTTGCGGATTCCTTCGAATGACGTCTCGGCATCGGCCAGCACCTGCTCCACAGGCATCGCCGTAAGCTTGCCGTTGCGTTTGAGGATGCGGCCGTCCACGACGACCGTGTCCACGTCGGACGCCTGCGTCGCCTCAATTACAAGATGCGCGGGATCGGTGAACACGCCCATGTTCGGATGCGCCAAGGAAATCATGATCAGGTCTGCGCGCTTACCGGGCTTGAGCGAACCCACGCGATCATCAATGCCCATGGAATGCGCCCCTTCAATCGTGCCAAGCTCGAGCGCCCGGCGCGCGGTCATCTTGAATTCGTCGTGCGCCTTGGCATCTTCGATGCTGCGGATCAGCTTGAGCGAATCGAACAGATTCGCGTGGCCCGCGAGCACCGTGGAATCGATCGACACGCCGAGCGGAATGCCCGCGTTGAGGAATTCGCTGACCTTGGTGAATCCGTAGCCGATGCGCAGCTCCGACCCGGGCGAGACGCTGATCACGGCGCCCGACTTGGCGATCATGTCGATCTCCGCGGGCGTCACCGAAAGCGCGTGGATGATCTGCAGGTCCTTGCCGAGCAGCCCTTGCTTGGCGTGCGCCGTCACCTGCCCCTTCGCGGCGATCTCCGCGCTGCCGATGTGCGAGGACACGGGAATCCCGAGCTTGCGCGCCGCTTCGATCTCCGTGCGATAGACGTTCGCCGGCAACAGACCCGCGCGGTACATGCCGCGCCAGGCGAAGCCGAGCGAAAGCAAACCGTCGTTCGAAAAGCTCGCCCAGTTACGATGCATTTCTTCAAGGCCCGCGAGATCGCTGACCTGCGTATCGGGCAAGCCCTGCGGCCATCCGTAAGACCAGCGCCCGCGCAGTCCTGCTTCCTGGAGCGCGCGAATATCGGCGACGGCGTGGTCGTGACTGCGCAGGTTATGGCAATAGTTGTGGATGGTGGTCATGCCGGAATCGATCGCTTCGGACGCTGCGAGCCTCACGGCGTGATACATATCGTCGGGCGTCATCACGGCGCCCATCGTCGCGACGGTGGGGAAATATCCCTGCCCATCTTTGTCACCAGCGAAGCTGCGGAGCACCGTATTCCACATGTGCCAGTGCGTTTCGACCAGACCGGGCAGCACGATCGTGCCGTGCCCGTTGATCACCGCCGCGCCCGGAGCTTGCACGGCTTTGCCCACCGCGACAATCGCGCCGTTTCTGACATGCACATCGCCGTTCGCGATGTCGCCCAATTGCGGGTCCATCGTCATCACATAGGCGTCGCGAATGATGAAGTCTCCGCGCCTGGGCAAAGGCGGCGCTGGCTTTTTAGCTTGCGAGAACGCGGGACGCGTTATAGCGCTCACTGCCGCTAGCGCGGTCGAACTTTTCACGAATTCGCGGCGATTGATTTTGCGGATCATGAGGGCTCCTGGGGGTACGTTGGGATTGTACTATGTGAAGCCGTCCCCATCGCTCCGCGCGGCGACTATCAGGATGTCGACTTCGTAACCTTCAATCGCTTAAGCGCTCGAAGCAGCTTCACCAGCCGAAGCACAACAAAGGTGGCCGCCGTCCACGTGACAGCTCCAAACACGATCGCACAGGCAAGTCCCAAGTACGCCGATAAGGTCAGGCTGCGCGGGAATGGCAAGGCGCCTTTGAGGTGTGCAAACAGGGCTAAGGCCACGTACCGGAAAATTACCTCAAGCGGTTTTTCCAACATATACAGCCAGCGTCC
The DNA here is from genome assembly GCA_963699945.1 of Terriglobia bacterium. Classification (GTDB taxonomy): domain Bacteria; phylum Acidobacteriota; class Terriglobia; order Bryobacterales; family Bryobacteraceae; genus Palsa-187. The sequence goes on from CAVOVW010000011.1 coordinate 91,201, forward strand.
GAGCGGCAACGTCAGATCGTTCCAAAAATACCCGGTTAAGACGTACCACCAATCCTCCCACCATTGCGCCGCGTTGCTCTTTACCAACAGCCAAATGGTGCCTTCGATCGCCACCCCGATAAGCTTTGCCCTCAAGAGTTCGATCTTAATAGCGCGTGTCACTGCGAACATTTTATCTCCGGTTCCTCGCGTGGACATCGGCCCCGGCCGCGTGCTATCTTGCCGCCCATGAGGTCTGTTTTCGCAATTTTTCTATTCGCTGCCTCTGCTGCGGCGCAAACGCCGAATCCCGGCCAAGCGGTCTATCAAAAAAAATGCGCTGGTTGCCACGAGCAGGCGAGCGAGCGCATTCCTCCGCGTGAGGCCCTGCAAAAGCTGCCTGCGCAGCGCATCGTACGCGCGCTCGATACCGGAGCCATGATGGCGATCGGGTTCACGCTCAGCCGCGAGGATCGCATCGCCGTGGCCAACTATCTTGGCACGAAGGATGTCGTTACCGGTCCACCGGCATCGGCGTTCTGCAAAGACCGCAGCGTAAGTATTTCGGACTCTGCTAAATATGTCTGGAACGGATGGAGCCCGGGCCCGTTTCGAATATGACCAACGCCCGCTTCCAGCCTGCCGACATTGCGGGGCTCAGCATCGATCAGGTGCGCGGCCTAAAGCTCAAGTGGGCCTTCGGCTTCGATGGCGACGTGACGGCTTTCGCGCCGCCGACGTATATTGATGGGCAGGTGTTCGTCGGAAGCGCGGCAGGATTGATCCACGCGCTGCGGGCCGAAACCGGCTGCCTGCAGTGGACGTTTCAAGCCAACGGCAGCGTGCGGACGTCGATCCTTTCCGTCCCCGAAGGCAACCACCACGCACTGCTGTTCGGCGATATGACTGGATGGTTTTACGCGGTGGATGCCGAAACCGGCAAACTCCTATGGAAGCAGCACGTGGAGACGCACGATTCTACGCGACTCACGGGCGGCCCAGCTGTTTATCAAGGCGTCGTCTATGTGCCCGTCGCTTCCTGGGAAGAAACGCGCGCCGGCGATCCCGAATATCCGTGCTGTACTTTCCGAGGCAGTATCGTCGCTCTGCGCATCAAGGACGGCTCGCAGCTATGGAAGACGTACATGACACCGCCGCCCCAGGCAACCGGCAAATCCAAACGCGGCACGCCGGTCTTCGGACCCTCGGGCGTCGGCGTGTGGTCTACACCGACGGTCGATCCTAAGCGCGGCGTGCTTTACATCACGACGGGCGACAATTACTCCGCGCCCGACACCGACACGAGCGATGCGGTGATCGCGCTCTCGCTCAAGACGGGTAGCTTCGTGTGGAAGAAACAAATCACGGCGGACGACGTTTACAGCGGCGCCTGCGCAGGCACGCAGGAATGTGGGCCGGACTTCGATTTCGGTTCGTCTGCGATTCTGGTAAATTCCGGTGGCCGCGACCTGCTGCTCGCAGGACAGAAGTCCGGCTTCGTACATGCGCTCGATCCCGATAAGAAAGGCGCCATCGTGTGGCAGACGCGCGTCGGCCAGGGAGGCACCAACGGCGGCGTGCAGTGGGGCATGGCGACCGATGGCCAGCACGTTTACGCCACTGTCTCCGACGTCGGCCGCACGCGCCAGACGAATATGTCCACCGATCCGCGCCGCTACATTCTCGATCCGAAGCAAGGCGGCGGACTCACCGCGCTGCGCGTGGCCGATGGCAGCAAGGAATGGCACGTGGATTCGGTTCCCTGCGCTGCGAACGCGCCCTCAGGATGCAGCCCTTCGCAGCCTGGGGCCGTGACGCTGATCCCGGGCGTGGTGTTCGCCACCTCCACCGACGGCCACATCCGTGCGCATTCCGCAGAGGATGGGAAGACGCTATGGGACTTCGACACGATGCGCGAGTTCATGACGGTGAACGGCGTGAAGGCGCACGGCGGCTCGATCGACGGACCGGGAGCGGTGGTGGTGAACGGAATGGTGTTCATCAGCTCCGGCTATCCACGTAACGGAGGCGTGCCGGGCAACGTGCTGCTGGCGTTCGCGCCCTAGCGAAGACGAGCATGGATGCTTACTTCGGCTCCGTCGTGCCGAGGTGCAGCAGGTCTTTATTGTTTTCGAGACAAACGTATTCCAGGATGTCCCAGCCTTCGCGGAACGGAATCTTGAAGCTGCTGGACCACGGTTTTGTATAAGCCACCGGATCGTCAATCGTCGCTTCGTAGACCAGCGTATTGAAATCCGGCCGGCGGTACTTTTCGATGACGTGCAGTTTTTCGCTGGTGGGATGCCCTACGTAGTCGAGCCATGTGCGGCCGTTGAATCCGATGGTATCAACGACCAAAGTGTCATTGCCTTCCCAACTCGCGATCGATTCTCCCATCCACGTCGGATTCAGTTTGTCGCCCGTGGCATGCTTGCGGCCGTCCATGAAAATCGTACGGTACGTGTGCGAGCCGCCTTCATAAAGGATGACGATGCGATCCGGCAACTGGATCATCTGGAACGGATACGGAGTCCCCGTGTAGCGCGGCACGCCCGGCGGCAGGCAATAGCCTTCGGGATCGTTCCTGGAGAGCGTGGAGCGGCGCTCCTGGAACATCTGCAAGCCCCAGACGGTGAACGGGACATCCACGGCCTTATCGACGTACTTCGGGTCCGCCCAATCCTGCACCCAGATCGGCGCCCATACGCCTTTGCCTCCGAAATCCACCTTGCCGTCCGCAAGGCGCGGGGTCGGCTTCGCGGGAGGCTTCTGCGCAAACATGGCCGTCGCCACTGACAAGCCGAAGGCCACTAAACCGGCGATTCGCAAGCGACGCATAGGCTAATGCTCCGTTTGTTCATTGTAGACTCGCGGCAGTCGCGTGGCGACAGGCAAAAAGAAAAGCCCGCGAACCGAAATCCGCGGGCCTTCTTTGAGGGAGAGAACCTTATCGCTGTGATTTAGTTGTCGCCGGCTTAGTTATCATCCGTCCGACGCTTCAGCGTGGGACGATCGTCGTCGCTCGGCTTGTCGCCGCTGTTCGATCCACCTGAACTCGTGCCCGCACCCGGCGCTTTGCGCAGCGTGGGACGGCTCAGATCCTGATTGTCGATCTTGCGCTTGTTGTGCAGCGACGCCAGCCGGTCTTTCACGTCGTTGAACTCCGACGTATTCACGACGTATTCCGGGCGCTCCTTCAAATACATCTGGATATTTTTCTGCGCCGCCTGGATGCGATCTTCCGTCATCGGATGCGTGGAAAATACCTTCGCCATGGTGCCCGGCTTCTTCTTTTCCAGCGACTGGATTTTTTCAAAGAAGTCGACGAACGCTACCGGATCGTAGCCGGTCTTGTACATGTACTCCAACCCCAGCAGGTCGGCCTCAGACTCGAAGCCGCGAGAGAAGCTCAGGAAACCGACGGGAATGGCGATGCTGGCAGCTTGCCGAATGCCATAGCCTGTCCAGCCGCCCAGGAAAATCAAAGGAATCGTTGAAAGCTGTGCGATTTCTCCGCGTGTGGCTTGCCGCGTGCCGTGGCGCGCGGCGACGTGCGCGATCTCATGCGCCATCACACCCGCCAGCTCTGCTTCCGAATCGGCCTTCAGCAGCAAACCGCTATTGACGAAAAAGAATCCGCCGGGAAGGGCGAACGCATTCACTTCTTCCGTGTCGATTACCTTAATGGTGAACGGGACCTTGGCGTCGGAATTGCGCACCAGGTTCTGGCCCACGCGGTTGACGTACTCGGCGATGACCGGGTCGTCAATGATCTTGGCTTCTTTTTCGACCTGCTGCGCCAAGCCCTTGCCGAGCGCAATCTCTTTTTCGATCGAATAGAAGTTTACGCCGCCGGCGACATTGCGATTGCCAATCTCGTCCGGATCTTTTGTCTTGTTGTCAGCCGCGAATAGCGAACCAGCAATCAGCAGCAGGGTGGCGGAGATTCGGGTAAAGCGCACGACAGAACTCCTTGGCTACAGTATACGCTCACGCGTTGGTCTTTTCTATCAATAAGGATTCGACGCGGCAGCCTCGCGCCAGATTACCCTTAACTTAATGGTCCGCGAACAATTTCCGGTAACTCGACACCTGATCTATTTGAACCACGCGGCCGTCTCGCCGCTATGCCGCCCTGCCGCCGAAGCTATGCAGGGACTCGCACAGGACGCCTTGGATTATGGTTCCCTCCACTACCCAAGATGGCTGGAAACCTATGAAGGATTAAGATATTCTGCCGCCCGGCTGGTCAATGGCAGCCCGCAGGAAATCGCCCTCGTGAAAAATACGTCCGAAGGGATCGCCACCGTGGCCATGGGGCTCGATTGGCAGCCCGGCGACCGCATCGTTGCCTTCAAAGAAGAGTTTCCGGCAAATCAGTACCCCTGGCGAAGGCTTGAATCCAAAGGAGTTACGATTACCTGGCTCAACGCGACCGATGGGCTGGAGGAGATCGATCGGGCGGCACAAGGTGCACGCCTCCTGGCGATCAGCTTCGTGCAATTCCTCACCGGTCACCGTGCCGACCTGCACGCGATCGGCGAAATCTGCCATCGCCGCGGCGTTATTTTCTTGGTCGACGCGATTCAGGGCCTGGGCGTTTTTCCCGTGGACGTAAAAGCCGCGCACATCGATGCGCTGGCGGCCGACGGCCACAAATGGCTCACCGGCCCCGAAGGCTGCGGCATTCTGTATATTTCGAAACGCCTGCAGGAGATGGTCGAGCCCGTGGAGTTCGGCTGGACCAACGTCGCCGGCTATAACGATTACGGCAGCCGCGACATGGCGCTGCGCCCGGACGCGGGGCGCTACGAATGCGGGACGCTGAACACCATCGGCTGCTTCGGGCTGCGCGCCGCCATCGATTTTTTGCTGGAAGTGGGCGTCGAGAAAATCGGGCCTGTCGTGCAATCGCTCGGCGACCAGATCGCCGACGGCGTTCGACGCAAAGGCTATGAAGTGCTCGGTGAGCGCACGTCGGGGAACGGAGCCGGGATCGTGAGCTTTCGCAAGAACGGTACCGAGAGTGCCGAAATCATTGCCCGCCTGCGAACCGAAAACATCATCGCCGCAGAGCGCGCAGGCTGGCTGCGGACCTCGCCGCACTTCTATATCGAGCCTGGTGAGATCCAGAAGATGCTCGAGCTGCTGCCGTAAGCGCGACGTTTCCCTGAGGCTTTGATAGAAATCGCTGGCGCGCCGGCGCGAATCGCTTGCCGCAAGCTCAGTCGTTTCTGACGAAACCCGCCCCACGCTTCTGCCGTCTGTACGCCAACCGGGGATATGCCAGCCCTAAGCCTTCGAAGGCTGATTCCGCTCGCTGCCTGCCTTGGCGCGCTTTGTTCGCCGATCTTCGGACAAAGAATCTCGGTAGGGGTGGTCGGAGGAGGTGCCCTAACCGATGGCTTCGGTACCCAATTTTTCCCATTTGACTTCCCGCCCGGGGTCACACCCGACGCTCTCGGCGAGCGCGATTTCGCTTCATCGAAAGACTATCTGATCGGCGGGACGCTGGAGTACCATTTCACGCCGCATTTGTCGGTGGAAGGGGATGGGATTTTCAGAGAACTGCACATGACACGCGCCGCGGTGTTGATCGACGGCACGCTCAATAGCATCTCACCCTCGCCTGTAATCACTTGGGAATTTCCGGTCCTGGCGAAGTACCGTACCCAGAGGTGGAAAGTAAATCCGTTCATAGAGGCTGGCCCGTCCTTTCGCACTGCCGGAAACCTGAACGGGACCAATCCGTCCCACATCGGCGCTACTGCAGGACTCGGCGTCGAGATGAATGTGCACGGCATCAGGATCGCGCCCGGTGTCCGTTATACGCATTGGGAGCGCGAACCTGGAAGTCGCAGGCCATTTACAGAACCCAATCAGATCGAGTTGATTTTGGGAATTAGCCATCAGGCCAAATCCGTATGGCGTCCCAGCGGCGATCATTTTTCTTTGGGCGTGGCGCTGGGCACGAACCTCACGGGCGATTGGCCGACCGTAGAGGTTGGCGTTCCCGACGATCTAATCAACCCGCCCGCTCGAATATCCTCAGGTCCGAGAAAACTCATCGTCGGACCGTCGGCGGAAGTAAAATTCCCGCGGCATATTAGCGTGGAAGCCGACGCGCTGTACCACCTCATAAGCCGGTCTTACACTTCGGCGGTCGATCACTATACCTATGACGCCGTTACGTGGGAATTTCCGGTCCTGGCAAAGTATCGATTCCAACTTGGCAGTTTCAAGCCGTTCGTCGGTGCGGGGCCGTCATTCCGCTTGCCGCAAGTCTTGGGAGATACCTCTACCTACGGCGTCGTGACGGCAGCCGGTTTGCAGTTTTCTATCCGGTACCTGAATATCGCACCTTCGATTCGCTACACCCACTGGAGTCCGAACGGTGACTTCGGAGGGCCGGTCCGGAATCAAACCGCGTTGCTCGTGGGCATTTCGTTCTGATGAGTCGCCGGCTGCGGGTTGCTCCCGCGACCGCTCAGGTTCAGCCATGGCCCAGGTACATCAGCCAGCTCAATCCAAAAATGGCCACCACGAAATAAGCGAAGGTCTGTGCCGCGTGGCGAATGCGTTCACGATCGGTTCGCTTGGTGATCACGCCCAGCACGATCGATGTGAACAGCGCGAACAAAATCGACGCTTCGAAATGCGAAAGATTCATCTTGGGCATGTCGCGTTAGTCCTTCTTGCCCGTCGCGATTTCGAAAGCGTCCACCATCGCCAGCAGATTCAGGAGCCCGGCGGCCACCAGAAACTTAGTGCCGTAATCGTGGACATGGCCTGCCATGTCCGGCTGGTTGTAGCCCAACCATACTGCCAGGAAATATAGGATGCCCGATAGCAGGTCGCCGATAAATCCGCCGTAATAAATGACGGTGGTCAGCAGGTCGCCGCCTTCGGGATGGAACATCGCGCCCCGCATCATGATGCCGAGCACGAACATCGCGACGACCGAAACGGCTAATGCCACACCGCGCTCGGGCTTTTTCAATAGGAAGTGTCCGCCGCCCGGGATCAGCCACGCCAGCAAAACCGCCGGGGCCCACTTGCCGGCCGGCGCCGGTGCGCTCACGGCCGATGCTGTATTTTCCGCCACAATCTCATTCTATCGCAGAGACTCCATGTCAGGGCTGCTTCTTTGTTCTTGTATGCGCTGGCGTCGGGCCCTTGCCCCCTTCTATTCTGGTTTTTATGCAGATCTCGCAGGAAGCGGCGGCAACAGCGGCTCGGGACCTACTCCGCTTGGAGCATTGGATCCCCTGGGCCGAAAAAGCAGTGCGGGTCCTGATCGTTCTGGCCGCCGCCCTGCTCGCCATACGGATCGTGCGCCGCCTGTTGGCGGGCCTACGCACCCACACGCTGCGCAGAATGGAGCGGCGCGGCGAAACGCCCCAGTCGGACCTGGAAAAACGCGCCAATACGATTGTCGCGGCGCTTTCCAAGCTTGCGGCGATCCTCATCTGGCTGATCGCGATCATCATGTCGCTGCGCGAGTTCGAGTTCAACATCGAGCCGATTCTCGCCGGGTTCGGCGTCGCCGGACTGGCCGTCGGCCTGGGCGCGCAGGCGCTGATCAAAGATTGGTTGGGAGGCCTGCTGCTCCTGATCGAAGACCAGATCCGCATCGGCGACGGCGTGACGATCAACGGCGTCAGCGGAACGGTGGAGGAGATCAACCTGCGCACCACCATTCTGCGCGGCGAAAACGGCGCGGTCCACATCATCTCCAACGGCCTGATCAATACGCTTTCCAACACCACGCGCGGATACGGCTATTACCTGTTTCAGGCCACCATCGCATATGGAAGCGATGTGGATCGTGCGCTGAAGGCGCTCGCAGACGTGGGGGCGGAACTGGCCAAAGATCCGGCTTACAAAGGGATGATCCTCGGACCGCTCGAAGTATCCGGCGTCAATCGATTCAGCGAACGCGGCATCGCGATCGGAGCGCGCATTCGGACGACGGTGGCAGGTCAAGGAATAGTAGGACCGGAGCTGAACCGGCGGGTGAATCTGGCGTTCGCGACCGCAGGAATCGCGTTCGCGCTTCCTGCAGCGCCGGGGCCAGTCTAACGATTGAACAGGCCCCCGACGTCGGCTGCCCACGAGCAACGCGCCCAGCGTGATCAGCAGCGCCACATACTGCATAAACGCTGTGCGATCGCCCACCGGAGGGTGATCCTTCTGCCAGAAGATGCGGTAGAGCGCACCCAACCCGATGAGCAGGAACATCCCCGAGTTGGAGAAATACCACATCGCGGCCACGATCCCGAGCGAGAGCATTCGCTGATCGCGATCCAGCGCGCGGAAGCCGCGCCCTCCATCCAGCTGCCAGATCGGAATCAAATTGAATAAGTTCATGTAGGCGGTTATGTGCGCCATTGCCATCCAGAAACCGCTTCCAGAGAGCGTGCCCGCCAGCCGGCACAACAGCGCCACCGCCGTCCCCCAAATAGGCCCCGCGAGTCCAATCCGCGCGTCCTCGGAAGCATTCGCGGGACTATCGTACAAGCTTACGAACGCTCCTACGAACGGGATAAACATGGGCGCGCTGCCGCGCAATCCGAGCTGCCTTAGCGCCCACATGTGACCCATCTCGTGAATATAAATTCCCAAAACGAACGCCACGCCAAACTTCCATCCGTAAAGCGCCCAATACACACCCATGAAGGCGAACATGGAAAGCAGCGTGTTGAGCTTCGTCAAGCCCAGGAGCACGAACTTGCCCTTCGTGATCAATAGCAACGCGGCCGTTTTGAACTTGGCGAGAAACGCGAGCACAACGCCAACAGGTCCCAGGCGCTTTTTCCAACCGGGACGAGGATTTTCGCCGCCCGGATTCTCGCCATGCGACGTTGCTTCCTCCATTGACGCGGAGGGCACAACCGTGAGAGCAGACGTTTCCTGTGATGACTCGGCCTGCAAAGAGTTCGGGCGGCCATCGTTTAAATGACCGCCCGTTTCGGGAGTAGGATTTTCAAGTTCCGTACGCGGAACTCCTTAACTGTTGAACATGTACAGCGGGATGCCCGGAAGCGGCTCATCGGCCACCGCGGGAGCGCCATCGCCGGTCGCCGCGCCCACCGGCTCTTCCACCAGCTGACGGCAATACATGCCGCCTTCGCCGAGATAAACCTCGAACTCGGCAGGCCGCGCGAGCGATCCCTGAATGAGAGCTTCGCTCAGCGGATCCTCAATGTATTTCTGAATCGCACGGCGCAAAGGACGCGCGCCGTAGCTGCGATCCGTCAGCGTGTTTTCCAGGATGTACTTGGCGGCGTCGTCCTTCAAGTGGATCTTGATCTGCTTGGCCGCCAGATTCACGTTCATCTGATCGGTCAGCAGCTTCACGATCTTGATCAGGTCGTCGTCGGTCAGCGACGTGAACAGAATCACTTCGTCCAGGCGGTTCAGGAACTCAGGATTGAACGCCTTCTTCACTTCGGCCATCACCTGATCTTCGACCTTGGCCGGGATGCCGGTGCCGGGACCAGAGAAGCCCATGGGGCTCTTCTTATCCAAGAACCGCGCGCCCAGGTTGGAGGTCATGATGATGATGGTGTTCTTGAAGTCCACCGTGTTGCCGAGGCCGTCGGTCAACTGGCCATCTTCGAACACCTGCAGCAGGATGTTGTAGACATCCGGGTGCGCCTTCTCGATTTCATCCAGCAGGATGATCGAATACGGCGCGCGCTTCACGCGCTCTGTCAGCTGGCCGCCTTCTTCGTAACCCACGTAGCCCGGAGGCGAGCCGATCAACTTCGACACGGAGTGCTTTTCCATGAACTCCGACATATCGAAACGGATCAGCGATTTCTCGCTCCCAAACAGGAACTCCGCCAGCGCGCGAGCCACTTCCGTTTTGCCGACGCCCGTCGGCCCCAGGAACAGGAACGACCCGGCGGGGCGCTTCGGCGACTTCAAACCCGCACGCGAACGGCGGATAGCGCGGGCCAGAGCCGAGATCGCTTTCTCCTGGCTGATGATCCGCTTGTGCAGCTCTTCTTCAATCCGCAGGAGCTTCGCGACTTCCTCTTCCTTGATCGCCGTCATCGGCACGCCAGTCCAGCGCGCCACGACATCTTCGATATCGTCCTTGGTGACAACCCCGGTCGACGTATCGTCCAGGTTGTATTTCTCGCGCAGCACGCGCAGGTTCTCGCGTTCCTTGCGTTCTTCGTCAGAGTAAAAGCGCGCCTTTTCGAACTCGTGATTCGCGATGGCGTTTTCCATGCGATGCACAATGAACTTGATCCGCTTCTGGATGTCGGCGACTTCGCCCGGAAGCGTGGTCTGCCGCAGTTTCACGCGCGCGCCCGCTTCGTCGATCAGATCGATGGCCTTGTCCGGCAGAAAACGATCCGGAATAAAGCGCACCGAGGCGTACACGGAGCTTTCGATTGCCTCATCGGTGTAAGCGACGGCGTGGAATTTCTCGTAGCGCTCTTTAATGCCGAACAGGATGCGCGTGGCGTCCTCCTCGTTCGGCGGCGGAACCTTCACGGCCTGGAAGCGGCGTTCCAGGGACCGGTCCTTTTCAATTGACTTGCGATATTCGCCAGGCGTTGTCGCGCCAATGCACTGAATCTCGCCGCGCGAAAGCGCCGGCTTCAAAATGTTGGCCGCGTCCAGCGATCCCTCGGCCGACCCGGCGCCCACCAGCGTATGCAACTCGTCAATGAAGATGATGGCGTTTTGATTTTCCATCAGCTCCTTCATGATGGTCTTCAGGCGTTCTTCGAACTGTCCGCGATATTTCGTACCGGCGACGATCAGCGAAAGATCGAGAGCGAGAATGCGCTTGTCCGCGAGGAACGACGGCACATCGCCATCGGCCACGCGCTGGGCCAAGCCTTCGACAATGGCGGTCTTTCCAACACCCGGCTCGCCGATCAGCACAGGATTGTTCTTGGTGCGGCGGCATAGAATCTGTACCACGCGTTCCAGTTCGAAATCGCGTCCGATCAGCGGATCGAGCGTGCCATCCATCGCGGCCTGGGTAAGATCGCGGCTGAACTCGCTGAGCAGCGAGCTTTCCTTCGGGCGATTCGATGACATTTTCTCGGAGCTCGACCGCGCGATTTCCTCGCGGACTTGCGAAAGGCGCAGACCGCGCTCGTGCAGGATGTCGGCGGCGAAGCACTTCTCTTCGCGCAGCAGACCGAGCAGCAAATGTTCGGTGCCGATGTGCTTGTGATTCAGCCGCTCGGCTTCCTCGGCGCCATACGCCAGAACGCGCTTGCACTCGTGGCTCAAAGGCAGATCGACCGACGTCGACACCTTCTCGCGCATTGTCGTATGAGCTTCAATCTGCTTGCGGATGGAATCGACCGACGCACTGGAGCGAAGGAAGCGATTTGCCAGAGCCTTGTCCTCGCGCAGCAGACCAAGGAGCAGATGCTCGGTCTCGATGCAGGGACTGCCGAACTGGCTGGCCTCGTAGCGCGCGAAAAAAATCACGCGGCGGGCCTTTTCCGTATAACGTTCAAACATGAGGGCGCCCTTCCGGGGGAGGCAACATGGCCGGAACCAGCTGTCCCCTCTCCAGCGCGACGGCCCGGTCGGCCCGGCGCGCAAAATTCAAATTGTGCGTTACGTGAATCGAAGTAAGCCGCCGCGACTTATGCAGGTCGTCCAGCAGGCTCATGATCATTTCTCCCGTACGAAAATCCAGGTTGCCGGTAGGTTCGTCGGCCAGCAGCACGCGGGGGTCGCCGGTGAGGGCGCGCGCCAACACCACACGCTGTTGTTCGCCTCCGGAAAGTTCGCCCGCGCGATGCGTGGCGCGGTTGCGCAAGCCCACTTCTTCCAGGCGCGCAAGCGATACGGGCTCCGCCACATCACGGCTTTGGCCTCGTATCAGCAGGGGCATCATCACGTTCTCGACGGCCGTGAATTCGGCAAGCAAAGACTGAATCTGCCAGACATAGCCAAGCTCGCGGTTACGGAACTCGGATAACTGGTCCCCCGACAGCTTACAGATGTCATTCTGACCGAAGTATATCGCACCATCCGTCGGCCTGTCCAACCCGCCAAGCAGATGCATCAGCGTCGTTTTTCCGGCTCCGGATTCTCCCACCAGCGCGAGCTTTTCGCCCTCTGCGACCTCGAAATTCAGATCGGAAAACACGGTCAGATCGTGATCACCGGAGCGATATGTTTTGGTGACGCCCACCGCGCGGATCGCCGCGGGCGGCAGAGAGGTTCCGGGGCTGGCGTCGGTGGAGGACATTTATAGCGCGGTCTGGTTTTATTCTATCGAGATCCGGCCTCGCATTACTAACAAAACGCGGCTTTAAGGTGAAAAATGAACTGCCCGCGCCACAGTCCTACTGCGTAGTTAGATGATTTGTGCCGCTCTTCGGTACCAGCGAACTATTCGCGATGGAACTTCGCGGCTATTCGAAGATCTCGACGAGAGGTAATTCGAGCGTGGGATTCTCGGTGCGGAGGGCCGGACCCTTCACTTCACAGAGGCCCGTTTCGGCCTCTGCCGTGTAAGCGGTCTTCGTCGAGGGGTTGAGAATCCACACGCAACGAGTGCGCGAATTTGAATAAAACCGTACCTGCGTCTGGATCGCGCTCATTTTTCTTTCGGAGTCAGGACCTCGATGCACAGATATGGCCAACTAGCCCAAAGCTTGGCTTCAGGCAGACGTCTGCCGCCAAGCACCGAGACGAACGGCGTGAAATAGCTGTCTTGATCCCTTGTCAACGGAGTTTCGGAAAGCACAGTTACGGTCGATTCGAACTTCTTCATTGCCTTCAAAAGCGCGGCGCGAATGCGGACAACGTCAGGCGCAAGTTCCGATGCTTGAATCTTGTCGGCCATTGCGGACAAATCCACACGGCACTGTTTGAAGATTTCGCTCGCAGGACCTTCTGTACTGAGCGCCATACTCAAAACAACGTGGCGCGTTCCGGCAACCGGTTCCCCGAAAACAGCCGCCTGATTTTTGGCAGCCGTGAAGAGTTCCGCGACTTCTTCGCTCAACTGCAGCTCCGCGTGCGGCGTACCCACGATCTCCGCAAGAGGCTTCGCCTTCGCGAATCGCTGGCGTAGGCGCTTCCACTGATGCGGCGGGAGAATGCGATCAAACATCGCGGCGTCTAACTGGATGAGGCCACCTAACAATTGCGTGATGCCAAGACTCGCAGCATTTTCGGCGTACGCCGCCGACAATGCCCTGAAAACGGCGAAGCGAACTTGTTCGCTGAGCGTATCCAGCATCGGAACTGCTACTTATCGCACGACGATGTTTACCAACTTATCCGGCACTACGATCACTTTCGCCACCGTTTTGCCTTCGACGAATGGACGCACCTTCGCATCCGCCTGCGCGATTTTCTCAATCTCCGCCTGCGCGGTTCCCATCGGTACGCTAATGCGCGTGCGCACCTTGCCGTTCACCTGCACCGGGATTTCGAGCAGATCCTCTTTCGCCAGTTCCTCATCCCACTTCGGCCACGGCTGCCGGAAGACGGGACCTTTGTGACCCATCTGCTCCCACAATTCTTCCGCGATGAACGGAGCAAACGGCGCGAGCAGCAGCGTAAGATCTGGCAAAATTTGATCCAGCGCCGCGCGCGACAACGACGCTTCCTCGTCGTACAGAGTATTGATCAATTCCATCAGCGCCGCGATCGACGTATTGAAGTGCCAGCGGTTGTCGAAATCCTCCGTAACTTTACGAATCGTTTGATGCAGTTTCCGCAGGGCTCTTTTATCCGCATCGGGATCGCCGGCACTTTGTCGATCGACATTGCGCGTCACCAATCGCCACACGCGTTCCAAAAACCGCCGCGGGCCACCGACGCTCGATTCGATCCACGGCATGTCCTTCTCAGGCGCATTCGCGAACAGCACGAACAAGCGGCACGTATCCGCGCCGTACTTGCCCACCATCTCCTCGGGATCGACAACGTTGCCCTTGGACTTCGACATCGCGGAGCCCATCGGAACCCAGCACCATGCCCTGCGTGAACAAATTCTGTGCGGGCTCGGAGTTTTCGATCATGCCGAGGTCGCGCATCACCTTCGTGAAAAAGCGCGAATAGATCAAATGCAGAATCGCGTGCGTCACGCCGCCGATGTATTGATCGATCGGGAACCATTTCTTCACGGCCGCCGAATCGAACGGCGCACGATCGTTGCGCGGATCGCAGTAGCGGTAAAAATACCAGGACGAATCGACGAACGTGTCCATGGTGTCGCTTTCGCGCTGCGCGTCTTCGCCGCACTTGGGACACTTCACGTTCATGAACTCGGGCACTTCGGCTAGAGGCGACCGCCCACGTCCCGTGAACTTCACGTTATACGGCAGCGTAACCGGCAAGTCCTTCTCGGGCACAGGCACCGTGCCGCACTTCGGGCAGTGGATCATCGGGATCGGCGTGCCCCAGTAGCGTTGTCGTGAAACGCCCCAATCCTTGATGCGGAACGTGACGGCTCCTTTGCCGAAACCTTTCGCCTCGGCATAGCTCGTTCATTTTGCGGCGAGCCTCGGCGCTCGGCGAGCCCGGAGAACTGGCCCGATTTTTCCGTCATGCCGTAATCGGTGAACGCCGCTTTCGGATTTTCATCCAGCTCTCCGTCCACCGGACGAATCACCGAGCGGATCGGGATGCCGAACGTCTTTGCAAAATCGAAATCGCGCTCATCGTGCGCGGGAACAGCCATGATCGCGCCCGTGCCGTAATCCATCAGCACGAAGTTGCCGATCCATATCGGCACGCGCTCGCCGCTATACGGATTGATCGCGTAGTGGCCGGTGAACACACCGTCTTTTATCAGATCGCCCGGCCCCTGCTGCTTCCGCGCGTCGATCAATTGCTTGGCCTTCGCCTTGCCCGCTTCATCCAGCAGCGTTTGCGCGATGCGGATGCTCCGGCGCCAGAATCACGCACGTCGCGCCGTAGATCGTATCCACGCGCGTCGTAAAAACACGAATTTTGTCGGACGATGCCTCGATCCCGAAGTCGATCTCCGATCCTTCGCTCCGTCCGATCCAGTTACGCTGCATCGAAAGCACGCGCTCCGGCCATCCACCTTCCAGCTTGTCGTAGGTGTCGCGCAGCAGTTCGTCGGCGTATTCAGTGATCCGAAAGAACCACTGCTCCAGCGCGCGCTGCTCTACCTGCGTAGTCTCGTGACGCCAGCAGCAGCCGTCGATCACCTGCTCGTTCGCCAGCACTGTCGCGCACTCCGGGCACCAGTTGACCATCGCCTTTTTGCGATACGCCAGGCCGCGCTCGAACATCTTCAGGAACAGCCACTGATTCCAGCGGTAGTATTCCGGCTCGCACGTGGCGATTTCCAGATTCCAGTCATAGGCGAAGCCCATGCGGTGCATCTGGCGCTTCATTTCCGCAATGTTGCTACGCGTCCAATCCTGCGGATGCATGTTGCGCTTGATCGCGGCATTCTCGGCAGGCAACCCGAAGGCGTCCCAACCGATGGGATGCAGCACATTGTACCCGCGCATCCACATGTAACGAGCCAGCGCGTCGCCGATCGAATAGTTCCGCACGTGGCCCATGTGCAGGCGGCCGCTGGGATACGGAAACATCTCGACGACGTAGTATTTGCGTGCAGAGGAATCGGCGCGAGCGCTATAGAGCGTAGGATCCTGCTGCCAGCGCTCCTGCCATTTCAACTCGATCTGGTCGTGGTCGTACGGGGTTTCCGGCATAGCTGCTTGAGTGTGTCGAGATTCCTTCGGTCGTCGCCGTCTTCATCCACCGGCGTCTCTAAAATGAAAGCTTTTGTTCGGAGCTTCGGGTGAGCGAGAATACGACGAAATCCGTCAAGACCAATATAGCCTTTGCCGATGTTCTCGTGCCTGTCTACGTGCGACCCCAGCGGTGTTTTCGAATCATTCGCGTGTATGACGTGGACGTTCTCCCAACCGAGAATCGCCTCCGCCTGCGCCATCGTTTTCGTCAAACCTGCCGCACTCGCAATGTCGTAACCGGACGCCAGCAGGTGACACGTATCCAGGCAGAACCCCACGGGCAAATCGGTGAAGCGCGGTGCAAATTCTCGAATTGTATTGAGCTCTTCAAACTTGCCGCCGATCTGCGCCCCCGCTCCCACTGTGCACTCGGCTAGAAGCATCAGTTTCCCGAACTTCAGCCCGGCGGCCGCCTCGCCAATGCCTTCAAGAAATGCCAGAATGCCCTGCTCTACCGTCTGACCTTTGTAGTTCCCGGGATGCGCCACCAGATACTCGGCGCCGATGGCGATGGCCCGCTCCAGTTCGCCGCGAAACGCGCCAATCGATAACTTGCGCACGCCTTCGTGTGCCGACGCGAGATTGATCAGGTAGTTATCGTGAATCACCAGCGGCGTCAGGTCGTGCTTTTCCCGAGCGCGATTCAAAAGCGCAATCGCCGGGGCGCTGCACGGCGATGCTTTCCACTGGCGCGGACTTGCGGAAAAAATCTGAAACGTGTTCGCTCCGACATCCGCGGCCTTCAGAGCCGAGTTCTCCAGGGATTTCGCGATGGATGTGTGCAGGCCTATGCGCATGAGTTCGACGCCGATGCCGCTCGCCCGGCCGGGGAATCACTCATAATAGCGGGTAGGAACCCCCGGGTTGGAAACCAGGCTCGCATGAAACGCATTCTCCAACTCATCGCGATTGCCGTTGGGCTGGCGGGCGCCGCCCAGGCCGCCGACCGCCTCTATCTGAAAGACGGCACGTATCAGGCGACCAGCGAATATCAGGTGCAGGGCGATCGCATCCATTACTACTCCACGGAGCGCAGCGAATGGGAGGACATCCCGCTCGAGTTGGTCGATCTGGACCGCACGAAAAAAGAAGTGAGCGAACACCAGACGGAGATCAAAGAGGAGAACAAGGTGGTCGCCGAAGAAAATGCCGCGATCCTCGCCGAGCGGCGGCAGGGGGAACAGGTGCCCGCCGCCCCCGGCGCCTATTACCTGCGCGGCGAAAAGCTTGAAACCATCAAGATCGCCGAACCGAAGGTGAACAATAACACCAAGCGCACCATCCTTCGGCTCATCGCCCCGATTCCGCTTGCCGGAAAGTCGACCGTCGAACTCGATGGCGTGGCATCCATGAACGTCGTGAACGGCCGCGAGCCGGAGTTTTATCTGCGACTGTCCGATGAAGAGGGCTTCGGCATCGCGAAACTAACGGTGGTAAAAAATGCCCGCGTGGTGGAGCACCTAAGCGTTCTGCAAGTGCAGAAAGATCGCATCGTCGATGAAAAAGTAGACATCCTCCCGACGTTCAAGAAACAGGCGGCGGATTTGCTCTACAAAATCTGGCCCGAGAAGCCGCTCGATCCCGGAGAGTACGCGGTGATCCAATACACCGAAGGCAAGATGATGCCGCAGATTTGGGACTTCAGCGTCAAATGACCGGCGCCAGCCGGCCATCCTGAGGAGCCGAACGATCTGCTTTTGACGCTACTCCGGTGGCTCGATCTTCCACCGTTTCAGCCACAAAAACAGTAGCAACAATCCCCACAGGTGATACCCGAGATTCGCGCGCCGTTCCAGGTGCGTGCGTAACACTAACTCCACTTGGGGCCATTGAAACAGGCCTGATGCGCGAACGTTGCTCTCCGAGAGCGTCTCCACCAGCAGCGGACGCAGCGTAGTGCGCATCCAATGATGCGCCGGGATATCGAAGCCCTCCTTGCCGCGCTTCATAATCGCGGGCGGCAGTTTGTCTTTCATCAGTTCGCGCAGCATAAACTTTAGCTCCGCCCCGTGGATCTTCAAATCCTCGGGCAAGCGTCGCCGCGAATTCCGCGATGCGATGATCCAGAAACGGCGGACGCACCTCCAGCGAATGCGCCATGCTCATGCGGTCGCATTTATTGAGGATGTCGTCGGGCAAATAGTTAAGCTGATCCAGCCAGAGGAACTGATTCAGGTAGCCCGACTCTTGCGCTTTGGCGTCGCGCGTGGGGATGGCGCAGCCTTTGTAAATCACGCGGCCCGGCAGCTGGATCTTCCCCGCCCTCCACGCTGGGTTTGCCAGCAGCGCGCGCCTCTGCCGTTCACCGAACGTCCCGTTCCAATACAAATGTGCGTCCACCGGATCGAGCAGTGAGCCTTCCAGCATCCGCGTAATTTTATAGTCGAGGCCGATCTTTTCATCGGATACCGGCAGCATCCGCGCCGCCCGCGCGGCAGCCGCCCGAACGGCGTGCGGAACCATCCGCAGTCGCCGCGCATAGCGATCGGCGATATATGTCTTGTAGCCGCCGAACAATTCATCCGCGCCGTCGCCCGATAGCGCCACCGTCACGTCCCGCCGGCACATCTTCGAAAGGAACCACACCGGCAGCGCGCCCGCATCGGCGCTCGGCTCATCGGAATACGTGGCGAATTCTTCAATCGCCGACCGGCAGATCGACGTCCGGATTCAGATCGAACTCGTGATGATCGGTCTGATAGTGCCGCGCGACTTCGCGAAAGTATGGACTCTCGTCAAAACTGCGTCCGCGAAACGAAACCGAAAACGTTTTTAATTGGGACGCCGACTGCTCGGTCGCGTAGTGCAGAATCGTCGACGAATCCAATCCGCCGCTGGACCACACGCCCAGCGGGGCGTCGGAAATCAGATGCTCACGCACGGATTCGCGCAGCAGCCGGTCCAGCTCTTGCGTGGCCGAGGGCAAATCCCAGCGCGCATCGGGCGTGAACTCCAGTTCCCAGTAGCGATGGATCGCCACCGCGCCTTCACCAGCCCTTCCGCTGCCGCGCCATTCCATCCAACATCCCGGCGCAAGCTTTTCGATGCCTTCCACCAGCGTCTCGGTGCCCGGAATGTAGTTCAGCGAAAGATACCGATCCAGCGCCGCCGGATTCACGTGCCGCGGTCGATCTCGGGATGCAGCAGAATCGCCTTCATCTCCGAGCCGAAATACAGCTCGCCCGCGCGCGGCTGTAATACAGCGGCTTGATGCCCAATGCGGTCGCGCACCAGCACCAGCCGCTTCTGCGATTCGTTCCAGAACGCCGCGCCGAACATGCCGCGCAGCTTTGAAAACGATTCCACGTCCCATTCGAGGAACGCGTGCAGCACCACTTCCGTATCGCAATGCGTTTCGAAGCGGTGCCCCAGCGCTTCCAGTTCGCGGCGTAGTTCGGCGTGATTATAAACTTCGCCGTTGAACACCAGCACCGTGCCGCCATCAGCACTCAGCATGGGCTGATCGCCGTGCATCAGATCGATGATCTGCAGCCGCACGGCGCCGAGCGACACGCGCTCCGATTCCCACACGTCTTGTTTATCGGGGCCGCGATGCGTCAGCGCGCGTGTGACGGTCCATATGCGGGAATCGTCGCCGGGCCGGCGCTGATGAGTAAAACCGGCGATGCCGCACACGTCGCGAAAACGTCTCCGCTAGGATCCCAACTGCTCGGGGAAGATGACGTATCCCTTGGGGGGCGGGAACAACTCTTCCAGCAGCGTCAGCCGACGGCGCAGATGGCGGCTGGGCAACTGGCGCGGGCCCGTGTCGACGTCGATGTCGCAGCAGATGCCATGGAGATACAGCGTCAGCGTATCGATAAACGATTGCCGCGCGTACTCGCTAAAAGCCTTGCCGCGCTGCCCGGCCCGCACGCTGCCCGAGCGCCGCAGATTCTGCTTCAGGCGCCAGCTCGGCTCATCCACCTCGCCATGAACATCGGCGCTCACCTCTTCGCGCAGCAACCGGCCGTACATATTGTCGACATCCTCTCCGCGATGCTCCGCCATCAGCGTTGCCAGCAGATGGAACAAGCGGTAGTGGTATTCGGCCACTTCCTGATCCTTCAGCGCGAAGGCCAGCACCGTTTCATCGCCCAGCTTCACCTGCGTCGAAGTGGACAGGAGCTCATCGGGCGGCCGCTCAATGGAAACGTAATCGGGCGACGACGCGGCTGCAGCGACCTTCTTCTTTTCCAATCCTGCCCGCTCCAGGTAAGGGACCAGTAAAATCGAAATCTTCGGCAGCGCCGCCGCGACTTTCGGAGGCAGCGCGGCGACCGGCTCCTCCAGGCACTCCTTCAGATCCTCTTCCGACATGGGAACCGAAGCGCAGAAGTAGGAGAACGTGTTGCTGAGCGGAATCATCTCGGCGCGGAACCGCTCGGCGAACTGGCTGACGCTCAGTTTGGATAGATCGTGTTGAGCTGGCATTAAAAGGTAGCACTCTCATTCTAGCGGCAAGCGCAAACCGGTGCGCAAGCAACGGACCCCACATCCGTCCCTCACACCAGATCGGCGAACACAAAGCCTTCCCGCTCTATAACTTCCCCGGCTACAACCGGGATCGCGCGCGAAAATACTGGAGCGTCGTAAACGAACGTGTGGAACTCCCCGTTTTCGCCGCAGGGATCCACGGCCGCCGGAAGGTCCGCGATAAAAGCGTGATCAAACTCGCGGCCCGCGAAACTCCGATCGAGCTTGCGAGGATCGGCACAAGTCACTCGCGCCCGCACACCGCCGTCGATCATTTCTCTTGCGAGCTCGTGCGTCGGAATGTCCCACAGCGGAAACAGCGGTTCGAGCCCGGTCCCTTGCAACTGTTTTTCGCGATAGTCGCGGATATCGCGTAGAAAAAGATCTCCAAACGCGATCGCCGTGCATCCGTGGGAAATGGCCCGCGTGCAGACATCGCGCATCAGCTCTTCGTAAACGCCATTGGCGCACGGCCAGGGAAGCTCCGCCGGCCACAGCGGAATACCCACGCGCTCCGCCTGCTCTTCGACCAGGCGCCGCCGAACCGCGTGCATCGCCACGCGATCGGCATTGCTGTTGAAGGTGGTGATCAGCGCCACCACCTCTACGTCGGACATTTGCCGCAGCCGATGCAGCGTCCAGGCGCTATCTTTTCCACTGCTCCATGAGAGCGCGACGCGTTTCAAGCCGCCTGCTCCCCACTCCGCGGCAGATCGCGCATCCAACGCCACCCGAGTCCTTCGCTGGGTTCGCCGGAGATCACGCCATGCAAAATCTCTGCCAGGATCTCCGCCGTGCGCACCACCGTCATGCCCGACCGGTTGAAATACAAATTCCCATCGGCAAACGCGATGCGTCCCTCACGTACGGCGCGCATCTCGCGCCACCAGGATTGCTGCTGCAGCACAGGAAGCTCGCGCGCGGAACGCTCCAAATTGAATCCGCAGGGCGCAACGATAATGTAATCCGGATCGGCTTCCGAAATCTGTTCGGTCGGAATCGCCTGTGAATGCGTTCCGCGATTTCCCACGCCAGGCACGCCGCCTGCAATGTCCACCAGCTCCGGCCCCCAATTGCCCATGGGAAACACCGGATCGGTCCATTCAAGCACCACGAGCGAGGGTTTCGGCAAACCCGACACGCGCGCCCGCAATCGCTCGAGCCTGTCCCGCTCCTTCGCGATCAACGCCGCGCCGCGCTCTTCCATGCCAAGTTCCTGCGCGATCGACCCGACGGACGCAAAAACCTCATCCAGCGTCCCGGCGGAGAGCGGCAGCACTCGCGTCTCGGCTGGCAGGCCGCCATTGCGTTTCACATCGCCAGGTGTGACGGCGCAGACTTCGCAATGCGATTGCGCGATCACAAGATCGGGCCGCAACGCGCGCAGGCCCTCCGTATCCACATGGTAGAGAGGTTCGTTCCGAGCCAGCCGGCGCCTTACTTCGCGATCGATCTGGGCGCTTGAGACTGTGATGTCAAAAGCAGGCTGGCTGAAAGCCGGAAGCGACCGCACCCACGCCGGCGCATCGCATTCGTGCGATCGGCCGACCAGCCATTCACCCGCATCGAGGGCGCAAATGATTTCCGTGGCACTGGCGATGAGAGAAACGATTCGCACGGCTGGCCCCCAGCATAACAACCCGGATAACGTCGCATGCGAAGGCCGCAGTTATTGATGTTAGGCCTCCAGCGGAACGCTGGATTAAGGCAGGATGAGAAATTTCTTAAAAAGTAAACAACACTGGCAGGCTAAAACAGGGGCAGGCTAAAACGAAGAGGCCGAGCGCTTGCGCCCGGCCCCTAGAGGTCACTGAAAAGGTTCAACGGAACTAGTAGCGATTACGACGGCCACCACCGCCGCCGCTGCCACTGCCACCGTATCCGCCGCGGCCGCCACCACCGCCGCCGTATCCGCCGCGGCCACCACCACCGCCGCCGCCGCGATTCTCCTTCGGGCGAGCTTCGTTGATGTTCAGAGCTCGGCCATCCAGTTCGCGGCCGTTCAGCTCATCAATCGCACGCTCGGCTTCGGCGTCCACCGGCATTTCGACGAATCCGAATCCGCGGGCCTGGCCTGTGTCGCGGTCCGTAACCAGAGCTAACGCGGTCAACGGCACCGTATGCTTCAAACAAGGAGCGCACCGTATCTTCGGTCGCCCCGTAGCTCAAATTTCCAACAAAAATATTTTTCATGATCTTCCTTATTGAGTTGCCGAGCGGTGAATCGGGGCGGGATCCGACGAGAGGCCATTGGACCGGACGAATGAAGCGCCTAAATTAGCGTGCTGACAATCTACCGACATATTCTACCACGAATAGGCTCCGCCTACGCCCGAAAAGTTACACCCTTTCGGGCTTCCCGAATCATGCGGATTCCTAAGCAATTGAATGTCCACCCGGACGCACTTAGCGCGATTCGTTAGACCGTATCGCATTCATCGGATCGGCCGACGAAGTGCCTTCAAACGGCTCGATTTCCAGGGGTTCCAACATGTCGTCGTCGGTGCCGGGGGCACCGGGATTGAGCTTCTTTTCCATCCGTTTAGCGCGCTTTTCCTGCGCCTTTTCTTTGCGATTCTGCTCTTTTTGGCGTTTTTGAAATGTTTGCGATCCGCGACCTGCCATGGCGTTAGCTCCTTTAAGAACAATGATCTTTAAGAACTCTCGGGCAGCGCGAGGTCAGCCCGGGCGCAACTGGCAGGGCGAACTCCGGAACGAAGTGGCCCGTGCGGAACTGTTGTTGTTCGGGTCGACGATGACGTGCTCTTTCGCGCCTTAAACGAAAGAGGAACGCCCAGCGATTGCGACGAGGCTCTCAAGCTCGAGGTACCCCCATTATGACAGGTATCGCGCTGAAGTGCGAGGAGACCGCCGGTGCCTCGCCACCACCCACAGCGCAGCCGGCCGCGTTCGATCACCAAAATTAACAGGCGCACTACGCGGCGGCCGCCAGGATGACGCCAACAGATCCCGAGGCGCCGGGACGTGCCCGCGAGTGGAAGCCGAACAGCCCTAAAGGAACCGGTGCGTGCGTTTTTCCCGGAGGCAAGCCCCCCCCGACGAACTCCCCGACGAGCCATCGACATCCCCGCGAATCTGAGGCGCGCGGAGCAGCATCAAGAGCGTACATCGGTTTTCCGAGTCGTGCGCGATTCAAACATGCGCGATTCAAACATGCGCGGTTCAAACAATGGGCAGCAGGCTTCAGCCTGCAACGGGCGCTTCAGCGGCCGGTGCCTTCTCGCAATTGTTTCGTAACAAATTCAGGCTCAAAAACTTGCCTCTGCTCTTCCCAACCGGGTAGCCTCAAATGAGATCGTGCGAGGCGAACACTCCATCCCCAAACCGCTGGTGCGCCGCACCGCGAATCTGTCGATGTTCCGCTATCGGATCATCGCGTTTCTCTCGGTCATGGGACCCGGTTTCATCACCGCAAACGTCGATAACGACCCCGGCGGCATCCTCACGTATTCGCAGGCGGGCGCGAAGTTCGGCTACGCGCTCCTATGGACGCTGATCCCGACCACCATCGCGCTGATCGTCGTCCAGGAAATGGCCGCGCGCATGGGGGCCGTCACCGGCAAGGGCCTCTCCGACCTGATCCGCGAAGAGTTCGGCCTGCGCGCCACCTTCATCACCATGGCGATCCTGAGCTTCGCCGACTTTGGCAACATCGCCGCCGAATTCGCGGGCCTCGCCTCCGGCATGGGAGTTTTCGGCGTCACCAAATATTTATCGGTCCCTGTGGGAGCGTCCCTGGTGTGGCTGGTGATTGTGCGCGGCCGCTACAAGCCCGTGGAGCGCATGCTGATTTTGTTTTCGCTGATTTATCTCACCTATCCGATATCAGCGTTTCTCGCCAAGCCCGATTGGAAACTCGCGCTGCACGACACGCTGGTGCCGCAGTTCCACGGGGAGCAGCAGTATGTCGTGATGATCGTCGGCCTGATCGGCACCACCATCACGCCGTGGATGCAGTTTTATTTGCAGGCGTCGATCGTGGAGAAGGGCATCGACCGCCGCCACTATTCGCTCAGCCGCTGGGACGTGATCTTTGGCTGCATCGTCACCGACGTCATCGCGTTCTTCATCGTCGTCGCCTGCGCCGCCACCATTTACAAATCCGGCGGCGGCGAATTGACCGACGCGGCGGATGCGGCCAAGGCGCTGGTGCCCTTCGCCGGGCGCTTCGCCGGCGCGCTGTTCGCCATCGGCCTGGTGAACGCATCGTTGATGGCCGCCGCCATCCTGCCCCTGGCCACGGCTTACAACATTTGCGAAGGGCTGGGCTTCGAATCGGGCGTGGAGAAGCGCTTTTCAGAGGCGCCCATTTTCTACTGGCTCTACACGCTGCTGATCGTCGGCGGCGCCGGATTCGTTTTGATCCCGCGCATGCCCCTGCTGAAAGTGATCCTTTTTTCCCAGGTGGCCAATGGCGTCCTGCTCCCATTCGTGCTTTTCTATATGTTGAAGCTGGTGAACCGCAAACGCATCATGCAGGAATATACGAACAACGCCTGGCAAAACGCCATCGCCTGGTCCACGGCCATCGTGATGCTGGTGCTCACGGCAGGCATGGTGTACTACGCGGTCACAACCTGATGGTCACAACCTGATGTCTGCCACCGCCTCCATCGTCGAACAATATACTGCGGAGCTCGCGGCCTTCAATGCCCGCCTGCGCGAAATGGGCGTCGAAGATATCGATCGCTACTACTGGTATCACAGCATCGATTTACCAGACGGCGACCTGCCGAACGGCATCGCCACGCCCGGCATGTACGACTATCGCACCGCGCTCGACGCGTTCCATTTGCCACATCGCATGGACGGCCTGAGCGTACTCGACGTCGGCTCCGCCACCGGCTTCTGGGCGTTCGAATTCGAGC
This sequence comes from Terriglobia bacterium, assembly GCA_963699945.1. Lineage (GTDB taxonomy): Bacteria > Acidobacteriota > Terriglobia > Bryobacterales > Bryobacteraceae > Palsa-187. Next base: position 116,288 of record CAVOVW010000011.1, read on the forward strand.
GCCGCGGTGCCGAGGTCACCTCCGTCGATCTGCCCTCGCTCGAATTGCTCGATCGCTTCCCCGGCCAGGAGACCAGCGCGCTGCTCAAGACCATTCAGCAGATGATCGTGCCGCATTCGGCGGACCAGCTCCCCGGCCTGATGCGCGAGTATTCGGCGGCGGAGATGCACTATTACCTGCTCGACGCGCCCTTCCGTTTATGCGCGCGCCTGCTGGGCTCGAAAGTGGAGCGCCGCTACAGCACCATCTACGATCTTTCGCCTGAAGGCCTGGGCCGCCCCAGCTTCGATCTCGTTTTCCTCGGCGATATCCTGGTGCACACGCTGCGTCCATTCGATGCCCTGGTCGCGGCCGCGAAGATGTGCCGCGGCACGTTGATCCTGGCGCAGGAAATGCCAGGCAAGCCGGACGACGAGCCCGCCATGCTGTATCGCGGCGGCGAAAATCCAAAGGCCGACGACATTTGCTGGTGGCTGCCCAACGAAGCATGCTTCCGCCAGTTGCTCAGGAAGCTGGGCTTCGCGGATGTAAAAGCGGTCGGCGACAACGAAGGCATCCTGCGCCCCGCCGGCTTCTGGTTCTCGCGCCGCATCCTTCACGCGCGGCGCGAAGCCTGATCATTTCAATTCGCGCATCGCTCGCGAAACGCTGCCTGCAGTAATATGGTTAGCCGTGGCCGCTAAAGACGCCACATAAGGGGACATGATTATGCGCTTTCAAATTCCGCACAGTGGCCGAATTGCCCTTGGCGTTTGCGTTGTCGTGGGTCTTGCCGTCGCACAAGCTCCCACCAAGGATCTGCACCTGCGCGGCGATCGCTTCCAGCCGCTGACCTACGATCAGCTCACGCCCGAGCAGAAAGCCATGGCCGATCACCTGCTCGCGGGCGAGCGCGGCGGCATGAACGGCCCCTTCAACGTGACTCTGCGCAGCCCTGAAGTCGGCGATCAGGCCCAGAAGCTCGGCGCGTTGGTGCGTTTCCACAGCACGCTTCCGAACCGGCTCAACGAAATGGCGATTCTCCTGACCGGCCGCTTCTGGAACGCGCAATACGAATGGTCCGCGCACAAGAAGCTCGCGATCAAGGCCGGCTTGAGCCCCGCGATCATCGAGGCCATCGCCACGGGCAAACGTCCCACCGGCATGCAGGCCGATGAAGAGGCCATCTACAACTTCGGCCACGAACTGCTCCAAACCCGCCAGGTCAGCGACGCAAACTTCAACGCCGCCAAGAAATTATTCGGCGAACGCGGCGTCGTCGATCTCACCGGCGTCATGGGCTACTACACTTTCGTCTGCATGATGCTCGATATCGATCGCTACCCGCTGCCGGATGGCGATAAGCCCGAGTTGAAGCCGTTGAAAAACTAGCCGCGGCACCCCGTTCGCGTCATCCCGAGAAGCGCAGCGACGAGGGACCTGTTTTTACTCCGGCTAGTGCATATTGCGCCCACTAGGTGATCGACATCCAGTTCTTCGCGCCAGCGCCGGATAGAATGTGGCGCGGGCCGCCAGGCCTGCTGAGTCGAGAGTCATCTCGACTCTTCTTTCTAACCGCCGATCGATTTCCAATTCTTAATCAGGTGCTCGGCCGTACGCCATGCCAGCGCCTGAATCGTCTCTGTAGGATTGCGCGCGCTGCTCGTCCCGATCACCGAGCCCCCAACAATCGCCAGATTCGGCACCTCGTGTGACATCCCCCATCCATCGACCACGTTCGTCTCAGGATCTGGGCCCATACGCGTGCCCCCGAACGCATGCGTGCTCAGGATCGGACCCGTGGACGGCGTCTTGATCACCTCAATCGCGCCCGCCGCGCGAAACCATTCCTCCATCTTGTCCTGCCCATAGGCCAGCGACCGAGCCTCGTTGGGCTTCGGCCCACTCGTCACCCTGCACACCGGATCGCCCAGCGGATCACGCACCGCCGGATCAAGATCCAGGTACGTGTTCTCGTAAGGAAAGCTCGTGCATTGTAGGTAGGCCGCCGCCCACCGCCCCGCATTTTCCCGTACGAACGATTTCCAGCCCGACCCGAACGAAGGCGCGCGACCATACGAGCTCATCGCCGCCGCGCCGATCGGATGCTTTTCCGTGCTGACATGCAGCCCGACGCCGCCCAGGAATCCGAGGCCCGCGTGATCCTGATGATCATCGCCGAAATCATCGATCTCCACGCTCTGCGCCATCGCGCCGTACCAGATGTTCAGGTCGAAAGGGAACAACGCGCTTACATTGACGAACGCCCAATGTCCAAAATAATGCCTGCCCACCTGCCCCCGATTATTCGACAGCCCCGTTGGAAACGCGGGCGATTTCGAAAGCAGCAACAGGCGCGAATTCTCGTAGGTATACGCGCCCAGCATCACCACCTTCGCCGGCTGAAAATATTCCTTTCCGCCGCGCAGATATTGAACGCCTGACGCCTTGCCGTCGCGCCCAACGACAATTCGCATCACGTGCGCGTTATCGAAGATCGCGAGATTCTTCGTCTTCAGTGCCTCGGGAATCGTCGTGACCGCGGTGGAGTTCTTGGCGCTTACGTGGCATCCTCCGCGATCGCAATAGCCATGCAGAGCGCACCCGGAGCGTCCACGATACGCCACCGAGTTAATCGCCGCCGGTCCCCGAAACGGATGCCAGCCGACCTTCTTGCCCGCCGCCATCATCAGATCCGTGAATTCGGTATCACGCAGCGGCGGCATCGGATACTCACGCTGCCGAGGCCCTTCGAAAATGTTCCCGCGCGGATCCACCTTGCCCTGGAGGTTTCCCGCCCTGCCCGACACGCCGATCTCATGCTCGATCAGATCGTAGTAAGGCTCCAACTCGTCATAGCTGATCGGCCAGTCTTCGAGCGTGCTGCCCTGCGGGATCGCGCTCGCTCCATAACGCCGCATCGCCTCGGAGCGCACCTTGAAATCCCACGGATGATAGCGCCAGCTTTGCGCCCAGTAATGAATCGACGTGCCGCCCACAGCGTTCATCATCGGATGCACCGCCGGCCGCATCGCGGGCTCGGCGTCGCTCGTGCGAAACGTCGGGATCTCCCCGTGCGCCTTCGTGCCGGTTGTAACCAGATTGCGCACATTGTTGTGCATCTCGTCGGCACGAAACACCCGCGGCGGCATCCACGTCCCAGCTTCCAGCGCGGCAATCTTCAATCCCGCGCGCGCCATCGGCAACACGGCCACGCCACCCGCCGCCCCGAGCCCGATCACCACCACGTCTACCGGTTTAAGATTGATCGCCATATTTGTCGACTACGCTACAATCTTCCGCCGCAGCAGCTTCAACGCTATGATCGCCGAAGTCACGCACAGCGTCGTCCCGCCCAGCAACAACACCAGCATCACGATGTCCCACGCCGGCCGGTGATTATAGAGCCACGGAAAATCCAACGAGTGGAGCCCGTGATACAACCACCGGTTCGACCACCCATCGGGCGCCCTGCGGCCCACGATCCGCGCCGTGTGCAGATCGACGTAATATCCAGTGCTCTCCTCGCCTGCCTTCCCGCCCGGCATGCGAACGTACAGCACCGGCAGCGGCCGATTGCCGTCACGATTGAACACCCGATCCGAATAATACGCTTCGTATTGGTTCACAGTTCGCGCTTCCGCCAGCGCCGCGGGCCCGACCGCCTTGCGAACCGTCTCCAGCACCCGCTCGCGATCGAACAATGCCGACGGTATTCCGTTCACGGGAACAATCCACGAACTGAGCAGCTTTGCATCTCCAAGAATGCCGCTCATCAGGTACACCGACTGGCCCGCGAACGAAGTCAGCTCCATCTCTTTCACTTGCAGAATCGACGGCGCCGCTGCCAGCGCCTCCACCGGAGATTTCGGCGCAAAGGCCGCGATCTCCACCTCGTTTCCGCGCAGCGCCTTCGTAATGCGCGCGGCATCGCCCGGGCCACCGCGAGGTACCAGTGACGGGAACGGGTCCATCGACAGCATCCCGCTAAACGTCCACGTACACGCGATGATTCCGAAGAACAAACCAAAGATCATGTGCAGCCGCTTGGTTCCCGAATAAGGAATGCTCGCAGCTTCGCCCTCATAGCGATACCGTTTCGAAGGCGAATACACTAGCACGCCCACCAGCAGCCCGCTAATCGCCATCAGCGTCCCGACGCCTGACAACCAAATCACAATGCGGCTCCACAGCCGCCCATTCTTCCGCAGCGCCGTGTAGTACAGCCAGTGCGGTATCGGCCCCACATACGCGCCGAGCCGCGAGGCACTCGTCGTATATTGCGCCACCTGCCCGCTCGCGGCCGACACATAAACCTGCTGTCCATCCGGCCACGTGTATTTGAACAACGGCCCTTCTTCGCGAGCCTGCCCGCCCACGGTCCACTGATCCGGCTCGCGAATCTCTTCCACGCGCGCCTGCCCGCCCGGTGCATTCGCCCACCGCGCCGCCGTGCGCAGGTTCAGCTCCGCCGGATATCCATCCTGCACCGTGCCATCATCGGCGTACACGATGGTTTGCTCCGGCACCTCGCCGAACCAATACGCGGGCCTCCCATCGAACATCGCGAGCTTGACGGAGTCGGGAGGAATATCGAGCCCCATCGCCTTATACGCCTGTTCGGGCGATACGCGAATACGCGACGCGTCGAGTCTCTCCGCATGCCGCAAGCGATCCGCCGCGCCCACCGACGGGAAATCGCAATACATCATGAACACGCCGGTGACGAACCACCACGTAAACAGCAGGCAGAACGCCACGCCCATCCAGCGATGGCAGAAGATCGCGAACTTGCGCAGCGCGGTGAACATGGGGCTCAAGCAGTCTTACGATTTTAACCAGTCACGACCGTCACCGTTCGCATCGAGTCCGGCAGTGTGATACAAGGACGTCATGGCCACCATTTCCGAAATCGCGCCGGACGTCTATCGCATTTCCATCCACGCTCCCTGGGCGGACCTGCAGTTCAATCATTTCCTGATCAAGGACGACGAACCGCTGCTGTATCACACAGGCCTGCGCGGGATGTTCCCCGAAGTTCGCGAAGCCGTCGCGAAGATCCTTCCGATAGCGGAACTGCGCCACATCGGCTTCAGCCATTTTGAATCGGACGAATGCGGCTCACTCAACGAATGGCTCGGCGTCGCACCGCAAGCCGATGTGATTTGCGGCCACGTCGGCGCGCTGGTCACCGTGAACGATTTCATCGGCCGCGAAGCCCGCGCCTTCGCCGATGGCGAATCATTCAACACAGGCAAATATCGCTTCCGCTATTGCCAGACTCCGCACCTGCCTCACGGCTGGGACTCGGGCGTGCTGTTCGAAGAAACGCAGAAGACTCTGCTATGTTCGGACCTGTTTCACCAGGTCGGCGATGTCGCGCCCGTGACCGAATCAGACGTCGTCAGTGCCTCGCATCAGGCGATGACCGCCTACCAGGCCGGCATACTCGCGGATTACACGCCCTACACGAACGGCACAGCGAAGCATTTCGACAAGCTCGCCGCGTTGAATCCGCGAACACTCGCCGTCATGCATGGCTCCAGTTTTCGCGGCGACTGCGCGCAAGCGTTACGCGATCTCAATGTCGCGATGCGGGACGTTTTCGGGAAAGAAAGGTCGGCGAGCGCTTAGCCCGCTATTCAGCGCCGGCTTTATACGTACCGTGCTGTTTGGCGACATCGACCAGCGTGGGATAAAACTGCACGAACGTCGAATCCACCGCGCCGTTCTGCTCATGGCAGGTGAAGCAATCGGCCGTCTTCGGAAATGGGGTGCCCTGCTGCGCGCCGTCGCGAAACGCATAAAACCCCCACCCGCCGCGCGACGAATCTTTCACGTGAATCTCGATCGCCGCAACGCCCGTTTGCACGCGCCCGTCCTTATTGATCGAAACCTTGCTGTCGGAATTGCGGATCTCCAATACCAGCGCCGTCTTGTCCGGCCATGCGCCCGTTTTCCGAAACGCCGCGTAAGCCGACGGATTCACGAACACGTTTTCGAATCGAGGATGCTCGTTATTCCCCACCCCGGACCCGTACGTCATATTGATCCCCGAGCTCAAAAACACCCATTCGCGATAGTCCTTGGGCAGCGCCAGCGTGCCATCTTTCGCGTACTGAATCGCCCCACCCGTCTGCGCGATCAGCGCGACCGCAGCCGCCAAAGCCAGTAAAAGACGTTTCACAGCTTCAGCAGCGCCCGCAGCCGCTTGGTCTGCACGCGGCTCACCGGGATCTCGGTCTGCTTCTTGTCGTCCATGCGGAGCTGGAAGCTGGACTTGAACCACGGAATCACTTCTTTGATCCGGTGGATGTTCACCAGATACGAGCGGTGCACGCGCCAGAACGTATCGGGATCGAGGTTGGATTGCAGCTCTTCGATGGTGCGGTAATTGGACTGGCCCTCCAGGTTGCTGGCGACCACCGTGATCAGCCCGTCGTCGATGGTGGCGTAGACCACGTCCTGCGCGTCGACGATGAAGTTGCGCTGGTTGCTCTTGACCAGCAGCTTGCTGCGCTGCAGCGCAGGCTTGGGCGAGGCGCGGCTCCGGCGGAGCGCGCTTTGTTTCGATCGCGCGACCGCCTTGCGCGCGCGCTCCACGGCCACCGTCAGGCGTTCCTTGTCCACCGGCTTCAGGACGTAGTCGAGCGCCTCCCAGCGGAACGCCTCCACGGCGTACTGATCGTAGGCGGTGGCCATGACGAAATAGGGCAGGGGAATGTCCTGCTCGCGCAGTTTGCGGATCACGCCCATGCCGTCCAGGCCGGGCATCTGCACGTCCAGAAACACCAGGTCCGGCTCCAGATCCTGGATCAGCTTCAGCGCTTCCAGGCCGTTGGACGCCGTGGCGATGATCTCGATGTCGGGGAACTCCTTGAGCTGGTAGGCCAGCTCCTCGGAGGCGAGTTTTTCATCGTCCACCAGGATCGCGGAGATCGTCGCAGTCGCGCGATTCTGCATGAGATGCTAGTATATCAAGACAGGTATTTTGCCTTCACGTGTCCTCGCCGTCCTGCCTGCGCGCTCCGAAGTCACGCCGAGCCGCGCAGTGACGAACCACATCAGCTAGGAGTACCAGCATTTTGCCCGATCGCGATAACGTCCAGATTGCGCCCGCCGACGGAAAACTTGGCGTCTTGATTCCCGGCATCGGCGCCGTGAGCACCACCTTCATCGCCGGCGTGGAAGCCGTCAAGCGCGGCACTCGGCCGCGCCCATCGGATCGCTGACCCAGCTGTCGACCATTCGCCTGGGAAAGCGCACCGATGGCCGCTCGCCCATGATCAAGGATTTCGTGCCGCTGGCCGGACTTGAACGACCTGGTCTTCGGCGGCTGGGATATCTACGAAGACACCGCCTACGAAGCCGCGGTCAACGCCAAGGTTCTGGAGCAGACCCAGCTCGACGAGCTGAAGGAGCCGCTTTCGGCGATCAAGCCGATGAAGGCGGTCTTCGATCCGGAATACATCCGCCGCATCAACGGTCCCAACGTCAAAGAAGCCAAGACCAAGATGGACAAGGCGGACATGCTGATGGAAGACATCGAGCAATTCCGCAAGACCAACAACACCGCGCGCAACGTGATGATCTGGTGCGGATCCACCGAGGTCTTCCACCGGCCCGCGGCCGTCCACCAGACGCTCAAGGATTTCGAATGCGGGCTGATGCAAGAACGATCCGGAGATCGCGCCCAGCCAGATCTACGCGTATGCGGCGCTCAAGTCCGGCGTTCCGTTCGCCAACGGCGCGCCCAATCTGACCACCGATACGCCGGCGCTGCTGGAGCTGGCGCGCGAGCGCAATCTTCCCATCTGCGGCAAGGATTTCAAGACCGGCCAGACCTTCATGAAGACCCTGATCGCGCCGGGATTGAAGGCGCGCATGCTGGGCATCTCCGGCTGGTTCTCGACCAATATTCTGGGAAATCGCGACGGCGAAGTGCTGGAAGATCCCGGCTCGTTCAAGACCAAGGAAGAAACCAAGCTCAGCTCGCTGGAACAGATTCTTCAGCCCAAGCTGTATCCCGCAGCTCTACAAGGATCTGTATCACGCCGTCCGGATCAACTACTATCCGCCGCGCGGCGACTCCAAAGAAGGCTGGGACAACATCGACATCTTCGGATGGCTGGGCTATCCGATGCAGATCAAGATCGACTTCCTGTGCCGCGATTCCATCCTGGCCGCGCCGCTGGTCCTGGACCTGGTTCTGTTCATGGACCTGGCGCAGCGCTGCGGCATGCGCGGCATCCAGGAATGGCTCTCGTTCTATTTCAAGGCTCCCATGACCGCGCCGGGGCTCTACCCCGAGCACGACATCTTCATCCAGCTGATGAAGCTGAAGAACACGCTCCGGTGGATGCGCGGCGAGGACCTGATCACGCACTTGGGCCTGGAGTATTACGACTAGTTAGATCGAATACATCCGCCGCCTACCGAGTCCTGACGAATTCCAGTTCTGCTACCTGACACTGCACCTCCGCGCGCGTGCTATACTCCTGCTTGTCGGCGCATGGATTTGCGCACGACGGAAGATCAGTTGAGTTGCCGGATGGCAACATCAGGAGAATACATGACCGCTAAATCAACCTTCCGTTTTTTGTAGCACCATACGCTCGTCGGTTTCCCCGATCCAGTTTTTCACTCGTCCCATAAAACTGAACGGCACATTTTATTTGTACCCGTTCGTGCCGTCCCCGAAGGGCTTGTCTCTGGATCCAAATCCCGGATACCCAACCTTCGACGACGCATATATCGCGAAATCGAGAATAGCTTATTCGACAAAGACACCACGCCAGGAACTTTTCATCTTAAGCACAAGGGCATCACGGTTATCGCTGAGACTGTCGCCCGCTCAAGTGATGGTAACTATGACGTTACACTCGCCAAGAACCACGGGGTGGTTGACGGCGGCCATACGTACGAATTGATCACCAAACATCTCAGCGAGAAGGCCCTGCCCGAGGAGCAGTTTGTGAAATTCGAGATTCTCACGGGTGTCCAGACGAATGGATCGTTGAAATAGCCGGCGGATTGAATACTTCGGTTCAAGTTCAACCCTTCGCCCTCGACAACCTTGCTGGCAAGTTTCGCTGGATTCAGACCACACTGAAGCGTCAACTGTATTACAAGACGATCGCGTGGAAAGAAAACGAAGCAGGCGACTTCGACGCTCGCGATATTGTCGTCTATTGACCTGCTTTAACATCGACCTTTTCCCGAACACATCGGGCGACGGCGATTCGAATCCGGTGGTTGCGTACGAGAAAGAATCGAAGGCTCTAGAGCTATTTGAAGAGAGCCCGGAGACGTACAACGCCTAAGCCGATCCTGAAGGACATTCTGATCTTGCACGATACGATTCGACACGAGGCGCAGGCGTACCACAATCAGGCCGGGGCAGCTACGGCAATCTCTCATTTGTTGAACACAAGGAACGCGGAACATTTACTTTTCCGTTTATCGAAAAAGAGGGCGAGTATCGCCTAATGAGCGCGGCTCTTTATCCGATATTGGGGGCCTTTCGCTGGATGGTGGAAACTGACCCCAGAGACGAAGCGAATTCGATGGCGGGGCGGTTTCCAGCAACGTGCTGAATCTTTGGCGCTCGTCAGCTGCGGAACTTCTCCGTATAACGCAGCAGAAAAATGCTGAAGAAGGTCGCAATCCCAACGCCATCGGGAAGAGCAGAGCGCACTGGTCCAGCCTGTATAGTCGTCTCGCGCTGCGCGACCTCCAGACTCGCGCCGGAGCCGGTGACTAGTTGGCTAAAGCGGAGCGCGCCGACCCCAGCAAAGGCCCGGCGCGCCTCGCACAAAATAAACCGAACGCTAACTACTTCGCCGCGGATACACCGGCAGCGTTACATGCTCGCCGAACGCCGCCTTCAATCCCGCGATCGCGCAATTCTCATCCGCGCCCGGACCCGTCCCGCCGCCGACGCCGATCGCTCCGATCATCTGCCCATCCACCACGATCGGCAATCCGCCCGCGTTCGAGAACAAATTGAAATACGTGGTGGAGCGCGGCGTGCCATTGGGATTATTGCGCAGCTGCGCCGTAATCACCGATGTTGGCTGGCGCGTCTTCAGCGACGTCTGCGCCTTCAGCAGTCCCGTGCGGATGTTGTTGAACACTTGCCCGTCCATGCGTTCCGCGTGCACGAACTCGCCCGCCATATCAAGGATGAAAATCGAGCGCGCCGTGCCTTCCCCCGCCGCCATGTCGCGGCACGTTTTGGCGATCTTCTTCGCCGTGGCGAGCGAAATCTGATTGCCGTCAAACACTCTTCCGGCACCGGGGCCGCCTACTACCCAATCGGCCTCCAGCGTCGACTTCGGAGCGTTCGCGGCGGCGAACCGCGGAACCGGCGCCGTGTTCGCATTGGGATTCGGTTGTGGTTTCACGTCTGCGAGCAGCGCCGGGACGTTCGCCGCGCCGACCACTTCGGTCAGCGCCCGATGCGCGCAGATTTCGTCGCTCCACACGGGAGGCTTGGGAGCCGATCCGCCCACGCCCACCGCGCCGATCATCTGATTGTTCACCACGATCGGCAGTCCGCCGCCGTTCGGGAATTCGCCCAGTTGAATGAACTGCAGCTCGCGCGCCGGATCCTGCAGCGCGGCGTTCATCACGGTCTTGCTCGGTGCGCGCAGCATCAGCGCCGTGCGAGCCTTCATATCGGCCGTGATGATGTTCAGATAGCCCTGGCCGTCCATGCGGTCGAAGTACACCTGGTTGCCGTCGTTATCCAGCACGATGATGCTGATCTGCACGCCCTGGGTCGCAGCCGCAGCTTCGCACGTAGTAGCGATGCGCTCGGCGGTAGCCAGATTGATGGTCGTAAAGTCCTTGATCTTTTCGGCGTTCTTGCCGGTGACAACGAACTGCTCGGGCACGCTCTGCGCGCACGCGAGCCCAGCCAGCGCCAGGACGCCGGCGGCGATCCGAGCGTAGCGTGTCAAACAAGCGTAGCGCCCCAAAAATGTTACGTGGTGTTTCATAGTGTGTCTCCTGAATCCTTCGGCCGCCCGGATGGTTACTTCCCAATGATCCGGTTCGATTGAGTTTCGCACGGCTCTGCCAACGCCAGCGCTGCGCCGTCGCGCCCTCAGCGGACCGAATATAGCATATTGCCCCTGGCACAAGACGCTCGGCATTAAGAAACGCCCGCCTCGATCCGAACGCGAGGCCTAAGCGCGCGGCCTGGCGCCTGCGCGGGTGCTCCGGACCCTTCCGGCTTAGGAGAAATACCTTATTTAGGCATTCAGCTTCACCGTACGAAGCCTTTGAAGGTGAAAAGTGGGGCGCATCATGCCGATTACCTTCACAAGATGTTCACTCTCCTCGGACTGTGTGCGATTCTCTGCGGCACGTTCGCCACAGGTGCCGAAATTCACGGCACAATTATCATCGATCACCAACTGACGCATCGCAACGTCACCGCCGCGGCAGGATTATATCAGCGCGGCGTCGCCGTCGAGCTTAAGTCCGATTCCGATGAAGACCCGCTTACGTTCGAGCGGACGCACGTCGCCGTGTATATAGAAAAAGGTCCGGACGCGGCGGCGCCCGGGAACGCGATCGCGTCTCCCGCGACTTCTCCGATAGCCTCGATCGAACAACGCGACCGCCGCTTCTCGCCCGATCTCGTCATCATTCCCGCGGGCTCCTCCGTCGCGTTCCCGAACTTCGATCCCATCTTTCACAACGTTTTTTCTTTGTCCAAAGCCAAGGCCTTCGACCTCGGCAACTATGCCAAGGGACAGACGCGCGTCGTTTCGTTCCCCACCCCGGGCATCGTCGCCGTGTATTGCCATCTGCATCCGAACATGGCCGCGACCATCGTGGTCGCGCCAAATCGCTGGGCCACGCACGTGGATGGCGCCGGCAACTTCACACTGAAAGACGTGCCGCCTGGAACGTACACCGTGGTGGCGTGGCATAAAACCGCGGGAACATTCCTCAAGACCGTTACGGTGAGCGACGCGCGCGATTCCGAAGTCAACTTTACGCTTCCCTACGTCGAGCCCACCGACGTCAAACACGTCGCGCACAAATAGCATGCGTTTCGCTACCCGCGCTTTCCTCAGCTCGTTCCTGCCGGTGGCCGCGCTGCTCGCCATCAGTTTCTGGGCGATCCGCACGGAGGTGATCTCTACCGTTCGCGACGGCCTGCGCGCCTCGGTTCGCGACAATCAACTGGCACTGGCGCGCGAACAGGCACGCACCGAAACGGGCGACCAGATCCTGCTGCATGGCGTGGCCGAAAATCCCAGTCTGAAAGCCGGCCTGCAACTGCTCGCCGCCGAGCGCGGCGCTCGCGATCAGGCACGCGCCACCGTACAGGATCAGCTTTCGGAAATCGGCGCATCATTGCACCTGGACTTCATCATGGTTTCCGGCCCGGCCGGGGATCCCATTGCCGCCATGGTCCGCGACGCGGGCGGCTACGCGCCGGTCGATCTCGCTCACCTGCGCCCTCCCCAGCACGGTTTCTTCTCTGCCGACGACCGCCTTTACGACGTGACCTCCGTTCCCGTTCACGAAGCCGACGCGCAGGTGGCGACGCTCAGCGTGGGCTCGCGCTTCGATATCGGCCGCTATGGCATTCCCGCCGTGCTGTTGCGTCAAGGCACAGTGGTTGCGGCCCAGTCGCGCGACATCGCTCCGGGGAGCATCGAAAAAGCTCTGGCCGCCTGCGACCCGATGAAAGAATGCGAGGCGACAATTCAGGATCAGTTGTATCTGTCCCTGCCGCTGGGCATCGGGACCGCGGCCGGTAACGACGGCTACTCGCTGCGCACGCTGCAGAACGTCGACGCCGCCAGCGCTCCCCTGCAAGCCACGCTGCGTACGTTGTTTTTCATTTCCGGCCTGGTCGCGCTCGCCGCCATGCTGGGCATCAGCGTTCTCTCCACGCGCGCCATCACGCGTCCGTTGGCGGACGTAGTGCAGCGTTTACGATCCAGCGCCGCCGCCGGCGAGCTGCCCGAATTCCCCGAAAACGTGGGCGGCGTGCGCGAGATGAAGGATCTGGCGCACAGCTTCAACCACGCGGCCAAGGCGGTGCGCGAAAGTCGCGACCGTCTGACCGACGCCTACGTCCAGTTCGTCGGATCGCTGGCGCAGGCGCTCGATGCGCGCGATGCCTACACCGCGGGCCACAGCCGCCGCGTCAGCGAATACTCCTGCGCCATCGCCCGGGCGATGAATCTGCCAGAGGCCGATCTGGAGACCATTCGCGTCGGCGCGCTGCTGCACGACATCGGCAAGATCGGCATCTCAGACCTGGTGCTGCAAAAACCCGGCCGCCTGACGCCGGAGGAAGAAGTGTTGATCCGCCAGCATCCCGTGATCGGCAAGAAAATTCTGGCGAATGTGCGAGGGCCTGGAGCCCTATCTCAACATCGTGGAGCTGCATCACGAAAACTGGAACGGCACGGGCTACCCGCATGGCTTGAAGGGAGACGAGGCGCCGCTGGAAGCGCGCATCGTAAAGGTGGCCGACGCCTACGATGCCATGACCTCCGATCGGCCCTATCGCCGCGGCATGGATCATGCGCGGGCGCGTGCCATTCTTGAGGGCTCCGCCGGGGTCGAAATGGATGAGGCAGTGGTGCAGGCGTTCGTCATGCTCGGCGATCCGCGCAGGCAGCTGGCTGTGCTGGACGAAGCCGCGTCGCTCGGCAATCTGTCCCTCGCGGTTCACGCCGCCGCGGCAACCACGATTCCACCCGAACCGAACACCCCGGACGCAATGCCGGTGAACTCGATATTGGAAAGGGAAACCTGATGAAACTTGTCCTCTCCCTTTTGTTGGCGGCCACGGCCGTCTTCGCGCAGGAGGCCGACTCCGGCTTCGAGCTCCGCACCAACGTCAGCGCGTCCGCGTTCTATTCGCAGGAACTCGGGCAGTATCCGCGCGACGGCTCGGAGACGACCGGCGGATTTCGAGCGCTGCTCTATCCCACCTGGAAGATCGATTCGCACTGGACCGTTTCGGGCGCCGTGCAGGTGTATTCGCGGCCCTATTTTGCGGAGCAGTTCGAAACACAGGGCTATGGCGTCAAGACCGATATATTGCAGTTGAACCTGGGTTACTCGCACTTCTGGAACGGCAATCGCTCCGTGGTCGTGCGCGTGGGACAGCTTATGTCGGCCTTCGGCTCCTTCCTGCAGCGTTACGATCCCACTGAGAATCCGTAATCGGAATTCCCGAGGCCTACGGCTATTACTACAAGCCGGTGACGTCGCTCGGTCAGGTGGGCGCGCAGATCGACGCCACCGCCGGCAAATTCGACGCGCGCGCGCAGTTCGTAAATTCCTCTCCCGTGAATCCGCGCGGCATCACGCAAAGCGATCAGTATGGCGATTGGGTGGGCGGCGCGGGATACACGCTGCACCAGGGCCTGCGTGTCGGCGGCTCGGCTTTCTACGGACCGTATCTCGATCGCCAATACCCGTTCTTCTTTCCCGGCGAATCCAATCCGCGCGGCCTTCCCGCCTACGGCGTGGGGCTCGACGTGGAGTGGGGCTGGGGCCACTGGAACGCGTGGGGCGAATGGCAGCGTTTTCAAATGGACTATCACGCCATTCCGAACTTCACGGAGCAAGTGGGCTACGCGGAAGTGCGGCGCGTATTGAATCCGCGCTGGTACGCGGCGACGCGCATCGGATATGCGCGCACCAGCGCCGGTCCAGGCGTCCAGACTTACGAGTTCGCCGCGGGGTTCCGCCCGGGCGCGCATCAGTTAATCAAATTCGGCTACACCGTCGAGCAAGGGAAAGCGTATCCCGGAGCGCTCGGCAATATCGCCGCGGTGGAGTTCACAACGTCGCTTCCCACCTTCTCCCTCGCTCGCAATTAGCCGCTTTCAGATCTATCGAAGTACAGTACCATCGTTCTAAATGTACTGCTAAATCATTTTGCGCGAATTTCATCAAAATGAACGAACCTTCCAGTTGCTTTTTCCCGGAAGTTCAGTCAGAATTTCACGATGATCAAGTCGTACGGGCTGTGGGCCATCGTGTGTTCCGTCTTCGCGCTGACCGCCTCCGGGCAATCGTTCACCGAGTTAGGAATCGTTTCGCAGGGACTGAAAGCAGGAGATGCAAACAAGTCCGCGTCCTCTGGTCAATCCTCAGGGACGAATCGTCCGGCCGCAGCTATTTCACGACAGTCGCGTACAACTTCGCAAGCCTCCGCCACCGGCACGGGAATCGTATACACCTGCGACGCCAAGGTGAGCGCCGCTGTCTGCGGCGCCCTGAACACGACCATCGCGAATCTATATTCCGCGGCGTTCACCAACGCAAACGCCACCATCTATATCCGTTTCGGCGCCGTCACCGGATTTCTGGCCCAAGGCTCCTTCCCCACGTTCGGCACGTCTTATGCGAGTTACCGGGCGGCGCTGCAGCCATCGCTTAGCAGTGTGGACGACAACACCGCGTTCGCCGCCAGCGTTCCTGCGGCAAGTCCCCTGCCCGGGCCCGCGACGGTCGGCCTGACAGCCCCGCTGCTTCGCACCTTAGGCTTCGTCCCGGCGAATACGGCTCTGCCCGGCATCGCGGCGGATCTCACCAGCTGCGCCACAAACGGCAGCCCCGGTTGCTACGACGCCGTCATCACATTTCCGCAATCTTTTCAGGATGCGGGCGAATTTTACTATCGCACCGGAAGTGTCCAAGATGATCAGATCGATTTTTATACGGTGGTCGAATTTGAGACGAACCTCGTGCTCGGCGACCTATCCTGCGCCTTCGGGTGCACCGGCGGATTCTATCCCCAGGACTTGTACCGTTACCAGGGCAACGGCGCGCGCAGTTTCGCGCCCGGTAACAACACTTCCTGTTACACAGCGGGCACAACGGGCAATGCATGTTTTTCGCTGGATGGCTCGCAGATGATTCAGCAGTTCAACAACATCACCACTCTAGGACCCGCCGGAGGCTGGATTCCGAACTGCGCCGTGGGGCTGGTGCAGAACGCAGAAACCTGCTTCGGGTTCAGCGACATCGATATTTCGCCCGCCGCTGAAATCCGCTTGCTCGATGTGATCGGCTATACGCGCGCCGCCACCTCTTTCACGCCGGTGCAGGCGTATACGTCCAGCACACTCACCGCTCCTGGGAGTTGCGTTGCTCCGCCAGCGGTCTCTCAGTTCACTACGGCTTCCGCCGTTGTCTCGATCTTCGGATCCGTCACCGGAGCGCGCGTAGGAGAAGGCGCAGTCATATTTTTGGTTCGTCCGGACGGCCTGTACTACGACACGACCCTGCCCCTCTTCGCTCCTATTCTGTCCACGGGTCCGAATGGTGCGGCTTGCTTCAGCGCAAGTTTCCCGGTGGCGATGCAGGCGGCTGCGGCATTCCCTGGAGATTGGACGGCCTTAATTTACTGGATCAGCGGCGACACGGAAAGCGAAACAGTTCTGTTCAGCGTGCATTTTTCGCTGAGGGGACAAGCCTGCACATATTCGTTCGGCTCCGCCGGTCAGGCGATTGAGCCCCTGGGAGGCCAAGGAGTCCTTAGTATTGTGACGCCGTCAGGTTGCCCCTGGGCTTTGGTAGGTGTGCCCAATTGGGTGGCGTTGTTGCGCATTCCCGCAGGCATAGGCAGTGCGAACATGCCGTTTACGGTACCTGCGAACGCTGGCTCCTATCGCAGTGGCACTGTTACGCTGGCGGGTAACAATTTCACCTTCGAGCAAGGAGCTTTGTCCCCTCCCGGGCTTGCGGCCGTGGGCTCTCTCGCGGAGGTCACTACGCAGGCGGCGTCGAACTTCACGTTCACGGCTGCGAATCTAGGTTCAACATCGACCACCGCACGTTTCAGTTTTCTGACCGATGGAGGCGTGCCATTGCCATTACCTCTCGCTTTCCCACAGACGTCTTCCTCGACGCCGCTCGTCGGCTCGACGCTCGATCGCACCATCGCCGCGAACGCGCAGTTGGTGATCCAAAGCCCGGGCACCGCCGCCACCGGCGTAGTGACCGGCTGGGCCCAGCTTTTAAGCACAGGCAAAGTCAACGGATTCGGAATGTTCAGCTATCCGCTGTTGCGCTGGAATGCGGCGGTGCCGCTCGAGGCTCGCAATGCGGCGAAATATACACTGGCGTTCGACAACACCACGTCAGGCGCGAACCCGCTGGCAACTGGCGTCGCCGTGGCGAACCTCTCTTCCGCTTGGGCGGATATTCCCGTGGTGCTGCGCGACGATACGGGCTTGCTGCTCGCGACGGCCACCGTCAGCCTCCCGTCGCAAGGCCATACTTCGTTCATGCTGAACCAGCAATACCCGGCGACGGCGGCGAGGCGCGGGACGATCGAGTTCGACACGCCCAGCTATAGCGATCTCTCCGGCACGCATGCCGGACAAATCAGCGTGCTCGGCCTGCGCACGAACGGCTCGGCCTTGACCACACTGCCGGTGCTCGCCGACGGCGACGCGCCCGGCGGGGCGATTGCGCACGTTACATATAACGGCGGATTCACCAGCACGTTCCACCTGGTGAATACCGGAACCGCGACGGCTTCGTTCACGCTGAGCTTTTTTGACGCGAAGGGCGGCGCTCTTTCCGTGCCGCTCCTGCTGCCGCAATCGGGCGCGAGTGTAACCACCTCCGCGCTGACGCAGACATTGGCGCCGGGAGCGATGCTGGTGGCGCAGACGCCCTCGAACGACGCGGCGCCGAATGTTTCAGGATCGGCCCAGCTCACTACAACCGGCAGCGTGGGCGGCTTCGAAATTTTCAATTGGACCGCATTCGGACAGGAAGCCACTGTCCCGCTGGAGACACGAACGCCCAGCAGTTTCGTGCTGCTGTTCGACAACACCAGCAGCCAGACGACGGGCGTGGCGCTGTCCAACGCGTCGTCGACGGCAGCGAGCGTCACCGTTAAGATTTACAGCGATACGGGATTGCTGCTGCGAACGGCCACCCTCAACCTCTCCGCGAACGGGCACGGCTCCTTCCTGCTGCCCACGATGTACACGCAGGCGGCGGGGCGGCGAGGCATGGCGGAATTCGTGGTGCCGCAGGGCGGGAAGATCGGTGCGATCGGGCTGCGCGCGACTCCGACCGGCAGTCTGACGACGATTCCGATGTTGGTGAGATAGAGGGAAGCGCGAGACAATCGCGGACGCGTCTTTTACTGGCGCTGAAAGACGCACTGAAAGACACTACGGCTGTCGGCGTTGTGGAAGTGCAGCCCTGGCTAACGCGTCTGTGTGAACACGCCGTGGGACCGCTCCCGTTGGTCGCGGCTCGTCGGCGGCGTTGCTTTGAATCGATAGCAAACTGAGGCCGCGACTAGTCTCCACAAATTTCGTTGCGAGCGGCCAGGGCTTCGGACTTATCGCCGGCGTGCTGGCCGCCCATGAAATCGAGTGCTGGCTTGAGCGAGGAATCTTGGCAGTCCGCTGGAGGGCGGCCCGTTTTTACTCTTCTTGTTCGATCGCGCACCGCGATTTTTAAGTCGCGCACAACGCTGTAAACGCTGTGCGCTCAAAAACCGCCGTGCGCTTTCTCCATGCACCCGCTGATGACCTGGTGGCTTTCCCGATTGCTCCAGCTCCCGGTGTTTCGGAAATCGATCTCCAAAGTCTCTCGTCGCCAGCATACCTATAGTTGCGTTGACGTGCAGCCGTTAACCAGCCTACGAGAGTTCAGAATCACACTGTTGAGTCGCGCACAACGCATTTGCTGTGCGCTCCCAACCACAACGCTTCTCGGCCGAGAAGTTTTTCTGATGGCAGTATGGCGGGGGTGTCGGCGGATGCGGCGTGGGTGAGATGGCAAGGCGTTAAAGAATTAGGAGTTAGAAGACGGGAGTTAGAGGTGACGGGCAGAAAAAGCAGATCCTTCGCGGTGCTCAGGATGACTGGGGTGTGGGTGGAGGCTTTGGGTATAACTGCGGCGCGAGGTTCCTCGACTTCGGCCGGGAAACGTATCCGGAAGCGGTTGACAGTCGCATAAATCGATCGTATGATTGAAACGTACGTATGCTTGCAGCACCTGTCAGCACGAAGACACGAATCCTGAATGCCGCCGAGAAACTGTTTGGAAAGAATGGTTTCGATGCGACGTCGCTACGCGATATCACGGCCGAGGCACAGGTAAACCTGGCTGCGGTGAATTATCACTTTCAAACCAAAGAGAGCCTGATCGATGCGGTACTGACGCGGAGACTCGCCCCCGTGAATGCGCGGCGGCTGGAAATGTTGGCAGCGGCGGGACCGCGCCCGACCGTGGAACAAATTATCGAAGCTTTTCTGGCACCCGTCATCGAATTAGATTTACCGAACGTGGTGCCGTTGATTGGACGCGTATTTTCCAATCCGGGCCAGTTCCTGGCGCGCGTGTTCCAGAAAGAGTTGTTGCCCGTGGCGCGACGGTTCGATGCGGCGCTGGCCGTGGCGCTGCCTGAACTCACGGCGGAGGAAAGATTTTGGCGGCTGCACTTCATGGCCGGAGCGATGACCCACCTTTTGGCGATGTGGGAAGTATTGCCGGCGATGACATCGCTCGCGATCCAACCCATTCAGCGCGACGAGTTGGTGGAGCGCCTGGTTCGATTCCTGGCCGCCGGATTTCGAGCTCCGGTGACGAAAAAGTTGACGGAAGAAATGACCAAGGGGATGACCGGAGAAAGGAATTAGATGCGCGTGCGCAGAGGAAACAACATGCGCTTGGGAGCGGCGCTGCTGTCTATATCGACAGTTGCCTGCGTGGGACAGACACCGGCGCCGATGCCGCTCAGTTTGAAAAAAGCCGTTGAGATCGCGCTGACGCCGGACGGGAGCGCGCGTGTGGCGCTGGCCGAAGAAGCGATCACCGAGGCGCAGAGGCAACAGCAGCAGGCGCGCGCCACGTTCCTGCCGAACCTGGACGGATCCGTGAACGACCGGCGGCAAACGACCAATCTGAAAGCTTACGGCTTCGCCTTCAACATCCCGGTTCCCGGTTTTTCGATTCCCTCGATCGTCGGCCCGTTTAGCGTGTTCGACGCGCGCGCGACGGCGCAGCAATCGGTGTTGAACTTCAGCGACATTCGCAAATATCAGGCGTCCAAGGCTACGCTCGCGGCCGTAAAGTTCGATAACGACGCCACCCGCAGCCAGGTGAGCGACGAAGTGGCGCGCGATTATCTGGCGTGTCTGCGCGCGGACGCCGATCGCGACACGGCGCGCGCGAACGTGGAACTTTCCGAAGCGCTGCTGGCCAAGCTGGCGCGTCAGCAGAAAGACGCGGGCACGGGCACGGGCATCGAAGTGACTCGCGCCGAAGTGCAGCTCGCCAACGACCGCCAAGCGCTGATCCGCGCCGAAAACGACCGCACGCGCGCGACGCTGCAGCTTCTGAAGGCCATGGGACTGCAGATGGATGCGCCGATCGAGTTCACCGACAAGCTGGATTACAAGCCCATCGATCTCGCGTCATCGGATGAGCGCTGCTCGAGCAGGCCCGCAAGACGCGCGCCGAGCTGAAGACCCAGCAGCAGCGCGAGGAAGCGGCGCGGCTGAGCCATGAGCGCGTGAAGGCCGAGCGGCTGCCCATCGATCGGCGCGTCGGCGATTACGGCGCCATCGGCACCGAACTGTGGTGTCGTCGCGCGCCACGTATACGCTGGGCGTCTCGCTGAAGGTCCCGGTGTTCGACGGCGGCCGCCGCGAGGCGCGCCGCGGCGAAAGGCTTCTCGCAATACAGGCAGGAGCAGATTCGCACGCGCGATCGTCGGACCAGCAGATCGAATTGCAGGTGCGGATGGCGCTCGAAAGTCTGCGTTCGGCCGCGGCCGAAGTGGACGCGGCGCGCGAAGGCTAAGCGCTGGCGGAAAATGAACTGGCGCAGGCGCGGCGCCGCTATGAGGCGGGCGTGGCCACTTCGGTCGAAGTCACCGACGCGCAGACCCGCCTGCAGCGCGCGCGCGACAACCAGGTGATCGCGCTTTATACGACTACAACGTGGCCCGCCTGGATTTGGCCACGGCCACGGGAACCATCGGAGACTACGTCAACCAATGAAAAAGAGACTGCCGCATCATCCTGTCATGTTCTGATCGCCGCGCGGCATCGGGGTTGTATCTGTGGCGAACCGGGCACGTTCGCCGGGCCCGAGCAATCGCATTCTGGTCTCCGGCAATCTGGAGCTGACGCAGGTGGATCTCTCCTTCAAGATCGCCGGGCGCATGACGGAGCTGCACGTGCGCGAAGGCGATTGCGGTGAAGAAAGGCCAGGTGATCGCGCGGCTGGACTCCGGCGCAGCTGCAGCAGCAGAAGCTGCGCGATGTGGCGGCCGTGGCGAGCGCGCAATCGACCTACGAGCAGTTGAAGACCTCGATCGAGTATCAGCAAGCCACGATCGAAAGCGACATCGCGACGCGCGCAGGCCGAGCTGGCGCAGGCGCAGGCGAAGCTCGACGAGCTGAATGCCGGGCAGCCGCCCGCAGGAAATCCAGCAGGCCGAGGCGAGCGTGACCGACGCCAGCGCGCAACTGGAACTGGCCAAGCGCGGATTGGGAACGCGCCCAGACGCTGTACAAGAACGAGGAATTTCCACGTCGCAGTACGATCAGGCGCGCACGAAGTTCGACAGCGCCACGGCGCTGCTGCGCAGGCCAGAAGACAGCGCCGCTGGTGAAGGAAGGGCCGCGCAAGGAAGAAATCGCGGGCGCGCGCGCGCAGGTGGCCCGCGCGCAAGCGGCGGTGCAGACGGCCGAGGCCAACCGCATCGAGCTGCGGCGCAAGCAGGAGGAACTGGTCGCGCGCAAAGCGCGAAATCGACGCGCTCGCGCGCAGGTGGGCATGACCGAGAGCGCAGATTGAACGACACGACGATCGTAGCGCCCATCGACGGCGTGGTGCTGGTGAAGTCGGCCGAAGCGGGCGAAGTGATCGCGGCCGGCACCACCATCGTGAGCATCGGCGATCTGGATCATCCCTGGCTGCGCGCCTATATCAACGAAACCGACCTGGGCCGCGTGAAGCTGGGACAGAAGGTGAAGCTCACCACGGATTCGTATCCCGGCAAAATGTATCACGGGCGCGGTTTCCTTCATCGCGTCGGAAGCCGAGTTCACGCCCAAGCAGATCCAGACCAAGGAGGAGCGCGTGAAGCTGGTGTACCGGATCAAGGTCGACGTCGACAATGCGCAGCACGAGCTGAAGAACAACATGCCGGTGGACGCGGAGATCCCGTTGTGAGCAGCGATCATCCATGCCGAGAATCTGACGCGCGTGTTTGGCGCGGCCAAACCGGCCTGTGACCGCGGTGGATCATCTGAATCTGGAAGTCGCAGAGGGCGAGATCTTTCGCGCTGGTGGGTCCCGACGGCGCGGGCAAGACCACCACCATGCGCCTGCTGTGCGGCCTGATGGATCCCACCGAAGGCCGCGCGATTGTCGCGGGCCACGACGTCGCGAAAGAACGTGGACGCGGTGAAGGATCAGATCGGCTACATGGCGCAGCGCTTCGGCCTGTACGGCGATCTGACGGTCGACGAGAACATGGCGTTCTACGCGGACCTGTTCGGCATCGTCGGGCAGCGAGCGCGAGGAATTGAGCGCGCGGCTGCTGCGCATGACGCGCATGGAGCCGTTTCGGAAGCGCCCGGCCGGCAAGCTTTCCGGCGGCATGAAGCAGAAGCTGGCGCTGATGTGCACGCTGCTGCACAAGCCGCGCGTGCTGTTTCTGGATGAGCCGACCAACGGCGTCGATCCGGTTTCGCGCCGCGATTTCTGGGCGATTCTGTATCAACTGGTGCGCGACGGGCTGACGGTGCTGGTCACCACCGCGTATCTGGATGAGGCCGAGCGCGCCAACCGCGTGGGCTTCATGCACCAGGGCCGCTTGATTCGAGTGCGATACCCCGCGGGTCTGAAGCGCGGCCTGCCGGAAGCAGTGCTACCGCGTTGACTTCGGCCGACCACCGCAAGACGCGCGACGCATTCTGCGAACGCCAGCCGGGCGTGCTGACGGTGCAGCCGACGGGCGTCGGATCTGCACTTGTTTCTCGACCCGGCAGTGACGTCGCCCGAGAAGCTGCGAGCGATCACGCCGTTCGAGTTCCAGCAGCATTCATGCCGTCGCTCGAAGATGTGTTCATCGCGCTGGTGCGCAAGCAGGAGGTGCGCGCGTGCTGCCTAACACGTCAACGGCCCGGCCGTCCACATCGAGAAGCTGGTCAAGCGCTTCGGCGATTTCATCGCCGTGGACAACGTTATCGCTCGACGTCGCGCCGGCGAGATTTTCGGCTTTCTGGGACCCAACGGCGCGGGCAAATCCACCACCATCCGCATGCTGTGCGGGCTGCTGGCGCCCACTTCCGGACGCGCCATGGTGGGCGGCTTCGACGTCGCCACGCAGCCGGAAGAGGTCAAGCGGCAGCATCGGCTACATGTCGCAGAAGTTTTCGCTCTACGACGACCTGACGGTCGAGGAGAACATCGAATTCTTCGGCGGCGTCTACGGCGTCTCCGCCGGAGAAGTTCGCCGCAGCGCGCGCGATTACGTGCTGAAGATGGCCGAGTCTCGAAGACAAGCAGCGATACCATGACGCGGCTGCTCTCGGGCGGCTGGAAACAGCGGCTGGCGCTGGGCTGCGCGATTCTGCACGAGCCGCCGATTCTGTTTCTGGACGAGCCGACCAGCGGCGTCGACCCGATCGCGCGCCGCAATTTCTGGGAGCTGATCTACCAGCTCTCGGCGGCCGGCCACACCATCTTCGTCACCACGCATTACATGGACGAGGCCGAATATTGCCATCGCATCGCGCTGATGTATGGCGGCCGCATGATCGCGCTGGGCTCGCCGGCGGAGTTGAAGCAGTCGCTCGGCGAGCGGCCATCTGCTGAACCTGGAAACGTCCGATCTGCTGGAAGCCATGCGCGCGCTGCACGGCGGCGACAGGCATTCTGGACGTCGCGGTGTTCGGCAGCGGACTGCACGTCAAAGTGGACGACGCGGATCGCGCGATTGCCAGGATTCGCCAGACGCTGGAGCGCGCCGGGATCAACGATCGACGCGTCTGGAGCCGATCACTCCGTCGATGGAAGACGTGTTCGTCAGCCTGATCGAGCAAGAAGAAAAGGCGGCCGCATGAACTTCCGCCGCACTGCGCGCCATGGCCCGCAAGGAGCTGCTGCACGTCATTCGCGATCCGCGCAGCCTGGCATCGGCGCTCTGCCAGCCGCTGACTGATGCTGCTGATGTTCGGCTACGCGCTGAGCCTGGACGTCGACCGCATCCCGACCATCGTCTACGACCTGGACCACAGCGCCGCAGAGCCGCGAACTGATTCAGCGAATTCCGCGGCTCGCGCTATTTCCAGATCGTCGAGGAGGTGCGACGGCTACCGGCCCATCGAGCAGGCGATGGATCAGCGGCGCGCGCTGCTGGGCGTGGTGATTCCGGCCGGATTATTCGCGCAATCTGCTCGCGGGCGAGCGAAGCGCACGGTGCAGATTCTGCTCGACGGCAGCGATTCCAACACCGCGTCCATCGCGCAGGGCTACGCCGAGGGCCTGGTGCAAACCTACGCGCGCACGTCCGCGACGATGCGCAAAGCATGCGCGCCGGGCAGCGTTCCGCCAGTCGGCGTCAGCGCGGAGTGCGCGTCTGGTACAACCCCGACCTGGTGTCGCGCAATTCATCGTGCCGGGACTGATCGCCGTGATCATGATGATCATCACCGGCAATCTGAGCTCGCTCACCATCGCGCGCGAATGGGAAAACGGCACCATGGAGCAGTTGCTCTCGACGCCGGTGCGGCCCGTCGGAGCTGGCGCTGGGCAAACTGTCCGCCTACTTTCTGCTGGGCCTGATCGGACATGCTGATCTGCATGTTGGTCGGCGTCTTCATCTTCGACGTGCCGTTCAAGGGCAGCCTGCTGTTGCTGATGGTTTCCAGCTGCGTGTTCCTGTTCGGCTCGCTGGCACTGGGGATCTGGATCTCGGCGACGTTCC
This sequence comes from Terriglobia bacterium, assembly GCA_963699945.1. Classification (GTDB taxonomy): domain Bacteria; phylum Acidobacteriota; class Terriglobia; order Bryobacterales; family Bryobacteraceae; genus Palsa-187. Next base: position 141,240 of record CAVOVW010000011.1, read on the forward strand.
GCACGCAGCTGATGGCCTACCAGATGGGCACGCTGACCTCGTTCCTGCCGGCCTTCCTGCTTTCCGGATTCATCTATTCGATCGCAACATGCCGCGCGTGATCCAGGCCATCGCGCTGTTCGTCCCGGCGCGCTATTTCATCAACATTTCGAAGGGCATTTTCCTGAAAGGCATCGGCCTGCAGATTGCTGTGGTTCGATTTCCTGCTGCTGTGCGGCTACGGGGCGCTGATCTTTTTCTTCACGGTCCGCAAGCTGCGGCAGAAGGTGGCTTGAAGTATGCGCCAACGGCTCCGCTCCATTATTCGCAAGGAATTCATCCAGGCGCTGCGCGACCCGCGTATGCGCAGCATGCTGTTCATGCCGCCGCTGATCCAGTTGCTGATTTTCGGCTACGCCGCGAACCTGGACGTCGACACCGCCAACATCGCCTGGATGGACCAGGACCACACGCCCGCAAAGCCGCGAGCTGCTGCGCGAGTTCGAAGGCTCGGGCCGCTTCATCATCGCGGCGACGCCCGCGAACGAGCGCGCAGATGCAGGACGCTGCTGGATCGCGGCCAGGTGGATGGCGTGATCCGCGTGCTGCCGGGATTCGCGCGCGATATCGACGCGCGGCCGCGCCACCAGCGTGCAGGTGCTGCTGGACGGCACCAATTCCAATACGGCGTCGCTGGTGTCCGGCTACGCCGCCAGACGATCGCCGCGCTATTCGCAGCGAAGCGGCGATGCGAAGCCAGCAGCGCATCCAGCATGGTGGGCGGGACGATGACGTCCGGCGGGCCGATCTCGATGCCCGTTCCGCAGGTGCTCGCGCAGACGCGCGTCTGGTTCAACCCCGATCTGAAGAGCCGCAATTATTTCATCCCCGGCGTGGTCGTCAACATCATCATGCTGGTGACGCTGTCGCTGACCGCCATGGCCATCGTGCGCGAAAAAGAGATCGGCACCATGGAGCAGTTGATGGTGACGCCCATCCGGCCGGTCGAACTGATCCTCGGCAAGACGCTGCCCTTCGTGCTGGTGGGTTACTGGGAATGCTGCTGGTGACTGGCGGCGTCGCTGCTGATTTTCCATGTGCCGTTCAACGGGCAGTTTCTGCTGTTGTTGCTTGGCGCCGCGTGTTGTTCCTGCTGACCACGCTGGGCGCGGGCCTGTTCATCTCCACCATCTCGCGCACGCAGCAGCAGGCCATGATGGCGACGTACGCTGTTCTTTCAGCCGTTCTTCATGCTGAGCGGCTTCACGTTTCCCCATCCGCAACATGCCGGAGGTGGTGCAGTGGCTCACGTTCATCAATCCGGTGCGCTACTTCATGGAAATCGTGCGCGGCGTTTTCCTGCAGGGCGCGAAGGCGTCGACGCTGTGGCCGCAAATGGTCGCGCTGGCGGTTTTCGGCGTCATCGATTCTGTGGCTGAGCGTGCTGCGCTTCCATAAGCAGCTGGATTAACGTCCGGGGGCCGGCTGTCGAGAGCCGAAATCTCCCTGCTACACTCAAAATACATGGATTCTCGCCGGAATTTTCTGGGAAGAGTCGCCTACGGCCTGGCCGGGACGCTGGCGGCCGGTCCCGACAGCGTGCTGGGCGCGAACGATCGCATCCGCATCGGCATCATCGGCGCGGGCGACCGCGGAATGGAGCTGGTGAACCAGATCCGCGTCTGCTCCGAATACAGAAGTCGCGGCGTTCGCCGACATCTACACGCAAGCGGTTGGAGAAGGCCGCGGCGGTCGGTCCCAGGCGCTGCAACTTTCCGCGATACCGGCGGCTGCTCGACGATCCTTCGATCGACGCCGTGGTGATCGCGACGCCGCCGCATCTGCACGCCGCGCAGTTCTGTGCTGCGCTCGATGCGGGCAAGCACGTGTATCAGGAAAAAGTGCTGGCGCTGACGGTGGCCGATGCCAAGCGCATGCGAACAGCCTGGCGCGAAGACGGCGGACGCCACGTGGTGCAGATCGGCCATCAGGCGTGTTCCATCGGGCACATGGCGGACGTGCGGCAGTTCCTGCAGCGAACCGTCGCGGCTGGGGCAAGATCACCGCGCTTGCGATGCGCAATTCGCAACACGCCTCGCGAACAAGCCGCAGTGGGCCCGGCCCGCGCTGCTGACGCCGGACCTGAACGCACGAACGTGGATTGGGAAGCGTTCGTGGGCCAGAATGAAGCCCGGCCGTTCGATGCGCAAGCGCTTCATCCACTGGCGTTATTTTTGGGATTACTCCGGCGGCAGCGTTTCGAAAACATGAGCCAGCAGCTGGCTTCTGGTACGGGCGCTGGATTTGGAGATTCCCCAATCGGCGACCATGAGGGGCGGCAGTCTATCTGTGGAACGACGGCCGCGAAACGCCCGACACGATGCAGGTTTCGCTGCGAGCAGCCGGAGCGCATGCTGGTGAGCTGGGCGTCCGGCTTCGGCAACAACCAGTCTGGGCGTCACCGAAGACGTGCTGGGCTCCGCACGGAACGATTGCGCGCGCGAACCAGGTGCGCTACGTGCCGCAGAAAATGAACCGGCCATCCGCACACTGAGAAGCGTGGGCCGCTCGGCGCACGTGCCCGCACGCCCACATGCAGAATTTTCCTCGACTGCGGTTCGCTTCAGCCGCGAGCCGAACTGCCCGATTCGAGGTGGGCTATCGCGTGGCGATCGCCTGCCGCATGGCTGTGGAGAGCTACCGCAGGGCCGCACGGTTCGCTGGGACGCGGCGCTGAAGAGATCGTCTGACGGCGGACACTTTCGGAATCATCCCGCGGAAAACACAAGCCATGGAATTCGGATTCACCGAAGAACAACAGCAGCTTCGCAAGAACGATTCGCGCGTTCTGCCGAAGCCGAAATCAAGCCGCACGTGATGGAGTGGGACGAATCGCAACACTTCCCGGTCGAGGTGTTTCGCAAGCTCGGGCGATCTGGGCGTGCTGGGCGCGGTGTTCCCGGAAGAGCTGGGCGGCTCGGGCTACAGCTACGTCGATTACTCGATGCTGGTCGAAGAGCTGGCCCGCGTGGATCCGTCGATTGCGCTGAGCGTCGCGGCGCACATTTCGCTGTGCACCAATCATATTTATCTTGCGGGCAATGACGAGCAGCGGCGGAACGTACATTCCCAAGCTCGCGTCGGGAGAATGGATCGGGGCGTGGGCGCTGACCGAGCCGGAATCGGGCTCGGACGCGGGCGGCACGCATACGCGCGCCGTGCGCGAAGGCGATCGCTGGGTGATCAACGGCAGCAAGACATTCACCACGAACGCGCAGATCGCGGATGTTTGCGTGGTGATGGCGATGACGGATCGCGCGGCGGCGACGCACGGGATCTCGGCGTTTCTGGTCGAAAAGGGCACGCCTGGATTTCGTTCCGGCAAGAAGGAAAACAAGCTGGGCATGCGCTGCTCGCCCGACGAATGAAATGATCTTTACCGATTGCCGCGTGCCGCGCGTCGCAACTGTGCGGAAGCAGGGCGAAGGATTCGTGGACGCCTGCGGGTTCTCGACGGCGGGCGGATTTCGATCGCCGCGCTTTGCGTCGGCATCGCGCAGGGGGCGTACGAAGCGGCGCTGAGGTATTCCAAACAGCGCAAGCAGTTCGGGCGGTTCATCTCGGAATTTCAGGCGATCCAGCACAAGCTGGCCGACATGGCGACGGAGATCGACGCGGCGCGGCTGTTGACGCTGCGCGCGGCATGGCTGAAGGACTGCGGGCAGAACGTGAACAAGGAATCGTCGATGGCGAAGCTGTTCGCGTCGGAGATCGCCGTGCGCGTGTGCCAATGAAGCGGTGCAGATCCACGGCGGCTACGGATTCATCAAGGATTATCCGGTGGAGAAGTTTTATCGCGACGTGAAGCTGTGCACCATCGGCGAAGGCACCAGCGAAATCCAGAGGCTGGTGATCGCGCGGCAGCTGCTGAAGAGCGACCCTTCGCATGGATGATCCGGAAACTCTTTCGAAGACGCCGGCCGATGCCTCAGCGAGCGAGGATTCGCCGGTCCGTATCGATCACTTAGGTATCGCGGTGCGATCGATCGACGAAGCGCTAAAATTCTACGAAGGCCAGTTAGGATTGGGCGTAGCGTTGCGCGAGACGGTTGCGGTTGAGAAGGTTCACGTGGCGATGCTGCCATTGGGCGCGGCGAAGGGCGATCCACGGATTGAGCTATTGGAAGCCGCCACGCCGCATTCGGTCATCGGGAGATTTGTGGAGAAGCGCGGCGAAGGACTGCATCACGTCGCGCTGCGCGTGCCGGATCTGGCGGCCGCGGTGGAGCGGCTGCGCGCGGCGGGCTCGCAGATTTTGAATGAGCCGCGCGAGGGGGCGGGCGGACATTTATATGTGTTCGTGCATCCTTCCTCGACCGGCGGCGTGCTGCTGGAATTGATTCAGGCCTAACTTAATATGACACCGAAGATCGGGATTATCGGCGGCAGCGGATTGTATTCCATGCCGGGATTTGAAGCGCAGGAGGAGCGCGCGGTGGAGACGCCGTGGGGCGCGCCATCGGACCCTTATGTTGTGGGGAAGCTCGCCGGAAAAGAAGTGGCGTTCCTGGCGCGGCACGGGCGAGGCCATCGCATTTCCCCGTCGGAGCTGAACTTCCGCGCGAACATCTACGGCTTCAAGGCGCTGGGCGTCGAGCGGATTCTTTCGCTGAGCGCCGTGGGATCGCTGAAGGAAGAGCACAAGCCGATGGATTTCGTGATGCCCGATCAGTTTATCGATCGGACGCGTGGGCGCGTATCGACATTTTTCGGCGAAGGGTTGGTGGCGCACATCAGCTTCGCGCATCCGGTGTGCAGCGCGTTGGCGAAAGTCGCGCAGGCCGCCGCCACGTCGGTAGGCGTGAATGGGAAAGTGGGCGGCACGTACGTTTGCATGGAGGGGCCGGCGTTTTCGACGCTGGCGGAATCGAACCTCTACCGGAGCTGGGGCATGGACGTGATCGGCATGACGAATCTGCAGGAGGCGAAGCTGGCGCGCGAGGCCGAGATTTGCTACGTGACGATCGCGATGGTGACCGATTATGACTGCTGGCATTCCGAACACGACGCCGTGACGGTGGACCAGATCATCGCGGTGCTGAATAAGAACGCGGAAAATGCGAGCAAGCTGATCGCAGCAGCGGTGCGTGATATGCCGGCCGAACGCACGTGCAAATGCGGCAAGGCGCTGGCGCATGCGCTGATCACCGATCGCAAGGCGATTCCCGCTGAGACGCGCAAGAAACTGGAGCTGCTGGTTGGGAAATATCTCTAGACGGCAGTACGCGAAGCCCTGGTTGGGACCGGAAAGCAATACGTGCCTAGAATTGCTCAATCGCTGCCTTGGCGGGGAGCCGTGGACCGAGGGTTTGTTGGATCGTGCCCTCGCAGTCGATAAAGGTCGAGCGTTTCTTGAAATCGTAATCGAGCGGTTGGGAGATTTATTCGAGCCGCGGCTTTGCGAGGTATATGCGCAACTGTTCTCTCAGGTAATTCGTCGTCTTTCGCCGGAGCTTGCGCCACGGCTGCGTCGCGGGCTTCCCGCGCGCAAAATCGCGCCCAAGAAAGCCGACCGCGTTTACGTCTTGTCTCGGGTGACGTTAGGGGCCGATGTGGCGGTTACCAGCGTGTTGCTGGACGCCGCCAAGCGCAAATATCCGGAGGCCGAGATCGTATTCGTCGGGCCCAAAAAATCATTCGAGCTCTTTGCAAAGGATCCGCGTATTCGGCATTTGAAGGCTCCCTATAGTCGGGGCGGAAGTCTGAAGAAGCGCCTCGAGGCCTCTGGCGATCTTTGGCTTGAAGATGGATTGGTGATCGATCCGGATTCACGGCTGTCGCAGTTAGGAGTCTTAAAAGTTTGCCCCTCGAGCAACTATTTGTTTTTCCCATCCAGATCGTACGGTGGGCGATCATTGAGTCGCTTGCCGGATCTCGCCGCACGATGGGCAAAAGAGATCATGGGCGTCGAGCGCGCGGCCCCTTTCGTAGCGCCAGATCTTTCTAAAGAAGCACCGGCAGATGTTACGGTGAGCCTGGGAGTCGGCGGCAATAAATTGAAACGTTTGTACGGAGGCTTCGAAGAAGAGCTGTTGCACTTATTGGCGAAAACCGGCGCGTCCATTGTTGTTGATAAAGGCGGGGACGATGAAGAGCGCGAGAGGGTGGAAGAGGCCGCCGCTGGGCTTCGAACACACGATGGAGCGTTCGCTTCATTTGCCTCGCTGATCGCTCAGTCTAAGCTTTACGTCGGCTACGATTCGGCTGGCGGTCACGTTGCTTCCGCGTGTGGCGTGCCGGTGATCAGCATCGCCGCAGGCTTCGTGAACGAGCGCATGGCAGCGCGGTGGAGGCCGATCGGCGCGGTTGTGGACGGCAAAGATCCGCGAGTTCTAAGACGAATAAAAGAGATTCTGACGGCCCGCTGGCCGGGGGCGGCGCGCGTCTGAGGCTACATATACATTCCGCCGTTGACGTTGAGCACGGTGCCGGTGATGTAGCCGGCTTCTTCGCTCGCCAGAAACTTCACGGCGGCGGCGACGTCTTCGGGCTTTCCGAAACGCTTCAGCGGAATGTGCGCGAGCATGTTGTGTCTTCAACTCGTCGGAGAGCGACGGCCGTCATGTCGGTGTCGATGAAGCCCGGCGCGATGGCGTTCACGGTGATATTGCGGCTGGCGATTTCCTGCGCGAGCGATTTCGTCAAGCCGATCAGGCCGGCTTTCGACGCCACGTAATTCGCCTGGCCGGGATTGCCGGTCTCGCCGACGATCGAAGAGATATTGATGATGCGGCCCCAGCGCTCCTTCATCATGCCTGCAGCACTTGCTGAATCGCGAGGAACGCGCCGGTGAGGTTGGTGGCGAGCACGGCGTCCCAATCGTCTTTCTTCATGCGCAGCGCGAGGCCGTCTTTGGTGATGCGCGGCGTTGTTCACCAGGATGTCGACTGGTCCGGCTTTGGCGAAGGCTTCCTTGATGGAATCTGCGGAGAGATCAGGTCCAACTCCACGACAAGAAGCTCCGGGAATTTCGGCTGAGGCCGCTTCGAGTTTCGCCGTGTCGCGCGCGGCGAGAATCACGCGGGCGCCCGCGGCGGCGAGCGCTTGGGCGCAGGCGAGTCCGATGCCGCGGCTCGCGCCCGTAACAAGATGCGGTTCTGTTTGTCATAGTTAAACTCTATATTATGGCCTATGCCGACCTGCGCGAGTTTATCCGCGCGCTAGAAAAGCACGGCGAACTGAAGCGCATCCCGTTCGAAGTCGATCCGGAACTGGAGATCACCGAGTTCGCCGACCGCAGCGTGAAGACCGGCGGACCGGCGCTGCTGTTCGAAAATCCCAAGGGCTCGAAAGTGCCGGTGCTGATCAACGCTTTCGCCAGCGACCGGCGGATGGAGATTGCGCTGGAAGTGGATTCGGTCGACGAGATCGCCGGGCGCATCTCCGAGTTTCTGCAGATGCGCATGCCGGAGGGCATCATCGGCAAACTGAAGATGCTGCCGATGCTGGCGGAGGTGGGCGCGTTCTTTCCCAAGATCGTGAACGGCGGCCCGTGCAAGGAAGTGATTCGGCGCGAAGGATTTTTCGCTGGACTATTTTCCGGTGCTGAAGTGCTGGCCGGACGACGGCGGCCGCTTCATCACGCTGCCGATGGTGTTTTCGCACAATCCGGATACCGGCAAGCGCAACTGCGGCTGCTATCGCATGCAGGTGTTCGACGAGCGCACCACCGGCATGCACTGGCAGACGCACAAGCAGGGCGCGGAACATTACCGGCGGCATGAGCGCTGCGGGTAAGAACGTGAAAATGGACGTCGCGGTGGCGATCGGCGCCGATCCGGCGACGATGTATTCGGCGATTCTGCCGCTGCCGCCGGACCTCGACGAGATGATGATCGCCGGATTCCTGCGCGTCGAAGCCGGTGGAGATGGTGAAGTGCGAGACGGTGGATCTGGAAGTGCCGGCGAACGCCGAGATCGTGCTCGAAGGCTACGTCGAGCTGGGCGAGCTGCGGCGCGAAGGGCCGTTCGGCGATCACACCGGATTTTATTCGCTCGACGACGATTATCCGGTGTTCCACGTCGACCTGCGTGACGCATCGCAAGAATCCGATTTACGCGACGACGATCGTGGGTCCTCCGCCGATGGAGGATTTCTACATGGGCAAGGCGATCGAGCGGATTTTCCTGCCGCTGATGCGCCTGCAATTGCCCGAGGTGCGCGACATCGCGATGCCGGCCGAAGGGATTTTCCACAACCTGATTCTGGTGTCGATTCGCAAATCGTATCCGGGGCACGCGCGCAAAGTGATGCATGCGATCTGGGGGCTGGGGCAGGCGATGTTCTCGAAGGTGATCGTGGTGGTGGATGAGGACGTGGACGTGCAGAACTTCAGCGAGGTGGCGTGGAAGGCGCTGAACAACATCGATCCGGAGCGCGATATTCAGTTCGTGATGGGGCCGGTCGATTCGCTGGATCATGCGAGCCGGCTGCCGAATTACGGATCGAAGATGGGCGTGGATGCGACGCGGAAATGGCCCGGGGAAGGCTTCACGCGGCCGTGGCCGGACGGTGATGCGGATGCCGGAGGATGTGAAGACGCGCGTGGATGCGCTGTGGAAGAAAGCCGGATTGAAGTAGCTTTCGGCACGGCGTCCGATTCGAATGTGGCCGGCTGGGGATGTTAGAATGGGAGTGTCCTACCGTGTGTGGCGGCTGTAGCTCAGTTGGTAGTAGCGCCAGATTGTGGTTCTGGATGTCGTGGGTTCAAATCCCACCAGCCGCCCCAACAAAACCACCGTTTTCATTGGCTTTTTTCAACCCTCCCGCCTTTTATACCATAGACGTACCCAAATGCTTAGCCTGAACTGCGCCCAACGTTTTCCCGCTATAGGCCGATTTCAAACGTCGCAAGGTAGTGCGGCGCTATCCTGAAAACTTGAAACATAAGTTGGGCGTCTTTCTCGGCGGCCTGGCGCTATTTCTGGCGCTGATCGTCCTGTGGGCGTTTGAGATTGAGCCGAGACTGTTGGTGGTGCGGGAGCAGCGGATCGCGCTCGAGGGCTGGGGCCAGGATGTGCGCGTGGCGGTCCTGTCCGATCTGCACGTGGGCTCCACGGGCGTGCCGATCGCGCAACTGCGCAAGATCGTCGAACGGACGAACGGCGAGCATCCGGACCTGATTGTGCTGCTGGGAGACTACGTGATCGGCGGGCCGCGCGGGAACCAGGACTCGCTGCGCCATTTCGTGCCGCCGGAGGCAACAGCGGCGGAGCTGGAACACTTGCACGCGCCTCTGGGCGTGTTCGCGGTGCTGGGCAATCACGACTGGTGGTTCGATGGAGAGCGGACGGCTCGCGCGCTAGAGGGCGCGAAGATCCCGGTGCTGGAGAACCAGGCGGTCCACATCGATTTCAATAATTGCGGCGGTCATTTCTGGCTCGGCGGAATCGCCGACCTGTGGACGCGCAATCCGGATGTGGAAGGCACGCTGCGGCAGGTGCGCGATTCCGAGCCCGTGGTGCTGATCACGCATAATCCCGATATTTTCCCCTCCGTCCCCGAGCCGCGTAAGCCTGACCATCGCGGGGCACACGCATGGAGGTCAAGTGCGGCTGCCATTTTATGGCCGGCCGATTCGGACCTCGGAATTTGGATATGATGCCGGACTTTTCGTGAAGCAAGGGCGCGATCTGTTCGTGACGACGGGCATCGGCACGAGCATCATGGATGTGCGGTTTGGCGTGCCTCCCGAGATTGTCATTCTGACGCTGACCGCAGCTCGCGGCGGCCGTGGGCAATAATTGGAAAGGCGCTCCACGAAATCACCCGGGCTTATCTAAGCAAATGGAAATAAGCAGCTTAGATGGACTTAAAACTGATGGTCGGTGCAAACAAATACTGATATTTCAGACACTTCATGCTCTTGTAACAATGGGCGGGTTACATTAGTGGCAGGTGCTGCTATGAAAAAGATCCTCCTCGTGGAAGACGACGCCGACTTGTACCGGCTGGTCCAGTACAACCTCGAAAAAGAAGGCCTTCAATTCGTCGGGCTGCAAACCGGCCGCGGGGCTGTGGACCTTTGCAAGCGCGAGCGGCCGGACCTGATCCTGCTGGACGTGATGCTGCCGGATTCGGACGGCCTGGAGATTTGCAAAGCGATTCGCGCGAGCCAGGAACTGGCGCACATCCCGGTAATTTTTCTGACGGCGCGCGCGTCGGAAACGGACCGCATCGTGGGGCTGGAGTTGGGCGCGAACGACTACATCGTCAAGCCGTTCTTCATCCGCGAATTGATTGCGAGGATCAAGATTCATTTCCGGGGGCAGGCTCCGGCGACGAAGGTGATGCGGGCGGGCGAGCTGGAACTGGATCGCTCGCGCTGCCATGTGGCGCTCTCTGGCAGAGAGGTGATTTTGACGGCGACTGAATTCCGGCTGCTGGAATTTCTGATGAGCCGCCCGGGCGTGGTATTCAGCCGCGAACAACTGCTGGACGCCGTGTGGGGGCATGATCGCGCGGTGACGGATCGCACGGTGGACGTGTATATCCTGCGACTGCGGCAGAAAATCGAGACCGAGGAAAGCGGGTCGTTCATTCGCAGCGTCCGCGGATTCGGCTATAGCTTCAGTCCGGAGCCCGTGCAGGTGGCAACCGCAAACTAAGCCGCCAAGTCTGACGCGTCTAAGCGGGCGACGCACGTACAATGAGAGGTACGTGCTCGATTGGCTGTTTTCTGAACCTCTCGCGGTGGGCGAATCAGCGCCCGAATTCTCGCTTCCCGATCAGGACGGCAAGATCGTATCGCTGCGCGATCTGCGCGGGCGCAACGTCGTACTGGTTTTCTATCCCGGTGACGACACGACAGTCTGTCGAGCGCAGTTGTGCGAGTTTCGCGATCGCTGGACGCAGGCGGCTGGCAAAAATACCCTCGTATTCGGCGTGAATCCGCAAAATGCTGCGAGCCATGGGCGCTTTCGCGAGAAAAGCAAACTTCCCTTCCCGCTGCTGGTGGATCAGGGACAGAAAGTGGGCAAGCTGTATCGCACAAGCGGCCTGATCGTAAAGCGCACTGTGTATCTGATCGGGCCGGACGGCGTGATTCGATTTGCGCGACGCGGAAAGCCGAGCGCAGACGAAGTGCTGGCGAGCGCGGCTTAATCGCTTATGTTTTCGCTGCCTGCCTTTTATCCGATTCTCGATACGTCTGTGGCGGAGCGGCGCGGCATCGAACTGGCAGATGCCGCCCGCGAGATGCTGGACGCGGGTGTTCGTATTTTGCAGATCCGGCACAAGGGATTTTTTTCGCGCGAGGTTCTGGAAACCACGGAGAAGATCGCGCAGATGTGCCGCGAACGCGGAGTGGTGTTCGTGGTGAATGATCGGGCTGACGTTGCTCAGCTCATTTGTTTAGCGGCGCCGGGCGCCGCTCTGCACCTGGGTCAGGACGATCTTCCGCCATCTGTGGCGCGGAAGGTGACGGGCGCCGGGATGGTGATCGGTTTCTCTACGCACAACGAAACGCAGTTGCGCGCGGCGGCGGAGGAGCCGGTTGATTACGTGGCACTCGGGCCGATTTTCGGCACGACGACGAAAGAGAATCCGGATCCCGTGGTGGGTTTGGAAGAGCTGCGCCGCTTGCGTCCTTTGACCAATCGGCCGCTGGTTGCGATTGGCGGAATCACGCGCGAGAACGCTAAGGCTGTGCTGGAAGCGGGAGCCGATTCCGTCGCGGTGATCGGCGATCTTTTCCCGGAAAGTGGCAAACTGCGCGAGCGCGTGACGGAGTGGTTGAGAGTAACAGCCCAGCCCTAGAGCGCGACAAGGGCCGACGAAGACCCGTTCGCGAGCGGACTCCGGCCGCCAGCGTCTAATGCTTGTGGCAATCGGGTACACCGAACTTGCTGACGGTGTCGCCTTGGAAATCGAATTCGATCACGATGGCGGGCTCGTTGCCGACCACCCAGCCGTCGTGACCCGGATCGACGGTAACGGCCTGGGGTGCGACCAGTTCCAGCTTGCAGCCATCGGCATATTCGATGTGCATCTGGCCGTGCACGAGGAAGCCGACGTGTGCGTGCTGACACAAGTCGCCGCCCATCACCGGTTTCATGTTCTTCGACCACCGATAGCCTACGGGGTAGACTATGCGCTTAACGCGGCCGGCTCCGGCGGGCATCACATCGACGTCGACGCCACCGACGGTTCGGTGGTCAGCGCCGTTGATGGGCGCAATTAATGGATCGGATGCATTCATAAGGCTACTCTACATTTATACAGCGCTGCTTTACAAGAGAACTATCGACCTGAGCAGCCTTATTCACTGAGTTTCTGCGAAAGTATGGGCGCTCAACCGCTCCCTATGGTCGCGGCTCGGGTGCGCGATCGTTAACATTTGCGGTTTGTGATTTAGGGTCGCGATTTGTTAATGCAGTCTGTGCGCTCCGGGTAAGGCTGGCCAAATGACGTTGCTTCGTTTGCCGCTTGCTTTTCACGCGGTCGTGAGAGCGGGGTATATCGGCAATCGTCAACGATCTAGTTAACGGAGCAGGCGGCTGGCTTCCACTTCGAAGCGTCGGGGAGCTTCTTGTAGTGATAGGTGATGATCCACGGCTCGGTGAGATATTCGGGATCGTCGGCTTGTTGCGAGAAGTTCAGCCATTCGTCGCCGTTGGTCTCTTTCTGGTAGCGGTAATGCTCGGTCAGCGTCAGCTTTCCGCTGTAGACCATGCCGTTTTTCCAGAAATAGCCGGGCTTCAAGTCGGTTGTGACGACCTTGAGATTTCCTCCGCGCGGCCAGTTGCCACGGCCGCCGAGAATGATCCACTCCGCTTCGGAGTTGCCCTGGAGCGACGGCTGACCGGGAGGCTCGGGCGCGCTGGCGGCCTGACCGGCCGGCACGGGACGCTTGAAATGGAAGACGCGCGTTTGATTGCCCGCGTCGATATCCATCTTCAAGGTGTTGTCGTCCTGCCAGACGATGTGGAGATGTCCGGGGAGGCGCATGATGCCGCCCGCGCCGTAGGCCTTGCACTGATTGCCTTCGGCTTCGTCTTTGGCGGGGTCCCAGGCCAGCGCGAGCTTCTTGGCGGCGGCCGTATAAGGGATGCTGCCGCCTCCGCCGAATGGGAGGCCTTCGGCGTCGGGGCCTGAGCCGAAATCGCCCTTGGGCGCGACCAACATGCGGACGTGCCAATCTTCGGTGACGACCGAGGTCCAGTAGCCGGAGGGATCGAACGGCGCCGCGGCTTTCGCGGTCTGCGGAGGTCCGCCACGGCCGCCTCGGCCTTGAGCATATATGCCGGAGGGAACGGCCAGGGCGAGTAGAGCTGCACCGATGATCGGCCATTTCGATTGCGTGCGGAAGAAGGTGAGGAGGGCCATCGACTATTTCTCCTTCTTCTGGGTCAGGCTGCGATAGACTGCTTCGACGAATTTGGCGGTCGATCCGGGCACGCGGCCATAGAGCGGATCGAAGTCCATGGTCGGTTTCGCGGCCTTCACCTGCGCGAGCGTCATTTTCTTGTCGATCAGGTTTTGGACGCGGTCGCGGACCACGATCGCCATGTCGCGATAGTAACTAACCTCCGAGCCATCGGAGATCCAGCCGTGGCTGGGGACGACGAGCGTTCCGCCCTGGCCCATGTACTCCGGAAAACAGAGATCGGAAAGCTTCTCAAGCGCGTCAATCAGGCCCTGGATGCTGCCGCCATGGTCGACATCGATGGGCGGATAAACATCGGGGCTGAAAATGTCGCCCGTGGCCAGCACATCGGAGCCGCGGAACCAGACGACGCTATCGCCGTCGCTGATGGCGTTCGGCATGTGCTGCACTTCCACGCCTTCATTGTTGATATAGCGATGCAGGCGGTAGCGATCCGAGAAATAGGTATTGGTGGGCTGCGCGCGCACCGGAGCCTTTTCGGCGAGCATGGCCTGCTGAACGTTTTCCTGCGAGAGGATCACTTCGCTGGCGTTCTGATCGGCGCCTTCGACGCCGATGGGATGGAAGATGGACGACCCGGCGATGTTGCCGTTGCCGCCGACGTGATCGGGACCGGCGCTGGTGTCGATGATCATGCGGATGGCGGGCGGCGCCTGGGAATGCGATACCTGCCAATCGTCGGCGTAGGGCGAGGCGGAATTGGATACGGTCAGCAGGCTTTGCTTCATGCGCGACAAGGTCCTTCACCGCCGCGATAATTTTGTCGCTGGCAGGGGCGGCGCCCGCGTCCACCATGATGACGCCATCGCCTCCGGCAGAGAGCGCAATGTTCGCGCCTGCGCCGGAAAGCATATAGATGTTGCCTTTCACGTGCAGGGTTTCGACCTTGTCGTATTTCGGCGCGGGGATCGGCTGATTGGCGATGCTCTCGGCGATGCGCGTGGAAGCGTCGTTATAGACGGGCTTCAGGGTGAACTGCTGCGCGGGCGGTTTTTCCGCTTTGATTTTGGCGACGAATTCGGGATACATGCTTTCCGCGCCGCCGCGCACGCCGAGCAAAGGCGTTTTGTATTTGAAAGCCACCTCAGTCAAATACGGATTCTCGCCGGGGAGATAGAAGGGGACGCGATATTTGGCGTCCTCGGGCCGATATTCTTCCTCCTGCGGCGCACAGGGATAGACAGGCACTTGCGTGTTGGGCGCGCGGACGAAGGTGACGCTGCGGATCAGCGATTCGGTGAGGTAGTCGGGATCGTTTACGATCAGCACCCAGGTGAGATAGGGCTCGTCGAGCGAAACGTGCTCGGTCACGGTGCGGCGGAAGCTGCCCTGTACGCCGTTGCGGCGGATGAAGCTCTGTTTGAGATGCGTGGTGTCGATGGTGAGCGTATCGCCGGTCCATTTTCCAAGCGAAAAACCTTCCCAGCTGTGGGCGGCATGCTCGGAGGGACGATCGCGGCCGTCGAGCCAGATCATGCGATTGCCGGGCGTGCGCTGGAACAGGACGCGATAGGCGATGAGCTGCCGGTTGACAGGTTCAATTTCCTTTTCGATCCGCATCGCGTCGGGGCCAAGCTGCTGGTAGCCGGTAGGATGGGGACGGCACTGAAAATAGAGATTCGTCGAAAGGATTTCGCCATTGTACGCATCGGCCGTCATGCGCTCGGCGTCGTTCAGGGGCAGGCCCCAGTATTCGCCGGGGTCGGGACCGGGACCGCGCTCGTGCGCGTCTTCATGATTGGTCAAGCGGCGCCACTCGCCGGAAAGATCGGTGGGCGAATTCGCCGCTTGCGGAAACGCGGGCAGGCTGAAGGCGGCAGCGAGCAGCAATCCGCCGGCGATTCTCGAAAGTATGATTCTATTCATTCGAAAAACCTCGTGCATGGGTCAATGGCTGGGAGAATCCGCGCTCGTGAAACAAGATCCAGTAAAAGGAAACTCAGGCAAGCGGGCACAGCAAAAATAGGAGACATTCGGACTCATTCGAGCCGAGCGTCAGTATATCATAGGGTCAAATTTCGGAATGTAAAGGACTGTAAACGCGCGCGAAGACGCGGACGCGCGGCAACCGGGGCCGCCCAGTTGCCGCACGAGGCAGACCAATTCCTGGAGTTCTACTATTGCCGAGAGGCGGGAGGATTCGGAGTCGCGCCGCGATTACGGCCGCGTCCTGCGTCGGGAGCATCGCCACGTGCGCCCAGACCGAACGCGGGATTGCCGGCGAAGCGGGCCTGACGGCGCTGGGCGACGATCTGCTCCAGCCGTTGACGCTGCACGGGAGTGAGTGCGTCGCGCATGTTCAGGCGATTATCGATCGTTGCCTTCTCCATCGCGGCTTGCGCTGTGCCGAGTTCCGCAACCTTTGCATCGACTGCGGCGCGATCGGGCTTATCGACGGTCATCAGCTGGTTCAGCTCCAGCCGCTTGACCTGGAGATCGGCACGGTTGCGGATTTCTGTTTTTTCAAAATCCGTTTCCTGCTGACGAATCTTCGCGGCCTGATCGGCCGACACGCCGAGTTGCTGGCGGAGCATCGGGTTTTCCAACATGCGGCTCAAAGCCATGCCGCGCATACCGGCGCCATGTCGCATGCCTCTGCGCATGCTTCTCCGCATGCCATGGAAGTCGCCGGGACCACTTTGCGGACCGGCATTGAATCCGCGACGGCCGCCGAATGCGCCAGGATCCTGGGCAAAGAGGGACGTCGCGATAAGAGCTGGAATTAAAAAAAGTGCATGTTTCATATATGTAAGCGCGTTTCTATACGCGTCTAGTTAATATGACGGGCATCCGGGCGGAACGTCTTACTGACGCCGAGCACCCGCTCCATTACTGTCGCGGCTCGGTAGAAAGCGAAGGCGGTCAGGCGGTAGCCGGCGACGTCGGCCGGTTGATATGCCGCAGGCGCGGCAGGCATAGGAGCGGGCGTGCTGCGATCCGACTTAATAGGAAAGAATGCGCTGCGCTTCCTCGACGATGTTCTCCACCTGCGGGAGTATCTCGTTTTCGAGCGAGGGGCTATAGCCCACCCAGGTATCGAGCGCGCCGATGCGGCCGACGGGCGCGTCGAGCGACGCCGAAGAGCTCGCTGGCGATGCGGGCGGAGATCTCGGCTCCATAACCCCAGGAGAGCGTGTCTTCGTGCACCACCATCACGCGGCTGGTTTTCTCGACCGACGATTTGATGGCGGGCCAATCGTAAGGCGACAGCGTGCGCAGGTCGATGACCTCGACGGTGAGATCGGGGGATTGCTGTTCGATCTGCACGGCGGCTTGCAGCGATTTCTGCACCAGCGCTCCGTAGGTAACGATGGTGAGGCGCGCGCCGGGCTTGACGATTTTCGCCTTGCCGAAGGGGATGGTGTAATCGGGACCGGGATGCGGCGAGCGATTGTACGGCTCGCGGTAGAGACGCTTGTGTTCCAGAAACAGCACAGGATCGTCGCAGCGGATGGCCGTGCGCAACAGGCCGCAGGCGTCGAACGCGTTCGAAGGGAACACCACGCGCAGGCCGGGAATGTGCGTGAAGACGGATTCACCGCACTGGCTGTGATAAATGGAACCGCCGTTGAGATATCCGCCGATGGCCACGCGAATCACGAGCGGCGCCGACCAGGCGTTGTTGGAGCGCCAGCGGAGCGAGGCGAGCTCATCGCGGATCTGCATCATCGCGGGCCAGATGTAATCGAAGAACTGGATTTCGACGACGGGCTTCAGCCCGCGCATGGCCATGCCGGAAGCGCGGCCCACGATGGCGGCTTCCGCGATGGGCGTGTTGAACACGCGCTCCGAACCGTAGGCGCTTTGCAGGCCGAGCGTGGCTTTGAACACGCCGCCTTTGCCCTTCACGTCCTTGAGATTGTGCTTCGCGGCTGCAATCGGCCACGTCTTCGCCGAAAACGATCATGTTCGGATTGCGGCCCAGCTCCTCGAACATGGTGAGGTTGATCTCGTCCACCATGGTGCGGGGATCGCCTTCGAAGCGCGGCGAGACGTCAAACTGCGCGGATGTGGGGTCCACTCGCTCCGAGTAGAGATACCGGAGCGTGGACCCGCGCGCGGGCATGGGCGCCTTCATGGCGCGGTCGCTTGCTTCCTGAATTTCGGCGTCGACCTCCTGCATCAGCTGGTCCAGCGTGTTGCGCCCCGCGATGCCGGTTGCGATCAGCCACGTCTGGAACTTGCGAATGGGGTCGCGCAGAGCTTCGGCGGCGCGCTCGGCCTCGCTCTTGTAAAATTTCTCGTCGTCGGAAAGAGAGTGCGAATAGGGCCGGGTGGTGGTGGCGTGGACGAGCGCGGGCTTGCGCTGGGTGCGGCAATACTGCACGGCCTCCGCCATAGCGGAGTAGGAGGCGAGCAGATCGGTGCCGTCCACCTGAACGATTTTAAGATTGGGGTGCGCCGAGACCAGCCGCGAGACATCGCCGCCGGGGGTTTGATGCTCCACCGGTACGGAGATGGCGAAGCCGTTGTCCTGGATCAGGAAGATGACGGGCAATTTTTCGAGGCATGCCGCGTTGATCGATTCCCAGAATTCGCCTTCGCTGGTGGCGCCTTCCCCGACGCTGGTGAGCGTAACGGCGTCCGAAGACCGGTCGAGGTGGCGGTTGCCTTCGGCACATCCCACGGCGGGCAGCAACTGCGTGCCGGTGGCGGAGGACGGCGAAACGATGTGGAGCTTCGTGGAGCTCCAATGAGAGGGCATCTGGCGGCCGCCCGAAGACGGGTCGGAGGCGGCGCCCGCGGCTTGCAGGAACATATCCTCGGCCGTCATGCCGAGGGTGAGGCAGAGGGCGCGGTCGCGGTAGTAAGGGAAGAACCAGTCGTGGCCGGCGCGCATTGTGAGACCGGCGGCCACCTGAATGGCCTCATGCCCGGCGCAACTGATTTGAAAGAAGATTTTGCTTTGCCGCTTGAGCAGGACCTCCCGGTCGTCAATGCGTCGGGAGGCATACATCAAACGGAAAGCATGTACGAGCTCTTTGGGTTCCAGGCGGGAGGAGGGGACGCTAAGACCAGATTCCGTGGCAGGGCTCATCGGACGATTTCCCTCAATAGTGTAGCAGCGGAGAGGGGCCGCGGGGCAGAATCTTACGGGTAAAAATCATAGACCGGACGGGGCAGAGGCGGCGATTTCCCGGTGAAGCCGTTTCGATGGCTTTATGCTAGAGACTTGGACGAAGACGTGGGCGCAAACGCCACTTTAGAGGCCGAAGTTCGCGAACTGGCTGCCGCCATTCAGGCGGGATCGGCACGCGCGCTGTCGCGCGGCCTGAGCTGGATGGAAGCAGGAGGCGAGCGGGCCGAGGCGCTGGTGGAGGCGGTCTACTCGGGCGCGCCTTGGTCGCACGTAGTAGGCGTGACGGGTGCGGCCGGCGTGGGGAAAAGCACTCTGGTGGCGGCGCTGGCGAAACAAGCGCGCGGGCGCGGGCTCACGGTGGGGATTCTGGCGGTGGATCCTTCATCGCCGTTCACGGGCGGCGCGATCCTGGGAGACCGCGTGCGGATGAGCGAGCTATCGAGCGACGAGGGCGTATTCATCCGCAGTATGGCGGCGCGCGGAGAGTTGGGTGGTCTGTGCCAGGCGGCCTCCGGGGCGATCGACCTGCTGCGGGCGTCGGGCAAACACCTGGTGCTGGTGGAAACCGTCGGCGTGGGGCAGGACGAAGTGGACATCATGCGCGTGGCGCATACGACCGTGCTGGTGAGCGTCCCCGGCATGGGCGACGATGTGCAAACGATGAAGGCCGGGCTGTTCGAGATCGCCGATATTCACGTGGTGAACAAGGCCGACCGCGAAGGCGCGGGGGAGACCGTGATGCAGATCGAAGCGATGCTGCACTTGGGGACGCAGAGCACTTGGCCGCCGCCCGTGCTGCGGACGGTGGCCGTGACGGGCGAAGGTGTTGCGGCTACGGTGGATGCGATCGGGACGCACCTGGCCCATCTGCGCGATAGCGGCGAACTGGCGGCCCGCGAGCGGAAGATCGCCGAAGCGCGCGTGGTGAAGCTGGCACAAGCAATCGTGGCGGATTCTTTGCGGCGGCCGGGTGTTTCGTCCGCGAGTCTGGAGCTGGATCGCGTGGCGCGGCGCGAGCTGTCGCCGTATTCCTGCGCGAAGACGCTGCTGGAACGCGTACGGCCCGGGAATTAGCTGCCGCCCGAAACGTGGCCCGGGCAACAACCTGCCGTATTCCTGCCTTTTTGTAACGATCGCTGGCCCAAAATCGACGCGCTATCCAACTTTGGTACTTTCCTTTTAAACAAAATGGTGCAATTATGTTTCGGATGCCCACCGAAACAATCACGCAAAATCGAACGATCGCGGGCCGGGTCGCCAACCGGGCCGGAAGGATCTGGACGAAGGCCAACCTGGCGATGGCCAAGAGGAATGCCCGGGCTGAGCTGCGTCGCGCGCTGGCGGAAGACCTCAGACAGCAGAGGGAAGAGGACAGAAACAGGGAGCTGGCGCGTTCGGCGATGTCGGGACAGTAAACGGGGCGGCGTGGCTTTTCGTCCCGCCGTTTTCGAAGCGCGGCGAAGCGTGGTCGCTACTCGTCACCTGCTTCGGCTTGTTCCGCCAATTTTGTTACGAACTTCCCGAAGTCCTTCAGGTGGCTGGAGCGCTCGACTGAGTGTGTCTGAACAGTGGCTACCGGCTTGGCCTGCTCCTGAGGCGGATTGCTCTCCATATAGAACGTCCCTATTCCTACTGAAATCGCGACGCCGGCCGTAGCGATTTTAAGCAGCAGAGAGGCAAGTTTGTTCCGTTTGTCCATGACCGCGGCGTCGCGTTCGGCATCTGCTTTGTCCGTTTCCGCTTTGGATTTTTTGATCTCCTGGCCGGCAAGATCTATCTCGGTTTGAAGCTTCTTAAGTTCGAGTAGAGATTTTAGTTTTTCTACGTACGAATTTTCCGCAGGAGCGCTCCCTTCCACAGAGTGCCCGTTAAAATCCAGTCCCGATGCGATCAGACCCTCCGCCTTGTCCAGCTCTTCGATCGTCATTGGCCGCGTCTTGAGCGATCCGCGACCGTGCGCCGACGATAACGCGATCGCCGGATAGCTGATGTATTCGAAACCCAACGCCACAAACAGGTCTGCGATTGCCGCAGTGACTTCCCGCAGCGATTCCAGGTCTGTTTTGCCGATGTAGATATTCACCGGTATGTAGCGTTCCACCCGAAAGGCGGCGTCCTCGGCATGCGCATAGGCAAGGGTCCCTTGCGTTACGAGTTGAGCTGCTGCAATGGCCCGTTCACGAGCCCTGCTCTCGATCGCTCCCCAGAGCGGATCCTCGGCGAGTTGCTCATGTACAGCGCGTTCCCAGGAGCGGGCTGGATCGATGTCGAAAACCTCGATGACATCTTGAAACCCGAAGTGCTGCCGATACCATAAGCGTTCCGCGAGCGTGGGGCGCCTTCGCCAGAATTCAGTGGGAGAGGCGGTCGGGAAGTTAGTTTGGCTGCTCTCTTCAGTCGACATGTCTTACATGGTACACAGCCGTACGGCCGTTGATGCCACAATGATTCTCGGGAAATTGGCGGAATCTGCACGCCTGGATTTGGAAGCCCAGGCAGTTGTTCCGTCTCCCGTTTAGCGTTTTTCCGCAATTTTGCGAATGACGCGACAAGGATTTCCGGCAGCGAACACGCCATCCGGTACATCGCGCGTGACGACACTACCGGCACCAATGACCGTTTTTGAACCGATACGAACGCCGGGGAGGATGAGTGCTCCGCCGCCCACCCAAACATCCGAACCAATGTCGATTGGCTTCCCATACTCCTGTTTGCGCCGCAGACCTGCTTCTAAAGGATGCATCGGAGTCAAAATCTGAACGCCTGGTCCGAAGAGAGTGAAATCTCCAATTCGAATGCGGCAGACATCGAGAACGATACAGTTGAAATTGAAGAAGACTCGCTCTCCCAACTCTATGTTCCAGCCGTAATCACAATAGAAAGGAGGCTGCATCCATACTGTATCGCCGCCTTTTCCGAAAAGCTCTTTTAATAGATCGCGGCGGACTTCCCGTTCTGACTCGCGCGTCGCATTCAAGGTTTGACACAGGTCTCTCGCTCGATCGCGACTGGCCACAAGGTCGGGATCCATAGCGTCATATAACTCTCCGGCAATCATTCTTTCGCGTTCTGTTGGCATAGTCGGTCTCTTCTTCTGAAAAATAAGACGGATTGCTCAGGGACGCAGACGGAAGGGGTCAGTGGTCATCAATTTCAGGAGTGCCGACTCCTGTTTGGCCGGTTCGCTATCGGCCGATCCGAAGACAGCAGGAATTGAGTTGGTTGAATAATATTCGAAGACCGCCGGGTGAATGTAATACTTGCGGCACGTCGCCGGTCGATTTCCAAGGTGGAGCGCCGTGGCTTTCACAGCCTCCGCGATGCGCCTTCTGCCGTCGGTTTCCGAGGCCGCGGGACCGACCTTTGCCAGCTCCACCAGCATCTGTCGAGTGCCGTGCCAGGTACGGAAATCCTTTGCCGTAATATCTCGGCCTGAAATCGCGCGCAAATACTCATTGACGTCGCCGGAACTAATCCCGTGGAATTCGCCGTCACTGGTCTGATATTGGAAAAGCTCTTTGCCTGGGAGGTCGTGGCAGCGCTTCACAATGCGCGCAAGTTTGGGATCGCGAAGGTCAAGTTCTTTTACCACGCCGCTTTTCCCACGGAAGCGTAAATGAATTGTGTCGCCATGAATTTGGGCATGGTCGCTGCGAAGCGTTGTCAGTCCGAAGCTTCTATTCGACTTGGCATACTCTTCGTTGCCGATCCGGATTCCCGTCTCATCGAGTAGCCGCACGATCGCGGCGAGAACTCGCTCTCTGGGAAGTCCCGTCTGCGACAGATCTTCCGCGACTGTTTTCCGGATACCCGGCAGTGTCTCGCCGAAAACCAGCATTCTGCCATATTTCGTTTGATCTCGAGTCTGACGATATTTTGGATGATAACGGTATTGCTTGCGGCCGCGAGCGTCCCGACCAGTCGCCTGCAGATATCCGTTATGGCGGGGGCAGATCCAAACATCGGTCCATGCGGGGGGAATCACGATGCTTGCTATGCGCTGCAAGGTCGGCTCATCATGGATTTGCTTTCCGTCGATTCCGATATAGACGAAGCCTTTCCCCTGCCGCTTGCGACGAATTCCGGATTGAGTATCGGAGAAGTATTGAAGTCCTATCGCCGCTGCACTTTCAGCCGGATTGGGGATGGTTAGATTGTTACTTTTTCGGCGTTTTCTGCGCGGCGATGGCGAAATTATTTCTGCGTGCGCTGCTACGGGTTTACGAGTTGCCACCATACGCATCCGCATGGCAATCCGATGGCCGTTCTTCCGCAATCAAACTAACGGCTGGCACTTCGGACACCAGAAGGTGATTCGAGCATCTTCGCCCTGCTTGCGGGAATCAATGGGTGTCGCGCAACGGCGGCACGGTTCCCCACCGCGCTTGTAGACCCAAAATCGCGCGGAGGGATCGCTGCGACCAGTGGTACGCCTGATGCCAGCATGGGCGATGCTCTGGTCGTCCACACCGTCGACGACATTGGCCATCAGAAGCTTTCGGGCGTTCGCCATCAGCTGTTCCAGTTCCAGATCCGACAGCGAGCGCACTAAACGAAACGGATGAACGTGACTGGCAAAGCAGACCTCCGACTTAAAAACGTTACCGAGCCCGGCAAGAAGGTGCTGTCGTAAAAGCGCCACACCTATTTCCAAATCGGGTCTCGATCGAATTTGGGCGATGGCCGTGACAGAATCGAACGCAGGCGCAAGCAGGTCTGGCCCTGCACTGAGGACGCTGCGATGACGCGCGAGACTGTGGCCGGTGTGAAATTCCGCGATCGGAACCTGAAACGCGACTGCTGTAAAAGCGCTGGTATAGATTGCCGCGCGCATTTGCAGGGAAGGGCGCCGCCAACGTTCTCCCGGCCTGTATATGTGCCAACTGCCGCTCATCAGCATGTGGGTGAGCAGGATCAGGTCGCCAGAGAAATAGATCCGTAACCACTTCCCGTTGGCGTCCACGCGTTCTACTACTCGGCCCTTCAGAGGGTGATCGAAATCGACGCGAGCAAGTTGCGGTAATTGCGTTTCGAAGCCCGTGACTATTTGACCGGCCAGGGCGCGATGCAACGTCCTGGCGGCGCGGTAAATTGTATCGCCCTCAGGCATCCTCGTCGCTTTCGTCCTGGCCTGGTTCTGATGTCACCGCGGCCGGGGATCGACGACGCATTTGAAATCCGGCAGCCGTTGCAACGAAACCGCTCGCTTCCAAAAAAGGTTTCAGAAAATGGTCCTGCGCTGGTAGCTGGTTGATCGTGGATATCAGCAGTCCACTTCGCCTGCCCTGTTGGCGAATGGCTACATCCGCCAGCTTTTGCGCTACCTCGCGAGCAACGTTGCCACGCTCCGGCTCTTCGTCGGGCAGAAACACCTGTAGTTCGGGATTGCGTCTTCTATAGAACGCGCTCAGCCGCCCATTCACCAGCACGACGCGTCCTCCGGCGGCGCGCGACATGGAATGCCCGGCGGCGTCTATGGTCCAGGGAAGCGTTGATCCGTAAGGATTGGCGGGATCCGATGCGGCGAGCTGCACTGTGTCTGGGCGGTCGCCCGGATTGCGGAAGGTGCGGAGCAAGTCGACGGCAGCGGGAGTCGCGAATTGCGCGGCGCCCATGCCAGCGACAAACATGCCTCTGCGGATCCAACCACTCTCCTCCATCGTTTTGAGCGCGGCGTATACGGGTGGATAGCCACCGCGAACATTTTCTGCTAGTGCCGTTTCGCGCATGACGATGCCGTTTCGTACGAGCAGTTGTTGCCCTAGCGCCGCGCTCCACTCCGCCGGCGTTGCGGGTTGGATGATTCGTTGTTTGATGAGCGACCAACGGCCTTGCCCGGCGCGCTCGGCCGCTCTTCTGGTTCGGGCACGCTGCAAAAATCCGGCGGAGCCTGGGGAAAATTGGGCGTGGGAATGGGCTCGGCGGTTCTCCTTCTCGACGTAGGAGCGGAGGGGCTGGAAGTTGTCGTTGGTGATCATGCCTGACCAGGCCAGCTCCCAAATGGCATCCGTGGTTTCGTTTGGGAAACCGCCAATCATTTGTTGAAGGGTCGCTTCAAACAATGCACCCTGAGAATGCAGAAGATCCAAAATCTGTTTCGCGCGATCCGACAATGTTGCTGGCGGCGCCTCGTAAGTCCCAGGTGCTATCAATTTGCCGAGTGATTCGGCCAGATACAGCGCGACGCGGCCGTCCCGATTTCCGAGTGATTCGCGTCCAACCCAAACCACTTCTCCGGACGCAAGCAGGCTGTCGAGGTCTGAAGGCCGGTAGTCCGCGACGCGGGCCGGCAGTATTTCGCGCTCGAGTTCCGAGGCGATCAATTCACAGCCTTGCAGAATTTCAATCGCATCGAGCAGTGCCTCAACACCCTTGCGCCGAGTGGTTACGCCCTGCCATTTCGCCAACAACTGGGCGAAGGCAGTTTGTTCGGCAGGCACGACTTCACGCCGCAGACGAGCCAGAGTTTTGCGGCGGATCTTTTGCAGAATCTCCGGATCACACCATTCGCGATGCATTCCAGACGGGCGGAATTCGCCTTCCAAAAGCTTTCCATCGACATGCATCGCGCGCAGAAGCGCCTCGACTTCCGACGGCAGGAGCCCGTAGCGCTTACATACTTCAGCCGTCGTGAAGGGACCGTGTGTGCGCGCGTACCTGCGCAGGATTCCTGCCAACGGATCGGCGACGGGAGCTAGAAATGTCTCAGCCAGACCCGGAGGCAGCGGCGTACCAATGGCGTCACGGTAGCGGGCAGCGTACTCGACCGGAATAAAGCGAAACTCTCCGGCGATGCGAACCCGCACGGCGCGGCGCGAATTCGCCAAGTCTGCGATCGTCGATGCCACGGCGGGAGTGGCGCAGCGTGCGATCAACTCAGCTTCGGTCAGGTCTCCGAGTTTCAACAACACATCATGCAGGCCATCTTCGTGGCGTGCCTGATACTCAGGGTCAAGCGCCTGGAGCTGAGCCTCGACTTCGTCTATGGCCGCTTGATCCAGCAACTCCCGCAGGTCGACGTTGCCCAGAATCTCTTCTAGTTGCGATTGATCGATGGAGAGCGCCTGGGCCCGCCGCTCGGCGAGCGGTGCGTCGCCTTCATAGATGTAATTCGCGATGTAGGAGAACAGCAAAGTGGAAGCGAAGGGCGAAGGTTTTTCCGAGGTGACGGAGGTAACGCGAATCTGCCCGTGCTCGATTTTCTTCAAAATCTGAGCGGCCGCCGCAAGGTCTAACACCTCGCGTAAGCATTCGCGATAGGTTTCGAGCAGGATGGGGAATGAAGCGTAGCGCGCCGCCACCGCCATCAACTCCGCCGCGCGTTTCCTTTGCTGCCACAACGGAGCACGCAGGCCGGGCCGTCTTCGCGGCAACAACAAAGCCCGTCCGGCCGCCTCGCGAAATTTTGCCGCGAACAATGACGTGCTGCCCAGCTGACGGAGCACTAATTCCTTCAGCTCAACCGCGGAGGGAAGAAGGTCGGCATCTTCCAACATTTCGCCGCCTTCGGAAAGACGAATCACAAAGCCGTCATCGGTCCACATCGACTCCAGCTCCAGACCGCGTTGCGAGCGCAAGCGGGCTGTCACGGCCATGCACCAAGGGGCGTGAACCAGGCTTCCAAAGGGAGTGAGGACGCAGATACGCCAATCGCCCAATTCGTCGCGGCAGCGTTCGATCAGGATCTGTTCATCATTGGGAACGACACCAACCGCCGCGGACTGGTCTTCCATATATTGCAAAAGATTGTCCGCCGCATTGCCGTCCAGGTTGTGATGTTCAACTAAGTTGGCGTAAGCCACCGGCCGCGGCAGTTGCATCAATTCGCGCGTCATCTTCCCGATGTTGCTGCCGAATTCGGCGGGACGGCCAGCGGTGTCGCCATGCCAGAATGGCATCTTGCCCGGCTCGCCCGGCGCCGGGGAAACCACGACGCGATCATGTGTAATTTCTTCGATTCGCCAAGTGCTCGCGCCCAGGATGACGGTGTCGCCGGCCCGGCTCTCGAACACCATTTCTTCGTCGAGTTCGCCGACGCGGGCTCCTCGTGTGGCGCCTGCCAGAAATACTCCGAAAAGGCCGCGATCCGGAATCGTGCCGCCGTTCACGATCGCAACCTTCTTCGCGCCTTCCCTTGGTGTCAGCCGATTCGTCACGCGATCCCATGTGATGCGGGGGCGCAACTCGGCAAATTCATCCGACGGATACCGGCCGGCAAGCATGTCGAGCACGTTGTCGAATATCGGGCGAGATAATTCGGAATAGGGCGCGGCGCGGCACGTTAATTCGTAGAGTTGGTCTGCATCCCACGGATCCATGGCGACCATCGCCACAATCTGCTGGGAAAGTACGTCTAAGGCATTTCGCGGGTAGCGCACGCTTTCGACTTTGCCATCGCGCATGGCGCGCGTGATGGCTGCGCACGCAACCAGATCGCCCCGATATTTCGGGAAAATAATCGCAGCACTCACGCCACCCACATGATGATTGGCGCGGCCGATCCGCTGCATTCCGCTTGCGACGGAGGGCGGAGCTTCAATCTGAACCACCAGGTCGATGGAACCCATATCGATACCCAGTTCCAGGGACGAAGTGGCGACGATGCCGCGCAGAGTGCCCATTTTTAGACGTTCTTCAATGTCTTTTCGTTGCGGCGCGGCGACGCTACCGTGGTGGGCGCGCACCAGGATCTCGCCCGCCAGTTCGTTTACGGCACCCGATATTCGCTCCGCCAGCCGACGACTATTCACGAAAATGAGCGTCGATCGATGAGACCGTACCAGGGCCAATAACTTCGGGTGAATGGCGCTCCAGATCGACGGACGAACGGGACCCTGCGATGCCGGGCCGCTTGGAATCAATTCGATTTCGTCAAGCCGCGTCATGTCTTCAAGCGGCACTTCTATCCGCAAATCCAGTTTCTTGGACGCGCTTGCATCGACGATGGTCACGTGACGGAAGCGCGGAGTGGATGGGTCGTCGCCAGATTCCTGAAGCAGACCTGAATCTTCGAGGAAATCTTCCGGATGCGAAGGCTTGGCGTCAGAAGCGGTGGGAGAGTTGCTGGCGTAGGCGCCGCCGAGGAAGTGAGCCACTTCGTCGAGCGGCCTCTGCGTAGCGGAAAGTCCGATGCGCTGCAGACGTCTGCCGCAAAGATGTTCCAGGCGCTCCAGGGAGAGTGCCAAATGCGTGCCGCGCTTACCCGGGACCAGCGCGTGAATTTCATCGAGGATGATGGTATCGATCGACTTCAGCGTTTCGCGCGCGTTCGACGTCAACAGCAGATAAAGCGATTCCGGAGTCGTGATCAAAATATCCGTGGGTTTTCTGGCGAAACGCGAGCGTTCGGCGGAAGTGGTATCTCCGGTTCGAATTCCCACGGACGGCTCATGCATGGGGCCGCCTTGTTTACGGGCCATTTGAGCCACGCCCACCAGCGGGGCTCGCAGATTCCGTTCCACATCCACGGCGAGAGCTTTGATCGGTGAGATATACAAGATGCGGCAGCGCGCCGTTGGGGGCACGACGGGCTCAAACATTAATCGATCGATGCACCAGAGGAATGCCGCGAGCGTCTTTCCGGTCCCGGTGGGTGCAAGAATCAGGGTCGATTCGCCGCGCGAGATGGGAGGCCAACCTAATTCCTGAGCCTTGGTGGGCGCGGAGAAAACGGCATTAAACCACGCGCGGGTCGGAGCGTGAAAAAGCGACAGCGGATCGGCAGGGTTGGATACGGTTGCATCCGCTGGAGCATCTAATTTCATATTCGTGTGACGCGTTCGAGCAACACCCTATTTCATTTCATCGGATAGAGGCCTGATTTCACGCCGTCCGTTGTAGGCTGAGAGAGAGAGTTCAGCGTGAGAAAATCCACGGGTACAGAGCAGAAGTCAAAACATGCGACAGGACTCCCGCGAACTGACAAAGCGCCTACGAAAAAGGACGACGCCGAGATCCTGAGCATCGACGGTCGGGAAGTCCGGGTGTCCCATCCCTCCAAGCCTTATTTTACTAAGGTCGTCAAGCTGTCTAAGTTGGATATCGTCGGCTACTATTTGTCGGTGGCTCCGGGGGCTCTTTCGGGCATTCGCGACAGGCCGGCCGTCCTCAAGCGTTTCGTCGATGGCGCCGAAGGGGAGCCGTTCTATCAAAAGCGCGCACCTACCGACAAGCCGGGCTGGGTGCGCACGGTTACTCTCACTTTTCCATCCGGTAGAGAGGCCGAAGAAGTAGTTATCGATGATGAGGCTGGATTAATCTGGATGGTCAATTTAGGGTGTATCGAACTTCACCCTCATCCGGTTCGCTCGACAGATCTGGACCACCCGGATGAACTGCGCGTGGACCTGGATCCAGGCCCTGGCGTCGAATTTGGCGATGTGCGTAAGGTGGCGATGGAGGTAAAAGCGTTTCTTGAAGAAGTGGGGCTGCGCGGTTGGCCTAAGACCAGCGGCTCGCGCGGAATCCATATCAACGTTCGTATTCAACCGCGCTGGACTTTCGCCGAAGTCCGGCGCGCCGCGCTCGCCCTTTCGCGCGAGATCGAGAGGCGCGCGCCGCAGCTCGCGACATCGAAATGGTGGAAGGAGGAGCGGCATGGCGTGTTCCTCGATTACAACCAGAACGCCAAGGACCGAACCACGTGTTCAGCCTATTCCGTTCGCCCGCTTCCCGATGCCCGGGTGTCGACGCCGCTTTCCTGGGGGGAGGTGCCGGATTGCGATCCTGCCGCGTTCACTGTACTGACGGTTCCAAAGCGTTTTGTTGAGATCCCCGATCCACACGCGGGTATGGATGATGATCCCGGATCGCTTGAATCGCTGCTGGCGCTTGCGGATAAGGATGAGAAAGACGGCTTGGGCGATGCTCCGTGGCCGCCTCATTTTCGTAAAGGCGAGCAGGAATCAACCCGGGTGGCCCCTTCACGCGCCAAGCGCGTTGCTTCCAAAGAAGTCGTCCCGAGAGTGAAAACGCAGCACAGCAAAATGCCGCTGATCGTGGTTGCGAATTCACCGGTCAAAGATGACGCTTTGGCAGGCCTGGAACGGTGGAAGGCAAAATATCCGGCGGCTGCGGAACGGCTCGCGCCGAATGATGTTTTGATCGACTCCATGCGCGGACGTTCCTCGAATTGGACACGCGTCCGCGTGAACCTGCGTCATGTGCCGGAGGAATTTCGGCCGCCCCAGGAAACGCCCGATCCAGACGACGATCCCACGCGCGCCTGGCGCAAGCAATCGCGGACTAACCGCTCCGCTTGATTTCCTTCGCGAAAATCTCCATCAGCTCCTGAGGCGCAATCACTTCCAACTGCGCATACGTGCAGGCGGCGGGGCTTTTGTCGGAACGCCACCGTCTGAATTGCGACATGTGGCGAAACCGGTCACCTTGCATGTGTTCGTAGGCAACTTCGACCACGAGTTCCGGACGCAGTGGCTCCCAGGAGAGATCCTTTCCCTGGCTCCAGCGGCTTTTGCCACCGGGCAGGCGCTGGCCCGTATCATGGCTCTCCGGATTCGGATCCGCCCAGTTACGCCACGGGTGGTTAGACAAAGCGTCTGAACGATAGGGCGCGAGAAATTCAACCAGATCGTGCCTCTTTTTTTCCGTAAAACTCGCGCAAACCCCGACGTGCTGCAGCGCGCCTTGCTCGTTGAACAAACCCAAAAGCAGTGAGCCGATCGAAGTTCCGGGTCCTTTTTTGTGCCAGCGAAAACCGGCCACGACGCAATCGCATTCGCGTTCGTGTTTGATTTTGAGCATGACCCGTTTATCCGGTTCGTAAATACCAGTGGCTGATTTTGCGATTACGCCATCCAGGCCCGCACCTTCAAATCGGTGAAACCAATCTTCGGCGATTTTGCGGTCGCTGGCGGCGGGCGTCAGATGCAAGGGGGCTTTGAGTTTCCCCCGCAACGATTCCAGGCGCTTCCTACGCTGCTCGAACGGCCGATCTCTTAAATCAGACTCGCCCTCGCTCAGCAGATCGAAAAAGACCATCGACGCAGGGGTTTGTTGCGCGAGCATCTTGACGCGGGATTCCGCGGGATGAAGCCTCAATTGAAGGGCGTCGAAATCCAGGCCGTCCTCTGTGGCGATCACAATTTCACCGTCCAGAACGCAGCGCGTGGGCAGTTGCGACAGCAAGACCTCCACCAA
The DNA here is from genome assembly GCA_963699945.1 of Terriglobia bacterium. Lineage (GTDB taxonomy): Bacteria > Acidobacteriota > Terriglobia > Bryobacterales > Bryobacteraceae > Palsa-187. The sequence goes on from CAVOVW010000011.1 coordinate 171,906, forward strand.
TTCCGGGAAATAGCGATTGAGTGGTTTGGAATCGCGGCTTTGCACCAGGATTTCATCGCGGTTCCGAAAAATCAACGCGCGGAAGCCATCCCACTTGGGCTCGAAGATCCAATCGCCGCTTTCCGGGAAGCCTTCCACGCGCTTGGCAAGCATCGGCGGCACGGGAGGGTTCACTGGAAGATCGGGTGTGAAGTGTGGTTCGGCGTCGGGGTGTGAGCTGCTCATGATTGCTCCTTGAGTAACGCTTTGACGGTATCGATGGTATCGGCGTCGGCTGCCTTCTTATCCGTGCGCCATCTGGCCATGCGGGGGAAACGCACGGCAATGCCGGATTTGTGGCGGCTGGAACGCTGAATTCCTTCAAACGCAATTTCGAAGACGAGTTCCGGCTTCACGGTGGAGACCGGACCGAATTTCTCCAACGTGTTGCGGCGGATGAAGGAATCAACTTCGCGGATTTCGCTATCGGTCAGCCCGGAATAGGCTTTCGCAAACGGCACCAGCGTTTCGTTCTCCCACACGGCAAACGTGTAATCCGTGAACAGACTGGCGCGTCGCCCGTGGCCGCGCTGCGCGTATACAAGAACTGCGTCGACAGAGTAAGGTTGAACCTTCCACTTCCACCAGACACCGCGCTCGCGCCCGACTCCGTAGCGCGAATCCCTGCGCTTGAGCATCAACCCCTCGGCCAGCAGTTCGCGAGCGCCCCTCTGGAGTTCAGCTGCCGCTTTCCACTTTTCCGGTTGCAGAACAGACGAGAAATCGAGCGGCAAAGCCTGCAACAGTTCGCGACGCTGGTCCAAAGTAAGATGCCTGACATCCTGCGCGTTCCATTCCAGTAAATCGAATGCAAAAATACGCGCGGGAGTTGTTTCAAGAAGTTTCTTGCCGGGATTTTTTCGCGTGATGCGGTGCTGCAAATCGGCAAAGGGCAGGACCGTGCCGTTTTTCCATGCAAGCAATTCGCCATCGATCACCGTTCCGTCGGGCAGCGTGGAATACTGCGCGACGATTTCGGGAAACCGCTCGCTGAGCCTCTCACCCCCGCGCGACCAGATATAGACGTCCCCCAGGCGCTTGATGACCTGTGCGCGGATGCCGTCCCACTTGTACTCGATGATCCATGCGTTGATGTCGCCGAGCGAATCGGGTTCCACATCCAGGGGATGCGCCAGGCAAAAGGGATAAGGCTGACCGGGATTTGCGTCAGTCACGTCTTTCTTTGTCAATGATTCCCACGCTTCGGCCGATGGCAGCCAGGCGCCGGCCAGGCGGTGCGCGACGACGTTTTCATCGATTCCAGTGGCAGCGGCAATAGCTTTGACCACCAGTCCCTCGGAGACGCCTACGCGAAACGAACCCGTGATCAGCTTGTTCCATACAAACCGCTCTTTCGCTGAAAGTAAACGCCAGCTCTCGTAGAGAAAAGCCCGCTGTTGGATTTTTTCCATGGAACGAAGAGGCACCAAACGTTTGGTGATGAAGGCGTCGAGGCTTTCTTCGGTGGGACGATCCGGTGTTTCGGCGATCAGGAGCGCCGCAGTTTCCGCCAAATCTCCCACCAATTCGTAACATTCGCCGAAAAGCCAGGGCGGGACGCCCGACGACTCCGCCGCGAGTTCAGCCAATACGCGCGATGGCACGGGCGCGCGCAACTTTGAACCACGAAGGAAAAAGACTGCCCAAGCTGCGTCGGCCGGCGGTGCGTTGCGCAGATACTCTGCAAGCGCCGCGACTTTGTCGTTCGTTTTGTTCGATCCGTCGATCGCGAAATAGAGCTCGGCGAATTTCTTCATGGCGCCCCGGCTGGTTCAAGCCCGGTCGGTTCAAGCCCGCTCGGTTCGGGCTCGCGCGGGTTTTCGTCCTCGTCGGCAAAGTGCGTCTTCACGCCCGTCGCGGCGATGCCCGCTTCATTCAGCCACCGTGCCAGGGGCTCGACCAGACCGTGCGTAACCCACACTTGTTCGGCGCCCGTTTGCTTTATGGCGGAAAGGAGCTGCGGCCAGTCGGCGTGATCGGAAAGGACAAAGCCACGATCGATGGCGCGCCGTCTTCGATGACCACGAATCGCCATCCAACCCGAAGCCATGGCATTCGAGAAGTTGCCAAACCTGCGTACCCACGCTGAACCGTTCATGGCCGGCGGGGCGACGACAAGGGCTCCCCTAAAATCTTTTGTACCTGCTTCCATGGCGTAGATTGTGGACGGAAGCGGGATGCCGCTTCGCCGATAGATATCGTTGAGGATCTGCACGGAGCCGTGCGTATAAATGGGTCCTATCGATGCGTCCACGCCCGCGATTAAGCGCTGCGCTTTGCCGAGTGAATATCCATAGAGGACGCTGGCGCGTTTATCGTCACGATTTCGCTGCCACCAGGCGTTAATCTCGGCAAATGTTTCCGCGGCTGCGGGCCAGCGAAAGATGGGAAGCGCGAACGTCGCCTCGGTCACGAAGCCGTGGCAGCGAACGGGCTCGAACGCTTCACTCGTAGAATCGGGCCTAAGCTTGTAATCGCCCGACACCACCCACGAATACCCGCCCGAAGCGACCTCGACCTGTGCCGAACCGAGTATGTGACCCGCAGGATGAAGCGTTACGCTAACGGATCCAATATTAATCGACACACCGTAAGCGAGAGGCTGTACCGCAATATCCGACCCCAGCCGGGCTTGGAGCAGAGGAGCGCAGGTGCTGGAGCACAAATAGTCGCGGGAACCGGCAACTGCGTGATCAGCGTGGGCGTGCGTGATGACGGCGCGCTCAACCGGGTTCCAGGGATCGATGTAAAAATCCCCGCCGGGGCAATACAGCCCGTCATCGCGTATTTCCAGGAGTGGAGATCTCATGAACTCGCGTTCTCGTTAGTCGCCTCGTTAAGAGTTTCATGCCACGGTTGCTCCGGCAACCTTCGGTGGGCGACTGCGCCCCCATTTCCGCCGGCGTCGGCGGATTTTTGCCGACCTACGAAATAGTTGCGCCCGAAGTCTGAGGATACAATTCATGCGCCTTCGCGGCTGTATGTAACGTCAGGAAGGTTGACGTGCGTCGCTCCTCGCTCGGTGGCCTTGCAATTGCAGGGCCTTACGGTTGCTGCGGAAAACAGCAGGGACCGGCATGTTGGACGGCACGCAAAACGCGGAGATGCGAAATCCCAGAGCCAATGCGGTGCGCGAAATGAAACGGCTGATCGATCGCTATCCGGACGTTCAGCTCGCAACTCTGGTAGACGCGGCGCCCAACGGCGATCAATGGCTGCACGAGCTCAAATTCGATGGCTACCGTCTGCTGGGCTATGTCGCCGGCGGAGAACCCCGGCTGCGGACACGCAATGGCAATGACTGGACGTCCCGCTTTCCCGCGATTTCTGCCTCGCTGCAGAAGATCGAGGCAAAGAACGCTGTGCTCGACATGGAAGCCGTTATTGTCGACGCCGAAGGAAAAACCAGCTTCCAGGCGCTGCAGGCGGCGCTGGGCGAAGGTGGCAACGCGGACAGGATCGTGGCGTACGTGTTTGATCTGCTCCACCTGAACGGTGAGGATCTCACTAAACTAGCGCTAAGAGATCGCAAGAAAAAGCTACAGGATCTGTTGGCGACGCCCCGAAGCGATGCGGTGCTGCGGTTCAGCGACCATGTTGAAGGCGGCGGTGCCGAGATGCATCGCCAGGCCTGCGCGAAAGGCCTGGAAGGTATCGTCTCGAAACTGGCCGACGCTCCTTACGCTGCCGGCCGCCAAAAGACGTGGTTGAAGATCAAATGTGCACTGCGGCAGGAATTCATCATTCTCGGCTATAGCTCCGCCAAGAAGGGCGCACGCGCGCTCGGCGCCCTTTATATTGGTTATCGAAAGGAAGGCGCTCTGTGTTACGCCGGCAAGGTGGGCACAGGTTTTTCAATGAAGAGCGCACAGGAACTGGTCGAGCGGTTCGGCAGAATCTCTTCGGCGAAGCCCATCCTGACACGAACCGAAACTGAAGGCATGGGAGCCGGCGAATGGAGCGCCGTCCACTGGGTGAAACCGCTGCTGCTTTGCGAGGTCGCGTTTACGGAATGGACCCAGGACGGCCGGATCCGCCATCCCTCTTTTCAAGGATTGCGTGAAGACAAGGATGCCAACGAAGTGAAACAAGAGAAGCCCGTGCCGATAGCAAAGACCCGTGCACCGCAGACAGCCAAACCCGGCACAATGGTTGCCGCGGGAATCACCATCACCCATCCCGATCGGGTCATTTCCGAAACCGGCCACATCACTAAGGGCGAGCTGGCCGAATATCATGCAGCCGTAGCCGATTTTATGCTGCCGCGAATCGTGCGGCACCCGCTAAGCCTGCTGCGATGCCCGTCAGGCATCGATGGGAAGGACTGCTTCTTTCAGCGAAGCCCCGGCAGAGGACTCGGAAAGGACGTTCATCCCTTCGAATTCCAGTCACAAGGGAAAGCGCTACGAGTATCTCTATATAGACGATGAAAAAGGGCTCCTGGAAATGATACAGATGGGCGCCATCGAAATTCATCCATGGGGCGCACCGGTCGACGCGATCGACTATCCGGACCGTCTCATCTTCGACCTGGATCCGTCGCCGGACGTGCCGTTCGAAGCGCTCAGGCTGGCGGCGCAGGATCTGCGGCAACGCCTTAAACGCAAGGGACTCGATTCCATGCTGAAATGCACAGGCGGCAAAGGGCTCCACGTCACCGTTGCTCTCGCCGGAAAAAATAGATGGGCGGAGGTGAAGTCCTTCGCCGCCTTGATCGCCGGCGAGATGGTGGAAGCGGCGCCCGAAGCCTACGTCGCAACGATGAGCAAGGCCAAACGCACCGGGAAAATTTTCATCGACTATTTGCGCAATGATTACACCGCGACGTCGATCGCCGATTATGGCGTGCGCGCCCGGCCCGGCGCGCCCGTGGCCGTGCCGCTCGCATGGGACGAGCTTAAGAGTCTGAAATCAGCCAGCCAGTTCACGATTGGAGACGTCATGAAGCGGTTGAAAAATCGGAAGCCGCCGGCGAATCCCAAGGGACAAACACTTCCGTCATGACGCAACCCGCTGAAACAGGACCAACCATCGGAGTCGTGCCGAGCTCGGCAGACTCTCTTCTGCGGACTGCGACTTGAGGAGTTGTTATGATGTGCTTTGAAAACCATCGGCACGTTGGGAATTGTTTTGGCGGGTTTCATTTGCGCGCTCGGTGCGATGGTTGGCATGCAGTACAAATCGGCTGCCTACGTCAGTGACCTTTCGTCTCATCCGGATGAAGCCGGTCATTTCGTTTCCGGACTTCTGATCACAGACTATGTGAGGATCGGCCGGCTGCAAAATCCTCTTCGATTCGCGAAAAACTATTACGTTCATTTTCCAAAGGTGGCGATCGGCCATTGGCCGCCTCTTTTTCATGCGATTCAGGGCGCATGGATGCTGGCGTTCGGACGGAATAAAGTAAGTGTGTTCATTCTGCTGGCACTGATGGCGGCAACGCTGGCCGCCTCCGTTCTGCGCTTTGTGATCGCTGATTGCGGCACTATGGCAGGGACGATGGCTGCCGCGATACTTGTCAGCACGTCTTTCATGCAGAATTCCGTTTCATCCGTGATGCCGGATTTGCTGCTCAGTTTGCTGGCATTCGGCGCGATGGCGGCTTGGGGAGCTTATCTCAATAAAGGATGCCCTCGTGACGCAAAACTCGCGATCGCACTGTTCGTCGCCTGCGCGGCTACGAACGGGCGCGGGTTGGCCGTAGGACTCGCGTGCGTTCTAGCGGGTTCGCTCGCAGCGCGAACGCCAGCGGCACGCTTGCGTTATCGCTGGCTGACAGTTCTGGCGCTGGCCATAATTATTCTTCCTGGTATTCTCGGCAGGCCACTTCCGATGACGCCGCAGCTGCTTGTGTCCCACTTTGCGCAATTCGGCATGCTTTTGGTTGACCAGCTAACATTGCCCGCCGCGTTGCTGGCGCTGTTCGGTGCGATCGTGGTGTGGCGCGCTCGCAAGGAAGCGCCCGGGTGGACCGCAATTCTTTGTTTGCTGATCGCGCTATGGATGTTCCATGGTCTTATTGCGATACCCATGGAGAGTCGCTATCTTGCCGGATCTATTCCGGCAGCAGTCGTTCTGATGGCGGTGGGCGCAAGCCGTCTGCTTCGGCAGCGATCCAAGGCCATCACCGCCTGCTTGGCGGTCGGCGGTTGTCTTGTGATTGGATGGAATGCGACGAAGTTCAGCGCTAAACCGGACCTTGGCTATCACACGCTGGTCAACGGTAGTTCAAATATTGCTCGAGCCAATCGTATTTCATTGATTGCGGGCGATCCCTTGCACGAAGGCGCGTATATCGCGGAGATGGATTTGGCCGACCCGCTGCTGCACCACGTAGTTCTGCGAGGGAGTAAAGTGTTGGCCTCAAGCACCTGGGCCGGCAACCAATACCGGGTGCGATTTAATAATGCCGCTCAGGTCGCCGCCTATCTCGATCAATCCGCCGTGACTTTGGTAATCCTGCAAACCACCGGGCCGCCGCACATTGCGCAACTGTTGCAGGCAGTCAGCGGAAACTCTTCCGCCTGGCGAGAGTCAGAAACCGAAACCGCGCTTCACCACGCACGTGTTTTCGAAAGAATAGGACCTTTGCCCAACGCACGGTCGCCTATCACGATCGATATGCGCGATTCTCTGGGCGAAGAACTCCGGCTCGAAGATTGACTCGCTCTTGAACCTAAAATTCGTAACGCAGCACCAATTGCAACTGCCGCGAAGTCGTGGTTGTGGTTGTGATTTGTCCCGCCGAACCGATACGCGACCCGCTTGAAGTGAACAGGGCAAGCGATGAAGGATTCTGAAAATTGGGACGATTCGTAATATTGAAACCTTCCAGGCGCAGTACCAACATCTGCTTATGTTCCTGGATGAGCCTCTTCTGAATCGCGGCGTCCATCGTAAACAGACCCGGTCCGATCAGCACGTTGCGTCCTAGATTTCCATATGTTCCTGCGGCCGGAAGCGAAAAGGCGAGTGGATTGAAATATTGCGACGGCGATCCTTGAATAAGCGCGGCGCCTGGTGTCAGCACGAGATTCGGGCGTTGGCCCAGGTCGTCCAAGCCGCCTAGCCCCGCGCGATCGAAACCAACGTCGGGACTGAAGGGACGTCCCGATTGCGCCTGAGTCAGGATACTCACCTCCCAATTCCCGCGCACACGGCTCCAGCCGGTCGCATCGTGCCAGGGCAACGCGTAAGTTGCGTTCACGGCAAATGCGTGGGTGATGTTGTAGTCCGCCAAGCCGCGGTTGGCGCGATAGTTGAACGGGTTTGGAACCTTGTCGGAATTTAAAAAGTCCTGAAAGAGTACGTCGGATGTTTCGTCGATCGTCTTGCCGAACGTGTAGTGAGACTCCACACTCAGGCCGTTGGACCAACGGTGGCGAAGACCGAGCGCCAATGCGTTATAAAACAAATTAAACTGCGTCCGTAGCATTCCAATCTGTCCGAAAGCGGGGTTGATGTCGGGCGAACCGGGGATATATCCGATTTGTCCGCCCGCGAGGGCCACCGGTTTGGGCGGGTTGATATCGCCGACGTGTCCGGCCAGATGGACTCCCCGATTTCCGGCAAACTCTGCATCCATCGCGGTATTCTGTCCCAATTGATGTTCCACCTTCAATTGGTACTGGATGGTGTAAGGCTGTTGCACGTTGTAGTCGACCATGTCCAGCGTGGGCGGTGTTTTCAGATTTCCAACCACCGCGGCGAGCCCCGGGAAAGGCGGTGCGAAAGTAGTTACGCTTTGATACTGGCTGGGAGACATCCCCCGGTTTCCTACATATATAGTGGGGCCAAGTGTGTCATAAAATATTCCGAATCCTGCGCGAATTACCGTATTGGCGGAGCCGCCAGGATTCCACGCCAGCCCGAGCCTGGGGGCGAAGTTCAGTCGCGATGGATTAGCGTACAGCGGGCCGCCAATTCCCCGAATCGTGTTCGCGGCATTGAACGCCATTGTGGCGAGCCCGCCATTCCGTTCGCTCGGAGCGGAGTAAGGCTCGTACCGTACGCCGACGCTCAGCGTTAGTGACCGGCTCAAGCGATTCTCATACTGAACGAACCCGTAGCCCAGTTGTTGCGTGAATGTTCGCGCGGAAAGCGAACCAGGAATCGTCAAATTGGCCGCCAACGCCTGCCCGGATAGAAAGGAAGCCAGCGAACCAAAAACATACAAGCCTCGCGTGTTCACGTCGAGAGCAGGATTTGTTTGCGTCGCCGTGTATCCGGCTCCCGCTTCGAGCGATTGGCTTCCGTGCGTATACGATATGCCGTAGTGAAATTGGGCGTCGGTAGTCGCAAGCAGCAAGTCGGAAATGACAGCGCGGTTGTTGCCGAAGTCCGCCAGGCCCGTAATCTGAAGAACTCCGAAGGCCTGCCCTGGAAGAAAGGAGAGCGAAGAAGGAACGCGGGGATCGACGTTCGGCACCGCCGAATTCCAATTCCGACTCACGCCCACGCGAAAATCCTGAATTAAAGAAGGCGATTCGAGGAAATGTGTGTCCACGCTTGCATATGCATAATGCGTTTCGTTGTGGAAGCGATAAAACTGATACGTATCCTGCGTGTCGGACACGGCATGGTCGAAAGATCCACGCGCCGCCGCTCGCCAGCGCGGACTGAATAACGCATCGACCCGCATTGATAGGAAGTTCTCACTGGCGCTGGTTGGAATTTCAGTCGTGTATTGGCCCGTGCCGTCGCCATTGTCCGGACCGTTTGGCAGAGGAAACAGTGCCAGATATGGCTGCGCGACCAGCGATACCGGCACCTGAAGAGTCGTGCCATTGGCCTGCGGAATCAGACCATTCCGCGCGTTCGCATTCGGCGTGTTCGCGGTATTCGTAAGCGCCTGAGTCTGCCGGATGGATTCCGGATTGACGAAGAAGAACAATTTATTCTTGATTGCCGGGCCGCTCAACATCCCGCCGAATTGATTGCGATGAAAAGGAGGTTTTTCATAGGCAGGCACGTCGAAAAAGTTTCGCGCGTCCAGAGCATCATTCCGAAAATATTCGAAGGCGCTGCCGTGCCAATCGTTCCCGCCCGATCTTGAAATCGCCGAAATGACTGCGGCCGCTGCCCGGCCATATTCCGCGCTGAACGGGCTCGTGATCACCGAGAGCTCCTGAATGCTCTCAATTCCAAGCAACCTTCCGGCCGCGCTAATGGGCGGCAGTCCCGTCGCGTCATTCACCTGGATTCCATCAATGCGGAAACCATTCTGATTCGGGCGCCCCCCGTTGAATGACAACGCAGCGCCGAAGCCGCCCACAAAACCGACCCGATTCAAATTCGTGACCGTGGACGCCTGCTGGCTGCCTGCCAATTCGAACAGGTCACGTCCGTTCAGTGGAAGCTGCGCGAGGCTCTCGCGCTCGGTTCCTCCGCCCCACTGCGCGGCACTGGCGCTTAGCATCGGAAGCTGGGCCACTACGTCCGCATGCTCTGCGGCAGGCTGCACCTCCAGGTGGAATTCCCCGAGTGCGGCATCCCCGGCCGAGAGCGTTACGTTCGTCTTGATCTGCGTTTGAAAGCCCGGTGCGGACGCCTGTAGCCGGTATGGTCCCGGCGGCAAATCTACAAATGTGTAGCGGCCATGCGGATCCGTTTGAGCAAAGTGCTCAGCCATCGTGTTCACTTCGACCGCATCCACTTGTGCGTCACTAATCGCCGCGCCAGACGGGTCCAGGACGATTCCCTCCAGGAGCGCGGCCGTTTGCGCGTGCAGGCACGAGATGAAACAGAGAAATAGAAAAGATAGAGAGAGTTTTGATGTTTTCAAACTTGTTTGGCCTCGGGCGCGGCCGCTCGCGTCAATTTCATAAAAATCGACATTACTTCCGGAATCAGTTTCACGGCGTCGGACGGCCGCCCTTCCAGTTCATTTTGATAGGCGGACTGAAGTTGCTCCAGAATGGGGAGATCGAGACCCGAAGCCTGAAAGCCCCGCTGGATTGCGGCCGGAGTGACAGGGATGCGCACGGTGCCGCCGGTGGAGCTTCGCTGGATGATAAGCAATTGCAAAGTGCGCCAGATGGCACGAATCATAAAAAGTGAGTCAGCCCGGACCCCCGGGACGGTCTTCCCGATCGCCGATTGCCTAAGCTTGAGTTCGTCGCCGACGCTCGCGGCCGCGAACCGGGTCCAGCGATACTGAGCCCCTACGCGCGGCGTACCGTCGATGACGAATTCGGGTTTCGTCAGCAAAATGAATAAGTCTGGATTCGCCTGTGGCGTCTGCAGGATGTGCCAGAATTCCAGAGGATTTTGATGCAAGAGCAGGAATGCCGTATCGCCCAACACCGTGTCGCCTAAAACCGTGTCGCCCAACAAAAGATAGATCGCGACGCGCTGCCGCAGCGTCTCCGGTGCTTTCAATTGCAGTAAGGCTCTCACCTGCTCCGCCGTCGGTGGGCGCTCCGGATCGCATTCCAGAACCAGCTGCAGGTCATCCAATCCGACGAAAGAGCAGCGCGGAAGGAGGGCGGCTCTTTGATATCCGGTCCATCTGTTTTTGGCGTGTGCAACCAGACCTTGCGCGTATTCCACCGCTGCCGGCGTCCGATAAACTTCATCCGCCGAGCCATCGATTTCGATCGGCAATCCGTCCTTCTCTTGGAAGGGAGCTTCTTTTGCCAGGATCGTCGTAAGCGTAAGGATGCGCCGCAACAGAAATGGAAATGCATCATTGAGCACGTCGCCTTCGTATCGCAGATACCGTCTCGCGCGGCACCGGATCAAGCGCTCCAATATAGCTCCATCCTCGGATTGGGCGCGCTGCAGGCTCTGCTGCATCACCTCGCTACGGGAAAGCTCGGATCCGTCGCCGTTAAGAGCGTCTTCCAGGGTGAGGACCTCCGCCGCCGCTTTGCACGCGATGCTGTTGCGGAAAATGGAGTCTGAGGCTGTCGGGCCCTTGCCAAACGCGCTCGCGGTAAACATCATCCACCAGGGCTTCAGCTCCATGAAGTACGCCCCGCGCGCGCGTTCCGTCGCGATGGGGGGCAAAGGCGCCAGCAGGTCTTCACCGTAAATCAGCGGGTAATGCCGACGAGCCTGATCCAGCCGGTACTGAAAGTAGTAATCCATATCGCCCGACGCGTTGAGTGCTTCGATCGAATGCACCTGATGAGCACTGGCGCGGTCATAGAGCGGTGACACGCGGGAAAGCCTTTGAATTGCCGAAACCGCTACTGCCTGTTGCTCGGCAGTCCAGTCTCCGATGACAAGTAGATCGATATCGCTGACCCCTGGTATAAAGTCGTCAGAAGCGGAATTTCTCTTTAAGTAGATCGCCCGTAAATTGGGAATCGCGCGGAGTGTCCGCACGGCATAACTTACATGCAGGCGATAGATTCCGGCGTAAAAACTTCGGATCGGCGGGAACGACGTGGCGACCACAATTCGCCGCAGCAGCAGCTTCGCTCGGCCGGCCCCGCGCATCATCCCCGATAAGAGAGGTTTTGATACCACCGGAAGTTTTGATACGAGAGGTCTTGCGGACTGCGCCGCGCCGCCCTGGGCAAGATCGGCTTTACCCATGGAGTGCCTCGTGCCGAGAGGTCCGCGAGGCAGTTCGTCGCAGTGCGGTTTCGATAGCCTCACAGGCGGTGTTTACGCCGTCTTCGGTTCGGAGCTGATCCTGAACCGACTTCGCCCTGTCCTTATATTCGGATTGAGTGAGCAAAGCTTTCAGATGCTGCGCTGCGGTCTCAGCGCAATACTTGGCTCGCGCTTCCTCTCGCGCGATCCCTAATTTGCGAGCGCGAAAAGCGTTGTCAGGTTGATCATGCACATGCGGAACAATCAGCATTGGTAGCCCGCTGGCCATCGCTTCGGCCGTCGTACCGATGCCTCCCTGATGGACAACGGCCGCCGCCCGCGGAAAGACCGTGTGGTAGGGCGCGTACTTGGTGACTACAATTTGCCCCGGCGGTTCGTCCGTGTCCCGGACCATCGCATTGTCGCCCGCCAGGAAAATCGCCCTGCAACCGATTTGCCTTGCAGCCCGGTAACTGTCCTGATAGAAAGTCCCCGCTTCGCGAACGACATTCGAACCCAGAGTGAAGATGACGGGCGGAGCGCCTTTCTCAAGGAATGCATCGACCTCTGCGTTTTTGTTCGGCACGGAACTTCGATAAAACAGAAATCCCGTCACTGTGGTGTTCGGTGGCCAATCTGGCTGCGGCGCCGCCAGGATATTTGAAAATAATGCCAGCGTGCCGAACGGCGAAAACATTCCTTCAAAAAATGGATGTTTCGCGTTGGCGGGCAACCCGACGCGTTCGCGCAATTCGTCGATCGGCTTCATCCATCCGCGCGTAGCGGTCTTGAATGCACGGAAAATCAACGAATGTGGAAAGCCGTTGAATCTGGGGACCTGCGCAAGCCACGGTAACGAGGGAAGCACAGGCGGATCGCACGCCGAAAAAAGTGTCGCCGGCGCGAGCGCCACCGAGAGCCATGGAAGTTTGAGTTTTTCCGCCACTAAAGGCGCCGAAAAGGCAGCCGGATGGCTGATAAACAAATCAGCTTTTTGGCAGGCATCCAGCAAGTCGTCATAGGTTTGCTGCGCGTATCGAAGCAGATTTTTAACGGCGAATTTGCTTCCCGTCCGCATCTCCGTTGAGCGTCGGCTCACTTCGGCATCTTCAGTGACGGTGGTTCTATCCGGGCGCACGGGTCGGAAATCCAAACCATGCTCTTGGATAAGACATCGGTAGGTTTCACCCGCTGCGACGCAAACAGTATGTCCGCGGGCCTTCAAACTCGTCGCAAGCGCCACGTAAGGGTGAATGCTACCCAGAGAGCCGAAAGTTGTCAGGACGATACAACTCATCTCGAAGTGGGCTGGCTGGGATTCCCCGCCGCAGTGTTACATTTTAGCATCCGCTTGTTGCGGTCCGGATCGGGAAGATCGATGTAGTACGTACGGCCCATCGAGTGCCGAGCAGCAGGGAGACGGGCCAATCAGGACCAGCTTCGCAACCGCAGCCCGACGTTTGTTCGCCGCAAGCACGCCTATCATCGCGCTGACCGAATGGCCAACGAAATCACGGGGGCGGCGTCGACGAGCGTCCGTTCCTCGGTTGACATAGTAGGCGCGTCCATACGAACTGCAACGCCATTATCCGATTGAGTTGCAAGCAATGAATACGCGCCGGTTTGTTTCCGTCCAGGGAACAACCGAATCAGAATGCACCGATGCACCACTATCGGTGGTCGCAAGTCAGACGCTTCCCGCCGCCGGTATTACAACGCCGGGATTGCGGCGCTAAAAGGGCGGCCACTACTTCACTCCGCTCGAAATTCTGGCCGCCAGGAATTCGTCGCCGGCATTCCACGTGGGCAGCGATGACAAATTCGCTGCGTCCATCCCGATGAGGAACCCGAGCCGCGCGTAGATTTCGAGGCCCGAGAAATCCCAATCGTCGTGATATTCGTCCGAAGGCTGGTGATAGTGCTGCGTGTTGAACTCCTCAAACAGCTTGGCGCCCGTGCCGGCAGGGCGACCCGCGAGATCGTCGCCTCGATCGATCGAGAAAGCGGGAATGCCGACCCGCGCGAACATGAAATGATCGGAGCGATAGTACGTACCGGCGAAGGGGCGCGGGTCCGGCGAGATCGCGAGGCTTAGACGCTTCGCGGCTTCCTGCACCAAAGGATAGGCCGTGGTGCGTTCGGCTCCGTAGGCGCCGACGTCGTTGTATCGGCCCAATGGTAAAAACGCATCGTAGTTGATCGCGACCGCCGTTTTACCTGCGGGAATCACGGGGTGGTGCGCGTAATATTCGGAGCCCAGTAAGCCGGCTTCTTCGGCGGACACAGAAATGAAAAGCGCCGAGCGGCGCGGCTTTTCCGGCAGATTCGCCCATGCTCGCGCGAGCTCCAATAAGATGCCGCAGCCGGTGCCGTTATCCACGGCGCCGTTATAAATGCGGTCGCCGTTCTTCGGCTCGCCGATGCCCAGGTGATCCCAGTGCGCGCTGAAGATCACGGCCTCCTCTTTCAGCTTCGGATCGCTGCCTTCCACTTTCGCGATCACGTTGTGCGTGGCGATCTCACGAACCTTCGACGTCGCGCGCAAGCGAAACCGCAAGGGCATAGGCATGGCCTGGAAGCCGCGCGTATCGGACAGTTTCAGCAGCTCGTCGGTCTTCTTACCGAGTGATGCGGCGATTTTTTCGCCCGCATCTTGTGTCACCCAGCCGGCGAAGGCCAAAGCGGGAGTGCCGGGCGCGACCTTCACTGCGACATCCTCCTTCGACCACGACGAACGCACGACGTTCCAGCCATAGCTGGCGGTGGGCGTGGTGTGAATGATGATGGCGCCGACGGCTCCGCGACGGGTAGCTTCTTCGTATTTATATGTCCAGCGTCCGTAATAGGTGAGGGCAGGGCCGTTGAAGAACTTCGGATCGTTCGAAGGAGGCTCGCCCGTGAAGAGCACGACAACTTTGCCGCGCACGTCGATGCCCGCGTAATCGTCCCAGTTATATTCAGGAGCCGTGATGCCATGGCCGACGAAGATCGCTTCGGCGTCGAAACTGACGTCGGGCTTCTGCTGGAGCGTGACACCGACGAAATCGTCCGCCCAGCGAAAGGCGATCGAACTGCCGGGCGCCCGGCCTCCGGTGGGAGTGGCGGTCAATTGCGTGGATTGCGGCTCGGTGCCAGCCAGCGTGAAATTTTGGAAATAGGTACCGTTATCGGCAGCCGGTTTGGCACCCGCCAGCGCGAATTGCGTGGCGATATATTCGGTAGCCAGATCGCCGCCGCGTGTGCCGACGCCGCGCCCTTCCAGTAGGTCGCTGGAGAGAAAACGCACATGCGCGCGCATCCGCTCGCCGGAAAGCTCGCCGATTTGGGCCTGGAGGATTCCACTACAGACGAATCCACCGCAGAGGAGTACGGCGAAAACAATGCGCGATGCAGCGGGAAGGCACTTCATTCGCCCAGTGTAGCGCGCGGCTCGGGAGGCTTCGTTTAGTGGGATTTTTTCTTCGAAGCTTTGAGCTTTTTCTTTCGATTCGGCGCCGTGGTTTCGGGTTTCATCGTCGAAATCTTAGCCACTGGGCCGGCGTCCGAGCTTGCGGCCGTGCGGGCCTCCGGATGCCGGCGCCGGGCGAGTTGCTCCATCGCAATGATCGCTTCGTCGATCTGTTCCCGATACTCGCGCAATTCGGCGACAAGGTTAACTAAGTCCATAGGTGC
This sequence comes from Terriglobia bacterium, assembly GCA_963699945.1. Taxonomy (GTDB): domain Bacteria; phylum Acidobacteriota; class Terriglobia; order Bryobacterales; family Bryobacteraceae; genus Palsa-187. Next base: position 187,161 of record CAVOVW010000011.1, read on the forward strand.
AAGCTCCGAGCGACTTCCTTTTACTGTAGACTAAACGCACCCCACGCTACAGCCGCGAGAGCGCGCGTGTGCCTGCGCCGAGGCTCCATCCGCAGAAAACAAGCGAGATCCTCCACGTTACACTGAGGTGAATGAAACTTGTGATCGATACGGTGGAGGCCACTTTAACGCGCGTGGACCAGGAGACTTCGACAACTTTACCGCTCTACAGCAAGCAAGCGTTCGAAGCGCTGTCCCTGGAATGGGTGCGCGTGGGCTGGAGCCTGAAGTACTATCACAACTTCAGTTGGCTGGGCATGCCGATCCTGCAACTGCCGGAGGATATGATTCGCCTGCAGGAAGTAATCTACCGGGTCCGGCCGAAACTGATTATCGAAACAGGAGTTTTTCTAGGCGGCTCGCTGCTGTTCCACGCGTCGCTGTTGCAGATGCTGGGCGGAGGACATGTGATCGGTATCGAGTATGCGCCGTGTGACGATGTCCGGAAAGCCGTCGCCGAGCATAGCCTTGCCCAGCACATATCGATCATTGAAGGTGATTCCGCCGCCCCGGCCGTCGTCGAAAGAGTGAAAGCGATGGCTGCGGGTGTGTCTCCGGTGCTGGTGATTTTGGATTCCGACCACAGTTATGCGCACGTTATACGGGAACTGGAGGCGTATGCGCCGCTGGTGACGCCAGGGTCGTACATCGTGGCGACTGACGGCATCATGCGCGATCTTACGGACCTGCCGCGAGCGGAGGAGTCGTGGAAGACGGACAATCCCTACACGGCGGCCTGCGCGTTTGCGGCGAAGCATCCCGAGTTCCGCCAGCAGCAGCCCGCGTGGCCATTCCACGACGGGGAACTCACGGAAAACGTCACTTACTGGCCCGGGGCGTGGCTGGAACGGCTGGCCTTGTGAGACTGGAGATCCGAATTTCATAAGGAGTTGTAATCCCACCTTGACAGGTGGGGCTGAGCGGCGAATCCGTCCGATGAAGGGGCGGGACTGATTTCGTGGGTTTGCTAATTTCGGCGGCACCTTTTTGGCGGCGCGCAAGGTGCCTTGTATACTGAAAGTCATGGGTCGTAAGCGAGTTGCGACGATTATCGCCGCCATCATCTTGCTGGGAATCTGCTATGCCCGGACCATCTCCGGCATGATTTACCAATGGACCAACGACGAGGATATGGGCCATGGTTTCGCCGTGCCCTTCGTCATGGCGTTCATTGTCTGGCGCGAGCGTAAACGCTGGCAGACGCTGACGCCGCAGCCCAGCGCGTGGGGTTTCGCGTTTCTCGCGATGGGCGCCGCGATCCAGTTTCTTTCGGCGCTCGGCACAGGCTTGTTTGCGGGATCGGTGGGCTTCCTGGTTTCGGTGTTCGGCCTAGTGGTTTGCTTCGGCGGTTTTCGGTACGTGAAAGCGTGGGCTTTCCCGCTGATCCTGGGTCTATTTATGCTGCCGAAACTGGCGGTAGTTTATAACCAAACCACACTGCCCATGCAGCTATTAGCCAGCCGGATGGCGGCGGGCCTTCTGACGGTGAGCGGCTTCGGCGTGATTCGCGATGGAAATATCCTGCAGGTGGGCGGGCACAGCGTGATGGTGGCGGAGGCCTGCAGCGGGATTCGTTATTTATTGCCGCTCGCTTTTATGGCCGTGCTGATCGGCTATTTCGCGGACCGCCGCGTGTGGATGCGCGCAGTGATGGCCGCGCTTGCGTTCCCGCTGGCGATTGTGGCGAACGCCGTGCGCGTGGCCGCTTCGGCCGCCGTTCCCACGCTGGCCGAAGGGACTCCGCACGAGTTGATCGGTCTGGTGATTTTCGTTTTCTGTTTGGGCGTGCTGATGCTGTGCTGCAAGTGGCTGAATCCAACGCCGGGGAGCGCGCATGCGTAGCACGGGTCTCGCAGTTCTGGGATTTTTGCTGCTGCAATCGCTGGCCGTGCATTGGCTGGCCGGGTCGGAGCGGCCGCCTGCGATGCCCGATCTCTCGAAGTTTCCCACGGTGATCAACAACTGGACGAGGTCGCACGAAGATCCGATTGGCGACGACGTTAAGAAAGAGCTGAACGCAGACCAACTGATCAGCCGCGGATATATGAATCCGGAAAAAACGGTGGACGCGGGGCTGTTTGTGGCGTGGTTCCAATCGCAAAGCTCCGGGCTGAAGCAGCCGCATTCGCCGCAGGTGTGCCTGCCGGGCTCCGGCTGGGTTCCCGAAGTGACCGATGACGTGGCGTTGAACACGTCGCTCGGGGCGATTCGCGTGAACCGCTACATCGTGGTGAACGGCGGCAGTCGCGCCGTGGTGCTGTATTGGTATCAGACGCCTCGCCGGGTGATCGAAAGCGAATGGGCCGCCAAGTTCTGGCTGATTCCGGACTCGGTGCGCGACCGGCGCACGGACACATCACTGGTGCGCATCGTCACCTGGGCCACGAAACCCGGAAGCGAAGGAACGCAGTTGGCTACGAATGCCGCACGTGCTTTTGGCGAGCAGGTGTATCCGGTTTTGCGCGCGTGGCTGCCGCGGTAACTATATGAGAATCCCTATGGAGGCGCGAAGGCCCCGTATGGCGCGCGCGGCTTCGCCGTGCGCATTATCAACGTGACTCGCGCCGCCACGCTTAAGTCCCTCGGTAAAATCAATCTCGATCTGCGGATCCTGCATCGCCGGGCAGACGGTTTTCACGAGCTGCGAACGGTGTTTCAAACCGTTTCGCTGGCCGACACCATCGACATTACATTTGAACCGGCGCGCAAGACCGAGATTGCGATCGAAGATTCGCTGAGCATCCCGGATAATCTGGTGCTGCGGGCGGCGGAAGCGGCGCTCGACGCGATGAAGGTGCACGGGCGGGTCCGTTTCAAGCTGCGTAAACAGATTCCGATGGGCGCGGGAATGGGCGGCGGTTCCAGCAACGCGGCCGCGGTGCTGCTGGCGTTGCCGGTGCTGGCGGGGAAGAAGATCGCTTACGAAAAGCTGCTCGCGCTGGGAGCCGAACTGGGCAGCGACGTGCCGTTTTTTCTTAGCGGAGGAACCGCGGTGGCCATCGATCGGGGCACTGAGTTGTATGCGCTGCCGGATATAAAGGAAGAGCCGATTCTGGTGGTCGCCTCGGGGCTTCACGTCGCCACGGGACCCGCTTATCAAGCGCTGAATCGCGGTTTGACTTTGCCCGATTCGTCACGTAATATTAATGGTTTCCAGCTCTTCGTCCGGGCATTAGGGGACTTAGGCTCGGCGAGGGCGGCGAGTGCGTTCAGCGCGAACGATTTCGAGCCGGTCGTATTTAGCCAGCATCCCCAGCTTCAGGTCCTGTTCCAAAGGTTGCAGCGCGCGTCTTTAACCTTTTCGCGCCCGGCCGGGAACAGTGTGCGGCGAAAAGCCCGGCCCTCCTAAAAAAGGAAGGTGATGGAGCGAGGATGACAGGCAGCGGGTCGGCCTTGTTCGCGCTTTTCCGTTCTAAGGCGGAACGCGACCGCGTGGAAAAGAGTTTAGGGCGGGATCGGGAGTTCGAGGGAAGCCGGGTGATTCCGGCCAAACTGGTGAGCCGCGGGAGTTATCAGCGGCTCTGGCGGAAACAACTGGCCCCGCACGCAACAGCGGAAAAGATATGGCCGCCCCAAAGCCGGTACGCGCGATGAGGTTCAACCACTTCAAGGTGTTCTCGGGCAACGCCAATCCCGCCCTGGCGGCGGAGATCTGCTACGAGCTGGGCTGCCAGTTGGCCGCCGTCAACGTCAAGCAGTTTTCCGACGGCGAAGTGCATCTGCAGATTCAGGAAAACGTGCGCGGGGCCGACGTTTTCGTGGTGCAGCCGACCTGCACGCCCGGTGGACCGGCACCTGATGGAATTGCTGCTGATGATGGACGCGCTGAAACGCGCCTCAGCGGAGCGCATCACGGCAGTGTTACCCTATTATGGGTATGCGCGGCAGGACCGTAAGGACCGTCCGCGTATGCCGATTTCGGCGCGTCTGGTGGCGAGTCTGCTGGAGCGCGCTGGAGCCAACCGCATTTTGGCGCTGGATTTACACGCAGCGCAGATTCAGGGCTTTTTCGATGTCCCGGTGGACCATTTATTTGCGGATGCCGGTGATGATCGAGTATTTCGAGGAGATGCGGCGGCGACAGGTTTGACGGTGGTGTCGCCCGATGCGGGCGGCGTGGAACGCGCGCGGGCGTTCGCCAAGCGGTTGGATTCGCCGCTGGCGATCATCGATAAACGGCGCACGGAAGTGAACGTGGCCGAAGTGATGCATATCATCGGCGACGTGGAAGGTCAGCATTGCCTGATCGTGGACGATTTGATCGACACGGCGGGTACGCTGGTGAAGGCGGCCGAGGCGCTGCTGAAGCAGGGCGCCAAATCGGTGCGGGCCTGTGCGACGCATGCGGTGCTGTCGGGCCCGGCGGTGGAACGGATTGAGAATTCGGAGCTGAAGAAGTGATCGTGACGAACTCGATTCCTTTGCGCGGAAGAGGCCGAGGATTGCAGCGCGGATCAAGCAGCTTTCGGTGGCGCCGCTGCTGGCGAAGGCGATTCAGTCGATCCACGAAGACGGTTCGGTAAGTACGTTATTTGTTTAGTGATTTTGTTCGGACGACGTGTGAAGGGATTTATGAAGAAAAGACATTACGATTGCTGCGGAACCGCGCGACACGCGCGGCAAGAATGAAGCGCGGCGGCTGCGCGTAGCCGGGTCGGCTCCGGCGGTGCTGTACGGTGCGGGCGGCGAATGCCGTCGCCGTGGCGGTGAATCCGAAAGAGATCAACAAGATTCTGCACAGCAAGACCGGGCACAACACGATTTTCGACATCGCCGTGAAGGGCGGCGAGACGTACGCCCGTCATGATCGTCGACTGGCAGAACGATCCCATCAAGGAAACGCTGCTGCACGTCGACCTGAAGCGCATCGATCTGACGAAGCGCATCCGCGTCAAGGTTCCGGTGCACACGCACGGCGATCCGAAGGGCGTGAAGCTGCAGGGCGGATTGCACGAACTGATCACGCGCGAAATCGAAATCGAGTGCCTGCCGGACGAGATTCCCGAAGAATTCATCGTGGAGGTGTCGGAGCTGATGATCGGCCAAAACATCCGCGCGGGCGAAATTCCGCTGGGCGGATCCGATCAAGCTGGTGAGCAATCCGCGAAGCCGTGATTTCGCACGTGGTGGCGATGAAGGTGGAAGCAGAGCCCGGCGGCACGGCGGAAGCGGCGCAGCGCCGGCAGCGGCGGCCGAGCCCGAAGTCATCAAGAAGGGCAAGAAGGAAGAAGAAGCCGCGGCCGACGAGAAGAAGAAGAAATAGCCTGGGGCCAGGGACCTGCGAGAAAAGCTGGGGCCAGCCCGAGGAATCCTGGACATGGCGGACCAGATCGATTTCCTGGTGGTCGGGCTGGGCAATCCGGGCGAGGAATACGAGAATACGCCGCACAATCTGGGCTTTCTCGTGATGGACCGGCTGGCGGAATCGCACGGGATTCGCGTCACGCGGAAAGAAAATTTTTCGAAGGTGGGGCTAGGCACCGATGCGCGCGAAAAAAGTCGCGCTGGCCAAGCCGCAGACGTTCATGAATCTGAGCGGCCCGGCGGTAAAGGGGCTGCTCGAACGGTACGGATTAACACACGACCGTTTGATTGTGGTGTATGACGAGCTCGACGTTCCGTGGGGCGAGTTGCGGATCAGGCCGAAAGGCTCGGCGGCGGGCCACAACGGAGTGAAGAGCGTGATCGGAAGCCTGGGGACGCAGCGAGATTCCCGCGGGTCCGGTTGGGAATCCGTCCCATTGTGAAACCAGGGCATCCGATCGGGGATGGAGCAAGTTTGTGCTCGCGCCGTTCCGGCGGGCGCAAATGAAGGAAGTGGAGGAAATGGTCGACGCGAGGAGCCGCGGCTGTGGAATCCATACTCGCTGATGGCGTCGAAAAGTCCATGGCGGTTTTTAACCGTCGCGCCCAAGGCTTAAATACAGAGGAAGAATGAGAGTCTACGAAGAGTTGTTCATCTTGAAGCCCGACACCTCGGAAGAGGAAGTCGACGGCTTTATCGAGCAGATCAAGACGATTGATCACCAACGGCAAGGGGACCGTCGACAAGGTCGACAAGTGGGGCGTGCGCAAGCTGGCCTATCGCGTGCAGAAGTACGGCGAAGGAAACTATACGCTGATCCAATTCAGCTCTGCGCCGGAACTGGTGCATGAAGTGGAACGCCGCATGCGCGTCACCGATATGGTGATCAAGTTCATCACCGTGCGCATCGACGAAAAGATGAAGAAAATCGAGAAGCGCAAGAAGGCTCGCGACAAGCGCGCGGCACGCAGACCGGCGCCGATGCCGATGCCCGCGGCTGTGGCTCCGGCGATGCCCGCGGCTCCTGTTCCAGCGGCCCCGGCCGAGCTCGCACCAGCCGCAGTGCCCGCAGGTCCGGCACCCGGATTGCCGAAAGGGGAGGAGTAAGCCATGGCCGAATCCAGAGGCGGAAGGCCGATGAGCGCGTCGCAGAGGCCGACAGGCGGCGACAAGGCCACGGCGGGGAAGAAACAATTTTTCCGGCGCAAAAAGATGTGCCGGTTCTGTGTGGATAAGATCGACGACATCAATTATAAGGACGTTCGCTTGTTGAACTCCTTTATGTCCGAACGCGGCAAGATCACGCCGCGACGCATCTCGGGCGTATGCGCGCCGCACCAGCGGCGTTTGGCGGAAGCGATCAAACAGGCGCGCAACATCGCGCTGATGCCGTTCTCGACGTCGATCTAGGGCGCCGGCGCATCACAAGAGACGCATAAGGAAACTGTCATGGAAGTCATTCTAAGAGAAGAAGTCGAAAAGCTTGGCCGGCGCGGCGACCTGGTAAAGGTCGCCTCCGGTTATGCACGTAATTTTCTGCTGCCGCAGCGCCTGGCGGTGCTCGCGACGGAATCCAACAAAAAGATCGTGGAGCAGGAAAAGCAGGCCCACTTGCGCCGCGACGCCAAAGCGGTGTCGGAAGCGCAGGAGCTCGCCAAGATGATGGGCTCGGTTTCGGTGACCATCACGCAGAAAGCCGGCGAGAACGATCACCTGTTCGGTTCGGTGACGGCCGGCGATATCGCCGCCGCGCTCGAAAAGCAAGGTTACAACGTGGATCGTCGCAAGGTTCATCTGGAGGAGCCGATCAAGCAGCTCGGCGATTTCAAAGCCTCCGTGCGTCTGCATCGCGACGTTACGCTAGACGTTCCGGTTCACGTAGTGCGCGAAGCGGAATAAGGCCGAGGCCGGTCGCCAGGGCCAGCGTCGCTAGAGGCCAAGCGAAGACGCACTGGTTGAGAGGGTGCCATGGCAATCACCGAAGAACTGTTGCGCGATGCCGCCAGAGGGCGCGTCGGCGTCGACCAACGATTTCTTAAACTCATACTCGATCAAAACGATCCTGCCGGGATTCTGCGTTTCGCCGCGGAATCTCACGACGAACAGCAAAGCCGCGATTTCAAAATTGAGCTGGATCCGCTGCTGGCGGATCTTTTCCGCCACTACCGCACGCGCGTCGAGCCCGGCGCGGAGTTATCGGCGGACAATCTCGCGATCCTCGATTTCTATCTGGGGATGGTGCGGCGCGCACCGGACGACGTGGACGACGGCGTCATTCAGGCGCTGCTCCCTTTTGGCAAACATGCCGTCGAACCCCTGCTAAAGCTATACCAGGAACTGGGCGAGGAACAAGGATCGGACATTGCATTCGTGCTCGCTACGTTGCGCGCGCGCGATCCGCGCGTGCTCGCACTGTTGGTCGAGCGCCTGGAGTATGACGCGGCCGACGGCGCATTTTGCCTGGGATTATATGGCGACCGCGCCGCTCGCGCGCCGCTCGAAAAAATGCTCGTGGAAATTTCGCCGGAAGACACCGAACTGCGGCGCGAAATCAGCTACGCGATCGAGCAGCTTGACGCGCCCGATCCGCACTATGAACCCGAGGCGTTCGACGTTTACGTCGAATATCCCAAGCGCACGCTGCCGCCGTTCGATGTGCTCGAGGAATCCGACCGGTTGGATCTACTGAAATCTTCCGACGCGGATGTACGCGCCGGGGCGGCCCATAGTTTCTTCAATCAGGAATTGAGTGGGGCGGCGCGCAAGGGGCTTCTGGACGCGGCTCGTGCCGACGATGAGGCACCGGTGCGCGGGGAAGCATGGGCATCGCTTAGCGACGCCGTGGGCAATGAGACAGGCGAGGCGAAGAAGCTTCGCGAAGAGATGATTGCCGTGCTTGATGATCAATCGCGCGCGGTGGAAGAGCGTGGCGGCGCGGCCGTAGGCCTGCACGCGGTCGCCGATCGCGACGATGTCCGCAAAGGGCTGGAGGCACTCTACGCGGAAGGCGGCAAGGGCCGCATTCGGGCTTTAGAAGCCATGTGGCGTTCGCTCCATCAGCCTTACGCGAAATTCTTCGCCAGTCATCTCGACATCGGCGTTGCCGAAAACGCAAACGCCGAAAATAAAGATCCACTGCTGCTGCGGCAGGCGCTGCGCGGCGCGGGATATTTCCGGATCACGTCGCAAATCGACAAAATCGCGACGTTCTTCGATGGCGAAGCGCCTTACGACGATCTACGCGAAGATGCTCTATTCGCATACGCGCTCGCCATGCCTGGTGAGACGTCGCGCGGCCGCGTGAAAGGAATGCTGCGCAAGATCGACGATCTGGCGAACCTCTCGGAAGACGAGACGGATTTGGTGGAGTTCGCGCTCGATGAACGTTTGCGCTTGCATGGTCTCGCGCCGGTATTTGAAGCCGAGCGCGCGGCGCAGCTTCACGAAGAAGAACACAGTCATGAAGGTCATGACCACAGCGGGCACAGCCATAATGGTCACGTTCATCATGACGAACACGCTGCGCCATCCTCAGCCGCAGCGCCGCAAGCCAAGTCGGGCCGCAACGATCCCTGCCCGTGCGGCAGCGGGAAAAAATACAAGAAGTGTCACGGCGCGTAACCGCTGGGCGAAGCCGCACGCCTAAAGGTACGGCGCCCGAACGAGCACGCTTAAAATAAACTTAGCGCGGACCAAATTAGAGTGTCTACTTCCCGGCCTTCCCTTCTCCGTCAGCTTGGCGTCGTGAGCGCAACCGCGCTCGTCGTGTCTAACATGATCGGCACGGGAATCTTCACCACCAGTGGATTCCTGGCTGGCGATCTCGGATCTCCCAAGCTGGTTCTGTGGATCTGGGTAGTAGGTGCCATCGTCGCGCTGTGCGGCGCATTTTGCTATTCCGAACTCGGCGTCAACATGCCCAGTTCCGGCGGCGAATACGTATACCTGACGCAAGCCTTCGGTCCCACATGGGGATTTATGACGGGCTGGGTTTCGTTCTTCGCCGGGTTCTCCGCGCCGATCGCCGCAGGCGCGTTGGCGTTCGCGGATTACCTGGGCCACTTCTTCCCTCCTCTGCATGAGGAACACGCGCACGTGTTATTTGGTTCGGGTGACTGGCCCCTGTCGTTCGGAGGCGCGCAGATGGTGGCATGCGCCCTGATCGCGGTGTTCACGATCATCAACATTTTTGGAGTTATGCGCGTCGCGCGCCTGCAAAATGTCCTGACCGGTGCAAAGATATTAGTTCTGGTGGCGTTCATCGCCATGGCGTTTACGATGGGCAACGGCGAGTGGGGAAACTTTTCCCTGAATGCGGCCCGTACGGCGAAGACGTCGTTGAGCGCGCAGTTCGCGATCAGCCTGTTTTGGATTTACTTCGCCTATAGCGGGTGGAACGCTGCCACGTATGTCGCCGAGGAATTGCGGCAGCCGGCACGCACGCTTCCGCTCGCACTGACCGTTGGCACGGTGTTGGTGGGAGCATTGTACGTGGCGCTGAACGTCGTCTTCATTTACGCGGCGCCTCTCGAGGTGATGAAGGGCGAGCTCGCAGTGGGCGCACTGGCCGCCTCGCGATTGTTCGGACCACAAGTGGCCGACATGTTCAGCGCACTGCTCGCACTTTCACTCATGTCGATGGTGAACGCAATGGTCACAATCGGCCCGCGCGTGTACTACGCAATGGCCAAGAATAAGGCGTTTTTGAGCGCGGCGGCGAAAGTGCATCCGAAGTATCACACGCCCGTGGCGGCCATCGTGGCACAAGGCGTGTGTGCGATGCTTTTGACGATGACTCCGTTTCCACAATTAGTGCAGTACATCGGGTTCACGCTGAATTTCTTTGCGGTGATGAGCGTTGTTTCGCTGCTCATGTTCCGGCGGCGACCGGGTTGGCAGAAGCTCGGTGTCGTGAGCTTCGCCTATCCCTTGATCCCGGTCGTTTTCCTGATCGTCGGCCTGTGGATGACGGTGATGGGCCTGCAACTGAAGCCCTGGATCTCGCTCGCCGCCGTCGTGACCCTTGCGACGGGAGCGATCTTTTATCACTACGGATTGCGCACGCGCGCCCATCAGGCAGAAACGCCAACGATCGAAACGTACTAAAACCGCGCTGATATACTGTTATTAGTTGCGCGAGATTAATTGGCTGCCTATAACTCGCGGCGCTATCGTCTAACGGTTAGGACGGAGCCCTCTCAAGGCTTAAATACGGGTTCGATTCCCGTTAGCGCTACCAATTCCTCATACACTTACGGGCCGCAGGGCAGCACAGGGCAGCACGCGCATCGAAAATTATCGGGTTAGGGCTTGACGGCTAGAGGCTCGCAATCGAAGCGAAGGCCACTGGCTAGCGATTAAGAGTCTTGCATTCGAATGCTTGCGTTTTTCAACGGGGGGCCGCTGGGGATCGACGCGATCCGGATGCCCGGCGGGGCAAGACTCGTGGCGCTGGGCCGGTTTCAACTTGCGAGTGGCATGCCGCTTCGGCTACAAGCACCCCCTTTTTCCTGACCGCCCCGCGCGGGGCCTCGGGGACTAAGCCTAAAGTAAAAGAGAGATTCGTGGGATCTGTTAGTCGCCCCATATATCCTAATATGATTGAAAACATGTTGGTTGTGGGCGACAATGTCAAGCAACCCGAGGGACGACAGGAAAATGGCACATGCGCTGAATCTCGAGACAGCGGAGGAAGACTTTCGCAAAAACCTCGCCCGATCCATCCAGTCAGCCCACCTCAATTTTCTGATTGGATCGGGCGCCTCGTACCCGGCAATTCCCACAGCAGGCGCGGTGGAGGCAGAGATCGTCTCTCTCTTTGAAGCAGGCGACGAAGACGGGGCCTATCTAAAGCTCTACGATTTCCTAGCTGCCATTCAAGTCCCGACCAATAGTTTGATCGTAGGCACCAGCGATATGGCGATCACCTCCACTGTGGCAAACTACACCGAGTACCTCGGCATTATCGAAGCCATCCTTCGAGAACGACGCACTTCGTTGTTGCCAAAGCAAGCTACCATCTTCACGACCAACTATGACCTGTTTATTGAACAGGCGTCGCTTTCCTATCCCGCAATGCGGCTGAACGACGGCTTCAGCCGGGTGCCGAGCCTTTCGGGGCGAGCAGAATTTTCCTCGCGAACCTTCTTCACGTCGACTTCAAACACGGGGAATCTCTATAACTACAAGGTCGATATTCCCAGCATCAATTTGATCAAACTGCACGGCTCCCTATCTTGGAAGAAGGACGGGGACTGCGTACTGTTCTCCGTCCGGGACACGCCGCCTTTGGCAGCCGGAAAGACGGCGGCGGAGGTAAAGACATTCGTCGACGCCTATGCGATGGTTTTGCCGGAAGCGAAGAAGTTCCACGCAACCTTGATGGACGGCACTTATTACGAACTTCTCCGGATTTTTAACAATGAGCTGGACCGCGAGGGAACGCTGCTCATTTCTTTTGGATTCTCCTTCGGTGACTCGCACATACTCGGCATCACCAAGCGCGCTCTGAAGAATCCAACCCTGAAGCTCGTCGCATTCGCATTCAGCGAGACGGATCGGGAGAGCCTGCTGGAGCGATTTGATGGTTCAAACAACGTCGACATCATTGCGCCTGGCTCCGCCACAAACATCGACTTCGTTCGCTTCAATGCGGTGTTACGCAGCATCTTGCCGGACTTCAACGAGAAAACAAAATGAGCGTAGCCAAGCTCACTCAGGACGCGGTTTTGAGAATCGGCGAGGTCGCGGGGGTCGATGGGCGAAAAATCTATGTGTTAGTGGACAAGAATAAGAATCTTTCCGACATGTTTTTCAATGGCGACATCCTCCGCAACATCTCTGTCGAACAGCTATATCGAGATCCGCAAGGGTTTTCTAAGCCTGATCGGTCGCGTTGAAGGGGAAAAGATCGAGGAAGACTATCCCAGGCCACAGGTAAGGCATTCGAGACCCTGAACAGGAACAAGCGCGTTCTTACCGTGGCGCTCGCTGGATATTTAGACGAGCGCGGGATTTTCACCGGCGGGATGAAAGAGTTGCCGCTCATCGGGAACGAGGCCTACATCGTAACGCCTGAGAGAAGATCCGGCGCGTCCACAATCTTGTGCGCGAAGACGACTCTCCCGCTGTTGTGATCGCCAGTATCGAAGGGCACGGTTTCGATATTGAGCTCCCCGTCGATGGATTGTTCAACAGTCACATCGCAATTTTTGGCAACACGGGTAGCGGTAAGTCCAATACCTTGGCATATCTCTATCAGGAATTTGTCCGCGTTCTGACTGAGCGAAATGCCGGAGCCTTCTCGGAGAACGCGCGCATTCTGATGCCTGGATTTCAACGGGGAATACGTCGGACCTCAATGCATAACACCCAACAAGAAAGTTTACAGTCTATCCACGCGACAGGATGGTGCCGACAAGATTCCGATGAACGATGATGCTCTTCTGAACATCGAGGTTCTATCGATCCTCGCAGACGCGACCGAGAAAACACAGAAGCCCTTCTTAAGCCGGGCAGTCAAGTTCTATCGAAAAGTGATCGATGGAGACGACGGAGACCCCTCGGCATACCTGAAGAATGTCCTACGCGGCCGTGTTCGCGAAGTTCTGCAGATGAGCGATAAGTTACGGGCATTCCTGATCTTGGACTACTTCAGGGAAATATTGCCCAGCGAAAACGCGGAAGGCAATCCGGTTGATATCGCCTCCGATTTGGATTGGCACAACACATGCAGCGAATTCCGCATTCGGCCGAATGGCGCCTTCCTTGCGCAGAACCCTGCGAGCATTCCTGGCACGGTTCTCTATCAACACGTCGACACATTCCGGCTCGGAGATAGTCTGCTCTCCACGCTCATCGTGTTTTTGTATTTGCAATTGATCTACGATCTTCTCGCGAATCGAGCCCAAAACGAGCACATAGCCCCCGTGATTAACAGGTTGAAGGCAAAAAAAGGGGACATCGACAAGATTTTCGATATGGACAGCGATGCGCCGTTTTGGCAAAGGAACGTTGTCGTTGTCAGCCTGTCTGATGTCAATCTGGAGATGAAGAAGACCTTGCCACTGCTGCTGGCGAAGAAGCTCTACCGAGAGCAAAAGGAGACGGGACAAGGCGGGTGTCTCAGCATCGTGATCGACGAGGCGCACAATATTCTTTCGACGGAGTCATTTCGCGAGGCGGAGAGTTGGAAGGATTATCGTCTGGAGACGTTCGAGGAGATCATAAAAGAAGGCCGCAAATTTGGCGTCTTTGTGACGATTGCCAGTCAACGGCCGAATGACATTTCACCAACGATCACCTCGCAAGCCCACAATTACTTCATCCACCGACTCTTGAACGAGCGCGATCTCAACGCCATCGCCAGCGCCGTCTCCTACATCGACCGGGTTACCGAGGAATCGATACCTACGTTGCCGACGGGAACCTGCATATTCAGTGGCATCGCGAGCCAGATCCCGTCAAAATCAATGTCAAGCCGCTGTTCGGGGCTGCCCGGCCGCAAAGCGAAACACGAAAATTCGGTGTCATTGTTCCCTCAACACGACGGGACGGCCACGAAAAATAGGACGAGACTGTGTACGGCAAGTGAGTCTCCGTCGGTCCATTTCGAGCTGATCACTCAAACCAATTGGCGCAGAATTTTCGCACTTTAAGGCCCTATGCAAGGAGGCACTCTGTGTTCACGCAAGGTCCCACTTCGGTGCGACAGAGGTTCGCCGCGGTGTTCACACTTCATGATCGCCGCCTCTGTCCACCATCACTGGTATCGAAGCAAGGGGCTGCCTTCGTCCTACCCCACCAAGAGTATGTGAAGTAGCCGACGGCCTGCTTCCGTAATCGCCGGGGATTCTCTGAGAAGTTGAGTCGCGGAGACATCCTTCTCGATCTCGACGATGCGGCGAAGAGCAAAATCTCGGTCTATCTTGCTTTGGGCAGTGCGCGAAACTTGCTGCCACATCCACCGGAGGACGGAAAAAACGTAAATGCCGTGCAGGACGCCTTGTGTTGGCCGCGCCTGTTGTTTCCATGGCGAATATACCGACCAGTTTGACTCGGAATTTACAAGCGGAAACAACTCCTCAAAAAGCGTGAGCTGCAAGTGCATCGTCTCGTGTATCAGGTTCTCAGCTACGCGCATGACAGAACTGCGATCGTTGCGATTCGGGGCGGAAATGAAAATAGAAAAAGGAATGGCGGGATCACTGAAGCTTGTGTCGTAATCATCGTCTTTCGCAATGATTATGTGGCAGCGCCACGCCAGTTCGGAAATGGCCGAGCATAAAAACGGATACGGCTCAATGACCTCCGAAACCGCGGCTTTCGCGAGCTCAACGGCCTCACAACGGCGCACATCATCAGCGAGTTGAAGGCCACGTTCCGCCGCGTAACGTTGCAGTGCAGGACTGCTCGCTTCGATGAAGAGCAGCTTCCCGCTGCCGACGTGAATCGAGCTCAAAATTGAAGAATTCTGATCTGCCAAACCCGAGAGGAAGCGCTCCGTGGAGTAGGTTTCTCGAGTAAGCGAGTCACGCTCACGAAGCGTATGTTCGCGGCGCGAGCGGAGAATGGCCGACAGGGGCTTGATAGTTGGCGGAACAAGATCGGCGGGATTAAGCTCGGGAGCAGTCAGCATAAAACGAAAACACCATCGTGTAGCGATCGCCTTTATGAACTTGACTTACCGCGTGATAGGATCCTTCGGAAATTTCGAAACCAAACCCTGACCGGCTGGTGGGAAGTATGACTTCATCCAGTGTTTCGACATCTGAGCCCCGAAATAGCATTAATAAGCCACCGTTTGCCTCATCCCACTCCCGGTTGAGCTGAATTATGAAGCGGTGGGTCTCGCCGTCCGGTCTTGCGTCATTGTGAATTCTGATTCTTTGCGTCTTATTCATCTTGTGTGCTGAGATGTCGACTTGTGGCTTTAGTGAAGCTCCTAGCAGCGCTCCAACGCTCTGTCGAAGTTGTCCAACCGTGGAATCGGACAATAGTGGCCTCAGATTCATAGGTAGGTTGACGTCTCGGAAGTCGAATTCGTATTGTTCGTAGAAATCCCTAAGGGCAAGTTGCCAGGGGGCTTCAGACTCGAACCACGACAGCAATGCTTGTTCGAGATCCTCGGAGACGACAGCTTCCGCTGTAAAGCAAGGAAAAGGCCGGGACCGAGATACGGCCGCGGAAAGATCAAGAGGGTTCACTGTACTCCCGGAGTATTCCGTGCATGTGGCCAATTACCAGCTGATAGTCGGCACAATAGATAGACGGATTTGCCAAGCCCGTCTTAGGATGCCATCTTGACAGTGGCATGCCACCTCCGCAAACGGGCAGTAACGCACACTTTTGGCAAACGGGGCTGGTTGGATGCTGGAGCTCAGCGGAGCGCACGAACTCAGGCGAGGAAGAGATTTCGGAAAGCCGCGTATTCGAAATAGACCACCCCTTCGCAAAACGATCGGCGCCATCGTACATGCTCTTCAGCGTGTCATTCTTTGTGATCGTTCCATCGGTGTCTATTACAGCAATGCCATAGGTTCTTTGTCCGCAGCCCTCCTTCACCGAGACTCCTCCCAACAAAAGCCGCCCCCAATCGTCAAGGATGCGGATACGCGGCGGATTCGGGTCGACGACATAGCAATCCCAAATTGCGGCAAGCCAGCCTCCGTATTCTGTGGACTCAATTGCAGCCTTTCCAGGCGGGAGCTTCGCATAATTCCCGTCCTTGAAAAGGAAATCGACGCTAGGAACAGCTAACGATTTGAAAAAACCGTAAATCCTCTGCGGATTCGAGGTTGGATCGACTACGCAGAGCGCCCCGGTCAGAAGCCGAGAGGCTTCTGGGTGTCGTCGAACACGATCAATCCCTGCGACAGCTCGCCCAAAGGTACCTTCGCCATTGAATGCAATACGAAAAGAATCGTGTACGTCTGCGGGACCGTCAATGCTAACGGAAAGGGTCGTATGGGTGCGGAGGCACAATTCGAGCAGGTCGTCATCGATAAGCGTTCCATTCGTCTGGATGGCCCGGCTGCAAGCCATAGGTAGGTGGTCAGCAAGACCCTGGAGCAGTGCGTGAAGAAGGTTTCGGGGAGGAGAAGGGTTCGCCCCCGTGAAGAATGACGGCAAATGGATGCTCCTGGTCCTCGTGTAACGCAGCCAGTTGCCGAATCACGTTCTCAACAGTGGAGGCGGACATGTGTTTGGGCATGCCCTGCCAACTCATATCGCCTTGCTGATAGACATAGCAGTAGCTGCAGTTAATGTTGCAGCGCGACGCCACCTTTAATAGGATTGTGTCGAGTTGCATGCCGGTCCTTCAGCTTGGTCGAGGCCTATCGGTTGTGGCGATTATGTGCGCGGTCGTATCCGTTCGCAATCGAAGAACCGTTCGCGGCTTCGTAGCGCACCTCGTCCATGAGCCGCTGGAGTGCGGCACTATCACGAAGCGGCTTTGGAAGCGGCGAGCGTTCGGACATCCGCTCCGATGTGGCCGTGTCTTTAGATCGTTCGGAAGAAACGTACTCCATTTAGCTACTCCTTTGAATTGGCTCTATTGCAGCGTCTACGTAAAGTGAAACCTAGCCAAGTGTACCTTCTCGAACATAGAAAATCAACGAGACGCAAGGCATTTGATATCAGTAATATATAGAGCTCAAAAAAGCGATTCTTTCAACGATCAAATTTTGGCTACAAGACATGGGCGACAGAAGACCCCCGAGAACCTGATAATTCACCATTCGCTTACATACCAGCGAGAAAATGTAATTGCGAGTATTCGGAATCTTCAGTTCGTCTATGCCTAGCGAGCATGATGGCGCGTCGAGTCTAACGCACCAATGAGATACCATGGAGCCTGCGATGCGATTCTTTTGCATCGTTCTCGGGGCATTTTTGTCCCGGTCGACATTGTAGCGGTCCAAAATGCGCTTCAGCGTCCGCAATTGATAGTCTGACAACTACCACAGGAGACTGTTTAATACATGTCCGGCGAGGCGAAACCATTTGATGCGATGCACTTCCGATCTCTGCGATTGGAGAATGTACGCGCCTTTGCCAGTTCGCAATCCCTTGAATTCGTGGACGAGTGCAACGCCGTCAGCCGCTGGAATCTGATTCTCGGAGAGAATGGGGTCGGCAAGACGACGTTGATGCAGGCTCTCGCAGTGATGCGTCCGATTCCAGCATTTGATGAGGCAGCGATCAAGGACTCCACTGATGCTGGGAATCCGACGTTGTCAAAGGCCGAACTTTCGACTCACGAAAACGACGAGATTGTTCGCTTTATCCGGCGAAATGGAAACGTGACGGCTACAATGGCGGCGGTTCTTGTGACTGACAGTGGTGTCACGTTGGAGGTCGGAGTTGAGGCTAGTGGCACGACAAAAGAATTAAGAGATGTGCAATTCAGTGCGGCGCCCCATGAGCTCAAGTCGGAAGGTCCGTTAGTCATCGGCTACGGAGCTGGCCGCCATGTCGGTCATCGCAATCTCGCAGCCGTCGCATCTCGTGACGCCACGGCTTCTCTTTTTTCGGATGCCATAGATCTGTATGACGCTGAAGAAATTATAGAAAAGCTGGACCACGCCGCGAAGAGCGATCCACTTGGGCCGCAAGGGCAGGATGCACTGCGGCTAAAGGCACTTACAACCGTCGTTGCGTCGTTGCTGCCGGATCTCACGCCCGAAGGTATTGAAATTCGTGGACCACGTATCGCTGGACGCGAGCCGGATCAATGCGGCATTCACGTGCGAACGCCCTCCGGAGTGACGCCGCTTACGGATCTCAGCCTTGGTTACCAGGCAATGTTCGCTTGGACTGTCGATTTGGCTTGGCGGCTTTTCGACGCTTTTCCCCAAAGCTCCGAGCCTCTTCGCGAGAGCGCGATAGTACTCATTGACGAGGTCGATCTCCACTTACATCCTAGGTGGCAGAGAAAACTGCGTCGGCATCTGCTCGACCATTTTCCTAAGGTTCAGTTCATCGCGACCACTCATAGTCCGGTTACTGCTCAGGAGACGCTCTCAGAAGGCGGGACCGTAGCGGTCGTACGGTGGACCGGTAGCGAAGCCCAGGTCCTGAATCGCCCAATCCCGAGGCGCGAGTGGCGTTATGATCAGCTACTAGCCAGCGAGCTCTTTGAGTTCGATTCCGATCGGAGCCAAGACGCCGAGGCGAAGCTCGGCGAACGATTATTGCTGATACGGAACACCAACCGCTCACCTCAGCAAGAGGCGCGCCTGCGGGAGTTGGATGAATTTGTTGCGTCTCTCCCCACTGCAAGCTCGCCGGGGGCACAGAGCTTCGAGGATCTGATGAAGGAATTCGTAAAGGATATTCGGAAGGTATAGGACGGTGATCGCAATTCACAAGGGTCCTCCTCCATCTGGCCTTATTTCTGCCGGCGAGGAACATGCCAAACAGTTATGCGAGGCCTACGATGCAAATCCGGAGCGATATCAGACCAGATCGCATAGTTTGGAAATTCGCAGATCAATCTACGCAGCGGATGCAGTCAAGCAAGCGCTCGAGGCCTGCCATCACGGTAAGTGCTGCTATTGCGAGACCGTGATTCCAAAGCCCTACGCTCATTCTCATGTGGAACATTGGCGACCCAAATCGAGTTCTCGCCAGGGGGTGGGGGAAGAACCAATTTGGCCGGGATACTATTGGTTGGCCTATAGCTGGGATAACCTTTTGCTCAGCTGTTTTTTTTGCAACTCGAGTAACAAAAGCGACGTGTTTCCGATCGAGGATCCAGCGACACGCGCGAGACATCATCGCATGCGTATCGAGAACGAAATCCCGGCGATCCTGAAGCCAGATGGGAACGTGAACCCTGCCGACCATATTACATTCCACATGGAAGTGCCAGAAGGTCTCACTGATCTTGGGCGCAAAACGATCGAGGTTCTGGGTCTTGACAGCCCGGCGCACGAGTTGCGCCTGAGACGTTTGGAAGAGCTTCGCCAAGCCCGACAAATGTCCATTGATCTGATGCATAACTCGGATTCTGGCTCCCAAAAATGGACAGTCCTCTGGCGGACTTTTGTGGAAGTAGCGACACGGCCCGATATGCCCTATAGCGCGATGGCGGCGGCGTTCCTCGCCGCCAATCCCTTGCCTGAATTCTGAAGGAAAGGCCGTGCCAGGCGCATCGGCTCCGAATAATGGCGCCTGCCCGGCGAAAATAAGACCGGCCGAATTGGTAGAATGCATCCATGACTAAGGAACAAAAAATCCTCTTGGTTGGATTGGCACTCGTGGTGCTGATGCAACCCGATTGTCGGAAGGCTTGCCAAGGGATCGTGGGCAACATTCTCGGATCCTTTCTAGGCTAAGCGGTCTCGGTAAAGCTGGTTGGCCCGATTCGCGATCGAGCCGCTGGCTCGATCTTTCAAAATTGATTGGAGGAGTGTCTCCGAATGCAAACCGATCCTAACCGCTTGAAAGTGCGAGTGTTTCTCCTTAGAAATTGGCCTGTATGACCCCCGGCGGGTCGCGTCAACCAGGTCGAATCCGGCGGTGGGTCCATCGCGTGGTTACTTCATCGCCTTCACCGAAATAGTGAAATCGCGAAGGGCTAATTCACAGCACTCGGCCGCTCTCGGCTCGTCGTCAAATGCTACCTGCCGCAGAGCGGCGGTAGAGCTCTAAAATAGCTGGCGTGGATATCAATCAATTCGAACCCGGCGACAAGTTACATCATTATTGGAGATTTCTCGCCGAGTGACCTTCCGCTCCCCGCCGCTGAAATTCGTCCCATCGCAGCGCTGCCTCATCGTCCTGGCCTTTGATCGCGTGGGCGTACACGTCCGCTGTTGTCCGCACAGATGAGTGCCCCAAACGTTCGGACACTACCGGCAGCGGCACGCCGTGCGCTAGCAAGTGCGATCCGTGGCTATGACGCATGGAGTGGAGACTCGCGCCTTTGGGAAGATCGAGGCGGCGAAACAGCAACGAAACTGCTGATGACACCGAATTCGGGCGCAGCGGTGCGCCGTCCGGGTTGGTGAAGATCAAATCCAGATCAGCCCGATAGGTAGATCCGAATTCACAGCGAAACTTATTTTGCTGTGCGCGATGGACCTGGAGAGCCGCCAGCGCTGACGCCGGAATTTTGAGATCCCGCGGCCTCTCTGTTTTCGTATCCTTAAATTCCAACACTTGCCTCGTTTGCGTGATCGATCGCGAAATAACGGCACGGCCATCCTGAATGTCCGACCACCGCAGCGCGAGCAGTTCACCACGCCGTGCGCCCGTGGCCGCGGCGACTTCGAGAAATGTCGCCATGCACCACGGACCAGTTGCCGACTCGAAAACCAAAACCTGTTGCGCCGGAGTGAGCGCGATGCCTCGATGCTTCTTCGGAACGGGCGGCTCGCTATATGTCACCGGGTTGTCACCAACTAGACCCCATCGCTTAGCACGCCCGAATGCGGACGATGTGAGACCGGCGATGTGCCGGACCGTTTTCCGGCTGAGGGGCCGGGCTTCCTTGGTCTTGCGAGTGTGGCCACCAGATTTCAGAAGCCGGTTCCATTCGCGGCTCAAATGGAGCGGCGTGATTTCTCCGAGCGGCATGGCCAGCAATTCCGGGGCGAGGTAGGCCGCCAGTTCCCGGTAACGCTCGACGGTTTCGGCGCAGCTTCTCTTCGGCGTGCTGGCGAAAGAATTCCTGGAATAGCATCGCTAGTGTGGTGGGCAGCGCCGCCGCGATCGTACTACCGCCGCGCTTGGCGAGTTCGAACTTTTGCAGTTCCTCTGCGCGGCGCTTCGCCTCGGCGTCGATCGCTTCCTGCTTGCTGGCGAACCCGACTTCACCGACCAGTCGGCGATTTTCACGGGTCGCGCCCGGCCCACTAAATAGGTAGCGCCAAACCGTCTTACCCGATTCGTATTTTCGTTTGAAAACCGGCATTCAGTCACACAACTAGCTCTGGTGGCCGGCGAAGTCCAGTCGGGGCCTGCGCGCCGCAGGTGCGCTCCCATTCCAGATAGGCGTGGCGAGTGACGATCCAACGCCGTCCCAGGCGGAGGCCGGGGATAATTCCCTGCTCCAACATCGCGTAGACCGTCAGACGACCGATATTCAGTCGCCTGGCGATCTCAGGCGCCGAGATTCGGCTGCTGGGCGACTCGGCCAATTCTTCGGCGATTGCCTGAGGTTTGTCGGTCATGACGCGAGTTCCTCCCGCTCGTCTTGGTCTTGAGCCGGATCGCCGGTCCCTGCTGCGATCTGCGGTGTCGCTGCAGGCAACTCGAGGAGGGGGGTGGGTTTCGACCGTCCCGCGTCCAGTGAAGGCGTCGGCGATCTCAACGACAATTGCAGAAGTGCTTCGATCTTCGCCAAGCGATGTTCGAAGTCTTTTGTAATTTCAGCTTTGTCAGGACGATCTCCGCAGCCTTCAACCGGCTGATGGTGGGGCGTTCGGATCGATCATGACTTTCAATATCGTATTGGCTGCGGCCCCTGACCCCTCACGTAGTCGCTCGATAGCTTCGGAATACATCAGCTTTTTAGCTCCTTCCAAACCTTCTAAGAATTCCTTTTCCTTCATCCACCGAGAGAGCGTATTGGCAGTGACTCCGATAGCGCACGCCGCTTCTTCTATGCTTTTGTGCGACAGCAGCGCGGCGATCGCCTCGTCCTTCATCCGATCGAATTTCGATCCGTGCCCGGTCATTTCGTACCCGCCTTCAACAACCGGGGGCCGCGAGAGCCACTCTTCCGCTCTTCCTCGATCTCCTCAAATGTTCGTCCGTCACCGTCAAGCATTGCTTTCTGTCCCGTGTACCGTTGCCAGCGATGGACGGCCATGTCGACATATATAGGATCAAGCTCGATCCCGTAGCAGACTCGCCTGCAACTCTCGGCCGCGATTAGGGTGCTCCCGCTACCGAGGAACGGGTCGTAACAAGCCTCGCCTTTACGCGTGTGATTCTGAATTGGGCGACGCATGAGCTCGACCGGCTTTTGAGTACCGTGCCCGGTGACTTCGTTTTCCGTAGTCTCCTTGCCACCAAACGGGTTCAAGTTCGCAACCTCCCACACGGTGTCCTGCTTGCGGCCGCCGTGCCAATGGCCGGTCTTGCCCTCCCGGACCGCGTACCAAGCGGGCTCGTGCCGCCAGTGGT